>JAJEGS010000041.1 GCA_022819745.1 Candidatus Latescibacterota bacterium | reverse complement strand
TTAGGAGGCTTTGAGTATGTGTGGGTATCCCAGTGACTTGACGGATCCAGAATGGGCCTTGATCGCTGGATTTTTTGCTCGTCCTGATCCCCGAGGTAACCCCGGCAAGTATGCCAAACGCGATGTGGTCAATGCCATTTTGTATGTGGTCAAAGGGGGAATCCCATGGCGGATGCTACCGCTTGATTTTCCCCCGTGGGATACCGTCTATGACCATTACCGTCGCTGGAATCAACGCGGAGTGTGGGAACACGCCTTGGATGCGCTCAATGAGCACGCTCGGCACCAGCAAGGTCGTGCCAAACATCCGACCTATGCGTTGATCGATTCGCAATCGGTTAAAACCCAATATGCCAGTGAGGATCGAGGCTTCGATGGGGGAAAAAAAGATCAAGGGACGTAAACGGCATGTAGCCACCGATGTACTGGGTAATATGCTCGCAGTCCAAGTCCATACCGCCCAGCAAGCCGACACTAGCCAAGGATGGGAAGTATGTGATCGGGTCGCAGAAAAGTATGAGTCGGTCGAAGCCTTTTGTGGTGACCAAGGATACCAAGGCACCACCGTCGAGTTCGTCGAGAATCTGTTGGGATTGCGACTGGATATAACCGCTAAACCAGCCCAAGGGTTCCAAGTGGTGCCTAAACGCTGGATTATCGAACGAACCTTTGCTTGGTTGGGGGGATTTCGCCGCTTGGCCAAGGACTTTGAAATCCTCACCCGCTCCGCAGAAAATATGATTCGGATTGCCATGATTAAAATTACCCTCGCTAAATGTGTCTGAATAACTCAACAGCTTCTTAATTGATTGCGGATCGTCGGGGTCTTGGATGACGACGGCCTGATGCTCCCCGGTGTCTAGACTGTTTACGTCTAGCATCTCCAAGGCGAGATCAATTTTGTTTTCGGATTGGCGGGTGATTCCTATTGCGCGTTCCCCGAAGAGGTGATCGGCTCCTAGTTGCCGCTCGGCATCTAGCGGACGCGGTGTACTGCTGTGGGGTAAGCTGACAAGAGACTGGGCACCCGGTATAGATCCCTGCTTCATGGGAGCTTCTGTAGTGACGGTTGTAGTCAAATGGACGGGATCTGTGCGGATCGGCGTGGGTTGCCTCTTGCGGACCATCGGCTGTTGCTTAGGCTGTGGAATTTTACGCACAGACAACGGCTTAGTTGGACGCGGCTGACGCTTGATGTACTTGACGGTCGGCGGATGAGGCGCGCTCGGCACAGCGCGTCCAAAAGGATCAAACAGCACTAGTGCAGCAAGCAAGACCGCTGACAAAGCCACACTGTACCACAAACTCCGACGCTGGGGACGCAACAAAGCATCGAGGTCGAAGGAGGTCGAAAATGATGCAAATCGCCGGGAGTCTTTCATGGAAGGGGCTCCTTACGGAACTAGGTATCGTTCCACTATCTCTTCGTTGATGGTCACGCCCAACCCCGGTCCCTCCGGCACGTGAACGTAGCCATCGACGACCGAGAATTTTTCGTGTGTCAGGTCGTGGCGCAAGGGTGAGTCGGCCATGCAGTATTCGAAGACCTCGCCGTGGGGGACTGCCGCAAGTCCGTGCAGGGAGGCGGCGATGGTGATGCCGCTTTTGAACGAGTGGTTGACGACCTTGCGGTGCAGGCGGTGGGCGAGGCGACCGACCTCGACCATGGTCGAAAGCCCGCAGCGGCCCGGGTCCGGCTGCACCCAGTCGATGTGGCCATTGACGAGTAGCCGCTCAAAATCCTGATAGCGCGATTCGGCCTCGCCCGTGGCGATGGGCACTGGGCTGCGCTCGCAGAGATGCGCATAGCCTGCGACATCCTCGGGGTGCAAGGGTTCTTCGAGCCAGAATATGTCGTACTCGGCGAACTGCTCGGCGCGCTTGAGGCCGGTTTTCCAGTCCCACACCTGCCCAGCATCCACCAAGATGTCCACATCCGGTCCGGCCCCCTTCCGCGCTTCGCGCACCAAGGCGATGTCGTTTGCCTCGCTCTGTCCCATCGGTCCCCAGCCAAATTTGATGGCCGTGAACCCCTCGTCGGCAAAGCGACGGGCCAATTCGCCGGTCTCTTGCGGCGTGTCGCCGAAGAGGATGGAGCAATACGCGCGGAATTTGGTTTGATAGGGACCTCCGAGCAGCTCGTAGGCCGGGCAATTGCGCGCTTTACCGGCAATGTCCCACAGCGCGAGGTTGACGCCGGCCATAGCGTGCGTACCCACGCCGACGCGACCGTAGTAGTTGGCTGCTTCGAGCATGCGGGCACCGCATACGTTGATGGCTAGCGGGTCCAGGCCTTCTAGCGCGTTGGCGAGGCCGTTGCTAATCTGGTGGGAGAGCGGGGCCTCGACGATGGCCTTGACCACGGTGGGAGCCGAATCAACTTCGCCCCAGCCGGTGATGCCAGCGTCGGTTTCTATTTGGATCAGACAGGTGTCCTGCGTGCCGTCGCAGCGAGCGGTGACGTCGGGTAGGCGCAGGTAATGGGCGGATACGCGAGTGATTTTCATAAATTAAAAGTCGAATACGGTTTCGAGGGTCATGATTTTGTGGCGCTGCAAGCGCTGATTGGCGGTGCGTTCGAAGACGAAGCGAGTATCCCAGCGCACGGATGCGCCTTCTTTTATGTTCAGTCCAACGTCAAAGCCGTAGAAGGTGTCTTGGGTCGGCTCAAAGAAGTCGTCCCGGCCGGTGCCATCCTCGTTGGGATTCCGGCCGATGTTGTTCTTGTGAAAATAAGCGTACGTGCGCTTGAGGTGGGGGAAGTACTTGAGCAGTTTGCGCGACAAGGATGCACTGGCGATGAGCTGCTGTTTTGGGTCGCCAGTGCCCGTCAAATACTGATAGGAAACCGAGGCGTACGCGTACGAGCCGAGTTCCGTGCCCAAGTGACCGAAGAAGCCGGAGAGGTTGTTGCTGTGGTCTAGTCGTGAGTCCTTGGACTGGGCCTGCCCGGTGGCGAGGTCGAGATAAGCGCGGTCGAGTTCGTACAATTCGTCGAAGTAGCGCGAGTCGAAATCGCGGCGGAAGTGGCGGAAGTCCAGTTGGCCGTTGAGCGGGCCTAAAGATAGCCACAGGCCCGGGGCGGCGATGCCGAACCCAGTCGCTTGGCGATTTCCGGGATAAACGCCCTGCTGTTGCGCCTCAAAGCTGGAGAGTCCGTCGTCGTCGTCGATCAGCATGGCGAATTGGCCGTAGAGCTTGAGCTCTAGGCCTAGGTCGCGGACGAGCGGATAGGCCAGGTCCACACCCAAGATCGAAAAGAAGTCTTGGCCAACGCGATTTCTGTTGAAGGGCTTGTGGCGGTCCACGTCTTGGTCTATTGGGAAGGCGTTGCCATAATTGGCGTTGAGCCCCAACAAGGCGGCGGCGATATCGGCGGAGAGGCCGCTGCCGGCGTCGGCGTCGATGATGCCGTCGTTGTCGTCGTCGCTGTCGATGTGGTCGGGTACGCCGTCGTGGTCGTTGTCGAGGGCAAAATCGCCGTCTTCTGGGAAGGCGTCAATGGGGTCGGGCACGCCGTCGGAATCGCTGTCGCGCAGGCCGCTGTACTGATCGAGATCGGCGACAAAGGTCACGCCCACCTCGAGGTCGGCAGCGTAGCCAATGGTCCGAAGCCCGATGAGGGCACCGCCTTCTTGGAAGTCTTGGAGGTTGTTGATCACTCCTTCGAGTCCGATATTAGTGCCAGCGAAATTGGCGATGCGGAACTGGAGTCCGGTTTTCTTGATGCCGGGATAGTGCAGGGTGTTGCGGTAGTTGTCCATGATGAGGCCATACCCTAACGTCACGTTATCGAGCGCGCCGATTTTGACGTAAACCGCGTCGTTGGGACGGCCATAGCGCACGTAGTAGATCTTGCGCAAGATCGAGTCGAAAGTTTGAGTTGACGAGCCGGCCTCCCAGCCGCGTGACCCGAGGTCGCCGTTGCGCTCGACAAACAGCTCTAAGTCGAGGCCAATGCCCAAACGGCCTAGCGGGAAGTCGGGTCGGAGGCTGAGGCGATATAGCTGCTCTTGATTGACGGTGACGCTGCCCATGCTGAGCGAGTAGCCGAACATGGCCACCGAGGGCTGAGCCGAGGAAGCGGCCGGATAGAGCAAGAGTAGCAAGATAAAGGCGCGGTTGCAGCGAAAATTCATAAAGGGAAGATGCGGTCGCCGGGCCGCTGGTGCAATGGCAAGGCGGTCCTTTTGTGCGCCGCAAACGACAACGATATAACTCATCAGAAAGAGGCTTGCGATGGGACAAACACTAAGGGATATACTCAACCATAGCTTTGCAACCTGTGCCGAACAGACGGCCATTCGAGAGCTCAAGCCCGTAGAGGGCAGCCGCACATTGAGCTACCAGCCCGTGACCTACGCCGAGCTCAAAAAACGCCGCGACCAGCTCGCGGCTGGCCTTGCAGCGCAGGGTTTGACCAAGGGCCAGCGCGTGGGCATTCTCACCGATGGCGGCAGCGAACCGCTCTTGATCTTTCTGGCGACCGACTACATTGGAGTCAGTGCGGTGCCACTGTGTATTCAGTCGCCTGACGAGGCGCTCGCCCACAGCATCGCGCACTCTGCGGTTGAATTGTTGGTCGTAGATCGCAAAGGATACGAGCGGTTTGACACCATCCGAGAGCGGCTGGACAAGACGCCGCAGATTGCGTTGACCGAGGGCGAGGCTGAAGACGCGATCCCGTGGGAAGAGCTGGCGGAGAGCAGCGCGGCCGTGCCCGAGGTCGAGGTGTTGCCGGAAGATGAATCGAAAATTCTCTATACTTCGGGTTCAACCGGCCTACCCAAGGGCGTGATCCAGACCCACGCCAACATCGTCGCCAACGTCGAAGAGGTTTGGGACGTGATTAGCAAGCGCGAGCCTCTGCGCATGTTCAAGTCCGCGCCCGACTATCACTCTATGGGAATTCTCAACATCTACTATCCCTTGGCCAAGGGGTGGATCTTGGACTTGGCGCGCTCGCCCGACCGAGTCCTCAGCGACATTCGCCTTTCAGAGCCGGAGGGCTTCCTCACCGTGCCGCTGATACTCGACAAAGTGTACGGCAATGTGCGCAAGGAAATCGACGCCGGCGGCCTTAAGGGAGGCTTGATCCAGCGCTCGGTTGCGGCCAAGGAGCGATTGGCGCGCGGCCAAGCTGGGCTGGGCGACAAGCTCTTTTTGGCTGCCATAGGTCGTTCAATAGTCGGCAAAATTCGCGCCCAGCTCGCCACGCGGGTCGGGCCTCATCTAGAGCTTTTGATCGTCGGCTCGGCCAAGGCCGATCCCAAGGCGTTGGACTTCTTTCACGAAGTGCTCGACATCACTACGTACGAGGGCTACGGCACGACTGAGTGCGCGCCGCTGATTGCCGCCAACCATCTCGACGGGCGCAAAAGTGGCACGGTGGGAAGGCCGTTGCAGGCAGTGAAGATCGTGGCCGAAGACGGGTCGGAAATTGGATACAACGATCCAGCGCAGGACGAATTCCGATCCAGCGGCGATCAGGTCGGAGAGCTGTGGACCAGCGGTCCCAACGTCATGCGCGGGTATTTGCACGACCCCGAGCAGACCGAGCAGGTGCTAGTCGAGGAGGACGGCCAGATCTGGTATCGGACCGGCGACTTGTTCAGCATGGATGACGAGGGTTTTCTTTCGTTCCACGGGCGAGTTGGCCGACAGTTCAAGCTGCGCAATGGCGAGTTTGTCAATCCCGAAGCCTTGGAGCGGATTTTTGCCCGGGTGTCCCTGGTCGAGCACGTAATCGTGTACGGCGATCAACAGCGCGACTATCCGCTGCCGTTGGTGACGGTGGATGTGGAGGAGGCAAAAAACAGCGGCATTGATGGGTTGCCGCTAGAGGACGAGGACGCTCTGCGCACGCATCCGAGCCTGGGCGAGCGGATCCGCGAAGGGTTCCTCGCCGAGGCCACGGCCGCCGGCCTGCCGAGCTATCAGCGGCCGCAGCGCGTCGCGCTCTTGCCCGAGCCGCTGAGCGAGGACGCCGGGACCCTGACCAAGGGGCTGAAGAAGATAGTGCCTAAGGCGATCATCGAGCGGTATCGCACGGTCGTCGAACAGACCTACGCATCCTAGCTACGCCGCAACTGGTGCAAGCGGCGGCTTAACTCGGTTGGCGAGGCTGTGCCGGTCGTGCCAATCTGCTGAGCGGTAATTGATGCGGCCAAGCAGGCTATTGCCGCCGCTTCCGTCAGTTCGGCACCTGCCGCCAAGACCGCGCTGAGGACAGCCGCACAAGTATCTCCGGTGCCTACTGGGTCAACGGGTGCGGTGAGGCACACGGCTGGCACGTGCTCGACCGTGCTGCCGTCGGCTACGAGTATCCCCCTATTGCCAAGCGTTAGAAATACCGGGCGACTAGTATGGTTGCTGAGTACGCGGGCGTGGTGGCGCGCGGCCTTGAGCGACAAACTCCCTTGACCGCCAAGCGCGGCCCAAGCCTCGCGTTGGTTGGGTTTGAGGATGGCGCGCGTAAAGAGCCCAATACGGGTGCGCGAATCGGCGAGGACCACGAGCTTGGGTTGGGAGCCGAGCGCGGCGGCAATGGCGCGGCGCACGCGCGTGGTGAGGACGCCGCAATTGGCTTCGGCGACTTGGTCGATGAGTACGAGCCCATCCCACTGATTCAGGCGCTGGCGGACGTAGGCGATGAGGTCGTGCTGGAGGCTGGCAGGGGTCGGACGGCGATTTTTGGTATCGAGCCGCTCCAGTTCCTCGATTACGGATCGGCCACGCTGGCTGCTATCGACGTAACAGGGTTTGTCATAGGTCGGAGTCAGGCGACCCGGAGCAGTGAAAAAGCCAGTCAAATCTAGGCATAGCTGACGCATGGCCCGCCGCAACTCATAGCCTTCGCCATCGTCGCCGCAATAACCTACGGCCTCGACTGCTCCTACGCCGAGGGCGCGCAAGTTGGCGGCAACATTGCCGGCAGCTCCAGGTTGGCGGCGGTAGCCGATCACCTGATAACAGGTCTTGCCGGTCTCCAACGACTTTTCGTCGAGGGCCGGGTCGCATTCGCGGTAGGAGTCGAGAAAGAAGTCGCCGACTACGCCGATGCGTAGCACGGGAAATGCTTCCACGAGGGCGCGCAGGCGAGTTGGGGCCAAGTCGAACATGGGGTTGGCGGCGCACGAGCGGACAGGTCGGGCTTGATTTAGCACCTATAGCTTTCTATTTTCACTAGGTGCTATTTTTAGTTATGTCATTGATTCTCTTAAACTTAAAATAAAAAGAAAACGTGCTGATTCGCAAAGCCGTATTCCCTGTAGCAGGTTTGGGTACTCGCCTGCTGCCGGCGACCAAGTCCCAACCCAAGGAGATGCTGCCCGTTGGTTGCAAGCCAGTCGTGCAGTACGTGGTCGAGGAGATGATAGAGCAAGGATTAGACAAGTTCCTCTTTGTAACGGGACGCAAAAAGCGCTCGATTGAGGATCACTTCGACGACGATCCAGAGCTTGCGGCGCGCTTGGGCGATAGCGAGATCGGCGAAGTGGACTACGCGGCCGAGGGCATTGAATTCTACTACGTGCGGCAGCGGCGTCCTTCCGGCAATGCCGATGCTGTGCGTCAGGCGCGGGAATTCGTCGGCGACGAGTCGTTCGTGGTGGGATTCGGCGACACGATCGTCACCTCACCGCGGGTGCCAGGCGTGATCGGCCGGATGATGCAGTCGCATGTTCAGCGGGGTGCGGCCGCCACTATTGCCGTATGGGAAGTGCCGCGCGAAGAGACCTACAAGTACGGGGTCGTCACACCACAAGGAGAGGCCGACGACGACTTTGCCATCGCCGACATCGTTGAAAAGCCAGCGGTGGAAGCCGCGCCGAGTTGTCTTGCAGTTGCGGCCCGCTATATTTTTTCACCGGATATTTTCGCCGCCATTGACGAGATTGAGCCTGGGGTTGGCGGCGAGTTGTGGTTGACCGATGCCATCCGCGTCCTGATCAAGCGCGGGGCTGAGGTTCGCTGCATACGCCTTGCGAGCGACGAGACGCGCTACGACATAGGAACGCCGCTCACGTACTATCGAGCCTTCACGGATTTCGCCTTGGCGGACCGAGAGTTCGGCGCGGCGTTTCGCGCGTATCTCAAGGACAAATTGGCCTAGGTAAATGTAATGAAAGTAAAGCTCGATTATGGCCGCGACGGCCTCGAAATCGAAGTGCCCGACTCGGCCGCGGTATTGCAGATGGCTCCGAGTGAGGGACTCGACCGGATCGAGGAGCGGATTGAGCACGCGCTGTCCCGCCCGATAGGGACTCCATCCTTGAGGCGGCTGGCGCGAGGGCGCAAAAACGTCTGCATAGTTATTGCCGATATTACCCGCCCGGTCCCCAACGCCGTCATTTTGCCGCCGATGCTGCGGATTCTCGAAGAAGAAGGCATCGCTCGCGAGGACATTACTCTGTTGGTCGGCACCGGCCTGCACCGGCCCAACGAAGGCGAGGAATTGGTAGAACTCGTCGGGGCCGACATCGCCCGCAACTATCGCATCGTCAACCACACGGCCCGCCGTCGCGAAACCCTGACGTATCTGGGGGAAACCTCCGGTGGTGCCCCAATATGGATTACCTCACTCTACGTGGAGGCCGACTTAAAAATCGCCACCTCGCTAATCGAGCCGCACTTGATGGCTGGGTACTCGGGCGGCCGCAAGGCCATTTGTCCGGGATTGATGGGTATTGAGACGATGCGCGTCCTGCACGGCCCCGAGCTGTTGAGTCATCCTCGGGCTTGCGAAGGCTCCATTGAAGGCAATCCCTTCCATCGCCAAGCTCTCGAAGTGGCGCAGTGCGCTGGCGTTGATTTTACATTTAATGTGGCTATGAACGACCAGCGGCAGATCACCGGCCTGTTTTGCGGTGACCTAGAAAAGGCCCATGCCGAAGGGGCCCGCTTTGTTGAGCAGCAGAACGGCGTCTTGGTTGACGAGCCGGTTGACATCGCAGTTACTAGCAGCGCTGGCTGGCCGCTCGACCTGACGTTTTACCAAGCCGTCAAGGGCCTGACGGCGGTATTGCCCATCGTCAAAGAGGGCGGGACGATCCTCATTGCCGCGCGCTGCGCCGAGGGTTTGGGCAGCGCGGAATTTGTAGAGATGCTGCTCGGTACGTCCGGTGCCGCTGAATTCACGGACCGCCTCGCGGATCCCGATTTCTTCGTCATTGACCAATGGCAGTTGCAAGAGCTGTGCAAGGTACTCGACAAGGCCGAGGTTATGTTCTACTCGGAGGGCATTGATCCTCAGTACCGCGACAAGGTGTGGGTCGAGGTCATTCCCTCTGTAGAGCAAGGGCTAGCTGCGGCGCTAGCGCGGCACGGTATCGGGGCGCGCATAGCGGTCGTGCCCCAAGGCCCTTACGTACTCACGCAAACCAAAGGAGAGCACTGATGTCCGCTAGACACAGGTGGTTTTTGCGAGGGGGACTTGCTTTATTGGCCGCGCTGTACTGGGGGGCAGATGGAAGGGCGGCTGTGGTGCCGATTATGGGGTTGGGCGATCAGAAGGAAGAGGAGGAAGCTCCAAAGGATTCGGTGGTCAGCGATAGCACCATCACGGAGAGTCTGAAGCAGCGGCTGCTCTTCATGCCTTTTCGCGACAAGTCGAAATACAAGGGCGAGTGGGACATATACTCAGCCGTCCCCCGTGGCTTGGCTGATTCGCTGCGCGGCAGTGCCTTTTTCAGTACCGTGTCTATTGATTCGGCACTCGTGCGGCTAAAAAAGAAAGAGTTGCAAGGCAAGCTCGATGTCGAGCGCGCCTTGGCCATTGGTCGCGAGGTAGATGCCGACTACGTCGTCTTGGGACAGATCGACGAGATGAGCATGAAGCGCTTCCGCGCCACCGTGCCCATCGGCGGTTATCGCAGCTATCAGGGCCTGACCACGGTGCGACTGTATCCCTATAAGGTCATCGATGGGGAAGCAGCCGGCGAGGTGATACGAGAAATAGCTGAGGATAGCAAGCGCTATGGGATTACCAACCCGGCGGCGTACGTGCCGCTGGAAAAGGAATACTTCCTTCTAGGCCAGATGGAGTGGGGCAGCGGGGAATTCCACAACACTTTGCTGGGCAAGTCGGTGAGCCGATGTCTGGACCACTTGGCCGCTGGGTTAGATAGCCTTATTCAACCCCCGGCCGCACTCAAGGTTTCCGAGCCGAAAATCATCGAGGTGGTAGCTGATACAGTGCGGGCCGATACAGGGGAGAACGGCCAATCTGTGCTAGTGCGGTTGAGTGCTTATATTAATGTGGGATTAGCCGATTCAGTGCAGAAAGGCAACAAGTACGGCGTGTGGGATAAGGGGCGGGAACTAAAAGACCCGGATACTGGCGAGGTATTGGGAACGTCCCTGCCGCGCCGGGTCGGCGTCGTGCAAGTCGAACAGGTGCTCAGCCAACACCTGTCGCTGGTGAGGATTCTGCAAGGGGAAGACGCCGTGCAAAAGGACTACGGAATTCGCGCCGAATAAGGTCGATATGAACGCACTACGAACGACATGGACGATGGGCTTGGTCCTGCTGCTAGTCGCAGCGAGTGAAGCTAACAGCGGCGATATTCAGGTCCTGCCGGAAGACAGCCGCATATTCTACGTCTTCTCGCACGATAGGGCCCCGCAGCGCCAGCGGGTCTTGCAGCTATGGCAGCAGTTTAGCGCCCAAGATGCTGAGCAGCGGTTTATCGCCATAGCCCGTGACGGGCAGATGCTAACGGAGGTTGAGGGCCTGACCCTATGGTCGACCGCCATGGCCGCGCAGTCGCCGGAGGTTCCCGCGTACATCAAGGCGCGGCTAGACGCCGACGGGGATTATTTCGCAGCCGTAGATTCCGAAGGCACTTTGCATTTGGTCGGCCTAGGCCAGACCCTACTGCGACCTTTATCTACGGAAGTGGACGAAAGCACTTGGGGCAAGGTAAAGGACTTGTTCAAATAGGACTATGTCCGCAGCGCCTGAGCACAGAGACTTTTCCCTCAAGCGCATTGATGCCTTTGCCTGCGGTGCTCGCTTGCTCGCGGCAGGAGCCATGCGCTATCACCGCTTGGCGGTCGAGGGCGGTAGCAATCTGCCGCGCGAGGGGCCGGCCCTGATTTTACCCAAACATTGCGCATACCGCGACATTCTGCTCGAAGGAGTCTTGTTGTACAGGTTCACCCGGCGCTATGCCAACTACATTATGAAGGTTGGTCTATGGGGGTTCCTAGAGTTGATGGGGGGGGTCAAAGTGGTGCGACCGAAAGATATCAGGCGGATCGCAGACCGGGAGCAGCGCCGCGCTGAGATTCGGCGCGCTCGCGCGGCCAACCAACAGATGCAAGCCTATCTAGATGGGCTATACCAGAGTGGAGAATTGGTCGTCTCGCACCCGGAAGGCATGCGCTATCAGGACAAGTTGGGGCCGCTGCAAAAGGAAGTAGTCGAACATCTGGTACAGGCCGAAGAGCGGTTGGGGATGCGCGTGCCATTGATTCCCATTGGACTGGAGTACGATAGCTACGCTCGGCCTGGGGCGCGGGTGCACTTTCGGGTTGACGAACCGCTCTACTCGGATTCTTTTGCCAATATCAACGAATTGATGGATCATCTCGGCAATCGCCTGCGGGTGCTCAGTGGCTTGGCTTGATGGGCCGGGTGTGCAATAACTCAGCAAGGAGACTACATGTTCAAACTATTTGTATTGGTTTTAGCTGTCGTGATCGCAGGATGCGGCTCGAATCAAGTTAAAATCGAAATCAAGGGCGGGGACGGCCAACTCGTGCGCTTAGACGCCAATGACGTCCAATACAAATTCAACCACTTGGTCAAAGCCGGAACTTACATCCTGCCCGAGCCGGATAGCAAAATCGAATTGGGCGGCGGCTCTTATGCAGTTAATGTCGCCGCGGGGGATTATCTGGGGAATGAGGTCTTACAAGTGGAATCGCCGCCGCTATGGGGCGTGCGGACCTACGAGGTTATATTCAATATTCCCACGGGAAGCAATGCCCCTTTCAAACGCGAGGGCATAATCCTCTACGCCTCTACTAAGAAAAACGTCCGCAACTGGGATTTGTTTAGCATCAAGGCCGATGGCAGCGACCGTCAGCAACTAACTCACACCCCTGAACCCGAGCAGCATCCCTCTTGGTCGCCCGATGGAAAGAAGATCATTTTCACTCGCGGCGACGTGATGAGCAACATCGACCTCTACGTCATGGATGCCGATAGCTCTAATGTCGTGCGCTTAACCGAACATCCCGAGCGCGACCAGCGCGGCGTTTTTTCGCCCGACGGCGAGACGATCGCCTTCGTCAGTCAGCGCGACGGCGATGTGGCCGTTTGGCTCATGGACGCCGATGGGGCCAATCCGCGGAAGTTGGTCCAAGGTGGCCAGCCTTCGTTTTCGCCTGACGGCCGCCGCATCGCCTTTACTTCTGCGGCCTTCGACGACAACGCCGAGATCTACCTCATTGATCTCGACGGATCGAATCGGACTCGCCTCACCGAAAATCGGCGCAAGCTCGACTTGTTCGCGTCGTTTTCTCCAAAAGGCGACCGCTTGGCTTACAACTCGGAGGAGTTTGGTGGTCAAGAGCTGATGCTCATGCGGCCCGACGGGCAAGGGCAGACCCGCATCTCCATTGCCGAGAAGACCTACGAGCAAGAGCCCGTCTGGTCGCCCGATGGCAAGGGGATAGCTTATGCGGGCAGGATGGGCGACGACGAATACGACATTTACTTGATCGGTACGGCTGGATTCGACTTGGACGAGATGGACGCGCCGCCGCTGATGCCTATCAACCTGACCGATAACGACGACCGCGACGATATGTCGCCGAGCTGGCGTCCCTACTGATTCGACATGCAAACGAAGGGGGCTAAGGGCGCTTTTTATCTTTATATCGTCCTCGCCCTGGGGCTGGCCCTACGGCTTGTAAACCTGCAAGATCCCCTGATCGACAAGCAGGCTTGGCGTCAGACGGATACGGCCGCTATAGCCCGCAATTTTTACGAAGAAGGGTATTCGCTCTTCTATCCTCGCGTCGATTGGCGCGGCACCACCCCTGGGTACGTGGAGACGAATTTTCCGCTATACCCCTTCGTCGTTGCCCTGCTTTACGCCGCTGCCGAGGGTTCCTATGAGTGGCTCGGGCGGCTCGTGGCGGCGCTGTGCTCGACGGCGGCGGCGGCGCTGCTCTATTGGCTGGGCTTGCGATTGGGCTTAGGGTGGCTGGGTGCGCTACTAGCGGCGCTGCTCTATTTGCTTTTTCCCATGAGCATCTACTACGGGCGCACCTTTATGCCTGAAGCGCTGATGATCCTTTTTAGCGTGGGGTCGCTTTGGGCTTTTGCGCGGTGGATTGACAGCAGTCGCCGATGGGACTTCGCGCTGGCTGTTCTGTTGGCCGCCCTGTGTTTTCTCGTCAAAATACCTACCCTCTATCTCGGTTTCCCGCTGGTCGCCTTAGCTTGGCTGCGCTGGGGTTGGCGCTTCGCCTTCAAGCCTGTGCTTTGGCTCTATCTCGTGCTAGCTTTGGCACCCGCCGTGCTCTGGTACTGGCACGCCAGCCTGCTCTTTGAGGAGACCGGCCTGACATTTGGTATCTGGAATCGCTACGGCTATGACAAGTGGGATCGCAGCCTACTTTTTACGGCTGATTTTTACGTGACGCTCTTGGAGCGATTCTGGCACAGCGTCTATACGCCTGCGGGGGCGATCCTAGTTTTGGCTGGACTCGCCCTAGCGCCTAACCAGCGGCGCGAGTGGACGCTCTGGGTGTGGATGGGAGGGCTGGTGCTCTACGTCTTTGTCGTCCCTGAGGGCAATCGCAGGCTACATTACTACCAACTACCCTTTGCTCCAGTTGGGGCCCTTCTAGCTGGACGGGTGCTCGAGGCCATTATTGGGGCAGATGCCGTAGGGGCGGGATGGTGTCGGTTCGCGCGGAACTGGACGCACTACTGGCGCGTCGTGTTAGTATGTATCCTGATCGTCGGGGTCGCCGCCTACAGCGCTTGGGCGGTTAGGCCGTATTACGCGCAGCCCAATAATTGGCACAACTACTACCAAAGCTGCCACTTGGTGGGGCGGATACTCGACGCCAAGTTGCCGCAGGATGCGTTGTTAGTCATCGGCGACGAGGACGAAAACACCGGGGTATCGCACCGGTCGCAAAGCCCAACCTTGCTCTACTACTGCCATCGCAAGGGATGGCAAATAACCCCGGACCAATTTGCGCCCGATCGGCTCGACAGTCTCGCGGCCGAGGGCGCAGACTATTTCCTCGTAGCGGCTGGTTTTGTTGTGGGGAACGAGTCTTTTTGGCAAGATCTTTTGCGCCGCGGAGTGACGATTCCTTCGGCGCACCCGCGCCAGTGGCAGGATGAAGCAGAGTTTAAGCACTTCGTCAGTCGTCAACCAAGACAGGACCGGCACTTCATCCTCGTATCTCTCGCGAGTCGCGGCGAGTAGTTGACAGCGGCCAAGAGCCTATATATTCATATATATCTGATATATTCAACTTAGACAGTTGTCCGTTTTCTACAGCTCGTCCCAAGGAGGGAAAGATGGCGTCGAAAATCGAATACACACAGGTGCGAAAGTGGTTTCTGGTCGGTATAGCAGCCGTTGTGGCTGGCTGTGCCACCACCGGAGGCAGCGGAGGAGGCGGTTATGGTCTGCCGCCCATTCCCGAAGGCAAGGGTCGGCTCATGTTGGAGACGGGTGGGATCAACGAAGTCAATTACTACGTACTCGACGGAGAGACTGGCGAGGAGATTCACTCGGAATCACCGCGCATGGCTGCGAGTTCGCCCATAGGATACGAGACCGGCTACCGCTCTCTGCCGCAATTTGTCGATCTGGACCCCGGCAGATACACAGTTGTGGTCAATACGGATATCGACGACAGCGTCGAGAAGGAAGTCGAAGTCCTAATGGGACAGGAAATGTACGCGACCATACCCATCGGCCGCTTTCAGGTCATTTTTTCCGATGCGCAGGGCCGCAGTCAGGTTCCGTTCCTAATTTTTGACTACAATTTGCGGACTATGCTGGGCCGAGGCATGACCTCGACAGAAGTGCGCTATTTTATCGTGCCAGTGGGCGAGTACAAAGTGCGGATTGAAAATTCTCCCACTAATTTGGACGAAATCAGGCCCGTACAGATCAGCATGGGACAGACCCAGAACATTCTCATCGGACCGCCGCCCTCGCCGGCACAACCGGGCGAAGGGGGCGAAGGGGACGCACAGCCTTAGGCTGATCGCTTATCGTGGAGTAATGCCATGAAGCGCAAAGTATTATGGGGTGGAATTGCACTCTTGGCCGCGCTATGGGTATCGGCTAGTGGAGCTGCAACTTCCGCTCTCAAGGCGACCGTTATCGATCGCTACGGAAATCAGCACCAAGTAGATAAGTTCACCTTTCAGGGGCGTCAGGATTTGGAAATCTACGTCCAAGGGCAGCGTCGGTTGGTGGAACTGGTTAAGGTAGATCGGTTGCGCTTTGAAGGAGAACGCAGCGACGAGGAGCAGCGCGTCGTGCTTGTGTTCCGCAACGGTGTTCAAGAGGCGGGCTTGATGGTGACGGGTGGCTCCGCTTCGCCTCACCAAGATGCGGTTGGCGGTGGGAGTAGTGGGCGTCGATTCTCTGGGGTGACCGAACTAGGGCCGTTTTTCATTCTCGCTAGCGATGTGCAAGAGATTGTCTTGCGCCACCCCGTCGGCGAGGAGCCGCCCGAGGAAAAAATTCTCAAGGCCACGATCATCACGATGAACGGCAGGCGCTTTGAGGTGGGAAATTTGCGCTATCATGGCAAGCAGCGGCTCGACTTTTTCAGGGGCCGCAACAAGCGCTTTATTCCCCTAGACAAAGTGGCACGGATTGACTTTGAAGATGGTGGGACGGGTGATGAGTTCAGGCCGATAACGGCGACCTATTGGTCGGGGAAAACCGTTATGGGCACGGTCGAAGCGAGCCTAGTGCGCCTTTCGGGCGAGACCGACAAGAGCTATTTCGAGCGCGTCAACCGGGCCTTTACGGGCGTTGTAGGTTCAAGTCCATTTGCGATTGGTATGCATGATGTGAAGCATATTCGCTTTCGGCAAGATAAGGACGAAGAAAGCGCTGAAGACAGTGCTGCCGACACTAACGACAGTAACACCGGAGATAGCATCGAAGGCGATGTTGGCGACACTGTCGAAGATTCTCAATAAGTGTTACTGACCTAATATTTATCGGGAATATGTCAATAGGTTGCTAGGCACGGCAGTGGCAGTAATAATCACTTGCAGTACAGTGACAAATATTCTATATTACGCCGAATAAAAGTCCACGGAAGCGGCTCCGGATGTTATTGTTATTGAAGGAATAGAGTCGGATGCCGATTTTCTAGTGGGTTGTAATTCACTACGAGGGGAAGACAGACCTACGGAGGCGACAAGCGATAGCTCGTGCTACGACGCACGATCGAGCCGAAAAGGTCGCTGCCCCAAAACCACACTCCCGATAGGGGAGTATTAAAAGGAGTCGCAGCTTATGAAACGTCTATATGGCCTTCTCGCTATAGGCCTGATACTGGGCCTGACAAGCGGGGCTAGTGCGCATATTGGAGAGCGGGTTTACCTGCTCTTTGAGATGCTTGATGAGGATACAGGTGACCTCGACTTTACCGATGGCACCGTTGAGGATTGGGAAGATGTAGTCGGAGAGCCCAACTTTCTCCCCACTGATCTATATCAAGATCCCACAGTGGGCGATGGTGCTCAGTACGACCCGGCGGACCTCGACTATCGCATCTGGTCGGGCTGGAACGCCACCAATGGCACGATATGGTTCGCCATGGAGCGCATCGATAACGTGTACTTCGGCAGAGAGTACGACGGCAGCAGCCCTTGGAATTATGAAGCCATCGAATGCATGCTCGACGGCGATCACACTGGTGGCGATTACACTGGCTCGGCCAACCCGGACTGGACCGACGAAGAGAAGAAACTGAACAACAACCGCACGGCACAGCAGTACATCGCCGTTGCGGACGACCCTTCGGGGCGCCACGTCTTCTACCTCGGTGCAGGCTCTGAGTGGGTCAACGATGTGCCCTATGCCGATGGTGGTGGTGTCTCAGTGGGTGACGGTCCAACGGTCAGCATCATTGAGTTTTACTGCACGCCGTTCGACGACCTGATCTGGAACAGTCCCGACGATAGTGTTGCGTCGCCTCTCTTTGAAGGTAAGATCATTGGTTACCAAATCTCGACGCCGGATACAGATCAGGCTCCGGGCCAAGATCGCGCCTTCCACACCATATCTGGTCAGGCCGCAACTTGGCGCTTTGCCGAGCGCTTTGTCGATGCTCGCTTGGTCGGTGCCGGTGGCGATACTGGCACGGCGGTTGAGGAAAACTCTTGGGGTCGAATCAAGGCCTCGCTGAGCGAGTAAACGATCGAACAGCCTGTTGTTTGACCTGTGCAAAGAGAGGGGGGAAGCATCCTCCCTCTCTTTGCGCTTAAAATCGCCACTTTCTATTAGTTCATATGTAGCTATAACTACTCGTATCGCATAATAGCTCGTTCCCAATGCCTATTGCCAACCTGGGCGAGAGAGCTTACTCTACCGGGGAGTAAACGGAATGAGAATAGGGATTTGTGTCGCCGTGCTGGTTTTGTCGGGTTTGGTGGTAAACGCTGCCGCAGAGTTGCGCTTGTTATCCATTCCTGGCAATTCCACCTGGAGCGCCGTCAAACAGAGGTCGGTTTCAGAGAATACTTTCATTGAACTAATAGACCTCGAAAGTTACGAAGACGGCATTGGCCCCATTGCGCCCGCGCGCATGGTACCCGTTCCCGAAATTTCCCTCGCCTTAACTTCCGACGAAACAGATGCGGCGATTGACTCCACCCTCTTCGCCTTTTCGCTCAATGTGACTAGAGCCGATGTGGTGGCACTGACTGATGCAGAACGCGGCGATGGTGCGATCGTCGAAGAGGGCACGGTGTTGATTCCTCGCTGGAGTCCGTTTCCGCGCAGCTTGGAAACCGTCCAATTATTGCGCCGGGCTGGCATAACCGAGATCGAGGCCATGATCAACGTGGCCGAGTCTTTTCCCCGCCCGCCCGGTGGCGATAAGTACAACAAGAGTCTCAACCTCACGGCCCTCGGTAGATTTGAAAGAGCTTTGACCGGGATACGGTTGCAAGAGGGTTTGGGGCGCGTCTTCGACGGCGATCCATTGACCCATTTTGAACGCATCGATCGGTTGGGGGAAGACGTCACGCAGCAATGGATTCTCTTTATTGACTTGGGACACTACTTTCCAATCCGGCTGTTTCGCCTCTATCCCAGTCTCGAAGAGCCGGTGCGCGTTTCCTCCTACACCCTCTTGCGCGGTCTGCCTGGAACTGAGACGGTGATCGCCGGTCTCAGTCTCGAAGATCCAATAACCGGACCGTTGGCTTTCCCTAGATTCGATAGAATAGGTGATACGTTTCCGACCTTCGTCCCCGAGGCGAGTGTGCCAGTCAACGTGGAAGATACTATTGCCGTAGTGTTCGAACCGCTCGCCCAAATGCGCTACGCGCGCTTCGATTTTCAGACTCCGCTGGATTACGACTTGGCTGAAATGGAGTTTTTCGCTGACGGTTTCATGCCCGAAGCGGTATATACCTCCAATGCGTTACCGCTGCCCCCGGCGACTCTGGGGCGAATCTTCTGGGACGAAGAAAAGATTGGCGATCCCACCAAGTCGAGAGCGATCGTACGCGTACGGACGGGATTCACTACCGAGCCTGATGTGCTCTTCCGCATCAACTACTACGACCGCGAAGTGGAGTGGAAAGAGGGGGCATCTCTCATTGACCGACGGCTCGGTTCCGCGACCCAAGGCCAAGTAGTACATCTGGACTCCTCGGAGTTCAACATAGAGGCCCGCGAGGTCTTCAGTGCCGCCCTGCCCGAGGATCGCCAGCCGATCCGCTTGACCCGCGAGGACTACATAGGATTGCCGGTCAGCGTGCGGCGCCGCATCGAACCCGATCTTGAGTTTTGGAGCAGTGCGCAAACAGCCGACAATGGCGAACTGGTCAATGCGCCGAGCGGGCGGCCTTTTATTCAGGTTGAGGTAGAGTTCCTGAGCCAGTCGCCGGAGGCTGCGACAGTTATTCGCAACATGCGCCTTGAATACTCCGCTCCACAGATCACCGATCAAGTTCTCGGCGAGATCGCCCCAGCAGTGGATGTAATCGCCGGCCGCGATACTTCCTTTGTCCTGGCCTTAAAAGCTTCCATAGGACCCGAGAACAACGGTTTTAATCGCCTACAGGTTTTTACGCCGGCACGCACCGAGGAGATTGTGGGGATGGAAGCGGATCTAGGCGACGGCCAAGTCCAGGTTCTCTCCCCCATCGGAATCGACGAAGGCGAGGCCGGCGAAGGGCAATTTCAAGAATTGTACATCGCTGATGATCAGTTTGTTGTCGGTTTTCCGACCATTGGTCCAGCCGAGGATGGCCAAGCACGCGATGCGCTAGTGAAAGTCCGCTTCCGAGGCCGGGTCATTAATTTCCACACCAATTTCTTCGCCAATGCCTTCCTCGATACCTTGGATGCCGATGTGGAACGGAACTATACCCGCAATGGAATCCTAGCAGTCGGTGAGGGTGCGCTCGATACACTGGCCTTCTTTCTCCCGCAGGAGGTGGAGGACAGCGATGTGGTGGACTTTGGAGCGACGGACCAGCTCTCAGACCGCAACACTTTGGCTGTCATCGCCGATGTTTCGGCGCAGAGTGAGGATCTAGTGAGTAACTTTAAGGCCGAGCCTAACCCTTTTACGCCTAACGGCGACGGCATCAACGACGAGATGACCGTGCTCTTTGATGTGCAGCGCCTGCTGACGCCGAAACCGGTGCGTCTAGAAATATTCGACTTGAATGGTCGGCGTTTGCGCCTTATTGAGCGTCAACTATTGTCGGGAGGGTATTCGCAGCAGTGGGATGGTCGCGCTGATGGCGGACAAATCGTGCCGCCGGGCCTCTACGTATTGCGCATTTCGGCTGAAGCCGACGATGCGGGCAGTGCTCAAACGCGCATCGTTTCTGTAGCGTATTAACCTTAGTTGGAAAGCACTGAAAGAGAGGATATGCTATGAAGCGGCTGCTAAAGTGGGGGATACCCCTCGTCGTAGTGTCTATGCCGAATTTCTGTCTGGCCCAGAACAGCGATGCCTATCGCCTCCAAGGCGATGCGATCCTCGTGGACCGGGCTTCTCTCTGGGGAAACTGGATATACCAGAACGATCTGGTCACGAACTTGAACGTGCCGGTCAGGGAAGCGGATATCTTTCAGGTCGGGACCGACGGGCTGCGACCGGTGTTTTTCCGCCGCAATATCAATGTCGGCCCGACAGCTAGAGACTTCATCTATCCCGACTTAGTCCGCGCTGCCGGTGCGCCAACTAGTGGTGGGGCGACTGCCAAATCCAACGATGTCTTGGCCAACAATATTCTCGACAACGACTTGAGCACGTTCTGGGAGCCGGATACGCCGGTCAATTTTGCAAGCAGCTTGAGCGATCCCGGCGACTTCAATCTCGACGGACTCAGCAATTGGGAGCTTGAAATAGACCTAGGGAGGCTAGTTTTCGCCGATAGTTTGACGATCATTTTCCCTGCCGGTCAGGTCGAAGACGAGTTCCTCGGCCAACCGGTCAAGGCATTAGCGCTTTTCGCCTCAATGGGCGAGCGCTTTCCCTTTCCCTTGGGCAACAATCTCCAGTTTACACTCGTAGAAGAAGTCTCGACTGGATTCGTCGCTGGCAAGTTGGCTCAGTGCGTGCGCGACGAAAGTGTGGGGTTTGCTGGTGAAACTCGCTGTGAAGGAGGGGGAGGAGTTGAGACTGGTGGAGTGACTCTGGTTTCGGTCCCTGGGACCGAGGGACGCTACGTACAGATGACCTTCCCTCTTTTGCCGCTGGATCGGGCCGATTGGGACTTGGATGGTCTACCCGATATTGGCGGAGCCTTCATCCAATATGTCCGCGTCAAAATTACGGAGTCGGATCTCTGGCGCGATTTCTTTCTAGGGGAAGGTGAAGAGGCGCGCCTCGTCTATGAAGCACTGCCCGAAGAGCAACGCGGTGCGCTCGTCTATCAACGCCAGACGGCCGGCGGTTTACTCGTCGAAATCCAGGGCGATGCCAACCAGACTGCCCGCGAAAAATACCAAACCTTACCCGAGGAAAAGCGCGGGCCGATCCTCTACTATGTCAAAGAGGTTCCCCGCATCTCCGAGATTCAGGTTTGGGCCAAGGGCGACAATTACGCGCTACAGCCCGAACAGCGCGGTGGTGCCTCGTTTGAACACGGCGGTTTGGGTGCCCCTGACTTGGCCACTGACGGGCTATACGACTCGCAGTGGACTGCTAATACATGGTCGCCAGTTTACGTCAAGGGCACGGCTTGGTACGATTTAGGGGCCGTGTTCTGGGTCGACAATCTCTCGGTGGTCAACAAGCGCATCAACCAGAGCCACTTGGGTGCTTTCTTGGGGCCGGGCATCTTAGTCTCCGACGGCACGCTGCTCAAACCCTTGAGCATGAAAGACCGCAACGACTTCCCCCAGCTCGAAGAGGGGCTCAAATGGGACAACATTATTAGCGAGGAGCACATTGACAACCACACGCCGGTAGTACGCATTTTCCAAGAGGCCTTTGCCCCTCGCAAGATCCGCTTCCTACAGGTCCGCGATATCGACGTTACTGGGCATCAGTCAGGTCGCTATGGTGCGTTGGCGACCATGGCCGAGATCCAGCTCTACGGCGAGGGATATCCTGTTAGCGTGTGGGCGTACTCGCCGCCCATCTCACTGACCGATTCGCGCGGTAACTTCATCCGCAAGACTCTGCCGCGCATTGCTTGGGAGGGCGACGTGCTCATCCGCGATACCGATCCGCTCACCGGTCAATCCAGTGAGCGGATTGAGCCGCTAGATCTTCACCCGGATGTCCGCTTGCAAATACAGACGCGCACCTCCGATCAGACGGACACCAATTTTACCTACTATCAGGTCGTCACCATCGGTGGCAAAGAAGAACGCGAGGAAGTGTCAAAAGCCGCTTACGACGAGATAGCCTTGAAATGGTTGGAATGGGAGATCTGGCAGACCCTGCCCGACAGCAAGAGACATGCCTCGCGCACGGACGACGATGGCGACGGTCTCAACGATGAAGATCCCATTGACCTCATCGACAATGACGGCGACGGACTCATCGATGAAGATGGCAAAAAATTGCGCCGGGCACCGCGTTCGAGCTTTGCTAAAGACGGTGAGTTGGCCTTCGTCGGCTGGAGCGCATGGAGCGAGAGCTATTTGCCCACTAATGGCGTCAATGAGGCGACGATCACCTCGCCCAATCCGCGCAAATTCATCCAGGTTCGGGTCAACATTTCCTCTGAAGATCCTTTCAAGACGGCGCGGATACGAGAGTTGCGCATTGATCTCGCACCGCCGTTGGCGCTTGAGTTGGCCGGTGAGTTGGCGCTGGTAAGCGACGAGGGGGCGACAAAGGGGTTGACGAACTTAGACGTTTTGCCCGCTGACTACACTCCGCCGCGCGATATCAATCCACTCAAGTCCCAACAATTTTCCTATTTTATCCGCGCTGCGGCGCCCGACCCGACCGACGCTACCGTGCGCGATGGCTTCAATGAGGTGCTGGTCGTAACGCCCCGTGCTGCTCGCTTAACCGGAGTCCGTCTCGGCCGGGTCGAGGTCACCGAGATCGCCTCTCTCCTCGATCCAGATCAAATGCAGACCTCAGCAGTGACCACGCGCTTCGACCGCGCCTTTGCCGAAGGCGACGACGGCATCTTGCGCGCCGAGGACGGTTCGGTACTGGAGCGCATAGCGGCAGGAGAGGACTCGATCTGGGTCCGCTTCCCCTTCTCGCTCAATGCCGACTTGCCCGCCGAGGCACACGCCCTCATCGAGGTACAGTTCGAGTCTCAGAGTTTCCGCGAGGGCATTGAGTTCACCTCCTTTGTCCGTGCGTCCGACACCGACGAGGGCGTCTTCCAGCGAGTCGATACCGAAAACAGGGACGCCACCGAACTAGTGGACTCCTCGACGACGCGTGTCAGTCTGATGGCCTTGCTGGGTTCGTTGATCCAAGACGTAGTGTTGACACCGGTTTTGACGCCCAACGGCGACGGGATCAACGACGAGCTTTTGGTCCATTTCGCGTTGTTGAAGGTGCTAGAAGAGCGGCCGTTGGGGGTGGCATTTTACGATCTGGGTGGTCGCTTGGTCGGCCGGGGGCAGAGCGCGACGGGGAGCGGCAAAGTGGGGGATCAGACGTTCACTTGGGACGGGCGAGATCTGGATGGACAGCTCGTATCGCCGGGGATTTATCTCTGCCGGATTGAGGTTGAGGCCGACGATGAGGATAACCAACTCGTGCGCCTTGTCCACGTCGCCTACTAATAATTGGAATACGCTGCAATCTAGACCGGAAATTTGATAAACAAGGGAGGGCTTTTGTGAATACAGCTTGGAGTTGTCGCATCGGTGCGGTTGTGCTCCTGATGCTGGGAGTGGTGGTAGAGCATCTCCCAGCACAGGAGGACTTCGGTTCGCGTCTGGGTGTGCGACGCGGTGGGGAAGTATATTACGACCCCATGGGGCCTGGTGTCCTATTTGACGCGCTGGATCCGGCGGTGAAGAAGTGGTACATACCTCAGGAACTTTTCAACGAGTACCAGTGGCGGCAACAGGACTATACGAATTACGCCCGTCGGCACTATCAGTACTATGTGAGGACTGCCCAAGAAGGCGAGTATTTCTACGATCTTTATGGGAATTACATCACCCGCGGCCAGCTCGTTTACGACTGGAGCGTTTCCGCGCCACAGACATCGGGTAGCAGCCTGTTTAAGACGCCCTATTTCGGCAACTGGTTTTCGAGCGTAGTCATTGCCTCAGATCAAAAGGGCCAATACGCCTATGCCTTGACCATCGGCGACCGCATCCGCACTACCCTGACGCCGATGACCTTTTCCAAACCGACGTTCGCCGGTATTCAGTTCGACTTGGCCACCGACAAGTACGAAGCGACGTTCCTCCTTTCGCGTCCCAGTGCGCCGGGGCAGGTCGAATCGCTGACAGGTGCCACCAGTACTGCTCGCTTCCGCTCAAACGACACTAATATGCTCGGCGGTCGTGGCACGATACAGATCGGCGACTTTGTCAAAGTTGGCGCGACCTATGTCAATGCTTTCAATTCCTCGACCAAGGGGCAGGCATTTCAAGGCAATCCCTTCAAAGGTACGCTTACTGAGGGTCAGAACAACGCTGACATTTCGCGCATCGAAGTGCGCTTGAGCGACGATTCGCCAGAGGACAACATTGCCGGTGCAGCCTTTTTCCAGGAGGAGATGATCATTACGACGATTGACGGCGAGCGCATCAGCAATCGCCGCCAAATTGGTGATAGCAATGTCCTCGCCTATAGTCCGTCGGTGCAGGGTGGTTTCCGCCGCGAGGGCTTCCTCTCGGCCGATGGCAACGAAATCATTGTGCTAGTGTACGATCTCGAAGGTCCTCAGTACCGCAACTCCTTCGGCCCCCGACCCGAGCAGATCAAGAGCATTGAGTTCCTGTTGCTCTTGGCCAACGATTACCGGATTGACGTTACCTCTAATCGCCAAGCCAACCGCAACTTTCAGCCGGTCTTGCTCTCCGAGGGTATCCCCGAGCGCACGGTACGGGCTGACGGCAATGTGAAGGATGGTTCGAATCAGGGCTTTGTGCGCGTCAAATACGGGTTGCCGGTAGCCAATGAGATTTTCGGCGTCACTCTCGACATCTCCGATGTCGGTGGGTTTTATCTTGCGGGCGAATACGACCGGAACCGCCAGCACTTTCGCTACCCGCGGCGGTCCGAGATTGATGTGACCAATCACCAAGCCCACAATACCTCGGCCGATGCTTGGTTCATCAATGCCTATAAGCGAGCGTATCCCTACTACGGCTTCGGCGAGGTCTATAATGTTGATCCCAGCTACAGCACCAGCACTTTTTTAGCCGGCACCCTGAACGACGCGGCCGATATCAACTACGACGACGACACTCGTTTCGTGTACGAATTCGTCGACGACAACGACGACCAGGACCGCAACCCGGACTGGCTGCGCGCCAATTCCTCGCAGGATCTCCGAGTTTTTCCCGGTTTTGACGAGAACAACGACTTCATCAACGACTTCAATCAGAACGACTCCCAATTGCGTGAAAATAGAGTGCCGGACTACGATGAGCCGTTCTTGCGCTATGCATCTGATCGCCCCGAGTTCCTCTTTGGCGTCGATATGAACAACAACGGCATTATCGACCGCTTTGAAAACGACGACCTACCCGACTACCTATACAAACGGGATCGGCGCGGGTATAACATCTATGTAGGATCCCATTTAGGACCAGAAGCGAGGCTGACGGTCGGCCGTCTTGATGAGCGCCAGCTAGCCGACGCCCGCGAGAACGTCACCAATTACGTCTTGCTGACCTTCGACAAGGACTACGCAAGCAAGGGGCGCGTACAGGTTTTCAACAACTATCGCCTAGTCCAGGACGATATACACGACGACGTAATCGAGTGGATCGTGCGCCAAGGATCCCGCGGCGATCTAGTGCCCTATGCTGATCCGCTGCCCTTGCGCGATGGCTGGGCCAATACCTTATACCTAGGCTATCAATACCAGAGCGACCAGCTCCACTTTAAAAACCGCCTCAAATGGGAGATTTTCAAGCAGGTGAACTTCGACGAGCGGCCCATTGAAGAGCAGGACATCCGCGAGACGGCTTCCTTCTTTGGCGTCCTCAACAAGATAGATTACACTTTTGACCTAGGCGTCCTCAAGTTTCAGCCGCGCTGGAAGAGCGAGTTCCAGCACCAGCGGCCGTCGCGCCGCGAGGATACCCAAGTGCGCGTGGCAACTACCGAGTTGAGCGAGCTCTGGTCGTTGGTCCTGCGCGTACCGATCCTGTTGCGCACCGAGCTACAGACCGGTCTTGAGTACCTGCTCGTCAAGCAGTTCCGCGAGGAACTAGAGGACCATCAGTTGCGCTCAGATCGCAACGAGATGGTTTATGCCTTGCAGTTTACCAACAACGTCGACTATCTGGGCTATAACCTGTGGACCCAGGCCGGGTTCCGCGTGTCGCGGATTGACCGCGCCTCGGTCGATGAGGCGCGCACAGAAACGGCGATGTTCATCACCGTGTTCGCCGGTCTTGAGTAGGAGGTTTTCCATGCTGAAATGTTTCACGCTGCTCTTGGTTGGACTGCTTTTTCTGGGCTGTTCCTATCGCTACTACGCCGAAGATATCAAGCCGGTGAGCGAGGCCGAGCAAGGGGCTAACAAGACGGTTGCCGACGACGGCACTGTGTCTTATAGACAGGCCCGGCTTGAAATTAGCGCACGGCCGATGACCGACGAGGAGTTGAACCGCCAGTTCAGTGCGTACTCCAATGAGGGCCCCGACTCGCGCAACCCCTATACTTTTGGCAACTCGACGTACTTTCGCACTGGAGATACCCCGCAGCGCTTCACCGTCTTTCGCATGTACGTTTCTAATTACGAATACCCCAAGGTCTATCTCGACCCCAAAAAGGTCTATATAACCACCTCTAACGGACGCAAGTACTACGCGCTGAGGCGTGAACAACTCTCAATATACTATCGCCGCTACGTAGGTAGCGGCACTGGCGGCAATGATCCGGGGACGCCCGGTAACGCTCGCTATATCTGGCAGGAGCGAGACGGAATTTTGCGGCGCACGATGTTTCCCGATGAGGAAGTGTTCAGCGCCCAAGAGAACGAAGGGTTTCTCGTCTTCAAGCCGCTGGCACCGGACGTCGATGAGTTGACTGTCCATATTCCCGATGTGGTGGTGCGCTTCGACTACAAGGGAGATCCGATCGAGGATGTAGACGTCGAAATGCACTTTGAGCGGGAGATTGGTCGCATCTATCCAGACGGGCGCAAGGTGGCGACCAACAAGTAGCGCGGGATCACTGGCTATATTACTCAGGTGCGCGGTGTCGCTATGAGAGCGGTACCGCGCAGATTTTGTACACAGGTGAGAAACATATGTCGTGGAGATATTTTTTAGTTGTCCTTTTGATGCTTGCAGGTTGCGGCCCAGAGAGCAAAACCGCCGATTCGGCCGCAGTCTTAGCCACAGTCGCCGGAAAGGCTATCACTACCCTAGACTTCGAACGCTACGAGCAGGAGTTGCCCGACTATCTGCGCTCAAAGAAAGAGGGCGTAGCTGCGCATCGCGCGCATTTACAGAGCTTAGTCGACAAGGAACTCGTGCTGCGCGAGGCTAGGAAGCGAAGCCTGGACCAGCTACCCGACCTGAAGCACGAACTTTCTAAGATGGTCAATAAGCGCTTAGTTGAAGAGCTGTCTCGCGAAATGGTCGATGCCCAGCTCACAATTACTGAAGAGGAGCTTCGTACGATCTATGAAGAGGACTCGCTAGGTTGGGAAATTTGGCCAGCGCACATCCTTTCCGCTAGCGAAAAAGACGCCCGCGAAATTATCCGCCTGCTAGAGGCAGGGGCTAGTTTCTCCGAATTGGCCCGAGAGCGTTCCCTCGCCGACGACGCAGAAAAAGGCGGCAATCTCGGTGCCTTCTTCGACCAATCTGGTGCCGTGTCCAGCCTGCGCGATGGCACCTTCCACTTAGAGGAAGGCCAAGTCAGCGAACCGATCCGCACCATCGACGGCTATGAGGTGGTCAAGGTGCTCAAAAAACAGCGCATCCCCTTCGAGCAGTTGCGCGGCGATATCGCCAAGCAGCTGAACCAGCGCAAGTGGAGGAGTCGGCGCGAAGCAGTCATAGATTCGCTCAAGAAGGCGCACGACCTGCGCTATCACCGCGATCGCATCCACGCCGTGCTCGATGGACTGCAGCGCCGTGGATTGGACCAAGCACAAGCTCAGGCACCGCTAGTCGAATACACAGGAGGTGCGGTCAAGGTGGGCGACTTCGTACAGGGGCTGCTCAACGTGGAAAAAGCTGTGCTGCCGCCCGACAGCGCAGCGGTCTTTCACGTGCTTGAATTCTGGGTTCTGCCCGATTCGCTATTGGCCCTCGAAGCCCGTGCTCAGGGGCTACATCAGCGAGCTGACATAGTGGAGTGGAAAAAGAAAAAGCACGAGAAACTCCTTGCGTCCCAATTGCACCTAGAGGAGGTCGAGGGTCGGGTCGAGGTGACGGACGCCGAAGTTAGAGCCTATTACGAAAAATACCTCGATACCTACAAGTCCTTGCCTGGTATCATTGAGATGACCGAGGTGTTAGTCGATACGCGCGCGGAGGCCGAGGCTATCCTCGCCCGGGCGCGTGCCGGGGAACGACTAGAGGAGTTGGCCATTCGTCACTCCGTGCGGCCTAGCATGAAACCGGTGGGCGGTCACACCTTCGCCGACAGTGGTCGGGTCACCATAAAGTCGCTCTATCAGTCGCCGTACCGCACCTTTTTTGGCGACAGCAATTCCAAAGACGTCGGGATTTTGCAAGGTCCGATGGAAGTCCAAGAGAAATACAGCGTTTTCCGCCTAGATCAGCCTTATGAGATGGTGTTGCTGCCCTTTAAACAGGTGCAGCGGCCCATTCGCGTTAAGATCCGCAAGCGCCGCGAAGGAGTCCTCTTCGACGCATTTCTCGACTCGCTACGCCAGGCGGAGGTCAATCAGGTGCAAATCAGCGAGGAAGTACTCTCCCGCTACGCGGCTAGGCGTTAAGTCATCAAATTCCAATGAACTCAGAGGCCATGCGCGGTCGGTTTGCTGCGCTACTGCTTGGCCTAGTGCTGGTCGCGCTCATCGAAGGGGGGTTGCGGCTGATCCCGGTGTTGGATCCGCCGGCATTTGCCATCCAATTAGCGCGCGTCGAAGGCCGGGCGCTCCACGCGGTCAACCCAGACTATGCTCGTCGCTTCTTCGCCGGCATGGCCGAGCCTATCCGGCGCGGCATCCGCATGACCCCGAGGCCCTATATTGAACCTGCGCCCGAGGGTGCGTTGCGCGTGCTTTTCGCCGGGGGTTCGACCGTACAGGGCTACCCCCACCCCAAGCGTTTATCGGCCCCTTCTTATCTCCAAGAAATGCTCGGCGATCTCTTTCCGGAGCGCCAGGTCGAAGTCTTTAACGTCGGGATCACCGCTGCTTCGAGCTTTGCCGTGGCCCGCGCCGTAGAAGACGGCACCGCCGCGCTCGGGGCGGACTTGGTCGTAGTTTATACCGGACACAACGAGTTATATGGGGTTTATGGAGCGGCCTCATTGGCTCAAGGAGGGCAAGAAGTGTGGATGAAGCGGGTCCACTACGCGCTGGTTCAGTGGCGGCTGAGACCCTTGGTCGGCAAGCTGATAGGCCCGTTGGGTAGAGAGTCGGCGGATGGTCCTTTAATCGAGGTGATGTCTAAGGCGGGGGTGATTCCAGGGTCCGATCCGCGGCGGGCGCAGGCTGCGGCCAATTTGGAGACCAATCTTAGCGACGTAGTGGCCTTTTGCCGAGCGCGGCGCATTCCCTTGGTGCTCTGTACGGTGACCAGCAACGAGCGCGGTTTCGCACCAGCGCGCATTGAGCCGCCTTTGCCCGAAGGAGCGCGTGCGCGCTATCGCTATGTGGATTTCTTGGCGCAGGGCGATAGAGAGCAAGCGTCGCCGGGCGCGCTGGTAGCTTTGGATCAGGCCGAGGAACTCTATGCGGACGACGCCTATTTGCACTTCTTGCGCGGTTATCACTTAGAGCAGTTGGGCCGTAGCGCTGAGGCGCGAGCGGCTTATGTGCAGGCGCGCGAGTTGGATCCTCGGCCTTGGCGGGCACCGGTAGCCCTAAACGAGATCGTGAGCCGAGTCGCGACTGAGGAAGGAGTGCTTCTCGCCGATGTCGAGGCGCGCTTCCTCACTCACAGCCCGGAGGCAGGTGTGGGTTGGGAGCTGATGGCCGATCACTTGCATCCGACGACGGCTGGCCAAGTGCTCTTGGCCCGGTCCATTGTCGCTGCACTGGAAGGAGCACCAGCCCCTTGGAAGGTCGCGCCCGGCGCTGCGGATCGGTTGGCGGCTGCCGGTGAATACCGTCGCAGGCTCGGCGACTTGCCCGTCGAGCGGCTAGCCGTATTGCGGGCCATGGCCGTACTCTTGGCTTCACCTCCTTTGGATGAGGGAAACGAGGAGCAGGTACAGGCCTTGCGCCAGCAGGCTGAGGCCCTATGGGATGAACTGAGTGCTGGAGAGCAGAGCGGAGTTGAGCGATGGCAAACGGGAGTGGGGCCGGAGCTATTGGCGCTGAATGTCGCGGATGCTTGTTACGCCGCTCAAGAGTACGAACGCGCACGAGCCTATTATCGTGCGGCCCGTTTGGAGGAGCCTTATACTATATGGGGCGATTTGTGGAGCACGCTACGCTATGTCCGTTGCGGACAACTCGCGGGAGATTCTATTGGACCGGTTGAGCACTCCGCGCTCCACGCCCTGCTAGACCGCTTGCACTTCTTAAGCGAGGCTCCAGACTTTTCTCTGGGGTTACAGGACTTTATTCGCGGCTATGCCTACCATTTGCTCGGAGAGCATGGCAAGGCGTTGGCAGCGCTAGAGCAGGCTGTGCAAGATGCAAACATCCGCAAGACGTTCACAACGGACTTACTAGAGCTGATCGTCGCCGAGTTAATGATTGCGGGACGCTTGGCCGACGCCGAGCGGTACGCCGTGCAGATAGCTGCCGAGCAGCAACAAGAGGCGTTTGGTCGCGCCCTCGTCGAACAGATTAGGGTGGGTCAGAAGCCGCGCTGATGCCCTCGCCTTCGACGAGCGAGATGGCTTGGTTGGCTGCAAAGGGGCCGAAGTGCTCCACGCGGCCCGAAGGCCAGCGTACTTCTAATGCGTCAAGTTGAGGCCGTTTGCCCAATCCCAAACAGATGCGGAGTTGGCTCTGTGATAGGTACGAGCGGCTGCCGCGCAGTTCTCTAGTCTGGACCAAGTCGCCGCTAGTTGCCGTCAGTCGAGCGCCGATGCCGTTGGTTCCGGATAGCTGAATGGTGATCCAGTGATTGGTGTCGCCGTGGTCGTTGCGCAGCAAGCTGAGCGGTTGTCCTGAATTGAAAACTAGTAGATCGGGATCGCCATCGCCGTCGTAGTCGCCGGTGGCACTGCCGCGACTGACGCGCTCTAAGGCGAAGCCGGGGCCGGCTATCGCGGAAACCTCGGCAAAGCGGCCACCGTCATTGCGGAAGAGCAAATTGCGCTGTCCATAGCTGGTGGATTGGTCGATGTCGCGGACGTTGTCGAGGACGTGGCCGTTGGCGGCAAACAGATCGAGATCGCCGTCGAGGTCGGGGTCGAAAAATTGGCTGCCAAACCCGAGAAAGGGCAGCGACGGTAACCCCACCCCGGCGGCAAAGGTCGCAACCGAGAAGAAGCCGCTCTCGCCTCGATAGAGCGCGTTAGGCTCGGCCTGGAAGTTGGTTACCGTCAAATCGAGCACGCCGTCGCCGTTGTAGTCGCCCCAATCTACCCCCATACCCGCTTCCATTTGTCCGTCTTGGCCATAAGCCACGCCCGCTAATCCTGCCCTTTCGGTAAAGGTCCCGTCTTGCCTGTTGTGGTAGAGGAAGTTGCGCACTGCATCGTTGGCCACGTATATGTCGAGCCAACCGTCGCTGTCGTAGTCGCCAAAAACCACCCCCAGCCCCTTGCCGCTCGCATCGGCAATGCCGGCCTCTGCCGAGACATCACCAAAGTACCCCGCACCATCGTTGCGGTAGAGCAGATCGGCTTGGCCCTGAAAGTTGTCTGGATGCGGATAGCCGACAGGTGCTTGGCCGCTATAGCTTTCGTAGCCGGCCATATAGGGCACTTGGTCGGCGCGAGCCGCGGCCGGATCGTAGGCCACGTAATTGGCGACATAGAGGTCGAGATCGCCGTCGCGGTCGTAATCGGCAAAGGCACAGCTCGTGCCCCAGTGCGCATCGGCAACACCTGTATGGCGTCCAGTTTCGGCAAAATGTCCGTCGTCGTTGCGAAAGAGTGCGTTGGGGCCAAAGTTGGTTAGATAGAGGTCGAGGTCGCCGTCGCTGTCGTAGTCGGCCGTGGCAACCCCCATGCCAACGCCTGGGTGGGCAACCCCAGCCGAGACTGGGACAAAACGCTGGCTATCGTTGCGAAAGAGCTGATTGACTGGGGCCGCATCCTGCGGGTCGGCAGCGATAAAAGCGCCGTTTACGGCGTAAATATCTAAATCGCCATCGCCGTCGTAGTCAAAGAAGGCACCCCCGCCGCCCATAGTTTCGGGAAAGTAGCGCTGGGGACTGCGGCCGTTTTCGTGCTGCCAAGTCAGGCCGACGGCAGATGCCACTTCGACAAAATGGAGAGACGAAGCTGCGGGTGCGGCGTGCAGCAACGGTGCAGGGGGTGTGGTATCTTCGGTGGCGCTACAGGCCAGACAGAGCAAGCAGATGAGAAAAACTAGCATGGACATATCAGGGGCTCGGCAGTTGGGCGAGCCGCTCGTGGGCTTGGCGCAGAAAGTCTGGGTCGCCTTGCCATTTGTCAATAAAGGTTTGGTAGCAACGGCGTGCCTCCGAGATCGCACCTTGGGCTTGGTACACGGCTGCTAGCGCGTAATAAGTCCTCGCAAAAGTCGAATCGGCAGCAATAGCCGCCCGATAGGCTCGTTGCGCCCGGTCCAGTTGTCCCTTTTGCAAGAAGAGACTGCCGAGATTATAGTGAGCATCAGCCAACGTTGAATCGGCGGCAATGGCCGATTCCAACGCCCGTTGCGCCGCCGCTTCCTCTCCTAAACTTAGTTGTACGTGGCCGAGGTTGTTCCAAGCTGTAGCCGAGGAAGAATCTAGCGCCAGTGCGTGCTCAAAGGCTGTGCGGGCCTCTTGGTACTGGTTGCTCCGCATATAGACATAGCCACGGGTGAAATGGAGCTTGCTGGTACGCACATCCTCTGGGTGCTGGGTGATGCCTCGGCGGCATAGTTCGAGCACCTCTTGGTCTTCTCCTCGCGCCGACAAAAGGCCGCTTAGCAAAATTAGCGCCTCTAAGTCGGCCGAGTCGGCCAACAGTACAGCCCGATAGTGAGTGAGGGCGTCGTCGTCCCGACCCAGTTGCCGATAGTGATGGGCTAGCTGCAAACGAGTCTCACGATGATCGGGCTCGGTGTCGAGCTGGCGACGCAGATGCGCGATTTGCGCAGCGTGGGCAGCGAGGGCCTCAAAGCGCGCTAGTGCTACCTGCGCTTGGGTTGGTTGCCCCAGTGCCAAAAGCGCCGAAGAAAAATTGTAGTGAGCCTCGATTAAGTGCGGGTCGAGCGCGAGCGCATGGTGAAAGGCCGCCAACGCCTCTTGGTAACGCCGCTCGGCTAGGTGCAGCAAGCCCAACAGACGGTGGCTTTCGGCTTGGGTCGAGTCTTGGGCGAGGGCTAGGTCGAGCTCGGCTCGGGCCTCGTCGTAGCGTCCTTGACGCAGGTAGAGCTGACCGAGTTGGTGCCGCACGTCAATATCTTCCCCGCCCATTTCTAGTGCGATGTGCAATCCTTTTTCGGCTAGATCATAGCACCCCTGTTTGGCGTAAAAGAGAGGTAGGGTGCGGAGGGCAGGGACGTAGGTTGGAATGCGTTCGAGCAACTCGATAGCCAGCGGTAGATGGCCCCGGTCAGCCTCGATTACTGCTAGGTTGTGCCGGGCGGGATGATAGGTGGAGTCGGCTGCGAGCGCGGCTTTGTAGGCTTGGACGGCCCGCTCCATGTGCCCGAGCCGGGCGTCGAGATCGCCCAATGCACAGTGCGCTGCGGCGTCGAGTGAGTCTAGGGCTATAGCTTTTTCAAAGGTGTGGCGCGCCTCGGCGTAACGGTGTTCCTCGGCGAAGTCTCGCCCGGTCTGCACCAAGCGGTCGCCTTCTTCTTGCGGGCCAGAATCTATCCCGCAACCACTCAAAATCGCCCATAGTGCGGAGAGCAAGATAGCCAAGCTCATTGCGGGGCATTCTCTTGCGCGGATAGCTGCCGTCGGGCCTCGGCGATTTTGGCTGCTTGCAGAGTCTCATTGGTCACCCCACCGGACGGAACGTTTTCCCAAAGCGCAATAGCCCGTGCGAATTCGCCGCGGCGGGCGTGGATATCGCCGAGCAGTATGTGAGCACTATAGAGCTTTGCATCCAGTTCGATAGCCCGCTCGACGGCAGCCTGCGCTTGGTCTAGTTGATCCATTTCGAGGTACACATTGCCGAGATTGGAGTAGTAGAAGCCCGTAGATGGGGCGAACCGCACGGCCCGCTCGTATTGTCTGAGGGCCTTTTCTAGTTGGCCTTGCTTGTGAAGGATTAAGCCCAGATTGTTATGGCTTTCGGCTAGGGTCGAGTCGTGGCTCAATGCTTCGAGGTAATAGCGCGCCGCCAAATCATCCTTGCCTCGGCGCTGGAGCAGCGTGCCCAGCCCTTGGTACCCCAAGCCATAGGTCGAGTCGATGAGAATGGACTGGCGATAGTGCTCGACGGCCAGTTTGAGACGCCCAAAGCGGCTGTAGAGGGCGGCGAGATTGGAGTGGGCTTGGGGTTGGTCAGGGTGCTGACGCAGTGCATCTTGGTGGGGCTTGAGTTGGGCGTTTTGCTCGTCCAAGACGCGCGCTCGCTCAAGGGCGCGCTGCCCTTCCGCATCGCGGCCCATGCGCAATAGAGCCTGCCCGATTCCGAGAAACGCGGCCGGTTCGTGGGGACTGAGGTGCGCGACTTGGCGCAGTTGGCGCTCGGCCTCTTGGTAGTTGCCTAACTTTAGGTCTGCTAGACCTAGCTGTAGCCGAGCTTGGAGGTGGGTGGAGTCAGCAGTGGTGATGGCGGCGAAAATTTCGCGGGCCTCTTGTAGCTGGCCCTCGCGCTGGTGGATCACGCCCAGGATATACCGCGCTTCGACAGCGTTGGGGGCTAGTTCCAGTGCCTCGGTGAGGAGTTCGCGAGCCGATTCTACTTTTCCATGCACATCGTAGAACATTTTGCCCAAGGCGATGCGGGGGCCAGCGTAGTCGGGTTTTAGATCAAGCGTCTTCTCAAATTGTGTCTGCGCCTCGGCAAAACGACTCTGGGCATGCAATACAACGCCGAGATAGTAATGGTATTGGGGGTTGTCTGGGGCTTGTTGCAGTGCCTGACGGTAGGCATGCTCGGCTTGAGAAAAGAGGCCGCGGGCTTGGAGTGCGCGACCGGTGGCAAAGGTCTGGGCCGCCGTACTGGTCGGCGGAGAGGTCGCTTGCGGTGGATCGAGTGTTTCGCGATCGCAGGCAGCAAATACAAACAAGAAAAGTAGGACAAAGCGCATAGTTCTACTCCAGTATGAGGCGATTGACGCCTCGGTGAATGACATAGTGGTGGTCGGCCAGCACGGCGCGAAAAACCTGACACTCGCCACCCGGCCAAGTAATTTCAATAAAGAGTGGCTCAGTACTGAAGACGGGTGCCGCGCAAGAAAGAAGTAAAAGAGCTTGGAGGTAGCTAGACAAGGAACATCCTATGGCGATTTGAGGCGGCGATAGGCTTCGTCGAGCAGGCGCTGAGCGTGGGGGAAGGGACCTCTCGCCAGCACTTGCCGCAGCCGGTCAATGGCCGCGGTATGGTTTCCATTTTCAAGTTCGATAAGCGCGAGGTTGACGTGGACATCTGGGTTGTCTGGAGCCAGTTCTAGAGCTTGAAGAAAATGCGTTCGCGCCTCCTGTGTGCGCCCAGCGAGCAGGTGCAGGGCACCGATGGCGTTTAGGGCCTCGGGCCGTCTTGCGAGAGATAGGGCTTGGTGGTACCGGCCCAATGCTGCCTCGGCTTGTCCGGACTGCTGTAAGGCCCTCCCCAGTTCGTAGTGCAGCCAGAAGTCTTGTGGTTGCCAAGCAAGCGCCCTCTGTAAGTAAGTTGCGGCCGTGGCGTATTGTCCTTGGCGGTAGAGCAGGCGGCCGTAGTAGTAGTGAGCCATGCCGGACTCTGGATCGCGTTCGAAGGCGCGGCGCAGATATACTTCGGCCTGCTGTGGCTTATTGGTCACTAGGTAAATCCGGCCTAGGAGGACGCGAGTGTCGGTGCGCCGGGGATTTTCCGCTAGAGTCTGGAGGGCCTCGCGTTCGCTTTCCTCATAGCGCTCTTGGTGAAAGTACGCCGCGGCTAGATTGTGGCGGGCGTAATTGTACTCTGGGTCTAATTCCAGTGCTCGGCGCGAATAACGCGCAGACAGGGCGTAGTCTTGCTTGCGCAGATGCACCTCGCCGAGGTCGAAATAGAGCTGAGCGTCTTTTTCAGTCGGCGCGGCTTCGGCAAGATTGCACAGGACCAATAGGCCCCCGAGGGGTAGGGCAAGCACTGTAGTGCGGATATAGGCTCTGCGGCGCACACCTAGATAGAACTGAAAAGTGGCAAAAGCAGCAAAAGCGATCAGTACCGGCACGACTGGCATGCGGTAGCGGGCTACAGGAAAGAAGAGTATGACCGAGGCCGTGTATGCGAGAGCGTAGAGCCGCAGCAAGGCAATCGGCGGCGTCCACTTTCCCCTCATACTCAGCCCCAAGCCAAGTAAGCTCAGCGGGCCAATCAGGCCGAAGGGGACCGACACGTGCCAATCCCAGAGCAATAGACTCAAAATCTGCGAGTGTTGGCGGACGTAGTATATGTCTTGATTGCGCTTGATCTCTGGGCCATTCCAAAAGTGGAATACCTTTTTGCCGAGCAGACCGAGATAATCAAGGGGCTGAGTGGTTATGTAATTGAGGGCTTTGCCCAAGAAAAAGGCCGATTGGGCGGCTGCGGTCTTATGTCCAGAGTTTTCCGCCTCGGCGATCATGGTCTCCCACTGCATGCCCGGACGCAGCGAGACCGTGCGCTCGTAGTCGGCGTTGTTGCCGATGTAGAAGTTGACACCAGCATTGGAGGAGATGAAGACGAGGTCTGGCTCAATAGTCCAGTTGCGATAGGTGACAGGCAAGATGACCAAGGCTATGGGAACGATAAAAGAGAACAGGGAACGATAGGCAGATGTGCGCCGGTGCCACAGTACCCAGGCGCAAAAGGCCGCGATAAAGAGCAAGATATTGGGGCGAGTGAGGGCCGCAAGGCCCGCGATGAGGCCGGTTAGCACCCAATAGCGCCCATGATCGCGTCTCCACGCGATCAACAGGCCGTATAGGAGCAGGAGATTGAGGAAGACTTCCACTGGCACGGCCAATAGCTCGCCCTCAAAGTAGAGCAAGGAACCGCATAAGGCTGCCATGACGCCGGCGATGCGGCCGACCTGCTCGCCAAAGGCGTGCCGAGCCAATGCGTACACCAAGAGACAGGAAAAGACGCCGAAGCCCACGTGTATGAGCCGGATGCCGACGAAGTACGAGGTCGGTAGGAGCCAGCAAACGAACGTCAGCAGGTAGATGTAGAGGGGGGGCTGCCAGTATGGTTCGTCTCCTCCCCAGAATGGGTCGCCGGCAAGGGCCTGCTTGAGGAAGGTCTGGGCGTCAACTATGGGCGCGTCGAAGAAGGGGCTGGCGTGGTGTTCCCATAGATAGCCCAGCCGCAGTGCGAGAGCGACTAGCAGGAGCGCGCCAAAAAGAAAGCGGGAGTTGCGCGCCATGGCGTTAGAATGGGACGAGGAAGAGAAATTCTACAAGCATTTCAAGGCGCGACATTGCCTAGGCCTTCGAAAGCTGGGCAACGTTGCGCCTTTTGATCAATAGACCAGCGATAGGGTTCCCGTATATGCCGTGTAGGTAGCGTCCGACTCTGCGACGAGTCGGTAGAGATAGATCCCTGGTGGTGCGAGTTGGCCGTGGTTTTCGCGGCCATCCCACTTAATTTGGACGTTGCTCGCGTACGAGCCGCCGGTGTGTATCTGGACGATGGGGCGGCCGGACAGGTCGTAGATGTTGACTTGAACATTGACTGGCTCTAGGAGGCGAACAAGATCAAAGAAAAAGGTCACCTCGTCGTTAATGCCATCGCCGTTGGGGGTAAAGGGGTTGGGAATGACATCGGGGGACTCGATGAGTTGGTTGATCTCGTCGGCGACCACGAGGCGGGCGTTGGTGGCTATGTCGGGGGTGGCGTCTCCGTCTTTGGTCGACTGGGGGATAAATTCGACGTCATTGCCGATCTGGTCGTTCCACACTTCACTGGTGAACTCCTCTGAGCCGCGGAAAATTTTGGAACGAAAGACGATTTCGATGTTCTGGCCGAGTTGGAAATGCTCTGCACCCATTGTGGGCAATTTGATGTGTAGCTTAGACGAGCCGGTGAGCGGGTCGGAAGTCAGGGTCTGAGCGAATTGCCCTAGGCTGTCGGAGCGACCTGCTGCCGGGGCGAGGCGGACAAGATGGACGTCGCTTAGAGGATCGGGGCCTGTGCCAGAGGCAATTTCGGCCCAGTCTTGGCCGTCGAAGCGCAAGGTGTCGATGTGTGTGTCAGCGCTGGGCACGGCGATTTCGATCCGGTTGAAGGAGGTGGCTTCACTTGGGTCGAAGAACGGCCGGACGAAATAGCGGAACGAAGTCTCCTCACCTAATGAGGCATGTGGGGGAAAAATTTCGGCGACGATTCCCCCCGAGACCAGCGGCGCGTCGTAGTCAAACTCGATGAAGTCCAATAGGGCTGCGCTGTGTTGGGCGGAGTCAAAGAAGATACGAAACTGGATATAGCGCGTCCCTCCGGGCAGGGGCAGTTGGACGCCGGTGTTTTTCCACTCGGATTCGGGCAAGCTCTCGTCGATGAGAGCGTCTTCGAGCTTGAAAGGTGCCGACCAGAAGCTCCAGCCTAGAAGGCCGTCGTCGCCTAGATCAACGCCAAGCTCATTGTACTGGAGCTCGCGCTCGGGGACGCGGCCTTCGGGAAGCTTAGCCCAGGAGAAAAGATCTAGAGGTGCGCCATTTTCGTCTTTGGTATCGGAGAGGCCCGGACCTAAGCGGCGGGCATATATATGGGTGTCGAGGGTGTTGCCAACGCGGAACTGGATGCGGACATCGCCGCTGCGGCCGTCGCGGTTCCCGCGCCAGCGCACCTTGCCCCAGTTGACTTGGCCGCCGACAACATCGAGGGGGAACTGGCTTTCATAACCCGTGCGATCCGAGGCGGAGAACTGCTCAATCTCGCGGTCGTAGCGACGGATGCGCGGAGTAGGTGTTCCCACATCGATGATGGCCGAGGTGTACTGTCCATCGATGGCATAGCCGTCGCCGAAGTGTCCGATTTCGGCGGTCTGGCTAAGTTTTCCCTCACGATCAATAGAGTACACGTCGATACGGCCAGCGATAAAAGGTGGGTCGAATCGGAGATCCTTGATCACTGGGTTGAATTGGCCCCGGACGGTCTGGACCAGCGTTCGGTTCGCTCGGATGGCCTCAGCATCTCTGTTAATGGAGGTCTGGTTGCCGTAGCGTACATAGTAGTTGGCGATGGTGCCGCCGGGCAAGGTTGGCTGCGGGCGGAAGACGATGCGGTTGATATAGTAGTAACCCATCAGATTGACGGCAATCCCACCGCGACCATACTTGGTGGAAGTGAAGTCTGTCTTCAAGTTGCCATCGACGGCCTTTTCGGCCTCTTTGCGATCGATTACCCCCGCGACCGCCCAGTAGTCGGCCGAGATGGGGTCGGCGACCTCGCGTCGGAAGCCATATTCGCTTGGCACCACCATAAAGGGGCGCTGGGTATCCTTACCGGGGATGACGCCGCCGAATTCGCCGGCCTTGAAGCGCTGGTTGAGCAAGTAGGCGAGGTTGCGCAGGCTGTCGAGACGCACCGGCCGCAGCCAAGTGGTAATGTCCCCATCGTGTTCGGGCAACGGTGGATCTTCGTCGATGAGTCCATCGCCGTCGTCGTCAAGAGTATTAATCGGGTCCTCGTTGAGCAGTCCATCCCAGTCGTCATCGTAATGAGTGTATATCCCGTCCTCGTTGAGCAAACCATCGCCGTCGTTGTCGATCTGTGGGTCGGGACCGTCTTCGTCAATGAGTTCATCGCCGTCATTGTCGATCTGTTCGATTGGGTCTTCGTCGATGAGTCCATCGCCGTCGTCGTCGAGGTTGTTCTCTAGGTCTTCATTGATCTGGCCATCGCCATCATTGTCGACTTGCGGATCAATAGGGTCTTCGTTGATCTGGCCGTCGTTATCGTTATCGACTAGCTCGACGGGGTCTTCGTCGATGAGTCCGTCTCCATCGTCATCGGCGATAAGCTCGACCGCCCAACTGCGACCAAGGTCGAGGCGACCAGTGACCGGCCGCAGAGTCCAAGGATGTATATCATCGCCTATCCGCCACCGCTTGATTTCGGCATAGCTGTTGCCGAGCATAAACGCGGCACCGAGCACCGCTACCAACAACCTGAGCATCGAATACCTCCGCGCAAGAATGTAAGCCCTTGGCTACCTGCAACGAGTAGGACAAGAGTGCCGATGGCAGTTGTGTATCCAACCCAGTTCCATCGGTCGGTCTAATTACGCATTTTGGACATTTTGTTATTCTATTATACAGTATCTTGGTGGACATCTCAAGATAGTCAGATGGGGCTCGACGAGCGCAAAAAAGAGGGGATTTTGTCGTCAATCGCTAAGATAATCACTAAGTTTGAGGTACAAATGAAGTTATTTGCAGCGATTTATACGGGGATTAAATAACCCTAACCCACTGTTATTTATTGAACTTACCCGTTATAAGCCTATTGTTTCTACGGCTGCCTCTAATATATCTTGACACGTCTTAGGCCATTGATTATCATACAGCCCTACATATTGAAAGACATCCAAAAACGAATAAAAAGAAGGTTGTTGGTTGAGGTGCTGTGGTCGCGTTTGTTTTTTTTGACGCTAGTGCTGCAGATAACAGTAGGCTCGGCTAAACCGGTTTTGGGTCATTATCCCCAAGGAGTGAGCTATAGAGCCTTTCAATTTCCCGATCATTTAACTCCCGTCATTGACGGCGATTTGAAAGATTGGGAAGTTGTAGGCGACTCCTACACTATAACGGGTCAATTTCACGACCTGATTAATCCAGAAGTTGAGGCGAGTGATTCGGATGATTTTGCTGCTCGTCTTATGGTAGGGTGGAATAAAGCGGAAAACAAGCTTTACATCGCCGCTCAGGTTCGCGATGATATACACCAGATTGATCGTCCCGCCGGTAGTGCTACCGTGCTTTTCCAAGACGACGCGATGGAATTATTTATTGACGCGGACCACTCAGGTGGACAATTCGCCAATTTCACCGAGTTGAGCCAAGAAGAGCAACGGTGGCGCAATGGAGTTGAAGCCAACCACTTCGTTGTGGCTGGTCCGTCGCCTGACGAGGATTTTTTTGTCAATTTTTCTGCCGCTGCTTGGTACGCTCTATCCGATGGTCCTTATACCGAGGCGGCGGTCGAGTTTATAGGCGTCTTGGGAGGAGAGGGAGTGACAAACTACGAAGTTATGCTCGTGCCCTTTGACCGCGTCAATATTAATGCGGCCTTTCAAAGCGAAGAGCATATCTTGCGGGAAAATGAAATCCTTGGTTTTAACGTAGAGTTCAATGACTTTGATGTGCATTCAGAGCTTTTTGATGCTAAGTGGTCGCTTTCGGGCCAACACAACTCGTATCGCTTTTCTGACCGCTTTGCTGACTTGATCCTGATGCCGCTAGAGGGTACATTTACGGCTGTGGAGCCGATATCTTGGGGACGCTTAAAAGCCTCTTTGCACACAGAGCGGTACCACCGAGGAGTGTCAGAATGATGGGTTTTACGCGAGTATTATTCTTGGCCTTAATTATCAGTTCGGGTGTATTGGGCTGTGGGTATAGCTATTACACGGGGCCATTGCAGCCCGGCCAAGATCAGGCCTCGTCTATCAGTGTGGCAGATGACGGGACGCTGACCTTTGCCCAGGATCGCTTTGAAGTGCGGCTCAAGCCGATGACTGACGAGGAGTTGAACCGCCAGTTTTTCAACAATTCCCAAGCGGGTCCTAAGTCCACAAACCCCTATACCTTTGGCAATACGGTATTTTGGGGGACCGACGAAGAAAAGCAGCGCTTCACTGTCTTCCGCCTCGGCGTTAAGAATTACGCCTATCCTAAAGTCAAAATTGATCCGAGCAAAATCGTTGTCAAAGCGAGCAATAAGCGCGAGTATTGGAGCCTCAACTTCGAGCAACTCGACACGTATTATCGCGCCTATGCTATAGGTTATAGAGGCAACGAATATGCTCGCTATCAAGAACGCCGCGACTTGCTGCGGCGGACGATGCTCAAAGACGAGGAGATATTCAGCGGTCAAGAGGCAGAGGGCTTCGTCATTTTTCCCGTGCTCCACCCCGACGTGAGTGATATCGAAGTCCAAGTGCTTGATGTAGTCCTGAGATTTGACTTTCGCAATGAGCCGGTGGAGACCACCAATATTTCCTATAGATTTGTCCGAGATATCGGCAAGATCTACAAGGACGGCACGGTCGTTCCTAAAGTCGCTAAGGCAAACTAACCTTTAAGCGAGATCACCAAGGAGGAGTTGCATTATGAAATCTCTGAAAATGCTTAGTGTTTTAGTAGGCGTACTGTTCGTCGCCCAATCCAGCGAGGGAGTTGTCAACATTCAGAATGTGGGTTCGGGTGCTCGTGCTCAGGGGTTGGGCAACAGCTTTGTGGCGGTGGCCGACAACGCCGATGCGGTGTTTGCCAATCCGGCTGGGTTGGGACAAGTGACCCAGCGTC
>JAJEGS010000005.1 GCA_022819745.1 Candidatus Latescibacterota bacterium | reverse complement strand
CGGCGGACAGACCCAACACGCCGAAGTGCAGAGCGGGGGAAGCTATTTGTCGCACAACGATCTGCGGCTGCACTTTGGCTTGGGCCAAGCCGAGCGCGTGGATCGGCTCGAAGTACGCTGGCCCAGCGGGGCAGTTCAGGTTCTGAACGACATTGCCGCCGATCAGGTCTTGACCGTCGTCGAGCCGAGTCAATAGACGATAGAGACGAGGCTCTGACGTTGCTGTTGGCCGCGGTCGGTTTCTGCGATGAGGCGGACGAGGTAAGACCCCGGCGGCACGAGGTGGCCACTGGGAGTGTGCCCGTCCCATTCGACGGCAAAGCGGCCACTGGTGGCAGGCCCGGCGTAGATGACCCCTATCTCGCGGCCGGCGAGGTCGAAGGCCGCGAGTTCCACTTGAATCGCATCCACTATATACAGTAGGTCGTATTCGATCCGCACGGCATCGTTGCGGCCGTCGCCGTTGGGGGTGAATACCGCCGGATGCGAGGCGAGGCGGCCAATGAGCGGCTGGTCTAGGCTAAGTAAAGCCACTTGCAGGCTGTTGGCCTCCCTCGGGGTCACGGGTTGGGCGACTTCAAAAGGGCGGGTACTGTCGCGGATTCGTCCGGCAAAGGGAGTACTGTACGCGAACACCTCGGCGCGGAAATCGACCTCGACCTGCTCGCTGGTCCGTTGCTGGTCCATGCGCGGCAGCGCGACTTCAAACCCCTCGGCGGTGTGCTGCGCGATGGTGTAGTCAACGTCCACCCCGCCGATCCGCACGGCCTCTATAGCCTGCACTTGGGCAGTGGTGGAGATGGCTAGGTGGTCGAACCCGAGGTCGTCGGCTGCGATGTGCGGCTCTAGGTAGAAGGTGAAGAGGGTCGGGTTCAGGGCTGGGGCTTGCAGCGGGTGGATTTGCCCGAGAGCTTGGGAGGCCGGCGGCGGGATGGATGCGCTGAACTGCAAGTACGAGAGGTAGCCCGTCGCCTCGGCGGTCGAGTGGAATTCGGCCCTAAATTGCACGAAGCGGCGCAACTGATCGACCGGCATCGGCCCGCGACCTGTGGTAAAGGCAAAGGGCGCGTTCCAGAAGTTCCAGTCCTCGTTGTCTGGGGTGAGGCCGGCCTGTTCGCCCTTTTGTAAGCGGTTGTAGGTGCGCAGGGCAAGCGGTTGGCCAGCGGCGTCGAAGCGGGTGCGCTCGTCGCCGCGAAACGTGCGTCGCCAATAGGTGTTGGGGTCGTCGTCGTCGCCCGTGCGCGCACTTAGCTCAATGCGGGCCTCCGCGTCGGCATGGCCGCCCCAAGTCAATGTGCCCAAGGCGGCCGGTTGTCCTAAGTCGATGACATTGGAGGTGTAGCGAGAGAAGGCGGCTGGCCCAGCTCCGTAGATTTCGAATTCGGCGATTTCCCAGATGCCGCGGCTGTTTTCGGGTAGCTCGATGAACACCTGCTGGATGGGTTCTTCGGGCAGAGTCAACTCCATGACGGCTTGCGTGTTCTCGCGCACGCGGTGGACGATGTCGAAGTCGAGTGTGCTGTTGCGCCAGCTAACCTCGTACTCGCGGGTGCCGTCAACGAGGGGGTCCCCGTCGCTGGTACCCAAGATGAAGCTCTCGACAAAGCGGGTCGCCGCAAAGCGCGCACGTGGATAAAAGCGCACGCGATCGACGAAGAAACGCCCGCCAAAGTCGAAGACCCAGTACTTGCGCTGAGGGCCATAGCCGACGACGCGGAGATAGCGCCCATCTCCCAGATAAGCGGTTTCTGGGTCGCCGTCGAAGATCAGGATATCGTCTTCGTACCACTCCCGCCAGCCGTTCCACTCTAGGATGAGGATGCGACCACCGAGGGATTCCACGAGCGGTGCCAAGTTGACCGAGGGCGTTAGCGACAACGGACCGATGCGTTCTGGCTGTAGCGCGATCCATTGGGCTTGACCGTGCTGGTTGGGATCAACGGCTTCCCAAGATAGCTGTACGAACTCGTACTTGGCTTCCAGCTCTGGTTTGGGCAGCTCGGCTCCGCCGATGCGATAGATGGTGAGCGCGTGAGATGGGAGGGCCACCGCAAGGTAGCAGACCGCCCAAAGTAGGATGCGTTGGCACGACATGGGGGCTACCGGGTCTTGTGTGCTAGCTGACGTGCTTTTTCGCGGTGTACTCGGCTTTTTTGGAGATGTCCCAATTGCTGGTAGGCGTCGCTGAGGTAGAGATGAGCGCGTTCATTGGCTGGGTCCAATTCGACGGCGTGGGCATAGGCGCGGGCGGCCTCGTCGAATTGGGCCAATTTCGCGTATGCCACCCCGAGGTTCAACTGCGCGGCGGCGCTGGTGGGACTGAGCCGGGTGGCCTCGTCGAAGTGGGCGACGGCCGCGGCCAAATCGCCCGTGCGGGCCGCAGCCAAGCCGAGTCCGTAGGCTACCTCGTGCAAGTTGGAGTCGAGTGCGGCAGCGCGCAAAAGACTGGCTCGAGCCTCTGCATAGCGTTGTTGCTTGAGGAGAATCATCCCCAGCCGAGTGTGACTGAGCGGATCTTCTTCGTCGAGGGCGAGGGCTTGGCGAAAGCTCGCGGCTGCCGCGGCCAAATCGCCTTGATAGGAAAAGAGGACGCCTAGGCTGCTGTGCGCGTCTTTTAGTTCGGGATTGATGGCAAGGGCGTTTTGATATTCGAGGATGGCTTGGTCGTATTGGCCTTGCAGGGCGAGGTGCAGGGCGAGATTGTAGCGGGCCGTGGCCGAGCCAATGGCTACCGCGCTTACCTCGGGCAGGGATTGGTCCGAGCCGATGCCGCGGTGGTGCTGGCGGAGAATTTCCGAACGCGCTAGGGCCTTTTCTCCTTGTTCGCGCTGCCCGGTGCGCAAGTAGAGTTGCGACAGATTGAAGTGGACTTGGGGCGAATAGGGGTTGAGTTCGGCGGCTCGCTCTAGGGCTGCCACAGCTTGGTCGTAGTGTCCTTGAGCACGATGCAGCAAGCCGCGGTGGAAATGCGCTTCGGCGTCTTTGGGCGCGTACTGCACGGCGCGTTGCAGGTGATTTAGGGCTTGGTCTAAGGCCCCTTGTCGTCGGTAGTACAGGCCCAACTTCTTGTGGGCTGGCGCGAGCGTGGAATCCACCTGCAAAGCGGCCAGATAAGCGCGCTCGGCAAGGTGTGCGCTGTCGCGGTAGCTATATACGAGGCCGAGGTTGTAGTGGGTGGTGGCGCGTTGTGAATCGAGTTCGATTGCTCGTTCGAAGGCACTCAGGGCGGCATCGGTGTCGCTGTAGCGGGCCTCGGCGAATGCGCGGGTCATCTCGATGGCACCGAGTAGATCGTAGAGTTCGGGGTCGTTGGCATCGCGGGCTAGGCCGGCGTGCGCTGTTTCTAGCGCTTGTTCGTACTGGCCGACTTGCAGATAACAACGCCCTAGATAGCGATAGGAGGCCGGCGATGGGGACGGACGTTGCACAGCCCGTTGCAAGACCTCAATCGCGGCTTGATACTCTCGGTTGTAGAAGTGCTGCTGGCCTTCGACTAGGAGAGGGTCGTTGCGGGCGCAGCCCCAAGCGAGCAACAAGAGCAGAAGCACGGCCCAACTCAATTTCAATTAGGTGCGCCAAGGGCGCGTTCTATCGCGTCTGAAAATTCCTCAACCGGGTGCTGCTCTCGCAGGCCGCGCACATAGCGCACGTAACCGCGCTTGGACTTGTCGATCTTGATGTAAGCCGTGGCGCGGCGACGGGATGTGGCGTCGTAGGGATGCTTTTTCTGATGGCGGTCGAGGACCTTGAAGACCGAGTAGCCGCCTTGGACCTGCACTGGACCGCCAACTTGGCCAATGGGTATCGAATGCGCCAAGTCGTAGATGCCCTGATAGTACGCCTTGGTATAGGGGCTGAGGGTCAGGTGTCCGTCGTGGTGGTCGGCACCGGGGCGGAAGGTGTGAGCGCGGGCCAAGGGCGCGGGGTCGGCACCGGCGAGGAGCTCGCGCTTGAGTCGCTGGGCCAACGAGTCGGAAGACACGAGAATTTCTACCACTTCGGTCGTCAGCGGCGCGGTAAATTTCTCTGGGTGGTTATCGTAGAAGGCGCGGGCCTCCTCTGGGGTCGCTACGACGTGCTGATCGACATAGCGCTGCCGCAGGGCGTTGAGAAGCAGGTCGTCCCGCTTGTTGCGGATGCGCTGCTGCAGGTTGGGATCTTCTTCTAGGCCGTGAGCCTGAGCCTCAGCAGTGAAGAAAAAGGCTGGGACGATCGCAGTTTCTAGGAGGAAGACGACGCGAGCAGAGTCGGCCAACTCGGGGCGACCGGCGCGCATTTGCCGCGCCATTTGCATGAATTCGTGGCAACTGATTTGACCACCGCGAAAGGAAACGATAGGCTTGTCGCTCAACGCGGTTGGCAGGGCGTATAGATCGCCCTCGGTCTGCTGGCTGTGCTGGTTGAGGTTGCGAATCTGCTCGGGATGCAGTTCGGGGCCGTACTCGCTTTTGAGCGAGTCGAGGAGAGCTTGGTAGCGGGCGACTCGCTTGCGGCCGAAAATTTCCTCCCGCACCTTGTGCTCGGAAGCGGCGAGTGGCAGTGGCATCTCGTCGGTGACTTGAAAGACCGTGTAGTGGGTCTTGCCGGCAAACTGGAAGCGGACGGGTTCGGATACCTCGCCCACGGCGAGGGAGAAGATCGCTTCGGCAATGGCCGGGAGGACCTTATCCTTGAGCTTGTAGCTCCCCACATCGCCGCCCTGTTCGCCGCTATCGCGGTGCAGAGAACGCCCCTTGGCCAACTCCATGAACTGCGCCCCGTTGGCCACGGCCTGCAAAATTTCCTCGGCTTCCTCGCGGGTCTCTACCATGATGCCGCTAAAGCGGAGGGCGCGATCGCGGTGAGTGGCTCGATAGTGAGCTTCCATCTCTTCATCCGTAACGACGATCTTTTGGGATATTTCGCGATGGGTGTACAAATCGAGCAAGAGGTTTTGGGTGAAAAAGGATAGATCGGCTTGGAGCGCGGGATTGTCGGCTAGCTGAAGGGCCTCGGCTTCGGCGAGCAAGAGCCGCTTGTCGATCAAGCTGTTGAGGACTTGGCGGTTTTTGTCGAGCGGAGTATCGCCCTTTTTCATGCCCTCTGGGATGAGCGCACTGAACTCGGTGAAAGCCGCGAGGGTAATGGGGTCGCTGGCTACGGTCGCCAAGACGACATCCTGCACCTCGGGCTGTTCGGGCTGACCATCGCAGGATGCGAGAAAAAGGGCGAAAAAAGACAGGAGCGGGAGAATGCGCTCGCACTGAAAGGACTGGATTGAGATCATTGAAAATTTCTTGCTCTAGTGGGTAGTATTCACTTATTTAACAGGCGATTAATTTAGGGTTTGACAGATTTTTGGGCAACAATGCAGGAGTATTCGGCGTTGTGAAATGCTTTCTACAGCCCCTCCTGCTAATTACCTCATAGAGTTTAGTTTATGCGAATAGTTTTTCGATCTGCTTACCTCATGGGTGGCGTCTTGCTCGCCACTTTGGCGGCGGGAAAATCAGCGGTTGCGGAAGTCGTGGTCATCGGCGGTGCAGCGGGCCTGAGCTGGGAAAGTGGTGGTGGCGACCTCCCCGCCGTGGTCATCCGCAGTGCGACCGCGATCGAAAAAACCAACGCCCCTGGGGGTGTCATCGACTTTGAGCCGGAAGGGCGGCCCTATTTCATCGCACCCCAGCGCGCCGATACCACCCGCAACATAGCGGTCGGCATTAACTCGCCATTGCGCGGCGGCAGCATTAGGTCGCCAAACAATCGCTCTATTGGCGCAGCCTTGGCCAATGTGATCGACAACGACGGCGACACGGCCTTGGACATGCGCGCTTCCGGGGGCACCCAAAGCGCCCGGGTACTAGGGCTAATCATCGACTTAGATCTCGGCGCTCGCTTTGGTCTCAATCGCTTCAAGTTCTTTCCGCGCAACGGCGACCCGGATTTTCCCTCGGAGGAATTCCCTTTCCAAAACGAATTCTTACGAGGGTATGAGATTTTTATCAATGATGGCACGCCGGAAAATTCCTTTGAAGGCGTGCCCATTCTGCAAACCGTCGCGGTCGAGACCCAAAACGACCAATCCGTGGTGGATGTGCGTATTTCTCCGCAATACGTGCGTTTCGTGCGGCTGAAGGTGTTGACCGCGGCCGGCTTCGACCTAGCTGAGTTCCAGATTTTCGGCACGGGTTTTGTGCCCGAAGCGAGCTATGTGTCCAATATTTTCGACTTTGGCGACTTGGCCCTGTTCGGCAACTTGCGTTGGATTCAAGAGGCGGCAGGCGACGCAAACCTGTCTAGCTTGCAGATTCGCACGCGTACAGGTGTGGATTCGAACCCGGTCGAATTCAACAAGGTCCGCCCGGGCGAGCGCATCTTCCGCGTGGGCGGCGGTGCCCAAGCCGGTAATCGGTCGGGCACTTCGACGGCCAATGTGGAGGTGCCGTGGAAGTGGGCCGATGACGTCGATGATGCTGGGTTAAAGGCTCTGGTCTCAGACGTGCTGGACAACGACGAAGTAGATGTGCGCGAGGCGATTGGGGTGTTCAAAGATCTGCCGCTGGAGCAGCAGGCCCTCGTCACCCTCGACGAGGCCGACTACAGCGCGATGCGGGGCGAGGACAAAGGAGTCATCCGCGACGATGTCAACAACTGGAGCGGCTGGTCGCCTCCCTATTCGGCGTCTGGTATCGTCAGCCAAGACCAGCTTCCAATAGACGGTGCCGGTGTCCCAATTTCCTCGCCTGGTCCGCGGCGTTACTTCCAGTTTTCTGTTGACTTTTTTAGCGACGATTTCGAGGCTGCGGCCGTAGTTGGTGGCTTGGCCTTTGACGTGATTTCGCCGCCTTTTGCTCAAGAGCTAATCGCCGAGATTTCGCCGCGCTCAGCAGCCGTGGGGAAAAACACTCGGTTTTTGTACGCGGTACGCAATAAATCATCTGGTCAGCAGCGCGGTTTTGACGCCTTTGAGATCGAGACTCCCTTGCGCGTCGAATCCATCGGGCGCGTGCGAATCCAGCGACCCGACGGCGAGGTGCAAGAGGCGGATTTTTCCGATGCGTCGCTGGCGAATTTGCCCCAGGCTAGCAATGGTATCTCCATCGACGAAGTGCTCGACGACCGCTTTGTCATCTCTTTCCCGCTCATAGAAGAAGATGGGACCGTTTTGGAAGTAGAATTTGACAATGGGGTGCTGCGGTTTGGCACGACTTTTGTTGGCCGTGCCTTTAACCGCTCGGTCGAAACGACCATTGGCCAGGGCGTCGTGGCCGGCAATGCCGCCGACTTGAGTCAGTCTGGATTTGCCGACTCCGACATCCAGCCGGTGGGTACGCCGATAGCGGACAACCTCTCGGTGGCCGTGCCCATCAGCAAAGAACTCTTGGCCAATGTGGCCGTGAGTTCGCCGGTGTTTACGCCCAACGGCGACGGGGCCAATGACCGGGTCCTCATCCAGTACGACATCACCAATATCGCACGGCTCTCGCCGGTAAAAGTCTCAATTTTCGATCTATCTGGTCGCTTGGTGCGGGGCTTGGTCAATAGCGAGGCCATTAGCGGCCGCTTTGTCCAGCCTTGGGATGGTCGGGACGACGACGGGGTGTACGTACCGCCGGGGCACTATGCTTTTAGTGTTTCGCTACAAGCCGGCACGGGCCAAGTGAGAAAAATCGGGGTTGTCGGGGTGGCTTACTAGTTACTCAAAATATAGGGAGAGATGCTTTGCAAGCGTTTAGACTATGGGGGCTGATTGGTTGGGTCGCGCTGGTGCTGGCGGTCGGAACGGCTGAAGCCCAAGATTACGGCAACCGCTTGGGGCGCCAGCGCGGCGGAGCGGTCAGTTTTGAACCGCGCGGACCCGGGGTCCTATTTGGTGCGCTCGATCCAGCAATCAAGAAATGGTACATTCCCCAGGAGCTTTTCAACGAATACGGCTGGCGGCAGTGGGAGTACTCCAACTACGCTAAAGATGAGTTTCGGCGCTACGTCAACATCCACCGCGAAGGCGATTACTTCTACGACTTCTACGGCAACTTCATCGGCCGCGGCTGGCTGATCTACGACTGGAGCCAAAACCAACCCGGACAGCTCGGCAGCAGCATCTTCCAAAATGCCCGCTTTGACTCTTGGTTCAATGGGGTCACCATTGGCGGAGACTCGCAGAGCCAGTACTACTATTCCATAACGGTTGGCAATCTGCTGCGCACGACCCTCACGCCCATGACCTTTTCTAGGCCTCGTTACAATGGCGTCCAGATCGACTTCATGGCCGACAAATACGCTGGCACGATCCTCGCCTCGCGGATCAGCGATCCGATCTTGGGTGCGACCCGAGAACCGGAAACCCGCACCAATACCACTACCATGTTCGGCGGGCGCGGTACGATCCAGATCGGCGACTTCATCGAGGTGGGCGCGACTATAGTCGATGCTCGCAATACGAATACCACGCTCGACCTGTTCAGCGGCGACTTGATCGCTGGCAGCCTCACTTCCGGCCAGAGTAGCACCCCGCTGACGGCCATTGCCATCATTCTCAGCGACGACACGCCCGAGGATGGTGAGGGAGGCGCGGCTTTGTTCCGCGACAAGGTGCGCATCATCAGCCGCGACTTTGAGACGAATAAAGAGCAGGTTTTTGAGGCGGAGGAGGTCGTCCGCGCTGGCGCGGAGTGGCCGATTAAATTCGGCGGTTTTGAGCGCCAAGGGTACACGGCCGCCGACGGCCACGAGCGCATCGTGCTCAACTACGATTTCAACGACCCGGCTTACATCGGCCCAGACCCCACCTCGATCGTGGCCGTGGAATTTGAATACGTCTTGGGCAATGACTTCAAGGTGCAGATGTGGTCCGACCGGCAGACGGGTCGTCGCGCCATGCCCTCCGCGCCCCTGAGTGCGGAGACCATAGACGCCAGCGAGCCAGCGCTGATTACCCTGCGGCGAGCCGAGGGCAACGTGAAGGACATTTCCAATCTCCAGCTCGTCAAATTTGACTACGGCTTACCGACGGGCAACCTAGTCGGCGGATTTACAGTGGAGGGCAAAGGGCTGTGGGGGGTTGACTTCTACGGAGAGTGGGACCGCAACAAGCGCTACTATCAGTATCCCAATGCCGCGCTGTTTACGGCTGGCAAAAATCACAAAATTTCTGCCGAGCAGTCCGACGCTTGGTTTTTTAACCTCTCCCGTCAGTTCCATCCGTGGTTCTTCTTCGGCGAGGTCTATGCGATGGACGATGCGTATTCGACCACGGCTTTTTTGGTCGATGCCAACGGCGACATCCAATACGACAACTCCCAGCGCAACTTCTACGAGTTTGTCGAGGACAACGACGATCAAGACCAATATCCCGACTGGATCCGCGCGGGTTCGGCCAACGACCGGCTCATCTTTCCCGGGTGGGACGAGAACAACGACTTTATCTCGGATTTCAATCAAAACGACAATGGCACGGTCAACAACCTCATTCCCGACTACGAAGAGCCTTTTTTGCGCTATGCGGTTGATCGGCCCGAATACCTCTTTGGCATCGACTTGAACAACAACGATTGGATCGACCGCTTCGAAGACGACGATTTGCCGGATTACCCCTATAAGACCGACCGGCAGGGCTATAATGTGTTCGCCGGTGCCGAGCTCGTGCCAGGGGCACGGTTGACCCTAGGGCAGGCGGACGAGCAGATGATTTCGGCCGACCGCTCCAGTCGCGTCCAGTACGCGCTTTTTACCTTTGACCGCGACGTGCCTGGTGTGGGTCACTTGCGGGTTTTTGACGCGCTGAAAAAGGTCGCCGACACCATCCCTGACGACCGGCGCGCCCCCACGCCTTATGTCGATGCCCCGGCGATCCAGCCCCTCGTACCCGACATCCTGCCGGCCCAAGATACTTGGGTCAATTCGCTGTGGCTCGGGTTCGACTACGCAGGCATTGATCGGCTCAACATCATCAATAAGTTCAAGTACGACTTATATAAACAACGCCAAGATGATCCGCGCGATATAGACGGGCGTCGCCTGCGGACCAACACGAGCTTCTTCGGCTTGATCAACAAGTTCGACTACACCTACGACCTAGGTCGCTTCAGCCTCCAGCCCAAGTTCAAGAGCGAATACTTGCGACGCACGCCGTTTTTGGTGCAGGAGGATGAGCGCAAGGAGTGGACCGGCAGCTTTGTGCTGCTAGCCCGACTGCCGGTGCTGAAGCACACCGTGCTAATGGGGGGGGTGGAGCAACTGCTGCTGAGGGATTTGATGAGCGACGAAGACGCCATGGTCGCCAGCGGCATCACCATGGAAACGGGAGACTTGAGCAGTGTAAATGTGGCGGTGCAGTTATCCAATTCCTCGGACTACATGGGGTACCGCCTGACGACGCAGCTCGGCCTGCGCTACGGGCGCACCCAGACCGAGATAGTGCTAGAAAACGACAGCGGCTTTGCCAAAGGCAGCGAGAGCAGTAATTCGACGACTAGCTTCATCACCGTGTACGCCGGAATTCAGTAATGGGTGCGCTGCGAGCTAAATGCGCGTTGTTTTTGGGCGCGGTGGTTCTGTGTGCCCTTGAGGTCGGTGCGCAGATAGACTACGGCAATCGCCTCGGTCGCCGGGTTGACGAGCGCCGCGTGTTTTCGGCTGCGGGCCGGTCGATGCTAATCGACGCGCTGGATCCCACTATTCAGCGCTGGTACTTGCCACAGGAATTGTTCACCGAGTACGGCCGCCGCCAGTGGCAGTACACCAACTATGCGCGGGAGCCTTTTCTCCGCTACGTGTCGCGCAGCCAAGAGGGGTTCTATTTTTACGACCCCTACGGCGATTTAATTACCCGAGGCTGGCTTATCTACGATTGGCGGCAGACCCAGCCGCTGACCAGTGCCAGCAATCAGGTTACCAAGCGCGGCGAGTACCTAGGCTGGTTCAACCGCCTCATCATCTCCTCGGATGCCAGTGGCGACTACAGCTATTCGATCGTGGTCGGGGATGAGCTTTTCACGACGCTGACGCCCCTGACTTTCCGCAAGACGGGTTTCAATGGCGTGGTGACGAGTTTGGCCAGCCAGCGCTTGCGGGCGACCGGGCTGTTTTCGCGGGTCTCGTCGCCGATCATCGACATCAGCGCGGATTTTCCGACTCGACAGCTAGAAAATGCGACGAACCTATCCGCACTGCGCCTTGAGGCCGATATTGGCGACCACCTGACCTTGGGCACGACGTTTGTCAATGCCCACAGTAACAACGGGGCTTTGGAGAGCTTTCAGGAGAGCCCCTTTACGGGTTTGCTGACTTCGGGCCAGTTAGATCGACGGCTCGAATTATTGGTAGTAAGGCTGTCCGACGATTCGCCCGAAGATGGCGAGGGTGGAGCCGTGCTCTTCAGCGACGATGTGGAAATCACGACGACCTTGATGCGCGAGGTAGCCACGGGCGACAGTGTGACGGTGGTTCCACGGGATACGGTCATCACCGGCAGCAGCATTGGCTACCGCCCGTTGCGCGAAGGGGGCAAGGTGCGCGACGGTTTCCTCACGGCCGATGGATCCGAGAGCATAACGCTCAAATACCCACTGGCGGTCGAAGATGGGGAGGACGAGGCCGGGACCTTGCGCCTGCTATTGCAGCAGAGCTTGGGACTGAGCTTAGCCGAGGCCGAGGATGCGGTGACTGCGATCAAGAAGGTGCGCGTTCGGCTCATTCTGGCCAATGACTACCGGGTGGAGGTCGCGTCCGACCGGCAGACCAATCCAGTGGATCAGCCGCAATTTTTACAGGTTGCGCGAGCGGCAGGCAATATAAAAAATCGTCTCAACCAACAAGAGGTGGCCTTTGACTACGGGCTGCCCACCGCGAGCCAGATATACGGCGTTACCGCTGAGATGCGCGATTGGTACGGGTTCGATTTCTACGGAGAGTTCAACGTCAGCACCCGCTATCGCAAGTACCCGACGACGACTTTAAAGAAGCACAAGGCTATTGCCGGCATTGTCGGAGACCAGCACGACGTGGCCTACATGGTCAACTTGGCGCGGGATATCGGCCCTTGGCGCTTTTTTCTCGAAGGCTTCGGCATGGACGACGGATACAGCACCAACGTGCGGCCAGTAGATGGTCGCGGCTTGGTTGACTACTCGCCCGAAGCCATCATCCAGTCCTATGACTTTGTCGATGACAACGACGACAACGACCGGCATCCAGATCAGTTGCGCCGCTTTCAGGGGAGTTTGATTCCCATTCCAGGACAGTATTTCATAGTCCGGGCCAACGGCGTGGCCGATCCAGCGGTTTTTCCCGGCTACGATGAAAACGGGGACTTCCTTTCCGACTTCAACCAAAACAGCAACGGCGAGCGGCAAAACTTCTTCCCAGATTACGACGAGCCTTTTCTGCGCTACGAGGTTGATCGGCCCGAGTTTCTCTTTGGCATTGATTTGAACAACAACGGCTGGGTCGATCGCTTTGAAAACGACGACGAGCCAGACTATCCCTACAAGAAAGACCACTGGGGCTACAATTTTTACACCAGCGTCCAAGTTAATCCCGAAATCCGACTCACGGCCGGCCGTCTGCGCCAAGCCATGCACCAAGCCGCGCGCGACAACGATACCTTCTACGGGATCTTTACCTTTACCAAGAACTTCCCCACGCTGGGCCGCTGGCGGCTCTTCGACATGGTGCGGAGGGCCGAAGACAATATCGAAGATCACCTCGTGCAGTGGATCGTGCCCAGAGCGGAGTTCGGCCAATTCAGCGAGACAACGGGCAGCAATGTGCCCGTGCCCGACCTGCTGGCCGCCGAGAATACGTGGATCAACACGCTTTACTCGGATTGGGAGTACGACAGTCCTAGGGGTTGGAGCACCCGCCACCGATTCAAGATGGACGTGTGGAAGCAGCGGGAAGCCGAGGCGATATTGGCTCGGGACGAGGAGGGCCGCGTGCTTTTGGACGACGAGGGCGCGCCGGTGGTGGCCTTCGATCCCTTGGGCCCCGAGGGCCGCAATGGCCGCGAGACGTCCAGTTTTGTCGGGTTGATAGACAAAGTCTCCTATGCGTTCTCGTGGAAGTCGATCGCTATTTCCCCGCGCATCAAGGGGGAATTTATGCGCCGCGTGCCTTTCAGCCGTAGCGCGCCGGAGGAGCGCAGTTACGACGTGCTCTACATGGTGCTGGCAAATTTTCCGATCCTCCACCGCTCTTATGTGCAGTTAGGGGTTGAAGGGCGCTTTTTCTACGACCTCGAAGCCGACGAGGGGCAACTAGCGGCCGGAGAGCGGACCGGCGACTTTCGCGGCACGGTCTTGGCCTGTCAACTGACGAGTACTCGCGCCTATTCCGGATACGAGCTGACCACTCAGTTGGGAGTGCGCTTTGATCGTCGTTCGTTGGAGATCAAAGACGAGGATGGGGAGCGGAAGACCTCGGGTTTAGTGTTCCTTTCGGTATTTGCCGGATTGTAGGGGCGGGGAGCGATGACGACTGCCACCCCTCAGGGCTGGATCATCAGCCGCCAATGGGATTCCTTGTTTTTCATTGGCACCCCGCTGCTTTCTCTCGCGGTGCTGTTGTTTGCCGCCAACTACTTTACCTCTGCTGACATAGCCCTTTTTGTGCTGGCCTTTTTCGCGGTGGGACACCACCTGCCTGGGCTAATGCGCGCCTATGGCGAGCGGGAGCTGTTTGGTCGCTACAAAGCCCGTTTCATCGTCGCTCCGCTGGTGATCGCCTCCTTCGTCAGTTGGAGCGTGTTCAATGGCCACCTCGGGTTTTTCATTTTCTTGGCCCTGTGGGACATGTGGCACTTCTTCATGCAGCACTACGGCTTCATGCGGATCTACGAGTTCAAGCGACGTCGGCCCTCGCAGTTAAGCGCGCGACTGGACTGGTGGCTGACGGCCGTCTGGTTTGGATACGTGATAGCGGCCAGCCCCCACTATTTGATCAATTTTTTGGAGCGCTGCCACCGCTATGGCTTTGGGCTATATACCTGGATCAAGCCCGAATACGTCTTTTTGCTGCGGGACGCCATGTTGTACTTGGCGCTGGCCTTGTCGGTGGTCTATGTCGGCAACATGGTCATCGAAAGGCGACGCGGCGCTCCCATCGTCTGGCCCAAGCTGGCGATTTCGGCCACTACGTTCGCCACGGTCTATTACGCGTACATCATTCTCGAAGACGTCATCTTGGGCTATGCGATCACCGCGCTGGCACACGACATTCAGTACTTCGCCATTGTGTGGATCTACAATCACGGGGTGCTCAGACGCTCGCAAGACCTGGGGCGGTCCTTCTTCCGTTTCCTGTTTGCCGATGGGCGCTTGCGCATCGTTCTGTTCTACCTGTTGCTGATATTGGCGTACGGCGGCATAGAGGCTCTCGCGCGGGCGACCCAGAATTTCCTGATTTACGATATAGTCAAGGTGCTCATTGCCACCTCGGCCTTTATGCACTACTACTACGACGGATTCATGTGGAAGGTCGGCAAGAAGGAGATCCGGCAGAACTTGATAGACGAAGATTCCGCAGAGGGCCCGAGCGAGGAGGCCCTGCCGCGCCGTGGCTGGAACGCGCTGGTGACGCACTGGCAGAATGCGCGGGCGCAGTGGACGGCTCTTTCCTATGGGTTCGAGACCGGCAAGCAGGTGTTGTACTTCGGGGTTCCCATTCTCTTCTTGGCTTGGACCGACGCCCAGTATGGGATGTCGGACGTAAACGCCAAGGAGTACTTGGCCCGGCTGGCACCGAGCGTGGCCAAAGCTCACGACGACTTAGGAGTGGCCTACAGTCGGCAAGGGGATTTAGACCGCGGCATCGCCGCCCACCAACAGGCCATTGCCGCGGATTCGACCTATGCCCAAGCCTATACGCACTTGGGGATCGCCCATTCGCTCAAAGGCGATCTAAAGGCTGCCATCGGCCTGCACCAACAGGCCATTGAGTTGGAGCCTGAGTTGGCGCAGGCTCATTTCAATCTGGGGGTGGAATACGCGAAAATGGAACGGCTCGGGGAGGCCATAGGCGCGTTTGAGCGTGCGGTAGCCTTAGACGCAGACTACGGGCGCGCTCACTTGGCCCTCGCCCAGACGCACAAAAAAGCAGGCAACCAGTCCCTCGCAAAAAGACACTGGGATCGAGCGCGCGACTTGCAGGCCGCCGCGCAGCGAAAGGATTTGAGCCTCAGTGCCATGCCTTGGGCCACTGGGACGCCGCTCAAAGGCGACTCATAAAATGAACGAGAAAACGCTTGACAAAAGAGATGATTCATCATTGTTTAGACGCTTTCACGTCATGCGTCCTATAATTTGGGGCGTTTTTCATCACTCATTCAACCAACATAGGGGGTTGTAGCATGAGCAAGAAAATTGCGGTGCTGGCTGCTATTATGGGCTTGGTGAGTTCGTCAGCCTTCGCCCATATTCCCGAAGGGACTGTATATGGTGCCTTCCAGTGGCCGACTGACAAACTGCCCGTCCTCGACGGAGACATTTCTGAGTGGGATGTCCTGCCAGCTGAGGTGTGGATTGACAGCGATAATCCCGACATCATCGTCGGTGAAGGCGACGTCGGGCGCGAAAAGGACCGCTCCAATTTGTTCTTCCGTTTTGCCATGGGCTGGAACGACGAGTTGGATCGCATCTACTATGTCTTCGACCGTTTCGATGACGTTTGGGATCGCGATGCTGGCGGCATCGGCTGCTGCGGTCAGGACGACTCGATTGAGATCGGTCTGGACTCCGACCACTCCGGTGGCTGGTTCCACGCTGGCGGCGCTGGCATTTCTGGCGACTTGACCGAAGAAGAGAACAAGCTCTTCACCGGTGGCCAGACCCAAACCTCGCATTACCGCTGGCCGCCCATTACGTCTGGTAGCGATCCCAATGGCTGGAGCTGGTTTTGGATGTCCAGCTCGACTTGGCATGGCGACGAGCCTTACCAGTGCTGCTCGGACTCCTTCAATCTCGACGGCGTCCATGGTGCTGAGGCCAATTTCCAAGCCGAGTGGTACACCATTGGCTGGGACGATTTCAACTGGCAAGGTCCCGAGTTGAGCAACCAGCACGACTTCGTCGAGCTGGAAATTGTCGGCGCTGGTTTACAGGTCGTCGATAACGACAACGGTCCGGAAGGTGCCGAAGACACGACCCCGTGGACGGCCAAGTGGACGTTAGGTGGCCAGTCCGACATCTTTGGCAACGCCAGTTCGTTTTCCGACTTTGTCTTGCTGCCTCTCGACGAAGCCGCTCTCGCGGCTCTGCCGACCTCGGTTGAGAACGATAGCTGGGGCCATATCAAGGCTTCCATCGCTAGATAATTCACTCGCCTAAAGCAGCAAGCATCCGTAGTTAGGACGGGTAGATCTTCATTGATCTATCCGTCCTTTTTTGTCATATTTTTCACATTTCCTCAGTCAAGTCACAGGGCCGTTATGTCACAGCGCATTGGGATTCTTCTAATTTTGGGATGGTGTTTTTGGGGCGGGCCGGCTTCTGTTGCTGCCCTGACCGTAGTCCGTCTCGGAGGGGAAGAGCTGCCCCCGCCCGAGTTAGAAGTTCCCTACGAGTTCGTGCAGTTGTCGTGGGCCGAAGTGGATCCAGCGCGGCATGGATTGGCCGAACTAGTGGAAATAGATACCGGCTTTGTCGAGCCATTACATTTGGATCCCACTGTCAACTTGGTGCCGATGCTCGAAGAGCGCGGCGGACAGGTACTATCCCTGAATTGGATCGGCTGGGGGCCGGCTAGTGGCAACGACTTGGCCATGTTCGATGGCGATCCCACGACGGCGTTTTTGGGCGATGGCGATTGGGGCGGGGATTACGGTGTCATTCGCCAGAAATCGCTGATTTTCGACTTGGGAGGCCGCTTTTTCCTCGAACGCATTCGCTTTTTCCCCCGCGAGCGATTTTTGGCCGACCGATTTGTGCAACGCTTCATCATCGGCATCAGCGACGGCGACCCACTCAAGAAAGGTACTAGGGAATTCACGCAAGGCATCCGGGGTAGCTTCTTTGACTTCGACCTTCCGTACAATGTCTTTGAGAACGCTGAGTCTGTCATTGATATGCCCTTGCCGACCGTGCCGGTGCAACAACTGCTATTTGAAGCGCCCGAGAATACGACTGGCATTTGGGAGATCGCCGAGTTAGAGATCTACGGCAATGGTTTTGCGCCGTTTGCCAGCTATGTGTCCAACGTGATTGACTTGGGTGCCCCCGCCAGCCTCGGCAGCCTGACGTGGTCTGGCCAACAGGATGAAGGAGCTACGCTGGCGTTGAGCACGCGCAGT
>JAJEGS010000010.1 GCA_022819745.1 Candidatus Latescibacterota bacterium | reverse complement strand
CTTGCATGAGGGCTTTCTTTAGCATATGAATAAGCACGGTGCGGCTCCTGTATTTAGGATTTAAATGCAATCTTGGGCGATTGCAAATAAAACCTAAAGCAGGGCCGTACCACAACTTACATTACTGTCGTGTACTTAGCTGCATGACTTATTGGCGGACGATGGCCTGATATTTGTCTCGAATAACGATATTGAAAATTCGAGACTTATGGAGATGCTGAGAGATATTTTCGGAGAAGAAAATTTCATTGGCCAATTTATTTGGAAATCAAGGCAGAATAAAGACAACAGAAATACAAGCGGGATGTCTAACGATCACGAGTATATTTCAGTTTTCGGTAAAAAAATCTCCGGCGAAGGGCGGCTCGAAACGAACTACTCGAATCCCGACCAAGATGAGCGAGGACCGTGGTCAAGCGGCAATATGGTGGGGCTAGCATCAAAGGAGGGACGCCCAAACCTTCACTTTGATTTAATAAATCCCGAAACAGGAATAAACTACGGATGCCCTAACCGCGGCTGGAGATATAGGCCAGAGACAATGTCGCAATTGATTACGGAAGGGAAAATTCTTTGGCCAGCAGATGTATCCGGTAGACCAAGGGAGAAGGTGTTTTTGTCTGAAATGGGGAGTCGTACGAACGTGTCCAGCGTTGTAGATCGGCCGATCTTTACACGGAATGGCACAGATGCCCTTGAGAGGATCATGGGCAACCGAGACGGTAGCCGAGACCTCGATTTTCCAAAACCTCCCGAAATTGTTCAGTTTGTAATAGAGCAACACCCTAGTAAAAACGCCATAGTTCTTGACTCTTTCGCGGGATCCGGGACGACCGCTGAAGCCGTTCTTGAAACCAACAGGCGCGACGGCGGCAACCGCCGTTTCATTCTCGTCGAGATGGAAGACTATGCCGATCAACTGACAGCCGAGCGGGTTCGCCGTGTCATCAATGGTTATGCTTTCACAGGCACGCAACGAACGGAACTGATGCGAGAGAAGATCACTTGGTATAAGCTACGAAAGGCGGGAAATCTGATTGAAAAAATTGGGCAGATCGAGAACCTGTACGGCCACGAGTACGACCGAGTCAAAAAGCAGGTCAAGAACGGCGAGTTGATTGTCACTGGTGAGAAGTCGGTTGACAAATGGGCCGAGGGTCTTGGCGGTTCGTTTACCTATTGCACCCTAGGCAAGCCGGTGGAGCTTGACCAACTCCTCAGCGGCGAGAATCTGCCGCCTTGGGAACAGCTTGGCGCAATACTTTTCAATATGGCGACCAACCGCGCCCTTGATTCCGCGAAACTACGCGAGGCAGATTTTTATCTCGGAGAGGCTGACGGACAGCATGTCTGGCTGATCTACAAGGCTGATCTGGACTGGCTGAAATCGCCCGATGCTGCTCTTACACTGACCCGCGCGAAGGAGTTTGCGGTAACAGTGCCAGAAGACCGTCATTTGGTGTTTGCTGCAGCCCGCTATGTCAGTCAGAAGATGCTGGCCGATCAAAATGTCCCAGTCGAGTTCGTGCCTCTGCCCTTCGCGCTCTATCGCATCGACCGCAGTTGACTCATGTTACGGCGACTCGACTATCAGGACCGGGTGCTCGCCGCACTCGACGCCTTCATAGACATCGTAAAGGAGAAGAAGACGAGGACAGACAGGCTCGCTGCGCTCGCGGAGCAGGAACCGGACCTTGACGTGCCTATCCCCGACTTTGTAGAGGAAGCGTGGAAGGCAATGAAGGCAGAAGGCAAGCTGCCCTCGTCACGCATCGATTGCCCATTTTCACCACGCAAAGATGGGTGCGACCGTCCTGTGCCTAACGCGGTACTCAAGGTGCCGACCGGAGGCGGCAAAACTTGGCTTGCCATCTCCGGCGTCTCACGCATTATGGGGCGGTATCTCGACCGGAACACGGGCTTCGTCCTATGGATCGTGCCTAACGAGGCGATCTACAGCCAGACGCTCAGGCGTCTAAAGGACCGCCAGCATCCCTACCGGCAGGCGCTCGACCGTGCCGCCGCCGGGCGCGTGCGGATTATGGAGAAAACCGACCGGCTCGATGCACGGGATGTCGAAACGAACCTTTGCGTCATGCTCCTGATGCTGCAATCGGCGAACCGGGAGACCCAAGAGTCGCTGAAGATGTTCCAAGATCGGGGAGACGTTCACGGTTTCTTCCCGCCCGAGGGCGAGCAGCAGGCGCACAGGGAAGTACTGGATCGGACGCCAAACCTTGCCGCCTATAACGACATGTTCCCGATGGTGAAGGATTCACTTGGCAATGTCCTTCGGATCATCCGCCCGGTCGTGGTGTTAGACGAGGGGCATCGGGCAATTTCCGATCTCGCCTTCAAGACGCTTTACGGCTTCAATCCGTGCTTCGTGCTGGAATTGACGGCGACGCCCAAGGACGTGAAACCGAGCCGTGGCAAAAATCCGAAGCCGGGTCGCTATGCCAATGTACTGGTCGAGGTTACAGGTCGGGAGCTAGACCGCGAGGGCATGATCAAGATGCCTTTGAACCTCGACCCCCGGCAGAGCAGCGATTGGCGAACCACGCTCGATGCCGCGCTCAAGAAATTGCACACGCTCGACACGGAAGCCGCCAAGCTCCGGGCCAATACTGATCGCTATATTCGCCCAATCATGCTGATCCAGGTTGAGCGTACCGGTGCGGATCAGCGCGAAAGCGGCCGCATTCACGCCGAGGATGTCAAGGAGTGGCTTCTGACTGCTGGTTTCGATGAGGCAGAGATCGCTATCAAGACAGCCGAACGGAACGATCTGAACCAGCCGGAAAACCAGAACCTGCTGTCGCCGATAAATCAAGTACGGGCAATCATTACCAAGCAGGCTCTTCAGGAGGGCTGGGATTGCTCGTTCGCCTATATCCTTTGTGCCCTAGCGGCCAGCACGAACAAACAGGCGTTAACGCAGCTTGTAGGCCGTATCCTTCGCCAGCCGGGCGCCATGAAGACTGGCGTCGAGGCGCTCGACGAATGCTACATTATCACTCATCATGCAGCAACGCGCTCAGTAGTCGAAGCGATCAAGGAGGGGCTCGAGCAGGACGGTCTCAGCGATCTGGTTCTGGAGGTCTCCCAAGAAGATACGGGCGAATCGGGACCCGGGACACGCAAGATCGACCGCCGTCCTAGCTTCACATCAACTGAAATCTACCTACCAAAGGTGATGATTACGGACGGCACCGAGGTCCGTGAACTGGATTACGAGACCGACATCCTATCCCGCATTGATTGGCGGGGCTTCGACCCGAAGGACATCGCAGCCAGCATTCCCGAGAACGCACAGACGGCCGATAGCCAGTTGCAGCGGATCAGACTGGCGGAAGACGGGGACGAAGTCTTCGTCGGAGAGACGGTCGCAGAGAGCAGCGAAATCCTCGCCTTCGATTCGACCTATGCAGTACACATGATGCTGGATATCGTCTTGAACCCCTTTGTGGGACGTGAAATCGTAGGGCGATTCGTTGCCGCGCTTCGATGTCGCGGTTTTGACGACAGAAAGCTGGGCCAGCTTGCCGGCCTTATCGTTGAAGAGATGCGCAGGGGGTTAGATGCGGAGCGTGACACACGTGCTGAAGCCCTCTTCAAAGATGAGGTCACCGCAGGGCGTATCCAGTTCTGCTTACGTCTGGACGGCCGTAACTGGCGAATGCCCTTTCAGATCGAAACGACGGAGGCCGACACCGCTCGCCAGCTTGTTAGCAAGACGGGAGGTTCCTTAGAGAAAAGTCTGTTCGCGCCGGTCTACGAGAACGACCTAAACCGAGACGAGCGCGAAGTCGCCGTGTATCTCGATGGCGAGGAGGCACTGACTTGGTGGCACCGCAATGTCGCCCGCGCACAGTACGGCATCCAAGGCTGGAAGAAGAGCAAAATCTATCCCGATTTCATCTTCGCCGCGCAAACGAACAGCAGTGAAAATCGCCTCACCGTTCTTGAGACCAAAGGCGATCAACTCGATAACCTCGATACCTACTACAAGCGCGAACTCCTGTCCTTCCTGTCCGACAACTTCACATGGGATGACTGTACTCCCGCTGGCGAGATGGAGCTTGTCATGAATAACGGCACCACCGTTCAATGCTCGCTCATCCTAATGAGCGAGTGGAGGAAGAAACTACCAGAGCATTTCCTGAGTAGCGACGCCTGCTAGCGCATCCATGGAATCCGCTTCCGACCGGGAGTCGGCATACCGAACTCCTGATCATCGTCAAGCTATCACACAGGGCCTGTTACCGCAGGTAGCGATATTCTTTGGAATGTCGTCAACAAGATACCGCTGGTGGAGGCACATGTGGACCTGAGCACCAAGGCCGTTACCACGACCTTCCCGTCGCCGATAGAGCCGTTCTACTGCAACCAGCAAGTGCCGCTTTTCTGATGACGGGGTGCCCAGCGTGACGAATGCCGCGACCCTCTACCACGGTCAACTCCGCAAGCTTGCGGTCCGCTATAAGTGAGAGTCTTCCAACTTCATTGATGGGACATTCGCAACCGGAAGTGACGGCGATAACGCGGGAGACTGCGACCGCTGCTGCAAGGGCACTGACATAGGGGGCTGCAACGCTGGCTCCGCCGATCTCCGCTGTCCCGCACGGTCCTATCTCCGCTTCAAGGCGCAGGTAGGCTTCGCCTCTTGGAAAGTCCCCTCCTACAGGCGTGTCATCTTGCCTATCGAAGTGCTTATCGATTGGGTAAACGTGATCGAACACGGTAACGCGGTACTTGTCGAAATCGGACGAGGTGCGCCCAAGCCCCGCATCGACAATGCAGTCGAAGCCGACCTCGGCCATAAGTTTGCGTGCCTCGATCTTGTCGACCCCCGAGAGCGCGAGACGTGGATCATTATTATCGACATCGACCCGGTCGGTCGCGAGAAGACGGCAGTCAATCCTCCTGACGTCGAAGCCCTTGTCCAACGCCCATTGCTCCGCAACTTTTGTCTTCAGCACCCCATAGACCTCGCTCTTGACCAATACTGAGGTAGCCCAATTCTCCTCGGTAATTTTGTCGCGATCCTGAAGGACGAGCGAGACATCGGCGGGAGTCGCGTAGGGTAACGCCGCAAGCGTCCAGAGAAAGGCCTGTCCCAAGTTGCCCAACCCAATGAGCCGAAGCGCTCCAGGCAAGAACACCTCCTCAAACCGCGGGGCTATCTCGCCTGACCTGACAGGCCAAAGGTCAACCTCAACCCCGATGTCGCCGCAGCGTCCCCGCTGAGCATCGAAGGCCGCACCGACAGCCAAGGCACCGGCGGCAATGCCCGGCAGGGGATTGTCCCCTGCATCCCAACGCGCTTCACCCGGCTTGACGATGCCCGCGCTCCAGCCGCTCCACCACGGTGAGACGGCCCAAGCCTCGGCCGGTACTTCGTTCGTACCGACAAAGATCTTGCGCGAGGGGCAACCGTCGAAGCCGGAGGCACCCGCTAGGATGGCGGCCTCAGCGAGACTCTTCGCTCTCAATGGAAGGGCTGAATTTAGAGGCTGGTCTATTGCCCCCGTGACCCTTACACCGCCGACGAAGGTTCTACTCGCTACTGACACAGCCGTGAGGGTGGCGGCGTGAGCAGCAGGTGACGCCGCCTCAGGCGCGACAACGACTTCAAGAGTAAGCGTCCGCAGCCTAGCTTGGGCTTCATCAAAAGAAATGTTCTCGCTGTCGACGAGTATCTTCGCGAGTCGGGCAATCTGACGATCTAGCGCCATGGCCACCATCCTACGTGCAGCGGCGATGGTCGGTCGAAACTACGATCCTGCCATTGCCGGGAGCCAAGGTACTCGTATACACCGATACCTCTGGGGCCGGTTTTCCGTGCTGCGAAGTGCGGAAGGATAATGGCGATATGACCGACTTCAGCCATGATTGGATTGGCGCGGTCGGAAGAGCTCTGCCCGAAACCACCAGGGTGAACATGGACATCGGCGACAACAACACGCTCGGTCTTCCGACAATGCGTCCAGAGATCGCCAAGTCGACGGCCATCGATTAAAACAATACCGCTCTTCAGTGCGTTCGGATCTATGTCATCGTAGAAGACGAACTCCTCGATCCTCCGCGCTCCGTCTTTAGTGCCCAGCAGAAAAGCGCCACTCTCACGCCGACCGCCAGCACGTCGCCTCAGTTCCTCGACACCGGCACGCCAAACTCCTGCGCTACACAGAACCTCAGGCGGAGACCCGAAGATTCTGCGCGCGAGCGTTGCTATTAAGGATACCATGGAGATCCTCGAAAATGAAGACAAGACGCCGCTCGGAGTTCCATGCAAGGTGCGGAAAAGTGGCGGCGTTGTTGCCATGGGGACCGGTCATCCGGTCCCATGGGCGGTAGACAGTGTCTGATCCCCAACACTGGAAGGTTTTCTGGACTCGCGCGCCTCCCTTTGGCCGCCGATCACCCGCAAGGGGGGTGTTCTGTTTGTGGTCCCAAATCTGAACCTTCGGAGCCTGAGCGGGGTAATTCGATAAGTCGGCCCGAAATCCGTACTCACTGGCAGTACCGTCCGGCTCAGTCGCGGAGATCGTAAAGTCTAGGATCGGGAACTCGTTGGCAATGATACGCCAACGACCCGCTTCGCAACCGCTGAGAAAGTCGCCTTGCTCTAGGTCGGCTGCGACGCGGGCAATGCTGGGATCTGCAATCACGACGAACTCCCGTTGGCTATATCGCCACGCACCAGATCGAGCGCAAGCTCACAGTCCTTCCCCGTCAGATGGCCGATATGCTCGCGTTCGGGCAGTTCGTCCTTATGACCATGTCGCACCAACACGAGCTCGGTTGCCAGGCTCCCGTCGATGCCAAATGCCTCAATCCCCCAGGCCAGCACATCCTTGACGGACTCAAATCGCTTGAACATGTGACTCTGCTGACCCGCCTGATAATAGACTGTCACTGTCACCTCACCCAAGTAATGAACATGGTGGCGGCACTTGTCTGGATAGTTCGCGTCGACCACGAGGTCGGACGTCAACAGTTCACCCTCACCTTCGCGGAGCAGAACCAGATCCTCTACACGGCAACCGCGCTCGGCAGAGACGATTTCGAGCACCGCAGTCACGCGGCTGCCCAACTCCAACTCGACGATCCGCTCCTTGGCGTAATCCAATTTCACCGGGACCGAGACCTTGCCGTGGGCCTGCGGCGAACTCCCACAGACACCAGAATCTCTTTTGGAAATGCTATCTGTCATTTTAATGACCTCCATCGGCGTCCTCTGCGCCAGTTGTGCAATGAGGCCCATCCCCATCGACATCGCTCTAAGTATAGAGTCGGCGACATCAAATGTCAATGAAAAACACTATAATTTTTTAAATGATTGTGTCATACACATTATATTTGATATGATAGTCGGTGATTTTGGTCAGAATATTGCGGCAGGTTCTTCGGTCTAGAGGGCAGCAGGTACGGCCAGATGTAGGGACATATGGCGTCAGCTTGACGCACATCGGGAAAAGAATCAGTTTATAGTAATGTCGGATATGGAACTTTATCGTCGCCTCGGTCGGGAGGTTGCGAAGCGCCGTGGAGAGCTTGACCTTACCCAAAGCTATGTCGCGGAAAAGCTGGGGCTTTCTAGAGCTTCACTCGCCAATCTCGAAAACGGCCGTCAGCGCATCATGGTGCATCAGCTCTTCGCGCTCGTGAACGCGCTCAAGCTCAAATCGATTCTGGATCTCGTGCCTGAAACTTGGGTGCCTCCGGAGCCCCTGCCTGAGATCAAGGTCAGCGGTTCGACCTTGAATCCGCAGCAGCAAACGGATGTCGAAAATGTGATTGCCTCAGTCCTCGCAGAAGATCGTCTAAGAAGGAGTTCGTCATGAGTCGCCCCCCCCGAAAGCAAAAAGCTCAAGATGCGGCGCAGGCACTGCTCATCCAGCACAGCGTCAAGGCCGCGCCTGTTCCTATCGAACGCATCGCCAAGATCCGCGGGGTACGCGTGGAGTATGCCCCACTCGATAGTGAACTCTCTGGACTCGCACATATTCGGGACGGCGTACCGATTATAGGCGTCAACACGCTGCACGCGCCGACTCGACAGCGCTTCACACTCGCCCACGAACTGGCACACGTTGAGCTCCACCGCCGTGAGCTTGAGTATGCCGTACACGTTGATCTCGGTTCTCTACGACGTGATGCGCTTGCTGCTGAGGGCGTTGATCCCATTGAAATCGAAGCGAATACTTTTGCAGCCGAACTGCTCGTGCCGACCGAGTTTTTGATATCAGCGCTCGAAGGTCGTTCTGTTGACCTTGAGGATGACAAAGCTGTGATGGCGCTGGCCAAGCGCTTTAAGGTGAGCGATGCTGCCATGCGTTATCGATTGAGCTCACTTGGAGAGTACGTATGAGCTTTGTCATCTACGACATCGAGACTACAGGACTGACGAAGGGTTTTGATCAAGTCGTTCAATTCGCCGCCATCCGTACGGACTCGGAACTGAAGGTTGAAGAAAAGTTTCAGACCCAGTGCCGCCTGATGCCTCATGTTATCCCTTCGCCAAAGGCGATCCATGTGACGGGGAATCGAATAGAGAAGCTCATAGATAACTCGTTGCCCTCGCATTACGAGATGGTCACAGAGGCTCGCCGTATCCTAGAGTCCTGGTGCCCAACCTTATTTCTCGGTTTTAACTCCTTGTCATTCGACGAGGAATTCCTGCGCCAAGCATTCTACCAATGCCTTTACAACCCCTTTCTAACGAACACGCAGGGGAGCGCACGAGCTGACGTTCTAAATCTTTGTCGCATAACGGCAACTTTGAGGCCCGATGTGTTAAAGCCAGCAATCGACGAGAATGGTCGCACCATCTTTAAACTCAAGGCGCTCGCCGAAGCGAACGGTATTACGGTACCATCGTCGCATAACGCCATGGCCGATGTCTCGACAACGCTCGCGCTCTGCAAGCTCATCAGACATCGCGCACCTGAAGTCTGGTCCCAATGTCTGAGATTTAGCAAGAAGGCAAGCGTTGAATCTTTCATCACTGAAGAAGACGCCTTCTTGATATGGGAGACTTTCGGCAATAACCCTCGCGTGCGCATTGTGACCCCAATCGGCAAGAACAGTGAACTCGCGATACGGTACTACTGCCTTGATGTAAGTGAGGACCTCGACACGCTTCGGGAAATGTCGGACGATGCCCTGATCTCTCTCTGCCAAGAAACCACGCGACCGATCGTGACAGTTCGCACGAACGCGGCACCGATGCTATGGGCGCTTTATGATGCTACTCAAGAACATCTTGCCCCTTTCGAAAACGAAGCCGAAGTCTTGGAGCGAGTCGCTCAACTCCAAGAGGACAGACTTTTCTTGGAACGACTCCGAAAAGCAGCACAGGCCGCAGAGCCAACTTATCCACCGTCACCGCACGTCGAGGAGCAGATCTACGAGCACGGATTTCCGCTGTCTCAAGATGAAGTTCTCATGCAGCGTTTTCACACAGTCCCTTGGGAGGAACGGCCGGAGCTAGCCCTTCAACTCCGTGACGCGAGGTATCGTCGCCTAGCGTTTCGACTCATCTATCTTGAGCAGCCTAATTTGCTTGACACTAGGTACCGGTGCGCTGCTAGCGAAGAGGTCCGCAAACGGCTCCTGTCACCACTCAACGCCGTTGTGCCTTGGCGTTCAATTCCAGTGGCGCACCGAGAAATAAAAACCCTCATAGCTAGTGGCCTTGAGGGCGATGACCTAGCCAATCAATTGCGGTATTCAGAGTACCTGAAAGAGCGTGCCGACCACTTGCTGGGCATTCCGGTGACACGTTGATTTTCTGATGATGCAGTCATGCGCCTCACAGCACTCTACCAAGCGACGCCCGCAGGACGATACAGGATCTCCCTAGATCGTGACCGATGTAGTCACCGCGATGAGGAACGATTTCGGTAAAACCCAGTCGAGTCCAGAACTGCAAGGCCGGAACATTGGCCAGATAGACGCGCGCCAAGGCGAAACGGAAATCCTCGGCGGCCAGCACCCTCTTGAGGCTTTTGATGAGTGTCGTGCCGACGCCGCTGCGCCGGAATCGCGGCCGGATCGCCAGGATCGAGAGCCAAGCGTCCCCTACGTTGGGCACATCCTCCATTAAGTGAAAGTATCCAGCCAGCTCTTCAGCCGGTCCGACGTGAATGCTCCTCATGCGGAAGCCGCGTTCCTGCGATTCGTCCGTTACCGACTGCTCCACCAACTCACCGACCGTGCTTTCGGGCACCTCGGCAAAAGTAGGATCGAGCGCGACGACATCCACGCATTCCGTAACCGCAGCATGCAGCGCCGACGTCTGCGCTACCTCGACCGCCCGTACGACGATCTGCCCGGCCGACCACGTGCTCGGTAACATGTCCCTATCACTTTCTGAACTCGTCATGGAACCTTGATATCATTGCATGCAATGACATCATTGCGTATTTTCTTAGACTTGGAGGTGAAGAAAATGGCTAGCATGACAATCCGCAACCTCGACGATAAAATAAAGCAGCGTCTGCGCGTCCAAGCGGCCAAGCACGGTCACTCGATGGAGGAGGAAGCGCGGGCGATCTTGCGTGCGGCGCTCACCGAGCCTGCATCCCCCATAAATCTGACACGCGCTATACGCGCTCGATTCGCGCCCTTAGGCGGTGTGGAACTGGACATACCGCCGCGCGAACCGATGCGCGATCCACCTCAGTTTGGTTAAGGTTTGGGGATGATCCTGCTCGACACCAATGTCGTCTCGGAGTTGATGTGCCCTAAACCTGATCCCAGTGTAGCGGCTTGGCTGGCCGGCCAACCCACCGTAAATGTCTTCCTCTCGGTAATCACGGAGGCCGAGCTGCGCTACGGCGTCGCCATCCTGCCAGCGGGCCAGCGCCGTGATCGAATCGCTGCCGCAGTCGAGGATATGCTCCAAAAAGATTTCGCCCGACGCATTCTGCCCTTTGATAGCGAGGCCGCACGCATCTATGCCGAGATCGGGGCTAGCCGACGAGCCGCTGGCCGGCCGATCAGCCACGCGGATTGTCAGATGGCGGCCATTGCCCGTTGTCGCGGCGCGGCCATCGCGACCAGAAATGTCGGGCATTTCGAGCGCTGTGGTATTGAGATAATCAACCCCTGGGCCACATGATCGCTAGGATCGACTACCCGCCGAGCGATGCCCGCAGGACGATACAGGCCTTCCCCAGATCGTGGCCGATGTAGTCACCACGATGGGAGACAATTTCGGTGAACCTTCCCCTCCGACCATGTGCTCGGTAACATGTCCCTACTTGTTCGCTTTCCTCAGCGCCCCCTTAAACGCCTTCTCGATCTCGCCGCGCGCGACGATCGCATCCTTCCACACATCGGGAAAACAATCGAGCGCATAACCCGAACCCTTTGGCCCCAGTTCGACGACCGCCCATAGCTCGGTAGCGCCGCGCTGTCCTTTGACCCAGTTGTAGAGCAAGTGTTTGAGGAAGTTGTCGCGCCAAGTGATAAAATCCGCGTCCAGCACCCCGCGCCCATTGGTGACCGGCGTCTGGCAATGGCTGCCCGTAAAGGTGCGGAAGTGAATCAACTCGCTCATCTTGAGCAGGTCGGGGCGGTACTCGGCGATGCGCTCCCAGAAGTTGGTAGGCCGGAGCTGTTTGATGATCGCCGGGTGCGAGTGATCGAAATTGGTGCGCAGCTTCTCTTTGTAGCGCTTTTCGTACTGTTCCGCTAGGGCCAGCCCCTTCTCCGGGGTCTCAGTACACGTGTCGCGATGCCATTCAATCGCCGGTTTGAGCTTGAGCTTCTTGCCCGCCTTCATCACCGCCCGCGCCACGGTCACCGCCTTGCGGATCTCGGTATCGTGGTCACAAAGCTGGACGTTGATGTGCTCGGCACCAGCTTCCTTAAAAGCCGCCAGTTTCGGCTCGGCTTCTTCTACCGTGGCTATATCGACCCCGCCGACGAGTTGTAGTCCGTGCTTGGCGCAAGCCTCGGCGATCTCGGGATCAGCCCCAGCGCTGAAGCCATCAAAGCCAGCGTCCTTGGCCGCACGGACTTTGCGATCCATCGACCACTGCTTGGCTTCGGACGGATAATTGGTCAACGTCCACGCCGCGGCACAGAGTTTGAGCTGCGGTCTTCTATCTTGCTTTTTCTTAGCCATTATCCCTCTCCTTTAGATGGAAAAATTAAACGGCGATGTTGATGCGCCCCCTCAAGCGTATTCAAACACATCGACTTCTTCAGAGCGCACCGGTTTGGCCTCCCCGTTCAACATGCGACGTACCTGCTCAGTGGTCTGGCGGCTGAAAGTCGGTTCCCCACAGCGCAAGCACACGCTAGCCGGAATGTCCTCGACTAAAATCCGCCTCCCTTGCACCACAAATACTTCACTCACCCTTTTCTGTTGGGCGCTGTTCGATCCACATACATGGCAATGGAACACGATGATCTTAACCTCCGTCGAGAGAAATCAATCCATTCGCTCACGTCATTCGCTCACGTCATTCGCTCACTGGCCTACGCGGCCCAAGTCCACAAGTGCCGAGACGAGCACGGACGAATCAACAACAACGGCTAACTACACGACACCTGTTTTCCTTTGCCGTGTAGCCCGCGTTAGGTTTATCGGTTGTTTGACCAAACGATCCTTCCCCTAGCCGATAGGAGCTACACGGTGAACTGCATGAATAGCTTAAAAAAGGCCCGGCGTCAAGTGGCCTGTTTGATGCCGCGTTACCAAGCGGAGTTGTTACTTCGTATGCTATGTACTTTACTACAAACCCGTTCGGTCAACCTGCAATGGTGGACGGCGGTGCTTGCCGGTTCGGCACAGATAGCCAGCCCCTACCGTCGTCTGCAACGGTTTCTCAGGGAGTGGAGCACCCGCAGCCAAGCCCGAGGCCATCACGCAGGTCTATCAACAAGTGCAGTTGTATGAAGGCTCCAAGGCCGTCTCCGTTCATCTTCATCATCAATACTATACAACATTACACGATTGTTGGTGTCGTGTAGTTAGTGCCCTACATAGCACTTATACGAATACAATGCGCGCAGTCAAAGGCACTTTGGCCTTATAGCATTGATCCACGGAAAAGTATTTTGTTATCGGTTCCTCCAACTTGCGCTCTGGCAGCAACGATTCGGGAAAATTTTCAATTTCCCTGAGTCTGTTAATTGCTGCTTCGTCTAAGTCCTTAATCGCTTCCTCAAGGTCAGGAAGATACGCTTCGCAATTGACCGCAGCCAACAATGGAATGTTTTCGTTCAAAGTAACGTCAACACCCACCTTTTTTAACTCGCGCTGAAGGCTTTTCGCCTTTTCCAGTGCCTCAGAAGCGTTCCTGAACTTGGTAATGTCCCAAGTTCCATCGCAGAGATAACTAAGAGCTGTCGATACGGACTGTCCATTACGATCGAATTTCTTTTTAGCACTATCGAATTGTCTCAGAGTAGAGCCGCCAACTCCGATAATACGATGAGTATCTGCAGAATCAGGATATTTTCTACGCAAGCCGAATTTGTGGAAAAGTCCGATTTGTTGGGACTGAGTAACGCGACGCCTACTACGACGGGCCAGCCGGGTCAGTTCCTTCCACTTTTCATCTTCGGTCCAAAATTCTAAATCCTCCTTTTCGTGAACAACAGCAGGAAAATTGGCCCCAAAAATGTGCGAGAAAATGCTGACAACTTCACGATAATTAGATTGAAACTCTTTCACCGTTTCCGAATGAGAAAGCAGTTCCCATATGCTACGAAACAGGTCAGGTGCCCCGTTCTTGATTATAGCAGAAACCTCAGCGTCTGAGAGGGATCCTTTATCGATAGCGTTGCGAATTTGGTTGATGCCACGAAGATATTGGGCCATGATGGGCCTCCTTTTTGTTTAATGTTGTCAATAGACAACAAGTTATTATCTAACATTATAAAGCCGTGTTAGATTCGGCTGCATTCCCAAGAATTATGCCTTTGGGTTTTGATTAGAAGCGTTCTCAAAAACTCCTGTCGAGCGATCTTGCGGGACTGTCGAGTAGCCTTGGCGTCAAGCATTTTTCAAGGGCGGAACGCCCTCAATCCCAGATGCTTGTGAGCCAAGTGAGAGACCGAAATCCTAGTTAAGAACGCTTCTTAGGATTCTCGTGGTTAAACTCTAACCTACATGTGCAAATGCTGTTGTTGTGTTATGTTCTAACACAATAGAAACATAAAAAAAAAGACCAAGAAGGTCAGGTACATGGCAGTAATGAGATCAGGGCAAGTCTTCTAATGAATTACAAGATAAATGTGTCAAACACCAACGCTAACAACTTCACTTTAGAAGAGTGTAATAATTAACATCAATTAATTATTACAAATTAACATTTTCTTACTTACTTTTAATTTAAAATTATACAGATCCATTATGTTTCTGTCAAGGCTTTTTAATCACAATTTGAAAATCTTAAATATTTTCCGCAGGTGCATTTCAAAAGCCCTAGTTTAGCCGCCCCGTGTACCGAACCTCTCGGTGGTCTGGCGACTGAAATTCACTTGACTGAATTCTCTCAAGACCCTGCCCAATCAAGTCAGAGCCTCAATCTTCACTGCGCCATTCTCCACCACATCTATTTTCAAGCTGTGCCCTCTGAGTAACCCCATTCCCACAAGAGGATCAGTCTCTGCTGCATCCACTTCTACTGTGCAGTCCTGTCCGTTCCACACCACGGTTCCCAAGTACGCGTCGAATACGTGCAAGCTGCCGTCGGCCAATAACGCTTGAGCGCTACCTTGCCAAGACAGGTTCAGCCGGTTAATCAGGGTCGTCGGGAGCGTCAGGCAGCCGGTGAAGCCAGTATCGATTATGGCTTCAATGGCATACTCCTCCCCAGCAACGCCGCGAAGGGTAAGGCGTATAGCCGCCTCATAGTTCCCATTCACCGTACCCTCAATCATGGCACACTACCGGCGTGAGAGTGCCCGAAGCGATGTACCGCACGATGTCCAATCCGCACCAACCACGGCTGCGCTTCGGGACAACGCGCAAAGAGCCGGTCCGAAGCGGCAAGCGCGTCGTCCCCGATCTCAAACTCGCCCGTCTCAATGTCAATCGCCACGATCCGGCCAAGATTACTCGCTTCCACCTGCGGCCTCACTTGTCGCTCGTAGAGTGCCTGACCACGTCGGGCGAATTCTTCTTTACTATAACGCGGCTGCCGCATTTCCATGCTATTATCCTTTCGCCAATTCCTTGAGTTGTGTTGTCGAGATAACGGTCACGTTCTATCGGCATCCCGGGCTTGTAGAATACTGGACGGACGGACGCGGATTCCGGCCGCTTTCTTGCGCTCGCGAACTTGGTGCAGCCACTCGCCGACCGAGGGACGCGACGCGATTCGTTCCAACGCGTCGCGGAGGAATGCCTGCATGGACTGGCTTTGCCGGGCGGCGCGAACGGCCAACGCGTCGCGCACCTCTTCCGGGACATCTCTTATGGTGATTTGTACTGGCATGATAGCGTTATATCCTCGTTGAGTTTCTTCCTACGGAGTGCCAATCTCGCACGGGAAGGACGAGAGGAACTCCCCGCTCCTAAACGACAATTCGCTTTTCTCCGGTATATACATTGAATCCCCGCCCACGCAAAAATCCCAGCAGCGTCATCCCCGATTCCCGCGCCAGATCCACCGCCAAGCTCGACGGTGCCGATACAGCGGCAACCACCGCAATCCCCGCCATCCGCGCCTTCTGCACGATCTCAAAGCTGGTGCGCCCGCTGACCATCAGCACGCTCTTGGCTGGCACCGGCTCGTTGCGCAGCGCGTAGTGGCCAATGAGCTTGTCCACTGCGTTGTGCCGGCCCACGTCCTCGCGCAGGACGAGCAAGTCGCCCGCCGGATCAAACAGGGCCGCCGCGTGTAGCGAGCCGGTTTGTTCGAATACATCCTGTGCCTGACGCATGCGTTCACTAAGGTCGTAGAGCATGGCTAGCGGCACAGTAAAATCTCCCGTCAGGGCAGGGGCCTCGCAGGTGATAGCCTCAATGCTGGCCTTGCCACAGACCCCGCAACTCGACGAGGCGTAGAAGTTGCGCTGGAGCCGCTGCCGATCAAAGGCCACGCCAGCGGCCAGCTTGACCTCGACGATATTCTCCTCGTTGGGCGGCTCCGCAGCCGTGCAGTACGAGATCGCGCCCAACTCCTGCGGCGATTGGATCAGGCCCTCAGTACACAAGAATCCAGCCGCCAGCTCAAAGTCGTGGCGCGGGGTGCGCATGACCACTGCGATCGGCGTCTCCTCCACGCGGATCTCCAACGGCTCCTCGACCGTTACTTGGTCGTCTTCGGCCGCTTTGTCCTCCTCGCGGAATCGCCAAATCGGCCGCTGCGTCACCCGCTGCTGCCGCTCCATCACATCGGCCCCACGCGCCGAGGCCCCCGGTCCATCGCCAGCATCGAAGCGTCAAAACTCTTTTGCATCAGCGCCAACTTGAGCGGCTGCGCTTCCGGCTCATCCCACATGTTTTCAAACTCACCGGGGTCCTCATCCAAGTCGTACAGCTCGCCCAAATCGTGACCGTGGTAGAACACCAACTTATAGCGCTCGTCGCGGTACATAGTGGCAAAGGTGCCATCGGGCGCATCCAAGGCGTCGTAGTACTCGCAGCGGACGAAATCGCGGTGCAGTTGCTCGCTCTCGCCGCGCAAGATCGGCGCAAGCGAGCGGCCGGTCATTCGCTCCGGCACCTCCAGTCCGGCTAGCTCCAGAAGCGTCGGCGCTTTGTCGGTCAGCTCGACCAGATCGTCGCGCACTAAACCTTCCTCAAAATGTCCCGGCCAAGAAAAAATCAGCGGCACCCGCACCAAACCCTCGTAGAAGCGGCACCCCTTCTGAATCAGCCCGTGGTCGCCGAGCATTTCGCCGTGGTCGGACGTAAAAATCACCACGGTATTATCGCGCTGGCCCGTGTCTTCAAGCGCGGCCAGCATCCTCCCTACTTGGTCGTCGATCTGCTTGATCATCGCGCAGTACGCGGCCTGCAACACGCGCGCGTCAGCCCCGGGCGTCGGGCGGTCTTGGTGCAAGGGGTCGCGGATATCGAGTTGGTCGGGCCGCCGTCCCTTGGATTGAAAATCAATCGCCGCCAGTTTTTCCTGCTGCGCCAAATCGCTGTCGGCAAACAGCGGTCCGGGCATAGCCTCGGGGTCAAAGCGGTCACGGTAGCTCTGCGGCGGATTGAACGGCGGGTGTGGGTCGTAAATGTTGACACTCGCCAGCCAAGGGCCGTCGCGTTTTTCGCTCATAAACTCAATGGTTTTCTCGGCGCACCACGTCGTCTGGTGGAACTCGGCCGGCAGCCCGTGGGGGTATTGCTTCATCAACTCGCCTAAAACTTCTCCCTTTTCCCGCACCCAGTCGGCATAGCCGTGCCCCTGCGGCCAGTCATCGCGGGGCGCGTGGCTGTACTCCCAGTAGCGATACCCGTCATTGACGCGCGGCTCAATGCGGCGATAGGCGCTGGCCAAGTGCAGCTTGCCAATCAGCCCGCAGTCGTACCCAGCCTCGGCCAACTGCCGCGTAACCAGCGGCGGATGGTCGGGAAAACTGTCGAGGCCATTGCCGTTGATATGGACCGCGCTGGCGTACTGGCCGGTGAGAAAACTCGCACGGCTCGGCGTGCAGATCGGGCTTTGGCAATAGGCATGCGTAAAAGCCACACCCTCGGCGACCAGCCGATCGACGTGCGGCGTATCGACGTGCGAATAACCAAGCGCGCCAATCGTGTCGTAGCGCTGCTGATCCGTGCAAATCCAGAGAATGTTGGGAGGCGTCATGGTAGAAGTATCCTTTGTTGGGGTAAGTCTCTTGTTTTTGCTAAGTTATGACGCAGAGCAACAGGACACAAGGAGCGGCTAGCGGCCATTGCTACTACCATGACAAACGCAGGTTTGGGTCGTCAGAAGTGTCGTCTTCCCACTGGCTAAATTCGCCCGCTTGAACCGGCTTGCGGGCATACCCCTCGCGGTGTTTTTGCACCTTTTCTTGTATTTTTGTCCGCCTGAGAGCAGCGTATAAAGCCTCCCGCGCAAACGCCGATCTCGTCGTGCCTATTTTCTTTACAACCTTATCAACTTCCTCAATTAGTTCCTCATCGAAGGTCATTTGTACGGTTTTCATATCTTGGTCTCCAGCATCAATTCCAACAGAATAGCTATTCTCATCCCAGCATCCCCTACGGCAAAAACTCCGCCACCGCCGCATTCCTCCACTGCATCTGTTGCGCAGTTGTCTCGTGCGGCTTGAAGACGCAGGCGACCTCGGCAATAGGCACGCCCCGCATCTCGATCCGCTCCAAGTCGGCCACGCCGTAGCCCAAGGTGTCGGCATAGTGCAAAAGGCCCAGTTCCATCGGCTCAAAGCCCATAGCCTTGGCCATGACCGCATCCACGGAAAACACATCAGCCGATGCCGCGGCCGCACCCATAGGCACCGCATCCGTTCCTCCAGGGCCATTGCCCTGCAAGCCCACCGTGCCATCGACGATCCCGATATCCGGCTTGAGATACTGGGCCAAGCGGATCAAGTTCACGTTGAGCACCTCGGCCTCGCTAGGCAACACGCGCTCGGCGTGCGAGGGATAGCCGTGCATCTTGATGCGATCCTCTTTGTGCAGCGTCCCCATGATCATGTTCTTCTGCGCCAACGTCACCACGCACACGTCATGAGTCTTGGCCACGGCCACCGAGATGGTGCAGGGACATTCGAGCACCACGCTCGGCATCCGCACAGTCGCCTCGACGCCGCCGGCCATGTGAATTGTGGTCTCTTCCCACCGCGTCTCCTGATGCAGATCGACCAAGCGAATCGGCACTGAGTATTCTTCGACTAGCGCATCATAGCCGAAGTTGGCAAACGCCTCGCCCGAATACTTCTCGTTGCCGCCTTCGGCAATGACGATCTCCTCGGGCGGCTGCGGCGTGCTCAGCAAAAAGTCAATGGCACCGCGCATGGCATCGGCGTGCGTTGAAGCGAGGGGATTTTCGCTAGACAGGAAGTTCGGCTTGAGCATCACTTGGGCGGCTAGCTTCGGCTCGACGTCCTCGCGCACCAAATTTAGCGCTTGATATACGTTGGCTTGCCGCGCACCAGCGCGGGCCAAACCCACTCGGGCTGTGTCCATATCGCATGTCTCCTTGGTTGATAATGCCTTGCCCGCTCTCTGGCCCCAATTTATCATTTCTCTTTCCTCTAATCAATCTGCGTCTATGCGTCTGACTTTTGAAGAAGGCACCCTACTCCTGCGCGACTACGTCGGCCCAGACGCGCCCCCGGCCTTTGTCTGGGACCCGCGCGTCGATCACTGGCGTGCCCAAGCCCACTTCTACCGCGAAAGCGTAGAGCACCTCAAACGGCACGAAGTCGAATTCAAGAATACAGCCCCGCGCTACAATACCCTTTCCCTGCAACTGCACACCGCGCCTGAACCGCACCCTCACCAAGCCGAAAGCATCGCCGCTTGGCAACAGCACGGCTGTCGCGGCGTGGTCGTCTTGCCCACGGGATCGGGCAAGTCACAAGTCGCGCTCATGGCTATGGTAGAAGTCCAGCGCAGCACTCTCGTCGTCGCGCCGACCATCGACCTGATGAACCAGTGGTACGACCTGCTCACCCGCTCGTTTGCCGTCGAGGTCGGCCTGCTCGGTGGCGGCTATCACGAACTAGCCGATCTGACCGTCGCCACCTACGACAGCGCCTACATGCAGATGGACCGCTACGGCAATCGCTTCGGCCTCATCGTCTTCGACGAGGTCCACCACCTGCCCGGCGAAATGTACAGCCACGCGGCCGAAATGTGCCTAGCACCTTACCGCCTCGGGCTGACCGCCACACCAGAGCGCGCCGATGGCCGCCACGTACTCCTCGACACCCTCGTCGGTCCCATAGCCTACGAGCGTGGCATCCGCGCCTTGTCCGGCGAGTACTTGGCCGACTATCGCGTCGAGCGCCGCCAAGTGGATATGGTCGCTGAAGAGCGCGCCCAATACGAGGCCGCCCGCGATGAGTACCAAGCCTTCCTCGCCGACAAGAACATCCGCCTCGGCACCAAAGATGGCTGGCGGCACTTCGTCATGCTCTCGGCCAAAAGCACCAGCGGCCGGCGCGCCATGCACGCCTACCGCCGCCACCGTCAGATCGCCCTCGGCGCGACAGCAAAAATCCGCGTCCTCGAAGACATCCTCAAGGCCCACCCGCGCGACCGCGTATTGATTTTTACCAACGACAACGAGACCGTCCATCAGATCTCCCGCACCTTCTTGGTCCCGGCCATTACCCACCGCACTCGCACGCGAGAGCGCAAGGCCATCCTCGAAGCCTTCAACAAAGGGGAGTACCTCGCCCTCGTCGCCTCAAAAGTGCTCAACGAGGGCGTCAACATCCCCGAAGCCAACGTCGCGGTGGTCCTCTCCGGCTCGGGGACCATCCGCGAGCACGTCCAGCGCCTCGGGCGCATCCTCCGCCGTCGCCAAGGCAAGGAAGCCGTGCTCTACGAAGTGGTCTCCAAGAACACGGTCGAAGACCGCATCAGCGACCGCCGCCGCCGCCACGAAGCCTACGAGTAAGCACCGTGCTGACCTCAGACCTCCTGCTGACCCGCTCGCGTGGCCCCTACATTGAACCGCGCTATGTCGATGTCGAGGACCCAGTCCTCATCGACCTAGCCCAAGCGCTCATCGAGATCCACATCGAACACCAAGGCAAAACCCGACGAGAGCTACAACGCGCCCTCGACCTGCTCGCCGGGGACCGCACCGACTACCGCGTCCAGCGCGGCCTAGCCAAGCTACTTTGCGACCACTACTGCGAATTCCACGTCGATAGTCCCCAACCTCCCGAAGAATTGCGCCACGCCGTTTTTACGCTGGCCCGCGCCCACCATCCGGTCGTCCGCGAGACCAGCCTCATCTATCCAGTCAAACGCGAAGATTTGCTGGAGCAGGTCGCTCTCAAACACCAGATCAGCAGCGAAGACGTGCTCACAGGGCTGTACGCCGACCTGCCTGAAAATCACCAGCTTGCCACCTTTGCCGCGCCCTCGCCCAACGAGTTGCTGCTGCGCTACAACGTGGCACTGGCCCAAGCCATGCTCTATCGCTGCGAAATCCTGCGCCTGAGCGTGTATCGCAACCTGCCGGTACGCTACAAGCAGCTTTTCAAATTCATCAAGTTCTACCGGCTGATCCACACCATCGAAGGCGATGTCGATGCCGGCTATGAGATCGGACTCGACGGCCCAGTGAGCATGTTCCGCCACTCGCAGAAATACGGCCTGCAAATGGCAATTTTTCTCCCGGCCCTGTTGCTGTGTACCCGCTGGTCAATGCAGGCCGACATTTTGCGCAAGGACGGCCGCCGCCAGCAGTTCGTCCTCGACGATCAATCGGGCCTAGTGTCGCATTACAAGGATCAGACTTTGTACGATTCGCTGTTGGAGGAGACGTTTGCCGCGCGCTTCGTCAAGGCCAAAACCCAATGGCAGCTAGAGCGGGAAAGCGAAGTGGTCAACCTCAAAGAGACCGTGATGATCCCGGACTTCACCTTCCGCCATCCCGACGGCCGCATAGCGCTTTTGGAAATCATGGGCTATTGGCGGCCCGAGTATCTGCGCCGTAAGCTGGAAAAGCTGCGCCAAGCCCAGCGCAAGGACTTGCTCGTGGCCGTCTCTTCCAACCTCAATGTCAGCGAGGACGATTTTAAAAACGTACCCGGCGGAGTCTTCTTTTTTCGCAACAAAGTTCAGCCCAAAGACGTCATACATTTATTAGACCAGATTGAACCGCCCGCGACTGGGCAAACGATCAAGTGAACCTTACATTCGGAAACCCAACCATCCACGATAGCTAAACCCTCAGGAGCAACCATGGACGGCATTCACGACATGGGCGGGATGCACGGATTTGGCCCCGTTATACGCGAGGAAAACGAACCTTTATTCCACGACCCTTGGGAGGGCCGGGTACTTGCCATGACTGTAGCGACACCTGTACCGATCCCCGGCGGCTCCCGCAACAACATCGAAAACATGGAGCCAGCTCACTACCTGTCGTCCAGCTATTACGAAAAATGGCTGCACTCCCGCATCAAAGGGCTGATTGACGCCGGCGTGCTAACACAAGAAGAGTTGGAGACGCGAATGGCACTTTTACGGGACCATCCCAATGCCAAAACCCCGGAGCATCCCGATCCCGATGCCGTCCGAGCCGAATTCAAGCGCTCGCGTCCTGTGGCTCCACTCTCGCAGAAAATGGATATCCAGCCGCAATTTTCCTCTGGCGACCGCGTGCGATCGCGCAATATCCACCCCACAGGCCACACCAGGCTTCCCCGCTACGTACGCGACAAATACGGCACAGTCACCGATTTCTACGGCATCTACAACTTCCAAGACGCCGAACTGCCCGCAGGGTGTGCAACGCGCCAACAACCCCTATATGCCGTGCGCTTTGACGCTGCAGAACTGTGGGGTAGCGCCGCTGAAGCAAAAAGTGCCGTCTATTTGGATATGTGGGAAAGCTACCTAGAGCTGGCGTAAACCAATCCCCAATCGCAAAAGGATTTTGTTATGAATAATTCTCGCGAATCCGTCCACACCGAGACAGATGCCGCCCTGCGCACCAGAGCGCTCGAATCGCTCCTAGTCGAAAAGGGCTTGCTTACAACGGATATCATAGACGAAGTCGTGCAGAAATACGAACAAGACGTAGGCCCGCTCAATGGAGCCAAAGTAGTTGCCCGCGCTTGGAGCGACCCGAACTACAAGCGCCGCCTGCTGGCAAACGGCACCGCAGCGATTGCCGAACTAGGTTTTGGCGACGCCCACGGCAGCAAAATCGTCGTGCTGGAAAACACAGCAAGCGTCCACCACGTTGTCGTTTGCACCCTTTGCTCCTGTTATCCCTGGTCCGTACTCGGCCTGCCGCCGAGTTGGTACAAATCCTACGCGTATCGCTCTCGGGTGGTGCGGGAACCGAGAGTGGTCTTGCGGGAATTTGACCTCGAGTTATCCGATTCAGTCGAAATCCGCGTCTGGGACAGCAACTCGGACCTCCGCTACATGGTGCTGCCCGAACGCCCCGCCAACACGGAAGACCATAGCGAAAAACAACTCGTTTCGCTTGTCACGCGCGACTCGATGATCGGCGTAGCGAAGATCGAAGCACCGGCAAAGTGAGGCTGGGGTAATGCAACAAGCCGACCGACAAATTGCCACAATGGAAGCACAAATCGCCCTGCCGCGAGAAAATGGCGAACTAATTTTTCAGGCCCCTTGGGAAGCACGCGCCTTTGGTCTTGCCGTTGCACTTAACCAGCAAGACCTCTACGAATGGCGCGAGTTCAGTGCGGAATTAGCAGCGACAATCGCGACGGCCGACCAAAACAACGACCCCGCTAACTATTACACCCGCTGGATCGCTTCGCTCGAAGAGTTGATCATTACGAAGGGCTTGCTCAGCCGAGAACAACTAGACGCCAAAACTGCGGAATACGCCGCTGGCATTGACAACGAGCACGAGCATTAGTGGACAACCCCACTGTCCCCATGCACCCATTCCTCGCCGCCCTCCACCACCGCCCCTTGCTAGCCGATGGTGCCTTGGGCTCTTACCTATTCGCGCTTACCGGCCGCGTCTCCGAGCAAAATCACCTCTACGAAGCCTTCAACCTCACCCGCCCAGCACTCGTCCGCCAACTCCACCTCGAATATCTGCAAGCCGGTGCCCAATGCCTGACCAGCAATTCCTTTGCCGCCAACGCGACCTATCCTTCCGCTGCGTCCATCGCCGAGCTCAACGCGACAGCCGTGCGCTTGGCACGCGAGGCCATTGATCAATACTGCCAACAGGTCCAGTGCAGCGATCCTTTGTTCGTCCTCGGCTCCCTAGGCCCACCCCTGCCAGCGGCCCAATCCCCGCGCACGGCCAGCGACCTGTACCGCGCCCAAATCGAGGCCCTCGTCGGCAGCGGTGTCGATGCCCTGCTCTTGGAAACTTTTACCTGCCTCGATCAGGTCGCCGCCCTCTTAGAGCTCCTACAGGATCTCGACAACCCCGTGCCAGTCATAGTCCAGATGGCCTTGCACCAGCGCGACGGCACGTGGGAGCAAGCCCCCCAAACATACATCCAAACCGCCGCGGCCTTGGGCGCAGATGTCGTTGGCATCAACTGCTGTGCGCTCGCGGAAGCGCGGGCTTTCCTCGTCGCAGCGCAAGAATGTGCATCCGTGCGCGACGGCCAAGTCCAACTCGCGGTCATGCCCAACGGCGGTGAGTTCCGGCGCGTAGGCCATCGCTATCTGACGGGCGTCAACCCCGAGTGCATGGGGCGCTTTGCCCGCGAAATGGCGCACAAGGGCGCACGCCTCATCGGCGGCTGTTGCGAGGTCCATCCCCCCCACATCCACGAGATGCACAACTACCTCCACGGCCTTGCGGCTGGGAAGCGCATCGTCCCGTTGGCAAGGACGCCGGACCAGCAACCAACCGCCGCAGCCGCCAAGCGCCGCAATGGCCCATTCTCGCGCAAGCTCTTCGACGGCCAATTCGCCGTCAGCGTCGAGCTGCTGCCCCCGCGCGGCACCGGCGGACTAAAAGCCCGGCTCGCTTTTGTCGCCGAGTTGGCCGCCTCGGGCTTGGCCGATGCCCTCGACATAACCGATGGCTCGCGCGGTATCCCTCTAATGCCGCCGGGCGACTTCATCCACCTCATCCGCCGCCGCCTGCGCTGGGAGCGCGACCTCCTTGAGCTAATTCCCCACTGTACCAGCCGCGACCTCAACGTCATGGGGTTGCAAAGCCGGCTCATCGGCTACTGGGCCAACCGCATCCACAACGTCCTCTTCATCACCGGCGATCCCCCGAAAATGGCCCCGACCTATCCGCGCTCGACCGCTGTTTTCGACCTCGACTCCACCGCTCTCATTCGCTATACCCACGCCTTTCTCAATGCCGGACTGGACTTTGGCGGCCAATCGCTCGGCTCGCACCGCGACCCCCGCACCCACTTTACCATTGGCACAGGCTGCGAGCCAGAAGCCCTCGATCTCCAGCGCGAGTGGGAGCGGCTGGCGCACAAAATCGACGCGGGAGCCGATTACGTAATGACCCAGCCGACCTTTGACCGCAAGGCTCTAGCGGCCCTGACCACTTATCGCGCTCAGGTGCCGATCATTGTGGGGGTCATGGTGCTGCGGGGGTTGGAACACGCCCGGCGCATTGCCGAGGTGCCCGGAGTGGTTGTGCCGGAAGCGATTTTTGCCGAGCTATCCGCGTATGCAGACCCAGCCGACCAAGCCAAAGCGGGCGTCGAATTGGCTGCCGAGCAAGTGCGTCAAGTCCGCGCTGAAGGTTGGAGTGGACTGTACCTGATGTCGCCAGCAGGGCACCAGCCGGTACTAGAGGTACTCAAGCGGGGTCTAAACTGAACGCACGTTGCACAAACCGCCCGGCAGCATGTAGGGGCGACCGGCCGGTCGCCCCTAAAATTCTGCGATTATCTGCGTCCATCTGCGGATCATCTTGTGAATTAGGCAGCAGGCTCAGCGCAGAATTTGCGCTGTACGAAACGCAGCGCAGATTGGTAGTTGTCGAGTCGCCCTTCCAACTGAGCATCCTCGACCGCGGCGAGAATTTCCCTAAACAGAGGCCCAGGCGCAAAGCCCAAGGCGATTAGATCGTCTCCGGTGAGCAAAGCCGGTGGGCGCAGATGTTCCTTTTTTAAGGCGGCCAACTGCTCTTGGCAAAACTCGTACAGGTCGAGCTTGCCGTGGCTGGCCAAGCAATCGGCGCGGTGCAATTCGAGCAACTCGGGAAAGTGCGGCTCGCGCAACAGGCGCACAAGCGTACTCGAGCGCATCTGGCGCACATGGCTTATCCGCATGTGGTCGGCCACGAGCGTGCCGATGACCCGCCGCGCTTCGTTGGACATCCGCAGCCGCCCGCAGATCGCCGCCGCCATTTTGGCCCCAATCGCGTCGTGGCCGTGGAAGCGGATGCGCTCGGCTCGCACCATAGTAGATGGTTTGCCAATGTCGTGCAGCAACGCACTCCAAGCCAGCTCAGCCGACGGCTCGTCGAGATGATCAAAGAGAAGCTGGACATGGGTCCACACATCGCCTTCGGGATGGAATTCAGCGTCTTGCGGCACGCCTCGCATGGCCGCGACTTCCGGCAGCACGGCTTGCAGCAGGCCCGACTGATCCAAAAGGCGCAAGCCGCACTTGGCCCCCCCCTCGGTCAACAGCAGGGTTAGCTCGTCGCGGATGCGCTCGGCACTGACGCTGGCAATGGACTCGACCTGAGCACAGAGCACATCCCACGTCGCGGGTTCGATGGTAAAGTCGAGCCGAGCGGCAAAGCGCACGGCCCGCAACAGGCGCAGATGGTCTTCAGCAAAGCGCGCGGCCGGGTCGCCGATGGCGCGGATGACCTTGGCGTCGAGGTCGCGCTGTCCGCCGACGTAATCGAGCAGTTCACCGCTCTCCGGGTCGTAGAACAAACCGTTGATGGTAAAGTCGCGGCGCGCGGCATCGGCGCGGGCGTCGGCTGGCTCGATGGATGCGGGACGGCGGCTATCGCGGTACGGGCCGTCGCGACGAAAGCGCGCTACCTCGTAGTCGCCCTCGTCGAGCACCACCAATGAGATACCAAACTGCGCGCCCACCGGCACCGTGTGCTCAAAGAGTGCAGCCACCTCTTCTGGCCCCGCATCCGTAGCTACATCCCAGTCCTTAGGCACGCGTCCCAATGCCAAGTCGCGCACGCAACCACCGGCTAGCAGCGCTTGGAAGCCAGCCCGGCGCAAGGTCTCGACAACGCGCAGTGCCCCAGCGTCTATATCCGCGTCCATCCTACTCAGCCACTTTAAAACTCTCGACCCGACTCACCGAATTCTCAATCCCCTCGGCGTGCGTACTGGCCACAACCTTCCAGTAGTACACTTGTCCGGGTTCGAGCGCGACCAAGCCCCCATCCTTAATGCGACCGGTAAATACGGCCGTGGTATCGCTAGTCAGCGGTATGTCTGACACTTCGCCACTGGTCAGTGAGGTAGTGACGATCACCCGGAATGCGCGCGCCTCGGGCAAGCGATTCCAAGTAAAGGTCAACGGTGCCGCGGCTTCTTCTCCGGCGACCGGGACCAACGGCACCGGCGAGGGTAGTGCGACGTCGCTTACTTCCTCGGAGGCCTTGCTTTCCTTGCCGCCGAGATCTATCGCCGTAATTCGGTAGTAGTACACCGTGCCCACCGCGATCTCCGCGTCGATGAAGCTCGGCCCCGACACCTGCATGAGCAAATGCCCAAGGGTCGGCGCGAAACCCTGCTCAGTCGAGCGATAGACCCGGTAACCTGCGAGATCGGTCTCCGCGTTGTCAGCCCAATCGAGTGCGATGTCGAGCTGGCCGAGTACTTCGAGGTGATGCGCAACGGCGCGCACCGCGATCGGCCGCTGCGGCGTCAAGCTGTTGAGGGGCTGGCCGCTGACGGCATTCGAGGGGCTGCTCTCGCCGCCGCCGTTTATCGCGGTTACTCGATAGGTGTACTCCAGCTCGTATCGTAGCCCCTGATCCTTGTATCGGGTCTCAAACGTGGAGTCAATGGCCACGGTCGCGTCGTCTCCGACCGAGCGATAAACGACGTAGAGCACCTCGCCATCGCCCTCGACAGCCTGCCAATTGAGCCATACCTCGCCATCGCCGATGCGCTCCACACTTAGCGCGCGCGGTGTCTGCGGAGAATCAATGGGCGCGACGGGACTGGTGCCCTTTTCGCCCTCGTCGCCGCAGTGCCACAACCCAACGACGACGGCAATCCATGCAAATTTTAGGCGTTTCATATTTTTCTACCTCCCCAGATAGATTAATCGCCTCTCAGCCAAAAGTACCATTAGCCGCCCAAAATGGGCAAGCACTTTTGACAAGTAGCTGTCCTGAACTTATTGTGTCGCTATGTTATCCTTGCTCTACGGCCTCGTCCGCATAGCCCTGTGTGCGCTGGTGCCTTTGGGGGCTGCTGGCGTACTTTTTTTGCTTGAGTACCGAACCCAATACGTGGCCCGCTACATCGGTCAATACCTGATGCAGCAAAACTCCAAACGCCAGCCAGGAGGTGCGCTCTGGCAGGGCATTCTCGCCAGCCGGCAGACTCGCATGGCCCTATCCGACTCGCTGGCCGAGGTGCCGCTAGAGCCGCGCCAAACCCCGCTGCCGGTCTTGCAAAACCACTACCAACTTCAGTACCACGGCACCCACGCGGCGTTCTTTGCGGTCGCACGGCGCGACTCCGCCCTTCAGCCCGATCTCCTCAGCCCGGAAAACCTACGCGAACTCGCCTATTCCCTGCAGATCTACGAGCAGGGCCGCTTGTTGCTAACCCAAGCTATCGTACCCGACCACGGTTCGTATCTCCGCGCCCTCGTCGGCGCGCAAATGGCCCTAGAAGACGGTTCGCTCTTCTACCAGCTTCACAAGTCCCTGCTGGCAAAAGACGAGCCCGAGGCTTGGACTTTTCTGAGGATGAAAGAGGAAGACATGGCCTACTGGCGTCAGCATTTAGCGCCGCTTTTGGGTCCTGACCCTGAGCGTGCGCAAAGCGATGCCGGGCCGGTCATCACAGCCGCCCTAGCGGAGGTCGTGCAAACGCGGGCCGATTCGCTGCGCCAGGGCGAGAACAAGCATCTACTCACAGCCTGGGACAGCGCAGACGGCTTTGAACTGCGTCTGACCCGCACTGGAGACGAAGACCAATTCGCCGCGTACGCACTCTTGCCAGGCCAAGAGGCCACAGCGCTCGTGCTTCCGGCCCAGTCCGTGCAACAACACCTCGGATTGGAAGAACAATGAGACGTGCGCTACTCATCGGCGTGGTCTTGGCTGTGTTCTTCATCTTGGCGGGTGGGGCGGGAGTGGGGTACGCCATCTGGCGCATGGCCCCTAACTTGCCCAGCCTGCCCACCGATCCGCACGAGTTGGGCATTCGCCCTGGCACGGAGATGTACGCGGCTTCTGGCGAGCGCATCTACACCTTCAATCAGAGCCGCCAATGGGTGCGCCTCGAAGACATCAGCCCCCACGTCGTACAAGCGCTCATCGCCACGGAAGACGCGCACTTTTACCACCACCGAGGCATCGACCTGCTGGCCATCGGCGGCGCGGTGCGCGACAACCTGCGCAAGGGCAGCATTACGCGCGGCGGCAGCACCTTGACCCAACAGCTCGTCAAGCGCCTGTTCTTTTCGCCAGAAAAAACCTTTGCGCGCAAGCTCTCGGAAGCACTCCTCGCCTTGCAACTAGAGGCGTTCTTTGCCGCCTCATATCCAGACACCAACGCCGCTGGGCAACCCGCTTACAAAAATCGCCTCCTAGAGCTGTACCTCAACGAAGTCTTCTACGGCACCAACGCCTACGGCATTCACGACGCCGCGATCACCTTCTTCGACACCACCCCAGACTCGCTGAGCCTGCCCCGCGCCGCCATGCTCATCGGCCAGGTCAACGCCCCGACCAAGTACAATCCCCTGCGGCACCCCCAACGGGCTACCTCCCGGCTGCAACACGTGCTCGACCGCATGGTCGCCAGCGGCTTCCTCGACCCGGCGACGCGCGGGGAATACGCCGCCCTCCGAGCCGAGGACCTCATCAACCCAGGCTACCCGCCCCGCAACCCAGTACCCTATTGGGTCGAAGCCATCAACGCAGAAATCGTCCGGCAGTGGGGACCGTCGGCCCTGCATTATGGGAGCCTGAAGGTCTATACCACCTTGGACATTACAATGCAAGAAGCGGCTGAAGAAGCGGTCGCCAAGGGGATGGTCGAGTTAGATAAGCGGCTGGGGTTTAAGCCCTATGCGGAAGCGTCGATGGCCGAGCGCCCGGCCTACGTCCAAGGCGCGTTGGTGTGCCTGTCGCCGACCGGGAAAGTGCTGGCCATGGTCGGGGGGCGGGACATTTTCGTCAGCTACTACAACCGTGCGCTCACCGCCCGCCGCCAGCCCGGCTCCGGCTTTAAGCCCATAGCTTACCTAGCAGCTTTGGCAGCGGGCGAGATCAGTCCGGTTACTATCTTTAACGACCAGCGGCGCACCTATATCGTCAATGGGCGAAAGTGGCAACCGCGCAACTACAACAACCGCTACTTGGGACAGACGATCGCAGCGTGGGCTTTAGTTCGCTCGGCCAACTCCACGGCCATACAAATCTCCGAACTCGTCGGGCCAGAGCGCGTCGTCGATATAGCCCACCGCTTGGGTTTTGCCGGGCCAATAGGAGCTTACAGAAGCATTGCCTTGGGCGTCGCCGAAGTTACCGTGTTGGAAATGGCCGCGGCGTACGGGGCTTTCGCCAACTACGGCTTGCAGGTGACGCCGGTCTTGATAGAGCGGATCGTCGATGCCGACGGCCAGCCGATCTTTACCCACCAGCCGCAGATCCGCCAAGCCATCGCACCCGACCTCGCCGCGCAGATGGTCCATCTCTTGCGCCAGACTGTGGACCGCGGCACCGGCCACCAAGTGCGCAAGCTCGGCTTTGCGCGGCCAGCCGCCGGCAAGACCGGCACGACCAACGACAATACCGACGCTTGGTTCACCGGCTTCACACCAGACTTAGTAGCCAGCGTCTGGGTGGGATTCGACGACCGCCGATCCCATAAGCTGGTCGATACGCGCGGGGTGCAAATCACCGGCGGCAGCGGTGCCGTGCCCATCTGGACGGATTTTATGATCGCCATAAACGAGGGGCGGCCTGAAAAGGATTTTGACGTGCCCGAGGACGTGATGATCCACAGCGTGAATCCCCGCACTGGCAAGGTGAGCTCAAAGCCCAACAAAGACGGGGTTGAGCCGCTGTCCGTGGCCTTGCGCCGGGGCGAGCGGCCCAACTAACCACTATTCAACTGCGGCCAAAATCTCGCGCACCCGCCGCGCCACAATGTCTTCCTCGCCCGGCTCCATCATATAGGGATTGATACCAAAGCCGCTTTCGTGGGCGGCGATTTCAATGCGCGGTTGATTAGCCGATAGCTGGCGCGCCAGTTCGTGACCGCTGATGGCTAGCTTTTCTCGATCCCAGCGCACCGCCAAATTCGGCGCAACATTCGAGCGCCCGGGCTGGTTGACCTGCGTCGCCACCGAGGGAAACTTTTCCACTGCGTCGGCTATGACCGCGAGCCGCCGCTCCCACTCCCGCCACTCAGCCGCGTGGTCGCGCACCACCCACTGCTCCACCGCGGCCAGCAGCCCCATGATTTCTTCCTTGCCCGCCTTCATTGGCCTTCCTAGCGCGTGGTGCGGTGCCCCGTTGAGGAAAGCGGCCTGCAACAGTTCCTTGCGCCCCAAAACCAAACCCGACGCCTGCGGCCCGCGCAAGCATTTGCCCCCCGAATAAGCCACTGCATCGGCTCCCTGCTCCAGATACCAGTTGGGCACATCCGGTCGCTCGGCCGCGGCATCGACAAACGTCGGCACGCCGTGCCGCTGCCCAACCGCCGCCATATCTGCCACCGAGATCTGGCCCCGCTCGGCCGCATCGCCAAACACCAACAGCATGGCCGTGCGGTCCGACAACGCCGCCTCTAGATCGGCGAGCGTTTCGACCTCGACTATTTCGACGCCGACCATGCGTACGGCGTGATCGTACACGTGGCGGTGGCTCGGCTGGACGAGGACTTGGTTTTTCATGCCCGTAGCATCGGGCAACCGCGCCATTTTCTCGGGGTCCGTACCGGCCACACAAGCGGCCGTAACTTGGCACAACGCCGCAGCACAACCATTAGTAACAAGCCCCCACTCGCACTGCATCAACTCACCGATGCGCGTCCCGACGGCCTCCATCAGCTCGTCGAGGTGGACGTATTGCTTAGAGGCATCGACCATAGCCTGCCGCACTTCGGGCAAAATCAACGAACCGCTGATGATGGTATAGGTCCCCTGACAGTTGATCAGGGGACGGACGCCGAGGCTTTCGTAGGTTGGATATGCTAGGGCACCACTCATTAGGAGTCCTTTCTATAGAAACGCCAGCCGATTGACCTATCTATGCTCTTGGTTGCCTTTAATAGTTCGCGGATTCAACTCGTAAGTGCAATTTCGCCATGTTTAGGTTGCCCTCTTGTTTCTTGGGCTAAGATTTCATGCGGCGTTTGAAATGCCAATCCCTTTCGCGGTCGATGATTGAGCCGATCCCTGATGTGGTGTATCTG
>JAJEGS010000013.1 GCA_022819745.1 Candidatus Latescibacterota bacterium | reverse complement strand
TTTGATACTCGGTCAACTGGTGATACGTTCCCATAAGCGCCTCCGTCGGGAGCTGCGTTTGAAATGGCCACGGGAAATATACCAGTTGGCCGTTTCTATGCCAGCTACCCAAAAGATTGCACTTACGAGTTGAATTCAAGGCTAGTTTTTTAAGGTCGGATTCGGAGAAAGGCTCACCAGCATCGTACTCAGCGACAAAATCATTAAGTGAGCGGAGTGCCTCTCCACGGTGATTGAAGTATCCATCGAGGAACACTTCCGCGTAGAGTGCCGCCAAGTACTGGAAGTAGCGCAAGGTAATCGGCTCGGAACGGCGGGCGTTTATGGAGTGCAGATGGTTGCGGATATTGTCGTCGTACTGGGCCAAGGTGTCCGGCGAAATGCTCACCGCGTCCCCGCGACTTATCAGCCGATGATAGACGAAGCTGCGGCCTTCGGCGTCGAACCCCTCGTCAGAATCCTTCATGCTCGCCAGCAGGTCGCGATTGTGCTCGTAGCCAAACTGCCGGTTGAGCCATGCTAGCAGGACTAGATGCTGCTCCAAGCTGGCGATTTGTACAGGCGGCATGGGTCCTATGCCTCTTCACCAACGATGGCTTGCAGTTGCTCAGTGAGCGGCGGCAAGTCGTTCTGAATAATCTTCCACAGAATATCGAGATTAATGTCATCGTAGCCGTGAACTAGTCGGTTACGCAGGCCGATAATCTGGGGCCAGGGAATTTCTTGGTGGCGCTGCTGTGTCTCCTCGGAAACGCGGTTGGCCGCTTCGCCCACAATCTCTACCAATTTCTGCAGGGCGAGTTGCATTACTCGGTCTTCTATCAAGTCATTCAGACTCGTCTCGCCGGACAGAGCGACAGCTTCCTTGGCGTGGATGAGCATATCCACCAGACTTACTCGGTCATCACGCCTGCTCATACTGCACCTCAGCCGAATTGAGAATCTCCTCCCGCAGCAGCCAGTTGCGGCTGTTTTTGACTCCCTTGAAGGTGTACAGATCTACTTGTCGACCGAGTATCTCCGACAGTTCATCCTGAATGGTGATGAATTCTAGTCCCGGTGTCCGATCTGGCTCGAAGTCCACGAGTACATCCACGTCGCTCTCAGGCGTGAAGTCATCGCGCAGGACCGAGCCGAATAGGGCCATGCGCCGGATGTGGTTGCGCCGGCAGAAGGCGGCGATCTCGCCTTTGGGGATGTCGATTCTCGCGCTCATAGAGTTATCCATGCAAACAACGAAGCCAATCCTCAGCGTTACCTAGAACACGAGATTCAGTGTCCATAGATCTCTATACCTTCCTTTAAGGCACTTTTATAGATCAAGCCCCTATTATCCTTGTGCTTTTCCAAATCTTGTGGAGTTGCTACTACAATATCAAAAGGCACACCTAAACCTGTAATTTCCCGATACAGCTTCTGCGCTGTTCGCCGCCGGTGAACACCTTCGGGCATGACTACAAGCAGATCGATGTCGCTATGCTCTCCTGCGTCTCCTCTAGCGGCTGAGCCAAAGAGGATTATCTGTAAAGGGTTTACACTTTTTACAATGTCGCCGACCAGTTTATCTATGACCGTGCAAAGCATTCTATCTTCTCTTTCAGTAAGGTACTGGTGGTCAGGACGAACAGCCACTTCTTTTGTAAAGTCGCTCATGGTAGGTATATCCTGTAATTTTCTAGATTCCTTCGCCAACTCGTCTTTTGGGCACCTCGTGCAGATTGATTTGGAAGATGATTCAAGGGTACGTTTTCTCGTATTGCCTTATGGTTTATCTAGTCTGCCCACAATTGAGTGGTCTTCTTGGCCCATTCTTTGCCCTCGGCTATGTCCTGTGCAGTCATAACAGGAAGGGTTTGGAAGACAATTTGGGAGACTCGCCGCTTAGTTCCACTCGCGGAACGCTCGTAGCCAATGCCCCAGCGAAAAACACTGCCGAGACGCAGACGTTTGCGGTCGTTTTCTGAAAGCTCGGCCAAAGGAATGACGGCTTCCTCCTCTTCCACTGGAGAACCGGCGGTCAAATCTAACAGCCGCGCTGTGAAGTTGTCTTTTTCTATTTCTATGACGTACCCCTCCCATTCCTGAAGCAGATGAAAAGAGAATGCAGTCTCCGACATGTTTATCTCCTAATGGCACAATGTGATCGGCGGTTTGATCCGCAGCCTACTGTCGAATGATTTATTGGTTATTGTCGTCTTCATTGCTAGACTTCTCGATCTTCAGGGTTCTTCGAGAGGTTTTTCATCATGCGCCGTATCATTTCGTTAAACATCTTCTTGAGCACTTGCAGATCTCGCCCCGTATATTGCTCCTTATAAAAAGTATGAAGAGTCATGCTATCACTTATGCTGATATAAGCGGCAAAATTCCAGACGCAACCATTCGAGTCTGCTTCATTATCAACGCTTAAACTAACCCTTTCTTCCTGTTTTCCCTGAAAATTCGATAGGTCAGATGAGAAGCGAGTGGAAACAGAAAACGCGTTTTCCGGCCAAGTATCTCCTTCATTTTCTAGCTGAAAATTAACCTTTTGACTGTCAGTCTTTCTTACAGAAGCTTGACCAAAAAATTTAATTTCTCCGAATCCACTGGAAAACCGTTCGATCTTTTTTTTGCAATAGGAAAAAAATGGATACAATACTTGGTCTGCATATGTCCGCGCCTCAATTGTATCGCTTGTGCTCTTTTGCAAAAAGAGTTCAATCTCTTTATCTATGTCCTCTACATCCTCAATATCCTCTCCACGGGCGGCTTTCAAATGGAGATTCAGGGCGTATTCGCAACAATGTGCAATGTAGGTGATAAACTGGGCCAAATCTTCGCTTTTGTCGGCCTGTTCCAGCGTATAGATGTATTGGTCTCTCTCCTCTATGGGTACGACAGCCACCGTGTAGCCGTGCTTGATTAAGATCATATTCATCAAAAGCCGCGCCATGCGTCCGTTCCCATCGTCAAAAGGATGAATGCGGACAAAGCGGTAGTGAAACGTGGCAGCTATGACAATGGGGTGTTCGCCCTCGTTCTCGTACTTTCTGTACCAATCTATGAGATCGCTTATCGCCGGTTTCACCTGCTCTGGCGGCGTAAAATAATAAATCTCACCGGTAGAGGTTAGCACGTTATTGGGCTGTGTTTTGTAATCGCCAATGGAAATGAGGCGCTTCGTGGGCTGTCCATCGGGCGTTATGGCGTCGTTTTCGTAAGGCTCCTTCAACAATACTCTATGAAGATTGCGGATGAAGACCTCGTTGAGAGCTTCGTCTGTCTTCACGGAGTCCTCTATCGCCTTTACTGCGTCATTGTGTCCTTCGATGTCCAAATGATCGCGCATAGGCTTCCCGCGGGCAGTAAGCCCATGGAGGATCAGACTTCTCGTTTCTCCGAGAGTCAGACTGTTACCTTCTATGGCGTTGGAGTGATAATTCAAATCAAGCCTGAGCTTTTGTTCTATTCGCCCCACGACATCAGCAGGCAATGGCCGCAATTTGTCCAATTCTCTTTTCAGCCGATCAATTTCTTCAATGATCGTTGAGCCAGTTGGAGAGTTGACGTTACTCATTATTCTCCCCTCTCCGCGAACATCCGTCGTTTGAACACTGGTTCCAGCGCCTTCGCTTCGCGGATGAACGAGTCTCCGTTGACATAGACCTCGTCCACGCCGTCGGTCAATTTCTGCTCGTCCACGAACTCCTTGTCTCGCACCAGAGCGGCCTCATCCCAGTCTTGGGTTTCTCGCTAGATGACGGCGACTCGCTGCTGACCAATCTGGCCACGATAGACCAAGTATCGCCGGTCGTCATCGTAATATACGCGTCGCGTCTCGACGCGCAGGCCGAGCAGGTAGTTGAAGGTCTCCGGGATGTCGGCGATTTGCTGCCGCGTCTGGCCATCGGCGTGGATGTGCAGCGTATAGCGGAAGGGCTGCGATAGTTTCTCCACGTTCAGCAGGGTCGCGCTTCGCCTGGTTTCCCATTGGAGCATGTATTTGAGCAAGTAGTCGTCGAATTGCAACGCTTGCTGCGCGGAATCCTCGTCGAAGTCGATGTTGTTCAGCGCGTCCTCATAGCTTTCGAGGTGCATATACTTGACGATACGCGGTCCCCACTCGGCCTCTTGAGGCGTTGCCATGCGCTCGGGTTTACCGTCCTTCCATTCAGGTGTGAACGCGACCTTCTTGATACGCGGCAGAAGTACGGTATCGAAGTGGTCGCCCATCTCGACAAGGATAAACTTGCGTCGACCACCATCCCGACGATTGAAGTTAAGAATCGCATGACCTGATGTGCCAGACCCACTGAAAAAGTCGATGAAGATACCGTTGTCCGTTTCCATTCCTATTTCTATGCAACGCTCGACAAGCGCGACAGGCTTTGGAAAGTCGAAAACGGCTTTACCGAACAGGTGGCCGACGAGTTCCTTGCCATTTTCGTTATTAATCTCTTTGTCTATCCAGATCGACTTAGCCTTCGTCGTAGCCACATCACCTTCCTCCCCATGAAGACGGTCCTTACGAAAGATCCTCCACGCTCCTGTGCGGACGCGTCGCGCCACTAGTTCATCCAGTTGTGCTTGAGCCTTAGCCTTACCCCAAGTCCAGCAACCATCTTTGCCTCGGGAATTCCGTGGGTAGATCTCTATTGTATGAGCGGAATCGGGCTCCAGAGTCACGCTTCCGCCTTCAGGACCACTGAAAAACGGAAAAAACAGGTTTGGTCGATTGTCACGATTGAATACTGGGTTTCGATTTCTGAGTTCAAGAAGCCGGAAAATGCCCTTCTCATCACGGTCCCTGTATTCGGCCTGCGCCGTCTCTCCCTTCTGGATTTCGCGGATAGCGTTGTCCCCACCGAATAGAGCGAATGCGCCTATGTACTCATGGGTTTTTGCCAAGTACTTGTCGAGCGTTCGACCTCGCGGATTTAGCTGTGCAGTGATGAGTGTCACTAGTTCGACTGAGGATGAGTGCCTTTTGACTAGGTTGATCAGATTCCCTACCTCGTTGTCGTCGATGGAGACAAATAAGGCAGAATCATTCTTGGCCATCGGTAGTAAGGCGTGAAGGCGACCATCGATGAACGTCAGCCACGATGAATGGCGGTAGTTGTCTCGGTAGATGAATCCATCCTTGCCTGTGTTGTACGGTGGATCAATGTAAATACACTTCACCTGCCCAAGGTAGCACCCTTGCAACAGATGCAACGCCTGACAGTTTTCACTGTGAATGAGCAACCCATCGGTCATTTCCTCCAGATCGTCAAAGCTGCCCAATAGCCGATCCACGCAATCTCGGTCGAAGTGTTTGGTATCGAGAACGAGCATCGGATGCGCTTTCAAGAACTCGACGCGCTTGCCTGTCTTGTCCTTACCCGCACTAAACAGATCGGTTTGATCTTCGTCAATGCTGAACAGCGCCTTCCACTCGTTCCACTGCGCCTCGCACACGGCGATGTCTCCATAGAAACCCTCGTCGATGCGCCCAACCGCAATGCAATACTGAGTCTCGGTGACAAACTTGTGCTTCTCCCATAACTTTTTCTGAAAGCCTTCGATCTGGTCGAGGAAGTCGATGATCTGGCCGCCGACCGACCGAATCGCCCGCATCATCTGGAACCAGCCTTCAGTGCGATCTTCGCCAGCCACTTCCATATCACCGAGGTTCAGCACCTCGTTCTTCAGGTAAAAATCGAGTTCGCGGACGAGAAAGCCCTTCAGATCCTTGTGAATGAAGAAGTCCGACGCGTTTCGCCGAGTATATTGGCGCAAGTGGTGTTCGAGGAAGGAGACGGCCTTCCCGTCGTCGTTCCGGCGTTTTTCACCCGTCAAGGCCGCCAGTGCGTCAGATCCCTTATCCAACTGCTTGGGAATTTCCTTCACAGCTTTGGCGATGATAGCCTCTTGAGGATTCTTCTTACAGTAGATGATTTCTTCCTGTTCGGTCAGGAGCTTATATTCAAACGGAATGTATAGTCGCCTAGCCTCCTCGTCCCAAGCAGGTACCTCGGCGGACGGCAGAAAAACTCGCTTGTCGTCTTTGACGTTGTCCTGCACTACATCGGTGATCTTAAGTTTGAAATGCACGGTGATGTCGCGCACTGCAAACGAATAATTACGGAAATACTTGCTGGTCTTGACGTAGTATTGGTCACTGTTGGCCCAGTGGAGATAGACTTCTTCACCGTTGTACGGAATAGCGTAGCGTTGGCGTTTGGAATACCGGCGCTTAGATATGAAGTCGCCGTCTTGGTAGTAGCGGCTAAAGAAGGCGTACAGGTGATTTAAGATCGCCGCTTCGAGGGCATCGCGGCCTTGACCGCCGGCGGATTTAGCCTTCAACTCCAAGTATTCCTTACCGAGCGGCGTGCTGTGATACATCTCTTCCAGATTCCCATCAGCATCGATGGCGGCATCCCCCAAGGTTTCTCCAATCCGCTGACGAACTTCCTGTAATTCTTTCTCGGTCTGTGCCTGCTCGGCTAACGCGCCGCTTTCCAGTTGCTCGGCTACCACTTTCGGCAAATCATTGGTTATGAACCGCTCGATGACCTCCCGCTTGCGGTTCATAATTCGGTATATGCCAAAGTCCAAATCGGCACAGTCGAACTGAAATAACTCGCGCAAAAGCGTCTGGAACTTGGCGAGGGAATTGGTCATACTCATCACCTTTTAAGTCAGGGTTAGTCCATTAGTAAGTCGCCTGAAACGGCGTTAAATTCAGCATATTGTGCTTATATCCAAATGCTACCGAATGGCCTTCACACGTGCAATTGCAAATCGAACACGAGTTCCATATTGGCCCACCACTCGCCCTCTTTGGCTTCGGGCACCTGCTGCTGAAAGGTACGCATCAGCTCGTCCCACTCCTGCGCCTTGGGGTTTTGTTCGACGTAGCGCGGGAAGTCGCGGGCTGGATCGAACTCGTCGGTGGCGGTCATGTACATGAACATCCGCTGGCCCAAGAGAAAGATTTTCATGTCGGTGATGCCGACCTCGCCTAGGCCCTGAAGCGGCTCGGGCCAGGGGTCGGCGTGGTATGCCTTGTACTGGGCGATCAGTTCGGGATCGTCCTTCAACTCAAGGGTTAGGCCAAAGTGTTGCATTGCGGTTCTCCTCAGTTTTCAGCGCGATAGGCTGCGGCTAAAAGTGACACGGGGTGGACGACGGCCACGGCGGCTTGTGCGCGGCGGACGCCGTATTGGAGTTGGATGGCGCAGCCTGTGTTGCCCGTGGCCACTGCGGTCGCGCCGGTCGCGCATACGTGCGCCATTTTGCGGTCGAGTAGCTGCATGGACAGCTCGGGCTGGGTGATGTTGTAGATGCCGGCGCTGCCGCAGCACCAGTCGGCTTCTGCTAGTGGCACGAGCTCCAAATTGGGCACGGCCTGGAGCACCTCTTGCGGGGCTGTTGAAACCCGTTGCCCGTGCTTGAGGTGGCACGACTCGTGGTAGGCGACCTGTTGTGAGGGCATTGCGGCGCGGGACTGGCGCAAGCCGATGTCGGCGAGCCACTCGTGGACGTCCTTTACTTTTGCGCTCCACATAGCGGCTCGCTCCGCGTAGGTGGGATCGTCGGCTAGCAAGCGGTCGTAGTGCTTGCAGTGCAAGCCGCAGCCGCCAGCGTTGACGACGATTGCGTCTAGGTTTTCAGCGTCAAAGGCGTCGATGTTGAGCCGCGCCTGCTGCTGCGCCTGTTCGACTGCGCCGTTGTGCGCGTGCAGCGAACCGCAACAGGCTTGGCCGTCTGGAAGCAGCACTTGGCAGCCGTTGTGCTGCAAGACGCATATGGTATCGGCGTTTACCTCGGCAAAGGATATGTCTTGGACGCAGCCGGCCAATAGCGCGACTCGGTAGCGCGGTGTGGGCGGATTGGACTGCTGCAAACTCTGGCGATACAACTGGTCGGTAAAGCGCGGGGAAATCTGCGGTGCCAGCGGCTCCAGTTCCCCCAAGCCAAAGGGCAACAGCTTGAGGAGGCCGCTGCGGCGCGCCAGTGCTTGCAGGCCGCTGCGCTGGAATGCGCGCAACAAGCGCGCCATTGCCCGCAGGCGCGTCTGTTTGGCAAAGAGCCAGCCGAGGATCCAACGGCGCACAAAATTCCGCACTGGGCCGTCGAGCAGACCTTGCCGCTCCACTTCGGCGCGGGCGTTTTCAAATAGCGCGGCGTAATCCACGCCGGCCGGACACGCGGTCTGACAGGCGAGGCAGCCGAGGCAGAAGTACATCTCTTCGGCAAAGGTTGTACTCGCCTCTAGCTCGCCATCGGCGATGGCCCGCATCATGGCGATCCGCCCCCTCGGCGACGAGCGCTCGCGCAGGGTCGCGTCGTACGTCGGGCAGGTCGGCAGGCACATGCCGCAGTGCATGCACTGCTGGAGGACCGAGTAATCCAAGTCTCGGAGCAAGTTCAGGCCGTCGTCGCTCAATCGAACATGTTCCCTGGGTTTAAGATGCCCTTGGGGTCGAAAGCGGTTTTGACCCGCTTGAGAATTTCCAGCCCCACTGGCCCGAGTTGCCCGGGCAGGTAGGGCTTTTTGGCCAAGCCGACTCCGTGCTCGCCCGTGATGGTCCCGCCCAATTCCACGGCGTGGGCAAAAACCTCGGTCATGGCTTTTTCGACGCGGGCCATTTCCTCGGCGTCGCGCTCGTCGCACAGGAAGGTCGGGTGTAGGTTGCCGTCGCCAAAGTGGCCGAAGGTCCCCACCCGCACTTGGTGCCGCTGACCGACCTCCTGAACGTAGGCGACCATGGCGGCTAGCTCACTGCGCGGCACGGTGATGTCTTCCAGCACGACCGTCGGTGCCAGTCGCGCCAGCGCGCTAAAGGCCGTGCGCCGGGCCGCGGCGAGTTGCTGGGCCTCTGCGTCTGAGGCGGCTAATCGCACCGAGCGAGCGCCGCCCTCGCGGGCAATGGCCTCGATTTGGGCGGCCTGCTCGGCGACCTGTGCTGGGTGCCCATCTACTTCCATTAGCAGCACGGCCTCGCAATCCGTTGGCAGGCCAATGTTGGCGTGGGCCTCTACGCACTCGATGGTAGTGCGGTCGAGGAATTCGAGGGTGCAGGGGATGATTTTTTGCGCGATAATCGCCGAGACCGTGGCCGCGGCCTGCGTCATCTCGTCGTAGAGGCCGAGTAAGGTCTTCTTGCTCGCGGGTGCCGGGACTAGTTTCAGTGTGATCTTGGTAATGACGCCGAGCATTCCCTCGGAGCCGATGAAGAGGTCTTTGAGCGTGAATCCGGCCACGTCTTTGACGCATTTGTTTCCAGTTTCTAAAACCTGCCCGTCAGCTAGAACCACCTCCAGCCCCATCACGTAGTCGCGCGTCACGCCGTATTTTAATCCGCGCAGCCCGCCGGAATTGTTGGCCACATTGCCGCCGATAGTCGAGATCTTGATCGAGCCAGGATCTGGGGGATAAAATAGGCCAGCGGATTGGGCCGCATCGGCGATTTGCTGGGTGAGGACTCCCGGCTGGACGACTATGACTAGGTTGGCCGCATCCAGCTCTAGGATCTGGTTGAGCCGGACCAAGCAAAGCGCGACCCCCCCTTGCGAGGGCACCGATCCTCCGGCCAATCCAGTGCCCGAGCCGCGCGGTACCACGGGTACTCCGCGCTGGTTGCACAGGGTCAAGAGTTGGGCGATCTCCTCCCGACTTTCTGGCATCGCCACGCAAGCGGGGCGCTGGTGTAGCAGGGCGGTTCCGTCGAAGGCATAGACGCTGCAATCCTCGGCGGAAGTCAAAAGCTGATCCTCGCGCAAGAAGGTGCCGAGATCACTTATCAGGGCGGCGTGATCCATTGCGGTGCGCCCTTTTACACACTTGGATACCGCAGTCGCTGCAACTCGTCGGGCAGGTGCTCGGTGCGGTTGAGATATCTGATAACCGTGGTGCCGCCGGGCGCGAGCGCGACGCGGGTAATCGCCGTGTTCTCGTGCTCGTAATAGGAGCCGTTGTCCCGTGCTTGGTTGCCCAAGGCCGAAAGCAACAGGCTCATAAAGCCGCCGTGGGTCACGAAGCCGATGCGCGTCTTTTCCTCCGCCCGCGCTCGCAAGTCTGCGGCTACGCCGATAGCACGGTGCTGGGCCTGCTGATCCGTTTCCTTGCCCGCGTCCCACCATCCGTCTTCGCCGACTTCCGCCGATGGGATGCTAGTGGGAAAACGCGCGGCAATTTCCGCTCGCGTCAGGCCGGGATAACCAACGGTTCCCCGCTCGCCGCCGTGGTCGAGGAAAATGCCGCCCATCTCGTGAATAGCTACCCAGATCTCCGATCTATATCCCATTGCCTGTTCGATCGCTTGCGCCGTGTGTAGGGTGCGGATCATTGGACTGCAATAAAGCTGATCAAAAAAGGGGCGATCCTCTGCGCGTTCGGTCGGGGCGAGATGCAACCCCTCCGCTAGATACGCAGCTACCCGTTCGGCCTGTACTCGGCCTTTAGCGGTCAATTCGGGGTCGGCGACGCGCTGGCTAATATCGGTCAGCGCATTGTTGGCAGACTCGCCGTGACGAATCAGAAATAGGTCCATAGCATCCTCAAAAGTAATATGGTTGTCGATCAGTGCGTTGTTGGTGGACTCGCCATGGCGGATCAGAAACAGGTCCATGGCATTCTTGACAGTAGTATGGATAGTGGTTAGTGGTTAATGCCCACCTACTACCGACCGAGCCACCAACGTTATGGATATTAAAGTAATTCAAGGAGCTATTCAAAAACAGGACGCGGATGTCCTCGTGGTCAATCTCTTTGCCGGAGCGCGCCCCGGCGGGGCTACGGGTGCGGTTGACCAAGCTATAGACGGCCAAATCTCAGCGGCGATTGACCTCGGCGACTTCGAGGGCAAGGCCGGCCAGACCTTGCTGCTTTACACGCACGGTCAGATTCCAGCGCCGCGCGTCCTCGTCGTTGGTTTGGGCGAGCAGGAGGGCTTTGACCTCGAACGGGCGCGCCGCACCGCTGGTACGGCCATTGGCACTCTCGGCGGCTTGGGTGCCAAGAGTGCGGCCACTATCCTGCACGGTGCTGGCGCGGGCGGCCTATCGGTCGAGTCGGCCGCGCAAGCTGTGGCCGAAGCCTCGCTGTTGGCAGCCTATTGCTTTGACGAGTACCGCTCGCGCCCTCAATCGCAGTCGCTGGCCAAGCTGCACATCGTAGAATTTGACTCGACTAAGCTCACAGAGGCGCGGCGCGGTGTTCGCCGAGGCTGCGCGCTCGGCGAGGCCACCTGTCTCGCTCGCGACTTGGTCAATCACCTAGGAGGCGAAGTGACGCCGGCCTACCTAGCACGCACGGCCCGCCGCCTCGCCAAAACCCACGATCTGCGCTGCCGGGTCTTCAGCGCAAAAGGCTTGGCCGAGCTAGGCATGGGTGCTCTGGTGGCCGTTGGCCAGGGTAGTGCCAATAAGCCGCGTTTTATCGCCCTTGAACACGGCCCTCGCCGAGGGAAACCACTGGTGTTTGTCGGCAAGGGCATCACCTTCGATAGCGGTGGCCTCTCTCTCAAGAGCGTCGATGGCATCCGCACGATGAAGACCGATATGTCCGGTGCCGCTGCCGTCTTGGGCGCGATGCAGGCGGTGGCCGCGCTTGGTCTCAAGCGGCGGGTTGTCGGCCTGATTGCCGCGGCCGAGAACATGCCCTCTAGCACCGCCTTCCGTCCCGACGATGTGCTGCGCACCCTCGCGGGTAAGACTATCGAAATCGTCAGCACAGATGCCGAAGGCCGCCTCGTTTTAGCCGATGCACTCGCCTACGCCACCCGGTACGAGCCAGCCGCGGTCGTCGATCTGGCGACTCTCACCGGCGCTTGTGTAACCGCGCTGGGGCACCACGCTTCGGGCCTGTTTGCCAACGACGACGACTTGGCGGATCGACTGATCGACGCCGGGGAGCAGACTGGCGAGCGGCTCTGGCGTCTGCCGCTGTGGCCCGAGTATCGCGAGCAGATCGACAGCGACATCGCCGACATGAAAAACTCAGGTGGTCGGCCAGCGGGTGCCAGCACGGCTGCGGCGCTGTTGGCCGAATTCGCCGACTACTCCTGGGCGCACCTCGACATTGCCGGCACTGCTTGGTGCACAAAGGCCAGCCCCTACGTGCCGCGAGGTGGCGTCGGCATCGGCGTGCGCCTGTTGACTCAACTTGCCCTCGATTGGAGCTCATCATGACTATTCGCACGATCCACGTAGGGGCTGGTGGCCGCGGCCGCTGGCCCCTGAATCGCTTCCGCGACCGCACCGACTTTGAGGCCGTCGCCCTAGTCGATGTTAGCGAAGAGAACCTCGCCACGGCGCGGGAGACTACCGGCCTAGGCGAAGAGGCATGTTTTTCTACGCCCGCCGCCGCCCTGCAAGCCGTTGACGCGGACGCTGTGGTGGTCATTACGCCGCCCGACCTGCACGCTGGTCAGTGCTTGGAGGCGGTCCGCGCTGGCAAGCACGTGCTGGTGGAAAAGCCTTTCACCAAAGACCTTGACCAAGCGCGGCAAATCGTCGCCGAGGCGTCCGAGCGCGGCCTCAAGGTTGCAGTCACTCAAAACGCTCGCTACTATCCGCCGGTCTTAACCATCCGCCGTTTGCTGCAAAGCGGCGAATTGGGCCAGCCTTCCTTTGGCTTGATGACCAAATACGGCTGGCGTCCGCGCGTTCACCATTCGGGCGTGGACCAGCACGCCTACTTGTGGGAACGCGGCATCCACGACTTCGATCAATTGCGCCACTTGCTCGACTCCGAGCCGCGACGGCTGTTCTGCCACAGCTTCAACCCGCCTTGGAGTCCGTACAGCGGCGGCGCGGCCATCGACGGCTGGATCGAGTTCCACAACGGCACCACGTTCAATTTCCAATGCACCTTTGCCACGCACAAAGGTGGCTCAAGCTGGCGGCTGGATTGCGAGAAAGGCACGGTCGAAGAGGTCTCCGGCGGCTTGGCGCTCCGGCGGCTTGGAGCCGATGCAGACGAGATCATACCGATGGATGAAAATCCCCATCCCGAGGAGGTCCTTTTGGACGGCTTCCGCGACTACGTGCTCAACGACGTGGAGCCGCCCTTCTCCGGTCCGCGCAACCTAGCCACGGTGGGTCTGATCAACGCCTTGGGAGCCTCGTCGGAGCAAGGCGTTGTGATTGACTTTGACGAGTACATGGCCGGATAGAGCAATGAACGAACAAACCGCGCGCCGCCTGCACCAAGACTCCTTGGTCATCGATTCGCACAACGACAGCATCGTCGCCCTGATTCGTCGGGGCATGTCCATCGACGGCGCACAGCGCGCTGATTTTCACCAACGCGACGGGGCTGTTGCTTATTTGCGCCAGTACCAGTCGCCAGACGACGGCGTTCAGCTTGACCTACCCAAGGCGCGCGAGGGCGGGCTGGACGCGGCATTTTTCGCCGTTGATTGCACCCGCCCGTGGGGCAATCACTTGCTCTACTGCATGGACGCCTTGGGCCATTTTTTGCAGGAGGTGGAAGAGCACAGCGAGGGCATTGCTGTGGCGCGCTGCGTGGCGGACATTGAGCGCGTCTGTGCCGAGGGTCGCCTAGCGGCCATACTGGCAGTGGAAAACAGCGATGCCCTAGAGAAAAGCCCTCACATCCTGCCTCTGCTCTACCAGTTGGGCGTCCGCGCTATGACCCTTACCCACAGCACTCGCTCTTGGGCGGGAGACGGCTGTGAGGTCGAGGGGGGTGGCGGCTTGACCGGCTTTGGCCGCCAGCTACTGGCGCAGATGAACGAGTTGGGCGTGGTCGTCGATGTATCCCATCTCAACGAGCCGGGCTTTTGGGACGTGGTGAAAATGGCCCAAGCTCCCTTTATGGCCACCCATAGTTGCTGCCGCGCCCTCTGCGATCACCCGCGCAACCTCCGCGACGAGCAACTGAGTGCCCTCGCCGAAAAGGGCGGGGTCGTGGCCATCACGTTTGTCCCGGACTTTATCGACGCGCACAATCCCACCTTCGACGGCCTGCTCGATCACATTGAACACGCGGTCGCCGTTGCTGGTATCGACCACGTCGGCTTGGGGTCGGATTTTGACGGCGGCGGTTTGCTCTTGGCAGACGCGACCTGCCTCCCGGATGTTGCGGTGGGCTTGGCCAAGCGCGGCTATGCTGAGGCCGATATTCGCAAAATCCTCGGCGCGAACCAACTGCGGTTCCTGCAACAGGTCATCGGCTGAGGCCGTAGAGCGCTCCGAACTTCTCCCACAAGTAGTCGATGAAGTAATTGGCACTCAGCTTCGCGCCCGTGACCTCTTCGACCAATTCGCTGGCCGTTGCCCGCGAGCCGCGGGCGTGGATTTTTTCGTTAAGCCAAGTTTTGAGCGGCCCGAGTTCTCCCTGGGCGATCTGTGCTTCGAGGTCGGGCAAGTCCTGGTGGGCTTGGTGAAAAAACTGGGCTGCGTACAGGTTGCCCAGTGTGTAGGTTGGGAAATAGCCCAGTAGGCCACAGGACCAGTGCGTGTCTTGTAGCACGCCGAGGGCGTCGTTGGGAGGACGGATGCCCAAGTATTGTTCCATCCGCTCGTTCCACACCTCGGGCAACTCAGCCACGGCAACTTGTCCTTCAATTAGGTCGCACTCCAGTTCAAAGCGCAGCAGGATGTGGAGGTTGTATGTCACCTCGTCGGCCTCGACCCGGATCAGCGATGGCTCGACTTGATTGACTGCCGCGTAAAAGGCGTCTAGATCGACCGTGCTGAGCTGCTGGGGAAAAAGCGCTCGCAGCTTGGGTAGGTAGTGCGTCCAGAAGGCTTTGCTGCGGCCGACCATGTTCTCCCACAGCCGCGATTGCGACTCGTGGATCCCCAGCGAAACGCTCGCGCCGGCCGGAGTGCCGATCGCATCGGCGGGCAGGCCCTGTTCGTATAGCCCGTGCCCGGCCTCGTGGATGGTGCCAAAGAGCGAGCCGGGCAGCCAATCGGCGCTGTAGCGCGTCGTCAGCCGCACGTCGTCGCGGGAGGTGCCCGCGCAAAACGGATGCACCGCCAAGTCGAGCCGTCCGGCCTCCAGGTCGAAGCCCATATCCGCTAACACCTGTTGTCCCAAAAGCTCCTGTTGCTCGATGGGGTATTCTTGGTCGAGTACGCCCCGCGCCGGGTATAGCCCGGTAGCGGTGATTTGTTCAACTAGTGGGACGAGTTGCTCTTTGAGTTGGGCAAAAACTGGGGCGATTTCTTCGGCCCGCGCATAAGGCTCGTACTCGTCGAGCAGCGCGTTGTACATCGCGCCTTCGTATCCGACCCGGTCGGCCACTTCCTTTTTGAGCGCGACTATTTTCTCTAGCCAAGGCTGGAAAAGGGAGAAGTCCGATTTTTTGCGCGCCTCGATCCAAGCCTCGTGTCCCAAGGATTCGGTCTGGCTCAGCTCGACGACTAGCTCCTTGGGGAGCTTGAGCGACCGGCTCTGCTGGCGGTCGATTTCGCGGACGTTGACGGCCGCGTCACCTGTTAGCTCGGCGTCCTTGAGGTCGGCTACGAGCGCGACCAACTCCGAGGCGGTGAGCCGTTCGTGGTACAGACCGGCTAGGGTCCCCATCGCTCTGGCCCGCATGGCTGCGCCGCGCGGCGGCATATAGGTCTCTTGGTCCCAACTCATCAGCCCCTGCGCGTGGTGTATGTCAGCCAGTTCGTGGAGGCGTTCTACAAAGGTTTCATACGTCCTGCTCATGGCGTTGCCTTTCCTTGCGTTGGATTAATTGACGTTACGCATCGTACGAATTGTCGGAGCCTGTGTGTAACATTCCTAACTGCTGTTACGCAGCTATCGTTATCTGCGGTTTCCTACCCCCGCCCGGTGTCATTCCCGCGCAAGCGGGCTTCACCGCGCCTTTAGGCGTGACATCCAGTCTGGTACGCGATGCGGATTGGGCGCACCACCCTGTAGGGGGCGGTTTCAAACCGCCCCCTACGTGCGCCTTAGGTTAAATTAACGGTTGCTCCTAGGCGAATTTTTGCGTGTCTTCTGTCCATCAATTTGTGACCCCATCATCCTTGGAGGACCCCATGAAGATCACCCACGCTGAAGCCATTGCCCTCAACATTCCCTTCTACGCCGATCACGTCACCCGCGCCATGCAGCGCGCTTCGACCCACGACGAGCGCGTGTGGGTCGTGCGCTTGGAGACGGATAACGGCCTCGTGGGCTGGGCCGACAACCACGGCCAGCCATCGGTCAATGGCCTCGTCGGGCAAAATCCGGCCAGCCTGATAAACCGCGACGATATTGGCTTTGGGGCGCAAGTCGCCTGCCTCGACCTAGTGGGCCAAGACAACGGCGTGCCCATACACGAGCTGCTCGGCGTCAAGCTCCGCGACCGCTGTCCCATCTCTTGGTGGGATATAGATATGCCGCCCCAAGACTGGGTCGCCGAGGCCGAGGAATCGCTAAAGCGCGGGTACACCACCTTTAAGATGAAGGCCCGCCCGTGGCGCGACATTATCGCCCAAACCGATGCGGTCGCCAAGGTGGTCCCGGCCGACTACAAGTTCGACGTTGACTTCAACGGCTTCTTGCTCAACCAAGCCAAGGCCGAGATCATCTTGCAACAGCTCGACGAAAATCCCAACGTCGGCATGTACGAAAGCCCGTTTTACCTGCATACGGACGTAGATGGCGCGCGGATTTTGCGCGAGCGAGTGCGCAAACCCATTGTCGAGCACTACCAAGATCAGTATCTGCGCAACAACTGCTGCGACGGCTTCGTCATCGGCGGCGGTGCGACCGATACCCGGCGGACGGCAACCCTCGCGGCCGCTCAAAACAAGCCCTTTTGGCTTCAACTCGTCGGTGCTGGCATGACCACTACGTATGCGGCGCACCTCGGCTCGGTGCTTTCGCACGCCCAACTGCCCTATATCACCTGCCACGAGTTGTGGGAGGACGACCTGCTGCAAGAGCCTATTGAGGTCCGCGACGGCTATATGCCGGTTCCAGACGCGCCCGGCTTGGGCGTCTCGGTGGATGAAGAGGCGATTGCAAAGTACCGGGTGGATCCCGCAGAGCCTACGCCCACGCAACACTACATGGCTCAGAAGCGCATTCTCCGCGTGTACTGGCCGGGCGACGGCAAAGCGCGGGAGTGGGAATTTACTGCTGAATCCCACTACCAGCAGGCCTTCTATGCTGGCAACATCCCCGGCTTTGAGCAAGGCGTCGATTTGGAAGTGATTGAGGACGACAACAGCGCGGCCTTCCAAAAGCGACACGAGGCTCTGTTGGCGCAAGGGCGCTAGTCCCGCTGCCGAGCGATGGCCTCGTAATCCGTCAGCGCGTAGCCGATGCCCACGTAGTCGAGCAGGTTGAGCAGCGCCCGCAGCGCGACCCCAAACCCATCGACGCCGCTGAAACCGCCGAACTGTCCGCCGCCCTTTAGGTGCGGCTCTAGGTCGAGGAACACGCCGGGGACTCCCTGCTGCTTTAACTCGCGTTCTAGGGCTGGGATGCGGGTGCGGAAGTCGCGCAGTATGGCCTCGTGCGCAGAGTCGCCACGGTCGGCGGGCACGAAGTTTTTGAGCCGCTCCTCATCTACGACGCCCTCCCATTGGAGAGTCGGATCGATCTTGTAGTCCTTGATGTGCATCCAGCCGATTCCCTCGCGCATCGCGTGATACTCGGCTAGGGTTTCGACCGGGGTGAAGTTTTGGCTCGACAGATTGCCGCCATCGAAAATCAGGCACAGGTTGGGGTGGTCCACCATTTCATAGAGCTTTTGCAGGAGTTGCCCGTTCTGGCCGACGAGATTGGCTTCGACCTCCAGGCCGAAAATGGTCCCGCCCCGGCTGCAGACCTCGGCGATTTGCGCCAGCCGCTCGGCCGCTGGTTCCAAGTAATTGGCTGGATCCTCGCCTTGAGGGTGGTAAAACGAGAATCCGCGGATCAGCCGCGTCTCGAACTCTCCGGCCAGGTCCACGGCCCGCTGCACGTCCTGTTGCAAATACTGGTCGAATGGGATATAGGCATTGGAAGAGCCGTCTTCCACGTCGAGTAGCTTGACCTTGCCAATCGGCGAGCCGATTGAGGCCACTGCAATCCCGAATTCGCCGTGCAATTGGCGCAGCCGCGCTATCTCGGGCTGCGTTAGCTGCATCACATTTTTGACGCCCTGTCCCACATCGACAAAGCGCAAACTGTAGTGCGACATGCCCAGAGTCGCGAGCATGGCTAGCTGGGCTTCGGCCTTTTTGTCCTCCGGTCCCTCGTCGGCAAAGCCGCTGATGATCACCTTGGGTGTTTCGCGCATGAGATTCTCCTAAGTGTAGAGCTTGTACAGACCTTGACAAAATTCACCTTCACTGCTGTCTTAGGGCTTCTTGCAACCCAACCCTATAGAAGAAACTAAGCATGAAACCGCTATATCGCCTCAATGTCATTCCCTCTCTGCCCGAGCAACTGACGCCGCTGTGGGAGCTGGGGCACAACCTCTGGTGGAGTTGGAGCAAGGAGACCATCCGCACCCTCTACCAGATCGACCCGGAAGTATGGGTCGAGAGCCAGCGCGATCCCTTGCGCTTTTGGAGTCTCCTGCGGCCGGACCAACTCGACGCCCTAATCGACGACGAGCAATTGCGGGGCCGCATCGAGCGCGTCGTCGAGCAATTCGAGGGCTATTTGTCCCAGCCGACGTGGTTTGGCCAGACGCACGGCGAAAGCCAAATGCAGGTTGCGTACTTCTCGGCGGAGTTCGGCCTGACCGAGAGCCTGCGCATCTATTCTGGGGGCTTAGGCGTGCTCGCTGGCGACCATCTCAAGGCCGCCAGCGACCTAGGCATTCCCCTCGTCGGGGTCGGCTTGCTCTACCGCGAGGGCTATTTTCGCCAAGCCCTCAACGCCGATGGCTGGCAGATAGAGCGCAACCCGGAAAACGACTTCTACCAGATGCCCGTGCAGCCGGTCCACGGCAGCGACGGAGAGCACCTGACCATTGAGGTGCCCTTTGCCCACGGTATGGTGCAGGCGCGGATTTGGCAGGTGGAGGTGGGCCGAGTGCGGCTCTATTTGCTCGATACCAACCTCGACGAAAACGCCCCAGCGGACCGCGATATTACCGCCCGCCTCTACGGGGGCGACGCGGCCATGCGCATCCGGCAGGAGATTCTCCTCGGCATCGGCGGTCTGCGCGCCCTGCAAGCCGTGGGCATCGAACCCACTGTCTGCCACATGAACGAGGGGCACTCGGCCTTTTTGGCGCTAGAGCGAATTCGTCGGTTAATGACCGAGCACGGCTATTCGTTTGCCACGGCCCGCGAGGCCAGCATCGTCGGCAATGTGTTTACCACGCACACCCCGGTTGCGGCAGGCAACGACTGGTTTCCCGCGCACTTGATTGAGGCGCACTTGGGTTATTTCCGCGAGTGGCTCGGCCTGTCGCACGAGGAATTCATTGGCCTAGGCCGGGTCGATCCTCGCGATTCCCACGCCGACTTCTGCATGACGGTCTTGGCGCTGAGGCTCTCGGGCCGGGCCAATGGCGTCAGTCGGCTGCACGGCACAGTCAGTCGCCGCATGTGGCAGGGCCTGTGGCCCGATTTCTCAGAGCGCGAAATCCCCATCGGCCACGTCACCAACGGCGTCCATCTCCACACGTGGATTTCGCTAGAAATGGCCGAGTTGTTCGACCGCTATCTCGGCGACACTTGGCGGTTGGTATCGGCTGACGAGCGAGACTGGGATCCGGTCTATCAGATCCCCGACCGCGAGTTGTGGGACACGCACCAGCAGCGGCGCAAGCGGCTGATTGACGTAACTTGTCATCACCTGCGTCAGCAGATGCAAGGTCAGGGCGTACCGGCGGCCAAAATTGAACAGGCGCTGGCGCGGCTCGATCCCGAGGTGCTGACCATTGGCTTTGCTCGCCGCTTTGCCACGTACAAGCGCGGCAACCTGATTTTCCGCCATATCGAGCGGCTCAAGGCCCTGTTCTCCGACTCGGAGCAGCCCGTGCAGATTCTCTTCGCCGGCAAGGCCCATCCCCACGACGACGCTGGCAAGGAGCTGATCCGCCAAATCGTCCACCTCGCGCGGCAAGCGCCCTTTAATGGCCGGGTTTTCTTTTTGCAAGACTACGACATGAACCTCGCTCGCTACTTGGTGCAAGGGTGCGATGTTTGGCTCAACAACCCCCGCCGTCCTTTGGAGGCGTCGGGCACGTCGGGCATGAAGGCTGCCGTCAATGGCGTGCTCAACGTCAGCGTATGCGATGGCTGGTGGGACGAAGCCTGCGACGACCACGCTGGTTGGACCATTGGCCGCGGCGAGGACTACGACGACGAGCGGTACCAAGACGAGGTCGAGTCCAACTCGCTCTACGATCTGCTAGAGACCGAGGTGATTCCGCTGTTCTACCAGCGCGATGCGGATGGATTGCCCGGCGGTTGGATCGCCCGCATGAAGGAGACCATTGCCCAGCTTGTGCCGCAGTACAACACGCACCGCATGGTGCGCGAGTACACCGAGCGGTTCTACTTGCCCGGACAAGCTCGCTTTGAGGAATTGGCTACTGACCGCGAGCGGGTTCAGCGGCTGACGCATTGGAAGTCGCACGTGCGCTCCAAGTGGTCGCAGGTGCAGATCGGCGCGGTGGATGCTGAATTTCCTCGGTTGCTCAAGGTGGGGATGCAGGTGCCGCTGCGCGCCGCAGTGGCCTTGGGCGAGCTAACGCCAGAGGATGTCCGCGTCGAGATCTACGCTGGTCGTCTCAATGCCCAGCGCGAATTTGCGCAGACTGAGGTGTATCCGCTGGAATTGGATGGGCACAACGGCGATGGGACTTACCACTTCGTCGGCACCTTTACGTGCGCGGCGGCTGGTTCGCACGGCTACACCCTGCGCGTGGTACCCTCGCATCCTGACTTGCAAAATCCCTTGGAGATGGGGTTGGTGCATTGGGCGAGGGGGTAAGGGACGCGGCTAGTGTTTTTTGGTAGTGGGCTGTATATAATAGTGCCCAACGTCTCGTAAGTGGTTGTAATGACCAAAGCGGGCTTGATGGTCTGGCGCTATGTCCCGTTCTTTGGCTATCGCTGGGTCAACCAGCACATCAACAACTATAAAGGGAGAAGAAGTAGAAAATGGCAAAAGTCGGCGACTGGGTAGACATAAGAGGAGGAGACAGAGGGCCATTACACAAATTGGTCACTTATGAGCTTTTGACGCATCCTTCAGAAGAGGAGGTTATTGTTGCTTTTGTTTTTTCGAGAGAAAACCAAGAGGAAGGGGAATCTCTCGCTGGAATGCAGTTTCGTTGCGACATAGATGAAACAGTAAAGATGCTAAGCGATTTAATAGTAGGACTTGAAAATCAGAAGCAAGCCTATTCCAAATCGCGGAGATAACCAGTATGAAAATCATTATCAAAGGCGGCTCGGTCTGAATATAGATCGGGCCGCCTTTCTTTATTCTTTTTTGGTATAACTATTTGTAGAGCAATGTGTTACGATAGTGCCAGAAAGGAGAATGCTATGAAAAACAAAGGCAGAAAGGGCGCGAGGGGGCCTAGCCGACGGGGCATCGGGCGACAGTTCTTTGGTCACTATGATATTCCTCGGCGGCGCGTTCGAGTCCTAGTCACGTAGGACTCCGGGGGTGATCCGCCTCCGCAGAATGAATATGACTATCAAGCGGAAAGAACTGGACAGGCGAGAGGTCGATTTCTCGGACGTGGCCTCTGGACGACGGCTACCGCCGGTGCATCCCGGCGAGATTCTGCGTGACGAATTCCTGACGCCCATGGAGCTTAGTGTGTACCGACTTGCCCAAGCGATCAAGGTTTCGCGTCCACGGCTGAACGATATTGTGCTCGGCCGTCGCGGTATCACGACCGATACTGCGCTACGCCTTGGGCGCTACTTCGGCATGACGCCTGAGTTCTGGATCAATCTTCAGACCCGCTACGATCTCGATGTCGCCGAGCGCACGACGCGTCGCCAGATCGAGCGAGAGGTAGAGCCGCATGCTGCTCTGAACGCGACGGCCCGGGCAAGCTCGCTTTGAGGAATTGGCGGCTGACCGCGAGCGGGAAGAAGGACCCAACCATGACCAAGGCTGGAGAGGAACTTATCAAGGCCGCAACGGAGGCTCTGGAAATCACGCACGGCCAAGCGGACCCAGAAAGCTACCGCGTCCACCTCCCCGACGAGATCAACGCCCGCTTGATCCGCTCGCGACTGAACATGACTCAGGGCGTATTTGCCCAGACTTTTGGCATCGACATCCGCACCCTTCAGGACTGGGAACAAGGCCGGCGGATTCCCAGTGGTCCGGCGCAAGCACTTTTGAAAATCATCTACCGGGAGCCAGAGGCTGCTAAGAGGGCGGTAGTGAGGTAGTGGTGTACTGTTTACCCGGCCAATCCCACCTTCCGCTTGGCCGCCCACACGGTGTTGTAGAGCAATAGCGCAATCGTCATCGGCCCGACTCCGTTGGGCACAGGGGTGATCGTGCGGGCCTTTGGGCGCACCTGTTTGTAGTCCACGTCGCCGACGAGCCGCCAGCCTCGCTCGCGCGAGGGGTCGTCAATTTGGTTGGTGCCCACGTCGATTACCACCGCCCCTTCTTTGACCATATCCGCTGTGATCCCACGGGGAAATCCAGCCGCTACCACTAGGATGTCCGCTTGGCGCGTAAAGTGCCCGAGGTCGCGGGTGCCAGTGTGGCACAGGGTCACTGTGGCATTGGCCCCGGCCGCCTTGTGCCCCAGCAAGATGGCTACGGGCCGTCCCACGAGCGCGCTGCGGCCGACTACGACCACGTGTTGGCCTTCTACCTCGATCCCGCTGCGGCTGAGAATCTGCAAGACCCCATGCGGCGTACAGGGCCAAAAGCACTCCTCCTGTCTCACGAGGCGGCCCAGATTGACCGGGTGCAGGCCATCGACATCCTTGTCCGGGTCAATGGCGTTGAGGACTTGCTGCTCGTCTTGGCCCGGCAGCGGTAGCTGTACCAAGATGCCGTGGATCGCGTCGTCGGCGTTGAGCCGCTCGACAGTGGCTAGCACGTCCTCGGTGGTGGCGCTGGCCGGTAGATCTATTTGCTCGGAGTGAATGCCGAGGGCTTCGCAGGCTCGGCCCTTGGCGCGCACGTAGGACTGCGAGGCCGGGTCGTCCCCCACCAGCACGACTGCCAAGCCCGGCACTAGACCGTGCTCCTGCTTCAAGTGCGCGATGTCCACCAGCAGTTCTTCTTGCACTTGGGCAGCAATTTTTCGGCCATCGAGTCGCTCGCCCATTACGCGCCTTTCGGTTGCAGGACGCTTTTCTGCACGACCCGTTGCAGAGCTTCGGGGACCTGTACTGCGCCGTCGGGTTGCTGATAGTTGTCCAAAATGGCGATCAACAGCCGGCCCATCGCGCAACCCGTGTCGTTGACTAGGTGGCAAAACCCTCGCCCAGCCGCGCCCTTGTAGCGGATGTTCAAGCGCCGGGCCTGATAGTCCGTGGCGTTGGTGTCGGTCATTACCTCCATGAACTCGCCCGTCCCGGACATCCACACTTCCATGTCCCGCTGCCGATGGCTGGCCAGATAACCCGCGTCGCCGTGGCACTTCTCGACGACCCGGTAGGGCAAGGCCAACTCTTGCAGGAGCCATTCGTTGATTTGACCGAATTCTTCGTACAGGGCTTCGGACTGATCGGGCAGGCACACGGCGTTCATTTCGATTTTGTCGAATTGGTGCATGCGCTTGATGCCCTTGACGTCTTGGCCCCAAGACCCGGCTTCCGAGCGAAAGCAGGCCGTATAGGCGAAGAGCTTGACGGGCAGTTCGGCTGAATCCAAGGTCTGGTCCATGAAGTAGCTGAAATTGGCCGGCTCGGAGGATCCGACTAGGAAAAGCTCGGCTCCTTCTTCTACGTTATCGGTCTTGATGGCATAGACTTGGTCGCGCCCCTCGGGAAAGTGCGAGGTGCCGTACAGGGAGCGCTCCCGCACGAGGAGCGGCGGCACGAACATCTCGTACCCGCGCGCTAAAAGCTCGTCGATGAGGAGTTGGCTCAGGGCGTATTGCATCCGCGCGACATCGCCGCGCAAGTAGGCAAAGCGCGAGCCGGAAACTTGGCCGCCCTGCAAGGTGTTGATGCCACCTAATTTGACGCCGAGGTCTGCGTGGTGCAGCGGCTCAAAGGCGTCGTCTTGGGCGTGCAGGGGTCGCGTGGGCATGTACTGGGCGCTGGTGTTCCCACGGCCTAGCTTGTCGGCGGCTAGGTAGCCTTGCCCCGGAATCCAGGCATTCTCCTCAACGTTGTCTTCCTCGCCAGCACCGGCGGGCATGTCGGGATGCGGCCAGTTGGGGAACCAATCCATGATTTGCTGCCACTCGGCGACGACAGTTCCCAACTCGTGCTCTAGCACTCGCCCGCGCTCGCGCAACTCCCGCCCCTTTTCCCGCGCTGCATCCGGGTCGTTGCGACCGAGTTGGGCTAGTTGCTTTTTCTCGCTGTTGAGCGCGTCGATGTCTCGCTGCAGCTTTTGCCGCGCCGCGTCGAGGGCCAACCAGCGATCCACATTGGCTTTGGCCGGGTCAACCTTGCGCACCCGTATTGCCTCGCGCATGGCGTCGGGATCGGTGCGTACGGCCTTTGGGTCGATCATAGTACTCGCTCTCAGTTTTGGGTCAAAAATGGGTTAAAAATAAGAACGCCGCTGGCGCGAATCGTGGCAATATCGCGGGAGCCTCAGCTTTTCGGAACGATCTTTTGCAGCCACTCGTCCCGCCCGCCGTAGGCGGCAAATACGGCTTCGAGTAACAGCCGCACGGCTTGGCCAAAGTAGCGGCCCCGCCGCCAGGCCACGCCGATTTCGCGTTCAAAGGCCACGCCGCGCACTTCTACTGTTTTGAGCGCGCCGCTGGCCAGCGAGTCGCGGATGGTCAGTCGTGGCAAAAACGAGATGCCCACGCCGGCCTCCACTAACTTGCGCATGGCCTCTGGGCTGCGCAGCTCCATTACCGCGCCCGGCGTTAGGCCAGCTTCGGCGAACTTCTCGTCAATCACCTTGCGCGAGATCGAGTCGGCGTGAAAGAGGATCAGGGGCTCTTCCACCACTTCGGCGAGGGCGACGGACTCGTACTGGGCAAAGCGATGCGCTGGTCCAACGACCAAGGGCATGTCGTCGCGGTAAATCGGCACGGCGTCGATTTTGGGATGGGTATAGGGCAGGTGGATCAGCGCGAATTCAGAGCGCTGCATTAGCAGGTCGTCAATAAGGTAACGCGAAGGAGCAACTTGGGTCTTGAGCGCGACGCCCGGATAGCGGCGCATGTACTCTTTGAGAATTTCCGGCAGGAGATAGATGACGGCCGCGTCCACCGCCCCGAACTGAAAGCCGCCTCCCGGTTCTAGGTCGCTTCGCTGCAGCCGCTCGCTGGCCTCCTCCAGCAAGTCCTCGACTTGGACGGCATAGCTCAACAGCAGGCGGCCCTCGGTAGTAAGGGCCACGTGCCGATTGTCGCGGTTGAAGAGCTGGACTCCCATGCTCTTTTCCAACTCCGAAACCGCGCTGGAAACCGTCGGCTGGGTTACGTTCATCTGGCGCGCCGCTTGGGTAAAGCCGCCCGTGCGCGCCACGGCGAGGAAGTAGCGCAGGTGTTGCAGGTTCATGGGCGCGGGGCGTAGGGCGCAGTGTTAGGTGGGCTGAGCGGCTTTCGCCGATCCGAAGGTTGAGTGGCGCAATACGGTCTGGGTAGCGTAGATAGAGCCGCCGATCTTGGCACCGGGCATGGGCATGCTCACAGGTACGTCGGCGACGCGGATGTGTCGGCTTGGCTCGCCGCGCACGAAGGTCCGGCAGTAGCCCTCCCAATCGGGTGCTGGCACTAGGGGCCAGGAGTCGCCAGCGCAATACTGCAAGAGTAGGAGCCGACGCGGATGGGGCGAGGTGTTGGGCAGGGAGCCGTGCAGGGCGCGGACGTGGTGGATGGAGATGCCGCCGGCGGCTAGCTCGATCTTTTCGGCTGCGGAGTCGTCGAAATCCGCTGTGGTCACGGCACCGGCGAAATGGCCGTCGAGGTGGTGATTGTAGATCGGTCCTTTGTGCGACCCGGGGATGACCAGCAAGCAGCCGTTGGTCTCGTTCATGTCGTCGATGCACACGCCCACGGCGAGCAGGTCGTCGTTGGTATGCGGATAAAAAGCCCAGTCCTGATGCCACTCCACTGGGCTGCCGAACTCGCCTGATTTCATGTTGAGCTTGTCGCCGTTGGTGCGGAGGCGCGGGCCGATTAACTGGCCGACGATGTCCAGAATCCGCTCGTGGTGCAGGGTGCTGCGGTAAATCTCGTGCTGGGCGACCGGGCTTTTGAGCCGTCGTAGCTTGGGATTGTCGGGCGCGTGCCCCGGCTCCAAGTCGAATACGGTGTCGCTTTCGGTCGCAGTGCGCGACTGCTCGACGAACTCGTCGGTGGTCTGCCGCAGCGCCTCTACTTCTCCGGGGGTCAGTACCCCTTCGACGCCGAGGTAGCCTTTTTCGTGGTAGCTGGCGATTTGTTCTTGAGTCAGCATGGACATTTCTCCGTCATTTTAGCCTGAGTATTTCGCGCTGTTGCTCGGGCAATGTCTCGTAGATTTCGTTGCTGAAGCGCAGGTGCTGTCCGCCCCAGTCGGGCATGTATCCTATACTGTAGCAATAATATAGGCTTCGGCGCGGGCGACCGGAAGTATTGACCAGCGAGCCGTGGGTCAATGCCTCGGTAAAGATGATGGCGTCCCCGGCGGCGGCTGGCACTGCTTGTAGGGCCGGATTTTCGTCTGGGTGATTGCCCCAGGGCCTAGGGAAGTTGCTTTTGTGCGCACCGGGGATCACGGCGAAACAGCCGTCTTCCTCGGCGCAGTCGAGCAGGGGAAAGACCGCCTTGGTCAGGGTCGAGACCATCTGCCCGTTGCGGCAATGATACTGACACTTGGGAATGATGGGCGTGCCGTGCATGTGCAGGCCAGTGTAGCCGCCGCCCCAGCGATAGATTGTATAGGTGTGGTTGAGTCGGTACGGCCCCCCGGTGACTGTGGCGACGACGTCTAGGACCGCGGGAATATCGATCAATGCGCGGAAGACTTCGTCCCCTTCGAGAATGTTTGAGATGTAGAGATTCTGCTGCGTGCGCTGGTCGCCCAAACAGAGCGGAGGAGGGTAATCGGCCTCGTCCATGGTCTCGAAGCGGTCCAGAACCTGATTGCAGGCGGCGACCACCGTTGCGGGCACGACGTCCTTGAGTACGATATAGCCCTGTAAGTCGAAGAGGTACTGCTGTTGAGCGTCCATGATATGTTTCCCTTTGCTGGTATTGCTGCCTATCATCTCTTTATTTGAATGTGCTCTGGCGGTTGGTAAATTGCCCCCTGCCGGACGATGGGGCAAGCAGCCGACCGGGCCGCACCCAAATGGAGGGCCTTCACTTGTGACTGACGCGAATTACGACAATTCTTGGTGGCCGCTGATATACGATCAGTGGAACGAGCGGGGCGACAGGCAGCAGACGCACGAGCGCGAGTTCCAATTCTACAGCAATCAGCTCGCCGGAGAGGCGGGTCCAGTCCTCGAAGTGGCTTGCGGCACGGGTTCGATTCTGCTTCGCCTTTTGCGCCAGAGCGTTGACATCAGGGGTTTCGATTGCGCCGCAGGGATGCTGGCCGTTTTGCGGCGCAAGGCAACGGCCTTGGGGCTGGACGATATCGACGGCCGCGTCTGCTGTCAGGACATGATTGACTTCTGCTGCGACCAGTCCTTTGCGGCCATCCTAATTCCGGCTAGCTCGTTCATGCTCCTGCCTACACAGGCGGCCCAAATCGCCTGTCTTGAACGCATTCGCGCCCATCTGGTGCCTGGCGGGCGGCTACTGATGAACTTCTACATCCCGTCGCTTGCCGGCGACCTGCTTGCTCACGTTGATCCGTCCCCGTCGCTGGAGACATTCGGCGAATTCCTCCATCCCCAAACAGACCGCCGAATCAGCGTCCGGTTCAAAAAGATCGTCGATCTGGGCGAGCAGACTGAGCACTACCAGTGGTTTTTTGCCTACGACGGAGAAACAGAGATAGTCCCCATGACGGCGCGGTGGATCTACAAAGAAGAATTTCAGCTATTGCTGCGTCTGGCAGGATTTAGCCGCTGGCAGCTTTTTGGCACCCACGACGGCCAGCCGTACGCAGGTTCAAAAGAGATTGGGACGACGTACTGGGTCGTCAAGCGCTGAGCGGACCGAAGCGATAGACGCCTCTGAAATCGGCTGCTGCCCGCTCGTTGCTGGTCACCGAGGCACGCCGCCAAGCCCCGGCCATGTTCTTGCATCCAAACCTGCAAATGCAGAAATTATGTCCGCTCATTGCAAGGAGAATTGAGGTCCTATTTTGCCAAACACGCTGCATAGAACGCTTAGTCTTTTCGTCCTGATGTTTTTGAGTTGGCTACTGTTGTCGGGCATTTATACGGGTATGCTTTTAGGCTTGGGCGTGCTGTCGTGCCTCGTGGTCGTCGCCGTCTGCCGCCGCATGAAGATCGTCGATCCCGAAGGGCATCCCATCCACCTGATCCCCGGCCTGCTGCGCTATGCACCTTGGTTCCTATGGGCAGTAATCAAATCCAATATCGATGTGGTGCGGCGGATCCTACATCCTCGGCTGCCGATAGCACCCCGCGTTATCCGAGTCGAGTCAAGCCAAAAGACCCACTTGGGGCAAGTCATTTACGCCAACTCCATTACGCTAACGCCGGGCACGGTCACCGTTGAGACAGACGAGGGCACCATCGATGTCCACGCCTTGACCCGCGAATCCGCCGAGGACGTGCGCTCTGGGGTTATGGACCGCCGCGTAACCGACATAGAGGGGGAGAGCTAGTGTTCGTCGCTGCGATGATCGGGGTGTTAGCCACTATGCTGCTGGCCTTAGTCCGCGCCCTGAAAGGGCCCACTGTGTACGATCGCGTACTCGCCGTCAATATGTTCGGCACCAAGACCGTGTTGCTGTTGTCGGTGATCGGCTTTTTGACTGGTCGGCCCGACTTTCTCGACTTGGGGCTGGTCTATGCGCTAATCAATTTCATCGGCACCATCGCCATCCTCAAATACGTCTCGACCGTTGGCGAAGAGGAGGCCCAAGCCTGATGGAAACTCTGCTCTACTACGCTAGCTGGGTCTGTCTGCTGTTGGGAGCTGGCTTTTGCTTCGTCGGCGGCGTGGGCCTCCTGCGCTTGCCCGACTTCTACAGCCGCATACACGGCGGCGGCGTTACCGATACGTTGGGTGCTGGTTTGGTCCTCTTGGGGCTTATGTTTCAGAGCGGTATGTCGCTGGCGACTGTCAAGCTGGTAATGATCGGACTGTTCTTGCTGCTGGCTAGTTCGGTCGCCAGCCACGCCATTGCCCGCGCCGCGCGGCACAGTGGGCTTGCGCCCCAAGGCACCCCGGAGGAATAGTGACTGCGCTAATTGATATCGACATCGTGTTGATGACGTTCCTCGCCATCATCGCCGTGGCCATTATACAGGTGAGGGATCTGTTTGCCGCGGTAGTGCTCACTGGCATCTTCAGTTTGCTCTCTGCGTGTATCTTTACCTCGCTCGACGCAGTCGATGTGGCTTTCACCGAAGCGGCGGTGGGTGCTGGCTTGGCGACGGTGCTCTTCTTGGCCGCGCTCACCTTGACCGGGCCTAAAGAAAAGACCCAACACCAACACTCTTGGAGCGGCCTCTGCGTCTGCCTCCTGACCGGCGGAGCGCTGATCTATGGCACGCTAGATATGCCGCATTTGGGCGACCCCAACGCTCCGATCCACCAGCACGTGGCTCCTCGCTATATCGCCGAGTCCCCCGAGGAAATCGGCATCCCCAACATGGTCACCTCCGTGCTAGCCAGCTACCGGGGCTACGATACCTTGGGCGAGGTGACGGTGATTTTCACCGCTGGGCTAGCCGTGCTCTTGCTCTTGCACGGCAGCCGTCCCGCGCAGGAAGCCGACGACAGCGAGTCCATGCAGCACGCGATGATCCTCCGCGTCGTCTCCAAGCTCTTCATTCCGCTGATTCTGCTCTTTGGGCTCTACGTGCAGTTCCACGGCGATTTCGGTCCAGGTGGCGGTTTCCAAGCGGGCGTGATCTTTGCCGCGGCCTTTATTCTCTATGCCCTGATCTACGGAGTTGAGGAGGCGCGCCGGGTAGCTCCGCCGGGCCGCGTCCAAGTCTTTTTCGCCTTGGGGCTCCTGCTCTACATCGGCACGGGCGTGGCCTGCCTGTTGGCCGGGGGCAATTTCCTCGAATACAAGGTGCTGGCTAGCGATCCCACCTACGGCGAGCACTATGGCATTTTGCTGATTGAGCTAGGGGTTGGCATTACCGTCGCCGCCGTCGTAATCAGCGTCTTCTGCCACTTCGCCGGTCGGGAGCGGCCATGAGTTCGTTCTTTGGTCTGTACAACTACTGGATCGTCATTTTCCTGATGATGGCCGGCTTCTACAACGTCATTGCCCGCGGCAATCTGATCAGGAAGCTGGTCGGCCTCAATATCTTCCAGACCTCGGTCTTTTTGCTCTATATCAGCATGGGCAAAGTCGAGGGGGGAACTGCGCCCATCCTCGCCGAAGGTGTGACGGTGTACTCCAACCCACTGCCTCACGTTCTCATCCTCACCGCTATTGTCGTTGGCATTGCCACTACCGCGGTTGGGTTGGCGCTAGTGGTGCGCATCCGCGCGGCCTACGGGACTATCGAAGAAGACGAAATCCAACGCCGGGAAGAGGGGTCGTGATCGCCGCCCATCTACCCGCCCTGCAGATCGTCTTGCCGCTGGTCGCTGCGCCGCTCTGCCTATTGCTGCGTCCGCAACGCTTGCTATGGCCGTTTGTCGTGGCCGTCGGCTGGGGTACGCTGGCGCTGGCCGTACTACTGTTGCAGCAAGTCCTGTCCTACGGTCCCATCTCCTATGCCTTGGGCGGCTGGAGTCCACCTTGGGGCATTGAGTTCCGGGTAGATGTCCTCAATGCGTATTTGATTCTACTGGTGGCGCTAATCGGTGCCGTGGTCCTGACCTACGCACCGGCGAGTGCGGCGCGCGAAGTCGAAGCAGAGCGCCGCCCGTATTTCTGCGCGATTTTTCTGCTCTGTCTCGCTGGTTTGCTGGGCATTGCCATTACCGGCGACGCTTTTAACGTCTTCGTGTTTATGGAAATCTCGTCGCTTTCGGCGTATGGGCTGATTAGTCTTGGCCGGGACCGCCGCGCCCTGATGGCGACGTATAACTACCTGATCTTGGGCACGATTGGCGCGACCTTTATTCTGATCGGCATCGGCCTGATGTACGCGATGACCGGCACGCTTAACATGGCCGATCTCGCCGTGCGCATCAAAGCTGTCGCCAACACCCGCACCATCCACGTGGCCTTTGCCTTTATAAGCGTTGGCTTCACCCTCAAGATGGCGCTTTTTCCGCTGCATATCTGGTTGCCCAACGCCTACACGTACGCGCCTTCGGCTGTTACTGCCTTTATCGCGGCGACTGCGACTAAGGTCGCAGTGTACGCCTTTCTGCGCTTTGTTTTTACGATTTTTGGCGCGGATTTCGCCTTTGGGACCATGCACCTCGATGTCCTGCTGTTGCCGCTGGTGCTCTTGGGCATCTTCATCGCCTCGGCCGTGGCCATCTACCAGACTGATCTCAAGCGGCTGTTGGCCTATTCGAGCGTGGCGCAGATCGGCTATGTAATGCTCGGCGTTAGCTTGGGCTCGGCCACTGGGCTGACGGCCGGGATCGTCCACTTGTTCAATCACGCGCTGATGAAGGCGGCGCTCTTCTTGGTCGCTGGCTGCATCTTCCTCCGCATCAACTCTCTGCAATTAGCCGACCTTAGCGGGTTGGGCAAGCGCCTGCCGCTGACTTCATGCGCCTTTGTCCTCGCTGGCTTGGGGTTAGTCGGCGTGCCGTTTACCGTGGGCTTTATTAGCAAGTGGTACTTGATATTGGGTGCTATAGAGCGGGGGTGGTGGCCGGTGGCGGCACTGGTGGTGATCAGCTCGCTGTTGGCGCTGGTCTATATCTGGCGCTTTGTCGAGATCGCCTATTTCCGCCCGGTTCCCGAAGATGCCGAGCACGTCGCCGAAGCTCCCCTCTTGATGCAGATTCCCGTGTGGCTACTCATCGCGCTTAGCATAGGGTTTGGGGTGCAGACCTCGCTGACGGCTGGGGTCGCCCGCAAGGCGGCGCACTGGCTCTTGGGAGCTGCGCCATGAGTGCGACTACCGCCATTATCGTGGCCGTGCTCCTGCCTTTAGGAGTTGCGCCATTGATCGCCCTTTTGGGCCGCCGTCCCAATGTACGAGAGACCGCGACCCTGCTCGCCGGGCTAGGCACTTTTGCCTCGGTCTGCACCTTGGTGCCCAAAGTCGCCGCAGGTGCCCGACCAGCGGTGCATCTGGTGGAGGTCTTTCCGGGTCTGTCCCTGGCCTTTGAGGTCGAGCCGCTCGGCGTGCTCTTTGCACTGATCGCCGCTGGGTTGTGGATGGCGACCTCGGTGTACTCCATTGGCTACATGCGAGGTCATCACGAGGAAAACCAAACTCGCTTTTTCGCCTTCTTCGCCTTGGCGATCGCCGGTGCCTTGGGCGCGGCATTCGCCGGCAACATGCTGACGCTGTTTTTCTGCTACGAGGCGCTGACGCTTTCGACCTATCCGCTGGTCACCCACCACCGCAGTTCGGAGGCTAAAGCGGGGGGCCGCATCTATATGGGGGTGCTGCTTGCGACCTCGATCGGCTTCCTGCTCACAGGTTTGGTCGCCACCTACTACGTCGCTGGGACTCTTGACTTCGTTTCCGGTGGGATTCTCGCTGGCAAGGCTCCGACGTGGGCCATCGGCGTCCTGCTTTTTCTCTATGCCTTCGGCACGGGCAAGGCAGCGCTGATGCCCTTTCACCGCTGGCTCCCTGCGGCTATGGTGGCTCCGGCCCCAGTCAGCGCCCTCCTGCACGCAGTCGCCGTGGTCAAGGCGGGCGTTTTTACCATCCTCAAGGTGGTCGTCTATATCTTCGGCATCGACCTGCTCGCCGACACGGGCTTGGGCACTTATTTGGCCTACGCGGCCTGCGCCACGATTCTCATTGGCTCGCTGGTGGCTATGACCAAGGACAACCTCAAGGCCCGCTTGGCGTATTCCACGGTCAGTCAGCTTTCCTACATCGTCCTCGGCGCAGCTCTGGCCAATAGTTGGGGCGTCCTCGGCGGCAGCCTGCACATCGCCATGCACGCCTTCGGCAAGATCACCCTCTTCTTCTGCGCTGGGGCCATCGCGGTCGCCCTGCACAAGACCGAGATCAGCGAGATGAAGGGCATTGGTCGGCAAATGCCGTGGACGATGGGGGCCTTTCTCGTCGGCTCGCTGAGCATCATTGGCTTGCCGCCGCTGGGAGGCGCTTGGAGCAAGTGGTATCTCATCCTCGCCGGGTTGGACGCCGAGCAGTACGTGACTATTGGCGTACTCTTGGTAAGCTCGCTGCTCAACATCGCCTACCTGTTGCCGGTGGCGGTCAACGCCTTCTTCTACGCAGCACCCGATGGAGAAGACGGCCTACAGGAAGCCCCGCTGGCCTGCGTCCTGCCGCTGGTTTGCACGGCGCTGGGCGGGCTGGTACTCTTCCTCTATCCCGACCCGCTCATCAACCTCTGCCGCCAGATCGGAGGATAAGGTTATGAACTCAGAGAAAAAACATCTATTCGACCAGCCGAGGAACGTCCACCGCTTGATACGGGTTTTCTTCGTCCTCTGCGCCTTGCTTTTGGGCGCGGACCTGCTCTTCCATCGGCACTTGATGTTTGCCGAAGGTGTCTTCCCGGTCGAGGGATGGTTCGGCTTTTACGCGATATACGGGTTTGTCGCCTGCGTGCTGTTGGTTTTGATAGCCACCCAGATGCGCAAGGTGCTGATGCGCCGCGAGGATTACTATGATTAGCCTACACCCGGCGGCCTTCCTGCTGTTAGGTGGGCTGCTGTTGCCCGTCTTGCCGCTGGCCGCGCGGCGGGTGGCGTTGCTTCTTTTGCCGCTGGCCGGATTCTACAATCTCCTCGGCTACCAGATAGGCGACGGTCAAGTCGGTTCCCTAGCCGGGTACGAGCTGCACTGGATGCGCGTTGATCAGCTCAGCCTGCTCTTTGGCTATCTCTTTCACTTGGCCGCGTTCCTCGCCGCGCTCTTTTCGCTGCACCTGCGCGACCGCTTGCAACAGGCGACCGGCTTCCTGTACGCGGGCGCGGCTGTAGGCGCGGTCTTTGCCGGTGATCTCATTGTGCTCTTCATCTTCTGGGAGTTGCTGGCGATTTCTTCGGTCTTCCAGATCTGGGCTACCCAGAGCGAAAGGGCCATTGCCGCAGGTACGCGCTACCTGCTGATCCACATCAGTTCTGGTCTGTTGCTCTTGGTCGGCACGGCGTGGCACTACCAGCAGACCGGCTCGCTGACGCTGGGGCATCTGGGCATCGATAGCTGGGCCACGCGGCTGATTTTCCTCGGCGTTGGCGTTAAATGCGCCTTCCCGTTGTTGCATTCGTGGCTGGTGGATGCGTACCCAGAGTCCACGCCCACAGGTGCGGTTTTTCTAAGCTCCTTTACCACCAAGACCGCGGTCTATGTGTTGGCGCGCAGTTTTGCCGGCACCGAAATCCTGCTCTACATCGGCGCAGCCATGGCAATGTTCCCCATTTTCTATGCGGTTATTGAAAACGATCTGCGCCGCGTGTTGGGCTACAGCATGATCAACCAGATCGGCTTTATGGTAGTAGGTGTCGGCTTGGGGCCGGGTATGGGCGTCAACGGCGCGGTTGCCCACGCCTTTAACGACGTGCTGTTCAAGGGCCTGCTCTTCATGTCGATGGGTGCCGTGCTCTACCGCACCGGCAGGATCAACGGCTCGGATCTCGGAGGCCTGTACAAATCCATGCCGTGGACTTGCGGCTTTTGCATGGTCGGGGCCGCGTCGATTTCGGCGTTCCCGCTCTTTAGTGGATTTGTCAGCAAGTCCATGGTCATGCAGGCCGCGGCCAACGAAGGACACCTCGTAGTATGGTTGCTGTTGCTGTTTGCCTCGGCTGGCGTCTTTCATCACGCTGGCATCAAAATTCCCTTCTTTGCTTTCTTCGCCCACGACGCGGGGATTCGCTGCCGCGAAGCACCGCGCAACATGCTCGTGGCAATGGGGATTGGGGCGGTGCTGTGCATTGGCATCGGTTCGTTCCCGCACTATCTGTACAGCCTCCTGCCCTACCCGGTTGCCTACGAGCCTTACGATGCGACCCACATCGTCTTACAGCTTCAGTTGCTGTTCTTTTCGGCGCTGGCCTTTGTCGCGCTCAAGCTGACGGGCATCTACCCACCGGAGCTGCGCTCGGCCAATATCGACGTGGACTGGACCTACCGAAAGCTGCTGCCAGGGGCGGCGCGGTTGTGTGTGCAGGTGGGTGCGCCGCTGTGGGGTGGACTGATCGCTTGGGGCAAGCGACAGGTATTTGCTCTGATAGATCAGGTGCGCCAGTACCACGGCCCGTCCGGCGTTTTTGCGCGGGCGTGGCCTATCAGTAGCAGTGTGTTATTGGTGACGATTTTCTTGGCGGTGTATTTGTTTGTGTACTTGGGATGACGCTGCTTTTTCCTCCGTCTAAATTTCACCGATTAGATCTCCCTTAACCCGAACGCACGTCAATGAAAAAAAAACGAGCTACCATCAAAGATGTTGCACGGGAGTTGGGGGTTTCGATTGCAACCATCTCTCGGGCCTTATCCAAGGATCAGAAGGTGTCGGCCTTGGTGACGGAGGAGACCCGCAAACGGGTGCTGCAAAAAGCCGCCGAGTTGGACTATACTCCCAATTTGCTGGCGCTGGGGTTTGTGACGGGGAAGACAAATACCCTAGGTTTGCTAACCCACCATATTTCTCGGGAGATGTTCGGAAATCAAACCACTGATATTCTGAAGGCGGCTAAACGGCATGATTATGAGATTGTGGTGGGCATGCCCACCGAGCGGTTTCCTCGGACAGAGGAAGACCAGATAAAGGATATCAAGAAGTTACTTTCCCGGGGCATCGACGGACTCTTGATTGATATGCGAGGCGTAGTAGGAGAATCAGACAGCATTTTGCATGCTGTGGAGGAACTAGTGCCGGTGGTGACTTTTCACCAGCCGATTCCAAGCCTGAGTGGGGTCGTGCTGAACGATGTAACGAGTTTTTGCGAGGCTACAGAGCATTTAATCCGGTTGGGGCATGAGCAGATCGGATTTGTCGGAACGGACTGGAATACGAACAACGCGGGTTCAGACAAAGGCAAGGGGTATTTGCTGGCGATGCAAAAGCACGGCCTGACTCCCCAACGCCTACCTGGTAGAACCGGTTTTTTAGAACGGGCATATCAACTGGGCAAAAAGCTCGCCAGCGAGCCTTTTACCGCCCTTGTGTGTCGGAGTGATTATGCGGCTGTAGGTGTTTGTCGAGGACTACAAGAGTCAGGGCTGCGCGTTCCCGAGGATGTGGCCGTGGTGGGGTTCGGCAATATCGAAGTGGGGGCTTATATGACGCCGGCATTGACGACCTTGGCGACTCCCCGTGAGGCGATTGCCCAAGCGGCGATGGAACTGATGCTGGAACAGCTTGAGGGGCAGGAGACGCCTCGGCAAATAACCCTAGAAACGCCTCTGATCGTGCGGGAATCCTGCGGGGTGAATAGACCGAAGTAAAAGGACGAGATTGGGATAACTATCGCAATTAGAGCTGCAAGGCCGTGCGGATGGTCGCGGCAATAGCGGCGGGCGAAGGGCCGATATCTACGCTCAGTGCATCGCGCGGCTCTTCGAGGGTTGCAAACTGGCTGTCGAGCAGGCTGGTCGGCATGTAGCGGTGCTGCCGCGTTTCAAGCCGCTGGGCAATGAGTGCCTTGGGGCCTTTGAGATGGACGATCTGCACGCCGGGTCGCCCGCTGACCAAGATGTCGCGGTAGCTCTGCTTGAGCGCGGAGCAGCCGAGTATCGCGCCTTGCTCGGCTTGTAGCCACTGATCAATGGATACAGATAAGGTCTCCAGCCAAGGCCAGCGGTCCTCGTCAGTAAGCGGCGTGCCGCTGGCCATTTTGCGCACGTTGGTTTCCGGGTGGAAATCGTCGGCGTCGTAATAAGCCCATCCAAGTTGTTGGGCGAGCTGTTCGCCCACTGTCGTCTTGCCGCTGCCCGTTACGCCCATTAGTACGATGACCATGCGCTTCATCTCCCGCGTTGTGCGCTGCGAGCTTGAACATATAGGAGCGCGTCTGTTGCAACAAGGTCAGTTATCCACTAACGCGGCGTGCGGATTGATTGGCAGTTCCAAGACTACACAGGCCCCTTGGGCGCAGTCTGCGACGAATAGGCGGCCGTGGTGGTCGCGAGCAATGCCCGCGCATACGCTCAGCCCCAATCCGCTGTGCTGACTCGACGCCTTGGTCGTGAAGAAGGGTGCAAACATGTCGGCCCGAATTTCCTCGGGAATGCCCGGCCCATTGTCCTCGATCTCCAGCACAATCCAGCCTTGGCGGGTCGATAACCGCAATGCGATCTGCCCTGCGTCTCGCACTTGCTTTATGGCGTCGCGGCTATTTTGGATAAGATTGAGGACGATCTGTTGGAGCTGGCCAGCATGAGCCTTGATATAGGGCAGATTCGTGGCTAGGTCCTCGGCGATTTCAATCTGGTCTTTTAGGAGCGTCCGACGCATCAGCCGGACTGTCTCTTGCACGAGGTGGGTGAAGTTGATCCATTCCTTCTGCGTCTTCTGCTGGCGCACATACCCTAACAGCCGCTTGCTGGTGCTGTGTGCTTGGAGGCCAGCCTCGTACACAGCTTGTACGCCATCGCCGACGGTGGGTGTTAAGTCGCCTTCGCGCAGCAGGCTGGTCTCGTCGATGATTACCTCTAAGTGTTGGTTGATTTCGCCGGCGAACTCGGCGGTCAATTGTCCCATCACCTGCAATTTCTGCGCTTGGCGTAGCTGGGCTTCTTTGGCCTGTAATTGCAACAGGTCTTCTTGTCGGCAGTATAGTCCGCTGAGGACTTCGCCCAAGCCTTTGAACAAGCCGACGTCTGAGTCGCTACAGGCAATGGATTCTTTGCGATAAACGGCTAGGACGCCTTGATCAAAGGTCGTTTCGAGGATGGCTTTGACATTGCAACGCATCTGTTGGGCCAGCCAAGCGCATTCGCCGTGGCGGCTCGGCGCTCGATAGCAGGTCGCGGCTGATTTCCACGCCCTCAGCACCCACTGCTGTCCTTTGGTTAGCGGAGACCAATGCCCGTAGGACGTCAAGGGATGGACACGCATCTTGCACTCGCCGTTGTCGGCGTGTACTCGGTACAACCGGCAACCGTCGTAAGCGACTCCGGCGTGATCCAGAGTCTGGCGAATCTGCGATAGGATCATGAATTCGCCCTCTGGTTGTTTGTGCCGCCAAACCGCGAGCCGCAGGTCTCGCAACAGGTCCTCGTTAGCATTTCCGCTGCGGTGTTTGCCCATGGTACGACCCGTGTTTCGATATTAAGCAAACGCTTGCAAAAACAAAGTAATACCACAAATAATTTTTCAAAAAGTCAAGGATAAACGACGGGTTAGAAACACGCGATTTTACCCTATTTACCTGTGATGAGGGTGAAATTGTCGGTGTCCTTGCAAACGACAACTCTCTTGTCGCAAACGGCTCGCCCGCGCATTGGAGGCCCAAACTCGCCCTTGCGGTGTTGACAAAGTGATGCGTTCTGTTTGTGTTTGATGCGCTGTACCACCAAGTCCAAAGAAGGCCGAATGGAAGTAAATCACACGCTGCAACAAGAACGCGCCATCCTCGTCGGCGTCGCCCTGCCCACGATGCCAGCTTGGGAAGCCGAACACTCCCTCGACGAGCTCGGCCGCTTAACCGCCACGGCTGGCCTCGTCGAAGCCGCGCGCCAGATCCAAGGGCGCGACCGCATCGATCCGACCTACTACGTTGGCAAGGGCAAGGCCGCCTCCCTCAAGCCGCTTGCGGCCCAGTGCCAAGCCGACGTGATCGTCTTTGACAACGACCTCTCGCCAGCCCAGATGCGCAACTTAGAGGGCGTTACCAAGCGCCGCATTATCGACCGCAGTGCCGTGATCTTAGACATTTTCGCGCGCCACGCTCGCACCCACACGGCTCAGATCCAAGTCGAGTTGGCCCAGCTCAACTATCTCCTGCCGCGCTTGACTCGCTACTGGACCCACCTGTCGCGCCAAGCCGGCGGCGGGGCCATTCGCGGTATGGGGGCGGCTGGCGTCCGCGGCCCGGGCGAAACCCAATTGGAAATCGACCGTCGCCTGATTCGCCGTCAGATCAATTCCCTAGAGGCCAAGCTCGACAAAATCGGCGTGCAGATGGCGACCAACCGCAAAAATCGCGCGGATGTTTTTAAGGTGGCTCTAGTGGGTTATACCAACGCTGGCAAATCGACCTTGATGCGGGCGCTTTCCGGCGCGGATGTGCTAGTCGAAGACCAGCTCTTTGCCACCTTGGACTCGACCACCCGCGCCGTTGATCTCGACCGCAACCACAAGATCCTGCTCACCGACACGGTTGGTTTTATCAACCGCCTGCCTCACCACCTGTTTGCCTCTTTCCGCGCCACGCTCGAAGAGGCCGTGGAGGCCGATTTGCTGCTCCACGTGATCGACTTGAGCTTTCCGTACTACGAGTCGCAGATCGCCACGGTCGAGGAAGTTCTCCACAGCCTCGGGCTTGCAGATAGTCCCACCCTGAGGGTGTACAACAAAATCGACCAAGTAGCCCCCGGCGAAGAAGAGCGGATAGCGGCTGCGTACGCAGACCGCGAAGACGCCATCGCCATCTCGGCTAGCCAAGCCATCAACATCGACGCGCTGCGCGACAAAATCCGCGCGTACAGCGTCGCTGGAGACATCACTTTGGAGTTGCAGGTTCCCCAAGCCGAAGGCCGGCTGTTGGCCCATTTACATCAGCAGGGTCAGGTCCTCGCGGAGACTTACAAGGGCAACGACGTGTGCTTGTGCGTGCGCTTGGAAAAGACGTGGGCCAAGCGCTGGCGATTAGAGCGCTTTGTCCCCGCCTAAGTGACAAGCCCAACGGCACAGTCCTACTAGCGACGATTGAAGGCCGTTGCACCGCATGCAAACTAACCGCGAACCGGAACCACAGTTCGCCTTCGCCGTAACCACCTCTGCGCGTCCCAGCCCTCGGGAGCTTGCGAGTGCGCATTGTCTTGCCAGCGAAACCGGCTGCCGCTATGTGCCTCGCGCCCACCGCTCGCTCGCTGGAATGGCTGCGGACGAGAGGCTCGCGGGTCTGATCGTCGTCGAGCGCGGCAATTTTTCCCTTTGGGTCGCCGGACAGTGCCTCCGCTACCATCCCAACATGGCCAAATTGCGGATCCTCGCCTTAGAACAAGGCAAGCACGACATTTTGGTTGACGCCTTGCAGCTCAAATTAGGCGACCGCGTCCTCGACTGTACCTGCGGTTTGGGTGCGGACGCCATCGTGGCCGCTTACAAGGTCGGCGCGACAGGTCGCGTCCGCAGCCTCGAAGCCTCGCCGCTGTTGGCTCTGCTGGTCGAGCGCGGCATGGCCTGCTATGTGATTGACGACCCGCCCGCCCTCGCCCCGGCCATGCGCCGCGTCGAAGTCCTAAACGCCGACTATGCCGACTACCTGCGCCGCGAAGCGGACAACGCTTGGGATGTGGTTTACTTCGACCCCATGTTTAGCGAAACTATTGCCGGCGCTCGGGGTTTAGCGCTGGTCCGTTACTTGGCCCGGGAGGGCAGTCCGTCTCCTGCGGATTTGGGTGAGGCCCGCCGCGTCGCCCGCCGCCGCGTGGTGATGAAGGACCGCCGGCCAGGCCACGACCTTGCTCGCCTCGGTTTCGCCAAAGTCGAGGAGGGCCGCCGCGTGTGCTACGGCGCGCTACCCGCTTGGTAGAGACGTTTTATTTGCTGACCGGAAGGAACGAATCGTGGAGCTATCCTGTTGTGCTTGGGCCTTGACCGGCTCGGAAGAAGACGCCCTTACTGCGCTAGCTGCTATCGGCTTTCGCTCGATTGACGTGCAGGCGAAGACCTTTGTTAGTCCAGCGTCGCGTGCGCGCATTGGCGATCTCGGCTTGTCGGTGTCCTGCCTCGCGCTGTGTTTTAACATGGAAGACGGCGCTGCTCTCGACGGCTCGCCCGCCGCACAACAAGCCGCTCTCGACCACTGCCGGGAGGCCCTGGATCATGCTGCGGACCTTGGTGCTAGCACTGCGTATGTGGTCCCAGGGACTGACCCGGCCGCGCTGCCCCAGTTTGGTGAAGCCTTGGGGCAAGTGGCGGACTTCGCGGCCGCGTGCGCGATTCGCATTGGGGTTGAGCACTTTCCCGGCAAGGCGTTGCCGACGGCGGCCGGGACCTTGGAGTATTTGTCCAGCCTAAACCATCCCAACCTCTACTTGCTCCTCGACACCGGCCACCTACAGATGTCCAAGGAAAACCCGGCCACGGTCATAGCGGCCGCCGGAGATCGGCTTGGGTACGTGCATCTAGATGACAACGACGGGGAAGGTGATTTGCACTGGTCCTTGCTGGAAGGCGTGCTGACCGAAGAAGCGCTAGCCGCGACTTTCTCTGCCCTCGCCCTAAGCCCATACGCTGGCCCGGCGAGCATTGAGCTCAGCCCCCAACTCTCCGACCCTGTAGCCGCCCTAACCCAAAGCCGCGCTTGTGCCCTGCAAGCGGCTAAAAGAGAGTAGTCAATGCCTATTTATATCCTGCTTTTAGCCACCTTGCCCATCATCGCCTGTAGTGGCGACGAGGGTGGATATGTTCTCAAAAAGGTACCGCGCAATCGGACCTTGATCATGGACTGCGCCGAGGCCAATACTTGCGCCGGCCAGATTCAAGATTACAACTCCTTCAATCCCTTCATTCCAGGCGGCATCTCGCGGATAGGATATAACTTCCTCTACGAGCCGCTCTACTTCTTCAATGCCTACGAGGAAAATTCCGAGCTAGTACCTTGGATCGCCGAGAGCCACCATTTCAACGAGGATTACACCGAACTTGTGGTCAAAATCCGTCCGGGCGTTGAGTGGAGCGATGGGCATCCTTGGTCGGCGCACGACTTTGCCTTCACCATCAACATGCTCGTGGAGCACGCCCCGCAACTCATGTACTCGACGGATATGGCAACTTGGGTCGAAGAGGCAGTTGCCCTCGACAGCTTGACGGCGCGCGTCGCGCTCAAGGCGCCCAACCCACGCTTTCTCTTCAGCTACTTCGTCCACAGCGGCGACCAAGGCGTCCCCATCGTGCCCAAGCACATCTGGGAGGAGGAAGACCCGCTGACTTTTGCCAACTTTGACTTGCAAAAAGGTTGGCCGGTTTTGACTGGCCCCTATCGCATTGTGCGCTCGGAACCAGCCCAACGGATTTGGGATCTGCGCGAGGGCTGGTGGGCTGAGAAACTCGGCTTTCAGGAGTTGCCCCAGGTCGAGCGGCTGATCTACCTGACCTACATGGAAGAGCACAAACGCGTCCAGAACCTGATCGCCAACAACATCGACACCTGCTTGGAGTTGCGCCCGGCCAACATGGTCTCCCTCTTGGAGCGCAATCGCAACATCACGACTTGGACGGGCCGCGAGCCGCCGTATAGCTACATCACTTGGTGGCCCATATCGCTGGGATTCAACGGGCTGGAGGCCCCTTGGTCCGACCCGGAGATGCGCCGCGCGGTCAACTACGCCATCGACCGCGAACAACTCGTCGCCATCGGCTGGCAAAACTCAGGTGCGTGGACCCTGCTGCCCTTGCCCGATCTCCCGCAAATGCATCGGTATTTTACCCTCGCCGAGGACTTGATCGCCGAGCACCAAGTTGGCGTCTTTGACTTGGAAAAGAGCGCGGAGATTCTCACCCGCAAAGGATACGTGCGCAACGGAGCTTTCTGGGAAAAGGACGGGCAGCGCCTGAGCATGGTCATCGACATCTTCTCCCACTTTCAGGATCTGACGCCGGTGCTCATCGCCCAGCTCAAAAAGGCTGGCATCGACGCTTCCTTCCGCATGACTTCGGATTTTACCACGCGCCTGCGCCAGGGCACGGCCCGCGCGTACCTAATCGGCAACTTTAGCTCTATGCGCGACCCCTATTTTGTGCTGCGTCAGTACCACAGCCGCTTTGTCCAGCCCACCGGCGAACCAGCCGACATGCCTTGGCGCTGGCAAAACCCGACCTACGACGCGCTGATCGACCAGATGGGCCAGACTCCGACCGACGCCCCGGAGATGGACGAGCTTTACCGCCAAGCCATGGACCTCTGGCTTGCCGAGTTGCCCTCCATTCCCATCGTCCAATGGCCGCACCGCATTCCGCACAACGAGACCTATTGGACCAACTGGCCCAGCGCAGAAAATCCCTATATCAACAGTGCTTACTGGAGCCGCACTTGGCTCTTGGTGCTGCTGAACTTGCGGCCGCAGGCGTGAGGAGCCGAGAAAGGCGCATGACGATGGGTGCTATCTTAGTTTGCTACTGAAATGTGTTGCGGGCCGATTAAGGACACGTCGTTCCCGCACTTTGTCGCCAGACAGGATACTGCGGAAAGCGGTTGCTCCACGACGCGATGTTGAATACGCCACAACTCCGAACAGGCGGGCGAAGCCAAGGACGTGCCTTCGGTCCCAACAAGGGCAGCTTCCGCTTCAAGTCCTCCGTCCTATTCAGTAAAAGGGCGTTATCTAGGGATTCCATGGCAATCAGTACTAGGTAATCAATGGGCTTGTTGGTTCGGCCCGATGCCCATTCGTAGAGAAAGGAGTCCCGGTACTTGTATTTGAGATCCTCGTCAAGCTCGCCGCTTCTAAGTCTGCGAAGAAACTCGTTGCGACTTTGCTTGGGTGTCTGGGGAGCTTGTGGGTCTTTGATTTCAATGAACAGATAGCAGTCGAGAAGCTCAACGATGAAATCCACCGCTTTCATACAGTTGTTCAACCCGTGGTTGGCATCGTCGAACTTTCGCGCATTGATCGCGTCGCCGATAGTAATCTGCAGATCCCCTTCCTCAAGAACGGTCATTATAGGTCGCGCTCAATTTCCCGGTCGTAGAGGTTGGTGAAGGTATCCGCAATTACGTTGGGATGAATGTCGAGGTAGTTACTTGCCGTGTGACAGGCTACCTCGCCCGTCTCGTCAAAGTAAAATGAATGAAAGGCTATTGCATCCTCGTCTCGCATGCGGAGATCGATCTCTTTGAGGATGACGTAATCGTGGGTCGCTAGAAATACCTGAACACCAGCGCGTTGCAATTGCAGCAGGACCTCAATTAGCGTACCTAACAGCTTCGGATTCAGGTTGGTCTCAGGCTCATCCCAAAACAGTACCGAACCGTTCTGCAAAGTGCCATTTTGTATTAAAAGCCACAACAATCCCAGCTTGCGCATGCCCTCAGCAAGCAAGGTGAACTCCAAGGTTCCTTTTTTATTTTTTAGAAAAAACTCCTCATTTTTGATCGTCACTTTTCCATCGATTTCTTTTTGCAAACAGGTGAGTAAACGCCTGTTCAGAGCATCCGACTTGCCGCGCGGTAACGGGATGTAAGCCCGGTCCAGAATATCCGCATAAATTTCTTCGAAATGAATTTCGCGTTCCGCGTAAAGCGAACGAAAGCCGGGTGCATTAGAGAGCATCTCCTTCACCGGAATATAGATGCTTTTTAATGAAGGATCTTTCCAAGAATCAGCACCATTTACAGAAACGGAGGCGGAATTTGGTGATTTAATGCGATTGGAGAACGAAACTCCCAATCGTTGGTCGCCGCGATACACGTCCACGAATGTGACCGGACCGCTAGCTAATTTTTCAATTAGGTCATGGACTTCCTTGAATTCTTCGTTTTCTATGACTCTCTTGGTACTTCCCGGCTGCCGTTTGACCAGTCGCCCTAGGAAGCGGCCTGACGGGAGTAACACCCGCATCAACTTCTCGGCGAAGTGGACGTCCTCTTTAGAAGCGTCACACGCCGCATATAGGATCTTCATCAAATGAGTCTTGCCTGTGCCGTTTGCGCCCACTAAAACATTAATGCCGGGGCAAAGCTCCAATTCCAAGTTCGAGAATGCAGTAAAGCGTCTCAATTTTACTCTTGTCAGAGTCATAACATCCTCACTCGGCTATATGTGCCTCAACACGGGGCTCCTGTTCCACACAAGCATAATACTGGAATATAACCGGCGCTTATTTATGAGAAATGCCTACTGAAACAACTGCACCGTCGGCTTGATCACCAAGAGGGGCACGCAGGCGCGGGGCGGCAGCGCGGCGACGAAGAGCGCGGCTTGGGCCAGTTCTTCGGGTTGCAGCATGGTAGCCCGGCGTTCGGCGCTGACGGGTTCGGGCCGCTGGGCCAAAATCGGCGTCTCGACCTCGCCGGGGCAAATTGCGCAGGCGCGGATGCCGAACTCGACTTCTTCCTCGTTGATCGAGTTCGTCAGAGCCACTGCCCCGTGCTTGGAAGCCGAGTACGCGGCACCGCCTAGCTTGCTGGCCCGCAGACCGGCGATGGACGAGATGGTGATGATGAGGCCGTCGTTTTTTTGCCGCATTCCCGGTAGCACTGCCCGCACCATGTTGTACACCCCGGTGAGATTGATGGCAATGGTCTGGTCCCAGTCCTCGGGTGCCACGTCGCCGACCGCGCGCGGATTGGTGTTGATGCCGGCGTTGTTGACTAGCACATCGACGGTACCCCACTCGGCCTCGACAGCGGACGCTAGGGCTGCGACAGCTTCACGGTCGGATACATCGCAGGAGTGGAGCAGGACGCGATCGGCATCGAGGCCAGCGGCCGCGGCGGCGAGCGGTTCAGGACGTCGCCCGACAAACGCCACCCGCGCTCCTGCGTCGGCAAAACCGCGCGCGATGCCCGCGCCGATCCCAGTGCCCGCTCCAGTGACTACCACAACTTTATCGACAAACTGACCCATTATTCCGCTCCCTTTTTGAGTGTCTGCAAACGCTCGGCTTCCTCGCGCTGCTTGTAAAACGAGTCGAGGGGAAAGCACCCGGAAATCATGCCGTTGCGCGGCGCAGTCGTGCAATCGGAAAACGTGCGGCAGATGACGCGGCGTTGTATTTGGCCGGTTTGCAGCACGTCGCAGGGCAGGTCGGGATAGGACAGCACCATCCGTCCCAAGCCGATAAAATCCACCATGCCCGCCCGCACGAGGGCCTGCCCCACGTGCGGCAGATACTCTTGCAAATAAGAATAACCCGATCCGATGAACAGGCTGCGCGGGAAGCGCGCCTTGAGTTGGGCGACCATCGCCACTTGCCGCGCTACCCCGCACAGTGGGTCTTCCGGCGGCAGGTATCCATCGGAAGGAGGAAAGAGCGCCGGCCGCTGGATGTGGGGATTGTAATAAGGGCTGCCGCAAGACAAGTTAATCAGGTCCACGCCCAAGCTCGCCAACAAGGCGATGAACTGCTCGGCCTCGCCTAAGTCCATTTGCTGCGGATCGTCTTGATCAATTCCAAAGCCGTACTCGTAGGGCAGGCAGTTTTGGTACGGCTCGGGCACTCCATGCCCCGGCTTGCCGTCGATACTCGCGTCTGGATCAGGCCGAAAGGGTACGAAGTCGAAGGCGCTCAGCCGCACGCCAATGCCGAGACCGGGTGCTCGGTTGCGAATCCCCTCAATGATGGAGCAGACAAAGCGCGTGCGATTGGCAAAGGACCCGCCGAAGGGGCCGGGCCGCGTAAACGCGCTGAGGAATTCGTGACCTAGGTAGCCGTGGCAATGCTTGATATCTACGAAGTGGTAGCCCAGTTCATGGGCGATTTGCGCGCCGGCGACGTAGCGGTCGATCAATTCCTCGATATAGGCGTCCGTCAGGAGCGGATAGTCCGCATCGAGGCCGAATTTGCGATCCAAGATCGGGTGGTGATAGAGAATGGCCGGCGCGGATTGGTCCTTGCGATAGGGACGGCAAAAGCGCCCCGAATGCGTCAGTTGCAACCCGAGGAGGAGGTCGTCGGTGGTGCCGAAGCGCTCGTTGTGCGCGGCTAGGAGAATGTCGCGGAGTTCGGCCATGCCAGCGCGGTTTTCCTCGCGCGCCATGAGCTGGTTCGGGTTGGCGCGGCCCTCGGGCACCACGGCAAACGCCTCTCCACCCCAGATGAGCTTGGCCCCACTGCGCCCGAAATTCTGCCAGCGGCGGCGCGTCAAATCGCTCGGCTGGCCGTCTTCGGTCCCATCCCATCCTTCCATCGGCTGAATGGCAAAGCGATTGCCGATGCGGTGGCCGTTGCTTTGGGCCGCTTGGGCTAGCGGGGAAGTGGGAGCGGTTTCGATCTGGTCGTCGCAGGGCATTTCTGCGCCCAAATGGGCCAGATGGGCGCGAAAGTCCGCGGCCTGCTTAAAGCTGGAGATGCGCGGATAGCGCGTCTTGGCCATCAAGAGGTCTCCCGGCGTTGCAGATGCAGCATCAGCCCCAAGCCGAAGGCGATCATGGCGATGCTGAGAAGCTGGGCTTGGCTTAAGCCCCACAGCGCCGGCGGATTGATCCGAATGAACTCCACCGTGAATCGCGCTAGCCCGGCGAGGATGAGATAGAAGCTAAACGACAGGCCCGGAGGCTCGAAGCGGGTGCGCATTTTCCACAGGAAGGCCGCGATCCCCAAGTGCGAGAGGGTCTCGTACACGGGCGCGGGATGGACCTTTTCGGTGGTTGGCACCACTCCGTCGGGATAGGCCATGCCCCAAGGAAGATCCGTCGGCACCCCGTAGTCTCCATCGCCGGCGAGCTGGCAGCCGATTCGCCCGATCCCGTAGCCCACGGCAAGAGCAATGCCCACCGCGTCGGCGACGTGGCCCAGCGGCGCATTGTGGCGGCGAATTTGCCAGAGTACGCCAGCAGCGGCGACGACAAATCCTCCGTACCAAGTCAGGCCGTAGCCGGAAAACAGCAGGTCGAACACTTCGCCCCAAGTCTCAGGCGAGGTTTCAAAGAGCACAAAGTAGAGCTTGGCCCCGACTAGTCCGCCGATCATGCAGGTGGTGACGATCGTCGATCCCAGTTCTTTGTGTAGTCCTTGGCGCTTGAACTCGCGGTTGAGTACGCGTAGGGCTGCCAAGAAACCAAGGGCGACCATGAGGCCAAACGTGCCAACGCTAATGGGGCCGATCTCAAATAAGTAGGGATACATAATCAGATATTTTTGCGGCCCAGCGCCTCGATCTGCCGCTTGAGCGCCGCGGCGATCTCGTAGTAGATCTCATAGGGGCTCAACGCCTCGGCAGATTCCTTAAAAGAGGTGGTTTCTAGAGGAGGGCCAAAGAGCAGGCGCAAGGGGTGGCGCGATGGTGTGCGCGTCCCCTTGGGCAGGGCTTCGTGGGTGCCGGCAATGTGCAGGGGCACTACGGGAGCGCCTAGCTCGTAGGCCAAAAGCCCCACGCCCGCCTTAAACGGCTGTAGCTGGCCGTTGACTGAGCGCGTGCCTTCGGGAAAGACCAGCAGTGGGCGGCGCACTTCCACCGATTGCCGCGCCCGCACCAAGCCGTCGGCAAAGTTGCCTTGGCCGTCGAAGGGAACGGCGTTGGCGAAGGTGTACAAAAACCAACGCAGTTCGGAGTCGGCGAGGTAATGCTCGCTGGTTGCGATATTGAGGTGATCGACATGGGAGCACACGGCCGCGTACACGCAGGCACCGTCGAGGTGGCTGGTGTGATTGGCGGCAATCAGGTAGGGCCGATCTTGGGGTAAGTGCTCTAGGCCGCCGGCCCGGAAATCGAAAAAGCGGCGGAACAAAGAGCCGCCGGTCTCCCACAGAATTTCTTGCAGCATATTTTTGCCGGCCTCGCTCTCTGGCTCGGCACTCGGCTCGGCGTGCAAGATGCCCGACCAGTACGCGAGCGACTGCTCCACCTCCCAGTCCATCCCGTCGCGCAAGTGAACCTCCAGCCGCGCCAAGACGCTGCGAAGTGTGTCCTGTGGACGCAAAAGCCCATCGACTTCGGTCCCCAGCCGCTGGCCGAGCCACGCGGCGAACTCGACGGCCATCAGCGAATCCAACAAGGTGTCGAGCGGCGCGTCTATGTGAGCCGCTACCTCCTCGGTGCTCAGCCCCGCAAGCAGGCCGATTTGGCGCTGGATCGCCCGCTCCCATTCCGGCAGGGCCGTACCCGGGTAGTCCTCGCGCTCGATGGCAGACGCTAAGGCATGGCGGTCCACGGTACCGTCGTCCAGCCTCGGCAGCGGTTGGGTCCAAAAGTGCAGGCGCTGGATCCGGTGATGGCTGGGCAAGGTGCGCGAAATCTCGTATGAGCGAGCTTGAATGGCCGTGTGCAAGTCCTCGGCCTGCTCGGCCTCGCAGTTGAGTACGGCCACGCCGTGTACTTCTTCACCCCCGGTGCGAGCCGAAGGTACGCCGACCACGCTTAGCTCGGCTACATGCGGCAAGTCGTGATAGAGCGATTCGACTTCGCGGGGATAGACGTTGTGGCCGGCTCCGTTGACGATCAGATCCTTGCTCCGCCCCTCGACGAAGAGATAGCCGTCGTCGAGGCGGCCGAGGTCGCCGGTGTGTAGCCACCCGTCGCGCAACACCGCCTCGGTCAACTCCTCTTGGGAGAAATAACCCTCCATGACGTTGGCACCTCGCACCAAGACCTCGCCGACGCCGCGCTCGTCCGGCGCGGCGATTTGCACTTGCTGTCCGGGCAGCACCTGCCCCACCGACCTGGCTCTGCACTGGTTGGGTGTGTTGACCGCCACGATGGAAGCCGCTTCGCTCAGGCCATAGCCTTGGCAAATCGCCACACTGAGACGCTCATAGGCGCTGATGAGGTCGTCGGACAGGGCTGCGCCGACGCTGACGACCCGTCTCAAAGCGGCTAGCCCAGCCGTGGCCTCGGCCCCGAGGCGCTCGACGCGATCGGCCAAGACGCGTAGCAGGCGCGGCGCGGTCAACAGCACGGTCGCGTCCGTATCGCGCAGGGCGCGGAGCATCTCGCGGCTGTTGACGGTTTCTAAATACGTGATGGTGGCCCCACCGAGCAGCGGCAGCAGCAAGCCCCCGGTGCATTCGAGGACTTGGTGCAGTGGCAGGGTCGAGAGCATGCGGTCGGACTTGTAGATGCGCAGCACCTCACCTTGGGCGAGGACGTTGGAGATGAGGTTGCGATGGCTCAACACCACTCCGCGCGGCTCGACGACCGAAGTGAAGATGATCGACGCTGTGGCGTCTGGATTGACCCTTGGTCGCTTCCAACGACCTTTTTTGGCGGATGCGTCTGGCTCAGGAGTGTGTCCGAACGGTAGCCCATCGCGATCTACATTGAAAAAGGCCATTTCCTTGTGGGCTGCCACGCCCTCGGGCGAGAGCTGGGAAAAGCGCTTTTCCGCAGCAATCAGCGCCCGCGCTTGGACGAAGTCGCACAGCCTCCAGACGTCTTCATCGCGCATCTGCGGGCTGATGGGCACGACGGCTAGCCCAAGCAAGCTGGCCGCCATATAGGCGACGACCCACTCCGGCCCGTTGTCCCCGCACAGCAGGACCCGCTCACCCGCCGACACGCCCTGTGCGCGCCAACTGCGCGCCACTCGCTCGGCGCGGATGAGCAACTCGTCGTAGCTGATCCGCGTCCAGCCAGACCGGCGCTCGATTTGCAAGGCCGTCTTGGCAGCGTAGCGACCGCAGGCCCAGCGCAACAGTTCTGGGATGGTGCGGATGCTTTCCTCGATGCGCCAGCGCTGCTCCTCGCCCCCTACTTCGCTCGGTGCTGCGCTCAACGGCTCTTGATCGTCGTCGGACCCGCCCAGTTCGTGGCGCCGGAGGCCGGGCAGGTGGGTCTTTTGATAGTATTGATACCAGTCGATCCGCCGCACGTCCATGTTGAAGATCCGCTGCTCTTCGGGGGGCAGTGACTCGTAGAGGGCCAACATGCGCTTGACTTCATAGCGGCAGTCGAGGGTCGTGTACGGGCTGAACAGGTCGATGAAGTACTGGACGCGCTTGAGGCGCGTCTTGAGCGCGGCCAAGCGGCGCTTCTTCTGAGCCGGTGCCCAGCGCTCGGGCAGGTAGTCGTAGAGCTTTTGCTTTAGCTCCAGAGGATAGAGGTACTTCCAGTTGAAGGCGCGCTGAAAGCGATCCACCGTCGGGAAGGTCCAATCCACTAGCTCGGGCCGCGAGCCGTCCTTGTTGAGGAGGGGGTGTTCCTCAAAGTAGCCCTTGACGTACTTGAACATCCGAGTGTTGGGCAGTGGGTTTTCTCCGCTGGTTGCCGCGTGGAAGACTTCTACTGTGGAGGCCGTGGCCTGCGTGGCTGCGGCCAGCACGGTATTGACGACGATGTCCACGGGCACCAAGTCCATGGGTGCGCCCATGGCGGCCGGGAAGTCCGGGACGATCCCCCGCCCGTAGGCCACTATCAGTGGGTCGGTTACTTTGAGTCCGTGGATCCAGCCTGGATGCGGGTCTTCGAGCGCGCCTTCGGTGACGCTGGGCCGCACGATGGCCAGCGGCACTTGGCCGCGGTTCTTGACGAGCAACTGTTCGCCCATGGCCTTGGTAAAAGTGTACACGTCATTCCAGCCATGTTGCCGCGCGCGCCGCATCCCCTCCTCGACTAGCTCGCGCTCAATCCAGCGGCGACAGCGGTCGTCAATCAGCTTTTGCAAGCGGCTGTCCGAGAGCGTGCGACGGTGGCTCTGCTCGACGATCTCGCGGCGGAATGCACGCTGTTGCTCGTCGCTTTGCGCTTGGTCGCGGATTGCACGGCAGCGGGCTTGCGCGTCGGCGATTTCTTCTTCGGGGACGAAAGGTTGTGGCGGCGTGCTGCCGTCGATTAGGTGCTGAATCGTGCGGTCAACCGGCAGTGTTTGCTCGGGGACGGCACCGGTCAGGCGACCGTTGACGTACGCGGTTGATACGTGGACTAAGATGGGATTTTTGCGGCCTTCGCGGGCCAGCCGCAACAGCTCTTGGGGTGCCAAGGTGTTGAATTGGATCGCCGAGTCGAGTGGTTCGTCAAAAGTGACGCTGGCCGCGTTGCCGATGATGAGATCCACTTCCGCTAGCAGTTCGTCGCGGGATGCTTCGTCTAGCCCGAGGCCTGGCTGCTGCATGTCGCAGGCAAAGGCGCGCACTTTCTGGCGTGCCGCGGCAAAGGCGGCTGGTTCCCCGCGGCGAAAGCGATCGAAGACGACCAGCTTGAAAAGCTCGTCCAGCCGCTCCTCTACCGGCAGCGTGGTCCCTCCCGGACCCCGACCGGGCCGCAATACGAGGTACAAGCGCCGCACGCCGGGCAAATAGCGCAGGATTTTGGCTGTCAGCCCCTGTCCGTAAAACCCAGTGCCGCCGGTTAGCAGCACGGTGCGGTCCTGATAGAATTCTCTGATCATAGCGGAAATGGACAAAAGCCCCATCCCATGCAGCGAGTGGCCGTCAGGACAGGGCGCAAAACGCTGTAATATAGAAGGCGGGACGCCCTGCCACAAGGAGGCTCACTGCTTCGGACGTCTAGGCTTATGGCCCTTGTTGTCGCGCCGATTTCGGTCTAGCCCCTGCTTGGTGATATAGGGGTGTTCGACCTGTTTTTCCAGTTCGCGGCGCTGGTCGGCCCAATCGATGTCTCGTTTTCGTTTAGCCATGTTTTGGTGTTATCTTTTATACAATTAATCTACGCGCAAAGCCGCTTAGGGGACAACCCAAGCTATGGCCAAACACTGGGTCTTGATAGCCAATCCAACCGCGGGCAACGCCCGCGCCCGCAGCGTCGCCGAGCAAGCCGCCTTGGCTGTACAAGACGCCGGTCAAGCGGTTGAGTTGCGCTATACGCGAGCTAAGGGCCACGCAACCGAGTTGGCGCAGCAGGCCGTGGCCGAGGGCGCTGAACGGCTGGTGGTCTGCGGCGGCGACGGCACCATTGGCGAGACGCTCGCGCCCCTCGCGGGTTCGCACACGGCCTTGGGGCTGCTGCCGTGCGGCACGTGCAACGATTTGGCCCGCGCCCTCGTCGTGCCGCTCCGCGTGGAAGCGGCCATCGACAATCTGCTCCGTGGCGAGGTGCGCGCCATAGACTTGGGCAGGGCCGGCGACCGCTTCTTTGCCACAATCGCCGCCTTTGGTTTTGACGCCGAAGTCAACCGCCGCATGGAAAGCGCCCAAGGGCCGCTGTCTGGGCGAATTCGCTATATATTGGAGGCACTGCGGCACCTCGTTCGCTACCAGCCGATCCGGGTCCGCCTCTGCGGCGATTTTGGGGAGATTGAGCAAGAGGTGCTGCAAGTATCTACCGCTAATGCGCGGAACTATGGCGGCAACTTGTGCGTTGCCCCAGATGCCGACCTTGGCGATGGCCTCTTCGACGTGGTCGTCGTCGATGCGGTGCCGCGGCGGGCGATTCTGCCGCTGATGATTCGCCTCTTTTGGCGAACACATGTCCGCCATCCAGCCGTGCGCGTCGAGCGCACGGCCCGCCTAGCGCTGCACACCGCCGCGCCGCATAGCGTGTATGCAGACGGCGACTATCTAGACCAGACGCCGCTCGTGCTGGAAATTAGCCCGGCCGCGTTGCGGGTGGTGGTGCCGAGTTCTTGCTCTCAGGGGGTGCGTTGCTGATATTGCCCTAAGGGGCGGATTTCAATCACGACTTCTTCCACAGCGTCTTTATGGCTACCCGAGCACAGCAAATACGCCTTGGCATCTTCTTCTTGGTTTCGCTCGCCGTCCTCGCGCTCTTTTTCATCGTCGTCGCCGGCAGCCATCTCCTGCACCAGCGCGATACCTATTACATCGAGTCCAATTCGCCGGTCAGCGGCCTCAACAAAGGCGCAAACGTCAAGTACTTGGGCTTTAGCGTCGGTCGCGTCGAGGACATTGCGATCGCGCAGGATAACCTTGCTACCGTGGTAATTGAGATTTCGATTGAGCGGCGGCTGGCCGAAAACGCCATCCGCACCGATACGCAGGCGCGCATGTCCTCGCTGGGGCTTACCGGCCTGAAGTCCATTGAGCTTTTCGGGGGTAGCGACGACGCTGCGGTCCTCCCCCCGGGGTCCACCATTGTCGCGGACGAGACCTTTTTTAGCAGTATGCAAGAGCGCGCCGAAGTGCTCAGCGCCAAGGTTGAGCAAACCATCGACAACCTAAACGCGCTGCTCAGCAGCGACAATCAGCGCACCTTTACTGAGATGCTGAACAACGCGGGCAACCTGCTGGCCACGGCCAACGCGCTGGTCGAGGACAACCGCGCCGCATTCGACGAGACCGCGGCCAATATGGTGGCCGCCAGTCGCTCGCTCGCTCAAGCTAGCGCGACGGTGGCGACGACGACCGATTCCCTGCACGTCTTGCTCGTGGGTGCGAAACTGCAACAGACGGTTGATGACCTGCAAGCGACGATGCACAAGTTGCGCCAGCAAATGGACGGCCCGGTTCCCCTACTCATCGCGCGGATGGACACCGTGATAACCCATATCGACCAGACCTTTGTGGGCATTGACCAGACCGTGGGGGCCAGCCGGCAGAATCTCCTGCGCGCCATGCAGGAATTGGAGGAAACTTTGCAGAATATCCGCGAAACCACCGAACTAATCCGCGAGAATCCCGCGGTACTCATCCGAGGTAGCAGTAGTGAGGCCCAATAGCCGAGTGAGCCGCTGCGGTCAGGCTCTCATTTTGGCAGCAGTTCTATCCGGCTGCGCCCAGTTGCTAGGCGGCGACACCAAGTTGCCGCAGCGGCGCTATTTTAAGCTGCATATCGAACCCTTGCGCGGTAGCGTGGAAGATTCCGAGCGCCCGTACCCTTTCCGCTTGCAGGTCAAAGGCTTTGAGGTGCCCCGAGCGTATGACCGCACCAACATCATCCGCCGCCGCGATCAGTACGAACTGCAGCGCGACAACATCCACTATTGGATGGAGCGCCCCAGCGACATGATTACCGATGCAGTCAAGCAGCACTTGCGCCAAGCTGATCTCTTTACCTATGTCGGCGGGGATCGCGATTTTTACGAACACCGCCCGGATTACGTACTCAGCGGCTCGGTCAAAGCCATTGAGCGCTTCGACAGCGGCGATTTGTGGGCAGCCCATCTCGTTATGACGATGGAACTGGTAAGGCAGGACGATGGCAAGGTTATATGGCAGGACGATTTCGACGAGGAGAAACAAGTGTTCTCCCCGGCCATGATACACATGGTGGCTGCGTTGAGCGGAATTTTGGGCCAGCGGATGCAAAAGGCGATCGGAGAGATCGACTTCAAGTTCAGCAACAATCAGCGGCCCGCGCCTGTCGCGCCCATCGCGTCCGAAGGGGAAACTGCACCAGCGGTCCGAGATACAGTGCTGCAAACCCAAGCCGATCACTACGAACTCATACCGGGGAAGCTAGCCCCATAGGACTTGGCATGTGCAAGCTGCTCTACATCCTAATCGCCCTGCCGTTGTTCGTCGGTCCGATCCGAGGCGATAGCTACACTTGGATCGCCCCACCCGGACGCGGCCAACTCGAACAGGATCCAACGCTGATTCCCAAGGGCAAGGGCTTCCTGTTCGTGCCGACGATGACCGGCTCCCTCAACGAACCGAGCTTTCTCGTTTTACAAGGCAACAAACCCATCCGCGAAGCCTCCCCCGGCACTGGCGTGTTGCTCTCGCCCGGCAGCTACAAATTACTGGTCGGTTCGGGCACGGACCTCCAGATGATGATCCGCACCGTACCAGTCCAAGAGGGCATGACGACTCTGGTAAAGCCCTTCTGGGCTGGACTAGTCATCAACGTCATGTCTGAGAACCGCGCATCGATCAACGAATCCTATGAGCTGTACCGGGAGTCCTCACAGGAAAACTACGGCCTCGGTTTCGGTGTCGAGGAGGAGCGCGGCGAGGCGGTCAAAACTTGGCTTCTGCCTCCGGGGGTTTACTCGGTAGTGCGAGTCGGCGACAACATATCAACCACCCGCAAGTTCAGCGTCCGCTTAGAGCCGGGCGAATTGGTCCAGCGCAATCTAATAGTGGACACCAGTGACGAGTTCATCGGCTTCTACCCTCCGGCTCAGCATGGCCTTCTCACCCAAGTAGTTGACTCGCGCTGGAAGACCTCTTTGCAACTCAGCGGTTCGCCCCGGCTGTCCACCTCTCAGAACACTACCGGCGCGGATCGCTCGGTCCTTTTGCTTGCCGCTGAGATCATCGGCAGCAGCGTCTATAACACGGACCGCCACTACGCCAATCTGTGGCTGGACTTTGAAGAGGGCTTCACCCGCGAAGAGGGCGACGACTTTCGCAAGTCCATCGACAAGTTCGAAGTCCGCACGACGTATATCTACCGGCTTTCCAAGCGGATTGGCCCCTATTTGCGCGGGGTGTTCAACACTAGGCTATTCGCTGAAGAGGAGCACTTCGACCCGCCCCGACGCCTTCTAATGCGCACCGGCGACCAAGCCGAGTACACGACGAGCATTAGCGAATTTACCCTCTCTCCGCCCTTCAGCCCTCTCGAACTGCGCCAAGGCATTGGCATCAACTCCCAAGTCATCAGCAGCTTTCCCCTGAACCTCGACATGCGCGTTGGTTTTGGGGCGCGGCAAAGCTATGTTACCGATACCTTTGACCTAAACTCCTCCCGCACTGTCGCCCGCAAGTTGCAGGACACGGCCACCACCGGCTTGGAGGCCGTGCTACTGCTCCGGTCGCGTTTCTCTCACTTCCCCAGCTTGGACTCGGAGTTTGACCTCCTCATCCCGGCGACGGCCACCGACACTTGGGAGTTCACTTGGGAAAACCGCTTGCGCTTGCCGCTTAGTCGCTTCGCCAACTTGGTCGTCGTCTTCGACTTCGAGCGCAAGCAGCCGATCCAGCGGTTGCAATCTGAGCAACAGGTCCTGCTGCGCCTCAACTATTTGCTATGACTTGGGTGCAAAGCGACGAACAGGGAATCGCGCTCGGGGGCGCGCTTTCGCTACATTCCATCGGCGCGCTCGCCCCCCAAGTCCGCAATCTCATCGCCAAATACCCGCGTCCCGCGCTCCGCGCTGACTTGCGCCAAGTCGAACACCTCGACACCGCGGGGGCCGTCTTTCTGCGCGGCTTGCCTGATATCGCCCGCTCCTTGGACAAGGAACTCCGCCTCGATGGGCTGCCCGCTCACTTGCAGCCCGTTTTCGACTTTGCCTCGCCTGCGCCCTCGCCTGCGCCGCCCGCGCCGTCCTGCGTCGTCCTTGAACGCCTCGGCGCTTGGGTCCGCGCTCAGGGCGTGCGCGCGGCCGGTTTTCTCTACCTGATGGCCGACCTGACCTTTTTCTCGGTTAGCTCCTTGTTCCGCCGCGAGCAAATTCGCCGGGGCAGCTTTGGCGAACAAGCGTACGCGATTGGCGCACAGGCGTTGCAGATCGTCGGGCTGATTCTCTTTCTCGTCGGCGCGGTTTCAGCCCTTCAGTCCGCGGCCCAGCTCCGCCAGTTTGGGGCCGATATTTTCGTCGCCAATCTGCTGGGCATTGGCCTGACTCGCGAGTTGGGGCCGCTGATGACCGCGATCATGGTGTCTGGCCGCTCTGGGTCGGCTATTGCCGCGGAGATCGCCACCATGAAGTTCACCGAGGAATTGGACGCCTTGCAGACTATGGGAATCGACCCGCTGCGCTTTGTGGTGGTGCCCAAGCTGTGGGCCATGGTCGTCTGTGTGCCGCTGTTGACGATCATGGCCAATTTCGTTGGCATCCTCGGCGGCACCTTCATCGGCGTGGTGTCGCTGGACATCCCGGCTACTGTGTTTCTCAACCAAGTCGCATCGTCGCTCTTTCTCAAGGATTTGCTCACGGGGCTGGTCAAAAGCGCGTCTTTTGCGTGGCTTATCACGATAATTTCGGTGCACCACGGCCTCAATTTCAGTGGCGGAGCCGAGGGCGTCGGTCGGGCTACTACTTCCGCAGTTGTGTCGTCGCTGTTTGGCATCATCATCCTCGACGCCTTCTGGGGCATTGTCTTTTATCTCAAATGGTAACTCGCGCTATTGACATCCAAGGTCTCTGCGTGTCCTATGGCGAGACGGTCGTTCTGAGTGGGATTGATGCTCACGTAGAAGAGGGGGAAATCGCCGTCGTGCTAGGCGGCAGCGGTTGCGGCAAGAGCACCTTGCTCAAGGCGATTATCGGCTTGGTGCAACCCGCCTCGGGCCGCGTTGAAGTCCTCGGCCAAGACGCGACGGCCCTCGGCGAGGAGGAGCTGGCGGCCCTGCGCAAGCGGCTGGGCGTGATGTTCCAATACGGCGCGCTGCTCAATTCGTTGACAGTTGAGCAAAACGTCGCCTTGCCCTTGGAAATGCACACGGACCTAGAGCGATCCTTGATTGGAGAAATTGCGCGCACTCGCCTCTCCTCGGTGGGCTTAGGGCACGCCTGCGAGCACTTCCCCGGCGAGCTGTCGGGTGGGATGCGCAAGCGCGCCGCTCTGGCGCGGGCCATGGTCATGGACCCGGAGATTCTCTTCTGCGACGAGCCGGGCGCGGGTCTCGATCCGGTCACCGCGGCCGAGATCGACGCGCTGCTCCTCATGCTCAACCGCGAATTGGGCATCACCATCGCCATTATTACTCACGAGTTACTCAGCATCGAGCGGCTCGACGGTCGTCTCATCATGCTGGACCAAGGCCAAGTGGCATTTACCGGCACGGTTGCCGAGGCCAAGCGCGCGGAGCATCCGGTCGTCCGCTCTTTCTTTCATCCATCCGATTCGTCCGCATGAAAACCATTATCATCGCCGCCCTGAGCGAGAACAGGGTCATTGGCCGCGACAATGCCATCCCGTGGCACTATCCGGCCGACATGAAGCACTTCCGCCGCGTCACGCGGGCCCACGCGGTCGTGGCTGGCCGCAAGACCTACGAGACTTTTCAGGTTCGTCCCTTGCCACAGCGCCTCAACTTCGTCCTCACCCGCAATCCGGCCTACGCGGTGGCCGAGGGCGTGGTTGTCTGCGCGAGTTTGGCCGAGGTTTTGCAGCGCGCCCGCGCCCACGGCAGCGAAAAACTCTTCGTGCTGGGGGGTGCCCAAGTCTATGAGCAGGCCCTGCCCTTGGCCGACGAAATGATCCTGACGCACCTGCCTATCGAAGTCGAGGGCGACGCGTACTTTCCGGCGTGGGACGAAAGCGAATGGGAGGTGGCAGAAAAGCGATGCGAAGGCGAGTTGGTTTTTGCGACGTATCGCCGCTGCTGAGGATGTGCATAAAACCCGTCTTTGGGGGTTTGATTATGAGGACGGGCGGTGTACATTCACTTTTTTAAGTTACCTCATCGGGAGAGGAGACTATCATGAAACGCAGCCTTTCTTTTTTATTCGTCCTAATCCTGTGGGCTTTGCCTGCCGCTAGCGAGGACGTCCTGCTGGGTACTTGGGAAGGTACTGAGGAAGGAGTCGAGTTGGCCACAGTAGAAGAAGACGGCACCTTCTACATCGAAACGATAGAGGGCGAAACGACTCTCCGGGCCACCTTTGCAGAATACAACTCCTGCCAACTTGACACTGAGATGCGTTTCGTCGGCGTCGACGTTTTCGCGATATTGTCCCTCGCACTAGAGGGACTAGATCCCCATTTGATGGACGTCGCTAACGCAGCGGATTCGACTATCGACGTAGATGCCTTGCGTCAGCTAGCTGTTGATGTACTTGCAAGTCCGCATGGGGGGTATTCGATGACTTTTGCCTGGATGGGTACCTATAGCACCGAGGGCAACAGCGTGCGGTTAGATATTGACGAAGCTGCTCTGTATTTGGGCGATACGGAGGCTGGTGAGTTCTTTATCAAGTTCTTTGCTGAGGTTCTGGGCTCGGACGATCTCCCTGACGATTTAGTGGAAAGGATTACTTCCCACTTCAGCGGTACACCTGAACGGGGATGGACTATCGCCGCTGAGTTCTCAAGCGACAGCGGCAATCTCGTCTTCCCATATCCAAACAGCACTGCCGACACCTTCGAGCTTACCCGAGTTTCCAGCCCCACAGCCGTGGCACCCATTAGTTGGGGAGACCTAAAAAACAGATGGTAGTATAACGCATGTTCAAACAACTAACGATGGCGCCGGCCGACCCCATTATGGGGCTGAGCGCGGCGTTCAAGAGCAACGAGAATCCAAACAAAATCAATCTCAGCGTCGGCGTTTATCAGGATGCGAGCGGTCAGACGCCGGTTTTGGCTTCAGTGCAAACGGCGCAAGAGCGCGTCTTGGCTGCGGAAAAGACCAAGAGCTATTTGAGCATTGAGGGCAGTTCGGAATACGGTGCTGCCGTGCGGGAGCTAATTTTGGGCGTCGGGCACGAGGCGGCCGAACGCGCCATCACCGTGCAAAGTCCCGGCGGCACCGGAGCCTTGCGCCTAGCTGGCGATTTCCTCGCCCAGAACTTGGCCGACCGGCCTATATGGATAAGTGAGCCGACTTGGGCCAATCACCCCAAGATCTTTGCCTCGGCCGGCCTACAGGTCGAGACCTATCCCTATTTCGACGGCGGTACCAACAGCATCGACGCCGATGCCTTGCTCGCCGCGCTCGGGCAAATTCCCTCCGGCCACGTGGTGCTGCTGCACGGCTGTTGCCACAATCCCACCGGCTGCGATCCCACCCCGGACACTTGGCGGCAGATTGCTGAGGTCGTCACCGAGCGCGGCTTGCTGCCCTTAGTCGATTTTGCCTATCAGGGGTTTGGCGATGGGTTACAAGAGGATGCGACGGGCCTGCGGACGATCTGCGACACGGGCTGCGAACTGTTAGTGGCCAGTTCCTTTTCTAAAAACTTCGGCCTATACAACGAGCGCGTCGGTGCCCTGACTTTGATCGGCGCGGACGCGGACGCTGCGGAAAGGGCCTTGAGCCACCTCAAAATCGCTGCGCGCACCAGCTACTCCAATCCCCCGGCCCACGGCGCAGCCATGGTCTGCGAAATTCTCGGCGACGCGGTGCTGCGCCGCCAATGGGAAGGCGAATTAGCCCAGATGCGCGAGCGGATCAATCGCGTGCGCCAACGGCTCGTCGCGCGGCTCAGCGAGCAAGGCGTGGAGCGCGACTTTTCGTTTATCGAGCGGCAGCGGGGGATGTTCTCTTTTTCGGGCTTGAATGCCGAGCAGGTCGAGGGGCTGCGGGAGCAGTACGCGATCTATATCGTCGCGGGAGGGCGCATCAACGTCGCTGGCCTGACCGAGGACAACCTCGATTACTTCTGCTCGTCAGTGGCCGCGGTTTTGTAGGGGCGGTTGAATATCTCGAATCCAGAAGGCGACTGGCCGGTCACTCCTACTGCACGGAAAAACTTAGGGCGCGCACTAGCACGGGGGAGCCGGTGAGGATTTCCGCTTGGCTCGACAGGGTGTTGCCGTCGTCGTACACGATGGTTTCTGGCTGGCCTAGGAAAATATCCTCGTCGCCGCGCAAAACCGCGATGGGTTCGGGGCGCTGGAGAAATTCGATCAGTGTCTGATCGAGCATTTCCAGCCCGGCGAAGCGGTTTATCTGGCCATCGCGGACAAGTATGGCGAATTGCTCGTAGAACGGCCCGGCGTTTTCGGCCAATAGCTGCGGCCCGGCGAGGAAGTACAGGGTATAGACTTGATCGAGTTCGTTGAAGGTGATCCAATCGTTCTCACCGGGGGCGTATTGGACGATGTCCGAATAGACGAATTGTTCGTCAAACACGGTCTCTAACGCGCCGTCAGACCTACACAGCAAGGCGTGGACTTCGGCGTCGCGGCTTAGCTTGAAGCGCAGTTGCATCTGGTCGCCTTGTTGCAATTGCACGCCCTCTGCTAGTTCTATTAGTTGGGCGACGCCTCCTTCTTCGCGTTTGGCAATCAGGTGCAAATCCACTTCAATCGGCCCATGACTCGCGTCGGTTCCAAGCTCGCGCGAGGCGAGTTCATGGAGCAAGTCCCGCTCCAAGATGCGGGTGGTGCGAGCTGCCATTAGCTCGCCGCTTTTCCGCTCGACTAAAAACATTCGCACGTACATCCACGGGGCGTCTGCTTCAAGCCGCCCGCCCAACGCGAGCGCGGCGCGCCCTCCTTGCTTTAGACCCACTAATTCCTCGTCGCGCCACCGCTTCCCGGTCGTATCGACCAGTCCTACCTCGACCTCGGCCTTCATCAGCGCAGACAGCAAGTAGTCGTTGAGCACCTTGGTTTCCTCGGTCTGCACGCCAGCGGGGTCGCGCAAGCCCAGCCAGTCAACCTCGCCCTCTTGGGCTTCGACGATTTTCACGAGGTCTTGGGCCGCACTTGCTAGTTGACGGCTTTGGTCGCGTCCGCCGATAAAGGGCACGCAGCCGCCAAGCAAGAGTGAGAGTGCAATCGCCAACCCAGCCATGTTACTGCTCCAATCGCCGCAAAACGGGCAACAGCATATCCTCGGCCACGCGCTCCCAACTCATCTGCTGGGCCGCGGCATAGCCTTCGACAAGCAGCTTTTTGCGGCCGGCCGCGCCTGTGGATAACTGGTCGGCCAAGGCGCTGGCCACCACCTGACTTTGCAATGCTTCGGCCTGTGTGCGTTCGTGCGCACCAATCGGCTGGTCGGCGCGGTCGGCTGCGGCGAGTTGGGTATAAGCTCCCTCGATAAAGCCGTCCAATCCCGATTCACCAGCCGCTTGTCGCACAAAGCCGCGGCAGCCGCACACATCGCTGACCACGCTGATGGTACCAGCGCTTAGGCACTCGACTTGAGAGATGCCGAAAGGCTCGTAAATCGACTGCCCGAACTCCACATCGCTGCCCCGGCGCAAATCGGCGAATTCCGCGTTGGCTGGCAGGAACGCGCAGCTTTGCTGATCCCAGCCGAATTGGTTGACGAAAAGCGCTTTGACGGCGCGCGTGCGCGCATTAAAGGCGCGGACTAAAAGGTCGAACTTCAACTCGCCGCTGCTGAGGTCGCTCCCCCCCTCGCGATGGACTAGGGGCCAACCGTACGCGGCCATGCGTTGGATGTCCTCGGGGTCGCGGCGACCGGTCTCGGTCGCCAACGCGATAAACAGGGCCCGTTGCCCTCGCTCCCACAGATGGCGGTCGAGGTGTTCGAGCACCAGCAAATCGCGCCACAACCCCTTGCTCTCGACTAAGCGGGCGACGTGGGTGAAGATCAGGTCCGGGGTCCAACCTAAGAGCGCGGCTCCGCTGGCCTGCACTTTTTTTCGCGCTGCCTCCCGCTCGGCTGCGGACAACTCGGCGGCCGGTACGCCGTTGTACACGAGGTCGATGGGACGAGCGGCGAATTCCGGCCCGAGAAAGCGCAACTCCTCCTCCACCCAATCGCCGACGGCGAGGACTGCGTCGAGACGATAGGCTTGGCTGACGAGGGCGTGTTTGAAATAGCCGTCTTGCGGGCCGAATAGATCGTCGATGTACTGGTCGTTTGCGCGCGCTTGGCGCAGCGCATTGTAAAAGGCAATGTCGCGCCCGGGTCGCTCCTCTACCAAGGGCCGCACGGTGGCTACTTCGTGCGCGTAGAAAAGGGTCTTGCACGATGCACCGCTCAGCAGGGCCTTGAAGGCAGTACCTAGCCCCATGAATTCATGCGCTAGCAGCAAGAAGGGCGCGTCTCCGACTAGGGAGCGCACGGCCGCGAAACCCGGCTCAGCCAAGCGCAGGTATTGCTCGTATTCCCAGTGGTGTTCGTAGCGGTGCGATTCGAGGCCAAAGTGGAGGAATAGGTCGCGCTTGAATTCGTTCAGTCGCAGAGGTGGGCGGCTCACATCCACTAGCAGCACCTCGGGCGAGGCTCGGTGGCCGTCTTGGATCAGCAAGCGCCGACCATAGACCAAGCGCACGCCAAACTCTTGCTCGACCGCACTGAGCTGGTTGGCGACGTCGGCGGCGCGGATGTTGCGGCTGGCGTCGTAGAGGATCTCGCCGTCCGGGCCGAGCGGTTGGGCACTGTCTGGATCGGTTAAGGGGCCGAGCAGGATGGTGCGCTGGCAATGGCGCTGGTAGCTGCGGGCGGTGATCAGGCCGCGCAGGACCGTGCCGATGCCACCGGCTTGCTGCACGGCTTCGTGCGTGACGTGGACGAGCGTGGGCATACTAAAAAACATAGACTGCCGGGCATTTTCTGTCTAATGTCAGCGGCGTGATCAGACTTTGCGTACATTTTTCACTTTCTGTGAACCAGCAACTTTCTTTCGGGAGACAAAATGGCCATAAACTACTCTGCTCCATTGCCCCCCGCCGCTTATGACCAGCTCATCGAGTTAGCTTTGCGGGAAGACCTCGGCGCTGTAGATGTAGCAGCCGATTTGACCGCTGCTTGGACCGTGGCGAGCGATGCCGAGGCTCGCGCCCGCATCATCGCCCGCCAAGCAGGCGTCGTCGCTGGCATTGAGGTCGCCCGCGCGGTCTTCGCTCGTCTCGACCAGGACGTTTCTGTGTGTGCTGAGGTTGCCGACGGGGACGAGGTGGCAGAAGGCCAGACTCTCGTCCGCTTGCAGGGACGCGCTCGTTCGCTCTTGGTTGGGGAGCGCACCGCGCTCAATTTTTTGCAACAGCTTTCGGGCGTGGCCACCCTGACTCACCGCTATGTGGAGGCTCTAAGCGGCACGGCTACGCGCATCACCGACACTCGCAAGACCACGCCGGGTTGGCGGCAATTACAGAAGTGGGCCGTGCGCTTGGGTGGCGGCGTCAATCACCGCATGGGTCTGTACGACGCCGTGCTGATCAAGGAAAACCACGCCGCGGCCGCGGGCGGTGTCCGCGCTGCCATCCGCGAGGCGCGGGGTCAAGCAGCGCCGATCTACGTGGAAGCCGAAAATCTCGCGGAGGTCGCGGAGGCTCTAGCGGGACGCCCGGACCGCATTCTGCTCGACAACATGGATGCGCCGACTCTGCATAAGGCCGTAGCGCTCATCCGCGCCGCCAATCCCGCTATTGAGATTGAAGCGACTGGCGGTTATACCTTAGCAACCGTGCGCGAGGCCGCCGCCGCTGGTGTGGATCTCGTCTCGATCGGCGCTCTGACGCATTCGGCACCGGCGTTAGATCTGAGTATGCTTTTTGAGGGATAGGAGTGACCGGATAATCTAATCGTCCCGCCACTTGCAGTAGGGATTGCGCACGAGGTTGGCGTTGTAATAGCGCGGATCGTCCGATACTTCGACGCCGGCCCAGGGTGGCTTCTCCACAATCTCATCCTGACTGCTCAGCTCGACTTCGGCGAGCACCAAGCCCTCGTTTTCGCCAGAGAATACGTCGATGGTCCAGACCTTGCCGGCCCAAGGCAAGGTATAGCGCGTCTTTTCAATGTGGGGCCGCTGGCACAGGGTCGCTAGGATGCTCTCGGCGTCTTGGCGCGGGATTTCGTATTCGTACTCGCGGCGAGCGATGCCGCTAGTCTCTCCCTTGAGCGTGAGCACCGCCCGCTCGCCTTCAATGCGCACGCGCACCACGCCGCCGTCTTGGATGGGAATGTAGCCCTGCCGAAAGGCGACGCCCGCTAGCTGGTCGAGGCAAGAGCGGTCGGCCACGAGGTACTTGCGCTCGATTTCCCAGGACGTCACGATTCTTGCTCCTCTATGTGCTTGGCCAACCCACGGGCCAAATCGCCGCGCAAGACGCCGATTACTTGGGCATCCTCGCGGCCAAAGCCCTGCGTCAGCACTTCCATTGCCTGTACTTGAAAGACGCGCGTACCTCCGCGCTCCAAGCGAGCCAGTTCGCGCAACGTCCGCTGCGCTAGGTCGCTGCTGGCAAAGACAAAGGCCAGCCCCTTGGCGCGGCGCACGGCCGACAGGCCGACGACCGTGGCCCCAGCGCGGCAGCCGATCCCCAAGAGCGCAGACAGTTGCGCGGTTGGGTTGAGGTGGGGCAGTTCTTGCTCAGACAAAGGCTGGCTTGATGGGCACTGACCCGCGCGCCGCCGAAATGTTGGCTGCTTCGAGTACGCCGATTACCCGGCCCGCGGATTCGGGGGTAATGACGAGGTCGGCGCGGCCCTGCAAATGCGCGAAAATGTTTTCGTAGTACGCATCCCAATTGGACTCGGCGAAGGGCACCTCTGCGCTCATCTGGCGACCGTTGATCAGCGTCTTGACGAGGTACTTGCCGCCAACGTCTTCGATCGCTCCTTTCGTGCCCAACACCCGCCAGCGGGGCCGCGGACTCATCGACAGGTTGGACATGGTCAGGGTGACGGTGCAGCCGTTGTGGAAGCGCAGCGTGTATTCGGAGTGATCCTCGTTGTCGTATTTTTTCCACGCGGGATTTTTGACTTGATAGCCGCTGACCGAGACGATTTTTTCCGGGACGATGTTCAAAATCCAGTCCGTAAAATGCGCCCCCCAGTCGTAGATGGCTCCGCCGGAGATTTTGCGATTGGAGCGCCACCAAGTCCCCTGCTCGCCATAGCCGTAAAATCCGGTCTCGATGCGGAAGACAGGACCGATAATTTGCTCTTTGAGGATTAGATCGCGCAGGACTACAAAGTCGCCGTCCCAGCGCCGGTTGTGAAACGTCGAGATCAGGACTTTGTTCTTTTTAGCTGCCGCCTGCATGCGCTTGACTTCGGCACTGGTGATGGCGAGGGGCTTTTCGCAGACTACGTGGACCCCGGCATTGAGGCACTGCACTGCTAGCTTGGCGTGCGTGTTGTGCGGGGTGATGATCGTCACCAAGTCCAAGTTCGCGTTGCGCAGCATGGAGCCGACGCGACCGTAGGTTTTGATGCCGGGGAAGTCCTCTTCGGCTACTTGACGCCGCTCGGGATCCAGCTCGCAAACAGCGGCGACTTCTACGCCCTCGTTTTTGGCCATGGAGGTCAAGTGCAACTGACCCATATTGAACGCGCCGCCGTAGCCTATGACACCGACGCGGAAATGCTCTTGTTTTTTTGCTGCCACCGTGTGCTCCTCTGTTAAGGGTTTGAAGCCGCGAATCTGCAAAATGCCGCTGGGCGCGTCAATGCAGCGGGTTTGTCCGTGTCCTAGTCTTTTGATATGTTGAACGGAACGAAATCGTCCTCTACGCAGTTAAAACCCTTCATAGACAGATGGAAACAAGACTAACGAGAAAAGACCTCGCCTTCATCGGCGGCTGCGTGCTCATGGCCGCCGTTAGTTTGGTCGTTGGAGTTCACTACTTCTACCGGGCCTTTCCCGAAGCCTCCATCGACTTCCGCGTCACCCGCGACGAGGCCAAGGAGCAAGCGGTCGATTTTATCGCCGCTCGCGGATTCGACCTCGCCGACTATCGCCACAGCGCCATTTTCCGCTACGACAACGAGACCAAGACCTTTCTCGAACGCGAGTTGGGTCTGGAGGGGGCCACGCAGGTTATCGGCAATCCCGTGCAGTTGTGGCGCTGGAGCAACCGCTGGGTGCGGGAGCTGGAAAAGGAAGAGTTCAAAGCCACGGTTACGACGTCTGGCGAGCTCGTCAGTTTTAGCCATCTCATCGAGGAAGAAGCGCCCGGCGCGAGCCTCGAAGAAGCCGAAGCTCGCCGCTTGGCCGAGACCTTTCTCACCAATGAGCTTGGCCGCGACCTCGCCGCGCTCGAATTCGTAGAGGCGCAGGCCCAGGAGCGGCCCAACCGCATCGACTACACCTTTAGCTGGAAGCTGCGCGATTTTGCCGTCGGCGAGGCCCACTACCGCTTCTACGTGCGCCTGCAAGGCGACCAGATCGGCGGCTTTGATGAGTCTCTCAAAATCCCCGAGGCTTGGAAGCGCGACTTCGCCGAGCTGCGGTCGCACAATGAGACCACGGGTTTGGTGGCTGGGACTTTGCTCCTCCTAACCATACTGGCGATGCTGGTCTCGTTCTTTGTCGGCGTCCGCGCCCGAGACATCCGCTGGAAGACTGCCGCGATTTTCGGGGCTATCGCCGCGGTCCTGACGCTGTTGGCCGAACTCAACAATCTGCCGCTGACCTCGTTTAACTACGACACGACCGATACATACGGGTCTTTTCTGACGCGCCAGTTGCTCAACAGTCTGTTCGCTGCTGCTGCCCAAGGTATCCTCATCTTCTTTCTCACCGCGGCGGCTGAGCCTTTGTACCGACGTTACTACGCGAATCAAATCCAGATTGGGGGCCAGTTTACGCCCGCGGGCCTGCGCACCAAGCGCTTTCTCCTCGGCACCATTCTCGGCTTGGCCATGACCCCCGCCTTTTTGGCCTACCAAGTCCTCTTTTACATCGCGGCCGAACAGTTGGTCGGCGCTTGGGGTCCGGCATACATTCCCTACAGCGATATGGTCAACACCTATATCCCGTGGATCATGGTGCTGTTGATCGGCTTTATGCCCGCGGTCTCCGAGGAGTTCATGTCTCGGGCGTTTTCGATTCCCTTCCTGCACAAATACCTCAAGTTCCGCTGGGTTGCGGTCGTCATCGCGGGCCTTATATGGGGATTTGCTCATGCTAACTATCCTCAGCAACCCTTTTACATTCGCGGCATTGAGGTGGGCATCGCCGGTATTGTAGTTGGCTATATTTTCCTTCGCTTTGGGATCCTTGCTCCTCTCGTATGGCACTATACGATTGACGCCCTGTACACGTCTTTAATCCTCTTCCGCTCGTCCAATAGCTATTTCATCGTTTCAGCGGCTTTGTCGGTGGGCCTGATGCTGTTGCCCTTGGCGGTAGCTATAGTCCTCTACTTGCGGCAGCGCCGCTTCGCCGACCCAACGTCTTTGCTCAACAAAAGCGCTGCACCCCCCGCCTCGGAAGCCGCCGCAGACGAGCCTACAGCACAACAGCCAGCATCCCCGGCTCCCACGTTCGCCTATGTCCCGTTGTCCAAGCGACGTATAGGTTGGGCCGCTGCGGTGGTAGTGATCTCGCTCGGTTTTTTCGCCCTCGACTATGAAAAGCCGCTCGACTTTGTCGATGTTCAGTTGACGCGACTGGAGGCCGAAGTCAAGGCCATTGAGCATCTAGCGGCGACCGGCGCGGACCCCTCGGCATACGAGGTGGTCACCTATCATCAAAACCAGCCGAATACGATGGCGATTCGATACATCCTAGAGCGCGACTCGGTGGCCGTGGTCAATCGCCTATACCAAGAAGATCTTTTGGCCAGTTTGTGGGTGACGCGCTTTTTCCGCTACGGCGAAAAGGAGGAATACCGGGTCGCCGTCCATCCAGAAGACGGTTCCCTTTACAGCATAAACCACCTGCTAGCCGAAGAAGCTGAGGGAGCGGACCTCGAAGAGGCACAAGCCCAAGCGATAGCTGTCGATCACTTACGTGCCTACGGCTTTGACGTCGAGCAATTGGAGCTTAAGGAATCCTCGTCGGAAAAACTGCCCAACCGCCGCGATCACCGCTTCGTCTTCGAAGCTATCGAGGGCGACCCGCGCAACGTTGAAGAGTTGCGCTATCGAGTGCGGGTCAACGTGGCCGGCGACGAGCCGGTTTCTATCTATCGCTTCCTCAAAGTGCCCGAGGATTGGCGACGCGAGCGCCAGGAGAGTACTACGCTCAAAACCGCGCTTTCCGGTTTGCTTATAGTTTTAATTGCCGCGGTGGTGATCCACGGCCTGTGGCTGCTCGTGCGCCGCGTGCGGAACGAGGGCCTAGTTTGGGCACCGCTGGTTAAAATCGCCGCGATTGGTGCGGCCTTTTTCTTACTCGACTTTATCAATGGCCTGTCGATTTTCGGGCACTTCTACGATACTCGCCTCACGCTGCCGATCTTTACCATTACCCAGATACTGGGCATGGTATTGGGTAGCTTGGGAATCGGCTTGGCGATTCTCGCGGCCCTCGGCTTGGCCACCAGCCTCTATCCAGACTGGCCGGCGCGTCTGCGGGCTGCGCGGCGCGTGCCCGAATTCCGCGACGCGGTCGTTGGGGTCGTGCTGGTCCTCGTCGCCAGCGAGGCATGGCAGCACTTGCGCGGCTACCTAGAGAGCCGATTCATCGCCTCCGACCCGAGTCTCGGCTTTGGGCTGCCTTCTGGATTGGACCAGTATCTGCCCTTTTGGAATTTCCTGTCCGACGGCGTAGTGGGAGCTATCTCCGTCCCGATTGTCGCCGGCTTGGTGCTCTACTATAGCCGCGTCGTTATAAAAAAGAGGCTTTACGCGGTCGTGGCGGGCTTGGGGGTAGGCTTGATTATGTCCGGCGGCAATGCTGTTCACTTCGACGAGTTCCTTTTTGAGTTGTTGACGTTTGTCACTAGTATCGGCTTCGTCGTCGCTGCAATCGTCTTGCTCTTGCGGAACAACCTCCTCGCCTACGTGTTGCTGGGGTTTGTCTCGGTGCTCTCGGCGGTCAAGAGCCTCGGTGCGCTGTCCGCGCCGGCCTATCAGTTGCAAGCCGGTATTCTGTTGCTGCTGGTTCTTGTGGTCGTCTTCTGTCTGTGGTGGCGTTTGGACGCTGAGCGCGGGTGATGGAGCTTATTTCCCACGCCGCCTTGCTGTGGGCGTCGTTTGAGCGCCTAGTGGCAGGGATCCCGCGCTTCCTCATTTTCGCCACGGCGATGTACGTCCTCCTCTACTTTGCGACGCTGGCCTTGGTCGCTGGGGTGCATCGGCACTGGTGGCGCGTCACTTGGTTTCGCCGCCTGTTCTACTGGCAGTTTCCCCTGACTCTATTAGGCGTGGTGTCCTGCGTCCTGAGCCGCTACTACGATGTGCCTTGGCTGTGGACCGTCGGCACGAGCTTGTTCTCGGCTCTCACTCTTTACCTCGGGGCCTTCTTCATCGCCGCCTTGCTGATGACGCCGGTCGTCTTGGGCGTTTTGCTCTACGACCGCTTGCGGCAAGGGGGGACGGAAGAGCCTAGCTCGTTTGAGCGGCGGCGCTTCCTCAGCCGCGGCCTCGCTGTGGTACCCGCTCTTGGGGCGGTGGGCGTCAGCCACGGTATCTACACCTCCTATACTCGCACGCGGATGCCCACAGTGCCGCTCCGCTATCCCGACCTGCCCGCCGAGTTAGAGGGCTTGAAGATCCTCCATCTCAGCGACATACACATTGGGCCGTACATCCAGCTCGCCGACCTCGAAGCTCTGCTCGTGCGCGCGGCTCAAGCCGCACCGGACCTGATCGCGATTACCGGCGATGTATGCGACCACAACCCGGATTACTTGGCGACCCTGCGCCTGATCGAAAGCGTGCCGACTCGGCTTGGGACCTATGCCTGCTTGGGCAATCACGAATACATGCGCGGCATCCGTCGTATTCGCCGACACTTCGACCGGACTGCGATTCCCTTGTTGGTGAATGAAGGACTGTCGGTGCCTGTGGGCGCGGCGACTCTGTACCTCGGCGGAGTTGACGACCCGCGCTTTCTGCGCAGTCCGGCGTCCTACGCGCAACTTCGCAACTCAGTGGAAAAGGCCGTAAGCGCGTCGCCGAGCGATGCCTTTACTGTGCTGCTGAGTCACCGCTCGCAAGCCCTCGACTACGCCGCGCCCCTCGGCGGCACCGACTTGATTTTGGCTGGCCATACGCATGGTTTCCAGCTAGGCATGGCCGGGCGCAGCTTTTTTGAGCCGTTCTTTCCCGAGCGCTATATCTGGGGGCACTACGAAAAGGGCCGCACTCAGCTCTACACCACGGCCGGCGTTGGGCACTGGCTGCCCTTCCGCTTCGGTTGCCCACCCGAGGCCCCGATCATCACCCTGCACCGAGCGTAGGGGCAATCCTTGTGGTTGCCCTCGTTCTGAACAGCACGAGAAATGTTAAAAATGCCTCTTAGCGAAAGGAAAATATTATGCGCATACTCGTAACCGGAGCGGCAGGTAGCGTTGGCTCTAACGTGGCCCGTGGCCTCAAGGATCGCCACGAGGTGCGCGGTCACGACCGCGTGCCCATGCCCGATCTCACGGATACCGTCGTCTCTGACCTCACCGACTTTGACTCTATGCTAGAGGCCACGCGCGGTGTGGACGCCGTCGCCCACATTGGGGGCCTGCCCGGCGGCAACGAGTGGGATCCCATGCTTCAGAGCAACTTCATTGGCACGTACAACGTCTTTGAGGCCGCGCGCCAAAACGGAGTCAAGCGCGTCGCCTATGCCAGCCGCGCCGGGGTCTTAACGCTCTATCCGCGCAACATCCGCCGCACGGTCGATATGACTACCACTCCGGTGGGTATCTACACGGTCAGCAAGATTTTCGGCGAGGGTCTGGCCCACTCTTTTGCCCATCAGCACGACATGGGATTTGTCTGCGTGCGCATCGGCAACTTCAATCTCAAGCGCGACCAGCCCGAACACCCGCATCACCTTAGCCACGGCGATTGCGTGCGAGTTTTTGAGCAGGCGCTGATTCACCCGGGCGTGAAGTTTGAAATCGTTTTTGGGGTGTCGGGCAGCAACTGGCCGCTCTACGACGTCGAGCACGGCAAAAGGGTGATTGGGTACGAGCCGCAGGATTATTCGGAGGTGCCGGAGGAGGAGTGGGGGAGGTAGGGCTGCTTAGACACCAATGAGACACTGACAGCGGTAAAATGCGTTGGACACTTGGGCTTGAGACGATGGGCACTTTTGCTTGACAGTCTCCGAGTCCTTGGTACATTTCACAACATCATTAAAAAACGACATAAGGCGGGTACCTCTGCGATGGAGATACCCGCCTAAAAATATGCAATCAGACGTTGCAGTAGTCAGAAGAAACGATATGACAGATTCGGAGCTTCAGAAAAGTCGAGAGATTCTCGAAAGTTTGACGGTCGAGAGCTTACAGACCTCAGAAGGCCAGGAAGAATTTAATCAGGCGGCGGGAAAGTACATTCGGGGCAAAATCAAAAAGATGTCTTTGTTTTACAAGGTGATGCCCCCCCAGATCGTAACCGAAGACAAATTGGAGACCATCCTTGGCAACGCGACGGGCGAGCAGCCTGATCTAAGATGCTTCAGGCCCAGTGTACAGAAGCCAGGCATGGCGATGTTGATGGACATGGGTGGCGAGCCAGTCCCCGAGTATGTAGACGGTAAACAGCGGCTTCTCATCCCGATGCGTACTGTCAAGACCAAGTGGTTTAAAAAGACCGCCGAGGAGCTTTCAGGCTCTGGCATCCTGAAGGTTGTCGAGGAGATGGCCTCTTGGGAGGTCAAGGAGCGTGACAGGAAATTTCTGAAGTACTGCGAGCTAGTGGTCGCGCAGTCGGGACAGGTGCTTAGAGAGAATGGTCCCCTGCAGCACGATCATTTCCGCAAAATTCAGCATCCGGCTCAGGGTCATGAGATCATGCCCAAGATGGTTCTTCTATCCGAAATAGCCTTCATGGACTTGGACCTACCAGACTCTGCTACAGAGATTAACCCCATGACATGTATTCGCTCAATCGACAACGATATACTTGCTTCGACAGAGATATGGTCTTTTCCAGCACCAGACTCTTTGGGATATAATCTGTATTGCGGGAATTACAAGGTCCAGAGTCAGAGGAAAGCGGACGGGTGGAGGTTCATAGGATGGGAGATGGTTGGTGCAGGCATTGGCAATATCAATGGCATTACTAAGCTCACTATAACGTCGTCTCACCGGTTGGGTTTCATGGACGGAGAGATCAAAGTCCCCGACGACTTCGACAGCATGGGCGATTCTGAGATAGAGAAGATGTTCGAGGAGGATGAGTGACTTTATTACTGGATACTCATCTGTTGCTGTGGGCGGCAGGCGACTCAGGACAGTTGTCATCAAAAGCTCAGAATCTTCTCGGCGACCCCGCTACGGAGCTGATGTTCAGCACCGCAAGCATTTGGGAGGTCGTTATCAAGAGCGCACTCGGTAGAGACGACTTCCGCGTTGACCCGCAGCGGTTTCGGAATGGCCTGATACAAAACGGCTACAGCGAATTAGAGATTCGATCCGAACACGCGCTCGCTGTCGGGTCTCTGCCGCTAATTCACAAGGACCCCTTTGACCGCATACTCATAGCGCAAGCACAGATCGAAAACGTCACGCTGCTTACCACGGACGACAAGGTGGCCGGCTATCCCGGTCTCATCCAAGCGGTCTGAGGGATTCTAAACCAAAAGACAACGGCTACTGGCCCGTGGCTAAAATAAAAAAGAGGTCTTAAATGCCAGTGTCGACGTCAGCAATTCCCGATGAATACCGCGCTGATGTAGCTCGGGCGGTGGAGATCTGTAAGGCGGAGGGATGCAGAGACGTTTTTATTTTTGGCTCGGTCGCAACCGGACAGCATCGACCGCAGTCGGATCTGGATATAGCTGTCCGTGGCTGTCCGACCGAGCACTTCTATCGGCTGCTAGGTCGATTGATGGATGAACTTGCCCATCCGGTAGACTTGGTTGATCTGGACCTTGAAACCCGAGTTGCTGAATTCCTTGAGCAGGAAGATCAACTAGTGCAAGTTGGCTGAGGCTCTCGGCCGATCTATTGTCTGTAAAATTCAGAGTGGAGATGCCCATGGATCCAAGTTGCTTGCAGTACTGCATGACCGATGCACAGCGCGACCATTTTGAGCAGCAGGGATACCTGATCGTCGAGGATGCGCTCGACGACGACATGCTCGGCAGGCTGCTGGAGGCCGGCGATCGCGTTGATGCCGAGGAAAGGGCGGCGCGTGGTTTAGCCCCCAATGCCTTGCTGTCGAAATTCAGGACTATTGTCGAGGATGATGTTTTTCTCGAACTGCTCGATTGGCCCAAGACGTTCCCACTGATTTGGGACATTCTCGGCTGGAACGTCCAGCACTACATCTCGCATTTGATCTACTACCCGCCCGAATCCAAGAGTAGCGTCGATCTGAAGCCGGGAGGATGGCACCAAGACGGCGGCCGGCCAGTCCCCGAAATGGAGCGTCCCCAACCGAGGTTGTCGCTAAAGGTCGGATTCTGGCTGACGGACATCAGCGAGCCGGAGAGAGGGGGGATCAGGATCGTCCCCGAAAGCCACAAGGGAGACCATCCGCCCGATTTTGCCGATGCCATGCAGGTTCAGGTGAAGGCGGGAACGGCCGTGCTGTTCGACCGGCGGATGTGGCACGCGCGCGGGATTAATACCTCGGAGACGACCCGGAAAGTGCTGTTTTTGGGGTATAGCTATCGCTGGCTGCGCGGCCTCGACTACAACCTGATGCCCGCTGAAATCCTCGCCAAGTGCAGTCCAATACGCCGGCAATTGCTCGGCGATGGGGTGGATGTCAAAGGGTGGTGGCAGCCGACAGATGAGGACGTTCCCCTCAAGGGCTGGCTGACCGAGCACAAGGGGAAGGAATACGTCGAGCGGATTGGGCAAAAGCAGTGGGAAAGGGAGAAGTGGGAAGTGCCGGGCGGCTAGTACCTTCAATCCCACCACACTTCACCGGGAACCAGATGGGCGCGCAGCAGCTCTTCGTTTAACTCCACCCCGATCCCCGGCTGGTCGGGCACGGTGATGTACCCGCGATCGACTACGGGTCCGCCCCAATCCAGCGCGATATCGTCCCACCAAGGACAGTCGAGACCGTGGTGTTCCAGCGCTAGGAAGTTCGGCGCGTTAGCACACACGTGCGCCGAAGCCACGGTACCCACTGGCGTGCAGATGTTGTGCGGGGCAAAGGCCAGCGAATGCAACTCGCACAACTCGGCCACCTTTTTGCCTTCCTGCACCCCGCCGAAGCGAGGGATGTCGGGCGTGATAATATCCGCGGCCCGGTCTTCTATCATGGGTCTGAGTCCATGACTCATCCAGTGATTTTCACCACAGGCAATGGGCACGGAAGTGTGGTCAGTCACGTACTTGAGAGCGTCGATATTTTCCGGTGGGGTCGGATCTTCGAGCCACAGGATGTCGATGTCCTCCAGCCTTCGAGCCACCCTGAGCGCGTCCGCTGGCTGGTAACTCCAGTGCATATCTAGGCACAGCTCGACATCGGTGGGCAGGGCCTCGTAGGCCGCGTGGCTGACGGCGCTCATGTACTCGACCTCAGCCCTGGATAGGGCGCGGTTGTGGGGATCCTTGCGGTACTCCCCTGGAGCGCTGTTGTCGATATCGACCTTGACGACGGTGTACCCGGCTTCTACCCGCTGGCGCACGCCGTCGGCATAGGCTGCGGGCGAGTGGTCGCCGGGTCGGGCCGTGTCGGCGTAAATGCGCACCCGATCTCGGTACTTGCCGCCGAGCAACTGCCACAAGGGCAGGCCCGTCATCTTGCCGTGCAGGTCCCACAGCGCCAGTTCAACTCCCGACAAGGCCAGCACAATACTTCCTCCCGAGGACCCTGCGCCGATTAGCCCGCGGTAGATCTTTTGCGCCAGCCGAACCGGGTGACGGGGATCCTCGCCGACGAGCAGTCCTTCCATGCGCGTGAGGATGTCTCGCACGCCGATGGGCAACTGCGCTTCGCCAATGCCGCAGATCCCCTCGTCCGTTTCCACCTTGACCAGCGTCCACGTCCAGGGAATGCCCTGAATCATGACGGATTTAATCCCTGTAATTTTCACGTAGGCCGTGCTCCTCTAAGAAAGTTATTTGCCCTGACGGCTTCTAAGTGCGCAGCGCCCGCTCGAGGTCGAGGCGATCGGCCTCAAGGGCGGTGCGGAAGACTTCGACCGTATCCCGGACTCCTTGGACCAGCGATCGATACTGAAGAGGTCCGAGGGCCTGGTTCAAGGCGCTGTCATCGGCGCTTGAGGGATGTGGCAGCGGCGTTGGGTCGAATCCAATTTTGCCCGCCGACTCGGGGATAACCTCCTCGATTGCAGCGACGATTTGGGCCATGGAGACCGTGCTGCCTCCCAGATTGTACACTGGGGCACCTTCCAGCTTGGTCCTAGCCGCGGCGATAAAGGCGGCGGCGACATCATCGGCATGGTGATAGACGAGGGTGCCGCCATAGGTGATCTCGTACTCGCGACCGAGCGCGGCGGCTAGCATGGCCTTGGTGGGGGTGGAGGTCCAGCCCTGGTCGCGACCCGGGCCGTACACTACGCACGGGCGCAGACCAATGCTGTGGACCGACTGCTCCCGCCAATAGACCTGAGCCGTGCCTTCGTTGCACTGCTTGAACACCCCGTAGAGAGTCGGAGGCAGCAACGGAGCGTCGTGGGCAATCGGCCCCGGAGGATACGCTTCCGGATCGCCGTACACCCCAAACGAGCTTGCAAAGACCAGATTCTGGATCTGGTCGCTATGACGCGCGGCCGTCTCGAAGACGACGGTGCTCCCCATGACGTTTACCTTGGCCCCGCGTACTGGATCGGCCCGAACTAGGGGCACCTGCATGGCTGCTAGATGCAGGATATGAGTAATACCGCATTCGACCACGATTCGCTCGAACCCGTCCAGATCCGCGATGTCTCCCTCGAGTAGTCGCACCTGGTCCAGTTCTTCATCCGTCATGATCATCCGCAACCGATAGGGATCGCCGCCTAGGTCGTAGGTCCACACCGGAACCCCCTCGCGGACTAGCCGGCGAACCGCCCATGCACCCACGCAGCCGAGTGCCCCTGTCACCAAATACCGCTCATTCATATATCGCCTTTATGGGAAAAATAAACTCGATTTTTTATTGCCCTGCAGATAACATATTGCGTTTCGCCTAGCGGGCAATGGTCGCGTTACCCGTCTGCAACACTCGCTGTAGCGATCACGTGGTTGTTGTCCGGCTCAGTCGGTCGAGGACATTGCGGGTGATCTGGGCGACGGTCGCGTCTCCTTTTAGCCCGTGTGACCAGTCGGTTGTCCCGGCCGTGAACACTGTGCCGCCGCGAGTGTAGAGGCCCATGACTGCCGCGCCCTCCCGGCCCTTTTCCCAGCGCTCGTACCACGCGCTGTCGTCTGGGTGCCACCGCGCCGGAGCGGTGCACAGAATGGTAAAGTCGGCCGGAGTACCATAGGTCCCCTTGGGCACCGGCAGCCCGTTTTCCAGTTCGTACTCGCAGCCGTCGCACTCGTAGCCGACGATGGTGTGCTCGCCTCCGAAGGTGTCGTCGCGCTGCAAGTCTGTCTCCGCGAAAACCCAATGTTCCGGGCGATGGACTGTAAACGCTCCGGACCCGTCCATGTATTGCCCGTGGCTGAGGTGATAGCCTCCGTAGAGGAAGCCGACGCCGGTCAGTTCGTTTTCCGGCCGGCCCACGAGGTGGTGGCTCCACAAGGTCGAGAGGTTGGCGTAGTCTCCGGCGGCGTAAGCTGGGTCCATGTTGAACTGTTGCTTCCAGCACACCAGCGCCCGGCCTTCGTCTTCGCTGCGCACCCGCCAGCACACGGAATTGCCGCTGAAAAACGCGGCGTTGCCCCCGGCGGCGATGTAGGCTTCGAGGTGGTCGCGCATGGGAGCCGACCAGTATTCATCGTGCCCCACGCTCAGCACGAGATGGTAGTTGTCCAATAGTTCGGGATGCCATTCGAGGTCGGAATTGGCGCAGTAATCGAGCGCGTATCCAGCGCCCTCCGCCCACTCGACAAAGTCGAGTTCCCAGCGGTCGAACAGCCCGGCCATTGGACGGTCGAAGGAGACGCGATGCCCCTGCAAGCCGCCGCGGCCGTGATAGCTGTAGAAGCTGTAGCCACCCCAGTTGTTATAGGCACTGTAGGTATTGGTCGCTAGCTGGAGGAGGATGCGAGCGTCTGTGGGGCCAGCCGGGCGGACGATGAAGAAGCCTCGGCTCTCGGCCGTGCGCCGCCCCCGCCGCACGAATTTGCCGCCTTGGTCTTCGACGCGTAGTACGAACTCGTAGTACCCGCTGCGCCAGTCGTCCGGCACTTCCAAGGAGTGGGAAACCGGCCAGCCGCAGCCGTGGGACGAAGCGTCTTCGGGGATTGGATAGGGCGACCCGGGCAGTTGGTTCTGTTGCCATACTACTTCGCGCTCGGCACCGATCCGCGTTACTTCCAGCGCGTATTCGTCCGCACTGGTGGACACGTGGAAGCGCACCTGTTCTCCGGTTCGGTAGCTGAGTTGGTCGGTGTAGCCTTCGACGAACATTATCCATGACCTCCGATTTGCGTTGGGGGACGGGTGGGCAACTCCAAGAGTTGCCCCTACAGGCTGCGAGGCGAACCTTATCCCTTGTACTCCACTTCGACTACGCGCTCGTCTAACTCGCGTTGTAACTTTTCTACTTGTTCTACTATGTACTCTACCGCCTGCTTTACCGGCGTGTCGCGCCGCTCTTTTTCGCGCCGTAGCTTGACCTCGACAATTCCCTTCTGCAAACCGCGATCTCCCACTGTCACTCGCACTGGTATTCCAATCAGGTCGGCGTCGTTGAATTTGACGCCTGGGTTTTCGCGGCGGTCGTCGAGGAGGACTTCAATGCCGCGTTCTGCGAGGTCGGCGTAGAGCTGTTCGCCCGCGTCTTGTGCTGCGCCTGCGCCCTTGGCGAGGAGGACGATGTGGACCTGGTAGGGCGCGACGGCAATGGGCCACACTAAGCCGTCTTCGTCGTGGTACTCCTCGGCGATACAGGCCAACAGCCGCCCCACGCCGATCCCGTAAGATCCCATGACGACTGGCTGCGCCTTGCCCTCGGCGTCGAGGAAATCGCCGCCCAGTGCCTCGGTGAATTTGGTGCCGAGTTGGAAGATGTTGCCCACTTCCACTCCGCGTGATTCGCGCAGCGCCGCGCCGCAGTCAGGACAGCCGTCACCTTGTCGGGCAGCGGCGATATCGGCGACCACGTTAGCCGTGTAGTCGCGGCCGTGGTTTACATTGGCGAGGTGGTAGCCCGGCTCGTTGGCACCGGCTACTAGATTGGGCGAAGACGCCACGGAGTCATCGATGACGACTAGTGCTCCCTCGACGCCGATGGGCGATCCATAGCCCGGCTCCGCGCCGATGGCGCGTATTTCCTCGTCCCGCGCTGGCCACATTTCGAGCGCGCCGACCGCGTTGGCCAGCTTGGTCTCGTTGACTTCCATGTCGCCGCGTATGACTGCCAGTACAAACGCGTCCTCCTTGTCCCGACCGTCGCCGACCGTGGCCATCAGGAAGAGCGCCTTGGCCGTCTTGTGCGCGGGGATGTCGAGCAGCGCGGTTAGGTCCTCGATGGTCGTGGTATTGGGCGTGGCGATTTTCTCGGGCGCGGCGGGTTCTTCTTCGGGATTGGCCTTCTTGGCGAAGGTGGCGATTTGGCGGTTGGCCGAATACCCGCAGCCGTCGCACAAGAGCAGGGTGTCTTCGCCGATTGGCGTCAGGTACATGTATTCGTGGGCCAGCTCGCCGCCCATCATCCCGGTATCCGAGCGCACCGCGAGGACGTCGAGGCCGCAGCGATGGAAGATGTTGAAATACTGCTGGTAGTGGGCGCGGTATTGCTTTTCGAGGCCGTCCCAGTCGGCGTCGAGGCTGTAGGAATCCTTCATGGTGAACTCGCGCACTCGGATGAGGCCCGAGCGGGGGCGGGGATCGTCGCGCCACTTGGTCTGGATGTGATAGACTAGCTGGGGCAGTTGCTTGTAGGATTTGATCTCGCGGCTGACTAAGTCGGCTACTACTTCCTCATGGGTCATAGCCAGCACCATGTCGCGCTCGTTTTTGTCTTGGAAACGGCCCATCTCCGTGCCGACTGCGTACCAACGCCCCGTCCGCTGCCAGAGTTCGGCCGGATGCACCACCGGCATGGTGATTTCCTGGCCGCCGATGGCGTCTATCTCGTGGCGGATAATGTCCTCGATCTTGCGCATGGACCGCTGCGCCAAGGGCAAATAGCTGAAGATGCCGCTGGCTAGCGGGCGGATAAAGCCGGCCCGCAACAAGAGTTGGTGGCTGGCGACTTCCACGTCGGCGGTGACGTCGCGCAAGGTCTGGCTAAAAAGCCGACTCATTCGCATGTTGGATTCCCTTTCTTCCTTGATTTCGTTCCGGTGCGTCGGCGCATTCTCCATAAAATAACGCAGCACACAAATTATAAAAACCCATCAATCCCCTGATGAACGCACTAGGCTACAATTTGAATTTTTTCCGAATTGTGGGCTTGACGCGCATAGTCATATTGACTATGATGTATTCAAGATGAAATACATGAATCTCAATACCTTGGGCAAGCTCGCTAAAGAGGTCCGGGAAAAGGCCGGACTAAATCAGGCAGAAGCTGCTAAAAAAATTGGCTCAACCCAATCGAATGTAAGTGCCGCTGAACGAGGCAATGGGACGCGATATATAAGTGTTGCCATTGGTATTATAGAAAAAATCGGGAACCAACCTCTGGAGGGACCATTTTATGCAGTCCGTGAAGAGTCAGCAGAATATAATGCCCGAAAAGACAGTAGCTGACTTTTTTGCCGGAATTGGCTTAGTAGAATTGGGACTGGAAAAAGCTGGTTGGTCAACTAATTACTCCGTTGACTACAGTGATGAAAAACGCCAGCTCTACGAAGGACATTTTGGTCAAGGGAGCTACCATCTGCGCGATATTAGCACAGTTGACGGAGAAGAGATACCTCCTGTTGCCCTTGCCCATGCTTCATTTCCTTGCACTGATGTATCCGTTGCGGGCAGCAGAGAAGGTTTATCTGGAAAAGAAACGTCTTCATTTTGGGAATTTGTACGAATTCTGGGAGAAATGAAAGCAAAGCATCCTCCCCCATTTATCCTGCTTGAGAACGTGGAGGGTATGCTTACATCTAAGGGAGGACACGATCTTGAAATAGCCCTTTCTGCTTTGTGCGAACTAGGCTATGCACTCGATATACTGCTTATCAACGCCTCTCACTTTGTGCCCCAGAGCAGGGTTAGACTCTTTATTATTGGCAACCTTTTGGCTGGCCACCAAGATATTTTAGAGCAAGAAATTATTCTTCAGCAAAAAAATACTGCTCGCCCTCCAAGAATTACTAACTTCATCCGCTCACATTCAGACTTAACTTGGCATCTGTATTCTTTGCCTCCACTGCCTAGACGTTCCTCTGACCTCGCTGATATTGTCGATCCCAACGAAGAATGGTGGCCTGAAGATCGGTCGTCCTATTTGTACAATCAGATGTTTGAACGGCATCAAAAGAAGGTCCACGAAATGATGGATCAACCATTTTGGTCGTACGGAACTGTATTTAGGCGTATGAGGATGCGCAATGGTAAGAAGCAATCTACTGCTGAACTGAGGACAGATGGTATTGCGGGATGTCTTCGCACGCCCAAGGGAGGAAGTGCACGACAAATTTTGCTTAGAGCAGGGAAAGGCCGATATGATGCTCGCCTGCTAAATGGTAGAGAAAATGCACGCTTGATGGGGGCTGATGATTATGTTCTTGGCTCGCACCTTGAGTCTAATCAAATGCTATTTGGATTCGGCGATGCTGTCTGCGTACCCGTGATTGAGTGGATTACAGAAGAAATTTTCAATCCGGCCTTTGATGAAGCATTTAGCTCTGTTCCCGCCGTTACTAGCTATTAGGTATGATGGATGGGGAATGGCAATTTATCTTTCTATCAATACACCATCTTCGATCTGTACGATAATCTGTCCTAATTCTTGTATTAACCCAAAAGCAATGCTCTTGCGGTAACGCTGCCGAGGAGCTTCTCCTGAATAGTTTTCAAGCAGACCAGCACGCCAGCTTTCGAATTCGGTAGCCAGATCCTTGCCTTTTGCAAGGCGCACAGTCACATGCTTATAGTCCTTCGAGTATGATATGAAGATATGATCGACTTTCATATCTTCATTCAGCTTTGAAATGCCGCCATGAAGATGGTACTGGTACTCAAAACTGCTCCCTTCAGTTGCAGATTTGACTTCATAGTTTTCCAAATCTGCACCGTAACCAGGTGTACCTTTTGAGCCTGTTAGAATAGAGCCAAATAACTCCCAATCAATAGATGGGACGCTACCAGCAACAGGTAATTGGTGGGCCTCAAGTAATTCAAACCGCTCAATACGGTTGATATGATTGAAGTAGTACTGGTAGGCGTCCTTGATATTTAGCTGTTGCATAATAGTCCGGGAGGTGTTGGTGTATGAACTTTATAAAGACGCTCCTATACGACTTCGATCAGGTCCTAGCCACATAGCGTCACGTTTTTTGGCGAGCCACCGCACGCATCGCCCGATACATGCACGATAGCGACACCAGTACCCAAATCAAGGCGATCAGATACGCCAGATAGGGCACCTGCAACGGATCTATTCCCCAATAGGCCGATAATATCCCGGCGTCCGTCCGTTCTGGATAGTACCACAAATCAGTGCGGAAGTCGTAGAGACTGTACAGGCATAGCATCACCCCCATCCACACCGCGCCGATGCTCGCCATTCGCTTCGACTTGCAGGCCATGATGCACAGGACCAGTCCGCCGCCGATTCCCAATACGAAATCAACGCTCCCCTCTTCCAGCGGCGTGTAGATCAGGGTCATCCCCGCGCAAGTCGCGCCAATGCACAGCAACACCAAGCGCTGCGCCTGCGGATAAAGCGAGGTGTACATTAGCAACGCCCCCCACAGCGCCGACCCCACGTAGCCTGCCGCGCTAATCAGCGGGAAGAATCCCCCCTTCGTCAGGGTGTGCCCAGACTCGTTCCAATGGGTGCGGATTTCGAGAACTTCGCCGCCGGTGATCAGGGCTGCTGCCGCGTGATTGACCTCGTGGACTAGCACCACGAAGAAGCGGAACGGTTTGATCAACGCGGTGTCCCAAAAGGTCAGTGCTAGCCCCGTGCAAAGGAGATAGTAGCGAAATTGCCAGAAGACCTCGGCGATGTAGCGGATGCGGCGGAACATCGCCGCTAGCTACTAATCTGAGCGCCGATCAGCGCAACGGCCTCGGCTAGCGGGAGCGGGTCGAGCTGTTCGCCGGATCGCTGCCGGATCGCCACCTTGCCCTCTTCGATCTCGCGGTCCCCGGCGATCAGCATATAGGGCACCTTCTGCGTCTGCGCTTGGCGGATGCGCTTGTTGAGGGTCTCGCTGGCCGCGTCGAGTTCGGCGCGGATTCCGGCGGCGAGAAGCTGCTGGTGGAGTTGGGTCCCGTACTCGGCGTGGCGCTCGGCAATGGGCAACACGACCGCTTGCACGGGTGCCAACCACACTGGGAAGGCCCCAGCGTAGTGTTCGATTAAGAAGCCGATAAAGCGCTCGTGCGTGCCCAGCGGCGCGCGGTGGATGCAGATGGGCGTCTCCTCTTCGCCTGCCGCGTTGGTGTACGTCAAGCCGAAGCGGCCGGGCACGGCAAAATCGACTTGGTTGGTGGCGATTGTAAACTGCCGCCCGATGGCGCTCCAAACCTCGACGTCGATCTTGGGGCCGTAGAAGGCGGCCTCGTCGGGCACCTCTTCGTAGTTGATCCCGCCTCGCGCCATGGCACCGCGCACCATGTCCTCGGTGCGGAGCCACCGCTCGGGGTCGTCGACGTACTTGGCCCCTAGGCCCGAAGGCGCGTGGGTGCTCAAGCGCATTAGGTAATTCTCTAGGCCGAACAGTTCGAAATAGCGCAGGTACATCTGGCAGACGGCGAGGAATTCCTCCTCGAATTGGTCGAGCGTGCAGTAGATGTGCGCGTCGTTCATCTGCAACGAGCGCACCCGCATCAAACCGAACAACTCGCCCGACTGCTCGTAGCGATAGCACGTGCCATACTCGGCCAAGCGCAGGGGCAAATCGCGGTACGAGCGCGGGGTAGCGGCGAAAATTTTGTGGTGGTGGGGGCAGTTCATGGGCTTGAGGTAGTACTTGACCCCCTCCAACTCCATGGGTGGGAACATGGACTCGGCGTAGTACGGCAAGTGGCCGCTGCGCAGGTATATGGATTCCTTGCAGATGTGCGGCGTGCGCACGCGCTGATAGCCGGCTTCGCGTTCGGTCTTGCGGGCCAAGTCCTCTAGTTCGTCGATGAGCACTGCCCCCTTGGGCAGCCACAGGGGCAGGCCCGGCCCCACTTCGTCGTCAAAGGTGAACAACTCCAGTTGCTTGCCCAGTGTGCGGTGGTCGCGCTTTTTGGCCTCCTCCAGCATTGCCAGATGGTGGTCGAGGGCTTCGCGGGTGGCAAAGGCCGTGCCGTAGATCCGCTGCAACATCTTGCGGCTCTCGTCGCCGCGCCAATAGGCTCCAGCCACGCTCAGGAGCTTGAAGTGTTTGACTTGTCCGGTGCCGAGCATGTGCGGCCCCCGGCACAAGTCGATGAACTCGCCGTCTTTGTAAAAGGACAAGGTTTGGCCCTCTTCCAAGTCGGCGAGGATCTCCTGTTTGTAGGGAGCGTTGGCGACCATCTCTTCCGCCTCTTGGCGCGCCACATCGATCCGCTCGAACTTGTGGTTTTGCTTGACGACCCGCTTCATCTCGCGCTCGATCTTTTGCAAGTCCTCGGGCGTAAAAGGCTCGGCCACGTCGAAGTCGTAGTAGAAGCCGTCGTCAATGGCCGGGCCGATGGCCAGTTGCGCGTCCGGGAAGAGGCGCAGCACGGCCTGCGCCAATACGTGCGACATGCTGTGGCGATAGATCCAGGCGGCCTCGTCCGCATCCCAGGGAATGAGCTCGACTTCTGCCTCGCTGGTGAGCTGGGTGTGGAAGTCGATGCGCTCGTCGCCGGTGCGGGCGGCAATGTATTGTTTTAACAGTTCCTTGTTCTCTTGGACGAGGATCTCCTTGAGCGTCCCCTCGCCGGGGTATTCGATGTCCTGTCCTTGGGGGACTTTGATCAGCATGACGCGCTCCTTGGCATGAAAAAACCCGCTGTCATTGTAGCCGACAGCGGGGAGAGGTTAGAAAAGAAACTTTAGTCCGTCGCTATCCGGCGCACATGGTCGTAGTCGTAGTGGTAGTCGTAGTGGTAGCCGTCGGCCCCGACGGGAGACCGCTGAGGCTGTGTGCGGAAGCGACTGTAAGCATAGCAAAAATCATGATGTATAAAATACCGGCAGGATTCCGATTGTGCAAGAGCCGTTAGGCTAGCTCGTAGTGAGTGCGATCGGGCAGGGGCACCGGTTGGCCGTCCTCGGTGTTGATACTCCAGTCGGCTAGCCGCAGGCGCATGGCGGCTAGGGCGTCGCGGTGTTGTTCCTCGTCGATCACATTGACCAATTCGTTTGGGTCGGCGACGAGGTCGTAGAGTTCGTCGCGGTCTCCCATGGGGTCGTGGACGTACTTCCATTCGCGGGTGCGAACCATCTTGCAGCGGCCAGCCGCCTCGCGCCATTGCAAGGTGTCAATCAGGGTTTTGCGGCCATAGGGTTGAGGCAGTTTTTCCAAGTCTGCCATGGTAAAGAGCGGCCCTCCGCTGCCGTATTCGGAAAAGGTCGCGTCTCGGGGCGCGGCGTCGGTTGCGGTGGGCAGCGGCGTTCCGTGCATTGAGCGCGGCTGCTCTAACTCTTGCAAGTGCAACAGCGTCGGCACTACGTCGATCAGATTGGCCATGCTCTGGTCGCGCACTCCGGTGGCGATCTGCCCGGGCCAAGAGACGATCAGCGGCACTCGCGTCAGGCTGTCGTAGAAGACCCCGCCCTTGCACTGCATGGCGTGTTCGCCCATGAAGTCGCCGTGGTCCGAACAAAAGACCACAATCGTCTGCTCCCGCAGCCCCAGTTCGTCGAGCTTGTCGAGGATTTGACCGAGCGCGTCGTCGATAAAGCGCACCATGCCAAAGTACGAGGCCATGACGCCGTAGAGGTCTTCGGGCGGGTCGCGGCGCACTCCCAGCATTTGGTAGAGCGCCCGATTGCGCTCGGGTGCGCGCTCGTCGTCGAATTCGTCGTCGCGCCAGGGGGGCAGGTCAATGGCCGAGGGTGGGAACAAGGATGCGTACTCGGCTGGGCACAGCCACGGCTCGTGTGGGTCGGGAAAGGAAACCCACAGGGCAAAGGGCTGGTCTTGGTGCTTTTCGATAAAGCGCGTCGTCTGTCCGGCGATCAGGCCGGTGGAGTGGTCTTCCAACGGCAGTTCGGAAGTGCCGTAGCTAAAGCGGGGGTTCTGGTGGGCGAGCTGGCGATGCTCGGCGGCGACCTTGCGGCGACCTTCTTCCGGTCGGAACCAGTCCATGCCCCGCGTCTGTGGACCCTCGTTGCGCCCGCCGTGAGTAAAGGCGTTCCACACGTCAAAGAGCGCCAAATCTTCCTCCCGCTGGAAGCAGTGGTTTTTACCGATCAGGCCCGTGGCGTAGCCAGCTTCCTTCCAGAGTTGCCAGGCGTGCGTGGCACTGGCGGGCATCAAGGTCTGGTTGCGTCGGCCGCCGTGCGAGTGGGGAAATTGCGAGGTCCAAAATGAGATGCGCGCTGGCACGCAGAGCGGGTGCGGGGTGATTGCGTTCTCAAAGAGTACGCCGTCGGCGGCTAGGCGCTCCATGGACGGGGTTTGGCAGAAGGTGTTGCCGTAGAGGTGGCTGGCCGTGGCGCGCTGTTGGTCGGTCATTATGACGAGGATGTTGGGACGGTCGGTCATGGGTGGGTTCCTTTGGGTGGATTGGATGTGTCATGCCAGCATCAGCCGCTTGCCTTTGGGTTCTGGTATTGGATGGCATTAAACCCCGATCCTTCACACTAGAGTGGCATACTCATAAACTGGGGTCTCAATGGTACGGATGGGGCGGCATTGCTCCCACACCGCTTGCTGCAGGCGCTCAACGGTCTCCGGTGAGAAGTGCTTCTCACCCGTCTCGACGTTGACTCGCGCCGGGACGTTTTCAATGAGGAAGAGTCTCCCACCGAACTCAATGTGGTACGTCACATTTTTTTCGATCAGCGTCTCGTTCCATACTCTATCTTCAGGCATCGTCCTGTTTCCTTATCTTGAAGTCGATCCATCTTGAGGGATCCGGTTCATAGAGGGTAATGATCTTGATTATGGGTCTCATCGGATAGCTGCAATGAATATGCAGCGGCCTCTGTGATAACGTAAAGCCGAGAACTAGACAACTGGGCCCGTATTTGTCGTGCGGATAGTCTTCGATGACTTCACTCCGTTCCATGGCATCTCGGAAATCCTGCATGCTAATCCCGCGAATAATGCTCTGATCGGTAGCATGTTGTGAGAACTCAACCTGACCAATCCTGATTTTCCTGCGTATTGCATTGAGAATTTCCATGGAATGTAATGCAGGGCTTATTCGTCAAAGAGCTTAGCTGTGAGCGAGTACGTCGTCTAGAGAGCGAGCAGTTCGGTACTCCGCCGGTGATTCGCTCACTTTGAGCGCGGCGAAGTGCGCCTTGCCGCACTCGATTTTGGCACTTTCGGCATTGCGGAGATCACTGGCGAACAGGCTGGCCTTGGTTTCGACTGCAAAATATAGCCGCTCGCCGTCGTCGTGCTCAACCAGCACGGCCCAGTCTGGGTTGTAGCTGCCAAGTGGCGTCGGCACCGCGAACCATCCCGGCAGCTTGGCGTACACCTTGACCGCAGTATTATTCTCTAACTGGTCTGCAAAGGAACGCTCAATGTCGGAGTCGTACACTACCTGATCGTACACTGACTTCTCCGTGTCCGAGATCATGTTTTTCAGATAGCCGGTTAGTTCCTCTTGGTCGAATAACTCCTGTGCATAGTAGTACTCGTCTCCGAGGCGTTGGTACTTGACGCCATTTACTAAAGCGAGACGCTTACAGCGATTGATAGCTTGCGCGGCGAGGTCGATGAATTGCTGTGGGTTGCGCTTGAAATCGGCGAGGCGTCCGCTCTCCGAGAGGATGCGGTGGATGCTGCGGCGCGTGAGTTGTGTGCGGTCCTGAAGCTCGGTGAGCACATCGGGTAGCTCTACATCGACCTCGTCCAACACTACGGTTGCCGCCCCTTCGCGTTCGGTCGCCTCGACTCCTGCTTGGCCGATGGCGATGTCGGCTTTACGCCACTGGAGCCGGGGTCTAGGGATCGGCGGCGCATCGTCAAGTGCTTGGATGCACTGTGCGAGTAGATCTTCGTTGTCGAACTCGACGCGGTACGTGGTCTTGTGCTTGATGCGGTCCCATAGTGCCTTGAACTCCGGGCTTTGGAGCACGGCTCGGCGCGGGCGGATTGAGCGGCGCTCGTCGGCGTTTTTGATCGTTAGACGCCCGGCGAATTTGCGTAGCACCTTGTCGATCTCTTCGTGCTGATCGGCAAATTTCTCGGGTATGCTGAGGGTATCGTCCTTGAGTGCCTCGCGGAGAGTGTCTTGGACTCGCCCTGTCGCGTCGATATATCCTTCTGCTTTCAGGTGTTCCCACAAATTCTTCGACGCTTCAGAACCGAGAGCCTTCGTCTGTCCGTCTGTGCCGACGACCGGAATGGTCGCAAACTGATGCGCCTCCACGACGCCGAAGCGGATGCCGGTGTCAGCCTCGATCTCCTGCTGGAGATTCTCGGCAAATTCTTCGTAGCTCTCCGTGGCAATGACCGTGAGAGTGTTGATCTCAAAGCCGTGCAGGCGCTGGCCCTCTTGATTGACGCACAGGCGCAGGCCGCGCCCAATGGTCTGCCGTCGCTCGCGTTCGGTGCGGATGTCGCGCAGGGTGCATATCTGAAAGACGTTGGGATTGTCCCAGCCTTCGCGCAAAGCTGAGTGCGAGAAAATGAACTTGAGTGGCGTCTCTAGGCTCAGGAGCTTCTCCTTTTCCCGCATGATCAGGTTGTAGGCTCGTTCGGCGTTATCACGGTTGGCCTGATTGTTCTCGGCGGTATCTGTCCAGGCACCCTTCTTGTCGATGGAGAAATAGCCGTTGTGGACGTCCTCTGCGGGCACGTTGAGGGCCACTTCGCCAAAGTCTGGATGATTAGCCAAGCGCCGATACTCTTCCTCGAAGATTTGGGCATACTCCCCTTTAGCAGGATTGCCCTCGTCGTACTCTCGGTAGCGATCCACCGCATCGATGAAAAACAGGCTGAGCACTTTGATCCCCTGGGGGCGCAGGCGCTTTTCCTTGTCGAAGTGCTCGCGGATGGTGCGGCGAATCATTTCGCGCTGGACGGCGAGAGCGTCCACGTCGCCGTAGGCTTCATCCGACCGGAGAAAGTGCTCACCGCCAGGTACGCGCAACTCGACGAATTCGTTGCCCTTTTCGATGCGGATTTCGCCAATGCGACAGTCGCGGTAGATCGCACGTTCGGTGATTTGTTCGAGATCGTCGCCATCTTGGACATTGACCGCCCGCCGACGGACTCCAGCCGCAGTTTCGACATCGAGTTCGACCTTGGCGCTGATCGTGCCGCTCTGGTTGTGCGTTGACACCAAGCGGACGTAGGGCTTGTTGTGGGCGTCCTCGACCGTCGCCGATGCCACCTCTATTTGCTTGACTAGCTTGCGCTCGTAAGCATCTACCGCATCGAGCCGATAGACCATGTGGTGCTGGTCTGCGTGTGTCGCCGAGTAGCGCAGTGTGCAGAGAGGATTCATGGCTCCGAGCGCTTCTTTGCCACGCCCCCGCAAACCGCCGTCCACGCTTTGTGGTTCATCAACAATGAGGATGGGCTGCGTGGCCCGGATCAGATCAATCGGCTTTTCACCGCCCGTCTTCTCGCTGTCCTTATAGAGATTGTTGACGTCCTTTTTGTTAATAGCACCGACCGTTACTACCATGATCTGAATCTGCGAGCTGGTGGCAAAGTTTCGCACTTGACCGAGCTTGGCCGAGTCGTAGAGGAAGTACTCGAAAGGCGTACCCGAGTAGAGTGCGCGGAAGTGGTCGTCGGTAATCTGGAGCGACTTGTACACGCCTTCCTTGATGGCGACCGACGGCACGACAATGACGAACTTGGTGAAGCCGTAGCGCTTGTTTAGCTCGAAGATGGTGCGCAGGTACACATAGGTCTTGCCAGTGCCGGTCTCCATCTCGACAGTGAAATCGCCCGAATCTAAAGAGGCCGAAGGGGGCAAGCCGTTGCGGAACTGGACATCGTTCAGATTCGCAAGTATCTGATCGTCGGGCAGGCTCAGCCGGTTGCCGGTGCCCAGATCGCTTTCCGTAAAGCCGAGACCAGCCTGAGCATCCGCAGTTATTGTCGTGACCGTGAACTCGGTGTGGCAGACCTCTTGGCCGCGAAACAGGTCGCAGACCGCTTCGATGGCTTGGAGTTGGTAGTCGAGGTTGGGTTCAAAGTGGAATTTCATGTGATGGCTCAGAAAACCTTTCCATTAGTAGGTACCCTTGAGTTGGAACACCTTCGTTACGCCAGCATCAGCCGCTCACCTTTGGGTTTTGGTATTGGATCGCCGAACTCTTTCGCGGTATCAATCCAGAGAGCCATCGCTTGATTGACGTGTCTGAGAGCGTCTTCTTGCGTGTTTCCATGAGTCATACATCCAGGAAGCTCAGGCACTTCAGCTACAAAAGCGTCGTCGTTGCTCCAATAGAGAATAATCTCGTACTTGTACATCAGTCTGTTGTCTTGGCCATATCGTCGGCCTGTGTGTAGCCGCTATGCCGGATGATCGGAGATAAATCTCTGCACGAAGGTATGGGTCTCTTTGGCATCCTCAGAGGTAATCTTCGAACCTTTGCCGTGGGCAGCATAATTGCGAAGGTCGCTAATGGATTGGATACGTCGCCATTTCGGTTGATCATAGGCATTATCGCGGAGCAGGTCATTGTAATTTGAAATGCTTCCTTTGTTGGGCAATGTAAGTCCATGTGCAGGGATCATTTTTTGTAAATGATTTTCGAGAACGCCGCCTGTGAGTACTAAAGCGGCAACATAATAACCAGCATCAAGAAGTTCGGATGCCTGTGCAAGGAAGTCATCGTGGATATTGGTACGCAGTCTGGATTCAAGTGATTGTAACAACCCTTGATTGACTGCATCGCGAAAGGCGATAAGTACGCCCGTTACGGTGGGGATGAATGGCCTATCATAACCGGAAAATGCAAGTTCGGATGGTACACGTTCTTGGGAGATACTTTGATAGTACTGGCTGTTCTCGCCTGCAATTCCTTCAATAGCAGCTAAAGCGGAAGTAACAAATGCCCTGTGCTCTGCTTCCGGTACACTCGACTGGTACATGGCCTCTTTCATTTGAAACGAATCGGCTAGTCGTTGGCCTGTTTCGACGAGTACGTCAAGCCGTGTTAATACTTCCGTCTTCATAGCCATTATGCCTAAAATACTAAAGAGATGAATTACAAGCTCCGCACGTTCCTAATCCCGTGCTGCTCTAGAATGGCCGCTAAGTTTGTCTTGGCCACGTCATTCTCAAAGGCGCTGTCGCGGAAGATTACCGTGGCGTCGTCCGTGGGTTCGAGTTGCTTGTGCCACTCGGCAATGCCGAGGGCCAGCGAATCGACTTCCTCCCTGTCCATATGCTCGTCGAGGCAGGCGATCAATGTCCCGGCACCGATGGAGCGCACGGCCTTGCCCGCGATGGTCCGGGTCTCGATGGGCACGCACAGGTCGAGGCCGAGTTTGAGCAGCAACTCGTAGAGAATATCGTCTTGGCTTCGATCTGATTTGATGTGGTCGATGGTGTCGAGCAACGTTCCTTCCAAGTCGTCGCCGTCCGGCTCCCAGGCGCGGATGTTGGACGTATCCAGCTTGAAGACGCGGAAGCCGAGGTCGCTGTCAAATTGCGGATTCTCTCCTTTGACTTTGTTTGAGGTGCGGCGGAGGCGTTCCTTCGTGAGCTCGGCAATGCTGCGGGGTTTACCGATCTGGTCGCAGAAATCCGAAGCAGCCTTCTGATCGCTTTTCCTTGGATCTAATGGCTCTGGAAGTTGAACAAGAATGTAACGACGATTGCCACCATCAGTAGCATTACGCGTCATTACGGCATGACCAGTAGTCCCTGAACCGGCAAAAAAGTCGAGGATCAGCCCTCCCTCTTTTGTTACGGTCTGGAAGAGCTGATCAAGGAGATAGGGAGACTTCGGTGACTGGAATAGTTTTGCTTTCGTTTTGAAAAGTTTATTGAATTCCTTCTGACCACGTTCTGTATAATATGACTTATCAGTAAAAATAGTCTTGAGCATGCGATCAGCCCCGTTTGCATAGCTCTTGCGGTAGACCTTCCAACGACCAGCAATCTTACGCCCTACTAGCAAGGCGAGATCCTCCTCAGACTTCAAACGATCCCAAGTCCAACATCCTTGGAACCCATCATTCCAAATGGGTAGTACCTCGTGTCGGCCCTCACCTTCTTCCAGAAAGACTTGTCCGTTATCTGTTACAAAAAATGGATAGAATAGATTTTTTCGATTGTGCCTGCCGAATTCACGATGAGTATTTCGAAGCTCCAATAACCGATACTTACCGTATTCATCTTCTTCACGGTATTCGGCTTCAACCTGTTCCTCCTCTTTTACAATTGCGAAGAATCCTTTCGGAAGAGGTCTCTTACTATAGCCCAAAACATATTCATGGTTCGTAGCAAAATACTTGTCCTGAGAGCGACCTTTCGGGTTACAGAGAATAGTCAGTACGGCAACAAAACATTCCTCTCCAAAAATTTCATTACAGACTATTCGCAAATTTGGAAGCTCTTTCTCATCAATGCTCACGAAAAGTACCCCCTCGTCGCAGAGAAGATTTCTTGCGAGCTTCAACCGTGAATAGAGCATATTCAGCCAGTCGGTGTGGAACCGACCCGAGGCTTCTGTATTAGACGACAGCTTCCGGTTATCGCCGTCGATCTGCCCTGTCAATTCCAGATAGTTCTGTATGTTGTCCCGGTAGTCGTCAGGATAGATGAAGTCCTTCCCCGTGTTGTACGGCGGGTCGATGTAAATCAGCTTCACTTTACCTGCGTAGCTCTTCTGCAACAGCTTGAGCACCTCCAGATTATCGCCCTCAATCATCAGGTTTTGCGTCGTGTCCCAATCGACGCTTTCCTCCGGGCAGGGGCGGCAAGGTGCCGGTCGAAGGCGTCAGCGCAAGCCGCCGCGCTTGGCGCTTGCCGTGCCAGTTGAGGCCGTATTTCTCCTCGCGATCGTCCACCTTGCCGCCGAGAAGCTGCTTGAGCATCTCAAAGTCGATCTTGCCCTCGGTGAAGGCTTCGGGAAACAGGGCCTTCAGGTGTTCGATGTTCTCGGCCACAATGTCCGCCGAGCGCGTCTCTGGGTCGTTGGCAGTGATCTTTTTCACAAGCCTCCTCAATTTACCATCTGGTATGTACGGTCGCTGTCGATCAGCCGATTACCGGTGCCCCGATCGCTTTCCGCAAAGCCGAGGCTAGCCTGAGTACCTGCCGCATCGCGCGTGACCGTAAACTCGCTACGGCAGATCTCCTAGCTGCGAAACAGGTCGCAGACAGCGTCGATGGCTTGGAGTTGGTAGTCGAGGTTGGGTTCAAAGTGGAGTTTCATCAGGTGCTTCGGTGGGGATGGACCAGTCTTCGCAATCAAGACCTTCCACTCGCCCGAACTCCCGGGTGTTGGCGGTCACTAGAACCAGACCGCGAGCCAGTGCTTGACCCGCAATCAGGGTGTCGAGCGGCCCAATGGGGCGTCCGATCGCTTCAAGAGTTGCCCGAATCGCGCCGGCTGCACGAGCGTCTGCCGCATCAAAGGGCACGACTTCAAAGGCGATGCGATCGAGCAAGCCGAGATTCCGATCCTTGTGTGTACTCTTAAAGGCTCCGTAGTAGAGTTCGTAGGTCACGAGAGCCGGCAACCCAAAGTCCGCAGGAGTATGGCGTCGCACCCGACTAGCAAGCGCGGGGGGCCGGCCGTTCAGTAGCGCAATGCAAGCGTTGGTATCGAGTAGATAGCGCATTACTCAAAGGCGGTATCGAGGGCTGGCCGAATTTGATGCGGCGGCTGGTTACGGCCTGCGGCCAAGAAATCTTCCGAGAATTTCTCTTGGATAGAATCGAGCCACGCCCAATCCGTGACAACGGGTTCGAGGACTACGGCCACCCCTTGCTTGCGAATGCGCACTTCCTCGCCGTCCATGCGGAATTCCTTTGGCAGCCGAACGGCCTGAGAGCGCCCAGTCCAAAATAGTTTTGCCGTCTTGGTCATTGGTCCCTCCTTTTTTGGCGATTAATATATAGCATAGATATATATCACGCGAGCATCAGCCGATAGTATTTAGTTACGCCTAGGGTCTTCTCCCGGTCAACAGCCTCTTTGTGCGAGCCGTCGCACCCGCCCATCCTTCCTGCCACGCGTTAGTAATTTTCTATATTATCGGGGAAATCCCGAAGGCAGTACGACTCGAACTGCCGCCTCGTCTCGTGCGGATGAGCAGGCTGGATAACGATCTATGAACCGACTGTCGCGTTTTGCGCGCATTACCGCTGGCTTGGATCTCAATGCCCTGCTCAGCCCGCTGCGCAAATCTTTTTGGCTGTCGCTGGGAATCGCCGTGCTCCTGAACGCGATCTTGGTTCTGCTCAACCCCTTCCAACAGCAGGCTGAAAAAGCGCCCCGGCCGCTAACCACCAAATTCGTCAAACGCCAACCGCGCCTGACCAAGGCGCTGGAATTGCGCAAGATCCCCCAACGCAAGCGCCCGATGATCCGTCGCCAAGTGCGCGCTGCCGCCGCCCGCATGGATCAGGTGCAAGCTACCGCGGCGTTCTCCACGCGCGCCATCATCGCTCGTTCTACCGGCATAGCGAATATGCTCCAAGTCGGCCAGAGCAACCCACAGACGCTCCAAGCGGCGCTGGAACCGGTCGTGGAGGTAACCGCGAATGTGGAGATCAGCCGTATGTCCGAGCATAAAATCGACATGGGCTTGGAGATGCTGGATGTCGATGCCATGGACACGGGCCGCTACCGCGCCTTGGTGATACAGGACCCCAACGACAAACAGGGACTCAAAGGCTTTGTCAAATTCGCCCGCGTGGTCTCGGCCACGTATATGGCTGAGACCCAGACCAATGTCGTCGATGGCGGGTTCAACAATCGAGAAATCGACGTCCTGCGCGATATGCTCAACGAGTGGACAGGATTGCGGGCCGAGTTGGTCGGCAGCTTTACCTTTGATGACGACCGCTTTCTAACGGTGCCGATCGTCATCCCCCAAGGCGAGCCCAACGAAAACGAGTTGGAGAATCTGGCGCGCTACCTGATGGCGGGGGGCTTTGTCATGGCTGAGCAATTCGACTTTGAGGGGTTTTGGACGGAGGCCCTGGAAAAATACGGAGGACTGGTCAAGGGACGCGATTTTTACACCGAACGCCTGCGAGAAGACCATCCGATATTCACGGCCTATTTTGACTTGGGAGACGGCGTCGCACAGGGCGCCTCGCGTTTTGACGATCCTTACTACTGGAATGTGGTGAAGGGCTTGTACGTCAAGGGGCGACTGGTGGCGGTGCCTCGGGCCAACTCGGGTATTGGGGGGTATATGGGCTTTGCCGCCGAACGCGATGCGACCCGCATCCTCCAGTTTGCGGTCAACACCGTGATCTATGCCCTGACCCAAGAGGGGTCCATGACGCAGCGGTTGATGCAGATTGTCCACTGAGGAGGGCTTTTTTATTCTGGACAGACCAGCTCCTTTTCGAGGAGGTCTTGATTGACCGCGTAGTTCACTGGCACCTCGATTAGATGGACGCCTGGCGCAGCGAGGCACTCGCGCATGGTCGGCCGCAGATCGTCGGCCGCGCCGACGCGGTGCCCATAAGCCCCATAGCTGGCGGCGTATTGCACGAAATCCGGGTTGCCGTAATCGAGGCCCCAATCGGCAAAGCCCATGTCGGCCTGCTTCCACTTGATCATGCCATAGCCGTCGTCGCGCAGAATGAGGACCACGAGGTTCATGCCGAGGCGCACTGCGGTCTCCAACTCTTGGGAATTCATCATAAAGCCGCCGTCGCCGCAGATGGCCATGACCTGTTTGTCCGGCTCCACCAACCGCGCCGCCATGGCCGAAGGCAAACCCGCTCCCATAGTCGCCAGAGCATTGTCCAACAGCACCGTATTAGGCTCGTGGGCGCGGTAGTTGAGGGCGAACCAGATTTTATAGACACCGTTGTCGAGGCATATAATGCCGTCGTCGGACATGACGCGGCGCACATCGGCGACGAGCCGTTGGGGCGCGATGGGGAAGCCGGGGTCGTCGTTGCCGACCGCGCGGATTTCGTCGATCCACTTTTTGACCTTGGCGAAATAGCTGAAGTCCCAAGTTCTTTGCCGATTGATTCGCAGCAGCAACTGCCAGATGCTGTTGCCGATGTCGCCGATGACCTCTAGCTGGGGGAAATAGACCGGATCGACCGAGGCCGAAGAGAAGTTGACGTGAATGACCTGTAAGCCGTCCGGCTCCATGAAAAACGGCGGCTTCTCGACCACGTCGTGCCCGACGTTGATGATGAGGTCGGCGCGGTCGATGGCACAGTGCAACGGGTCGTTGGCCGACAGCGCGGCGTTGCCCAAAAAGAGCGGGTCGCGTTCGTCGACGACGCCCTTGCCCATCTGGGTGGTGAAGAACGGGATGCCGGTGTCGCGGATGAAGTTGAACAGCATCTTGGAGGTGCGCTTGCGATTGGCCCCGGCCCCGATGAGCAAGAGAGGGCTTTGTGCGTCCTCGATTAGGGTGGCGGCTTGGGCGATGGCCTTTTCCTCTGGGATGGGTCGCCGCACGCGGTCCTTGGGGAACAGTGGCGTGTCAGTGTCTTCGCAGGCGATGTCTTCGGGCAGTTCTAAATGCACAGCCCCGGGCCGCTCCTCCTCGGCTAAGCGAAATGCCTCGCGGACGCGGGAGGGCACGCTGTCGCCGCTGACGATCTGGTGGGTGTACTTGGTTAGGGGCTGCATCATTTCGACGATATCGACGATTTGGAACTGCCCCTGCTTGCTCGACTTGATGGGCTTTTGGCCGGTGATCATCAACATGGGCATGGCGCCGAGTTGGGCGTAGGCGGCGGAGGTGACGAAGTTGGTCGCTCCCGGTCCCAAGGTCGATAGGCAGACGCCGGTCTTGCCGGTGAGGCGGCCGTACGTGGCGGCCATGAAGCCCGCGGCCTGCTCGTGGCGGTTGAGAATCAATTGGATTTGTTCGGAGCCGCGCAGCGATTCGAGTAGGTCGAGGTTTTCCTCGCCCGGGATGCCGAAGAGAAATTCCACGCCCTCGTGCTCCAAGGCGCGGATGAAGAGATCGGACGTTTTCATTAAATGGTGCTCCTTGTGCTAAACGCTCGGTAGAACGGCTCCGACCCGGTGAGCGCAATCGAGGATTTGCCGCCAAGTTTCTTCCTCGACGACTACACCGGCCTGGCGCCGCTGCCGCTCTTGCTTTTCCAGTTCTCCGGGCAGCAGGATGGCATCGACGCCTTCGGCCTTGGGCGAGGACCGCAAATAGTCTGCGAACGCCCGCACTTGGGCCGCGTACTCAGCAAACGGCTGGAAGCGCCCAATGTCGATGACCAGCAGGAAGCAGCCGTTGCCGATCCGCGCCTTCCGGCCCCGCGCACAGCCCGCCCCGCTCAGCGCCCCGCCCAACAGTTCCACCACGACCCCGAGTCCGTAGCCCTTGTGGCCCATGACGCCGCCAAAGGGCAAGAGGCTGCCGCGCGGCTCGTCGTAAAAGTCCGCCGGGTCCGTCGATGGCTGGCCAGCCGCGTCGATGATCCATCCCTCGGGGACCGGCTCGCCTCGGTTGCGCTTGACTCGCACCTTGCCCTCGGCCACCACGCTGGTCGTGATGTCCAGCACGAGTGCGCCGCCTTCTCCGTCGGGCCAGCCGCCCGCCAGCGGGTTGGTGGCCAAGCGCCCGGCGATACCGCCCCAAGGGGCCACGCTGGCACCGCCGCCGTGCGAGTTGGCGCAGAGCAGGCCGATCATGTTCGCTTCGGCGATGTGCTCCACATAGCTGCCGAGGCGACCGATGTGGTTGGCGTTTTTGACGGTTATAGCTGCGACTCCGCAGTTGCCGGCGCGTTCCAAGCCCATTTCCACCGCTTGGTTCATCACGACTTGGCCAAATCCCCAGCGTCCGTCGAGCACGGCCGCCGCGGTCGTCTGGCGCACGACTTCGACCTCGGCGTGAGGGACGATCTCCCCCTTTTCAATGGTGCTTATGTACTGGGGAATGCGGATGACGCCGTGCGAATCGTGTCCCACGGCATTGGCGTCGGCCAGCAGCTTGGCGACGACATCGGCTGCCGCAGGTGGCGCGCCGGCTGCGGCGAAGATGGCTGCGCCGACTTGGCGCAAGTGTTCGATGGAGAATACGGGCATGGAGTTTATCGGGGTATAGACGACGCCAGCACTGCCAGCAGGTCTTGGGCTTGTTTCTCGGAGAGTTTGGCCCGCCGTCGCGCTTTGTCGATTAGGGTTTCGGAACTAGCGACCTTGCCCTCGGTGTAGATCTTTAGGGCCTCGCGGCAGAGCGATTGCACTAAGCGGGTCGCTTTGTCGCCATCGACGCCGACTTCGGCGGCGGCTGTTTCGATCTGCGACTGTAGCTGCCCCTGCTCTAGGTCGGCGAGCGTCTTGGCCAGCAGTTGCTGCAAGAAGTGCTGAGCCTGCGCCCGCCAAGTCCCCGCGTATTCGGCGATGTCCATGACAATCCCGTCGGTGCGGGCATTAATGCGGTCCGCGGTCAGGCGCGCCAGCGAGTGGGTCAATCTATAATAGAGCGAATCGACTTGGCCCCGCGACACCTCCTCGTCGTCGTTGAGCGCACGCACCCAATCCGGCGCTGGCTTTCTCTTGGCCAACAACGACCAGTTCTTCCGCGACTTGGCTGGTGCCGACGCAGTTTGCACGGCCTCTTGTGGCTTGCTCGCGGTCGTTATCGCGCCAGAATCTCTGCTAGCTGCCTTAGTTGGAATTTCTCGCTGGGCGACCGGACTTTTCTCAACGGTAGCTGAGTCTTGCACATCTGGTTTCTGCTGGACCACCTTCGGCACGGTAATCTCCCGCTTCTTCTCCGCGATCTCCGCGATGACCTGCTGCTTGGGGGGCAGTAGGCGCAACCCCGGTGGTCGCCCCTTGAGCTGGACCTTGCCCTGCCACCAGATCCACTTGTTGCTTTGCCGCACTTTGTCGCGCAATTCCTCGTTGGGCAGGTCGGAATCCGGCAGCAGAAAGAGCGCGTCGAGCACCATGTCGGGCTGGGGATAGAAGCCCAGCCAGCGCCAGGGAATGCCCACTTCAAAGGTGTAGAGCTGATCGCGCAGTGCCCCTCCGGCTTGTACGGGCACAAGTTCTGTAGGCTTCTGGCGCTGCATGCCCCCCCACAGATAGGGCGTGCCGTTGGCCGGACTCAGCCAGATGGTATGTCCCAAGGGCTTCTCGGGGCCGCGCAGGAAAATTTTTAGGTGATCGTAGTAAAACATCGCGTCCTTGCGCTCCCCGGATGGGCCGCGCCATTCGCTTTTGTCGGGGGGAATCTGTTGGGCATCCACGATATCGTCAACTACCGCGGCTGCTACGTACACGTACTCGGCGTCCCACATCAGATAGAGATCGGCCTCGTGATCCGACGGGCCGGTAAAGGCCCCGCGCACGCCCACGCGCTCGCTGCCGGGAACTAGGCCGATGCGCTCGGGTGCCCCCCACTCAACCAATATGCCGTCGAGCGTAGGCTTGGCAGTTACCGGTACCACGGCGATCGGCTCTGCGCCGACGACTCCCACAGCTAGCAGGCTCGCCCACGCGGCCCAGGCAGCGCGCCTCATACTCACTCGTCCCAATCGGGCCGCTCGAACATGGTGATTCCCTTCCTCGACATAATGGCTCAATCACCTGCTAGCTATTTCGTGCGGATCGTGCGGAATGCGGGTTGGTGGGGGAATAGTACGCCCGCTGCTGCAACGGGTCAACCGCAACCGAGTAGCGATATTCTTGGGGCATGGTCACAGTGGTCAATAAGCCAATCCCACTGGTATGAGCCGTTTGATTACTGCGGCCTCTCCTTCGATTTCTAGCCCGAGCAGGTAGAGGCCGGTTGGCAAAAGTGTCCCGCTGTCGTCGCGGCCGTCCCAACGAATGTGCTGTAGGCCCGACTTCTGGCTGCCTATCGCCAGCGTGGCGACTTTGCGGCCGTCGAGTGCGTGGATATTCAGGCGGCTTACCACGGTACGGGGTAGGCCTAAGAGAGTATATTCGATTTCCAGCAGGTCGTTGACGCCGTCGCCGTTGGGCGTGATTACGGCGGTAGAGAGGCGCAGGTCGCGGATTTTCTCGGCCTGAGTGGTCGAGGAGGCAAGGACGCGTAGGGTACTGGTGGCAATGTCGTCGCCGACGTCGCCACTCTGCACGGGCTGAGGCAGACTTTGACGCTGGCTGTCGAGTACTTCGCCGTCGAAGGTCCAAGCGAAGTCGAAGACCTCGGCGGCGAAGACGACGCGGATCAACTCGTTGCGTCCAGCGCTCAGGCGCTCCGGCAAGCGTATCGTCAACCCGTCCGCGCTTTCAACTACCTCGCTCGCTTCCACTTGTTGCAAAGGGATGCCCATTTCGAGGTGCTTGAACGCGGGTGGTCCGCCGGTGCGGATGCGCAGTGCGTCGAAGCCCACATCAGCGGCGGAAACTTCCGCTTTGATATCATAGACGAACTCGGTCGCCGCGCCCATTTCTACTTCGGCAACGCCGCGCAGGGGTTGTGGATCGTCCAAGCGGGCCACTTCGCCGATGACCGAGGTAGCCAAAGTTGGCGAGGTTTCGATCCACAGGGAATCGAGCCGCACGAAGGCATCGAAATCCTCGCTGTTCAGCAAGATTTTTAGCTGTAGATGGGAGCCGGATCGCAGGCCGAGCGTTTGGCCCGACTCGAACGTCGGGACCGACCAGAAGGTCCAGTTGTCTTGGTCGTATTCGATTCCAGCGCGAATTCCCGGTTTGGGGCGCGTCGTCAGTGTCAGGGCATCGTTGACGTTGACTGCTCCGCTCGGGTTTTTGAGCACGTCTTGGTAGCGTTGCTGCGACACTGGGACGCGGGTGCCCATATCGGTGAACTCGTAGTAGATATCCGGCTTGGGGTCAATGCCGGTGCGCGCCTCGACTTGGATTGAGACGGGGGCGTCGGGGGCTTCCACTGGCTCGCCATCCACTATCCGCAGCGGGGTCGCCGACCAAGAGAAGCGGCCGAAATTGACCGTCTGCTCTAAGTCGAATATCCGGGTCTTGTACACTGCACGCAGGGGAACACCCTCGCCGAAGAGCTCGAAATCGCCGATGGTGCCCCGGTGGGCTTGGCCTTTGGCAAAAATTGCCTGTGACGATATTTGCAATGCCTCAATCTGGGCGGCTTCGAGCGAGCGCGAGAGTCGGCGGATATAGCGGGCGAAGCGCACGTACTGGCGGGGGAACTGGTGCTGGACGACGGGACGGAAATTTTCCTGCACATCGGCGATCTGCCGCCATTCGTTTGGGTTATGGGCGGCGATGTAGAGTTCGTAGGCGGGTACGACATCTTCGCGCAGACTCTTCCCGTCCGAGCGGTATCCCTGCGAGGGCGTGTAGAACCCGAAGGCGAAGACGGGCACTGGCACGGCTAGGTCGAAGGTGAAGGTGCGGCCGTCGGGACTGCCGCCCGAAGAAGGCGCGAGATAGGACGTGCTGTCGCCATCGACCAGGCGCAAATTGCCAGACACTCGCGGTCTTTCGCCATCGACGTAGCCGAGTTCGCGGGGGGTCCAGTCGCCCCAGTTGGTCAGATAAGAGAAGACGGAGCGGTCCGGCTGGATGTAGATGGGCTGTATCGCGCCGGGCGTGGTCGTCTCATCGATGAGAATGGCGACCGAATCGTGTTCGGCCCACTCCAAGCCGCTGCCGCCGATCTGCCACAAGGCAATGTCGGCCTCCGTTGGGGTGATCCACGACGTGGTCAGCCACAGCAAGAAGGCCGATCGGTTGGTGAGGAGCCTGTTCATTAGTAGGCCACCGAGATCAGGCGATTCTCGCTGCGAGTCAGCGCGTCTCCTGCCGCGGTGACGCGGAGGATGTAGATACCCGGCGCGACCGTGCGGCCTTGGCTGTCGCGTCCGTCCCATTGATAGGTCTGGCGTCCGGCCGTGGTGGCCGCGTCGCTGATGAGGGCGACGCGGTGCCCGGTCAAGGTATAGACGCTGATGATGACTGGTCGGGGGTCGAGCACTTTGAACAGGTCGAGGTCAATGTGCAACTGGTCTGAGATGCCGTCGCCATTGGGCGTTATTACCCGGTTCGATAGCGATAGATCCGCAAAGAGTCGTCCGTCGGTGGGCAGGGAGACAAAAGTGCGGTCGCTGGCGATGGCGGTCTCGGCATTGCCAGGATCAACTTGTTGACGCGCAGTGGTTGACAGGGCGCTGTTGAACAGAAAGGCTTCAAAGCGGGTCTGATTGAGATAGAGGGTGCTCTCGAAGTCGATTTCAATCAGGCTTGAGCGTCGCACCGGCTCGGCGAGGAGGAGCTTGAAGCCCTGTTCGGTTTCTTCGACCGTGGGAGTGGCTGGCTCGCCCGCGAGGCGCAGCGCGCGGAAGGAGGCCCCGGCGGTGGAGGCGAGTTGAATCTGATCGAAGCCCCGGCTCGATGAGACGAAGTCGGAGCGAAGATAGTAGGTAAACTGACTCATTTCGCCGGGGGCGACTTCGACGGGAAAGACTTCGGCGCGCGTCTCTTGCGCCAGCGGATTGTCGAATTCGAGGACGATATCGTCTAAGGTCGCGGCGGCAAAAGGGTCTTCGGACAGGAGGCGGACGTCCAACTGCACGTAGCGTCGGGGGCCGGGCGAGAGGAAGACTTGGCCGGCGGTCGCGTAGGCCCGGCTCCAGTTGCTCCAGTCGGCTCCGGCGGTGCGGATGGTGTCGATGGCTCCGCGGAAGCTGGGGATCAGCTTGTCGTATTTTCGCTGGGTGACTTGCTTGCCGTTTTTGTCGTAAAAGACGTATTGGTTGTCGAGGAGGTTGCCGGTGCGGCTGCGGATTTCGACGCGAGACCCCGGCGGCGCGTCGAGGTCCCAGCCTATTTCCGCAATGTGTTGTATAGAGCCGAGGTCGTAAATCGGCGACCGCGCCTTGACTTCGGCGGGGTAGCCCTCGCCAAATACCTGCCACTCGGCCGTGGTGCCGATGCGGCCGTTAAAGGCTTCAAAGCCCTCGGACATGGGGAAGATCAGCCGCACGTGGCGGACTTTGCGCAATGGGAAGCGCTCTTGGAAGTGGCGGACTTGCGTTAGGTTGCGGCGATCCGAGGGCAATTCGCCCAGCAGTTCCCAACTCAACGAGCCATCCGGTGCCCGGGAGCCGTCGGAGACAAAAAACTGATACCACAGATAATTGAAGACGCCAGCCCGGTGGCGACCCGAGCCTTTGCCCGGGGCTACGCCGCTGTCATCGCCGAGCATCCGCACCCGATCCACCCAATACAGCGCGCCTAGGTCTATTTCGAACTGTCCGATCTGCTGTTCGGGCTGAGTACCCGAACCGCCGCGATGCACCGTACCCCAATAGGTGGTGATATCGCCATCGACGAGGGTATTGCTGATCCCCTTCGACTCGATGAGGGTGCGACCCAACTTAGAGGTGGCCTCAGAGATGATTTCAACGCTGCCGCCCCGGCCCCATATCCCCAGCGAAAGGTTGTCGCCGATGCTTTCGACCACCACCTCGCTCAGGCGGATATTCTCCGTGGGCAGGTCGGCTTCGATGCGGATATTCTTGAGCGGCTTAAGCTCATAGTCAATCTCGATGATGTGGGCTTCGTTAAAGCTGTAGCGCCAGCGCTTGTTGTAACGCAGCGTGCCGGGAAGAATGGAATTGGCATTGCTGAAGAAAGGCTCGCCATCGGAGGTAAGGATCTTGAAAAACTCCAGCGGGGTACTGTCGGCGGCGAAGTGGAGTTGGATTTTGCGCGCCGAGACCACGCGCCCCAGATCGACTTCAATCCACCAATCCTCGACGCGGGCGTTTGGATCGGGAGCCCAGTAGGTCGTCCGGTCGCCGTCGATGAAATGGCGGGCGTCGCCGGGATTGGAGCCCACTTTGCGGATGCCGCCGCTGGCAAAGTCTAAGGCGTTGGCCACGGCGTTGATGTTGCGGCGGACAAAGGAGGGTTTGAGCGTACCACGCGCGACTTCGACGGCGTCGCCGGGCAGTTGCCATTGGCGCCAGTCGTTGGAGGTGGCGATGCGTAGTTGGTCGCCAGCGAGGGGCGTGGCGAGCAGCAGGGCACTGACGAGGATGGCATTGCGCATGGGATTTATCCGGTTGAGCTAGGCCAATGATCCAATATAGGACGCGCAAAAGGAGTCTAACAACAAATAATTCCTCGCGCTAGGCTACTCCGATGGAAGCGTGGATCTGCGCAAACTTCCATTTGCCCGCTTCCCGCTCGAGTACGCCCGTCAAACGCAAGGCCAGTTCCTCGTGCTGGCCCTGCCATTTGAGCCGCCACTGCTGCCGGGTGTAGAACCAAGCCACCGAATCGCGCTCCTGCACGTCGAGGTGCTCTATGTCGATGGTGAAATCTTGGGTACTGGCGACGTGGTGGTGGTAGTACTGGGCAGCGCGTCCACCGCCCTCGACGTATTCCCCCGGTTCCGTACCGATCTTGACAAAGTGATCGGCTGGAGAGATGAGGTCAATGAGCCGGTCGGCATCGCCGGTTGTCAACGCGGCGAAGTAGGCCTCGACTGTCTGGCGGGCGTTCACGGCACTCGCTCGTAGGGAATGGAGGCTTGGGGCACAATGGCAATCTCCTCAGTGAATTTACAGGTAGCGTAACTTCTTGCGGTCCGCAGCCATCCGCAAGTTTGACATTCAACGGCTCGCTTGTATAATTGAGCCTCCCGTATCGCTTGCCCAGTGCTCGACGCCATGGCCCGCATCCTGCTTATCCTTCTCATCGCCGTTCCGCTCCGCGCCGATATCTACGACCGCCTCGACGAGCTGACCCATCACCTGCGCTCGGGCGGAGTGCCCCGCGACGGTATCCCGGCCATGACCAATCCCCAGGCCGTTGCGCCGGAAGACGCGCACTATCTCGCGGATTCGGACCTAATCCTCGGCGTGGTTGCAAACGGCGCAGCGCGGGCCTATCCGCATCGCCTCGGCTGGAAGCACGAAGTCATCAACGATCAGCTAGGCGGCCAGTACATCAGCGTCACGTTTTGCCCGCTGACCAGCACTGGGCTAGTGTTTGACGCGACGGCCCCGGACTCGGGACAGATTGAATTGGGTGTTTCTGGCATGGTGCTCAACAGCAACTTGGTGCTGTACGACCGCCGCGACGAGAAAACCCTATACCCGCAGATGATCTACGTCGGCATCAGCGGTGCGCACAAAGGGCAGCGCCTCCAGCTCTTGCCCGTGGTCGAGACGACGTGGGGCCTGTGGCGCGCGCTGCATCCGCACACCACGGTCGTCCAAGCGGCGACCGGTCTCGACCGCTACCCGGACTATATCCGCGCCCTGTATCCGCTCGATTCGTACGGTCATTATCCTTATGGCAATTATCGCAGCGACCACCGGATGATTATTTTCCCGCTTACTACCGCTCGGCCTAGCGATCGATTGTCGGCCAAGGAAATGGTCTTGGGGTTGCGAGTCGCTGGCGAGAGCAGGGCCTATCCGTTCAGCAGGATGCCCGCTAAGGCCGTCATCAACGATCGCGTCGGCGACCGAGATGTGCTGGTGCTCTACGACGCCGAGACGGCCACCGCCATTCCGTACAGCCGCGTTGTTGGCGACCAAGTTTTGAGCTTTCGCATCCTCAGCCGCACCGGAGACCTTCGGCTGAGCTCAGGACTTCGGCGAGCTCAGTCGAGTCGTCGAAGCCTGCCGTTGGCTTTTGCCGATGTGGAGACCGGCAGTGAGTGGAACATGCGCGGCGAAGCCCTTACTGGCCCGCTCAAGGGAGCGCAGCTAGAGCAAATCCCAGCCTATAATTCGATGTGGTTTGGCTGGTCGGCCTACTGGCCGAAAACCCGCTTGTGGAACGGCAAGGGCATCTTGCCGCCACCCTGATTCTGATAAGGAGCTTAACCATGCACGAAGTCCCCAAAGGGAGAATTACTTGTATTGAAAAATCCGTGCTGCGCGGCACTCGACCGCGCTACGTCGGCTTCAACGCCCGCATTCCCGCCCACGGCGCGCAGATCTCGGATCCGGTCGTCCGGATCCGCACGGACGGCGGGGCTTGGGGCTTGGGTTGGTCCCGCATTGGCGAGGACGAGGCGCACGCGCTGCTCGGCAAGGAGATCGGCGATCTCTTCCAACTCCCCGATGGCTGTCTGCCCGCAGGCCGCAACCTCGACCTGCCGCTGTGGGATTTGGTGGCGCGGATGATGGATTTGCCGCTGTACCGCTTGCTCGGTGCCCGCGGCAAACGCGAGGTCGAAGTGTACGACGGCTCGGTCTATATCGACGATTTGGACGCCACCGATGAGGAACAGGTCCAAGACATCTTCCGCAGCGAAGTAGAAACCGGCCACGAGCACGGCTATTTGCACTTTAAGATCAAGGTCGGTCGCGGTGCGCGCTGGATGCCCACGGACGCGGGTCTCAGGCGCGACGAATTGGTCATTCGCACGGTGCGCGAAGCCGCCGGTCCGCAGGCCAAGGTGCTCATCGACGCCAACATGGGCAATACGCTCAATACCGCTATAGCCCTATTGGACGCCTGCGCGGATGTGGGCATCTATTGGTTTGAGGAGCCTTTTGCCGAAGACGCCCCGCTCAATCAAGCGCTCAAGCAGCACATCGTCGAAAATGACAGGGACACGCTGGTTGCCGACGGGGAATTTGCGCCGCCGCCGTACTTTTTTGACTTGGTAGAACAGGGATTTATCGACGTGGTACAGCACGATTTTCGCGCCATGGGGCTGACGTGGTGGCGGAGCACGTCGGCGCGGCTAGAGCAGTGGAACGCGCTCTGTGCCCCCCACTGTTGGGGGTCGTATGTCGAGCGCTTTCACCACGCCCATTTTGCCGCTTCCATCCCCAACTTCTGCCTGCTCGAAGCCGCACCGGCTGCCATGCCTGGATTGATCACCGACGGCTGGCGACTCGCCGACTCCATCCTGCACGTACCCGACACGCCCGGTGCAGGTCTCGACATCGAGCCGCGCATCTTCGCGCAGGGAATGGAGGATCGCGAGGGGTTTAGGGTGGTGCTTTGAGCGTTAAAAGTTAAAGAATAGGGAGGCGAAAATCGCAGTTATGCATATCTTTAATACAATCCCCTTGATCCCCTGCCTTTCTGTCCAAAAGACGCTGTAAATGAGGAGGAGTGTGCGATGACAGACGATCTTCACACCAACCCATTTGAGAAGATCGACACCAATCAGGTCGCCGAAGAGCTGCATATCGTAGAAGATAGCCAGCGGAACGCGAGGCGGGGACGGCCGGCATTAGACAGTGCGGAAGACGACCTCGATCCTACAGAACGCAAGGTTATCGGGCTGATTGAGGGTGCTCAGGCCCGGGCCCAGCAGACGTGCGAGAGCGAGCTAAAGGCGTACAGAGAGCGTCTGGTCGCGCTAGATTTTCGGGAGCAATTAAGTTCCATTGATATTGAAACGGCCAAGCAACGCGCGGAGTTCGATCAGCACGTCGATAAAGCCATAGTGGAGTTGAGTAGAGAGCAGCAGGGTCTGCGCAGAAAAAAAGAGGACATGCAGCAGTTTAAGGAACAAAATGGCCTCAGCCGCGAGCCGCAGCCCCGCAACTGGGACGATAAGATATTTAACATCGGCATCATCGCCGTACTCTTTCTCATTGAGACATTTGGCAATGCCTCCTTTTTGGCAAAGGGCAACGAGTTTGGGCTGTTCGGCGCGTACACGGAGGCGGTTGTCATCTCGTTTGTCAATCTCGGTCTCGCCTTTTTGCTCGGCATCCTCGTCACCAATTTCAATCACATCCACTGGGGCAGACGGTCCGTGGGCATTATCAGCGCCGCAGTGTTTATAGTCTTTGCGTTATTTTTTAACCTAATGGTGGCGCACTATCGGGAAACAACGGGCACAGTGCTCGACGAAGGGGGCAAACTCGCCATTGCCGCTTTTGGCGAGAATCCATTGGGTCTAGGGGACTTCCAATCGTGGATTCTGTTCTTCATGGGATTCCTCTTTGCGATTATTAGCTTTATCGATGGCATCCTGTGGGATGATCGCTATCCGGGTTACGCAAAGTCCGCGCGCGTATTCGCGGAGGCCGACGACGCATACAACGAATTCTATCAGGCCTGCCTAAAGGGATTGAAGAAAACATCGGATGAGGCGGTGCAGGCGTTGGAGAACATCAAGCAAAACATTCTGCTCGCTGGACGACAACACGATTCTATCATCGACGACCATCGCCGCCTTATCAAATCGTTCGACGACCATCTAGAGCACCTAGAGCACGCGGGAAACCACTTGCTCCAGCTCTATCGGGATACCAACCGGGCGATGCGAGACGGCGAAGCGCCAGAGCGATTCAAGAAGCCTTGGAGCATAGTGAAAACGCCAGTAGATACCAGCTTGCCGAAGGCCATGCTGACGCGCGAGGAGATCTTGAAGATTACCAGCGCGGCGGAGATAAAAATTGATAATGGCGTGAATGAACTGCACAATCAGTACGATATGGGCAGCGAGGAATTGAGACCGTTGGCTCCGCATCGGAGGCAGCCGGATAGCCCGAGGGGCGATCAGGAAGAGAGTTAATGAGTGTAGGTAAGCTATCGAATAAAACGATAGCAGGCGGTGCGATGATCGCGGGGGTCATCGCGATCTTGCTCGTTGTTGTGGTGCTAAAGCCGCCTTCAGTCGAGCGCGATCCAAAGACCCTGTGCTGGTCGGAGGGCCCCTCGGCGATTACGGCGATCCTGCTCGATCGCACGGATTCGTTCATGCCCACTACCAAATCCGATCTGGAGACGCGGATCTGGAACCTGCTCGACGAGATTGAGGAAAATCACGAGATCAGTCTTTTTGCGGTGGACCCTACGCATGGCGGGGCCCTCGACCCGATTATCAAGGTTTGTAGCCCCGGCGACCCGAAAAACGTTGATCATCTCACGCAATCCGAAGCGATCATTCGGCGCAACTGGCAGCAGAAATTTCGCGCTCCTTTAGAAGAGGAACTTAGAAAGCTGCTCACGAATAAAGAGGCCAAATCGTCGCCGATCATGGAGTCGGTGCAATCGGTTGCCATAACGCATTTTCAGAGCACCAAGCGGCGCGACGTGCCGCGGCGTCTCATCGTCGTTTCAGATCTACTGCAGAACAGCGACGCGATTTCATTCTACAAGGATCAGCCGGATTTCCAGCGCTTCCACGGCAGTCCCCAAGCCCGAGGGCTAAACCCTGATCTGCGGGGCGTCGAGATCGAGCTATGGCTCATTCAGCGGAAGCAACGGCAGCAGGGAGACGGGGAAGCCGTGTTGCAATTTTTCCGCTCTTGGCTGGCGGAACACGGAGGCCAAGTTCGCTCGTCCGTGCGAACTTCGGGGATAAACGACTGACGCACCTAGGGCGGATGCCTGCCGTCCGCTCAGCGTTCCAACCACCTCGGCAAGCGAATTTCCGCAGACTGGTGCCAGGCCGTCAGGTAAAGCGAGGCCGTAAAGCGCACGGAGGTGCGGGCCAAATCTAAGGTCAAGGCGCGCACGCGGGCGTCTTTTTCGTCTTCCCAATGGCCCCATAGCGCGTACACTTCTTCTACCCGCCAGTTGCTTTTTTTGATCTGGCCAGTGATGGCCTTCATCAGCGAATCAAAGGCTGCAACGTCCTGCTCGGCTGCCAACTCCTCGGGCGCAAAGCCGAGCCGCTCCACCGATGAATCCACCTGTTCGTGGATGCCCTTGCCCATAACTGTGCCGTCCGCTTGCTTCTTGCCGTCGAAGTCTAGGGTCGTGTGCAGGGGCTGGCAGATGTCTTGGGCATAGTGGGCGAGAATGCCCGCATAGACGAAGCACTTCTGCTGAATCGCCTCGTTCTCCGGCCACTGGCGATGCTCGGCAAAGGCCACGGCTAGCCGCTCGGTCCACTCGGCGATGGCGTAGGGAGCCATGCCGACGCGTGGCGGGTCCAGTTGTAGCTCGAAGCACAGGGCGATAAAGTCAAATCGCTTCGCCGGAATTGCGCGTCCCTTAAGGTATTCTAGATCGAAATAGTGCTCTCCGTGTTCGGCGTGGCTCAGCAAGGGGGTGCGGCGATTCTTAAACAGATCTGGGTCGAAGACCACATGGCTGGCTATGTTGCCCCCTTGGCGGAAGAAAGCTGGCATTTCCTCCGGCAGGGCCAGCACGGTTCCCTCGGTCAGAATCCCGTGTCCATCCCCCCACCAAGCCTGGGCTGGAACCGCTATCAAGCTGGCGACGACTGCAATCCATGTTGCGCGGATCGTTCGCATTGGTTTGCATCCTTTCTTTGTGCAAATTACATGTAAGTGTCCAACAACTCTCAACCGCGAGGATCCCATGAAACTCTCGCTCTCGGTCCGCGTGGCCGAAAAATTCCACGCCAAGCGCGAAGCCAATATGACGCTCGAACAATTGGCTGCCCTCGCCACCGACCACGGGTATAGCGGGCTGTGTATGCGCGCCTCGCAGGTGGGCGTCCATAGCTCGCCAGAGACGGTTGCCGCTGCGCGCGCGCTGCTCGACCGCTACTCGCTGGCCGTCTCCATGCTCACCGGCGACTTCCCCATCCCCGAAAATTCCGATCAAGGGCCGGATGCCCTCCGCAATATAACGCCCTATCTCGATCTCGCCGAACAGCTCGGTGCTCCACTGCTGCGCGTCTGCCTAAAGACGGACGAAGATATCGCTTGGGCGCGCCGTGCCGCCGACGAAGCTGCCGAACGCGATCTGCGCCTAGCGCACCAGTGCCACACTCGCAGTCTCTTCGAGGAAATCGACCGCTCGCTGCAAGTTTTGGCGAGCATTGGCCGCGCCAATTTCGGCCTGATCTACGAACCGGCGAACCTGGAGCTATGCGGCCAACTTTATGGGCTGGATGCCATCCGCCGCTTCGCGCCGCACCTATTCAATGTGTATCTGCAAAATCACGTTTTGACCGCCGATGGTCCAGACGCGCTTGAGACGTGGTGCCGCGGCGAGGTGCGGTTCCGCCAGATTCCCTTGTGGGAAGAAGGGGGCATTGGCTTCCCACCGCTGATTGACGCGCTGCAAGCGGTTGGCTACGAGGGCTATGTAACGGTTCATCAGGCCTCGGCCGATTTGGGCACAGAAGCCGCGGTCCGCGAGAGCGCCCGCTATCTCAAGCGGCTGTTGGCGACCAATTGACGCCAGCTAGGCGTATCTTGATATTTAAATGTTTGTTCGCAAACCCTTTCACAAGTAGGAAGAAGGAGAACCATCATGGCTGTCCGACTCGGCGACGAAGCCCCGGATTTCAGCGCGGAAACCACCGCAGGCCCGATCAACTTTCACGAATGGCTCGGCGATTCTTGGGGGGTGCTCTTTTCTCACCCCGCCGACTTCACCCCGGTCTGCACCACGGAGTTAGGGGCAGTGGCCAACATCGAAGAGGAGTTCAAAAAGCGCAGCGTCAAGATCATCGCCCTGAGCGTCAACTCGGTTGACGATCACGACGGCTGGATCGCCGATATCAACGAGACCCAAAACGCCCATGTCGATTTCCCGCTGATCGCCGACCCCGACCGCAAGGTGGCCGAGCTCTACGACATGATCCACCCCAATGCGCTCGACAATATGACCGTGCGCTCGGTGTTCGTCATCGGCCCGGACAAAAAGGTCAAGCTGACGCTGACCTACCCGGCCTCGACCGGCCGCAATTTCGATGAAATTTTGCGCGTGATTGACTCGCTGCAACTGACGGCTAATTACTCGGTCGCCACTCCGGCCAATTGGCAAGATGGCGACGACTGCATCGTAGTCCCGGCTCTGTCGGACGAGGAAGCTACTGAGAAATTTCCCCAGGGATTCACCGCGGTTAAGCCCTACCTGCGCGTTACGCCGCAGCCCAATAAGTAAGCGATATGAATTTAACTAGGCTGGTTTGGGCGGGTGCATTAGCCGCGCTGGTGTGGTGTGCGCCGGCCGTTGCGGAATCCCTGACCGTGGTGTCTTGGGGCGGCTCGTATGCGCGCGCCTGCGTAAAAGGTTATCACGAGGCATTTACGGAAGAGACGGGCATTGAAGTTCGCTTGGAGGACTACAACGGCGGCCTCGCCCAATTGCGCGCCCAAGTGGATGCGGGGGCCGTGTATTGGGACGTGATAGACATGGAGCTCGCCGATGCTATGACCGGCTGCGACGAGGGCCTCCTCGAAGTGCTGGACTTTGAGTTGCCTCCTGGGGCGAACGGCGAATCGCCCGAGGACGACTTTTACCCGGAAACTATGGGCGAGTGCGGTGTTGGCACGTTGTTCTACTCGACCGTCTATGCGTACCACGCGGAGAATTTTAAGGAGCGCAAACCAGAGACCATCGCCGATTTTTTCGACCTTGAAACGTTCCCAGGCCGGCGCGGGATGCGGCGCGTGGCAGCCGTCAACTTGGAGTTCGCCCTGATGGCCGACGGAGTGCCCCGGGACGAGGTGTACGCCACGCTCGACACGCCGGAGGGGGTCAATCGCGCCTTCCGCAAGCTCGACACCATCAAGGATCAGGTGGTTTGGTGGGAGGCCGGTGCGCAGCCGCCGCAGATGCTCGCCGATGGCGAAGTGGTGATGACCACCGCGTACAACGGGCGCATATTCAACGCGCAGATCTTGGAAAAGCAGCCGTTTACCATCGTCTGGGACGGTCAGGTGCTGGACACGGGCCAGCTCGTCATCGCGGCGGGTGCGCCAAATTTGGAGGCCGCGCGTAAGTTTGTCGCCTTTGCGGCGCGGCCGTCGTCTATGGCCGGCGTGGGCCGCTACATCTCCTATGCGCCGGCGCGTCGCTCGGGTATGGACCTGATCTCGGTCCACACCGAGACCGGCGAAGAAATGGCTCCGCACATGCCGACGTATCCAGCCAACGCGGCGGGCGCACTGCGCAACGACTGGCGCTGGTGGAGCGACAACATGGACGAGATGAACGAGCGCTTTAGTGCTTGGCTGGCGCGCTAGTAGCAGGAAAAGCTGTTCGACAACGGGCCGAGGCGTTTTTGCCTCGGCCCGTTTTTTATAATTCGGCGAAAATGGCTTCTATGTCAGCCGTTTTCTTCCACTTGGCGAATTCTTTGTCCATCTTTGGCGACCACTTGCGATCCACTTCCCCGGGCGTGTAGCGGCCGTCGGCAATGCTCTTTTTGCCCCAATAGTCGCGCAGGCGGGTGTTTTCGGAGGACTCTACGACCTCGCGGGCGTATTGCGGCGGCACGAAAATCACGCCCGTGGGGGTCGCCAGCACGATATCGCCCGGCATACAGGTCGCCTCACCTACCCGCACCGGACCGTTGATTTCGGCCATGGTCACCTCGCCGATGGCCGAGGGATGCAGCCCCTTGCAGAGCACGTTGATCGGCAACTGGCGCACGCGGTGATCGTCGCGGATGCCGCCATCGACGACTAGGCCCGTACCGCCGGTGTTGGCCGCGATTGCCGTGCCGAGATTGTCGCCGATAAAGGTCCCGCGCAGCACTTTGCCGAACAGATCGACGACCAATACGTCGTTGGCGACTAAGGTGTCGATGACCCAGCTATTCTGGCCACCGATTCGACCGTGCCGCTCGCCTTCGGCATTGACGACGCCGTCGAAGTCGGGCCGATGCGGGATGTAGCGGGCCGTTACCGCGCGACCGACTAGCACGCGGCCTGGATGTAGGTTGATCCAGTCGCCTTCGAACTGGAACGAATGCCCCTTGCCCATCAGCACGCCCCAGGCTTCTTCGACGGTCACCCACTTCATCCGCTCGACGATATCGTCATCGACTTTGGGCCGCCCGTTGCGAAAGCGCGGGCCGGTGTACGCGCTCGTTATGTTCTTTATTTTGCTCGGTGCGTTGAGTTCAAACGCCATGATCGCTCCTTGGAAAAGAATAAAAAATGGCCGCGCATCCTTTGCGGACCGCGACCAAGCTAATACATCTCGTCCGAGCGTCAACCCGGCGGCGTTCGACGAGACTTCGGCGTGAGCGCTCAGTCGAACGCTCAGCCGAGTCGAAGGGTGGAATGGCTAAAAGGGGAGGTCGTCGTGGTTGGGACCGGCCGCAGGGGCTGCGGCGAGTTCATGGCTGTTGCCGTTGCCATTGACTGCAACGGCCTCGGCAGCCCGCTCTGCGCCGAGCATTTTCATAGTGCTGGCGACGATTTCGGTGGTCTGGCGCTTCTGGCCCTGCTGATCTTCCCAAGAGCGCGTTTGCAGCTTGCCCTCGATATAGACCTTGCTGCCCTTTTTTAGGTACTGACCAGCGATTTCGGCGAGGCGTCTCCACAAGACGATGCGGTGCCACTCGGTGCGCTCTTGGCGCTGCCCGTCCTTGTCGTTCCACGACTCGCTGGTGGCCAAGCTGAAGTTGGCAACCTGAGCACCGCTGGGGGTAAAGCGGGTCTCGGGATCGGACCCTAAGTTGCCGATGAGTAAGACTTTGTTGAGACTCGACATGTTACTGCTCCTCTCGGTTGTGCAGGCGGGGATAGTCCTGCGTCCACTCGCTGCGCTGACGGCGCTTGCGCGCTTGGGGCGTCTCGATGCCGTAGCGGCGACAGAGGCGGCTAAAGCTGCCCGGGGCAATGCCCAAGGCCGAGCCGGCGTCGTGATTGCTGGCATAGATCCGCGCGGCGCGTTCGATGCGATCTTTGGCAATAGGCGGCATGGGTTTCTCCTTTTGTGTCAGGCTTCGACGACTCGACTGAGCTCGCCGAAGTCCTGAGCTCAGCCGAAGGTTAGGTGAGATAGCGGAAAACGGGAAAGCTCCAGACGACGAAAATTGCTCCTGTACACATTGGCCCTAGCCGGCTTACTTGGCGCTGGGTGCGCTTGTTTTTGCTCAACTCGCGCAAGGCGTGAAATGCAAAAATCGGGTTCATTGCTCTGCTCTCCTGTGGCCAGTGGCTATTAGTTGAGAAGCGGCTTCACCGCGAATACGAAGAGGCTGACGAGGGCGTACATCAGGCCCTGGCTAATGATCTCGCGTCGCATGTGGTTTTGCTCCTTGCGATGAGGTCTATGGTGCTCGGTTTTCCAACGCAAAAAAGGCCCTTTTTTACTTCGATTACCTGCACAAAAAGATAGTAAACATTTGTGTATAAGTCAAGAAATTTGCCCCCTTTTTTCGCCCTCTTTTACGGGGTTTTTTCCATCTAACCAAAAAACAATAACTTATTGATATAAAAAAACTTTTTCAGTTTAATAAATTTCCATTAAAGAACAATAAAACGAGGGATATTATGGTCTGCAAACGCGGTAGTGCCTCGCGGGGCTTCGTTTGTTAGATTATGGGCACTAATGGCACAACGGCTACGAGCCTACGAGAAAGGAGAAATGCCATGAGTACGGTACTCGTTCACATTGGCGTCCGGGCCACGGACCTCGAAAAAACCATCCGCTTTTGGCGCGACGGCCTCGGCCTGCCCGTGGTCTCGACCCACGGGAGTTGCTACGACCTCAGCGACGGCCACCACAACTTCCGGGTCTTCCAGCACAACGGCCCGTCCCGTCCGTCCCACGTCAGCGGGATGCTCGACTATCTGCACATCGGCGTGCGGGTGCCCGACCTCGAAGAGGCCGGTCGCCGCCTATTGGACATGGGCTACGAGATTTTTTCCGACGGCTTGGGTGGCAAAGAGCCAATTGATGTCCACAATATCAGTGAAGGGGCCTTCAAGGTCGAAGACCCAGACGGCATTACCGTAGATGTGACGGCCAGCGACGACCAATGGCCCGGTGCAGTCCTCAAATAACCCGACGACACGCCAATACCTACCCCTAATTGAGAGGATCTAATGCCAGCTAAAAAGCCCAACGTCATTCTCTTCGGCATCGACAGCCTGCGCGCCGATCACATGAGCTGTTATGGCTACCACCGCCAGACCACGCCCCACATCGACCGCTTTGCCGCCGATGCCGTGCTCTTTGAAAAGAACTACTCGGCCCACATTCCCACGACTTCGGCCTACGCCTCTATGCTCACCGGCCTCGACTGCTTCGGCACCAGCGTCGTGGCCCTGCGCCACCAAGGCGGCTTGCCCGAGCGCATCCGCACCCTCCCCGAAATCCTGCGCCAGAACGGCTACGACACCTCGTGCGTCGGCTTTAGCGGCAATCCCAGTTCGCGCGGCTTCGACCGCTATTTCGACTATGCTAGCTGGGGTTCGTTTGCCGAAGGCCGCAGCCCCAAGGCCGAAAATCTCAACCAAGTTGCCATTCCCGAACTGGAACGGCTGGCGCAGGCCGAGCAGCCGTTTTTCCTCTTCTTGCGACACATGGATCCGCACGCCCCGTATCTGCCGCCAGCCCCCTTTGAGCGGATGTTTTACAGCGGCGACGAATTCGACCTAAAAAACAAGAGCATGGAGCCGGTATTTAGCTTCAAGCCCTTCTGCGACTTCTTTGCCGATTGGATGCCGCCCGGGGTGCGCGACCGCCACTACGTCGATGCCCAATACGACGGTGCCGTCGCCTATATGGACGCCTGCATTCAGCGCATCCTCACTCGCGTCGAAGAGCTGGGTTTGAGTGACAATACCTTAATCGTCATCAACGGCGACCACGGCGAGACTCTGTACGAGCACGAGTGTTGGTACGATCACCACGGCATGTACGAAAACACGCTGTACGTGCCGCTGATTGTCCGCCTACCCGGTGCGCTGCCGGCTGGCGAGCGCGTCTCTGGTACCACCTTGCACCAAGATTTGGTGCCGACCATTCTCGAACTCCTCGACATCCGCACCGACATTGCCTTTGATGGCCAGTCGCTACTGCCGCTGATCGCCGGCCGGAAAGCCTCCAACTACTCGGATTTTTACATCACGGAATGCACTTGGATGCGCAAGCACGGCTGGCGCACTCCGGAGTGGAAGCTGATGGTCGCGCTAGAGCCGGACTTTCACTTTAAGCCTGAGATTGAGCTGTACAACTTGGTCAACGATCCGCTGGAGTTGGAAAACTTGGCCCAAAAAGAGCCGGGGATCGTTGCTATGCTGAAGGAGCGGATGGAGGCGTGGATCGCCAAGCGCGAGCGGGAAACGGACGCGACCAACCCGATGTACACCAATTTGCAATGGCATGGCGCGAAGACGCACGAGGGGCCGTTCGAGACTTCGCAGCAGGCGTATGACACGCTGCACATTGGTTCGGTAGGTGCGGCAGATAAATTGCAGGCGGGTAATAAAAAGAAATAGTAGCAGTGCCATGCGTTCTTGTGCAGGTTGCGCCCGGTCCCATATTGTCTAGGAGTGGGCGCAACTTATAGAGGGAAATACACTATGACCACACAGCCGCAGAACCGCGCCTTTACGGTCGATGAGTGCGACCGCATGGTCGCAGCCGCCATCCTCACCGAGGAGGATCGCGTTGAGCTTATCGCCGCTCGAAGACGTCCCTTCACGGTCGGCGAATACTATCGCATGGCCGAGGCGGACATCCTTACCGAGGAGGACCGCGTTGAACTTATCGCCGGGCAGATCGTCGCCATGAGTCCCATTGGTAGCCGCCATGCCGCTTGCGTCGATCGGCTCAACGGCTTATTGCATCGCCAGCAGGAGGCATCCTTTATCGTACGAGTGCAAAGCCCCATCGCCCTCGACGCGTACTCCGAGCCAGAGCCGGATGTAGTGCTGCTCCGCCCCCGCGCAGACTTCTACGCGGGGGGCCATCCGTTGGCAGCCGATGTGCTACTGGCCGTCGAAGTCTCCGATACTTCGATCGACTACGACCGCGAGGTCAAGCTACCCCTCTACGCTCAAGCTGGTCTTTCCGAAGTGTGGCTGATCGACCTGCAAAAAAGCCGCATCGAAGTGTACGCCCGGCCCCAAGGCGACGCGTACCAACAGCGCGTCGAAGTTACAGCCGACGCTACTCTCACTTCACCGACAGTAGCCGGCCTAGAACTGGTAGCCGCCGACGTATTGGGGGGATAGCGATGACCACACAGTCGCAAAACCACGCTTTCACGGTCGGCGAATACTACCGCATGGCCGAGACTGACATTCTCACCGAGGAGGATCGCGTTGAGCTTATCGCTGGGCAGATCGTCGCCATGAGTCCCATTGGTAGCCGCCACGCCGCTTGCGTAAAACGCCTCAATTTGTTGCTGGGAAAAATGGTCGGGGATTCCATGTTGATCGGCGTCCAAGACCCCATCGCCCTCGACGCGTACTCGGCCCCCGAACCCGACCTAGTGCTGCTCCGTCCCCGCGCCGATTTCTACGCGGCGGCCCATCCGTCGTCGGCCGATGTGCTACTAGCCGTCGAAGTCTCCGACACGTCGGCCGACTACGACCGCGAGGTCAAGCTACCCCTCTACGCTCAAGCTGGTCTTCCCGAAGTATGGCTGATCGACCTGCAAAAAAGTCATATCGAAGTGTACGCCCGGCCCCAAGGCGGCGCGTACCAACAGCGCGTCGAAGTTACAGCCGACGCTACTCTCACCTCGCCGACGGTCCCCCAACTCGCATTGGTCGCCGCTGATTTGTTGGGCTGACGTTACGCTCCCTCCGTCCACCCCCAATCCAGCCACGGGACTAGCGCCTCGATGTCGCTGGTTTCCACCGTCGCCCCTCCCCAGATTCGCAGGCCGGGCGGCGCGGCGCGGTAGCCGTTGATGTCATAGGCCACGCCCTCGTTCTCCAGCTTGGCGACGAGCGCTTTGACCTTTGCACGCTGGGCGTCCTCGCTTAAGCTGGCAAACCGCGCATCGGCAATCCGCAGGCAGATCGACGTACTGGAGCGAATCGCTCGGTGCGCGGGCAAAAACGCGATCCACTCGGTTGCGGCTTCCCACTGCTCCAGCACCGCGAGGTTGGCTTGGGTGCGCCGCACGAGTTCGGGCAAGCCGCCGATGCTTTCGGCCCAGCGCAGCCCGTCGAGCGCGTCTTCCACACACAGTAGGGAGGGCGTGTTGATGGTGTCGCCCTTGAACAGGGCCTCGTTGAGCTGGCCGCCCCGAGTCATGCGGAAGAGTTTGGGCACGGGCCAAGGCGGCGTGAAGCTGACGAGCCGTTCGACCGCGCGCGGGCTGAGGATCAGCATTCCGTGCGCGGCCTCGCCGCCCATGACCTTTTGCCAAGAGTAAGTTACGACGTCGAGCTTTTTCCAGGGCAGGTCCACGGCGAAGACCGCAGACGTGGCGTCGCAAATGGTCAGACCTTTACGGTCGGCGGCGATCCACTCGCCGTCGGGCACCTTCACCCCGGAGGTCGTGCCGTTCCACGCGAAGACTACGTCGCGGTCGAAATTAACTTGGGACAAGTCGGGCAACTGTCCAAAGTCCGCGTCGAAGACGCGCACATCCTCTAGCTGCAAGTGTTGGGTGATGTCCGTCGCCCATCCCTTGCTGAAGCTCTCCCAAGACAGGACATCGACGCCGCGGACGCCTAGCATCGACCACAGGCACATCTCCACCGCGCCTGTATCCGAACCCGGCACTACGGCCATGCGGTAATCGTCCGGGACACCTAGCAGTACACGCGATCGCTCGATGACTTCTTGCAGCTTGGCCCGCCCGATTGTGGCGCGGTGCGAGCGTCCGAGGGCCGCGTCTTTTAGGGCCGCAAGACTCCATCCCGGTCGCTTGGCGCAAGGGCCGGAGGAAAAGCAGGGATTTTGCGATTTAACTGCTGGCTTGGTCATCTATTCGGTCCGCGCCAACATTCCGCCATCTACGGTCAACGAAGTTCCAGTGATGAAGGACGCCTCGTCCGAAGCGAGAAACAGCACGGCGTTGGCGATGTCCTCGCCCGTGCCCAAGCGCTGAGCCGGCACCATCTGGGCGTAGCGCACGCGCTCTTCCTCCGGCACTTGTAGATCGTCCCACAAGGGTGTAAGAATGGCCCCGGGGAGTACCGCGCAGACGCGGATGTCCGGCCCGTAGTCAATGGCGAGGGTCCGCGTCAGGCCCAAAACGCCGGCCTTGGCCGCGTCGTAGGCCGTGGCCGTGGCAAAGCTGACCAGCGAATGCACTGAGCCGGTGTTGATGATCACGCCGCCCCCGGTCTTGCGCATGATTGGGATGCCGTATTTGGCGGCGAGGAAAATCGCCTTTAGGCCGATGTTTAAGGTGCCGTCCCAATCTTCTTCGTCTAGTTCGGTCGCCGGGCCGTGGCGGAACCAGATTGCGTTGTTGTGGACGATATCCACGCGGCCAAAGGCTTCTTCGGTGCGTGCGAACATGTCGATGACTTGGGCGGACTCGCCCACGTCGGTGCGGACGAAAATGGCCTCGCCGCCATCGGCGTTGATTTTATCGACAACTCGCTGGCCGTCGGAAGCGTTGACATCTGCCACGCAGACGGACGCGCCTTCGCGCGCCAAGACCTGCGCGGTGACTTCCCCGATTCCGGAAGCCGCGCCCGTTACAATGGCCGCCTTACCGGCGACCCGTCCCTTGTTCATACGTTAGTCTCCTGTTTCAGAAGTTGGATATACTGTCTGTGAATCACATTCGCTCATACTCGACCTCTGCCGAACTAAGTATTTCCTCCTGTTAGGATCGCTGGTTATGACCGTCTGGGTTTTTACCTCTGTTTGTCCGCTTCTTCGGAAGAGCCTCGTTCGAATACCCGTCATGTTCTACGGCTACCAGCACAATAGGGTAGGACTGTGCCTCTCGTAATTCATGCTCCACGTATTGGACGGCATAACTAAAGCTAGCAACACGGTCGGTCAATAGATATGCGAAGTCATCGGACGGAACGACTATTACACCGACATCAATGTGGCTGTCTTGGAGATTATTACGGATGTGGGCATTGAATTTTGCTGATTTTCATTGTTAAAAAAAGCCTCAAAATTAAATCGCGGTTCTTGAGCGGTGAAGAACGAATAATTCTCCTCAATGCGCCTGCGAATATGCGCTGAGTCATAAAGCTCAGTGCCAATCCAGTTGCGGTGGAGCTTCTCGGCTGCTTGGTATGTGGAGCCTCCCCCTCCAAAAGGATCAAAGACCGTATCTCCCGGCTCGGTTGAAATTTCCCTTCATGGTAAGAGCAATCCAGTGCCTGAAGTCCAATCGTTCTCCCATGATCGGAGCAAACTGAACCGCAAGTTCCGGTGTAGCATAGAGAAAAAACGCGCCACCCGGCTTTAAAATTCGGCAGCACTCGAGGATCCATTTCCGGCACCAAGTCAAATACTCAGACTTCGTCATCTTGTCGTTGTAACCATTCTTGTAGTCCTTCCCGATGTTGAATGGAGGATCCGCAAAGACGGTATCAACAACCTCCGACTTCATGTGCCCAAGCACCTGAAGACAATCGGCATCGTAAAGAACGCCGTGGGATGTGGTCAAAAACGGCTGATTCACTTGAAAACTTTAATCGTCAAATAGGGAGGGGTTACCAGGAGGAAGGCTCAAATAGAGTCGTATGAGCCACCGACTTTAGCGATGGTAATGTCCTACTGGCTTTACTGTGCTATTATTCTTACTGAATGTATAAATCCGCAGTTCTAGGTCAACTATAATGAAGGCCATTGCTGAGGTCTTCAAACTGCTCAATACGGATAACTGCCGACCACGAAAGGAGAGAGCCGTGCTGATTTTCGACGGCGACTACCCGATGGCGCACGGTGCCCTCGGCCTCAACAGGGACCTGACCCTTCCGCTCGACGAGCTGCGCGCCGCCGACGCCAACCCCTCCAACATTCCCTTTGGCTGCCTCCCGGAGATGCGCAGAGGGGGAGTGTACTGCGCGCTGATGAAGATCGCGGCGCGGCGAATGCGCAAGGACAGCATCCTGCCGGGGTATCGCGGCAAGGAGGTGGTGTACGCCGCAGGGAAAGGGCAACTCGCCCTGTACCGCGGCTTGGAGAGCACCGGAGAAGCGGTCGTCGTCACCACCGCTGGACAACTGCACAAGCTCGCCGGGCAGTGGGAGCAGCGGGAAGGGGACTCCCGGCTGCCAGTCGGCTTCTTGATCGGCATGGAGGGAGCCGACCCGATCCTGACACCGGGGCAGGTAGGGGAGTGGTGGGACGACGGGGTGCGCGTGGTCAGCCTGACGCACTACGGCCGCAGCCGCTACGCCCACGGCACTGGCACCGGGACCGAGGGAGGGCTGCTGCCCCCCGGACCGGAGTTGCTGCGGGAGATGGAGGCCTGTGGCATGCTGCTCGATATGACCCACATCGCCGACCGCAGTTTCTGGGAAGCACTCGACCATTACTCTGGTCCGATCTTGGCGAGCCATCAGAACTGCCGCGCCTTGGCTCCGGGAGAGCGTCAGTTCAGCGACGAGCAGATCAGAGCGGTGATCGAGCGGGACGGCGTCGTCGGGGCCTCAATGGACACCTGGATGCTGCGCGAGAAGCAGGATGTCGACTGGGCCCGCACCGCAGATTTCCAGCGGCGGGATTACTACGCGCGGGAAGAAGTGACCTTGGAGCACATCGCCAACCACGTCGACCACGTCTGCCAACTGGCCGGCAACTCCCAGCACGCGGGGATCGGCGGCGACACCGACGGCCAAGGGGGGATCGACGGGGCCCCGTTTGAGATCGACAGCATCGCCGACTACGGGAAGCTCGTCCCGATTCTCGAGCACCGCGGCTACGGCAGCGAGGACGTAGCCAACATCATGTACGGGAACTGGCACCGGTTCTACACCTCGTACCTGCCGCAGTGACTTTGGCCAAGGGTCAGGTAAGATGAACTGCGGGAACGACGAGTGGACAGGAACTGTGAGGGTGGGGGATGACCGTTATTGGGATTTCGTAAACGGCTTCTATTATTGCGATTTGCAGCACCTGTTCAATTTACGTATTAATAATATATCTCGACCGAGCTGAGGATTCTCTCGGAGTTATCTTTCTTCCCCAGGAGGAGCCAGATATGAGACACCTGCAGCGATTTATTTCAGCCGGCAAGGTTCCGTAACATGACGATAGGGAAATAAAGTGACGCGCGACACTCCGAACCGTGGAGCCGCGGACTGCGGCTTGGTGGCTCGTCTGTCCGAAGACGCGCTCAAGGTGAGACGCTATTTTCCAACGCTCATTTTTTCTCTGGAAGTTCCGGACAGCGAGATTCTGAACGCCGACCTGATCGAGAAGATCTACGCCGAACGAGAACGCGACAGAACAGGGGTGCGCAAGTCGAACTTCCCGGAGTTGGGGAGTTGGCACAGCCACGTCAAGCTGCACAAGGACGTCGCGTTTGCGGGATTGGTTCAATGCGTCGATGAGGCCGGGGCCATGATGTGCCGCGAGCTCGGATATCACAGGTCCTATCGACTGAGAATCGGCACCATGTGGTCGATCATCAATCCACCGGGTAGCTCGAACCGGGCCCATATCCATCCCGGCTGCATCTGGAGCGGCGTCTACTACGTCCAGGCACCCAAGAATTCGGGTGGAATCGAGTTCATCGATCCGCGCACCCAGAACCTGATGAGTCAAGTTGAATACATCCCCGACACCAAGCGCCCACGAATCTGCTGGACGAAGGTCCAATACAAACCCGTGACCGGAAAAATGCTGATCTTCCCGAGTTGGCTGTACCATAGCGTGGCTCCGAATCGATCCAAGGCCAAGGGGAAGGACGCCGATCGGATCATCGTGAGCTTCAACATGTCTCAGGAAAGGCGCAGATAGTCACGCACGGAAGCCCCTCATAGGAGGAACCAAGATGAGATACCTAAAGCGATTTATTTTTCTCGTGTGCATAATGATCTTGATGGATTTGGGTCGGCCTTCCTCTCTTTACGGGCAGAGTGTAAAAGACGCGCCGTTGGGTGACGAAATCTCGCCCCTCCTTAGAAGCGAAAGTACTAGCTTCAGCATCAGTGCTTCCAGTGACGATGACGACGATGATGACGATGACGACGATGACGACGACGAGGACGACGACGATGATGACGATGACGATGATGACGAGGGCGATGAGGGCGATGAGGGCGATGAGGGCGATGAGGGCGACGAAGGCGATGAGGGCGATGAAGGCGATGAGGGCGATGAAGGCGATGAGGACGACGGCGATGAAGGCGACGAAGGTGACGAGGGTGACGAAGGCGATGAGAATGACGAGGGCGACGAGGACGACGAGGGCGACGAGGGCGATGAGGGCGACGAAGGCGATGAGGACGACGGCGATGAAGGCGACGAAGGTGACGAGGGTGACGAAGGCGATGAGGGCGATGAAGGCGATGAGGACGACGGCGATGAAGGCGACGAAGGTGACGAGGGTGACGAAGGCGACGAGGGCGACGAGGACGACGAGGGCGACGAGGGCGACGAGGGCGACGAGGGCGACGAGGGCGACGAGGGCGACGAGGACGACGGCGACGAGGGGGATGAGGGGGATGAGGACGACGAGGGGGATGAGGGCGATGAGGGCGATGAGAATGACGAGGGCGATTTCCAGGCTTTTTTTGCTTTTTTGGCAAACCTGCAGATACCTTCTTTTGGCACTGAGCAGATAGCCAATCAGACCTATACGCAAGACGAGGCGATCACGGCATTGACCTTGCCGTCGGCGACGGGTGGTAACGGGACGGTGCTGTATGGTCTGTATCCGGTGCCGGATGGGTTGAGCTTCGACGGTGCTACCCGTACGCTGACGGGTACGCCGACCACTGCTAAGGCCTATGACGTGACCTAC
>JAJEGS010000008.1 GCA_022819745.1 Candidatus Latescibacterota bacterium | reverse complement strand
CGAGTGCTTGCAACCTACCCAGCAATCGGTTATATACCTGTTCGCTGCTGCTCATAAGGCCCTCCTTTGATCTTAGGCGGTTAAAAGAGAGCCATAAACTATGGGCAGCAGCCCTATTTTCAAAAGTGTAAGGGAATCAGTAAAGTAGCTACAAGAGCTGCACGTTGGGCTTGGGAACTCATAGGCGCTTCACCTTCAATGCTTTTCAGAAAACTAATTCTTTCTTCAGCCATGGTTGGTCTCCTCTTTCGCGATAGGTCGTAGGCCGTTTCGGTAGTGGATTGATTTAAGAAAGAACCCACGCGCTTAGCTAGGCTGACACGGGGATTGCCTCTATATGATACTCTTCAGACAGGTTCGTGGACAGGGATGTCCGCATCCGGTTGGACATGAACGTGGGACTTGCCGTTTTGATAGTGAGCTTCTTGATGAAATGGATCCTCGGAGGTGGATTTATTGCGATCCACAACCTTAGAGGCAAAATCACGAAGCGGCGGACTATAATGAATGGCAAGAGCAAATCCACCAGCAAGCAAAGCGCCTCCTACCATGACATCCCTCATGGCTTGGTGATCAGGAGACGAATGCTCAAAGGCGAATTCGCCCACCTTCAAGATATTCAATCGGCAGGAAGTCTCACGAGATAGGATATTGAAAGCAGACATGATGCTTCTCCTAACTTGAGTTAATGCTCTGCGGTAACAGAGCTAATAAAAGGGGAAGGGCCTCGTGTCCTTCCCCTTTTGCGCGTCTAGGTCAAGCTAAGCGGTCTTGACTTCGACCTGGCGGACGACCTTTTTCGCCTCCTCCTTCTTGGGCAGGTGGAGGGTGAGGACGCCGTTTTTGAACTGGGCTTCAATGGCGTCGTCCTGCACGCCATCGGGCAGGTGGAAGGCGCGCTCGAAGCGGCCGTAGATGCGCTCCTGGCGGAAGTACTTGCCTTCCTTTTCCTCGCTAGCCTCGCTCTTTTCGCCCCGCAGCACGAGCGTTCCGTCATCGACGGTGATCTCGATGTCCTTCTCCTCCAGTCCCGGCAGTTCGGCCGAGATCTCGAAGGAGGCGTCGTCTTCCTTGACGTCGATGCGCGGGCTGAAAGCCGCGTTGCCAGTCAAAACGGGCAAGCGCGAGTCCTCGCCAAAGAAGGCATCCACGAGGTTGTCGAACGGGCTGCGCCACGGGCGGTTGCTGACGCGAGCGGTGGGTAGTAAAGTCTTGATGGCCATGATCTTTCTCCTTGTTAAATGGTGGTTGGTTTGTCTGGCCTTCGCCCATTGTATTGCAAAAGCCGTGCCAACATGTTAAAATTTTACATATCTTGTTGTTATACATAGATTTGAGCAATTTTTAGCACAAAAAGGGACACTGTCCGTATTGTCAGCACGGCCTAGAAAAATTGGCAGGCGTCATGCGAAATTGGCTGAAGTTCGTGCCGTTATTGCACTATATTGTAGGGACAGGTCCCTGTTAATTTGGCAAGAGGAGTTAAGCACATGGGAACCTTTCAGGTCGAACTGGAAATAGGTGATCCGCAAGGGCAGCACTTTGAGCCTGTTGATGCGCTGGTAGATTCCGGTGCGACCTATACCACGCTGCCTGAAGCCCTTCTGCGAAGATTAGGAGTGGTCCCTCTCAGCAGAGCCAATTTTGTACTTGCCGACGGCAGCAGAATGGAGCGCGGAATCGGTCAAACTTGGATGAGATTAGAGGGTGAAGAATTCATAGTACCCGTCGTCTTTGGACCGGAAGCCACTCAGCCCCTGTTAGGAGCAGTAACTTTAGAGATTTTCCGGCTGGGGATAGACCCCGTAAGGCAACGGCTGATTCCCGTTGACGGGCTACTGTTGGTCAATAAGGAACCATTGTGATTGACTGGGAAGCTGTGTGCACCGAAGTAACCGGATATTTGCAAGCCCTCATCCGCATCGACACCACCAATCCCCCGGGCAACGAAAGCAAAGCCGCGCGCTATCTAGAAGGAATATTGCGGCAGAAGGGCTTTGATCCCCTCTTCGTCGAGTCCGCGCCCGAGCGAGGCAACGTCCTCGCACGGCTGACCGGCGGAGACGAACCACCGCTCATGCTCTTGGGACATACCGACGTGGTAGCCGCCGAGCCGGAGCACTGGACCCACCCGCCCTTTTCGGGCGTGCTGGCCGACGGCTGCGTGTGGGGACGGGGCGCACTAGATATGAAAAACATGGTCGCAACGAATTTGATGGTATTGCTCTTGTTGCAACGGGAAGGCGTTCAACTCAACCGCGACATCGTCTTCGCCGCTACCGCCGACGAGGAAGCTGGCAAAGGCAACCACGGGCCGGGGTGGATCATCGACAATCGACCCGAGCTGTGGGACGCGCCCTTGATCATCACCGAGGGCGGCGGCAGCGACTTCGCAGTCGGCGAGCAGCGATTTTACACCTGCCAGACCGGGCAAAAGGGACTGTGCCGGCTGCGCCTAATCGCCCGAGGAAAGCCAGGACACGGCTCCATGCCGCACGGCGACAGCGCCATCGTCAAGCTGTCCAAAGCCCTAGCCGGCTTGGAAGGAGCCGTATTCCCCGCGCACATATCCGCAAGCGTGCGCCGCTTTGTCGAGGGAATTGCCAGCCGCCGTCCAGCCCCCGAGGCCGCCCTGTGGCAACAAGTGCTCGATCCGGCGACCGCGGATGCTGCACTGCGCGACCTACCCATCGGCAGCACCTTGCGCCGCGAGTTGGGCGCAGTGCTGCACAACACGGCCTCGGCGACCATGGTGCAGGCCGGTTCCAAGATCAACGTGATTCCAGGAGAAGCGACCGCTTGGATTGATGGGCGCTTAGTGCCCGGTCAGACGGCCGAGAGTTTCACGGCCGAGCTACGCACATTCGTCGGCGATGAGGTCGCCATCGAGATCGATCAGTACACACCGCCGTTGGAGGCGTCGTCCGATACCCCGCTCTTTCAGGCGATCGTCGAGGTGATGCAGGAACGCGAGCCAGACGCGCCGGTGCTCCCCTATCTGATGCCAGCCGGCACCGACGCCAAGCACATTGTGCCGCGCCGCCCGGAAACCCAGATCTACGGCTTTATGCCCTATCGGCAGCAGCCGGGCGAGGAGGAAATGACCCTGATCCACGGCCACGACGAGCGCACCCCCGTGAAAGAACTACTCTTTGCAACGCAGGTGCTCTACGAAATCGTCTGCCGCTTTGGGGGCCTCAATACGCCCCCTTAATCCGCCCAAACCATCCGCGCAACGGATCGCCCAATTCCTCCATATAGCGGCCCATCCGCCCCAGCAGGTCTTGGCGCACGGCCTCGTACGCCGGATCGCCATACACATTGTCGAGCTGATAGGGATCGCGTTGCAAATCGTACAGCTCGCCCGGATCGCCCGAATTAAAAGTGAACTGATGGGTGCGGGTGCGGACCATGCGCTGGTTGGCGACCGTAAAATGGCGGTCGAACACGCAGTAAACCTCCTCGCGGCCATTGGCAAACGGGCGTCCCTCCATCGCCGGGAGGAAAGACTGCCCGTCGAGGTTGGCGGGAACGTCAAGACCAGCAGCGTCGAGCGACGAAAGCATGATCTCGTGCAAATAGACGAACTCATCGCAGGCCGTGCCGGGAGCCTCGCAATCGGGATGGGCGATGACGAGCGGAATGCGGTAGATCTCGTCGTACATGAACTCGCCCTTCTCGATCAGCTTGTGCGCGCCGAGGCAGTCGCCGTGATCGGCAGTATAGACGATGATGGTGTTGTCGAGGACGCCCAGTTGTTCCAAGTGAGCCACCACCCGACCCACCATGTCGTCAATCAGCGTGCAATGTCCAAAGTAGCGAGCGGCAATTTCCTGAAACCCTTCCCAGCCATAGTCGCCCAAGCCCCACAGCTTTTCGATTAATTGCTGACGGTAGGGCTTTTTCTCAAAGGTCTCAGCGTAGCCGGGATGTTCGGGAATAGCCTTTGGATCGTACATGGAAAAGTACGGCTCCGGAACCAGTGAGGGGCTGTGAGGCCCCCAAAAGTTGGCCCACAAGAAGAATGGCTCCTCATCACTGGTTACTTCGTCGAGGACGCGAATGGCTTCCTCGGCGACGAAATACTCAATGCACGATTCGACCGGGCCCTCGTGCAATGCGAACATCTCCTGCGCCTGATTCGAGGGATTGGTGCCGACAAAGCGGTGCGACACCGTCGGCGGCGGGTCAAAGCCGCGCTCTTTGAGATAATCGGCATAGGGATTGTGTCCGCGTGGTTTAGCACCGAACTGCAAACCGGGTAGCAGGTCGGACCCTGGAAATGCGTAACCCATAAAATCCTGCCCCGCGAATCCGTAGCCCGTCGGGCCGGTCTGCTCATCCACGTGCCACTTGCCAGCGTACCCGCAGCGATAGCCGGCCTCGTCCAGATAATGATTTACCCCGCGCACGCCCTCGCGCAAACACAGGCCATTGGCCGTAACTCCGTGCTTGTGCGGATAGAGACCCGTGTAAAAGGAAGCGCGGGCCGGCGAGCAGATTGCAGTCGGTGTAAACGCCGAGTCAAAGCGAACGCCGCGCGCAGCCAAGGCGTCAATGTGCGGCGTGCGACACACTTCGTTCAGCCCGTAGCAACTCACCGTGTCGAGCCGCTGCTGGTCGGACATCAGGACGACGATGTTAGGTTGCTTAGCCATGCTAGCGCTCCCTCGGCTGAGCTCGGGACTTCGGCGAGCTCAGTCGAGTCGTCGAAGCCTCGCTCCGCAAGTCCAGCCACGCCATCTCCGCCTCAGTGAGCGGATTGTCGAGCGCTTGGATGTTCGCTGCGATCTCATCGCCGCTCATGCTGCCGACCAAGGCGTAGATGTCGAGCGGATAACTGAGCACGTACGACAAGGCGATCTGCGGCACCGACAACCCCTTTTCTTCAGCCAGTACCCACGCGCGGTCGAGCCGTTTGAAGTTGTCTTCGCAGTAGTACGACTTCGGCATGGTGCCGTCGAATTGGTCGCGCACTTGCTCGGCGTTGTCGCGAGTGACTTTGCCCGAGAAGAAGCCGCGGGCCACGCTCGACCAAGTAAAGAGCGGCATGTTGTGCTCGGCGTACCATTCACGGGCGGCGGCTTGGCTCGGACCCGCAATCGACAGGCAATCCTTCCACGGCTCGGCGATCTGATCCGCCAAGCTGAAGTTCGGGCTGGAAGCAGCAAAAGGCACGAGCCCGCGTTTGTCCGCGTATTCATTGGCCTCGGCCAAGCGCTCCGGCGTCCAATTCGAGCCGCCAAAAGCGTGGATGCGGCCAGCCGCGTGATGCTCGTTGAGCGCCTCGACAATGGGGCCGACCGGAACCGCCGGATCGTCGCGGTGCAACAGGTAGAGGTCGATATAGTCGGAGCGCAGGCGCACGAGCGAGTCGGCCATGTCCGAGGCGATGTCGTACGGAGTGACGCGGTTGCGGTCCTGGTTGAGATGCGCACCCTTGCCAATGATGACGATTTCATCGCGGTTGCCCCTTGCCTCCATCCACAGCCCGAGCATGCGGTCCACTTCTCCGCCACCGTAACCGTGAGCCGAGTCATACGTGGTGATACCGGCCTGCCAAGCCGCGTCGAGCAGAACAAAGCCTTCTTCCTTATTGCTGCGATTGAGCATGATCGAGCCTTGAACTATGCGCGAGATCTTTTTTTTGATGCCTTGTACGTTGCCGTATTGCACGAGTGCTTTCCTTTCTATTCCATTGGGTATTTTAGGCCGGTCTGAGCGCGGATTTCGTCGAGGATCCGCATCAGTTCCACGGTTTCGTCGAGCGACATGACCGCGCTCTCGGTCAGACCTTCGCCGAGACAGCGGGCGACTTCTTGCGCTTCGTAGTTGTAGCCATTGCCCGCTAAAGGCAATTCGATGCTCTCTTCGCGGTCCCCGGTTTTGAGCGTGGCGCTTTCGCCTTTCCACCACGACGGATCAATGACAATCGTCCCCTCGCTGCCGACGATCCGCGCTTCGTGCGAAGTCGAAGCGCGAATGGCACAAGAAAGATTGGCGATGGCACCGCTGCTATAGAGGAGCACGATGCCGGTTTGCTCGTCAACGCCAGTTTCGCCGAGGTGTGCAGCCGCGGCAATCTGCGCTGGTTGCGACCCGAGCACCATCGCCGCAAAGGAGACGACGTAGATGCCGATGTCGAGCAAGGCACCGCCGCCCAAAGCGAGGTTGAAAAGCCGACCATCGGGATTGACGCCCGCGCGGAAACCAAAGTCGGCACTGACCAGCAGCGGCTCGCCGATAGCACCAGCGTCGAGCCACTGGCGCACCTGTACCATAATGGGCAAGTAGCGAGACCACATGGCCTCCATCAAAAAGACGCCATTGGCGCGGGCACAGGCGACGACGGCTTCGGCCTCGGCCGCATTGATGGTAAAGGGCTTCTCGCAGAGCACGGCCTTGCCGGCTTCGAGACAGAGAATCGAATTGTCTTTGTGGAAGGGGTGAGGGGTGGCCACGTACACCGCGTCGATGTCGGGATTGGCGCAGAGGGCTTCGTACGAGGCGTGGCGGTTGGGGGCACCGTACTGGTCGGCAAAGGCGTCGGCGCGCTGCTGATCGCGCGAGCCAACGGCGACTAACTCTCCTTCAGAAGTGGCTTGGAGGCCAACGGCGAATTTGTGGGCAATGCTGCCTGGGCCGAGGATGCCCCAGCGGATGGGTGCGGTCATGGATGCTCCTAGCTTGGACTGATGTGAAAAATAAGTGGGGCTATAGTTTGGCCGCGCCTGGAGAAGGCGTCAACCTAGCTTTGGTCGGCAAAATCGCGAGCATTCTGAAATAGCTTCAGCCACGGCCCTTCTTCGCCCGTCCACTCCACCGGACGCCAAGATAGCTGGACATTGCGGAAGACGCGCTCGGGGTGCGGCATCATAATGGTGGCGCGGCCATCGGCGCTAGTGAAAGCGGTCAGTCCTGCGGGCGAGCCGTTGGGATTGGACGGATAGCGCTCGGCCGGATCGCCGTAGTTATCCACGTAACGCAAGCAGAGCTGATTTTTTAGCTGCGCTCGTCCCAGTGCCCGCTCATCGCCGAATTGGACGCGGCCCTCGCCGTGCGCCACCGCAATGGGCAGACGCGACCCTTCCATACCGCGTAAAAGCACCGAGCAGTTCTCCAGTACCTCCACAGTGGCGAGCCGCGCCTCAAACTGCTCGGAGCGGTTGCGCACAAATTGCGGCCAGGCGGCTGCGCCCGGAATCAGCTCCTTGAGGTGCGACAGCATTTGGCAGCCATTGCACACCCCCAGAGAAAAGGTATCCGGTCGCTCGAAAAAGGCGGCGAATTGGTCGCGCAAGCGGTCGTGGAAGAGGATCGAACGCGCCCAGCCAGCCCCGGCTCCGAGCACATCGCCGTAGCTGAAGCCGCCGCAAGCAGCCAGCCCGTGAAACGAACTCAATTCGACGCGGCCTTCCAACAGGTCGGTCATGGTCACGTCAACCGCCTCGCAGGCGGCTGCGTCAAAAGCCGCGGCCATTTCCACTTGGCCGTTGATACCCTGCTCGCGCAGTATCGCCACGCGAGGACGCGCTTTCCCTCCTATGGTCGGAGCGGCTTCGTGCGCCAAGTGGAACTTCAGGCCTGGGTCTTGGCCGTCGGCAAGGGCTTCGTACTCTTCGCGAGCGCAGTCCGGGTCGTCGCGGTGGGCCTGCATCCGATACGTCAGCTCAGCCCACGTCGCGTGGAGGTCGAGCAGGGGAGCGTCATAGACGAGATCCTCGCCACTGCGAATGCGCAGGTGTAAGTCGTCAACAGGCTGGCCCACTTCGTGCACCAAATCGGCGATGCCCTGGTCTGCAAAGACCTTGTACACGGCTTCCTCATCTTCGGCGCGGTATTGGATCACAGCGCCCACTTCCTCGCAAAAAAGCGCGGCGAGCGGGTCGCGGCCCAGCGCGCCAATTTCTAACTCCACGCCGCAGCGACCAGCAAACGCCATCTCGGCCACCGCAGTGAAAAGGCCGCCGTCGGAGCGGTCGTGGTACGCGAGCACGAGATCTTGGTCGAGCAAGTTCTGCACGGCCTCGTACAAACCGCGCACATCGCCGGCATCTATGTCTGGGGCCTCGCTGCCGATTTGGTTGTACACTTGGGCTAGACAGGAGCCGCCGAGGCGGTTTCGTCCGCGACCCAAATCCACGAGTAACAGCCGGGTGTCACCGCCTCGCTTTAGATCGGGCGTGGCGTGGCGGCGCACGTCTTCTACTGGTGCAAAGGCCGAAACGACCAAGCTCAATGGCGCGACCACTTTGTGCGCCGCGCCCTCGGCGTCTTCCCACACCGCCCGCATGGACAGCGAGTCTTTCCCCACCGGAATCGACACCCCCAGCGCCGGACAAAACTCCAACCCCACGGTGCGCACGGTATCGTACAGAGCCGCGTCTTCGCCCTCTTCGCCGCAGGCGCACATCCAGTTCCCCGACAGCTTGATGCGGTGGATCGAGCCAATGTGCGCCGCGGCAATGTTGGTGACGGCTTCGGCAATGGCCATGCGCCCAGACGCTGGTGCATCCACCAAGGCGAGCGGCGTGCGCTCACCCATGGCCATGGCCGACCCGGTATGCCCCTGAAAGGAATGGCAAGTCATAGCCAAATCCGCGACTGGCACCTGATAGGGACCGACCATCTGATCGCGGGCCACCAAGCCGGTGACCGTGCGGTCGGCAATGGTGATGAGGAAGGTCTTAGCCGCGACGGCTGGAAAGCGGAGTACGCGCTCAGCAGTCTCAGCTATCGAGGGCTCCCCTAAGTCGAAAGATTGCTGAACAGGCTGGCTGCGCGTCGCCCGGCGCTGCATCTTGGGCGGCTTGCCCAAAATGACCGCTAGGTCGAGGTCGTCGATGGGCTTGTCGCCGAGCAGAGAGTCGTCGAGCGATAGCGTCCCATCACCAGTCACCTCGCCGATGACTGCAAACAGGCAGCGCTCGCGTGCGGCCAGCTCGGCAAAGCGATTCAAATCAGCGCGGCCCACCACCAGCACGTAGCGCTCTTGCGCCTCATTGCTCCAAATCTGCATCGGACTCATGCCGGGGTCGTCGTTGTGAATGGCCCGCAAGTCAAAGTGCGCACCCACGTCTGCCACCAACTCCGGGCAGGCGTTGGACAACCCCCCGGCCCCCACGTCGTGGATGCTGATGATGGGATTTTCCGCACCAAGCGAGATGCAGCGGCTGATTAGCTCTTGGCAGCGGCGCTGCATCTCGGGGTTGTCGCGCTGCACCGAAGCAAAGTCGAGGTCTTCGCTGTTAGCACCCGTGTCCATGCTAGAAGCCGCGCCCCCGCCGAGGCCGATGAGCATGGCCGGCCCCCCGAGCTGGATGACGCAATCGCCCGCCGCTGGAGTTTTCTTCTCCACGTGCTCAGCGTCGATGAGGCCGACGCCACCGGCGACCATAATCGGCTTGTGGTAGCCGCGCCACACCCCAGTGCTGTCGTCTTCTAGGGTGCGGAACATCCCGAGAATGTTGGGCCGGCCGAATTCATTGCCAAAGGCCGCACCACCGATTGGCCCTTCGGTCATAATGGCGAGCGGGGTTGCCAAGCGGTCCGGGAAAGCAGCGCGCTCTTTTTCCCACGGCTGGGCAAATTCAGGCAGGCGCAGATGCGAGGTAAAAAAGGCGCACAGGCCCGCCTGCGACCAGCCACCCGTGCCAGCCGCCCCCTCGTCGCGGATCTCTCCCCCGACTCCCGTAGAGGCTCCGGGATAGGGCGCGATGGCCGTAGGATGGTTGTGGGTCTCGACCTTGATCAAGACGTGGGTCTGCCGCTGGCGATAGCCATAGCGAAAATCCTCGTCTAGATGTGGCCCGAAGACCGGTACATAAAATCCTTCAATCACGCCGGCGTTGTCGGAATACGCCTTAACCGTGCCTTCGGGGTGGGCCGCGTGCGTGTGGCGAATCATGGCGAAGAGCGAGCGCGCCTCGTGCTGGCCGTCAATGATCCAATCGGCGTTGAAAATTTTGTGGCGGCAGTGCTCTGAGTTGACCACCGCAAACATCATCAGTTCCACGTCGGTCGGGTCGCGGCCGGCAAAGGCGTGCAGCGCGTAGTCAATTTCCTCGTCCGAAAGAGCCAAGCCCATCTCGCGATTGGCATCCACGAGCGCCCGCCGTCCATCGGCTCGCACCGGAACGTGGACCAGTGGCTTGGGGTCCACGCGGCGGAAGAGAGTCTCTAAGGAGTCGAGCGGAGCCTCGATCATGCGGTCGTAGAGCAGCGGCAAGACGACTCGACTGAGCTCGTCGAAGTCCGCGCTAGGCACAGTATCGGCGGCAAAGGCATACAGTGTGCCGCGCTCGACGCGACGCACGAATTCGAGGCCGCAGTTTTTGAGGATGTCCGTGGCCTTGCTCGACCACGGAGACGTCGTGCCCGGTCGCGGGCCAATGGCCACCTCGTTGTGCGCCCGCTCTGGCAGGGTAGCGTCCACGTCGAGGATGCGCATGAGCCGCGCCAGTTCGTCGTCAGCTAAGGCGCGCACACATTGCACGGCATAGAAGTACGTGGCGCTCAAATCCTCAACTTCGGGCGCACAACGCTGACAGCGCGCTAGCAGCGACCGACGGCGAAGGGACGACAGGGCCGGGGGGCCGACAAAGGCGAGTAGCATGGGATACTTTCTAAAGGGAAGAGGTTCAATAAAATGTAGGTGCTGCCGTGAAAACCCTCAAGGATTGCGGCGGCCCGCCGAGCTTATTTTTGCACCTGTGTATATAATGTCTATTTTCAGAATCTAGTCTATGGAACTGGAGGTTCCTATGTCATTTGCTACGCACAGTGAAAACGCCGAGTACATTGAAAGTCTCTACGAGCAATATCAGCGCGATCCCAGCGCGATCCCAGAAGAGTGGCAACACTTCTTCCGCGGCTTTGAATTTGGCTTCGCGCGCTCCGCAACCGCCAGCGCACCAGCAGAAGCCTCGCCGCCGCAGCAGTCCATAGAAGAAGCCACTGAGGGCCTTTTGGTCCTCGAAGGCGTCCAAGCCCTCGTGCAGACCTATCGGCAAATGGGCCACTTCGTCGCTCGGCTCGACCCACTGGGGTACAACCGCCGAAGCCTGCCGCTGTTGGATCTGATAGAATTTGGCCTCGCCGAAGAAGACCTTGACAAGACCGTGGGCAACGGCGGCTTCCTCGGGCGCACGGACGGGACGCTAAGGGGGCTATTGAGCAAAATAAAAACCACGTATTGCCGCTCCATTGGCGTCGAGTACATGGACATCCCGGACAAGGAGCAGCGCGACTGGCTGCAAGAGCGGGTCGAGCCTTGCCTCAACAATCCCAACTTGTCTGAAGACGAGACGCGGCGGGTGCTGGCACGCCTGATCGCCGCCGAGGAGTTCGAGCAGTTTTTGCACACGCGCTACGTCGGGCAAAAGCGCTTCTCGCTCGAAGGGGCCGAGTCCATGGTGCCACTCTTGGACGAACTGGTCAGCACCGGCTCCAAGTTAGGCGTCGAAGAGATGGTCATCGGCATGGCCCACCGCGGTCGGCTCAACGTACTGGCGCACCTCTTGCACAAGCCCTACGAGGAAATCCTCGCCGAGTTCGAGGGTGCCGACCGCACCGACCGCGACGACGACGAGGGCGACGTCAAATACCACAAGGGCTATTCCCATGACCACGTCACCGAGGCGGGACGCAAGGTCCATCTCTCGCTCAGTTTTAATCCTAGTCACCTAGAGCTAGTCGATCCGGTCATCGAGGGCATCGTCTATGCCAAGCAAGCCTACTTGCACGACGACAAAGGGGAACGGGTGGTCCCAGTACTCATCCACGGTGAGGCCGCCTTTACCGGCCAAGGCATCGTCTCCGAGACTCTCAATCTGTCCGAATTGCCCGGCTACCGCACCGGCGGCTCCGTCCACATCATCATTAACAATCAACTCGGCTACACCGCCCAAGCCGACGAGACGCGCTTTACCCCCTACCCGACCGACATAGCCAAGGAGATTCAGGCACCGGTCTTTCACGTCAACGCCGATGACCCCGAATCCGTAGTACAAGCGGCGCGGGTGGCGATGGAGTTTAGACACCGCTTCAAGGTGGATGTCTTTATCGATTTGTGGTGTTATCGCCGCCACGGCCACAACGAAGCCGACGACCCGACTCTAACCCAGCCGCTGATGTACAAGAAGATCGCCGAGCATCCGACGATCCTCCATCTCTATTCCTTCCAGCTCATAGCCCAAAACAAAATCTCCCAAGAGGAAGCCGACGATATCCGCGCACGGATTCGCACCCGGCTCGAAGAAGCCCAGCAAATCGCCCGCCGCCTGCAAGTCCAGCCCCAAACCTCGTCTTTCGGAGGCGTCTGGCAGGGCCTGACTTGGGCTCCCAATGACTGGAGCGCCCAAACGGCCGTCGATGCCAAAATTTTGCAGCGGATCGTCGAGCGGGCGACCCAAGTCCCCAAAGGGTTCTCCCTGCACCGCACAATCCAGCGGATGATCGAAGCGCGCCGCGCTATGGCCGCTGGTCAAGCACCCATCGACTGGGGCTGCAGCGAGGTGATGGCCTTCGGCTCGTTGCTGCGGGAGGGCGTGGCAGTGCGCCTGACTGGCCAAGATACCCAGCGCGGCACCTTTGCCCACCGCCACGCCGTCTGGCACGACACCGAAACGGGCGCGGAGCACGTCCCTTTGCAGTGCTTGGAACGCGATCAAGCCGATTTCGTCGTGATTAACACCATGCTGTCGGAGCTAGCAGTACTCGGTTTTGAATACGGAATCAGCTCGGCAGACCCGAGGCGCTTGGTCTTGTGGGAGGCCCAGTTCGGCGATTTCGTCAACGGCGCGCAGATGGTAATTGACCAATTTCTCTCTAGTGGCGAAGCCAAATGGCAGCGGATGAGCGGCTTGGTCCTGCTGTTGCCACACGGGTACGAGGGCATGGGGCCAGAGCACTCCAGTGCGCGGCTGGAGCGCTTCTTGCAATCGTGCGCCAAAAACAACATGCAGGTGGCTTATCCAACCACGCCCGCGCAACTCTTTCACATCTTGCGGCGGCAGATGCACCGCAACTTCCGCAAGCCGCTAGTGTTGATGACCCCCAAAAGCCTCCTGCGGCACAAGCAATGTGTCTCAGAGTTAGCAGAGTTTTCCGAGGGGACGTTCCAGCGGATCATCGACGACGCAAACGTCGCCGATCCAGCCGCCGTCAGCCGGGTGGTGTTATGCACCGGCAAGATCTACTACGACTTGATAGCTGCCCGCGGCGAGCAAAACGGCAGCGACGAAGTAGCGCTGCTGCGCGTCGAGGAACTCTATCCGTTTCCGACCGCCGAACTCCAAGCTGCGTTTGATCGCTATCCCGCAGCTAAGCAGTTCTACTGGGTGCAGGAAGAATCGCAGAACATGGGTGCTTGGCCCTTTGTCCAGCCTCTTTTGGATGAATTGCTGTCCGCCCACTGCGAGTTGAACTACGTCGGCCGCGACGAAGCGGCCAGTCCGGCCACCGGCTCCGGGCACCTCCACGAAACCGAGCAACGAGAAATCGTCGAGCAAGCACTAGGCCGTAGCCGCGAAGTGGTGCTGCATCAGCGGCGGCAATCTGGTTAGGAGCATTTGCATGTCAGTACAAGTCGAAATACCGAGCATGGGCGAATCGGTCAGCGAGGTAATTCTCCTCGAATGGCTCAAGGGCGACGGCGAGCGCGTCGAGCGGGACGAGCCGCTTTGCGTGTTAGAGACCGACAAGGCCAATGTCGAGCTGCCGTCCCCAGCCAGTGGCGCGCTCAAACACCTACAATCCACCGACACCACGCTAGCCATAGGAGCGGTAGTTGCGGAAATAGATGAATCAGCACAAGCTGCCGCTCCGGCTCCAGCGTCCAAACCCGAACCCACTGCGTCCAAACCTGAACCCACCCTAAGCCCCGCCGTGCGCCGCTTAGTCGAAGAACACGCGCTAGACCCGGCTGCCATTGAGGGCACGGGCAAGGACGGGCGGCTGACGAAAAAGGACGTGCTCGCCCACCTAGAGACGCTATCCGCGCCCGAACCCGCTCAACCGTCGCCTGCACCTGAACCTGCTCAACCACCACCTGTACCCAAACCCGCTCCGCCGCCTGAGCCTGAATCCACTCCTGCGCCCGAACCCGCTCAATCGTCTCCTGCGCCCGCCAGTCCCGGCCTCACCCGCCGCGAGCCAATGAGCCGGCTCCGCCAGCGCATTGCCGAGCACTTGGTCGCCGCGCAGCACAACGCGGCCATGCTGACGACCTTCAACGAAATCGACATGAGTGCGGTGATGCAGCTCAGAGCCAAGTACAAGGAGCGCTTTGCCCAAGTCCACGGCTCATCGCTGGGGCTGATGTCGTTCTTTTCGCGGGCTGCCGTCCTCGCGCTCGGCGAGTTTCCGGCGATCAATGCGCAGATCGACGGCACGCACATTGTGTATCACGACTTCGTCAATTTGGGGATCGCGGTGAGCACGGAGCGCGGTCTAGTCGTGCCCGTCTTGCACCGCGCCGATCAGATGTCCATCGCCCAACTCGAAAGCAACATCAAGCGACTTGCGCTAAGCGCCCGCGACAACAAGCTAGCCATGGACGAGCTAAGCGGCGGCACCTTTACCATCACCAACGGCGGGGTCTTCGGCTCGCTGCTTTCCACGCCGATTTTAAACGCACCGCAAAGCGGCATTCTGGGAATGCACGCGATCCAAGAGCGGCCCGTGGCCGTGGAGGGCCAAGTGGTAATCCGGCCGATGATGTACATAGCACTGTCCTACGATCATCGGCTCGTTGATGGCCAGCAGTCGGTCTCGTTTTTGGTGCGGCTAAAAGAGCTACTGGAAGATCCAGCGCGGCTGCTGTTAGAGGTATAGTGGAAGGCTGTTGCTGGTCAGGAGAAACACCAATGCCAAAAAAAGTTGAAAAACGCAATCAAGAGAATCCGCTTAAGTTCGAGTTCTCTATGGTTGGCAAACAGCTAGCAACAAAAAATGAGTCGAAATTTTGTGAGATATATAGGCATCCTCACGGTTCTCTTTTTCAGGGGGATTCTGTCGAGTGGCTCAAGAGCTTGGACGGAGAAAGCGTGGATCTTATTTTTGCTGATCCTCCATACAACATCAATAAGGCCGAATGGGATAGATTTGAGAATCAAGAAAAGTACATTGAATGGTCGATGGAATGGATTAGAGAGGCACATCGTATTCTAAAGGAAGAAGGGACGATGTATCTCTGTGGATTCTCTGAAATACTTGCAGATATAAAGCAGCCGTCTATGAAGTATTTTAGATCGTGCAAGTGGCTGGTGTGGTACTATAAAAACAAGGCCAATATGGGAAGTGACTGGGGAAGGTCGCATGAGAGCATTCTTCACTTGCGTAAATCCAAGAAACAGACATTTAATATCGATGACATTAGAATCCCCTATGGCAATCATACGCTAAAGTACCCATCTCATCCACAAGCAGAGTCAAGTCAGTACGGAAACGGAGCGAAACAAAAAAATGTTTGGACGCCGCATCCGAGAGGAGCAAAGCCACGAGATGTTATAGAAGTGCCGACCACGTGTAATGGAATGAATGAAAAAACCCCTCATCCTACACAAAAACCAGAAGAACTCGTTCGGAAGTTTGTCCTAGCTTCGTCTAGAGAAGGCGATCTTGTTATTGATCCGTTCTCAGGATCGGGGACAACGTTAGTCGTTTCTGAACAACTTGAGCGAAGATGGGCTGGTTGTGAAATTGATTCCGAATACAATAAATGGGCGATAGACAGGATAGAAAATATGATTCGCAGATCAAAAGACGGATGGATCGCATTTGATAAAGAGAATGAAGAGAGAAGGAGTTTAATCCGTTGAATTTAGAAATTTGGTGCGTATCGGATGCGATCCGATTTCGACAGTATAGTAGCGGGAGATGCGGCCTGTGCTAAAACAGATCTCTCTTAGAATGAATACAGGAATTTGATGACATGACCATTCCGATTTATACCATTGGTTACGGAAGCCGTTCTATCGAACAGTTTGTCGAGATACTACAGCAATATAAAATTGCGTACCTCGTCGATGTCCGTTCGTCCCCTTATTCACGTTATAAGCCAGAGTTTTCCAAAGTAGAACTGGCGAGCGAACTACAGAAACACGGCATTCGCTATCTGTTTATGGGCGATACGCTCGGCGGTCGTCCTGACGATGAAAATTGTTACAACGAGGACGGGAGCGTGGATTACGAAAAGGTAAAAACGATGCAATTTTACGCCGATGGGATTGACCGTATCCGAACCGCTTTTTCTCAGCAACAGCTAGTTGCCCTCATGTGCAGCGAGGGAAAACCGGAGGAATGCCACCGGAGCAAACTGATTGGTGTAACCTTAAAGGATAAAGATATACCGGTGGTTCATATTGACAAAAATGACACGGAGCAGTCTCAGGATGAAATCATCAGTCGGCTGACCAGGGGTCAACTCCCTCTGTTTGATAAAGCTGATAAATCCACGTCCCGCTCGCGCAAGCGATACCTGCGAGGCGATAATGAAACCTAAAATTGTTACCATCGGCGTATACGGGTTTGATGAAGCTGGATTCTTCCGAGCACTAAAGGATGCAAAGGTAGATACCTTCTGTGACATCCGGGACCGACGAGGAGTACGTGGCTCAACATACGCTTTCGTCAATAGCCAGCGTTTGCAAGCACGGCTCGCCGATTTAGGTATCTGTTACCTGCATCGAAAAGACTTGGCACCGTCCAAAGCGGTGCGAGCCAAGCAGGCTGAGATGGATAAAGCAACGAAAACTGCCAAACGTCAACGTATGGAACTAGGGCAGCTATTTATTGAAGGATACCTACATGAATGCTTGGCGCACTTTCAGCCTCAAAGTCTACTTGATGACCTGAAACCGGACGCACAGGTTGTGGCACTCTTTTGTGTTGAACGAGAACCTACGGCTTGCCATCGGTCCCTAGTCGCAGACAAACTAGCGAAGGAACTGAGTTTCGAAGTGGAGCATATCTTGCCATGAAAGTGCTTATTGTTGCCAAGACTCGCATGGGAAAGGGTGCGTGTATTGGTGGAATTACGCAGGATGGGAAGAGTGTTCGGTTGATTCCGGCTGCTATCGATGTCCACGATGGTGCAGGTCAGGAATACGAAGTTGGCGACCTGTGGGAAGTTGAAGCGACTCCTGCACCGGACATTATTCCACCACACGTTGAAAACATCATCGTTCATAAAAAGCGGAGACTTCCTCCCCTCAGAGACCCTACTACAATTATCGAAAAATACATGCCTCCCAAAGTCGGTGGGCCAGCGGAACTTTACGAAGGTCTATCGCAATCCACATCGAACGGTTCGTTGTATATCGCCGAGAGCGGCGGTCTCCCACCCTATAGCACCACCTTCTGGCGTGCAGACCAGCCGTTAGTACTTGACACAACTGGTAAGCGTATCCGCTACCACTATTCGACCGAAGATGGAGGACGAACCCTCACATTTGTCGGTTTTCAGGAACCGCTCCGAACCATTCCAGCAGGCACGTTGTTGCGCGTTTCGCTGGCACATCTATGGCGACCTAAGGATGACTCTACTACTGAGTATCGGTGCTATGTTCAACTTTCAGGCTGGTTTCTTGACAGGGAAGACAACCAAGATTTTGATCAATTCAGCGGTCGAACTACCACACCATCCGAAATTGATACTCCGCCGTTGGACGACACTCCACAGTTGGACGATTCTGTCTTACCTTTACACCTGCTTCAAACCGTTTTCGGCTACGACGAATTTCGACCATTACAGGCAGAAATTATCGAAAACATCTCAAATCGGCGCGACACCTTAATTATCATGCCAACTGGCGGTGGAAAGTCATTGTGTTATCAACTTCCAGCGTTGCTTTTCGAGGGCTTGACCGTTGTTGTGTCACCACTTATCTCGCTCATGCAGGACCAAGTGACACAGTTACAACACTTGGGCGTATCTGCCGTCTTCCTCAACAGTACCCTCACCCACGACGAGTACCTCTCAACTATCCGTCAGATCAAATGTGGAGAGGTTAAGTTACTCTATATCGCTCCAGAAACATTGCTGCGTCCTGAAACATTATTGATGCTTGATGAGTGTCGGATGGACTGCCTTGCAATTGACGAAGCGCACTGCATCTCCCAATGGGGACACGATTTTCGACCAGAATATCGTCAACTGGCACAGATGCGCGAGCGATTTCCCAGCGCTGTGTGTGTTGCGCTCACCGCGACAGCAACACCTCGTGTTCAGACCGACATCAGTCAAGCATTAGGTTTTCGTAACGAGGACAAGTTCATCTCCAGCTTTGACCGAAAAAATCTTGTTATCGCTGTCGAATCAAAGGTCAACTTATATCAGCAAATCTTTGATTTTCTTGCAAATCACCGCGACCAATCTGGTATTATCTACTGTGCCACGAAACTCCAAGTAGATACACTCCACCAAAAATTGGTTGCAGACGACTTCTCCGCATTGCCCTATCACGCTGGACTAGATGCCGAAACCCGTGAACAGAATCAGACCGCTTTCATACGCGACGACGTGCGAATTATGGTGGCGACGATTGCGTTTGGTATGGGCATTGACAAGCCTGATGTGCGTTTTGTGGTACATGCGGATCTGCCTAAGAATATTGAATGTTACTATCAAGAGATCGGTCGTGCCGGACGAGATGGCCTTCGTGCAGATTGTCTGCTTCTGTTCAGCCATGGCGATGTCCATACAATTCAGTACTTCATCCAGCAGGGCGCTGCTTCTGAACGGGATGACAGGAGCAAACGTTTAACCGCACTTGTGGATTGGGCGACTTCGGCGGATTGCCGTCGTATCGGACTGCTGGGCTATTTCGGAGAAAAATACGAGACAGATAACTGCCAGATGTGCGACAACTGCTTGATAGAAGCGACCGAAAAGGTTGACTTAACTATCCCAGCACAGAAGTTTCTCTCTTGTGTGTCACGAACGGGTGAGATCTTCGGAATAAATCATATCATCAAGGTGTTGCGCGGCTCACGAGCAAAGAAGGTGTTGCAATTCGCACATGACAAGCTATCAACCTACTCCATAGGTCGGGAGTATTCTAGAAAACAGTGGAATCTATTGGTACAACAGTTTATTCAGCAACAACTCCTCACGAAAAATATAGAACGCGGCAGCATTCAATTAACGGATAAAGGGTGGGCTGTTCTCAAGGGAGAACAAGTGTGGGGGATTCCGGTAAAAACACAGGTACACCGTCACACGCATCCAGATGAAACCGTTGAATACGACTCCGTTCTATTCGAGCAATTACGCGCTAAACGCAAAGAATTGGCAGATACCGAAGGTATTCCGCCGTACGTGGTTTTCTCCGATAGGACCTTAAAAGAGGTAGCGACCTATTTCCCACAGTCAAAAGAATCGTTTGAGAAAATACACGGCATCGGCCAAATGAAAGTTGAAAAATACGCTGACAACTTTCTACCAATCATCTATACTTACTGCCAACAGCACGAACTGACAGAGCGACCGAAGTCAACTTCTCGCGTGGGCAGATCGATCACCGGGCTCAAATCTCGTAGTCAGGAAGTTGGTGAACGGTTCCAAGCCGGAGAATCAATAGCCGAACTGATGCAAGCCTATGGGATAAAGCGTAGTACGATTATCGCACATCTGAGCAAGTATGTACAAGTAGGGAATCCACTACCAGTAGAGAGACTACACGCCGAGTCATCGTTATCAGACGAGACCAAAGACCGTGTGTTGGGGACCTTCGATGAGCTTGACCCCGACTATCTGAAACCAGTTTTTGATGCGTTTAATGAAACAATCAGTTACGAAGAATTACACCTCATCCGAGCTATTTATTGGACAGTCCATAGTAATCTTTCAGAGAAACCGAAGTCAACTCCTGTGGTCGTACCGAGAGTCAGGGCCAAGTCGCGCAGTCAGGAAGTTGGTGAACGGTTCCGAGCCGGAGAATCAATAGCCGAACTGATGCAAGTCTATGAGGTAAAGCGTGTGACGATTATCAAGCATCTGAGTAAGTACGTACAAGCAGGAAATCCGCTGTCAGTAGAGCGGCTATACGCCGAGTCCTCATTATCATCCGATATCAAAGACCGTGTACTGGAGGCCTTCGACGAGCTTGGTCCCGACTATCTGAAACCAGTTTTTGATACGTTTAACGAAACAGTTAGTTACGAAGAATTACACCTCATCCGAACCATTTATTGGACGGTCCATAGTAATGGTTCTTTGAGGAAGCGTTGGCGTAGATACGCGAATGCGCCGACGTGCAGTGATTGAGACTCAAGATAATGAACGCGCCCTTTAAGCGTGCAGAAGACTGAAAGGATTCGGTGATATTTGAAAGCTCGTCAGGTGATTATCTAATCATTGGCTATTCTAAATACTCAGTCACGCAAAAAGGAACAACTGTGAGCGACACTGCATTCGATTTAGTGGTTATCGGAGCGGGGCCGGGCGGCTACGTGGCCGCGAGTAAGGCGGCGCAGCTCGGCATGAAGGTGGCCTGTATCGACAAAAGCTACCTCGGCGGCACCTGCCTCAATGTCGGCTGCATCCCCAGCAAGGCGCTGCTAGAGTCGAGTGATTTGTTCTACAGAGCCAAGAAGGGATTGGGGCACCACGGGATCGGGCAGGGTGAAGTGGGTCTGGATCTGCAAGCCATGATGGCGCGAAAAGAAAAAATCGTGCAGACCATGACCAAGGGCATTGAGGGGCTGTTTAAGGGCCGAGGGGTGACGCATTTCGTCGGCACGGGCCAAGTCCGCGCTCCAGGAAGCGTGGCAGTGCAAGGTTCCGATGGCGAGCAAGTGCTGTCTGCCAAGCACATCCTGTTGGCCACCGGGAGCACGCCCGTAGAGTTGTCGAATCTGCCTTTTGATGGAAAACATATAATCAGTTCAACCGAGGCTTTAACCTTAGAAAAGGTGCCTGAGCGGCTCGTCGTCATTGGCGGCGGTGCCATTGGGTTGGAACTAGGGTCCGTATGGGCTCGACTAGGTGCCCAAGTACTCGTAGTAGAGGCCATGGATCAAATTTTGCCGGAGATGGACCAAGAAATGGCCCGGCAGCTAGAGCGGCTGCTCAAGCGACAGGGACTAAAATTCCTGCTTGGAGCCAAAGCCCAATCCGCCGAGATCGAAAAAGGCCAAGTGACGCTGACTATTGCGGCCGGCGATCAGGAGCGCGTCGAGACGTGTGATCTGGTATTGGTGGCCGTGGGACGCAAACCATGCAGCACGGGGTTGGGGCTAGAAGACGTGGGTGTAGCGACCAACGAACGTGGACAAGTCCTAGTCGACGCGCAGGGCCGCACCAATGTCGAGGGCATCTGGGCCATCGGCGACCTTGTGCCCGGACCGATGCTGGCCCACAAGGCCGAGGCCGAAGGAATCGCCGTCGCCGAGCGGATGGCCGGACGCGCCGGACAGGTCAACTACGAGGCCATACCCTCGGTCGTGTACACTCACCCAGAACTAGCCTCCGTGGGCACGAGCGAGGAAGCAGCCACAGCAGCCGGCCACGAGGTCGCCGTCGGCAAGCACCAATTTCGCAGCAATGCCCGCGCCCATTGCATGGACGACATCAACGGCCTAGTCAAGGTCGTCGCCGATGCGCACACCGACCAGCTCTTGGGAATGCACATTCTAGGGCCGCAAGCTTCGCACTTGATTGCCGAGGGCGTCTTAGCCTTAGAGTTCGGCGCGAGTGCTGAAGATATAGCCCGTATCGTCCACGCGCACCCGGCTCTGTCAGAAGTCGTAGGCGAGGCAGCACGGTCGTTGGAGGAGTAGGCGATGAAATATCAGGCACCCTGCTGTCCTCCCGTTCAACTGACCGCATCCTGCTCACCTTTAACGAGTGGTCTCCAGCGTTGTCTCCGGACGGCACCCACAACTCCGAGGCCAGAAAATAGGTTGCTTATTTTTTTCTCGATTGGCCGGACGAAGAGGTTGGTTTGGTTGAGAGTGGCTTCGGCGCGGGTGGGCGCGTTTCGATTTTAGACGCCGAATTACGGCCGCCCTTCCGGACATAGCCTTCGGTCAAAGGGGAGGTCTTATGTTGATCATTGGACATCGTGCTGCTCCTCTTCTACTTCCCTATATGGGAACTCGATGTGGATGTCATCTACCTTGCGGGCAAGGTATAACAATGGGATCTCAACTCCAATTTCATCCCCCTCACTATCATATATCCGTACTTCTCTAAGTAAAAGTTCTCGCAGCTTTCCCGTTTCCGAAAACGAATCCACCCATCCGGCGTAGATGATGTTCTTTTCAAAATCTCGCAAGTGAACATACTCAACTTCGGTCTGAGAGGAGTTGAAGGTGAAGTCCCATACATCTTCGTCTCCGTACTTTTTAGTTACTCGAATGATCTGTAGAAAGCGAGTTAGCCATTTGTAGGTGCTACCAGTGATCCAAATTATTGCTAGGAAAAACGAAACTGGTAATGACCATAAAACCTCATCGACAAAATCTCCCATCGACAGCGTTTTAGGGCTGGGCTGGTTAGGGGCTATCTGGCTAATCCACAGAGTCGAAAACTCTTTTCCCAGACATGTATAGACTATATAGAGTAACGCGTATGTCATGAGGCCAAATATAAAAGCTCTGATAAGAAATTCGGCTTGGCTTGGTTTGGCTTTTTGAGCATAGCGTACATCGAGCTGAGCCCATATCAGACCCGGCAGAAACACAATTGCAAGCTGAACAAGTAAAATATTCATTACTCGTCTTCCGGCGTTTTAGTCCATCCATTCGGCGCATCCGGTCTAAAGTCTCTCCCATAGCCGGATTAGCCAAGACCGACAGTCCCTGTGCGAATATAGCAAACGTTGGGTACGGCGCAACGTCGTCAAGATAAGCCCGCTGGGACGAACAGAGAAGCAGACATCGCCTTTTGCCCTATATTTTATTCGTTCCCATCCCTACGACGAAAGGGCCATATATGTCCAAACGAGAGAACATGACACACGAGGAGATTGGAGAGGGCCGCGTCTTGGCCCTAGAGTTCGGCGCCAGTGCCGAGGATGTATCCCGCACCGTCCACGCGCATCCAGCGCTGTCAGAAGTCGTAGGCGAGGCAGCGCGGGCCGTAGAACCGTGAAGCTGGCCGACAAAGTCGTCCTCATCACCGGCGCAGGCTCGGGCATCGGCCGCCAAACCGCGCTGCTCTGCGCCCGTGAAGGCGCGCACATTGCAGCCGTTGACATCGACGCGGCCACGGCTGAAGAAACGGTCGCCGCCATCACCGCGGACAACGGACAAGCCATCGCCATCGACGCCGACGTGTCCCGCGCCGCCGACTGCGAGCGCATGGTGCAGCAAGCCGAAGCCGCTTATGGTCGCCTCGACGTGCTGTTCAACAACGCCGGCATCTCCCACCACGCCGACGCCGATGCTATCGACACTGAAGAAGAGGTCTGGGATCTGACCATGGCCGTCAATCTCAAGGGCGTCTTTCTGGGCTGCAAGTACGGCATTCCGGCCCTGCGCCGCGCTGGTGGCGGAGCCATCGTCAACACAGCCTCTTTTGTCGCCCTGCTCGGAGCGGCCACGCCCCAATTGGCCTATACCGCCAGCAAGGGCGGCGTCCTCGCCCTGACGCGCGAGCTCGCCGTTATCCACGCCCGCGAAAACATTCGCGTCAACGCACTCTGCCCCGGTCCGTTGCGCACCGAACTGTTGATGAAATACCTCGACAGCGAGGAGAAGCGCCAGCGCCGCTTGGTCCACATCCCCATGGGCCGCTTCGGCGAGGCCGAGGAAATCGCCCGCACGGTCGTCTTCTTGGCCTCGGACGACGCCTCCTTTATCACGGGCTCGACCTTCGTCGTCGATGGCGGCATCACCGCTGCCTACGTCACGCCAGAGTGAGGCTGTCCATGTGCTTTGCAGCCGCAGTTTTCGACCTTGACGGTGCTTTGCTCGCCGAACCGCTGGACCTATTGAATTTCCTGTAATCCACCGCACAAATCAGAAAGGGTAACCCATGAGCGAATTTTTTAAGGGCATCGAAAAAATTGCCTACGAAGGCCCGGACTCTAAAAACCCCCTCGCCTTCAAGCACTACGACGCCGAGGCCACGGTAGGCGGCAAGACCATGGCCGAGCACCTGCGCTTCTCCGTGGCCTTTTGGCACAGCTTTAAGGGCGGGGGGATCGATCCTTTTGGCCCGACTCCGGTGTACGACCGACCTTGGGACCGCGCCACTGATCCCATGCAGCGCGCCGAAGACACCTTGCGCGCGGCTTTTGAGTTCATCACCAAGCTCGGCGCACCATTCTACTGCTGGCACGACCGCGACATCGCGCCCGAGGGCGAGACCCTCAAAGAGAGCAACGACCGTCTCGACCACATCGTGGGATTGGCCGAGCAATTGCAAGCCGACACGGGCGTCCGCTTGCTGTGGGGCACGTCCAACTGTTTCTCGCACGCGCGCTTTACCCACGGAGCCGCCACCAACCCAGACGCCCACGTCTTCGCCTGGGCCGCGGCCCAGATCAAGAAGGCCATGGAATGCACCCATCGACTCGGGGGAGCTAACTACGTGTTTTGGGGTGGACGCGAAGGATACTCCAGCTTGCTCAACACCAACATGGCCCACGAGCAAGACCAGCTCGCGCGCTTGTTGCACATGGCCGTTGAACACAAAAAGGCGATCGGCTTTACCGGAACCCTGCTCGTGGAACCCAAGCCCAAAGAGCCGACCAAGCACCAGTACGACTACGACGCCGCCACCGTCTTGAGTTTCCTCCGCAAATATGACCTATTGGACGAGTTCAAGCTCAACATCGAAGCCAATCACGCCACCCTAGCCGGCCACACCTTTGAACACGACATCCAACTCGCCTCGGCCGACGGCAAGCTGGGCAGCATTGACGCCAATCGCGGCGATTACCTGCTCGGCTGGGACACCGACCAATTCCCCACCGACCTCTACTCCACCACCTACGCCATGCTGGTGATCCTCAAACAAGGCGGCATCGCTTCCGGCGGCATCAACTTCGACGCCAAGGTGCGGCGCGGCTCTTGCGATTTGGAGGACCTCTTCCACGCCCACATCGGCGGCATGGACTCGTTTGCCCGCGGGCTAACGCTGGCCCAGCGCATCATCGACGACGGCGCACTCGACGCCTTTGTCGAAGCGCGCTACGCCTCGTACCGCAGCGGCATCGGCGAGAAGATCATGCGCGGCGACACCAACTTTGCCGAGCTAGAGGCATACGTCCACCAGCACGGCGAGCCGGAAAAGCGCAGCGGCCGCGAGGAAATGCTGGAGAATATCGTCAATAGTTATCTGTGAGGCGGGTCATCAAGGATGGAATAAATCGCGGTAGCTAACGTCAGCGGTACTGCTGACGTTAGCTCCATATATCTTCTTTGGCCTCCCAACGCGCCTTAGAAGCTGCCGATTGCTGCGGCTGATCGTTCAGGCTATTCCGCTCCCAAAACACGCCATCGGCATATCCCTGAATTGACGAATCGGCAAGTGCCCGCTTCAATCGCTTTTGGCCCCAACAGCAGTATTCCCTGTTCAATTCAATCCCGCAGAACGAGCGCCCGAGCTTGCGCGCTACCACCGCCGTGGTGCTGCTTCCCAAGAATGGATCGAAAACAAGCTCGTCTTGCTTACTGCTTGCAAGAACCAGCTTTGCTATCAACTTCTCTGGTTTTTGCGTGGGGTGGTCGGTGTTCTCCGGCATGGACCAGAATGGTATTGAAATGTCCGACCATATATTGGAAGGATGGGTGAGTCTAAAATTGCCGCCGTTTTCCTCCACCCAGTCTTTAGGCTTGCCGCGGACTCGATATGGAGCAATGACTTTCCGCTTCAGCTTTACTGCCTCTACATCAAAGTTATAAGTCGCTCCTACAGTGCAGAACCAAATGTCTTCGCTGTTGTTTTTCCAGTTCGATTTCGCGCCGCGTCCTTTTTCGCGTTCCCAAGTAATCCGATTGTGAACGCAGAAGTGTCTTTCGAGAATGGGGGCAATCAGTAGCGAGGTCTTCCAGTCGGCACAGACATAAACGGTTGCTTCCGGCTTCAAGGTCGGCTTGAGCAGGGAGACGAGTTCCTCAAACCAAGCTGCGTAGGCTCCTTTTTCTTGTTGGCGAAATAAGTGCCCGTTGTAATTTTTGGCGAGATTGTAGGGAGGATCGAGGATGAGGAGATCGGCGAAGCAGGTGGGCAGTAAGGGGAGGACGTGGAAGGCATCCCCGTGAATGATCCTATTGGCGATTTGCTTCGGTGCCGCCGGCTTGGCCAGCACTAGCAAGTCGCGTGCAAGAGCCTCGATTTCGTCGTCGTCGCAAGTGAGCGTCCTGTTCCTCGGTGCTCTTTTCTTCATGGCAAAAACAGCTCAATTGTCCCTCGGCACCGCCATCATCCGCTCCAACGCCCGCCGCGCCCCCACAATCACCTCATCGTCTAGTGTGATTTCGTAGCGCTCGTAGAGCAGCGAAAAGTACACGTCTTGCAGGTCGGTGATTTTCATGTAGGGGCAGTGTAGCCGGCAGCCAATGCAGCCGTCCGCCGCGACGAACTCTTGGTGCGGGAAGCGCTGCCGGAGCTGGTGCAACATGCCGTTTTCCGTGGCGATGATGAAGCTCTTGGCCTCGGGGTACTTTTCGACGGCCTTGAGCATCCCCGTGGTCGAGCATACTTCGTGCGCGATCTCGACCACGTCCTCGCGGCATTCTGGGTGCGCGATGATGACGGCCTCGGGGTAGTCCGTACGGGTGCGCTCGACGCTGGCGGCGCGCAGCACATCGTGCGTCGGACAAGCGCCGTCGTACACGACGACCTCCTTCTCCGGCACCTGCTCGGCCACCCAGCGGCCTAAGTTGCGGTCGGGCGTAAAGAGGATCTTGTCGCTATCGAGGCTGCGGACCACTGAGACGGCGTTGGCCGAAGTGCAGCAGATGTCGGACTCGGCCTTCACCTCGGCCGTGGAGTTGACGTACGTCACCACCGTGTGATCGGGATAGTCTGCTTTCCAATCGTCGAGGCTTTCGGGGGTGATGGAGTCGGCCAGCGAACAGCCCGCGCCTAAATGCGGCAAGAACACCTGCTTGCCGGGACTGAGGATTTTGGCCGACTCAGCCATGAAATGCACGCCGCAAAAGACGATGCGCTCGGCATCTGTCTTGGCCGCTTCCACTGACAGCCCGAGCGAATCACCCGTGAAGTCGGCCAAGTCTTGGATCGGCGGAATCTGGTAATTGTGCGCGAGGATGACCGCGTTTTTCTCGCGGCGCAAGTGGTTGATCTGGGCGATGAGCTCCTCGGCGGGCAGGTCGCTGTGGTACTGCCCAGCGGCTGGGGCGATCGTCTCGGAGTAGGTCATGGTTTGACTTGCGCTCCTTCGTCGGGGGGGATGGTCTCGGTGCCGTTGGGGAAAACGCGCCAAAACTCCTTGCGAATGAGACCGGTGATCATGGCGCTCTTGCTGCTGCCGTGATAGCGGGCAATCGCGTCGAGCATCTCGTGATCCCGGTCGGGCGCCGAAAAGGTCCGCACCTTGGCTCGGCGACTTTGGTCTTTGGATGGCATTATATCATCTTTATATAAAATTTAATTAATATGTATGTAATCTAATGAATCACTGGCGGTCCGTCAATACATTTGTAACCGCGCTTTAACCAAATTGTCGCACAAAAAAGGAAGATGAGGCGCGGCCCTAGAGCTGGCTAATCCGCTCCATGGCCTCTTCGATCCGGTCGCGGTGATTGAAGGCCGACAGGCGCAAGTACCCCTCGCCAGCCGCGCCAAAACCCGCACCCGGCGTGCCGACGATGTGAGCTTTGTCGAGCAAGTAGTCGAAGTAAGTCCAACTGTCCTGCCCGTCGGGCGTGGCCACCCACAAATAGGGAGCGTGCTCGCCTCCGTACACCGTAAGCCCGGCCGCCCCCAACTGCTGGCGCATGATCGCGGCATTTTCCATGTAGAACGCAACGCGCTCGGCAATGCCCTGCTGGCCAGCCGGAGAGTACGCGGCCGCCGCGGCGCGCTGCACCGGATACGCCACGCCGTTGAACTTGGTCGAGTGCCGCCGCGCCCACAGCCGATGCAGATCCACTTCCTCGCCCGAGGCAGCTCGGCCTTTGAGTCCCTTTGGCACCACGATGTACCCACAGCGCAAACCGGTAAAGCCGGCGTTTTTGGAGAAACTGCGGAACTCTATCGCCACCTCGCGGGCACCTTCGACCTCGTAGATGGAGCGCGGGAGCGTCGGGTCGGTGATGTAGCTTTCGTAGGCCGCGTCAAATAGAATAACCGCCTGCTCGCGACGGGCGTATTCGATCCAGCGGGCCAAAGCGTCGCGAGTCATCACTGCGCCCGTGGGATTGTTGGGCGAGCACAAGTAGATCAGATCGACATGACCAGCAGGCAGGTCCGGGATGAAGTCATTGGCGGCCGTACACGGCATGTAAATCAAACCAGCGTACGAACCATTCTCGTCGGCCGGCCCCGTGCGGCCGGCCATGACGTTGGAATCGCAGTACACCGGATAAACCGGATCGGTCAGCGCGACCACGCAATCGTCGGCGAAAATTTCCTGCACTGCGCCCGAGTCGCACTTGGATCCGTCGGAGACAAAAATCTCGTCGCTGTGCACTTGCACGCCGCGCGCGCCAAAGTCGTGCTCGACAATGGCCTCGCGCAAAAAATCCTGACCCTGGTCGGGCGGATAGCCCTGCAAGGTGTCGTCGTGCGCCATTTCCTCGACGGCCTCTTTCATCGCATCAACCATCGGCCGCGGAATGCCCTTGACCACGTCGCCGATCCCCAAGCGGATCACGTCGGCCTGCGGATGATCAGCAGCAAACGCATCAACCCGGCGGGCGATTTCTGGAAAGAGGTAACCGGCTTTGAGCTTGAGATAGTGATCGTTGATGTGCACCATGAGATTGCTTTCTTTGTTTAGAAGTGAGCGTAAAAATCTAACCATACGACACGCGATTTCAAGCGGAGGAGACTCGCTCGTGGATATAAGTTTTATGACCAGCGCCGGCGGCACCAACAATTGGCCCCTCGACGAATGCGCCCGCTGGGCGCGGGAGCATGATTTCGATTGCGTGCGCCTAAACGACTCCGGCGCGCTCGACTCGGACCACATTCTATCAGTCGGGCCGGACTCCGTGCTGGAGACCTTGCGCCAGCACGACCTGTACCTCGCTGCCCTCACCGCGCACTACAACCTGCTCGACGACGACCATGAGCAGGCCCGCGCCGCCCAAGCTAAGCTGCTCAAGGCCATTGCGTCGGCCCGCGCCCTCAACTGCCCAGTCATCGTTACCAGCAGTGGCGCGCCCGTGCGCAACGGCCAGTTCTACGGCATGTTCTCCTCTGAACCCGGCAACCCCAGCGACCGCTCCGATGAACTCGTTGACCGCTTCCAAGCCATGTTCGAACCCGTGGTGCAGGCGGCTGAAGACAACAATGTCCGGCTCGCGCTCGACGTGGCCGTGCGCATGGGCCAAATCGGCTGCAACCCAGAGATGTGGGAAAAAATCCTCGACGCCGTGCCCTCCGATCACCTCGGCCTGTCCTGCGACCCTTCGCACTGGCTGTGGATGCACATCCTGCCGGTCGAAGACGTCATCCGCGACTTTGCCGGCCATTGGTACTACGCCGATGTCAAGGACTGCGAGATTAGCCAGCGGATGCTCTACCGCCAGGGCATCATCGGCAACTGGTGGTGGCAATACCGCGTCCCCGGCCGCGGCCAACTCGACTGGAGCACCATCATCGGTGCGCTGTGGGAATCGGGCTACGACTACGTGCTGTGCGTCGAAAACGAGGATCGCGGCTTTCCCGGCCTAGAGGGCTTTGCCTTTGGCGGCCAACACCTGCGCAGCTTGCTGCCGCCCAAGGAGTCCGGCTTTAAGCGGCAAGGGGGGCATTGGAAGACGAGCGGGTGGGAACGTAGGATGTAGGGGGCGGTTTGAAACCGCCCCCTACTTGCCGCTGGGATCATTTGCCCTATCCTTTATTTGTTACGCTGCAAACAGCCACAGAGGAAACATGAGCACGGACAAAAACCGCGACTTCATCCGCGAAGCCATTGACGTCGATCTCGAAAACGGCCGCTACGACCGCGTCATCACCCGCTTCCCACCAGAGCCTAATGCGCACCTGCACATCGGCCACGCCAAGGCGATCTGCGTCAATTTCGGCATTGCCGCCTCCTACGAAGGCCAGTGCAACCTCCGCTACGACGACACCAACCCCACCCGCGAAGAGCAGGAATACGTGGACTCCATGCAGGAGGACATTCGCTGGCTCGGCTTCGACTGGGGGCCGCAGCCGTACTACGCTTCCGACTATTTCGGCCAGCTCTACGACTGGGCCGTCGCGCTCATCAAAAAGGGCTTGGCGTACGTAGATGACCAGACTGCGGACGAGATTCGGGAAAATCGCGGCACGCTCACCGAGCCGGGCAAAAATAGCCCGTACCGCGACCGCTCCATCGAAGAAAACCTCGACCTATTCGACCAGATGAAAGACGGCGCATTCCCCGATGGCAGCCGCGTGTTGCGCGCCAAAATCGACATGGCCGCGCCCAACATCAACCTGCGCGACCCCGTCATGTACCGCATCATGCACACCGCCCACCACCGCACCGGCGATGCGTGGTGCATTTATCCCATGTACGACTGGGCACACGGCCAGAGCGACGCCATCGAGGGCGTTACGCATTCGCTGTGCTCGGACGAATTTACCAACAACCGACCGCTCTACGACTGGTTCATCGAAAAACTCGGCATCTTCCCCTCGCGCCAAATCGAGTATGCCCGCGGCAACATCACCTACACCGTCCTCTCCAAGCGCTACATCCTGCAGCTCATCGAGCAGAATCTCGTCGCCGGTTGGGACGATCCTCGGCTCTACACCCTGCGCGGCCTGCGCCGCTTGGGGTATCCACCAGAGGCCATCCGCCGCTTCTGGACAGAAGCTGGCATTGCCAAACGCGGCAACAACATCGACATCGCCCTCCTCGAATACTGCATCCGCGATCAACTCAATCAGACCGCACCCCGGCGCATGGCCGTGCTCAATCCGCTCAAGGTAGTAATTGAAAACTACCCAGAGAACCAAAGCGAGATGCTAACGGCCATCAACAACCCAGAAGACGACAGCGCCGGCACCCGCTCCATCCCCTTTTCGCGGCACCTCTACATCGAGCGCGAGGACTTTATGGAAGACCCGCCGCGCAAGTTTTTCCGCCTCGCTCCGGGCCGCGAGATCCGCCTGCGCTACGCCTATTTCATCACCTGTACCGAAGTCGTCAAAGACGACAATGGCGAGATCGTCGAGCTGCGCTGCACGTACGACCCGGCCACGCGCGGCGGCAACGCACCCGATGGCCGCAAGGTCAAGGCCACCCTGCACTGGGTCTCGGTTCCCCACGCAGTCCCAGCCGAGGTGCGGCTCTACGACCGACTCTTCAAAGTCGAAAACCCGCTTGAAGCCCCGCCCGGGGGCACCTGGCTGGACAATCTCAACCCAGACGCACTCAAAGTCCTCAACCCCTGCTATCTAGAGCCGTCCCTCGCCGACATGGCCCCAGGGGAATCCTGCCAGTTTGAGCGGCTCGGCTACTTCTGCGCCGACCGCGAGGATCACGCGCCAGACTCGCCCGTCTTCAACCGCACCGTCACCTTGCGCGACACTTGGGCGCGGATGCAGAAGGGCTAGCTACACCCCCAGCCGCGCATGCGGATTTCGCGCCTCCTATCGGCCTTGCTCCTGACGGCACCCGTTGCCGCCGAAGAGGTCGTCGTGCCAGCCGGGCCCTTCACCATGGGCATTGACCACCCGCGAGCCACCGACGAAAAGCCCAGCCGCCAAGTCTATCTGAACGCCTTTTCCATCGACCGCTACGAGGTCACCAACGCCCGCTTCGCCGCCTTTGTCGCGGCCACTGGCTACCAAACCGAGGCTGAAAAAAGCGGGGCTGAAAAGGCCGACAGCATTAACTGGCGTCAGCCCTACGGGCCCGACTCAACAGCCGACCCAACCCATCCGGTCGTCTATGTTAGCTGGCAAGATGCTCACGCGTATTGCGCTTGGCGCGGCAGACGGCTGCCCACCGAAGCCGAGTGGGAAAAAAGCGCGCGCGGCAGTGACGGTCGGCTCTGGCCTTGGGGTGCGAAGTTTGCAGCAGGACGCGCCAATGTTTGGGGCGCAGAAGATGGGTACGAACAACTGGCACCCGTCGGCTCTTTTCCCTCGGGAGCCAGCCCATACGGTGCGCTCGACATGGCCGGTAACGTCTGGGAGTGGTGCGCTGACTGGTACGACGCCAACTACTATGCCACCGGCCCGACTAAAGACCCGCAAGGGCCGGAGACGGGCCGCTTCAAGGTCCTGCGCGGCGGCTCGTGGATTAACCCAGGACCGGTATTGCGCAGCATCAACCGCTTTGAGGTTTTGCCCGTAGAGCGCAGCCCCTATATCGGTTTCCGCTGCGCCCGTTCCCATGCGCCCTAGTACTTGCGCCTATGCCCTGCTGGTCTTGGCGGCCTGCGCCCCCGAACCAGACCTCACCCCAGTGCGCTTCACCGACGTTACTGTAGCGTGCGGCTTGGATTTCCGCATGCACTCGGGTGGCCGAGTCAAAAACTACATCATTGAGGCCAAGGGCGGAGGTGGTGCTTTCCTCGACTACGACGGCGATGGCTGGCTCGACATCTACTTGGTCAACGGCTCGCGCCTGGAAGGCTATCCCGACCCGGCCACGGCCCCAGCCAATGCCCTCTACCGCAACATGGGCGACGGCACCTTTGCGAACTATACCCGCACAGCCGGGGTCGGCGATACAGGTTGGGGCATGGGCTGCACAGCGGCCGACTACGACCAAGACGGCGACCTAGACCTCTATGTGACCAATTACGGCCCCAACGTCCTCTACCGGAACGAGGGCAACGGCCAATTCCGCGACGTCGGCCAAGCCGCTGGCGTCGATCTGGCGGGCTGGAGCACGGGTGCTAGCTTCGGCGACTACGACGGGGATGGCGACCCGGACCTCTACGTCGCCCAGTATCTACAATTTGCGCCCGAGCGCGTTCCTCCCCGAGGCGGCATGTGGAAGGGAGTCCTCGTGTTCGCCGGACCACTCGGCCTCCCCGGGGCGCAGGATGTCCTCTACCGGAATGAGGGCAATGGCCAATTCCGCGACGTCACCCGCCAAGCCAAGGCCGGCCAATTCGCGCCTACCTACGGCCTGAGCGCCCTTTTTTGCGACTACGACGGGGATGGCGACCCAGACCTCTATGTGGCCAATGACTCGGCACCCAATTTTCTCTATCGCAACGAGGGCAACGGCCAGTTCCGCGACGTCGGCGTGGAGGCCGGGGCTGCCCTCAGCGCCGAGGGGGGCGCACAGGCTGGCATGGGCATCGCGTATGGGGACTACGATGGCGATGGTGATGGCGACTTGTTGGTCACCCACTTTGAGGACGACTACAACACTCTCTATGGCAATCAAGGCGATGGCCGTTTCGCAGTGGTTAGCGCCGCGGCTGGCCTCGCCGAGCCGAGCCTGCCTCACCTATCCTTTGGCACGTTCTTTTTCGACTACGACAACGATCAAGACCAAGACCTTTTTGTAGCCAATGGGCACGTCTACCCCCAGATTCGGCACCTTGCGCCCGATGGCTACGCCGAACCCAACCAACTTTTTGCCAATCAGGGCCCGGCCAGTGCCTACCGCTTCGCAGAAGTCGCAGCCGGGGATGTGAGCCGCCCCGCCGTCAGTCGCGGTGCCGCCAAGGGGGACTACGACAACGATGGGGATGTAGATGTCTTGGTCTTCAATCTCGACGGGCCGCCGCAACTTTTGCGCAACGACGGCGGCAACCAGCGCAACTGGCTGAGCCTGCGCTTGGTCGGTGGTGGCCTAGGGGCGAAAGTCACCATCGCCAGCGGCGGGGTCGAGCAGACCACGGAGATTGTCAGCGGCGGCAGTTTTCTCGCGCACAGCGACGGGCGCGTCCACTTTGGTTTGGGATTCAATCAGGCAGTCGATTGGGTCGAGATTCGCTGGCCCTCGGGGCGCGTCCAGCGCCTTGAGGACGTAGCCGCCAACCAGTTCTTAACAGTAGAAGAGCCGGGACCTTAGGGCCGCCTATTGCTTTCGCAGCCGTTCTTGCACCTGTGCTAGATAGTGCCGGGCCTGCTCGTGGTCGGGATCGGCCACGAGCACCCGGGCAAAAGCTCGTGCCGCCTCGGTTAGCTTCCCTTGGCGAATGCGGACCACGCCCACGCCATTCCACGCACCGGCATTTTCCGGGTCTAGGGCCAGCATCCGCTCGAACGCCTTCAGTGCCTCAGACCACTCGCCCCGCTGCAGATGGACCCCACCCAAATTGTACCAGGCCTTCAAATAGGCCGGTTCAAGGGCGACGGCCTGCTCATAGGAATGGAGTGCTTCGTCCCAAGCACCCTGCTTGACCTGTACAAGCCCCAGATTGTACCAAGCCATCGCGTAGTTGGGATAAATCGCCAGAGCAGATCGGTTATACATTTGGGCGCTGTCGAGTCGTCCGGCCTCCGCATGCATCCGGCCCATCCCCAGATGCGCCCGAGCACTGCGGGGGGCAGATCGGAACTGCGTGCGGTAGAAGGTCTCGGTGTCAGCCCATGTTGCGTTGCGTGCCACTGTCAGAACCGCATAGCTGCAAAGCAACCCCAAGCCCACCGTCCAGAGACCCCAACCCCAGCGCTGCGCCAGTCGCCAGAGGCCCCAACCTAACAGCAGGCAAAACGCGGCTGACGGCGCGTAAATCAGCCGTTCGCCCATAATGGTCGGCACTAGGACCAGAAAATTGCTCGTCGGTGCGGCTAAGATCGCATAGCTCCCTGCGACAAAGGCGACCATCGGCGACCGATGCCACCAGTACCAAGCCGCGCTAGCTACGATGAGCACTGCAGCGCAAAAGCCAACCACTCCCCAATCCAGTGGATTGCTTACTAACTGGATCTGAGCATGGGAGTAATCCGAGGAAAGTCCCAGCGGCCAGACCAGCAGTCGCAAGTAGGCAAATTGCACGGTTGCGGCCGTCAACACCCGCTCCAGCGGCGCGGCGTTCACCAAGGGATTGTCGAGCGCGGAAATGTCGCTGTCGGCTGTCCCTAGGGCCGCTTGGCGCAAGAGCAGCCAACCTATCAATAGTAAGCCGTATCCGCCGTAGGCCCGCCAGCGCGCTTTAAGCGACTGCGCAGTGCAGATATCCAACCACAGAGCGACGAAGAGATAGACAGCGGCTGATTCCTTGCTCAGTAGTGCAAACCAGTACAGCCCGCCCGCCCCTTTCCACTGCCTGCGGTGGTGCAAGGCCAGAAAGGACGCGCCTAGGAGCATGGCTAGAGGCTCTGCTCGGCCAGTAATAAACGCCACGGCCTCGGTGTGGACCGGGTGCGCGGCAAAAAGCAGAGCGGCGGCGAGACAGGCGTGGACGGCCAAACCCAACCGCAGTCCCAAAAGAAAGAACGCACAGCTAGCCCCCGCGTGCAGCGCGGCATTGACCAGATGGAATCCCACGCTGTGTGCGCCGGGCAGCCCCAAGGACCCGTTGACCCAATAATTAAACGCCAGCGTCCAAACCGTCAGCGGTCGGTAGTGGTGTGAGTGCAGGACCTCGCCCCAATAGCGGCCAGCGAGAATCCGGTCCACTCGCCACGGATCGTGCATCAGCTCATTGGCGGGGATCAGTTTGCGGTCGTCGTACACCAACTCGTTGCCCAGCGCATTGACGTACACGCCGCACGCGACCAAGGCCACTAGCGTCAATGCCACCCACTGGCCGCGCTCGGCGACCTCGGCGCACGGAGATGGAGAATTTTCCCCCAGCTTATTGCACACTCGACTCATAGGCGGATAACTGCTTTAGGAGTGCCTCTCGCAACTGGACTGGCGTCAGCGCGATGGCCTGCTGCTGAAAGGCAACGGCCGCAGACCATTTTCCCTGCTGGGCTTGGGCTTGGGCTAGCGCCACCAACGCCCTCACCAGCGTCTTGCGGGCCAGCGGCAGATCCACCTGCTGGGCTTGGGCCTGCTCCAGCACCTTGTGCGCCTCGTCAACGCGCCCGGCCCGCGCCAGCGCGATGACTAAGTTGTTGAGCGCCCTAGCATCGTCGGGGACTAGGTCAACCGCACGGCGAAAGTGATCCAGCGCTTCGGCTAGATGACCCTGCTCTTCGAGCAAGACCCCTGTATTGATGTGCGCCTTGGGAAAATCCGGCCGCAAGGCCAGCGCCCGACGCAGCGCACGCAGGGCCTCCGCGGCCTCGCCCCGAGCGTAGTGGGCCATCCCCAAGCCGTAGTGGGCTTCGGCTAACTCCGCATTCTGCGCCAACGCCTGAGTGTAGTGGTCTATCGCCGCCTCGGTCTCATCTTGGCGCAGCAGCACATTGGCCAGATTGGTCTGCGTCTCGGCATCGGGTGCCAGTGCCAGCGATCGCTCGAACGCCTGCTGTGCTTCTGTCAGTCTCCCGGCCCGCGCCAACGCCAGCCCCAACTTTGAGTGGGCATCTGGATGCTTGGGATCGACGCGGACGGCTTGGCGATAGCGATCGATCTCCTGTTTGATCGGTTGCAGCGCCTCGAAGCGGCGTAGGGCTTGGTCTGCGGCCTGCCCTTGGCCCAACCGCTGGTAGGTCCGCGCCAAGTGCAAATGGGGCATCGGCTCTTGGGGAGCTAACTCTCGCGCTTGGACAAAGGCGACAATGGCCGCCGCGCTGTCCCCGAGATGGTTATGGGCTAGGCCGAGTCGGTAGTGCGTTTCCCAGTCCTCGGGTGCCAGCGCCGCCGCCCGCGTTAGTATCGTTGCAGCTTGGTCGGGCTGATTGAGACGCAGGTAAATGACCCCCAGCAACTGGGCTACCTCGACGACCGAAGTATCCTGTGCCGCAGCCTGCTCTAGCACCTCGGCTGCTTCCTTGTAGCGGCCCAAACCAGAGTAGAGTGCCACGCCAGCCGCGTAGTGCAGACGGACCGCATCTGGATAATGCCTGAGCGCTGGCCGCAACAGGGCCACCGCTTCTTGGTAGCGGCCCTCGCCGTATAGTGCCGTGGCTTGCTCGTAGTACTTTTCCGCCGTCCAATCTGGATTGAACGCAACCGACTCGATGGAGTCTGTGCGCCCGGTCAGCGGCGCGGGCACCAGCGCTGGCGGCGGCACCTGCTCGCTGTAGTGGGCTATTTCCGCTCCCTCGCCTTCGCGCAGCACCAAGTAGCGCCGGAGGGGCGGTTGTTCGACTACTTGTACTCGCCCCGACGGCCAGCGGACCTCGATTTTTTCCACTTGTGCCAGCCCGCCCAGCCCAAAGAGCACCCGCCCGTCGTTGGCAGACAAATAGCCGTAGCCGCGCTTGGCTTGGCGCACGAGCACTTGCCCGTCTGCCCAAAGCCGTACGCTAGCTCCTTCAGCGGGTTGCCCCGCCGCGCCGATCAGATCCAATCCCAGCCAGTAGTTGCGGTTGCCGCCGTCGTTGCGCAGCAGGCTCAGGTGGTCGTTGAGGTTGTTGACGAGCAAGTCTAAGTCGCCGTCGTTATCGTAGTCGCCAAAGGCCGTGCCTCGGCTCACCTGTTCAGCTTCTAGGCCCGCCGGGTCGGCTAGCGTGAAAACGCCGTCCTGATTCCAGTACAGTAGATTGCGCTGACGATAGCTAAGCCCCAATGGATGGGTCTCGAGCTGGGGGTAGAGATGGCCGTTGGCGACGAAGAGGTCGAGCCAACCGTCCAAATCAAAATCGGCTAGGGCTGTGCTCCAGCCCAAAAAGGGCCGCACCGCACCGCCCAAGCCCGCTGCGTAAGTGGCATCGGCAAAGGAACCATTCCCTAAGTTTTGGTACAGGGTATTGACATCGTCGGAAAAGTTGGTGACTACAACGTCGAAGTCGCCATCGTTATCGTAATCGCCGCTATCGATGCCCATGCCAGCTTGGGCGCGCCCCTCCTCGCTGTAGGCCACCCCGGCGAAGGCACCGACCTCGCGCAGCCGCCAAGCGCCGTCGTTGCGATAGAGCAGGTTGGGGGTCGAGTCGTTGGCGATATAGATATCCTGGTCCCCATCGCCATCGTAGTCGGTAAAAAGCACTCCGAGGCCGAGATAGGTCCGTTGGTCAATTCCAGTCGCGGCGCTTACATCGGCAAAAGTGCCGTTTCCCTCGTTGCGATAGAGCACGTCGGCTTGGCCGTCCAAGCCGTGGGGGCCACAGAACACGGACAAGCCCTTCCAGCCGCTGCATGGCTGGCCGTCGCCGGGCGGATTGTTTAGATCGAAGTCCACGTAGTTGGCCACATAGAGATCGAGCCAGCCGTCCAAATCCACATCGCCAAACGCCGCGCTAGCGCCCCAGCGCCGGTCGCCTGTACCCGCTTCTACGGAGGTGAAGGTGCCGTTTCCCTCGTTGCGGTAAAGCGCGTTCGGCCCCCAATAGGTGACGTAGAGGTCGAGATCGCCGTCGTTGTCGTAGTCGGCCACCGCGCAGCCCATGCCCCAGCCCGTTTGCCCCAACCCGGCCGCTTGTGTCACCTCGGCGAATGCCCGCTCACTGTCAAGGCCCAGGGCATTGCGCCAGAGGCGGTTGCCCGTCTCCGGCGCGGTCTCCGCACGGGTGCCATTGACGGCAAACACATCCAGCCAGCCATCCGCGTCAAAGTCGAAAAAGGCCACCCCCGAGCCCATGGCCTCCAAAATGTAGCGCTGCTGCGGGCCACCGGACACGTGGACGAAGTCCAGCCCGGTCGCTTGCGTCACGTCCGCAAAGCGCACGACAGGCACCGGCCTTTCTGCACTCCGCTCCGCTACCGGCTCGGGCGCACATCCCCACAGGCTCAGCAGCGCGGCCAGCACAGTGCCCTTTCTCGCGTTAGGACCCACCGGACACCTCCGCTAGTGCTCGTTGCAGGGGTGGGCGGTCTCCTGGGTGCAATTCCTCAAGCATCCGCCTTAGAAAGCGTAGCCCACCCTGCTCGATGAACTGGCGACGCTCGGCTTCTTGTAGTTGCGGAAGCGCGGCCAGTTGCACCGCTATCAGTTCTGCCAGACGGCGACTGAGTGCCGCCGGGGGCACATTATAGGGCATGCGCTTGAGAAAGAGCATCAGGTCGTTGCGCCGCCAGACCTCTTCCAGCGGTGGGTAGCTGGGTCGATAGTCCTCGTAGTTCCCTAGCGCAGAGAACGCACCCCACTGCCCGGCTAGCGGACTCGCCGCTAGAGTCTCAACCATCGTCCGGGCGATTAGGTAGTGGCCAAAGACTGTCGGATGTACGTATTCGGAGATCAACTCGCTGCCGACGATGCCGTGTGGCGACGCCGCAGAGAAAGCAGCTTCCACTTCGCAGAGCAACACCCCGTTCGAGCTGGAAGCCACCTCGCGGAGTATCTGATTGAAAAGAGTCGGGGCACGGAAGGGCAAGCGATCCATGTCTCGCGCCCGTGTAAAAGCGGCTTTGGCCTCGCCGTATTCGCCGCGCAGATAGTGCTGCCGTCCCAATGCGAAGTGGAGATTGGCACAGTAGGGATTTTCGCGCAGAGTGTTCCGCGCCTGTCGCTCGGCCTCTGCCCATTGTCCGGCGGCGGTCAACGCCTCTATCGTCGGCGTCGCCGCATCGCACTCTGAACGCAGCGGATGAAAGTCCTTAAGATTGGCAACTAGGGTCGAAAACAGCAGCGGAATCTCATGCTCGGTGGCAATGAGGGCGATTTCTTCGAGATTGGCGCGAAAATTTTCCGCCGTCCTGCTGTAGCCCGCGTCGAGTGGACCGATTTCCTCACGTGCTAGATGCAAACCGAAGGATGCTGTCTCCTCCTCGGGTCGGGCCCAACTCTGTAGGTATGTGATTAATTCTCCTAGGTAGTAGTAGATGCGCGAGCGCTGCAAAAGCATCAGGAAGCGGATCATCGTTCGGTCGTTGCCCACGCGGACAAAAGGCGTCGTAACCCCGTAGGGTCCCATGAATTCGTTGTGGCCTGTGTAGAGGATGACCAAGTCGGGATCGTAGGCGGCGATCTCGCGCATAAAATCCACTAGGCAGAACGTATTGAGCGCGGTGATCCCGCAGTTGATCACTTCAAAGTGCCGCTCGGGATAAGCGGCGGGAAGCATTTTCGCTAGGTAGTGGGGAAAGGCGGCCGAAACCGGATGCGGGAAACCGACGAGGGTCGAGGCCCCCAAGACAAAGACGCGCACGACACCGGGCGCTTTGTCGGCCGCAAAGCTCTGCGCTAGCGGCGAGGAGCGGCGGTATGGATGCTGGAAGAAGCGGTAGGTAACGTCCCGATTAGCAGTATAGACTTTTTCGCCGGCGTTTTCCTCCAACGCGAAGAGACGGGGCGAGGGACCTACGTCACAAAGTTGCAAAGTCCCTTCGACCCCAGCCAGCAAGCCCAACCCCGCGAGCGCGGATAGCAGGTTTAGGGCCAGCCCTTTCCTCTGCATGTGCCCGCCGGACGGCGGCCCTTAGTAAGCCACCGCAATCACCCGCTGGGCGACTTGGTGCGAAGCTCCTTGGGCATCTACATCCACCTCAATTCGGCATAGATAGAGCCCGGGAGGCACCGGTACCCCCTGCGCATCGCGACCGTCCCATTGCACCACTTGCTCGCCGAAGCTACGGCGCTTCTCTTGCCAGACAGGTCGGCCGCTCAAGTCGAATATCTGCACTTGCAGCGCCCGTTCGGTATTGAGGTTGCCAATGGCGAAGCGAACCTCGGTCTGGTCGTTGATCTCATCGGCGTTAGGCGTGAAAGGATTGGGAGCAATGGTTACCTCTTGAATTACCCGCGAAGAGAACGGCACCGAGATACTCAGCGAAGCACTCGGCGTCTCGGCGGTAGCATCGCCAGGATCCACCTGCTGCCACGACTCTGGGTGCGCGGAATCGCGGATCGACACATCGACGGTGCTGCCGCTGAGCAAGACCCGCGCCTTGAAGCCCACCTGTACCATCTCCCCTGCTGCCACCACTGCGCCGCGCTCGGCTCGCGGCAGGGCATTGTAGGCGCTTTCGCTTAGCGGCTCGCCGTCTTGGTCGAACGGGAACTGTCCCCCCTTGCCTAGGAGCCGACGAAAGTAGCGGACTGACCCCTTGAGCGAATCCTCCAGTGCTCGAAAATCCGTCTCGGAAACCTCTTGCTCGATGACTTGCTCCGCGTCGTCTTGGCCAGTGATCGCGAAGTAAACGATGCGGCCTTTCTCTTCAAAGGGCAGGCCCAAGTAGGTCAACTCGTTGAGAAGACGCCCGTCTGCATCTACGGGCACTTCGTCGCCTTCTGCGACGATTGCGCGATAGTACGTCCTAGAACCCGGCTGCTGAGGCTGCAAGGCGACCTTCTCCGGTAGCCGCAAAAGCACTTGGGCCTCCCCGGGGAAGAACGCCTTGACAGTATCGCCGTCAGCATTCAGAAACGCTCGGTAACGACGCCCATCCGGCTCGACAAACCAAGGCGTGCGTTCCCCGCTTGTTGGGTCTTGACGCAAACCAAGCTCGGCGAAGCGGTGCGCTTGATCATCACCCAAACCTACCTCGGTAATTTCGAGCGCGGGGATTGGATCAGCATCGATCATAATTTCGTCAAAGCGGCGGCTCGGCGGGCCCCCAGGCTGGTCTTCGACAAAGGAAGGATTGATAAAGAGTGAGAAGTCGCGTTCCTCGCCGAATGGCACCTCGCTGGGCCAGACCTCGGCCAGCGTGCGGCTAGCCACCGGCGGCGTGAACTGCACCCGCACCGTGCGCAACGAGGCGACGACCTCGGGGTCGGTAGAAAGCAACCGGGCCTGTATTTGCATATAGCGCCTGGGGCTAGGCGAGGTGACCAACTCGCCTGGGTTCGCGTAGCGTTGACTCCAGCTACTCCAACCGCCGCCGGGCTTGACGCGGGAAACGACCGGCCCCTGAAATCCCTTGGGTAGCTTATTGTATTCAGACTCGGTCTTAGGCTCGCCGCCGCTGCCGTAGTATTCGGTCTCCTCGATTAGCCGGTCGCCGGTGCGCGTGCGGATCTCCACCTGCGCTATATCGGGATCGGGAATATCGGCTTCCCACTCAATGCGGCCTAGTAGGACCGCGCTTGGCAACTCGATCATCGGTGAAGTAAGAGTAACCTCCGACGGTGCTCCTTGACCAAAGAGCTGGAATTCGCGGATCCGGTCGCCGGTATTGTAGCCTCCGGCCCGACCCGCGTAGTCGGAGAATATCTGCGAGGTCAGATAGCGGACTTGGAACAATTCGTCAAAACCCTGCTCGACCGTGCCGCCCTGCTGGCGGTGGATCTCTTCCCACTTGAGGTTGCCGTTGGAATCCCGCGTGCCATCCGAAGCGCGCAGTACCATCTCATCGACGCCGCTGATGCCGCCGACCATGCGGAAGTAGCTCAGCCAGAATCTGGCTCCTAGGTCTAAGGTCAGCACGCCGCGGTTGTCAAAGCGCGGGTCTGGCGACCAGACTAGCTGCAAGTAGTTAGTCTCGTAGCGCCCGTCAAAGCCGGGTGTGCCGGCGAAGATGCCGGTCAGGTCAACACTCCCGCCACCATCGACGATCCCCAGTGCGATGTTGTCGCCTTGACTCCAAACTTCGATATCGGCCAACCGAGGCCGCTCGCGCTGATAGTAGATCAGCCGACCTTGGCGCTGGGGATCAACTTGGGAGAAGATATCCTCATCCACTTTGGTCTCGCTGCCAGCCGCATTGACAATGTGGTAGTCGATCCCGCCTTGGTCTCCTGCCGGCAGGGCCATAAACTCCGCCTCTGAGACCGTGCGAAATTTGTCGAACCGGCTGTCGGTGATGGCGATCCGCACAATGTGCAATTGCCGAAAGAGGCCCTCGTCATCTGGGTCTAGATCGAACTCCAACACCGTCTGATCTTCGTTGGGGACGATCGTGCGCTCAATAAGCGAGAGTGCCGCGTCGCGCTGGTCAGAAGCTGTACCGAGGATGCGGACTTGGCGGAACGGCTCGCCCATCTCTGGATCGACAAAGCGCAGCACGATCCGCGATACTGCGACCAAGCGCCCTAGGTCAATATCTATGTACCAATTCTCAAACGAGCGGCTGTGGTATTCGATCCGCCTGTTTCTACTACTGGTCACCTCATAGGTTGCGCGATCCACCCGCCGCTCGCCGGCCTCGTCTTGGGCGAAGTAATAGATCGGGCCGCGTTGGTCTTCGGGGAGCGCTTGGTAGGTGGTGCGATCCACCGCGCTGCTGGGCTCCCAATAGGTCAACGGATCCCCATCGAGGATGGAGGCTGCGGACTCGGGATTGTTGGGCGTGTACTTGATGCCGCCGTGGTAGTAGTACCAGATAATGGGATCGCCCACCTCGATATTCTTCTTTGTGTTGGCCTTCAAATACACGATGGGTACGCCGGCTACGGTCGCTGGCGCGGTGCGGATGTTGAACGGCGTGGGGAGGTCTGCACGGCCGAGATCCTTGAGCAGTTTTTCGTAGGCCTTCTGATCGCCGATGAGGGTCTGAAATTGGTCCATGCCCTCCACGGCATTGGTCTCAATGCGGACAGTGCGCGGGCGCACTGCGTGCGTGTGTGGGTCGATCTCTATTGCGTGTTTGGGCCGAGTCCACGCTTCCCAATGCTCGGCTTGGTCAACGGAAACTCCGCTGGCCGAGAGGCTAAAACCTGCTTGGGCGGCGGTCTGCGCGTGGGCCAACGCGACAGAGCTGAGCAAGTACAGACCGCAGGCGAATAGCTGGAACCTCTTGGCGCTCGACATGGGCGACTCCCTTCTGATAGAACCGAAGACGTAGAGTCTAGATTTTAATCATTGAATCAGGGGTTTTCAATTTGTTTTTGCGGCGGTCGAGTCAAGCTGGCCAAAAGTGCGTCCGGCAACGCCGCGTCCAGTCGGTCGGCAAACGCGGTCACCTGAGTGCGGTACTTGGCTCGCAACTGGTCCATTAGTTTGTCAAAGCGCTCTCGTTCTTGGCGCTGGACTAGCGAAGCCCGCGCCCGCCGCAATGCCTTGTCCACGGGTTCCGGCTGTGGCTCCTGGTGCCGCATTACCTTAAAGAAAATATACCCATCCCGAGTCTCCACCGGGCCGCGCAACACATCCAACGGTGCCTCCTGCAGCGCTGGCCAGAGACGAGGATAGACGACCTCGTTGAGGCTGATCATGCAGACCAAGCCATCCGGCTGCCGCGGCCGCACATTGAAGCCGCGCTGTCGGGCGACCTGCAAAAGATCGGTCGCCTCGTCCAATTCTCCTGCGAGTTGTGCGGCTTCCTCTTCGGTGGGGACAATGAGTTCATCGTAGCAGATTCGCTCCGGCAGCAGAAACTGCTCGGGGTGCTCGTCGATATAGCGGCGGGCCGCCTCGTCCTCCACCGCGACCTTGTCTCTGACCTCAATCTGGCGCAAGCGGGTCAACAAAAGCTCCTCTTTAGCATCTTCCACCCAATCGACGACGGCGGGTTCGTCCGGGATGCCCGCTTGGCTTGCCGCGTGGGCTAGCATGGTTTCGGGCAGGATAAAGCGGCGGGCAATCGCAGTGATAAACGCGCTGTCTGCTAGCGCTTTTCGCGAGTGTATCCGGTGCAGCTTGAGCATGTGGAGATACTCGTTTACGCTGACTTGGCCTCCTTTGTAGCTGAAGAGCGCTGCACTGCGGTCGGCCGCGCTCAAGTGCTGCACCTGCTGCGCCGGATGCTCCGCCAGCGCCGCGAGGACTTGGCGGCCTGCCGCGTCCATTGTCCAGTCCAACTCGTAGGCCAACATTTCCACCTTGCGGTCCTCGACTTCCCTTTGGCCTAGCTTCATTAACTGTGCCTGCAACGCGGCTTGATGGGTTGCCAATTCGGCTTGCCGCTCGCCGATGAAGCGAATGAGTTGATAAGCCCGACCGCGCGCTAGGGGGGGAGAGACTTTCCCCGCCGCGAGGGTATCGAAAACCGCCACCGGGATCCCCATCCGCTCGGCCAACGAGCGATTGAGAAAACCCACCTCACCCGCGCGTTCAGCCGATTGGCTATCCAGCGAATGCGCCCGGGCCAAATCGGCCCAAGACTCCCCGGCCGCCAGCCGCTTCTGCAGTTCACCGGCCTCTTGCTGGCTAGCGACCACGATTGCAGTCAAAAATCGCTCGCGCGCTAGGCCGAGTTCCTCGAAGCGCTGGCGAATATCTTCTTCCGTTACTTCTACTAGCGGCGTGATCTCGCGCTGGCGCAGAACCGAGACGATGTATTTCCGCTGCTTACTGCTCAGTTTCTCCACCAGTTGCGAATCCTGTTCCAAGCCTCGGTTGCGAGCCTCAAGTAGCAGCAATTCTTGGTCGATCAAGCTCTGCAGATAGTCCTCGCGCGCCTCTTGGCCCTGCTTGTGAGTATAGAGCCCTGGCAGCAAGTTGAGCACAAATCGCCGCAGCTCCTCGGCGTGGATCGCTTTCTGACCCACCACCGCGACGATTTCTTCCTCTTGCTGTTTGCCGCAGGCCCCTAGGACTAGCAGTAAGCCCAAGAGCAGACTCCCCGCTCGCAACGCCGCATGATGTTTACCCCAACTCATCTTCATGCCTATAATTCCTTGTTGAATCGATTTGTATTCAACCGCGAGTATATATAGTCGAAACAGCCCAAATCCTCAAGACGCGTCCATGCCTGCTATCCACACACTTAAATGCTGGTTTCTGATCGTCTTGGCGGGAGCCCTGTGCTACCTCAACGCTTTGGGCAACGGCTTTGTCTTCGATGACTCGGCCTACCTGAGTAGCCCACTAGTCCACCAGTTTCGCCCGCTGGCCCCCTTCCTTCAGAGCAGTATTCACCCCGATCTCTATCGGCCCTTAACCCTGCTCTCGCTGGCCTGTGACTTCTACTGGTACGGCGACCAGCCGCTAGGCTACCACCTGAGCAGCCTCCTCCTCCACCTCCTCAACGCCCTGTTGGTTTTTCAGCTAAGTTACCACATCCTCGCACGGCAGTCCGCCGCGCTCTTGGCCGCCCTGTTTTACGCCCTCCATCCGCTGCAAACCGAGGTGGTTTCTTGGATATCCTCCCGCGGCGATTTGCTAATGAGCTTTTTCTTTTTGGCGGGCTTGCTTTGCCATATACGTGCACGGACGTATCGCGGGCGAGTACTGGCTTGGTTCCTGTACGGTTGCAGCATCTTGTCCAAGGAAAGCGGCTTTGTCCTACCCGCCGTCGCCTATTGCTACGACGCGCTATTTGCCACACCTGCCCGCCCATTCCGACACGTATTTACCTTCACCCGTGCATGGCTCAGGAACCACTGGGGATATGCCCTAGTCCTAGCTCTGGTCCTAGCCCTGCGTTGGAACGCAGCAGAGGCGGCAGAACCGATCTCTGCCAACTTCCTCGCCGATGCCGATGCGGTTTCTCGGCTGCTGACGCTCCCGGCGATTCTGCTGCGCTACCTAGTACTGATCGTCTTTCCGCTTCACCTCTCAGCAGATTACTCCTACGCCTCCATCCCCTTGGTGCGGACGCCGCTCGACCCCTACTTCATCGCCGGCCTTCTCGCCGCTGGCGCACTCCTCTACCTGCCCTTGCGCGCCTCCGCACCTCCATTGGTCTTCGCCGCGGCCTTCGGCTGGCTCGCCTTCCTGCCCGCTTCCAACCTCTTGGTTTTGGCACCCAGCGGTATGGCCGAGCGCTACCTGCATCCAGTCATGCCCGCGCTGGCGCTCCTCTTAGGACTAGCCGCTAAGACTTGGTTTACAAAGCGCTATCGCATCGCTGGTAGTGCCCTAGTCGCCGTCGTCCTCTTGCTCATGGCCGTCCGCACCATTGACCGCAATCGCGACTGGGCCAGCGACTACGCGCTGTTTTCCGCTGTAGTAGCCCTCTATCCCGACAATGCTAGAGCCCGCGAAAATTTGGCTCATGCGGACTACCAGCAGGGCGATGTCAAAGGAGCAGTCGAGCACTACAAGCGAGCCATTGCCATCCACCCAAATCGAGTCCGCCCTTACTACAACCTAGGGCTGCTCTACAATGCGGAAGGCCAATATCGCGCGGCCATCCGAGTCTTCAAAGCCGCGCTGGAACTCAACCCCGATCACGCTGGTGTGCATTACAACACTGGACTCGCCTACCAGAAGATGGGTCGCTATGCCGCTGCGATTTCCCATTACGAAAAAACGCTGCGCCAATCACCCGATCACGCACGCGCCGTCTTTAACCTCGGCCGAGCCTACCAGCACCTTGGCCAGTACTCCCAAGCTATCGCGGCCTACCAGACTGCACTCACCTTGGACCCGAGCAGAACCAGCGTCTATTATCACTTGGGCGAACTCTATCGCATGACAGGCGATTTTTGCAGCATGACCACTGCTTGGCAGATTCTGTTGCGCTTGGTCCCCCATCACCCCGAGGCCGAGCAGATTCGCTCGCTGCTCCAGCCGTGCGAAAAAAATCCGTAGTTCAGCAATAAATTTTATGGTTGAACTATACATATGTATTGTGTACAATTGAAACGCTACAAGCAGTTAGTTAGACCTTTGGCTCGCCTAAAGCTAGTCATCTTTACCCGCGCTCACCTATAGGAGGTGCAACATGCGCAATGTATTGACTTTCGTCGCCGCCCTGCTGGTAGTGGGGCTGGCCACGCCAACCTGGAGCCATTTTCCTCCGGGTGAGTTCCTCTTTGCCGTGCAGTTTCCCGACGAGAATTTGCCTAACGTCGATGGTGATATCTCGGAGTGGAGCGTCATTCCGCAGGTGCCTTACGAAGTGGGCAACGACATGTATTCGGACGCCGTTTATTCCAAAGTGCGCGGCGAGATCGACGTCAGCGATCTGAGCGTCCGCCAGATCGTCGGCTGGAACGACAACAACGACCGTCTTTACTTAATGGCCGAGGTTTTCGACAACGTCCACAACACGGACCGCGAAGATCCGGCCCAGTTCTGGACCGACGATGCTTGGGAGATTTACATTTCCCCGACGCACCCCGAAGCCGAAGGGGGCGGTGACTATCAACCTGGTAGTGAGGGTGGCATCGTCAAGCAGTCCTTCAACTTCGGCATTCCGCCCATCGGCGGTAGCTGGGGTCAGTTCCTGCCCGATTTCGAGTGGCGCACCGATCCGTTCAACGGCGATAACTGGGTCATGGAGTACTCCTTTGAAGGCGAGGAGTTCGGCGAGAGCACCTACTTCTACGAGATGTGGATTCAGCCCTATGACTTCATTCCCGACGACGGCAATCGCGAAGGGGCCGAACTGACCGACCTTTCTGACGGCGACGTCATCGCCATGAGTTGGACCTTCGGCGATTTCGACGAGCCGGGCACCACGTATCAGGGATTCTGGTCCACTTCGCCCAACGGATGCTGCCGCGCCGACAACGACATGGTCATGAGCGAACTAGACGACTCCATCGACTGGGGTGCCGCTCCCGAGCCCACCTCGGTTGAGTCCGATACTTGGGGCCGCATTAAAGCCCAGTTCCAGCAGTAAGACGAGTGCGCAGCATCGTTTTTTAAGGGCGGTGGGCTACCCAGCCCATCGCCCTTTTTTTGTTAAGGGAGTTCCTCCGATACGCACCGTATTACCCTACACGAGGGAATCCGGCCATGAGAATGTCGCACAGTGCTGTCTTACTGACGCTAGGCCTCCTAATCGGCATCGCGGATCAGGCTCGCGCACAAACCTACGGTAACCGTCTGGGCGTCCAGAGGGGGGGGCGCACCACCTTTGAGCCACAGGGCGCAGGCGTGCTTTTTGACGCTTTGGATCCAGCGGTGCGCCGCTGGTACATCCCGCAGGAGCTCTACAACGAGTACCGGTGGCAGCAGTGGGAGTACTCCAACTACGCTCGCCAGCACTACCAGCGCTATGTCGATACCGCGCTCGAAGGCGACTATTTCTACGACTTCTTCGGCAACTTCGTCGGGCGGGGCTGGCTCATCTACAACAACGATCAGCGCCAGCCCCTGCAGAAAGGCAATCAGCTCTTCAAAGATGATCGCTTTCGCAGTTGGTTCAGCAACGTAGTGATCGCCTCCGACGCCAAAGGCCAGTACCACTATGCACTAACCATTGCCAACGGCCTGCGCACCACCCTGACGCCGATGACCTTCTCCAAACCGGACTTCGATGGCGTTCAATTCGACATCGCCACTGATAAGTACATGCTAACCGCCCTCTATTCGCGGCTGAGCGAATCGGGCGGGGCCTCGACTTTTGCCGAGGGCATCAACCGCACCAATAACACGTCCTTGATGGGAGGGCGTACCACGGTCCAGATTGGTGATTTTACTACTTTGGGCTTCACTTTCGTCAACGCCCACCAGTCCAACACCCTCACCGAAGGCTTCGGCGGCAATCCTCTCTCCGGGGAACTGACCGTTGACCAAAAGGCCGAGGCGATCGCTTGGATCGAAGTGCTGCTCAGCGACGATTCACCCGCCGACAACGAGGGCGGGGCCGCCTTCTTCCCCGCCGGGTCCGATATCATTATTACTTACCTCGACGGAACCCAAGTGCGCGGCAAGGAAATAGGTTTCGAGCCGATCATTGAAGGCGGATTCCCACAAGAGGGCTTCATCTCTGCCGACGGCAACGAGCAGATCCGCTTGCGCTACGACTTCAATCGCAGCGACTACCTGCTCACAGCCCCTCAAGACAAAACCCAAATTCGCAAAGTCCAGTTCGACTTGGTGTTGGGTAACGACTACAAGGTGCAGGTCACCTCCAACCGCCAAACCGGCCGCAATGAAGACCCCGTCTTCCTGCTAATGGCCCGCGCCGAGGGCAACGTCAAGGACAATACCAACCTCAGAGTGGTCTCCTTTGAATACGGCCTACCAACCGCCACCTCGATCTTTGGTTTCACCACCGAATTCAACGACATCAAGGGATTCAATTTCTACGGCGAATTCGACAACAGTCGGGTTTACCGCAAGTACCCCTATCCGAGCAACGACCAAGGTAACACTGACCACAACACCTCGTCGGGCACCTCCAACAAGCCCTCAGCCAATGCGTGGATGGCCAATCTGTCGAAAGTGGCCTATCCCTTTTTCTTATTTGGCGAGGTCTTCTACATGGATCCGGACTACGCCACCACCGTGTACGTCGCCGAACAGGACGGGTTTATCGACTATTCCTCTGGCTATTTTGAGAACGGTGCTCCGGGCAATATCGAACGCTTCTTAGTCGATTTTGTCGAGGACAATGACGACCAAGACCGGGTCCCCGATTGGGGCCGCAACGACGCGCTGGTCACCGATCCAGCGGTCTTTCCCGGCTGGGACGAAAACAACGACTTCATCCCCGACTACAACCAAAACGACAACGGCCGGGTGATCAACCTGATCCCCGACTACGAAGAGCCTTTCCTGCGGCAGCACGTCGAACGACCGGAATTCCTCTACGGCATTGACGCCAACAACAACACTTGGATTGATCGATTTGAAAACGACAACCGCCCCGACTTTCCCTACCAGCGCGATCATCGCGGCTTCAACGTCTATGTCGGCGCTCACCTCGCGCCGCAATTGCGCCTCACTGTGGGGCATCTGCGCGACGAGCTTATTACCTCTGACCAGCGCAACTACACCTACTATGGCATGTTGACTCTGGATATCGATCACGCTCGCTGGGGTCGTCTGCGGGTCATGGAAATAACCAAGAGCATCAAGGACGACATTGCCGACGACCTCCTCCAGTGGAATAATCGCAATACCTTGCGCGACGACCGCAATGTCGAAGTTATTGATCCGATGCTTGGGCGCGATACTTGGTACAATGGTTTCTTCATCGGCCATACCTATACGCCCATCGCCGACTTGACCATCAAAAACTTACTCAAATACGACCTCTGGCATCAGCGTCTCGATAGCTCCGCGCGCACTTCCTTTGGCCTCGATCCCAACGAGTTCTTCTTCGGCTTCGTCAACAAGGCCGAGTATCTCCGCGAGATCGGCACTCTGCGGCTTATGCCGCGCTGGAAGAGCGAGTTCCGCCGCCAGACCTACGACCTATTCTCGCGCTTGGGGCGCAAGGAACTGACCGAGATTTTCGGACTCATTGCCGAGGTGCCCTTTCTCCGCAGTACTACTTTTGCCGGCGGCGTCGAATACGTGCTCTTCCGCGACTTGGATGACGACATCAACAACTTCCAGTCTTTTATCTCAGCTACCCAGATTTCCAACGTGGCCGAGTACCAAGGATACGTGCTGACGACCCAGGTGGGCCTGAAATTCGACGTGCGCGACTTTCAGGATCCCGGGCTGAAGACTCGGACCATCACCGAAGGCTTTATCACGGTTTACGCCGGTCTGGGCATTTGATTGAGTGCGATGGGGAGATCGGGCTGGCTGGTCGGAGGGTTGCTCTGGCTCGCGGCGTTGGGGGTGCGCCTCCTCTATATAGAGCAAAGCCAGACAAGCCCTTTTTTTGACTATCCACTGGTCGATGCAAAAACCTATACAGACGCCGCAGAACGCATGGCGGTGCTGGGGCACTGGGGCGGCGGGGACGATCCCTTCTGGCAACCGCCTCTCTATCCTTACTTCCTAGGGTTTCTCTACGCGCTCTTCACTCCTAGCTACTACCTACCTCGCCTCGTCCAAGCTGCCATTAGCGCCTGCAACTGCGTCCTGCTTTACCTGCTCGGGCGTCGCCTGTTTTCTCCTGACCTAGGGCTTGCAGCGGCCGTTGCAGCAGCACTCTACGGCCCTTTAGTTTTCTTCACGGGTGAATTCCTGCCGCCGCCCCTAGCCCTTTTCTTTGATCTACTGATCCTGTTGACCCTGCCTTGGGCCATGGCCGGTCGTCCGCGTCGGCTCTTAGTCCCCGGTTTCTGTCTGGGCTTGGCCGCCCTTGCCGTGGCCAATATCCTGCTCTTTCTGCCCGCGGCCTTGGTCTGGGTGATTGTCGTGCGCCGTGCGTTGCCGTGGCCACGACGCTTGCTAAACGCTCTGCCCTTGCTGCTGGGGGCCTCGTTGGTCATCGCTCCCGTCACTCTGCGCAATTACCTGATAGGCGACGACTTGGTACTGATTTCCTCCAACGGAGGGATCAATTTCTACTTGGGAAACAACGCCAACTACGAGGAGACAATCCGCATCCCACCCGGCCCAGAGTGGCGCGCCTTGGTCAGCCAACCCCGAACCGAAGCCGGGCTTACCCGGGCCTCGGACCAATCAGACTATTTCTTCGCCCGAGCTTGGGACTTTATCAGCGCAGAGCCAAGTGCCTGGCTTCTGCTCCTGCTCCACAAAACCTATCTCTTCTGGCACGGCGAAGAAATAGGCCGCAACCAAGACCTCTACTACGCTCGCAACTTCTCCCCCTTGCTATCGCTACTATTGTGGAAGGCGACCATTGCCTTCCCCTTTGGGGTCGTGGTGCCACTGGCCTTGCTGGGTATAGGGCTAGTGTGCTACAATCGGAAGCACCGCCGTGCGGAAGTGTACCTTCTACTTCTCTACATCGTCGTCTATGCACTATCCGTCATCTTATTCTTTCCGACCGCGCGCTACCGCCTGCCGATCGTACCGCCCCTGCTACTTTTTGCCGCCTATGCCGTCAGTGCACTCTATTGCCTCGGACGCGACCGCGCTGGTGCGAAGCTGGCTTGGGCCGGGGGCGTACTTGTAGCCCTTTTAGTGGCCTGCAACTTCCGCGTCGGTCCAATGAACATGGCCGGCGACGCCGAAACCTTGCATCGGCTGGGCTTCGTCTATCAGCAAAAGGGCCTACCGGCCAACGCTATCGCCGCCTATGAGCAAGCTCTCGCCCTCGACCCGGAGATCCGCGAGGCCCGTTTTAACCTCGGGGCCTTGTACGCACGGCGGGGCCGCTACGACCGAGCCATCGCAGCCTACCAAGATTTTGTCGTCCGCCATCCAGACTATCCCGAAGCCCGTTATGCCTTGGGCAATGCCCTCCTGCACGCCGGTCGCTACGCGGAAGCAATCGTCCAATACGAAAAACTGCTCGACGCGGCTGCGGCACCAGAGCGAAAAGCTGTACAGGAGCGGCTGGCCTACGCCCATATCCAACTCGATCAGCTCGACGCGGCTACCGCCCTCTATCGCGACCTCGTCGTCCAAGCTCCCGACTCGTTGCGCTTCCGCTACCAGTTGGGTCAGTTAACAGAAGCCTTGGGTCAGCCGGCCCTAGCTCGACGCGAGTATGCGGCGATCCTCCAGCGCGACTCCACTCACGCCGAAGCTGGTCTCCGCCTAGCCCACCTGCTTATGGCCACCGATGAGTCCACCGCGGCCGAGGTCCAACTCAAACGCTTGGTTGCTGCCCATCCCCATTTGGTGGCACCCCGCTGGCTTTTGGCCACCCACTATGCGACTCAGCACGAAGGCACGAAGGCTCTAGCGCAGGCGCAAGCCATCCTCGAGATAGAACCCGACCACGTGCAGGCCAACCGGATGGTCGGCCATCTGCAGGTCATCCAAGGCGACACGTTAGCAGGAGTAAAAAATCTAGATCGCTTCAAGAAGTACTACGTCGAAGAGCGCCAGCAAGCGATCCTCGAGGCGCTCAAGGACCAATGGCGTCAACAGCTCAAAGGAATGTTTTGACGATTTAGTAGGCCACCGCTACCGGTACTGCCCGCCGATTGGCTTTTGAATCCCCTTTGACTTCTATGTAAATCAGGTAGATCCCCGGCGGCACCACCGCACCTCCTTGGACGCGCCCGTCCCAAGATAGCTCAGGTCGAGAGGTTCGGTCGTAGCGTCCACTTAGGTCGGCACCCTCGTAAATCGTATGCACCAAGCGTCCGCTCAGGTCGAAGACTTGTATCTGCACCTTGGCTGCGCGCGTTACGGCCACTATGTCATAGCGCAGCGCTAGCTGATCGTTGATCCCATCCCCGTTGGGCGTGAAGGGGTTGGGCTCCAAGGCGAAAGACCCGACTAGGCTGCCCTCGGTAATGCCCGGACTCAGCACCGTGATGCCCGAAGCCGTTGGCAAGTCTCCCTCGCCCAACAAGGCGGCATTCCCCGGTGTGATCCGCTGGATGCTACCGGGCTGAGAGGAGAGAATGGCTTGGCCGCGGAACAGAGTACTATAGAGCAGTACCTGCCCGCGGAAGTGAATTTTCAAAAGGCGTTCGCTCCCACCTTCCGCTGGCTCAATCCGGGGAAAGTGGACGATGAAGTTGCGGTCGGTTATGGCTTGGATGGCAAAGGTATCCCCCGCTGCTGAGGCTGTCGAGTAAGGCAACTCTTGTATTTGGCCTTCCTCAGTCCGCACCATCGGCACGCCTCGCTGGTCGAGGATCACATCGGCGTTTAATACTTGCTCTGCAATGGTATCCGAACCATCCACAATCTCGATCCGGTCAATCCCCAAAACCCTCGTAGGTGTCCGAATTTCAAAGGTGTCGAATCCCTTGACTCCCTCGATGTTCATCAGTGCCCGCACAGCATAAGTGAAATTCACCGATTCGGAGACCTCCACTTCGCGCGGATAGATCTCGGCGATCAGATCATCTGCGATGGGAGGTCGCAGATACTCGATTGACAATTGCTCGACGAGCTTGGTCGCGTCGATATCGTCGTTGAGAAAGTCAATCGAAAATTGAATATAGCGCCGCGGTCCAGGCGAGATAATCGGGGTCCCACCTTCTCGGTCCCCGCGCAAGTAGGGTGCCGACCAAGGGCTCCAGTTTTCTAAATCTTCCCCAATCTCTCCCTTGTCCCATACCCGAGGCGGCGAGGCCTCTAAGTCGGGCGCTAGGCTCAAGTATTCGTCGCGGCCTAGCTGTGCTTCTAGATCTATCAGCGAGGTGGATCGTTCGTCTTCGCCGATTCGCTGCACGTCTCTGCGGTAGTAGAGCAATGGGTCGGGATCGTTCCCCGTGCGGGTGCGGACTAGGATCTGCGATGGCTCGCCGACCGTTGGTTTGGCGGCCACCCGCTTGCCAGCCGTCTGGCCGGGGTAGCGAATGATGTCCCCGGTGGTATTATCGCGGCAGGCCGTCTGAAAGCACATCCACACCGTGGTATAACCCTGGCCGGGAAGGTAGAGCGAAGCGGTATCGCACTCGCCCCAGTCGTCGGGTACATCCGCGGCGGTGGAAAAGGTGTCGCGTTGAGTCGTACAGTCTTGATTTAACGCCTCGTCGAGACCAGCGACGGTGCCACTGCGGAGGTCGATAAGGCGCGCTTGCCAGCTAATGTTGCCCCATGTGGCCGGCCCCCCCAGATCGTACACGTGGGAGACGTAGCGGCTACTGCCGATAAAACCTTGTCCATATACTTCTAATTCGTCGATCTCATAGGGGAAAGACGAAGTGGATTTGATGCGCACGAAACGCACTGGACGGGCCGGCTGCACTTGCACATCTACTACTTGGTCTTCGTTTCCGGTACTGCGCAGCAAAATTTTGAAATCCTCGAGCTGCGGAACCAGCCGACCCGTGCCGTCTAGGACCAAGTCTTGGCCATCGTGGAGCAGCAGTTCAAACTGGCGAATAAAATCGTTTTGGAAGGGATACTGAGGCGCACTCTGCACGGTGTTGCGCGGGTAAAAGCGGATGCGATTGACCCCGATCGGACTGCCCAAATCCAGTACGATAAAGGTCCCTAATGCGCCAAAAATCCCCTTGCGCGAGAAGGCATCTTCAGCCCCTTCAGGCGCGATCAGTTCCAGCAAGGTCGCCTCCAAGTCGGCTGCTGCCACATCCTTAATCGCTGGTGCGGTGATCCGCCCACCCCACCCCAGTGCCCGCTGAGCCACGTTCTCTCCCCGGGCCACGTGGTCCGGGCTTAGTCCCACTGGTAGGACCACCGGGTCGGCACCTTCAGGCAGCTTCAGCCCTTGCTGGATCGCGCGCCGGGCGACCAGCTTGCCCCCTCCCACCTGTAACCTGCCCGGCCTACTCGTCTGGTCGCCAGTAGTCAGGTTGCGACAGATCGTCTGGTAACAATCGGCCCGTATGCCGTTTTGGAAAATCGTCTCGCAATCACCCCAATCGTCGGTGATATCAGTGGTCGAATCAAAGCGCCGGCTCTCTTCGCGGCACTCCAGATTGGGGTCGTCGGCCTCCGTCTCTCCTGCTTCTTGGCGGACCACCTGTGTCGAACGAATTGCGTCAACCGCTGCTTCCACTGTGTTCATTGCCTCATCCAGCGTCACCGCTGGAGCAAAATCCACCAAAATCACCGACAAAAAGCCCTGCGTCGCCGTTCCGATCTGTGTCACTCCCTCCAATGGCTCGATCTGGTCGAGCAACAACTGCTCAACTAAGGCCAGTTGTCCCGCTAGTAACTCGGGCTCGACATCGACCACAGTCTTGACCAATACGCGCGTCGTTACAACCTGTAGGTTGCTCAAGTCAATCAGATTGCCCGGCACATTGCCGACCTCAGTAAATTGCCGGTTTACCTTGTATTCAGGTAGAATCGAAACCAGATCGTCGCGAGTAGTATCGCCCGTCCAAGAGACGTTCCCGCCGATGCCGACCCGCAGGGTATCTAAAGCCGCCGTCGGCAGGATATATAGCGTAGTTGCTAACGCTGCGAGCAGAATCGAACGAAGATAGGAGGCCAAGTTCATGTAGTGTTCACCCGGTTTGCATAGCGCACATGGGCTAAGGTACTCTGGTAATGTAAGAAAAATCAGACGGCACATTTATATAATTTTGTTCTCGCTGCGAATCTGCTTGGCTCGACCAGTTCCCTCAAATCGTTGGAGACCGCATCCTCGTGTGCCCACTGACCTAATTTATTGACAGTCCCCTAGGAGGGGGATATTCTATCCCATTCAGCAGATGTGGCTAACGGCCCGTCTTTTATGGAGAGAATTTGAGCACGACTTCATCCACTCCACAGCGGCCCGGTCTCCGCGCCCTCCTCGTCGGCGCAGCCGGTGCTTGGGCCATTGGGGCCGGCGTTCCTTATTGCAACATGGTGCTCCACGGCTCTCGGATCGCCTCGTACTTCAACACCCCCGCCGCCATCATTCTCTTCTTCTTTTTGGTCTTTGTCGGCAACACCTTGCTGGGCTTTATGCGTCGCTCGTGGATGCTGAGTCGGGCCGAGTTGGCGCTCATCTACATTATGTGGATCGTCGCCACCTCAATCCCCGAATGGGGGCTTACCGCCTTTCTCCTGCCCGATATCACCAGCGTCATCTACTACGCCACGCCCGAGAACAACTGGGCCGAACTCCTCCACCCACTCATTCCCGATTGGATCATCCCCCACCACGACTTCGACCAGATCAAAAACTTCTACGAAGGCGCGCCGCAGGGGCAGGGCATCCCTTGGGCGCTGTGGCTGTCCCCACTGGCGTTGTGGATACCTTTCGTACTAGCACTCTACGTAGCGATGATTTCCATTGTGGTTGTCTTGCGCAAACAGTGGATCGAAAACGAGCGCCTAATTTTCCCGCTGGTCCAGCTGCCCATCGCCATGCTCCAAGAAGAAGATCAGCGCCCCGGATTACTCAACGCCTTTTTCAAAAATCCGCTGATGTGGATCGGCTTTGCCATACCCGCCCTCATCCAGAGCGTCAATGGCCTCAATCACTATTTTCCCTACTTCCCCCGCGTCGGTCTCGATACCTCAGTCCCGCTTTTCCGCGACAGTATCCAGATTCCGCTCCGGCTCAGCTTCCAGATGCTGGGCTTTTCCTACTTCGTCAACCGCGACATAGCCTTTGGGCTGTGCTTCTTCTATCTGCTCAACACCGTCCAGCAGGGCATCTTCAACGTACTCGGCGTCCAGAAGATCGATCCGGTGCTCGGAGCCTATAGCACCTATACGGGTTCGATCGTCGTCCACCAGGGATTCGGGGCTATCATCGCGCTGGTCCTCTTCGGCCTGTGGAACGCCCGCGACCACCTGCGCGCGGTCTGGCGCAAAGCGATCTCCGGTGCCCCCGACATCGACGACTCCGGCGAAATTCTCTCCTACCGGACCGCACTCTTGCTGCTGGCGGGCAGTCTGACCTTTATGGGCGCGTGGCTCTGGCAGTCAGGGCTGCCCGCTTGGGTTACCCCCATCTATCTCTTTTTTGCCTTTGTGCTCTTCTTAGGCATCACCCGCGTCGTCGCCGAAGGAGGCTTGGCCTTTATCTTCGCGCCGATGATCGCCTCGGATTTTGTCGCCGCTGGCTTTGGCACCCGCACCATCGGCTCTTCCGGCGTCATGGCCTTGGCCTTTACCTACATATGGGCCAGCGACATTCTCACCTTTGTCATGGCCTCCTGCGCCAATGGCCTTAAACTCGCCGAGGAGACCATAAAAAAAGGACGCCGCATCGTCTTTTGGGGCATCCTCTTGGCCATCCTCGTGACCCTATTTAGCTCGATCTGGGCCATCCTCGATCTAGGCTATCGCTACGGGGGCATCAACACTGATTCCTTCTTCTTTGGCGGCGCGGCGCGCTACCCCTTTGACAATGCCGCCGCACGGTTGCAATCCCTCGATGGCCCACATTGGGAGAACTGGATATATACGACTATTGGTGCCGGGGCTATGGTACTTTTGATGGCCGCCCGCCAGCACATCTCTTGGTGGCCCTTCCACCCGTTGGGTTTTCCGATCAGCGCCGTCTTTGGCACGATGTTTTTTAGCGTGTTCCTAGCTTGGCTCTGCAAGACGCTCGTCCTGCGCTACGGGGGGCCGGCACTCTATCTCAAAACCAGGCCCTTCTTCATGGGCCTGATTCTCGGTCAGTTCGTCACGGCTGGCATCTGGTATGCCATAGACTACTGGGTCGGCGAAAGCGGCAACGCCGTAATGAGTTGGTAGCTTAGCTCAGTACGCCAGTGAGAGGGTTCCCACTTGCACTTCTTCGCCGCTGTCGGCGCCGAGGGCAATCTGGTATAAATAGATTCCCGGCCTTACCATGACGCCCTGATCGTCCATCCCGTCCCAAGCCAAGATGCTGGACTCTTCCCCGAAAAGGCCGCGCACCGCATTTTGCTCCTGCAGTTGCCGCACTCGACGTCCCGATAGGTCGTAGATATTGACCGTCAGCATCCGCGGGGTGGAGACCTCGTGTAACTGAAATTGGAATCGCGCCCAGTCGTTGATCCCATCTCCGTTGGGCGTAAATGGATTGGGCGCGACCTCCACCTCCGCTAAGAGCGCCTCACCCAGCCCGACCGTGCGCACCCCCAGCGCATTACCTGGAAAGTCAACGGTCGCATCTCCGGGGGAAATGAGCTGTTTGACCTCGTTGGCGGTGCTGTCGAATATCCAGCCCTGAAACTGAGTGCCGTAGCGCACCACCCGCGCATCGAATTCTACCTCGATTAGCTTAAATGTATCCCCCTGTCCGGCCAACTTTGGAAAGCCGACGACGATGCGGTCATCGAGTATTTCGGGCGGATGTGCGTCGCTGACTTCAACGCCATCGACCCGCACTGAGCGCACTGCGTTGACCCGCGTTAGCGTAAAAATTTCCAGTCGGTCGAAGCCGTGGCCCGCTTCCAATGTCGGCAGCACGCTATAGGTGAACGCGGTACTCTCGGTGCGCGATGCGTCCAGCGGCCAGATTTCGCCCACCACTTCCAGCGCCGCCGGTCGCGCAAATTGTATTTCTAGCTCCTGCAACTTCGTGCTCTGATCGACGGTTGACAGCACCAAAAGCTGGAACTGAAAGTAGCGCGAAGGCCCCGGCGAGAGAATCTCAGTGCCATCGACCCAAGCGTGGGGTGGTTGCGCGGGATCGGCCAGTCCCGCCTCCCAGGGATAAGGGGCCGACCAGAAGCTCCAGTGCCGCTCGTCCAGCGTGGTGAAGCGCTTCTTGATGTTGCCGCGCTCGTATTCCTGCCGAGTTATAGCCTTGAACTCGCCGGCGACCTCGCTGGGCAGCCAGTAGAGGTTGGGATCGCCATCGCTGCCGGAACGGGTGCGAATCAGGATCTTGCTGCCCGGATCGTGGTCGCCCTGCCATCGTATCTTGCCCCAAGCCATCTCCTCGCCAAAATCGAGTACCGCGCTGGTGTAGATAGCGCGTGGCACGTAGCCTTTACCGAAGATCTGGAACTCGGCGATCTCCCAGTTGGAAGTCGGATAGAGTGGGCGAATTGTAACCCACTGGAGAGACTGCAATGGGAACCGGGCATCGAGGATGGTTGCTTGGCTTTCTGTATCCCGACGCAAAATAGTCAGACGCGAATCGTTTTTGGAATCTACTTCGCGCGGGGAAATACTTTTAAACCAAGGGCTGTCTTGGGTCCTAAAGGAAGCATGAGCGGCAAAATTTTGCACGCTATTGGCACCGGCGATTTCAAACCACGGCAGGAAATTGTCGGAAAAATCCTCTTCGCCGAGTGTCTCTTTATCTAGTTTGGGAGGAGCCATCTCCGCGATGATCTGGTCAATTTTGATATCGTTTTTGGACAAGCGAGGAAAGAACCGCACCCGATTAATCGGGTAGTCAGCCCCTAAGTCGATGATGAGGTTCTGGACGACGAACTGGCTCCGAATCTCTGGATCGTCCGTATTGCTAGCGGCAAAGAAGGCCGCTGTCTGGGGATCGCCGTCGAACATCGGCCGGATCCTTTCGATCACGCCGGTTGTGTGATTGGTTCCGCCCACGGCGATATTGTCGTACAACCCGCGTGGGATCCGGTTGCGCACTCCGTCTTGCGCCAAATTCAAGGTGTCCGGCACCCAGAAGGGACGCATCCAGAGCACCCCAGTGCTATCGACGTTCACCATCAGCGTGTCATTCCACGTGGGGTGGGAGTCTGGAGCACTGAATGGCACCCGATCTTGGATTTGGCCATCCGGTCCGATGACCAAGTACTCCCCAGGCTCATAAGATATCGCCGCCGACCACGGGTTTCCGTCCTCGCCCCCGAGCCGATAGACGTTATATGCTTCTGCCAGCGTCGCCGCAAAAGCGAGCGCTCCCCAGGCTACCAACGATACTCGTCGTAAGGTATTCATTGCGCTGCTCTCCTGGCTAATGTCTGGATCAGCTTCTTAGAATGAGGGGAAATATAATAAAGACTAAAGCGGCTAGCACGATAAAACGTCCTACCATATACACCCTGCTGTAGTCCGTCTGGCGGCGGCGGCACCCCTGCGCTAACTTTATTTTTTACGCGGAACCACGCTCCGCACCGCAACATCTATATAGCGATCCCAAGCCTGATCCCTATGGACCATAGTTCACTCTCACCCCTGCTCACACACCTAGCCGCACTGCGCCGCCGCGCCTTGGGCCTAACCATATGCTCTGCGTTGGCCTTGGCCCTAGCCGCAGGCTTGATGTCTGTCTTGCTGTGGGTCCTGCTCGAAGCGCTTTTTTTCTTCTCACCACCCTGGCGCACGGGCTTGGGCGTCTTGGCACTTTTGGCTACCGGAGGGGTACTGGCATTTGCTCTCAAGCGGCACTTGCCCGTTCTCCTCTCGCAGCACCGCTTCGCCCTCTTCGTCGAAAGGCGCTGTCCCCCGCTCCAACAGCGGCTGATTAGTGCCTTAGAGCTATCTGATACAGCCCCATCCTTTCATTCGCCCGCGCTGCTTGCGGCTGTGCGCGAGCGGGCCACCGCGCTCTTACGCACCGCCAATCCGGCCCAAATCCTCGACCGTCGGCCGCTCTACGCCTACTTGCGCCTGCTCGGCGGCGCAGCGGCTGTCGTGCTTCTTTGCGGCGCGCTGTTTGGCAACGACCTCGTCCAAGCCGCCCAGCGCTGTGCCCATCCGCTCACCGCGTACGAGAGGCCGCCGCGCACCCTAATCACCGTCCAACCCGGCAACCTCGAAATCATCAAGGGCGACGACGCCACCCTACAAGTGCATTTTGCCGGCGACAAGCCGCGCCGCGCGCGCATCGAACGCCGACCAAGCGCAGAAGCACCCTACCAGACCGAAGAACTCGTAGTTGATCGCGCCGACTCCGTCGCCTACACCTTTCCCCAAGTCCAGCGATCCTTCCGCTACGCCATCGCAGTCGGCGACGATCGCTCGCCCGAATACGAGGTGCGCGTCATCGACCCTCCAGCCGTCAAGCGCTTGCGCCTGCACTACCAGTACCCGGCTTACAGCCAGCTACCCGACCGCATTGAAGAAGAAGGCGGCGACATCCAAGGGCTGCCCGGCACCCGCGTCGCCCTCGAAATCGCGGCCAACAAACCCCTGTCCAAGGCCACCTTGGTCCTCGACGATACCTTGTCGATCGCCGCCCAGCTCGACGGCGCGACCGCCCGCGTCGCCTTCCAAATCGACCGCCCGGGTGCGTATCACATCACCCTCGTCGATCGCAAGGGCGCGACCAACCGCGATCCCATCCGCTACGCCATCCAAGTGCGCGAAGACCAGAAGCCGGAAGTCGCCATCGTCGATCCCGGCCGCGATAGCGACCTGCCCGAGTCCCTCAAGGTGCTGCTCAAGGCCGAGGCCAGCGACGATTTTTCCGTCGAGGAAATCGCCTTGGTCTATCGAGTCAACAACGGCTCCGAACAGCGCCGAGCTTTGCCCATCAATCCTTCGGCTGAGCTCAGGACTTCGGCGAGCTCAGTCGAGTCGTCGAAGCCCCAGCGCGAGGTACTCATCAGCTACATCTGGGATCTCTCAGCCGCCAACCTTTTACCCGAAGACCGCATCTACTACCACCTAGAAGCCCTCGACAACAACCAAGTGTCCGGACCGCAAAAGGGTCAGAGCCGCCAGTACGTGCTGCGCTTTCCCTCCCTGTACGAACTCTACTCAGAAGCCGACCAAGCCCAGGAGGAACAACTATCCTCCTTGGATGAACTCGCGGCTGAAGGACAGGCTCATCAGGAATACATCGAGCGGGTGCGCCGCGAACTGCTCAAAAGCGAGGAACTGAGCTGGGAGCAAAAGAAGGAACTCGAATCAACGCTTGCGGCCGAAGCCGAACGCGCCCGCGCCGTAGAAGAACTCGCGGCTGAATTGGAGAAAACCATTGACTCCATGCAGGACGAGGGCACGGGTAGCGAAGAGCTGCTCGACAAGCTCGACCACATCCGCGAACTCATGGGCGACATCGCCACCCCTGAAATGCAGCAGGCCCTCGCCGACTTACAAAAAGCCGCCAGTAACCCAGACCCCCGAGTCCTCGCCGAAGCCCTCAAGCGCTTTAACGAAGACCAGCAAGCCTTCCAGCAACGGCTCGACCGCACCATTGCCCTGCTCGAACAGGTGCGGACCGAGCAGCAGCTTCGCGCCATCGTCGAGCAAGCTGCGGAACTAGCCCGCCGCCAGAGCCAAATCAACCGCGAGCTGGCGGACGGCCAAAGCGGCCTGCGCCAGCAGCTACAGGAGGGCAGTTTGCAGCGCGACACCGAGCGACTCGCCGAGCAGCTACAGGAACTGAGCGATTCCACAGCCGAGCAAAATCCCGCGCTCTCGGAACAGCTAGCGCACCGCGCCGAGGACGTAGAGAACAAGGCCCTCTCCGAGCGAATGCGCCAGATGGTGCGCCAGATGCGAGCCAAATCCCCAGGTGAGGCCCAGCAGACCGGACAGGCCCTAGCCGCAGACCTCGACGCGCTAGCCGAGGACTTGCAGCAGATGCAAGACGAATACCGCGCAGCAGAAAAGGATCAACTCAGCCGCGAGTTGCGTCGCGCCATGCGCGCCCTCGTCCAACTATCCCAACGCCAAGAGAGCCTATTCGCCGACGCCCGCGCCCAAGACCAGTTCGCGCTTATGCAAGGCACTAGTCAGGTCGTGGAGCGCATCGCCGCCGTGGGCCGGCGCACCTTGGCCCTCGCTCCCGATTTACGCGCAACCGTCGGCTACGCTCTGCGCGATATGCAGCACGCAGCCCAGCGCCTCGGCCAGCGCGACGTGCAAGGAGCGCGCCATTTCCAGCGCAAGGCCATGCGCTATATCAATGAAACCGTGCTCCTCCTGCGCGAGAGTCTCGACAACCTCGCCAAGGCGCAGACCCCTTCGGCCTTTGCCGAGGCCATGCAGCAGCTACTCGGCCTCTCCGAGCAGCAAAGCCAACTCAATCAAGCCTCCGAGCAGGCCATGGGCCAGATGCCGGGGCCGGCACTCCAGCGGCAAGTAGCGCGCCTCAGCGCCCAACAGCAGGGCCTCATGCGGGCGCTCGACGAGATCGCCCGCTCGCTGCGCGGGCATCGAGGGGCGCAACAGCGCGTGCAGGCCATCCAGGACGAGATGCGGGACGTGCTCGCCGACTTGCAGCGCGGGCGGCTCACTCAGCGCACGCGGCAAAATCAGGAGCGCATCTACCAGCGCATGCTCGACGCCAGCCGCTCCATCCACAGCCGCGGCTTTGACGAAAAGCGGCGCAGCATCACGGCCACCGACCAGCCCTACGCCGGCCCGACCACCCTGCCCGCCGATCGCGGGCAGACGCCCGACCTGTGGCGCGAGGCTCTGCGCCAAGCGCTTGCCGGTCCTTATCCCGAGGAGTACCGCGCCTTGCTCCGGCGCTACTACGACCAAATCTACCAAGACCTGCAAGCGCGCGAAGCCCCATGAAAATACCCGTCCTCATCTGCGTGCTCGGCCTGACTTCGGCGAGCTCAGTCGAGCCGTCGAGCACGGCTGCTGCGACCGCCGACCTGCACGGCGAGCTCAGTCGAGCCGTCGAGCAAGCGCGCCTATTGCTAGAACACGACGCACAGGCGGCTTGCACCTCTTTACAAGCAGTAGTCGAAGCCCCACAGCGAGGCCCGTGGACCGAGCCAGCCCGGCTGCTGTTCGCCGAGTGTAACTTGCGCCTCGGTGACCTAGATCGCGCAGATAGCTTGTGGACGGCCTTGGAAAAGCGCGGCGGTCCGGCTGCGTACTCGGCGCGCTATCACCGCGCCGAGTTGCTCTACTTCCGCGGCGACTTTGCCGCGGCGACAGCCGTTTTGGCCGAACTAGCCGCAACCGACCCAAGCCATGTCCTCGCCAACGATGTCCTCGCCCTGCTAGCCGTCTGCGAAGAGTACGCCGCGTCCGCTGGCCTCGCCGATCTCAGCCGCGCTCAGCTCTTAGAACGCCAAGGACAGAGCGAAGCAGCCGATGCGCATTGGGCTGCTCTCGAAGAGGGTGCCGACCCGGGCCTTGCCGAATGGAGTTTGCTCCTCCGCGCCGAACTGCACGCCCAACAAGAGCATCTCGACGAGGCTATGGCCCTGTACCAGCGCCAAATCGCTCACTTCCCCCAAGGCGAGCACATCGTCGCCGCTCATCTTGGCCTAGCCGCGCTCTACGAGCGCCAAGGCGCGATTGAGCAAGCCCTCAAAACCTACGAGACCGCGCTCCTCCAGCACCCACACGATGCCCGTGCCCCAGAGGCGCGCCTGCACATCGAGCGGCTCCGCCACCTACGCGAAAGCGGCTGACCTCATGCCCATCCTCTTTGCCCTAGCCCTTTGCACTCTCACCCTTCTTCCGGCTCGCGCCGAGCAGATCCTCGTGCCCATGGACACCTCCCAGCGCGATCATCTCCGGGCCTACGGCCTCGCTTTCTGGACCTTGGAGCGCGGCATTCCGGTCGAGTGGCTGCTCAACTATCGCGGCGGCTCGTTCCTCGTCGAAGCACACGCCCTCATCGCCAGCGAAGCCATCCTGCGCGGCGTCAGTACCGAGCACATCTCCGAGGCCCAAGTCGCCCAGATCTACGCGGAGATCGACGCGTCCAATATGGAAGTCGTGCGCTTGGAGAAGGTGCCGAAGATCGCCGTGTACACGCCGCCCAACAAACAGCCTTGGGACGACGCGGTGACCCTCGCGCTGGAATACGCCCAAATCTCCTACGAAAAAATCTGGGACGACGAAGTGCTCCAAGGCGCGCTCGACGACTACGATTGGCTGCACCTACACCACGAGGATTTCACTGGCCAGTACGGCAAGTTCTATGGCTCGTACAGCAATCAGGCTTGGTACCGCGAACAACAAGTCTCGTACGAGCAGATGGCGCGCCGCCTCGGCTACGCCAAGGTCTCCGCGCAAAAGAAGGCCGTAGTCGTCAAAATCTACGAGTACATGGCCGCGGGCGGCTTCCTCTTCGCCATGTGCTCGGCCACCGACACCTTTGACATCGCCCTCGCTGCGCTCAACGTGGATATATGCCACGCGGTCTTCGACGGCGACCCAGCCGACCCCAACGCCCAAGCCCAGCTCGACTTCAGTCGCACCGTGGCCTTTGAAAACTTCGTCCTCGAAACCAACCCGCTCGTGTACGAATTCTCCAACATCGACACCACGCCGGACGACATGCGCCGGATCCGCACGGCCGAGGCCGAGTATTTCACGCTATTCGAGTTCTCTGCTAAATACGACCCCGTGCCGACGATGCTCACCCAATGCCACACCAACATCGTCGATGGCTTCCTCGGCCAGACTACGGCCTTCCGCCAGTCGCTGATCAAGGACTCGGTCATCCTCCTCGGCCAAGAAGAGGGCACCGACAGTGTCAAATACATCCACGGCCGCGTCGGCAAAGGCACCTTCACCTTTTACGCCGGCCACGACCCAGAAGACCACCGGCACCACGTCCACGACCCGCCGACCAATCTCACCCTGCACCCCAATTCGCCCGGTTATCGGCTGATTCTGAACAACGTGCTCTTCCCGGCGGCCAAGAAAAAAGAGCGCAAGACCTGAGTATTTGAATGGACCCTGCAAAGACGACCTTATTTAGCGGAGGAGTTCCTCATGGCGGATTCAATTCGGTTGTTAAGCGACGAAGAAGTGCAGCGGTTTATCGTCGATGGATGTCTGACTGTGCAGGCGGATTATCCACCCTCATTTCACGCCAGTATTCGCGAGCAGATCGAGGCGGTTTTTGCGGCAGAAGGCAATCCCGGAAATAACATTTTGCCTCGGGTTCCGCTGATCGGGCGCGTGTTTGAACACCCCAAGGTGAAGGGTGCCCTGACGAGTCTATTGGGACCAGATTACATTTTGAACCCCCATCGCCATTGCCACTTGAATCCACCCGGGCGACGAGGACAGCAATGGCACAAGGATTGTTATGTGTACGATCACAATTTGCGGCATCCGAGATTTTACTGGGTGCTCGCTTTTTATTTTCCCCAAGACACGACCGAGGATATGGGGCCGTCGGGGGTGTTGCCCGGGATGCAGATGTACAAAACCATTAGCGATGTGGATCCCGAAAAAACTCGGGAAGAAGAGCAGAAATTTTGCGGTCCGGCGGGGACGGTGGCGCTCATTCACTTTGATTCTTGGCATCGCGCAACAGAGAATGTCAGTAGCAAAGATCGGTATATGTTGAAATTTCAGTTTGCCCGTACGCAGGAGCCAGAGCAACCGACTTGGGATCATCAAAGCCGTGCGTGGTCGCCCGGCATTGAGGATCGGCATCCGGCCCTATCGCGAGATGTCTGGCACTGGTTGTGCGGGGAACCCGCAAAAAAACAGCGGCCTGCAAATGGCAATATGAAAGACTTGCTCTCGGTCTTAAAGCGCGGATCAGAGGGCGAGCGGTTGGATGCGGCGTATGGGCTGGCCAAGTTTGGCGCGCCGGCCGTGCCCGAACTCGTCGCCGCCATGCGGGAGGAAGCACTGGCCACAATCGACGAGACCGAGGCCAAGACACCGGATAATGCCCACGGAACAAATCCCACGAGCGGTTGTGCGGCGCTGGCCTTGGCATCCATAGGCGCACCAGCCGCAGGGGCTTTGGCGGAGATGTTGTCCGATGAGCACTGGTGGGTGCGGGCGGTCGCCGCCCACGTGTTGGGACGCTTGGGCGCGAGCGCAATGGAGGCAGAACCCGCCCTGAGAACGGCGATGAGCGATCCCCACTGGTGGGTGCGCCGCAATGCGATTGAGACTTTGAGCGCAATCGGCGCTTTTTCTGCTGAGCTGATTGCCAACCTGACAGCAGCACTCGGCGATGAGGACTACCGCGTGCGCCGCAACGCCGCGCTAACCCTGGCCAAGTCCGGCGCAGCGAGCTGTGTGGCGATTGAGACATTGGCTGAGATGCTTGAGGACGAGAACCGCTACAACCGATTTTACGCCGCTTATGGGTTAAAACAAATTGGCACGCCCGACGCACGGGATATTTTGCTCCGCTCACTTTCCAAATCGCGCTGGTGCTCCACTACGACAAAAGACAACATCTACTGAAGCCCCAAAAGCCGTGCAATCTGGCCAAGCCGCCCTTCCGCTCATACTTTTTGTCGATTCACCAACCCATTCTCCTGAAAGGAAGTACATGTCAGACACCGAGGCCGTAGCTCAGCTCGGCCAAATCAGGGATCGCATCTACGGCGAGATCGGCCAAGTCATCATCGGCCAGAAGCAGATCATTGAGGAACTGCTCATAGCCTTGCTCGCCGGTGGGCATTGCCTGCTGGTAGGCGTACCTGGCTTGGCCAAAACTACACTCATCCAAACTCTCGCCCGCACGCTCGATCTTTCCTTCGGCCGCATCCAATTCACCCCGGATCTGATGCCCTCGGACATCACCGGCACTGAAGTGCTCGAAGAGGACATCGACACTGGCCGCAAGGCATTTCGCTTCATCCGCGGGCCCCTGTTCGCCAACGTCATCCTCGCCGACGAAATCAACCGCACGCCTCCCAAGACTCAAGCGGCCCTGCTCCAAGCCATGCAGGAACACGCGGTCACCGCGGCTGGCGAGACCATGCAGCTCAGCGAGCCATTTTTCGTGCTCGCCACCCAAAACCCCATCGAGCAGGAGGGGACCTATCCCCTGCCCGAAGCCCAGCTCGACCGCTTCATCTTCGAACTGTGGATCGACTATCCCAGCGACCGCGAGGAAGAGGACATCGTCCGCGCCACCACCAGCGTCGCCCAAGCCACTGTCAGCCAAGTCGTCGATGCCGAGCAAATCGTCGAACTACAACAGCTCGTGCGCCGGGTGCCCGTAGCCGATCACTGCGTCCGCTACGCCGTCTCGCTGGTGCGCTCCTCCCGACCCGGGGACGCCCAAGCACCGGATTACATCCGCGAAATGGTCAGTTGGGGTGCTGGGCCGCGCGCCTCCCAGTACTTGGTCTTAGCGGCCAAGGCGCGGGCCATCCTCGCCGGTCGGCATTCAGTCGCCATCGAGGACATCCGCGCTGTGGCCCTGCCAGTGATGCGCCACCGCATGGTCGTCAACTTTCACGCCGAAGCGCAAAACATCAGCGCGGTCGGCCTAATCGAACGCTTGCTCGCCGACGTGGAGCCAGAATCCTAGCGTGAGCGAAGCCGCCTCCTACCTCCACCCGGAAACCATCTCGCGCCTCTCGCGCCTCGACCTGATTGCGCGCCTCGTGGTCGAAGGCTTTATCACCGGCCTGCACCGCAGCCCGTACCACGGCTTCTCGGTCGAATTCTCCGAGCACCGTCCCTATATGCCGGGCGACCCCCTGCGCGACCTCGATTGGAAGGCATACGCCAAGTCCGACCGTCTGTACGTCAAACAGTACGAAGAGGAAACCAACCTCAAAGCCTATCTGCTGCTCGACGTGTCCGGCTCCATGGACTTTGCGGCTGGCGCGCCGCTGAGCAAATTTCGCTACGCCGTCTCTTTGGCGGCCGCACTGTCGTACCTCATGCTCAAGCAGCGCGACGCGGTCGGCCTGTTGCTCTACCACCATCAAACCGAGGCGTACGTGCCGCCGCGCTCAGTGCAAAGCCACCTCCAAGTACTCCTCAAGACCATCGACCAAGCGCGACCGCACAACGAGACGAGCATGGCCCCGGCCTTCCACGACCTCGCCGAGCGCATCCGCCGCCGCGGCCTCGTCATCGTGCTCTCCGACCTGCTCGACGCACCCGACCAAGTCCTCGAAGGGCTGCGCCACTTCCGCCACCTGCGGCACGAAGTGATCGTCTTCCACCTGCTCGACCCCCGCGAGCGCGACCTCGCCTTCCGCGACCAGACCCGCTTCTACGACCTCGAAGACCCAGACCAAACCCTCACCACCCAGCCCTGGCACATCCAACACGAATACCGCGCGCTGATGGACGAGCTGATCCAGACCTATCGGCTTGGGTGCGCCGAGGCCGGCATCGACTACGCCCTGCTCGACACGGCGACCCCCTTTGACGTGGCCCTATCGCGCTACTTGGCGCAGCGCAAAAAAATGGGTTAGCCGCCGTCCCTCCCTGAAACTTGACTTTTTTGTACAGATTCCTAAGTTCTTGAGACTTCGCCTAGATACACAAGGAGCCAACATGAGTGAAAGCACCCAAACCCTAGAGCAATTTGCCAACCGCGATTACGAGTGGGGATTCGTCACCGACATTGAGGCCGACTCGGCCCCACCCGGCCTCAACGAAGAGATCATCCGCTTCATCTCCGCCAAAAAGGACGAGCCTGAGTTCATGCTTGACTGGCGGCTCAAAGCCTATCGCCGCTGGCTCACCATGGAAGATCCAACGCGCCGCAAACAGAGCCAGCGCTGGGCCATGGTCCACTATCCCAACATCAACTACCAAGACATCGTGTACTACTCGGCCCCCAAGCAAAAACAGCTCGACAGCCTCGACGAGGTCGATCCCGAAATTCTGGCCACCTACCAGAAGCTCGGCATCCCGCTCGAAGAGCAGAAGATGCTCGCCGGCGTGGCTGTAGATGCCGTCTTCGACAGTGTCTCCGTGGCCACTACGTTCAAGGACAAGCTGGCCGAGTTGGGCATCGTCTTCTGCTCCATGTCCGAAGCCATCCACAATCACCCCGAGCTCGTGCGAAAGTACCTCGGCTCGGTCGTGCCCTATACCGACAATTTCTTTGCCACCCTCAACTCCGCGGTCTTTACCGACGGCTCCTTCGTGTACGTGCCGCCGGGCGTGCGCTGCCCCATGGAGCTATCGACGTACTTCCGCATCAACGCGGCGAACACGGGTCAGTTTGAACGCACCTTGGTCATCGCCGACGAGGGGTCGTATGTGTCATACTTAGAGGGCTGTACGGCGCCCATGCGCGACGAAAACCAGCTCCACGCAGCCGTCGTCGAACTCGTAGCCCTCGGCGATGCGCAGATCAAGTACTCCACCGTGCAGAACTGGTATCCCGGCGACGAAAACGGCAAAGGCGGGATCTACAACTTCGTCACCAAACGGGGCGCGTGTCGCGGCGACCGCTCCAAGATTTCGTGGACCCAAGTCGAGACTGGCTCGGCCATCACTTGGAAGTACCCTAGCTGCATCCTACAGGGCGATCACTCGGTTGGCGAATTTTACTCGGTGGCCGTCACCTCCAAGCGGCAGCAGGCCGACACGGGCACCAAGATGCACCACATCGGCAAAAACACCCGCAGCACCATTGTCTCCAAGGGCATTTCGGCCCAGCGCGGCCAAAACACCTATCGCGGCAAGGTGCAGGTGCTCAAAAACGCGACCGGTGCTCGCAACTTCACCCAGTGCGATTCCATGCTCATCGGCGACCAATGCGGCGCGCACACCTTTCCCTACATCGAAGTCCGCAATCCCACCGCCCACGTCGAGCACGAGGCGTCCACCTCCAAGATCGGCGAAGACCAAATTTTCTACTGCAACCAGCGCGGGATTTCCACTGAAGACGCCATCTCCATGATCGTCAACGGCTTCTGCAAGGAAGTCCTCGCCGAGCTGCCGATGGAATTCGCCGTCGAAGCGCAAAAGCTGCTCGGGATTAGCTTGGAGGGCAGCGTTGGGTAGGTGAATCAGAACTAATTCGCCTAGTTCGTTCCAAAGCAGTAGGAGGTTGAACCATGTCCAGTACCATCCCATACCAAGAGCACGCCACCGAATCGGTCGATCTAGCAGAGGAAGAGGTCCCCACCATTGTGTTGCCCAACGGCGATCGGTTGGAGTTTCCCGGCTGCCGCGCCTACAAGATGTCCCTGTCCGAACTAGAAGAGTACGAAGGCCGCTATGAGTATTGGTATGGTCCCACCGAAACCCTCATCGTCGTGGCCGACGAACCCAGAGTTAGCGGGGACCACGAACTGCCCGCGTCCTATCTGATGCAACTAGTTCAACAAATTGCCGACGAGTGCGGGGCGCACTTTGTCCCTTTTGGCACCGTTAGCATCTGGAGACAAAATGCACAGGGCGTACCTCGGGTCGTCATGCGTCCCGATCAGTGCCTTTACTTGCGTCCTCAGTCGGCGCGGTTGCCCGATAAAGATGGGTTGAAGTTGGGCTTTCACACCTTGCCCGATGTGGTGTTGGAAGTCGATCACACGACCGACATTCGGCGCGGGAAGCTGCATCAGTATGCGTTGTGGGGCTTTCCCGAAGTGTGGGTCGAAGTCCCCGAGGCGTACACTCCCAGCCGACGGGCCGGCAAGCCTCGACTGACGATCTATGTATTGGAAGGGAGTCAATATCGCGAAGTAGAAGCGAGTCGGGCGTTGGCAGGTTGGACGGCGGCGGAAATACACCGGGCACTCAACGAGCGGTTGGGGTGGTCATCGGAGACGACCGCGGCACTGTTGCGGGTGGCGCGTGCGCTAACGGTGCGTTTGGGCACGGCTGGTCCCGAGGGCACACCGCGCTTGCGAATGCACCGTGAAGAAGGCCAACGGGCTTTGTTGTGTCAGCAAGCGGCGTTGCGTTTCGGCGAGGATGTGGCCAAGGATTTGGCGTCGCTGCTGGCAGATATGGCGGGTGAAAACCTGACGCACGTAGGCGGCTGGATCGTAACATCCCGCAACGGCGATGAACTGCTTCGCCGAGTGCGAGAGAATAGGGCCTAGCTTGGCATTGCTTGACCTGAAACCGACGCTGCAATAGGCGGCAGCTACAAGATGATCTGAAAAAGCGGCGAACGACCGCGAGAATACTAGCCGACGAAAATATGTCGGTGCACGTTGTCTCATAACATCACAACCCTAATCGAAAGCGTCCTATGCTCCACATCGAAAACCTCCACGTCGCCGTTGAAGACACCCCCATCCTGCGCGGTGTCTCGCTAGAAGTAGAACCCGGCGAAATCCACGCCATCATGGGCCCCAACGGCTCGGGCAAAAGCACCCTCGCGCAAGTCTTAGCCGGACGCGAAGGCTACGACATCACCGAAGGGTCGGCCACGTACTGCGGCCAAGACCTGCTCGAACTCGCGCCGGAAGAACGGGCGTGTGCCGGGCTATTCCTCGCCTTTCAGTACCCAGTGGAAATCCCCGGCGTCAACTCCACGTATTTCCTCCGCCAAAGCTACAACGAACTCCGCAAGCAACGCGGCGAAGAAGAACTCGACGCCTTCGACTTCCTCGGCCTGATCCGCGAAAAGCTCGCCTTAGTGGAAATGGACGAGAGCTTCCTCAAGCGGTCGGTCAACGAAGGCTTTTCCGGCGGCGAGAAAAAGCGCCACGAAATTTTGCAGATGGCCGTGTTGGAACCCAAGCTGTCGATCCTCGACGAAACCGACTCGGGCCTCGACATCGACGCGCTGCGGATCGTCGCCCAAGGCGTCAATCATCTCCATGCCCCAGACAAAGCCGTCGTCGTTGTCACGCACTACCAGCGCCTGCTCAACTACATAGTCCCGGATTTCGTCCACGTGCTCTACGAAGGGCGCATCGTCCAGTCGGGTGGCAAAGAATTGGCGCTGACGCTTGAGGAAAAGGGTTACGACTGGGTCAAGGAGCCGGTCCAATGAGCGGCGTCGCCCATTATCAGTCGTGCTTTAACGACCTCGTCGGCACAGATGAGTTGGTATCGCTGCGCCAAAAAGCCATTGAGCACTTCGCCGACGCTGGCTTCCCCACGACCAAAGACGAGGACTGGGCTTTTACCAACATCGGCCCGCTGACTCGGATCAACTTCGAGCTAGCCGCGTCCTCGTCCGCACCTGCCGTTCTCGACGACTACCGCTACGGACTCAACGGGCTGGTCTTTGTCGATGGGCACTTTGCTCCCGCGCATTCTCATCTCAACGGCCTGTCCGCCGGTGTGCGCGTCGAGCGCTTAGGCGACGCCATCGCCTCGAACGGCGACCTAGTCTCGGAGTCCCTAGGCCAAGCCGCCACCACCGAGGACGAGGCATTTACCGCGCTCAACACCGCCTTCCTACAAGACGGTGCGGTCGTCTATCTACCCCCGGGAGCCGTCGTCGAGCAGCCCATCCACTTGCTCTTTGTCTCCACCGGCCAACGCGCCAACGTCGTCTCCCATCCGCGCGTCCTCGTAGTCGCCGAAGCCAATACCCAAGCGACGATAGTTGAAAGCTACGTCGGCTTGGATTCAGAGCCGTACCTGACCAACAGCGTCAGCGAATTCTTCGTCGGCCCCAACGCCGTGCTCGACCACTACCGAGTCCAGCGCGAGTCCGCCGCCGCCTTCCACATCGCCGCGACCCACGTCCGCGAAGAACGCGCCGCCCAATTCCGCTCGACCTCCATCACGCTAGGAGGACGCCTGACTCGCCACCACGTCCACACTGCACTAGAAGGCGAAGGCGTTGACTCCACGCTCAACGGCCTCTACATCGAAGACGGGGTGCAACACGTCGATAACCATACGCTCATCGAACACGCCCAGCCTCATTGCCAGAGCCACGAGTTCTACAAGGGCATCCTCGGCGGCCGAGCCACCGGCGTCTTCCGTGGCAAGATCCACGTTCACCAAGCCGCACAAAAAACCGATGCCTATCAAGCAAACCAGAATCTCCTGCTCTCGGAGACGGCCCAAATCAACACCAAGCCCCAACTCGAAATCTACGCCGACGACGTCAAGTGTTCGCACGGAGCCACCATCGGCCAACTCGACGAAGACGCCCTCTTTTACTTGCGCTCCCGTGGCATTGGCCACCAAGAGGCCGTCCGAGTGCTGACGCGGGCCTTTGCCGGCGAAGTCCTTGACCGCGTGCGCGTCCCTGCCCTCAAAGACCAACTCGACCGACTAGTCGATCACCGGCTAGACCAAGCCGCCGCCGAAGTTGCCCCATGACCGCTTCCTTTGACATCGCCAAAATCCGCCGCGACTTCCCCGTACTCGGCGAGAAAATCCGCGGCAAGGACCTCGTCTATTTCGACAACGGCGCGACCACCCAAAAGCCGCTGACGGTCATCTACGCGCTCCAGCGCTACTACGCGCGCGAAAACGCCAACATCCATCGCGGTGTCCACTTCCTCAGCCAGCAGGCGACCTTTGCCTACGAACGCGCGCGCGGCCGGGTCGGCCAGTTCATCAACGCCCGCGAGAGCAGCGAAGTCGTCTTCGTGCGCGGCACCACCGAAGCGCTCAATCTCGTCGCCCACAGCTACGGCCGGTCGCAGCTAGGTCCCGACGACGAGGTTATCGTCTCGCAGCTAGAGCACCATTCCAACATCGTGCCGTGGCAACTGCTGTGCGAGGAAAAGGGCGCGCGCCTGCGGGTAGTGCCCATCAGCGATGCGGGCGAGTTCCTCTTCGACGAATACGAGCGCCTGCTGTCCGAGCGCACCCGCATCGTGGCCGTCGCCCACGCTTCCAACGCCCTCGGCACCATCCTGCCGGTAAAGGAAATAGCCGCCTTGGCCCATCAGCACGGCGCAGTAGTAGTAGTCGATGGAGCGCAAGGAGTACCCCACCTGCCGGTAGATGTGCAGGACCTCGATTGCGACTTCTACGCCTTTTCCGGGCACAAACTCTTCGGCCCCACCGGCATCGGCGTGCTCTACGGCAAGCAGGCCCTTTTACACGCCATGCCGCCCTATGAAGGCGGCGGCTCCATGATCGAAAAGGTGAGCTTTGCCGGCACCACGTATGCTCCCCCGCCGATGCGCTTTGAGGCTGGCACACCGCACATCGCCGGCGTTACTGGCTTGGAGACCGCCATTGATTACGTCAACTCCGTGGGCCGTGAACAGATCGCCGCGTACGAGGCCGACTTGCTCGCGTACGCAGACGCGGCCCTCGCCGCTATCCCGGGACTGCACCTGATTGGCACGGCCCGCGAGCGCGTGGCCGTCCTCTCTTTCACCCTCGGCGATATCCACCCGCACGACATCGGCACCGTCCTCGACGCCGAGGGCATTGCCGTGCGCGCCGGCCACCACTGCGCCCAGCCGACCATGCAGTTTTACCAAGTGCCCGCTACGGTGCGCGCCTCGTTGGCTTTTTACAACACGCACGCGGAAATTGACGCCCTAGTCGCGGCGTTGCACAAGGTCAAGAAGGTGTTTGAGGGGTAGGGGCGATGATTGTCATGTTGAACATCTGTCCCACCGACGCTTTGGAAACGAATGAATTGCAACCGATGGGGCTTCGACAAGCTCAGCCCCGTTGCACCGATCGAAGCCGGGCGCTGAGCCTGTCGAAGCGCATTTTAGGGACGACTCTTAGGGTCGCCCGTCGCGGCTATACAACATCGACGAAGCAGACCACTAACCACTGACCACTGACCATGACTGAACTCCGCGAACTGTATCAGCAGATCATCCTCGATCACAACAAAAATCCGCGCAACTTCGGCAAGCTGCCCGAGGCCAATCGTATGCAAGAGGGCTACAATCCCCTGTGCGGCGATCACCTGCACATCTATCTCCACGTGGCCGATGAGCGGATTGCCGACATCAGCTTTGACGGGTCGGGTTGCGCCATTTCCAAAGCCTCGGCCTCGCTGATGACCGCCGCCCTCAAGGGCAAGCATCCCGACGAGGCAGTCGAGCTGTTTGAGCAATTCCAACAGATGGTAACCGCGAATCCGGACGCGCCCGTCGATCACCAAGCCTTGGGCAAGATGGCCGTCTTCGCTGGAGTGCGCGAATTCCCCATGCGCGTCAAATGCGCAACCCTCGCTTGGCACGCCGCCAAAGCGGCCATAGAACAAGACCCATCGCCCGCATCCACCGAATAGGACGTGTGACTAATCGCAAAAAAGGAGTCCTCCATGGAACTGTTGCACGAAAAAACCTTTCCCCCCGACTCTACCGAGGCCAAAGTGGTAGCCGTGCTCAAGACCTGCTACGACCCCGAGATTCCGGTCGATATCTTTGCCCTCGGCCTGATCTACGACATCGAGGTCAGCGACTCGCAGGATGTCCACGTGACCATGACCTTGACCTCGCCCGCCTGTCCGGTAGCCGGCACGCTGCCGCCGGAAATCGAGCACAAAATCAAGGCCCATGTCCCAGACATCGCCACAGCCTTGGTCGAGGTCGTGTGGGATCCACCCTGGACGATCGACATGATGACCGAAGGGGCCAAACTCGAACTAGGTATGATGTAGAGAAGCAGTGGTTGGTGGTCAGTGGCCGGTAGCCAGTGCTTTCCCTACCGGGGCCGCTAGCTACTGACCTCTGCTCAGTGGAGAGATTGTTATGAAACTCAGCTCAAGCGAAGAATACGGCTTGCGCTGCCTCTTGCAACTGGCCCGCCAGACCCCCGGCAGCCTGACCATCCCGGAAATCAGCCAAGCCGAGGGGATCACCCATCACAATGTCGCCAAGCTCTTGCGCATTCTCCGGCAGGGCGGCTTTGTGGCGAGCGCCCGCGGCCAGCAAGGCGGCTACGCCCTCGCCAAGCCTCCCCACCAAATCGCCGTGGCCGACGCGCTCGCCACGCTAGGCGGTCGCCTCTTCGACGACAGCTTCTGCGATCACTTCGCCGGCAGCGCGGATTGCTGCACGCACTCGCTCACCGCGTGTTCAGTGCGCGCGCTGTGGGGACAAGTGCAGCAGGCCGTGGATCAAATTTTATCGCGCACGACTCTCGCCGACCTGCTGGAACAGGGCTACGCCCTCGCCGACGAAGAGGCCCTGCTCGATATATCGGCTTAGGCCCGAAACGGATTCTCCTCCCCCTCGGCCCGATGCTGATAGAGCGGCTTGACCGCCTCCGGCAGGGCCTCGTAGGTCTCCCTCGGCACAATCGCATTGTTGCGCCCGCCAAATTCCACGCTCAACCACCACGGACAATAGCGCGTGATGATCGCCACCCTTGGCTCCGGGCTGGGGTTCGCCGCGGTCGAATGCCAGATCCGGCTGTCCATCACCAGCGCACTACCCTCCGGGCCGACGACCTGGATCTCCCCGCGAATCGGCTTGAACTGGTCAATCCGCTCTTCCAGCCCTTCAGGCGTCTGGTGCATCCGCGGGTTGAGCGGGTCGCGGTGACTGCGCGGCACCACCCACGTCCCACCCGTCTCCGGGCCAAACGGCGACAGCATCCACAGCACCGATAGCTGCATGGTCACGTTTGGGAAGGGCTGCGCCACCCGGCCAGCGAGGTCCCTGTCGGTCAAGTCGTGAGGCCAATCCGAGTGAAAGCCGCGCCAGTCCAAGTCCTCGCGGTTGGGCACTTGCGTCTTAAACTCGGTCTGCGCGATCCGCACGTGCCCGCCAAAAATCGCCTGCGCCACCCCCAACAAACGCTCATCGCCCAGGTACGGCGCAAACTCCGGCAAATACGCGATCAGGCAAATCCCCGGTTCGCCGTTGGGGCCAGTCTGCCGCCCGATGTGCCCGCTCATAGCCTCGTAGTCCTGCCGCGCCTTTGCGTGCGCTTCTTGCACGTGCGCCCGCACCCGGTCTATGGCGTCCTCCGGAATAATCCGCTCCAACACGCACCAACCCTCGCGGCGCAATTGATCCACTTTTTCCTTTATCTCAGCGTCCATCAGACCTTCCTTTTCTCGGTTGCCCAAGCAATTGCGTACTGCTATACTAGACCCACTCGCGAACGCACCCCACCCTTTCCCCGGCCCCTCCCATGCACATCACCGACATCGAAGTCCACGCCATCTGCCCGCCCTATTGCGACTTCAACGCCCTGTCGCTGGCCCGCTACCACGGCGCACGCATCCAACGCCGCGCCATCCTCGTCGTCCACACGGACAACGGCCTAGAGGGCCTCGGCGAGAACATCGGCGACGCGCCCGACGGCGACGCCTTGCGCGCCAAATACATCGGCACCTCGCCCTTTGATTGGATCAACGCCGAGCAGGACCTCGCCATGAACATGGCTTGCTACGACCTAATGGGCAAGCACCTCGGCATTCCCGCGTGGAAGCTGATCGGCCCCAAGGTCCGCTCGTGGATTCCAGTCGCCGCCTGGACCGTGGCCCAAGCCCCAGACGCCATGGCCGAAGAAGTGCGCCAAGCGGCCGCTCGCGGCTATCACTGGATCAAGTACCACGTCGATGAAATGCAGGACGTCATCGCCCAAACCGAGGCCATGCAGGAAGCAGCCCCGCCCTATTTCAAGGTCCACTACGACTTCAACGCCAACAGCAACTACTACACCATGCGCACCATTCTCGCCGAGCTGGTCAAATTCCGCGTCGCTGGCCGCTTTGAAGACGTAGTCCAAGGCACGGACGAAGATGCCTACCGCATGTTGCGCGAGCAGTGCCCGCTGCCGATCATCGGCCACCACGTCCCGCCCGAAGCCATGACCAAGCGCTACGTCGATGGAACCATGGCCGGGCACGCTCCCATCGGCAGTGCCATCAAACAAGCCGCCATTGCCGAGCGGCTCAACATGCCCCTCATGTACCAACAGACCGGCGGCATTATCAATCAAGCCTTCTTGGCCCACGAAGTCGCGGTATTCAAAATGGCCACCATTGACCACGTCAATTGCTGCCATCTGTGGCAAGAGGACGTGGTCAAAGACCCCATGCCTGTAATCGACGGCAGCGTCGCCGTGCCCCAAGGGCCGGGCCTAGGGATCGAACTCGATCGCGCACAACTGGAAAAATTGGCCAGCGCGGCCCCGGTCGATAGAGGCCGCTTCTTGATCCGCATCCGCTCCGCCGGTGGCCTCACCGCGTATGTGCGCCACGACCCCGAGCCGAGCGGCTCTACCGACAATCTGCGCTTCCACGACCGCTTGCATCGCCAAGGCGTTCCCGGGCGGCCACCTTCGTACGCCAACCCGCTCACTACCGAATTCTGGGACGCAGAAAAAGATCCCGAGCACTTTGAGAAACTGTGGCAGGCTACGGCCGATGGCCCTTTATGGAAAGAGGAACGTTAGAGGAACGAAGACGAAAAGTATTTTTTCGATCTCAATGATCGGCTTAGGGAAACTTCTACGCGGGTCATCTTCCGCTTTGAGGAGGGTGATGCGTACGACGTCGACTTGGTCGATTATCACTAGCAGGAGGCATGAATCATGGCTATGAAGAATCCCCCGCATCCTGGTTATAGCATCAAGGAAAATTGCCTAGATCCACTTGGTCTGAACGTCACTGAGGCGGCGAAGGTGCTGGGCGTGGCCCGGCACACACTTTCGCGCGTATTAAATGGACATGCGGGCATTTCGCCGGAGATGGCCATTCGGCTGGAGAAGGCGGGCTGGTCCAACGCCGAATTCTGGCTGCGTCGGCAGACCTCGTACAATCTGGCGCAAGCACGCAGGGGCGAAGGACAGATTAAGGTCGAGCGCTATCAGCCGCAGGTAGTCTGATAAAATCGAGAAGCCGATCAAATAGGTTATCCTCGGGATAGAAGGACAAATACTGCATTTTGGCAGTTCCAAGGAGAACAATGGCCGAGACACTGAAGCGACTAGATCAGAGTCGCCTAAACGTAATCTCAAAGTATAGAGCTAATCCTCTCGCTTGGAGGGGGCAGTTCACACCACAGTTGGTCGACTACCTGCTTGAATCCTTTTCAGACCCCGGGGATCTGGTCGTTGACCCGTTCTCAGGGAGTGGGACAGTGCTGTTCGAGTCCGCGTCCCATGACATGCCATGCTTTGGTAATGAGTTGAACCCTGCGGCGTATCTCATGTCGAAGTTTTTCCACTTGGTGAACTTCGAACGCTCGGAGAGAGAGGCTATTATAGAGCAGCTCAGAGAATCCCTCAGCGGACTCGTGGGCAGGTACGATGATCTGCCGCTGATGAGCCAGGCAGACAAACATCGAGAGAAGTACTCCAATCTGCTTGCGCTTGCCAAGGAGCTACTCGCAGCTACATCATACGATTCCATGGTCCTTTGTCTTGCGGCTAACGTTCTGTTCAAGGCAGAGTCTAGTCGAATCAATGACTTAGGGCAGGCTGTTTGGCGGTCGTACGACTACATAGCCACCTTTGCAGGCGAACTGCCGTATACTACAAGTCCTGTTGATGCACAACTTGGAGACGCGCGAGCCATGCATCAGGCTCTCGACAGAAAGGCGGGGTTGGTTATCACTAGTCCGCCCTACATCAATGTTTTCAACTACCACCAGAATCACCGAGCGATAGTTGAACTCTTGGGTTGGGATCTGTTGCGTGTCGCACGGAGCGAAATTGGGTCGAATCGCAGGAATAGAGGGAACAGGTTTCGAACCGTAATTCAGTATTGCCTCGACATGAGTCAGTTTCTGAACGCTATGTCTATGGCTATCCGGCAAGAGGGCATCCTCGTACTGATTGTCGGAAGAGAATCGAACGTCAGAGGAGTGCCGTTCTACAATGGCAGGATAATCCGGGACCTCCTCCAATTGCATCCATGCTTCACCCGTCTTGGGCATTATGAGCGTCACTTCATAAACAGATTCGGTCTTAAGATCCATGAAGACATTCTCGTCACGAAACGAGATGATGTGTCGCCACAACTATTTCCCGAAGAAAAGGTGCGGAGAGTCGCAAGTAAGCACCTGAAGTATGCCAGAAAGACGGCCTCTGATAAGGTCAATCGCGACCTAGAGTCGGCTATACAGGATGTTTTAAGCCTCCCATGCTCGGATTGGTACACCACAATGGAGAATCCTATTGAACTTACGATACCCGCATAGGGATAAGCTCAATGCTGCACTGCGCAATCCCAAGTGCAGTGATGACTCCGATCTCTTACGAGAGGCCATGACTGCATATAATGAATGGATTGCGGCGACGAGTTCCCTGACTACTACTGGTCGAGAGCGTGTTGGGCAGATGGTGTCGCTCCTCAACGAGTACAAGGATTTCCTTGAGGTGGACCTGATCGCAGATAGAGGTTCTCCCTTCATTAGACGTCAGAAGGGGCAGCTCAAGTTGGATAACTCTGTCCTAGAGGAGTTCGCCATACAACTGATCCATCCAAAGATCATCAGCGGCTTACCAAACTTCGAACTCTCAATCGGCCCCAACACCGCGTTCATGTCTCTGTCGTTCATGCCGGCGAGCATTGAGAGCTTGTCTGGTCCTCCAGCCGTAGTCCTGAAGCGCAAGGATCAGGACTTCGCTCTTGGGAAGGTGATCCACTATCAGTTCTCACCCGACGAGGGCTTCAACCCCTCGAAAACCTCCTCAGGTTCGTTTTGTCTTGCCGTTTTTGCCGCTGAGATCAAGGTGAACTATGACAAGACCATGTTCCAGGAGTGCGCTGGCACTGCAGCTCGGCTGAAGCAGGGCTGTCCTATCGCCAAGTACTACGCACTAGTAGAATATCTTGACATGACACCAGAGGACTGCCGTTTGACGGAGATCGATAATGTCTTCCTGCTTCGGCGAGCAAAGCGACTCCCGGCTGGAAAACGCGACGACGCCAACGAAGTACGCGCTGCTCATAAGGACAACCCTATACAAGCTGATGTTATCTGGAGCTTTGTAGAAGAGATACAGGCTTTTGTGCAAGCAGTCTGGTACGATCCAGATGCCGCACTCAAGAGAGGTTCGTTCGTGTGATCGTGGAAAAAGTGAATATTTTTGAGACCGACTGGTATCGAGATATCAAATCAAAGATGACGCCGGGCGATAATCTGAGGATCTATCGGGAGAATCGCGGTTTGACTCAGGCCAAATTGGGTGAGATGCTTGGCAATGTTCCCCGTCAGCATATCTCAAACATGGAGAGAGGGGTACGGTCGATTAGCTTAAAAACGGCCCGGAAATTGGCAGCGCTATTTAAGGTATCCCCTGAGAAATTCATTTGAGAGACAGATCCACTGAGACTCTTCAACATCCCCAGCCACAATCCAAACGGCCAATTCGCAGCGAAGTAGAGCTGCGAATGCTCTACGACCACACCTGCTAATCCCCCTCAAAACCGCAACGCAAACACCGTCCGCACCCCCGGTTCCGAGCGGGCGGAGATGGACCCTCGGTGGAGCCGCATGATTTGGCGGCACAGGCTCAGCCCAATGCCCGAGCCGTCTGGTTTGGTCGTGAAAAAGGGGATGAAGACCTTGCCGAGCGCTTCTTCGACGATACCCGGCCCATTGTCCGAGACCTCGACGACGACCTTGTCGTGCGCCAGATGAGCGGTTAAGTCAACGCGGGCCCCAGCGTGGCCGGCTGTGGCTTCGCGGGCATTGCTCAGCAGGTTGATGAGGATCTGCTCGACTTGCTCGGGGTCGGCGGTCAATTCGAGGCTGGGGGGGTTGACCTCGGTGTGCAACTCGACCGCGGACTCGGCGAACTGGGGCCGCATTAGCTGCTCCACTCGGGCGAACAGACCGGCTACCGGGACAATCTCAAAGGACGGCGCTGGGACGCGGGTGAGGTCGCGATAGGCTTCGACAAAGTGTAGCAGGCCCTCGCTCCGGCGCTGGATGGTGCTCACCGCAGTGCGGATGTCTTCGGTGGTCTCGGCATCGAGGGCGTCGTCTTTTAGCATGCCGTCCGCAGTGGCAGTCAGCGAAGCAATGGGGGTGATGGAATTCATGATCTCGTGGGTGAGCACGCGGATCAGGTTTTGCCAAGCCTCCATTTCTTTTTCGTCGAGATCGGGGCCAATGTCGTGGAGGGCCACTAGGGTGTGCCTGCGGTCGCCTATCTGGAACACCGATGCGTGCAAGGCGAGTCGGACTTCTTCCAAACTCACTAAGTCGCGTCCCCCAGGACCGAGGCTTTGCAGGGTGGTGGTTAAGGTGGGATTGACGCGGTTGAGATCGGCGATGTGGCCCAAGCGGGGCACCCCCAACAGCCGCTTGGCTGCGTTGTTGATCAGCGACACCTCGCCAGCGTTGTCGAAGACGATCAAGCCGACGCCAATGTGCTGCACCACGGTTTGCAGGTAGCGCGCTTGTTCTTCCTTTTCGGCCCGCGCTTGGCGAAAGGCGTCGAGGACCTCGTTGAACGCGGTCTTGAGTTCGTCGAAAGAGGAGCCGAGGCCGCCGGTGACAAAGGTCTGGGAAAAGTCGGCGTAGCGGATGGCGTTCAAAAAGCGCGTCAGATCGCGGTTGGCGCGCTCGACGTAGTAGATGAGCGCGTAGAGCTGGTAGAGCAGGACGAAGCCGACGACGATGGGGACGGCTAGATGATAGGTTCCTTTGGCTAGTATGTAGAACAGCAGCCACAAGGTGGCACCGAGGAAGGCGACGCGCAGCACGATCCGCGTGCGGAAGGCGCGGGCTCCTTGTATTAAGCGGTGTAGGACACCCCTAAAGGCCATACTTCTCCATGCGGCGATAGAGGGCCGTGCGGGTCAAGCCGAGTTCGCGCGCGGTTTGGCTGACGTTGCCTTGGTGCTTGCGCAGCACCCGGGCGATGACCTCGCGCTCGACGTCTTCGAGATTGTAGCTGTCAAAGGCGACGGATTCTTCAGGTGACGGGGCCGCGGTCAAGGGGAAATCGTCTGCGGTTAGTCGGTCCCCTTCGCTCATAATGACGGCGCGTTCCACGGCGTGTTGCAATTCTCGCACATTGCCCGGCCAAGCGTACGTGCGCAAGTGGGCGAGCGCTTCGGCGGTCAGGCCGGTCAGCGCCTTGCGGTACTTGGTCCGGTATAGGTCGAGGAAATGACGGGCCAATAGCGCGATGTCCTCCGGGCGCTCGCGCAGGGGCGGTAGGTCGATTTCCACAGTGTTGATGCGGTAGAGGAGGTCCTGGCGGAAGGTGCCGGCTGTGGCCATTTCGTGGATGGGCTGGTTGGTGGCGCATATAAGGCGCACGTCCACGGATACGGGCTGGTTGGCACCGACGCGGACGACCTGCTGGTTTTGCAGGGCCGCGAGCAGCTTGACCTGCAAGGACAGGGGCAGGTTGCCGATTTCGTCGAGGAACAGGGTGCCCCCGGAGGCGATCTCAAAGCGGCCGGCGCGGTCGCTGCGGGCGTCGGTGAAGGCACCTTTGACGTGGCCGAAAAGCTCGCTCTCGAACAGGGTTTCGCTCAGGGACCCCATATCGACGGCGATGAAGACTTCGTCGGCGCGCGCCGAGCGGCGGTGGATCTCTCGCGCCACCAGTTCCTTGCCCGTGCCGTTCTCGCCGAGGATGAGGACGCTGGCGTCGGTGGCGGCCACCTTGGCCATTGTCTGAAAAACCTCTTGTAAGACCGGGGCCTCGCCGATGAGGTCGCCGAAGGGCTGGTCGAGGTCTGCGGACAGCCGCTGCTGGCGCGAGCGGAGGTGGTGGGTTTCCCGGCGCGAGCGGTGCAATTCCACGGCCGCAGACACGGTGGCGAGCAGTTTCTCGTTCTGCCAGGGTTTGAGCACAAAATCGACGGCTCCCTCTTTGACGGCGCGCACGGCCATCTCAACATCGCCGTATGCGGTGATCAGCAAGACGACCGCAGTCGGCTCCAGCTCGCCGATTTGCTGGAGCCAGTAGAAGCCCTCCCGGCCGCTGGTTGCCTCCTGCGTGAAGTTCATGTCGAGGAGGACGACGGCCGGCGACTCCTGTTTGAGGGCACTCGGAATGGCTTGGGGATCGGTCTCGGTGCGGACTTGGTAGCCCTGCTGCTTGAGGAGCAAGCGGGCGGCGACGAGCACGTCTTGATTGTCGTCCACGACGAGGATGCGGGCGGCTTCAGCAGACATGGGATATGCTCCCTAGTGTACGCCAGCGGACAGTAGGTGTATCACCAGCGGACAGTAGCGCTGGGGAGGGCAAGGAGGCGATTTTACTCATCTTCTTTTTTATCAATGGGTTAGGAATGTGGCATGTATCTTGCTATTTCTGGAGAAAAGGCTGCGACAAGATAAGGTGGTAAATGCTATGCCCGCAAATATTCGACTATTCTCCAAAGAGCGCTCCTCCGAGCCGAGCCCCGGCAGCACCCGTCCCGGCGGCGGCGTTGGCATGGACCGCAAAATCGAAAAGCCTCGGTTTACGCCCAAGCGCATCGCCATAGGCGCGACTGCTTTGCTGTTGGCCGGGCTATTCGGATACGCTCTGCTCGCGGATTTCGGGGTGCGCAAACTGAATGTGGAGCGCGACCGACTGACGATCTCGACGGTCGAGTTCGGCCCGTTTCAGGAGTACATCCCCGTGCGCGGCACCGTGCTACCGCTGCACACCGTGTACCTCGACGCCCTAGAGCGCGGTCAAGTGGAGCAGGTGTTCGTCGAAGAGGGTGCCTCCGTGGCCGAGGGCGATCCACTGCTGCGCCTTGCCAACCCCGATCTGGAACTGACCGTCCTGCAACAGGAAGCCGAGCTGGAGCGCAGCCGGGAGGCGTTGCGCAATGGCCGACTGACCATGGAGCAGGAGCTGCTGCGCTCGCGGAAAGATTTGATGGAGATCGAGTACCGGCTAGCCGTCGATAAGCGCAACTTCGAGCGCTACGAGAGCCTGTCGGTGGAAGATTTGACGGCCATCCTGTCGAGACAGGAATACGAGCGGCTGCGCGACGAGTACCAGTACAGCGTCCGCCGCATGGCCCTGACCCAAGAGACCCAGACTCAGGACTCGCTGCTGGCGGCGAGCAAGGTGGTGCAGCTCGTCTCGGCTGTGGAGCGCATGGAACGCAATCTAGAAATCGTCCGCCATCGGCTCGACAACCTGACGGTGCGAGCCCCTGTGCCCGGGCAGCTAACTATGCTGAAAGCAGAGGTCGGCGAAAGCAAGAGCTCGGGTGAGCGCCTCAGCCAGATTGACATGATCGACGGCTTCAAGGTGCGCGCCGCCATTGACGAGCACTACATCGGTCGCGTGGGCCGGGGGCAGCGCGGCCAGTTCGACAACGACGACGAGTCATACAGCTTGGCAATCCGCAGGGTCTATCCAGAGGTAAGGGAGGGCCGCTTTCAGGTCGATCTGGTGTTTGAGGGAGAAGCACCCGAGGGCATCCGGCGCGGCCAGACCCTGCACATCCGCCTGGAGTTGGGCGATCTGGATGAAGCAGTGCAGGTGGCGCGGGGCGGATTTTATCAGGCGACCGGAGGCCACTGGGCCTATGTGCTCGACGCTGCTGGCGACCGGGCCACGCGGCGCTCTATCGCACTGGGCCGCCAGAATCCCCGGGTGTACGAAGTGCTGGAGGGGCTTGAGCCGGGAGAGCAGGTGATTACTTCGAGCTATGAGACTTTTGGCGAAGACATGGACGTGTTGGTGTTGCGCTAGCAACGCCCTAAACAAGGAGAAAAAATCATGACTGAACAGACAGCGAATGCTGAAAACGGCCGCGCGCCCGTGATCCGCACCGTCGGGTTGCGCAAGCTATACACGACCGAGGAGGTAGAGACGACCGCCTTGGACAACGTGAACCTCGAAATCGCCGAAGGAGAATTTGCCGCCATTATGGGGCCGTCGGGCTGCGGCAAGTCAACGCTGCTCAATTTGCTTGGCTTGCTCGACAACCCGACCGAGGGGGAATACTGGCTGCTGGACGAGGAGGTAGCGACCTACTCGGAGCGCCTGCGGGCAAATCTGCGCAAGGGGACGATTGGCTTTGTCTTTCAGTCGTTCAATCTGATCAACGAATTGACCGTCCACGAGAACGTCGAGTTGCCCTTGCTCTACATGGGTATGCCGGCTACAGAGCGCAAGCAGCGCGTGCGGTCGATCCTCGATCACATGCAGATCACCCACCGCGAGAAGCACTTTCCGCTTCAGCTTTCTGGCGGCCAGCAGCAGCGCGTGGCTGTGGCGCGGGCCTTGGTCGCGGAGCCGAAGCTGGTGTTGGCGGATGAGCCGACCGGCAATCTCGACTCGCGCCACGGCGATGAGGTCATGGAGATGCTCACCGAGATGAACCGCAACGGCACGACCGTGGTTATGGTGACGCACTCGCCGGCCTACGCCGACTTTGCGCACCGGATCATCCACTTGTTCGACGGCAGGATCGTGAGCGAGAACATCGAGCGGGATCAGGAAGCGTCGTAAGCGACCATGTAGGGGCGGTTCGCGCTCCGCACCGCCCCTACGACACGAAAGGACCTATCATGCTGGGCAACTATCTGACGACGGCGCTGCGCCTCTTGTGGCGGGAGCGCGGGTACGCGGCGATCAACATCTTTGGGCTGGCCATTGGCTTGGCTCTATGCCTGCTGATCGTCCAGTTCTCCGCCTATCAGCTTTCTGTTGGCGATTTCCACGAGAAAAAAGACCGGGTTTATCGCGTACTGGGGCCAAAATGGCAAATTACCGATGACGGAGAAATTGTGATTACCGGGTACGCAGAACATGTACCGATAGAGTTGGGACCGACCCTCCAAGAGCAACTGCCCGAAGTCGAAAAGGCAGTTCGCTTCAGGTCGAGGAGGCCGGTGCAACTCCGAGTCGGGGACAAGGACGCGATCTCTGAAGAAGTGCTGACCGCGGAAGCTGGCGTTTTCAACGTGTTCAGCTTGCCGCTCCTGCGCGGCGACCCCAAAACGGCTTTGACGCGCCCCTACACTATGGTGCTGACCGAGCCGTTGGCCCGTCGGCTTTTCGGCGATAGCGATCCCATTGGACAGGTCGTCCGCTACAGCGAAGACTTCGATTGCGAGGTCACTGGTATAGTCGGCCAGCCGCCCGCTAGCTCGTTGCTCCAGTTCTCGGCCCTGCTCTCCTTCGAGACAGAGTACGAGGAGAGTCGGGCCATGATGGAAACGAGGACCGCTAGGGCCTTCATCACCTTCGTGGAGCTAACGCCCGGTGCCGACCCGGCTGCGCTAGCCGCAGGCATTCCCAACTTCGCCGAGAAGCTCACGGGGATGCCCGAATTTCCCGGTTCTTCCTACATGCTACAGCCCCTCGAAGCGATCCGCTTTGATGCGGAAGTGCCCAACAACCTCGGCCCGAGTAGCAACCCCATGTACTTGGCGATATGCGCCATCTTAGCCGTGGTAATTCTGACGATCGCCGTGGTCAACTACGTGAACTTGGCGACGGCACGAGCCGGGCAGCGGACGCACGAGATCGGCGTGCGCAAGACCCTTGGCGCTCATCGCAGCCAGCTCATTGGCCAACTCCTGAGCGAGTCGGTGCTGCTGAGTACTGTAGCGACAGTCTTGGGCGCGGTCTTAACAAAGGTTTTGGTCCTGCTCGTACCCGTAATTACGGGATTTGATGTCGAGATCCCTTTTCTGGACTGGACGCTCTCGGCTTGCGCTGGGGCCGTGGCCCTAGCGGTGGGGGTCGGACTGATCGCGGGCGCGTACCCGGCTTGGGTCGTAGCGCGCTTTCAGCCAGTGACCGCGGTGAGCAGGGGCCGCGTGGGTGGTGCGCGTCTGCGCCAGGGTTTGGTGGTGGCGCAGTTCACGGTTACGGCGGCGTTGATGACCATGACGCTGCTGATATGGCACCAAATCGATTTCATCCAAAACCTCGCCTTTGAGAACTCCCCCTTAGAGTTTGAGCCGGAACAGGTGGTCGTCGTTCACAACAGCGGAATGACCGGGGACGAGGCCCTCGTCTTTAAGACAGAGCTGCTTCAGGACAGCCGCATCGCTGCGGTGAGTCTCGCTGAGACCGTACCAGGTGGGGGTTCGCAGGTGACATACAGCGCCGAGCCAGAGGGAGTCGGGGAAGTAATGATGAGAGTGTATGGCGTGGATGGAGACTTCGTCGAGATCATGGGCTTGCGCATGGCCCAAGGTCGCGCCCTGACCGACGATCCGGCCGATGACCGAGCTATCGTCATCAACGAGGCCGCTGTGGAGATGCTGGGGTGGGAAGAACCGCTGGGCAAGATGATCTACAACTTCAAAGGCCAAAACTGGCGCGTCGTTGGCGTGATTGAGGACTTCCACTTCGACGGCCCGCACCGGAAGATACAGCCTTTGCTCATGGGACCGGTCAGTGGCTGGGTGGGCGTCATTATCGTGCGGGTACAACCCGGGCACCTCGACGAAGCACTCAAGGTGATTGACGACAAGTGGGCCGCCATTAAGCCCTACCGCCCCATCAAACGCCAACCCCTCGAAGAGGTCTCCGCCGGGCTTTACTTACAGGAGGTGTTGATAGGGCGCGCCCTCACGATCTTCCTCGTTTTATCGCTCGTCGTCGCCTCGATAGGGCTTTTCGGCATGGCGGCGCACGCCGCTCAAGAGCGCACCCAGGAAATCGGTATCCGCAAGGTGTTCGGCGCTTCGCCCGGCGGCCTCACCGCTATGATGATGCGGGACTTTGCCAAACCCGTTGCCATTGCCTTCCTGCTCAGCGTGCCGATCGCCTATTGGTTGGCTAACCAATGGCTGCAAGACTTTGCCTATCACGTGGACGTCGGCGTGGGCCTGTTCTTGGTGTCGGGTGCTTTGTCCTTCACCATCGCTGGGCTGACGGTGGGACACCAAGCGATGCGGGCGGCCCAGACCAATCCGATAGAAACCCTGCAAACGGAATAACTGATGTTCCGCATTGTAGGGGCAATCCTTGTGGTTGCCCACGCCCCTACGGAAACGAATTCGTTGGTACAAATGGTTTGAAACCTGCTACGACGCGAAAGGAACTATCATGCTGGGCAACTACCTGACGACGGCGCTGCGCCTTTTGTGGCGGGAGCGCGGCTATGCGGCGATCAACATCTTCGGCTTGGCGGTTGGCTTTGCTCTGTGCCTGCTGATCATCCAACTCGCCGACTATCAGCTCGCGATGGGAGACTTCCACGAGAAAAAAGACCGGGTTTACCGCGTGCTTTGGAAATCATCATCTGGGTACGAGGGATCGTTGCCGGTAGAGCTGGGGCCGACCCTCAAGGAGCAATTGCCCGAAGTTGAGGAGGCGGTTCGCTTCAGACCGGGTGGGCAGGGACTGCTTCGGGTCGAAGCCAAGGACGCAATCTATGAACAGGTTATGCTGGCGGAAGCCGGCGTTTTCGACATGTTCAGTTTGCCGCTCCTGCGTGGCGACCCCAAGACGGCCTTGGCGCGTCCCTACACTATTGTGCTGACCGAGCCGTTGGCCCGTCGGCTGTTCGGCGAGAGCGATCCCATCGGGCAAGTCATCCGCTACGAGGAAGACTTCGATTGCGAGATCACCGGCATTGTCGGTCAGCCGCCCTCTAGTTCATTGCTCCAGTTCTCGGCGCTAGTCTCCTTCGCCACGATGTACGAGGAGAGTCGGAGAATGATGGAATCGAAGCACGTTAGGTCCTTCAGGACCTTCGTGCAGCTAACGCCTGGTGCCGACGCGGCTGCGGTGGCCACGCGCATCCCCGGCATTGTTGAGGCACTCACGGGCGTACAAGAGGAAGCCGATTCCTACGCACTGCAACCTCTGAAAGCGATCTACTTCGACACGGAGGTGACCAACTACCTCGGCCCGAGGGGCAACTCTTTCTACTTGACGCTATGCGCCATTTTGGCGGTGGTGGTCCTGACGATCGCCGGGGTCAACTACGTGAACTTGGCGACGGCGCGGGCGGGGCGGCGGATTCACGAAATCGGCGTGCGCAAGGCCCTCGGCGCTCACCGCGGCCAGCTTATGCGCCAGCTTTTGAGCGAGTCGATGCTGCTGAGTGTTGGGGCGACGGTGCTAGGCGCGGTCCTAACAGAGGTCTTGATTCTGCTCATCCCCATCATTACGGGATCCGATTTCCAGTTGCCCTACTTGCACTGGACGATCTCGACCTGCGCTGGGGCGGTGGCGCTGGCGGTGGGGGTCGGACTGGCTGCGGGTATGTACCCGGCGTGGGTGGTGGCGCGCTTTCAGCCGGCGACGGCGGTGCGCGGGGGCCGCGTGAGTGGTGCGCTCCTGCGTCGAGGCTTAGTAGTGGCGCAATTCACGGTCACGGCGGCGTTGATGACGCTGACGCTGCTGATATGGCACCAACTCGATTACTTCCAAAACCTTCTCCGCGAGGGCTCTGTCTTGGGGTCTGATATAGAACAGGTTGTCGTCGTCCACAACCGCGGCCTGACCATAGACCAAGCCCGAACCTTCAAGACAGAGTTGCTCCAGGACAGCCGCATCGCCGCAGTGAGCCTTTCTTCGACAGTACCTGGTCAGGGTTCGCGGGCGACGTACGGTGTCAGGCCGGAGGGCGTGGAAGGGGAAGTAGGAATGAGAGTGTACCAAGTAGATGGCGACTTCGTCGAGATCATGGGATTGCGCATGAGTGAGGGACGCGCCTTGACCGACGAACCGGCCGACGCCCAAGCGGTCATCATCAACGAGGCTGCCGTGAAGAGGATGGGATGGACAGAGCCGTTGGGCAAAACGATTTCTGGTTTCCAGGGCCAGGACCGGCGCGTCGTCGGCGTGATTGAGGACTTCCACTTTGACGGTCCGCACAGCAAGATAGAGCCACTGCTCATAGCACCGTTTGGGCCATGGGCGTGGGCGGGCGTCATTCTCGTGCGGGTGCAACCCGGCCATCTCGACGCGGGCCTCAAGGTGATCGACGACCAGTGGGCTGCTGTCTCACCCTATCGCCCCATCAAGCGCAATCCTCTCGAAGAAGTCTTCGCCAGACTCTATTCCGATGAGCTGCTGATGGGCCGCGTGCTCACGCTCTTCCTTTTCTTAGCTATCGCCGTCGCCTCGGTGGGGCTTTTCGGCATGGCCGCCCACGCCGCCCAAGAGCGCACGAAGGAGATCGGCGTCCGCAAGGTGTTCGGTGCCTCTCCCGGCGGCCTAACCGCTATGATGATGCGGGATTTTGCCAAACCCGTTGCCATCGCCTTCCTGCTCAGCGTGCCGATCGCCTACTGGTTCGCTAACCAGTGGCTGCAAGACTTTGCCTATCGCGCGGAAATAGGCGTGGGCCTGTTCCTGGTGTCGGGCGTTTTGTCTTTCGCCATCGCGGGGTTGACGGTGGGGCATCAAGCGATGCGGGCGGCGCTGACTAATCCGATAGACACGCTGCACACTGAATAACTAGCACACCCATTACGTGAGAGGAGACGCCATTATGAACACGTTCATCTACCAAGTGCAACGCGTCCTGATTGTGGTCGCAATGTCGGCCATGGTGGGATATGGTGAGGAGCCGAACACGCCATTGCCCAAAATTGAGAAGACGTTCGTCGCACCTCCCGGCGAAACGCTGCAAGTCAATTCAAAGTACGCCTCGCAGACCATCGACTCCCAAACGGGGAACCAAGTCAGCGTGGTAGTAACCCGCAGTGTCCTTGAGGAGTACAAGCACGACGCCAATCGCATTCTCAGCGAACACAAAGTCAAAATCTCAAGCGCCTACCAAGGTGTTACCATTTACACCGACGTGGATGATTCCGTCTTGGAGCGATGGCAAGCCGATTATGACACTGCTTCTCCGCTGCGCGTTCACGTAAAAGCACTCGTGCCAAAGCAGGGTTACGATGTAGTTGCGAGGACGACGTTTGGCAGTCAGGACATCCAGAACATCAATGGCTCAGTCCATGCGTCGGCCCGTAAGGACATAACTATCAATAATGTAGAAGGCGACCTCGACGTGTCGTCGAGCTATGGGGGCCTGACCATAAGCAATGTCACCGGGGATGGCGTCTTGCGGGCCTCGGCGCGCAAGACAATCGATATCAGACACGTAAAAGGCCCCCACATCAATGCTCAGTCGAGTTATGGCTCTCTGACGCTGGATGACATTGACGGTTCAGTCAATGCAACGGCTCGTAAGGACGTGAACATCAGCAATGTAGATGGCGACCTTAGCGTATCGTCGAGCTATGGGGGCCTGACCATAAGCAACGTCGTTGGTAATGACAATTCAGTCCATGCACGTGCCCGTAAGGACATCAATATCAGCAATATAGACGGCGACCTCGACGTGTCGTCGAGCTATGGGAGCCTGACTATACGCAATGTCGCCGGTAGCGTTTTGCGCGCCGAGGCGCGCAAAACGGTCGATATCAAGGCGGTTCGACGCGACATCTTCGACGCGCGTTCCAGCTATGGTGGCCTTGTACTTGATGATGTCAGTGGTGTCGCCCACGCACATGCGCGCAAAGCTATCACAGTCAGCAATGTAGGCGGCGACCTCTCAGCTTCCTCTAGTTTCGGCAGCGTGACAATTCATCATGTTGGTGGTTCCGTACGCGCTGACGCCCGGGGTGATATTGAGCTGAAGGATGTAGCAAAAGAGGCGAGCATCCATTCGTCATTTGGCAAGGTCCGCCGGGTGCAGTAAGGGCACCCACAAGGGACATCCTTACGGAGACGAATTCGTTGGTACAAATGGTTTGAAACCTGCTACGACGCGAAAGGAACTATCATGCTGGGCAACTATCTGACGACGTCGCTACGCCTTTTGTGGCGGGAGCGCGGGTACGCGGCGATCAATATTTTCGGCTTGGCGGTCGGTTTTTGTCTGTGTCTGCTGACCGTCCAACTCGCCGCCTATCAGCTCTCGGTTGGCGACTTCCACGAAAAAAAAGACCGAGTTTTCCGCGTGTTGGGACCCCCCACATGGGGTGAGGCCCAGTACTCAGGATCACTACCCATACCGCTTGGACCGACCCTCAAGGAGCAATTGCCCGCAGTCGAGGAGGCGGTCCGCTTTAGCTTTGGTTATCTGCGTCTGCTGCGGGTCGGGGATGAGGAAGGGATATATGAAAGGATTGGTGGGGTGGAAGCCGGCGTTTTCGACATGTTTAGCTTGCCGCTCCTGCGCGGCGACCCCCAGACGGCCTTGGCGCGTCCCCACACCATGGTGCTGACCGAGCCGTTGGCCCGCCGGCTGTTCGGCGAAAGCGATCCCATCGGCCAGGTCGTCCACGTCGAGAAGTTCGATTACGAGGTTACTGGCATCGTCGGCCCGCTTCCCGCCAGCTCATTGCTCCAGTTTCCGGCGCTGCTTTCGCTTACCGCCGCCACAGAGCCGATGATGGCGTCTGGTTGGAACCATTCAGCCTTCGAGATCTTCGTGCAGCTAACGCCCGGAGCCGACCCGGCTGCGGTAGCGGCACGTATTCCCGACATCGTCAAAGAAGCTAGGAAGTTGCCCGAGGCACCCGGTGCCTACGCCTTACAGCCTCTGAAAGCGATCTACTTTGACACAAAGGTGCCTAGCAGCGTCGGCTCAAATGGCAACCCCGTGTACCTCGTGCTGTGCGCCATCTTGGCGGTGGTGATCCTGACGATTGCTGGCTTCAACTACGTGAACTTGGCGACGGCGCGAGCCGGGCGACGGATGCACGAGATCGGCGTCCGCAAGGCCCTCGGCGCTCATCGCGGCCAGCTCATGCGCCAACTTTTGAGCGAGTCCGTGCTGTTGAGCGCTGCGGCAACAATGCTGGGCATTGCGATGGCAGAGGTTATGGTTCTGCTCCTACCTGCGATGGTGGGATTCGATTTTGAATGGTCCTCCCTGCGCTGGACGAGCTCGACCTATGCCGGGGCTGCGGTGCTGGCGGTGGGGGTTGGACTGGTCGCGGGGGCCTATCCGGCTTGGGCCGTGGTGCGCTTTCAGCCGGCGACCGTAGTGCAGGGAGGCCGCGTGGGTGGTGCGATCCTGCGTCGGGGTTTGGTGGTGGCGCAGTTCACGGTTACGGCGGCGTTGATGACGATGACGCTGCTGATATGGCACCAAGTCGATTACATCCAAAACCTTCTCCGCGAGGATTCCATCTTGGGGGCGGAGCCGGAACAGGTCGTGGTGATCAAGAATCGCGGTCTGACCATGGATCAGGCCCGAGCCTTCAAGACAGAACTGCTTCAGGACAGCCGCATCGCCACAGTGAGCCTTTCTGGGACCATACCTGGTGAGGGTATGGGAATGGTGTTTAGGGCAGGAGAAGAGCAAATGATGATAAATGTGTATCAAGTAGATAGCGACTTCGTCGAAATCATGGGCTTGCGCATGGCTCAAGGACGCTCCTTGACTGACGAACCGGCCGACGCCCGAGCGGTCGTCATCAACGAGACCGCCGCGAGGATGCTGGGATTGGAGGAGCCACTGGGCAAGATGATCAACGCATCTAGAGGAGAATCGCGCGTCGTAGGCGTGATCGAGGACTTCCACTTCCAAGGCCCGCGAAGTACGATAGAGCCACTGGTTATATTGCAGGTCGATGGAGGGGCGAGCGTCATTATCGTGCGGGCGCAGCCCGGCCATCTCGACGAAGCCCTCAAAGTGATTGACGACCAGTGGGCCGCCGTCGCACCCCACCGCCCGATCCAGCGCAATTCCCTCGAAGAAGTCACCTCTAAGCTCTACTCCAAGGACCTGATGGTGGGCCGTGCGCTTACGCTCTTCCTCTTTTTGGCCATGGCCGTCGCCTCGGTGGGACTCTTCGGCATGGCCGCGCACGCCGCGCATGAGCGCACCAAGGAGATCGGCATCCGCAAGGTGTTCGGTGCCTCTCCCGGCAGCCTCATCGCCATGCTGATGCGGGACTTTGCCAAACCCGTTGCCATTGCTTTCCTCCTCAGCGTGCCGATTGCCTACGGCTTGGCCACTCACTGGCTACAAGAGTTTGCCTATCGCGTGGAGATCGGCGTGGGCCTGTTCTTGGTGTCGGGCGCTTTGTCCTTCGTCATCGCCGGGCTAACGGTGGGGCACCAAGCGATGCGGGCGGCGCTGACCAATCCGATAGAGACGCTGCGCACTGAGTAGCGACAGGAAAGGAATTATCATGCTGGGCAACTATCTGACGACGGCGCTACGGCTTCTGTGGCGAGAGCGCGGGTACGCGGCGATCAACATCTTCGGCTTGGCCGTCGGTTTTGCTCTATGCCTGCTGGTCGTCCAGTTCGCCGCCTATCAGCTTTCGGTTGGCGACTTTCACGAGAAAAAGGACCGGATTTATCGCGTGCTCGAGAAAGAAGATCGGATCGATCACCTGCTAGCCAGTTGGGAATGGTCCGAGTACTCGATGAGTTTGCCGATACCGCTGGGGCCGGCCCTTGAGGAGCAATTGCCCGAAGTCGAGGAAGCGGTTCGCTTCAGACCGGGGAGAGGGCCGAGGCTGCTTCGGGTCGGGGACAAGGATGGAGTATATGAAAAGGTTGTTTGGACGGAAGCCAGCGTTTTCGACGTGTTCAGCTTCGAGCTTCTACGCGGCGACCCCAAGACGGCCCTGACGCGTCCCTACACCATGGTGCTGACCGAGCCGTTGGCCCGTCGGCTCTTTGGCGAGCGCGATCCCATCGGACAGGTCGTCCGGGTCAATGAGGAGTTCGATTGCGAGGTTACCGGCATCGTCGGCCAGCCGCCCTCCGGTTCATTGATTCAGTTCTCGGCGCTGCTCTCCTTTGCCACAGAGTACACGGTGAATCGGACAAAGGTGTCGTCTAGCTGGATCTTCGTGCAACTAACGCCCGGTGCCGACGCGGCTGCGGTAGCTGCACGCATCTCCGGCATCGTCAAGGAGCCTAGGTTGTCTGGTTCCTACGCGCTGCAACCTCTGAAATCGATCTACTTCGACACGGAGTTGGGCAACTTCCTTGGCCCAAGGGGCAACCCCCTCTATTTAACGCTAGGCACCATTTTAGCGGCGGTAGTCTTGATGATCGCCGGCGTCAACTACGTGAACTTGGCGACGGCACGGGCGGGGCGACGGATTCATGAGATCGGTGTGCGCAAGGCCCTCGGCGCTCATCGCGGTCAGCTCATGCGTCAATTCCTGAGCGAGTCGGTGCTGTTGAGCGCTGCGGCGACAGTGCTAGGCGCTGCCTTAACAGAGGTCTTGAGTCTGCTCCTGCCCGTCATTGCGGGATCCGGTTTCGAGTTGCCTCAGTTGCGCTGGACGACTTCGACCTACGCCGGGGCGGCGGCGCTGGCGGTGGGGGTCGGACTGGTCGCGGGGGCCTATCCGGCCTATGTCGTGGCGCGCTTTCAGCCGACGGCCGCGGTGCGTGGAGGGCGCGTAGGCGGTACGCGCTTGCGTCAGGGTTTGGTGGTGACGCAGTTCACGGTTACGGCGGCGCTGCTGACGGTGACGCTGCTGATGTGGCACCAAGTCGATTACATCCAAAATCTCCTCCGCAAGGACTCTGTCCTGGGGTTGGAGTCGGAACAGGTCGTCGTCGTCCATAATACCAACAGCGTCCTGACCGTAGATCAGGCTCGAACCTTCAAGAGAAAGCTGCTTCAGGACAGCCGCATCGCCGCGGTAAGCCTTTCTACGTCAGTCCCTGGTGAGGATTCGAGATTAGGGAATTCGTTCGAGGGAGAGGGAGTGGAAGGGGAGACAGAGATGAACGTGTTTGAAGCGGATGGCGACTTCGTCGGAATCCTAGGATTGCACGTGGTCCAAGGACGCGCCCTGACCGACGAACCGGCCGATGACCGAGCGGTTGTCATCAACGAGACCGTCGCGAAGCAGATGGGATGGGCGGAGCCGCTGGGCAAGACGCTCTCCAACTATTGGGGAGACTTGCGCGTCGTGGGCGTGGTTGAAGACTTCCACTTCGACGGTCCGCGCTATAAGGTAGAGCCACTGGTCATAGCACCGGTCGATGACTGGGTGGAAGTCATTCTCGTGCGGGCGCAACCTGGACATCTCGACGCAGTCCTCAAAGTGATCGATGACAAGTGGGCTGCCGTCTCGCCCTATCACCCCATCCAGCGCAATTCCCTCGAAGAGGTCGCCGCCAAACTCTACTCCGAGGATCTGCTGATGGGCCGCGCACTCACACTCTTTCTCTTTTTAGCCATCGCCGTCGCCTCGGTGGGACTCTTCGGCATGGCGGCACACGCCGCCCATGAGCGCACCAAGGAGATCGGCATCCGCAAGGTGTTCGGTGCTTCTCCCGGCGGCCTCACCGCTATGATGATGCGGGACTTTGCCAAACCCGTTGCCGTTGCCTTCCTGCTCAGCGTGCCCATCGCCTACGGCTTGGCCACTCACTGGCTACAGGAGTTTGCCTATCGCGTGGAAATTGGCGTGGGCCTGTTCTTGGTGTCGGGTGCTCTGTCCTTCGTCATTGCCGGGCTGACGGTGGGTCACCAAGCGATGCGGGCGGCGCTGACTAATCCGATAGAAACGCTGCGCACTGAATAACTAAGACATGGAGGCACATCATGATCGAAATGCACGACATCGAAAAGTACCATCAAGCCGGTCCCCGCAAGACCTACGTGTTGCGGTACGTAAACCTGAACGTCGCCGAGGGCGAGTTCGTGTCGATTATGGGGCCGAGCGGCGCGGGCAAATCGACGCTGTTGCACATCATGGGGATGCTCGATGAGCCGACGGCTGGGTCGTATCGGTTTCTCGGCGCAGAGGTGGGCGGCATGGGAGAGAAGGAACGCACTGAGATCCATCGGCAGCACATTGGTTTTGTCTTCCAAGCCTATCACCTGATCGACGAGCAGACGGTGTACGAAAACTTGGAGATGCCGCTGCTCTACCAAAAGGTGAAGGGTTCCGAGCGCAAGGCGCGGGTGAGCGAGTTGCTCGATCGCTTCCAGATGGTGGCCAAAAAAGACCTGTTCCCGCACCAGCTTTCCGGCGGCGAGCAGCAGCGCGTCGGCGTGGCGCGCGCCCTGATTGGCCAGCCGACGCTGATCCTCGCCGACGAGCCTACGGGCAACCTCAACTCCAAGCAAGGGGAAGAGGTGATGGACATGCTGCGGGAGCTGAACGACGAGGGCACGACGATTGTGCAGGTGACGCATTCGGAGAAAAACGCTGGCTACGGTAGCCGGGTGGTGCATCTGTTGGACGGCAAGATAGAGCAAGAGGGAAGGTACTAACCAAGAGGGAGGTACTAACCATGCTACGCAATAACCTGATCGTCGCTTGGCGCAATCTGCGCCGCTATCGGCTGTACACCGCGATCAACGTGGGTGGGCTGGCCGTGGCCTTTGCGGTGGCCATCTTCGTCGGCCTATACGTGTATCGTGCGCTGACGTGGGACCGCTTCCACGCCAAGGGTGAGCAGATTTACCAAGTCTGCGAGACACGTCCAGCTTGGAAAGGGAAGGCCTCTACCGGAATGCCGGGAGGTCTCGGCCCGGAGATGGTGGCCACACTCCCCTCGGTGTTGCGCTCGGTCCGTACGGAAGACGAGGACGGGCTGCTGAGCTATGAGGGGCAAGAGATCACGGCGAAGGGACGGTTCGCCGACCCCGGCTTCTTTGAGTTGTTCAGCTTCCCGCTGATCACGGGTGATCCAGGCACGGCGCTCGACGCGCCGAACTCGATCGTGCTGTCGAAGCGGCTGGCGCAACGGCTGTTCGGCTCCGACGACCCCATGGGCCAGGCTCTGCTGCTGGGGGGGCGTGGTATTAGCAGAGACTTTATTGTCACCGGGATCGCCGAGAACGTGCCATACGAATCCAGCTTGGAATTCGACTGGGTGATCCCCTACGTCCACCGGGAAATCCAGACTGCGTGGGCCGGCGATTTCAGGGCCGGCCCAGGCGAGACCTATCTCCAGATCGCCGATGCCGCGGGCGTGGAGGCGGCCCAAGCCTTCGACTTGGATCGGTACATGGAGCAGGAGAAGGATCGCAGTCTCGTCATCGTGCCGCTGTTCGACAAGCGGCTGCATCCCCAACTCAGCGGCGGGAGAAGGATGATGAGTGCGCTCTACACCTTCGGATTCGTCGCCGGCCTCGTGCTGTTGCTGGCGTGTATCAACTACGCCAATCTGGCTGCGGGCATGTCGCTGACGAGGGCGCACGAAGTGGGTGTGCGCAAGGTGGTCGGTGCCGGACGAGGACAGCTAATGCGCCAGTACTTCGCCGAGTCTCTGCTACTCAGCTTCGTCGCACTAACGCTCGCCGTGCCGCTGACGGAGATCTTGCTGCCGGGCCTGAATCGTCTGCTGACGGTGCCCGGAGAATTTGAATTGGGCCTCGACCTACAGTACACGCCGTGGACGGTAGTAGCCCTAGCTGGGTTCGGCGTGGTCATGGGGCTGGTGGCGGGCGCGTACCCGGCGCTGGTGCAGTCGCGGATGCAGCCAGTCGAGATTATGCAGGACAGGCTCCAAGTGCGAGGCCGTGCCGGCCGCATCCTAGTAGTCGTGCAGTTCGTGGCCTCCACGGTGTTCCTGACCACGGCCCTCGTCGTGGCCCGGCAGGTCGATCATTGGGAATCCCTAGAGCAGGGCTACGACTCGCGGCTCGTGGTCTGCATCCCGACGTTTGCCGGCTCCTCAAGAGGGGGGGACGACGTGCATGAGTCGCAGCGCTTCCTCGATATATTTCGCCGGGAGGTCCTCCCGCTTGCGGGCGTACTCGCGGTGTCCGGCTCCAGCGAATTCCCCGATGGAGCCAGTGACTTTCACTTCGCCGACCCGGAACGGCAGGAGGCCTCGGAGATTGAGGTTGATCCGTACTTCCTGCGCACCCTCGGCTTGGAACTAGTCGAGGGCGAGGACTTCCCCCCGGATCTGCTGGCCAGCGGTCGCGTAGTGCTCGTCAACCAGCAGCTAGCGGCCACGCTGGAGGGACCGGTCGTCGGCTCTTACCTCGAAGGCGGGTACCCGCCGCGCCGACCGCGGATTATTGGCGTAGTCTCCGACTTCCAGCACGATGATCCCGGCTCTGGGGGCTTCGTGCCGGAACTCGTGCTCAGCGTCCTGCCGAGTCGTCCCATTGAGACGGTGCTGGTGCGGGTGCGACCCGAGAGGGTGCCCGAGACCCTCGCCGAGCTGCGCGAGGCTTGGGAACGGCTGTCGCCCGGGGTGCCTTTCAGCTATCGCTTTCTCGACGACCATATCGCCGAGCGCTTCATTGGCCACGCCATCACCATTAGCCTGCTGCGCTGGGTGACCGGGTTCCTCGTGCTAATCGCCTGTCTCGGCGTCTTCGGCATGGCCTCCCTCGCCGTCAGCCGACGCACCAAGGAGGTAGCCGTGCGCAAGGTCCTCGGTGCCTCGACCGCGAGCGTGGCCGTGCTGTTGTCGTCGCAGTCCACGCGGCTCGTCTTGATCGCCGTGGTCATCGCCATACCCCTGACCTACCAACTCTCGGAGTTTTTACTCCGCAGTGAGGTGGAGCGCATTGAGTTCGACCTGCTCAGCTACTCGGCTGGCGGCCTGATCGCCTTGGGTCTGACGTGGCTGGTGTCGGGATACCACGCGGTTCGAGCAGCGACGGCGAATCCAGTGGACTCGCTGCGCAGTGAGTAGGGAATTTCGCACCGATTTAGCGCGAGAAGGAGGTACTAGTCATGCTACGCAATAACCTAATCGTCGCTTGGCGCAATTTGATGCGCCATCGCCTGCACACGGCGATCAACCTCGCGGGGCTGGGCTTGGGCATGGCGTTCTGCCTGCTGGCTTGGCGCTTTGCGTCTCAGGAGTGGTCGTTTGATCGCTTCCACAGCAAAGCGGACCGGATTTATCGCGTTTATTTCGAGGCCATGAATCCAGAGGAGGGGTTAGTGCGCTACGCCGACGGGATTGATTTTGCTTTCGCCCCCGAGTTGGAGGCTCTCGCCCCACACGTGGAGCGCACGGTACGCCTTAACGGGGGCCGGTTGGAAAAAGAATATCGCGTTGTGCGGACGACCTTTGAAGGCAGTTCGTCCGACGAGGAATTCCTCCTCGTTGATCCCGCGTTTTTCGGGGTCTTCGACTTCCCGCTTCTGCTAGGGGACGCGGCCACGGCGTTGGCCGAGCGCAACTCCGTCGTCCTGAGCTATGAAATGGCGCAACGCCTGTTCGGGGATGCCGATCCGCTGGGACAGCGCTTGACGATCGGGGGCAGGAGTAGGACCGAAGACTTCACCATCACCGGCGTGGCCGCGCCAGTTCCGCGCACGTCGTCGATTCAGTTCAACATGCTGCTGCCGTTTGAGAACACGGAACTCTTATTCCGCAAGTCCCCTAATGAGTGGGAAGGCTCGTGCAACACATTCGTCCTCCTCAAGCCCGGCGCGAACCCAGCCGACTTGGCACCGGCCTTCTTGCAACTCACGCAGATTATGCTCCAACACTGGGGAGATAAAGCCCCAGAAGGCCTTCCGGGGGATTTTTCTCCGTTTCACTTGCAGCCGCTGACCGCCCTGCGCTCGGACACCAGTCTGCTGCAACACATCGGGCACGGTGTGATTGAGCCAAGGGATCCGTATGTCTCATACGTGCTCGTCAGTATCTCCTTGGCGGTCCTGTTAATGGGGTGCATCAACTTCGTCAATCTGGCCATTGGTCGAGCCTCGCTGCGGGCGGCCGAGGTGGGTGTGCGCAAGGCGGCGGGTGCTGGACGCGGGCAGTTGATGTGTCAGTTCATCGGCGAGGCAGTGGTACTGTCTGTGGTCGGGTTGGGTGCTGGATGTGCGTTGGCGGAGCTAATACTGCCGGCGTTCAACGCCACCTTTTCGCAGGAGCTGTCGCTTGGTCTGAGCGAGCCGGGTATGCTGGGGGCATTGGGGGCGTTGTTGTTGCTGGTCAGCTTGGGAGCGGGTTGGTATCCGGCGCTCGTGCTGTCCCGTCTGGATCCGTTGAGCGCGATTCGGCGCAACGTGTCTATGGCCGGGATTGCTCGATTTAGCCGCGTGCTCGTGAGTGTGCAGTTGGCCATTTCCGTGGGGTTGATCTCCTGTACGCTGATTATGTATCACCAGCTAGAGTACGTTATGGCTCGCGACTTGGGACTCGACGAGGAGCGCGTCATCGCCGTGCATTCGGATGCCGCCAATAATCGCGATCAAGCCAGACTTGTGAGGCCCTTTCTGCAACACCATCGCATCGCTGCGGTCACCCTATCAGATAGCGATTTCTTGCAAAATCCTTATTGGTCTGACTACCGAGCCGTGACCGAAGACGGTCGGGAGACGGCGATCCGCCGTTACGAAATAGACCACAACTTCGTTCAGACCATGGGCTTGGAGGTGATCCGCGGCCGGGATTTCTCGCAGGCCGAGGGAGACAAGGAGGATGTCGTGGTGATCGCCGAGAGCGCGGCCTCGCGCTTGGGATTTGCCGACCCCATTGGTGAGACAATCGAGATCGTGCGTGTGTCGAGTTCGGGACAGCGCAGGTCTCGAGGTCCGTTACGCATCATCGGCGTGGTCAAGGACTTCACCTTCGAGTCGGGTTATGAAGAGAGACCGCCGGGCTTGCTGACGCTCGAACTCAGCTTACCCGCCGAAGGGGAGCTCATGTTCGTGCGCGTGAAGCCGGGAGATATGCAAGAGGTCGTCCAGTACATGCAGGAGACGTGGAGCGGCATCGTCGATTATGCGGACTTCAATTTCTCCTTCCTACAGCAGGACTTGGAGGCAGCCTACCGCGACGAACTGCGCTGGCGTCGGCTCATCACTTGGGCTGCGGTCGGCGCGGTGTTCATCTCCGCTCTTGGTGCCTTTGCGCTCACTGCCCTCGCCGCGGGTCGCCGTACCAAGGAGATCGGCATCCGCAAGGCCCTCGGTGCCAGTGTCTTCGGCCTCACTACGCTGATGACCCGCGAGTTTGCCTGCCTTGCCCTGATTGGCTCGCTGGTGGCGTGGCCTCTGTCTTGGTGGTGGATGCGCGATTGGCTGAACGGCTTTGCCTTCCGCATTGACTTGGCGGTGTGGCATTTTGCCGCTGGTGCGGCGGTTGCGCTGGTCGCGGTTTTGATCAGTTCTGGCCATCAGGCGTATAAGGCTGCTAAGGCCGATCCGGTAGAAGCCCTGCGCAACGAGTAGAGGGATTCCCTACAAGGCGTACCGATTTGAGAAGGGGGAAAATAACTGTGCTACGCAATAACCTGATCATCGCTTGGCGCAATTTGATGCGCCATCGCCTGCACACGGTCATTAACCTCGCCGGACTGAGCTTGGGTATGGCGTTCTGTCTGCTTGCTTGGCGTTTTGCCTCTCAGGAGTGGTCGTTTGACCGCTTCCACAGCAAAGGGGACCGGATCTATCGCGTTTATGTCGAGTTCATGGTGCCGGAGGAGGGGCTGATGCGCATAGCTGACGCGATTGACTTTGCTTTCGCGCCTGAGCTAGAGGCTCTCTCCCCGCACGTGGAGCGCACGGTGCGCCTCAGCGCGGCGAAAGGGGGCGATAGAGATGACCGCGTTGTGCGGACGACCTTTGAAGGTAGTTTGGCCTACGAGGAATTCCTCCTCGTTGATCCTGCGTTTTTTGAGGTCTTCGACTTCCCACTTCTGCTAGGGAACGCTGCCACGGCACTGACCGAACGCAACTCCGTCGTCCTCAGCTACGAGATGGCTCAACGCCTGTTCGGCGATGCCGATCCGCTGGGACAGCACTTGACGATCGCCGCTATGCACGGGTCTGATGTCGAGGACTTTACCATCACCGGCGTGGCCGCGCCGATTCCACACACATCGTCGATTCAGTTCAACATGCTGCTGCCGTTCGATAACACGGAGTTCCTCTTCCGCGATTCCCCGGATGCGTGGGAAGGTTCGTGCAATGCCTACGTCCTGCTCGCACCCGGTGCGGACCCGGCTGATGTAGCGCCGGCCTTCGTGCAACTCACACGGGACATGGCTCAAAAGGATTTAGGGAATATCCCCGAAGGCTCTCCGGAGGATTTCTCTTGGTTTCGGTTGCAGCCGCTGACCGGTCTGCACTCGGATACTGGCCTGATGCAATGGAGAAGTCACGGCGTGGTGGAGCCGAGGGATCCGTTCGTTTCGTATGTACTCGTCAGTATGTCCTTGGCAGTCTTGTTGATGGGGTGCATCAACTTCGTCAATCTGGCGATTGGTCGGGCCTCTTTGCGGGCGGCCGAGGTCGGCGTACGCAAGGCGGCGGGTGCCGGACGCGGGCAGTTGATGCGTCAGTTCCTCGGCGAGGCAGTGGTGCTATCTGTTGTCGGATTGGGTGCCGGGTGTGCGTTGGCGGAGCTACTACTGCCGGCGTTTAACGCCACCTTCTCGCAAGAGCTGTCGCTTGGTTTGAGCGAGCCAAGTATGCTAGGCGCATTAGTGGCGTTGCTGCTGCTCGTCAGTGTGGGTGCTGGTTGGTATCCGGCACTCGTACTCTCCCGTCTGACGCCCCTAAACGCGATTCGGCGCAACGTGTCCATGACTGGAGTTGCTCGGCTCAGTCGCGTACTCGTCAGTGTGCAATTGGCCATTTCTGTGGGGTTGATTACTTGCACGCTGGTCATGTATCACCAGCTAGAGCATCTCATGACTCGGCACGGGTTTGAGTCGGATCGCATCATCGCGGTGAATACGGACCCTCTCGTACAGTACAGCCCCCAACATCCCGCGCTCGTGGAGGCCTTTCTACGGCATCACCGCATCGCATCGGTCACCTTGGTGGAAGAGGACTTGCGAGATGCTCACAGGTCCGACTACCGAGCTGTGACCGAGAGCGGCCGAGAGGCGAAGATCCGTCTTTATTCCGTAGATCACAACTTCGTGGAGACCATGAACTTAGAACTGATAAGTGGCCGGGACTTCTCGCTGGCGCAGGGGGACAAGGATAATCTCGCATTGATCTCTGAGAGCGCGGCGGCACGCCTCGGACTCGCCGACCCTATTGGCGAGACCATCGAAGTGGGGCGGATGTCGCGATCGAGGGGATTCAGGCCGATTGGAGCGCGTGGGGATGGAGTGCGCATCATCGGTGTTGTCAAAGACTTCAACTTAGAATCGGGGTACGAGGACATCCCCCCGGGCTTGTTGCTGCTCAACCCCCACTTAGGACCAAGACACTACATAGCCGATCTCATGTTCGTCCGCGTGAAGCCGGGAGATATGCAGGAGGTCATCCAGTACATGCAGGAGTCGTGGAGCCGCATCGTTGCCCATAATCAACGATATACCGACTTCGAGTTCTCTTTCCTACAGCAGGACTTGGAAGTGGCCTACCGCGACGAGTTTCGCTGGCGTCGGCTCATTACGTGGGCTGGGGTCGGCGCGGTGTTCATCTCCGCTTTGGGTGCATTTGCGCTCACCGCTCTCGCCGCCGGTCGCCGCACCAAGGAGATCGGCATCCGCAAAGCCCTCGGTGCTAGCGTCTTTGGTCTCACCACGCTGATGACCCGCGAGTTTGCCTGCCTCGCCCTGATTGGCTCGGCGGTGGCGTGGCCTCTGTCTTGGTGGTGGATGCACGACTGGCTGAACGGCTTTGCCTTCCGCATTGATCTGGCGGCGTGGCATTTTGCCGCTGGCGCGGCGATTGCGCTCGTCGCGGTTTTGATCAGTTCCGGGCATCAGGCGTACAAGGCGGCTAAGGCCGATCCGGTAGAAGCGCTGCGCTACGAATGAGTGAATGTCCTTACTAGGAGTAGATCATGTTCAAGAGCTACCTGCACATCGCCGCTCGCCATCTGACCCGCCATCGACTCTACGCACTGACCAACGTCGGCGGCCTAGCGGTTGGGCTCGCGGGCTGTATGCTCATGGCCATCTGGGTTCTCGGCCAACTGGAGACCGATCGCTTCCACGAGCACGGCGAGCGCATCTACCGAGTCGTCACCCAAGGCGAAAAAGCTGCCCGCTTGACGACGCCTGCCGTCCTCGGCACTAGCCTTCAGCGCGAGACGACCGAGGTGGAAGCTGTAGTGCGCATGCTGAACGTGGACAACCCAGTGCCGCTCGTCAGCCACGGGGAGAAGCGTTTCTACGAGGATGCCTTTCTCTTCGCCGACCCGGAGATTCTGAAGGTTTTTACCCTGCCCTTGGTTGCTGGCGACGCCGCCACGGCGCTTGCCCAGCCTTTTACCGTCCTCCTCTCTGAGTCTGCGGCGCGCAAGCTGTTCGGCGACGCCGATCCCATGGGGCAAGTCATCCGCTTCAAGGATCACCTCGACCTGAAGGTGACCGGGATTCTGCGCGACCTGCCCGAGCAATCGCACCTGCGGATCGAGTTTCTCGCCTCCTTTGCCACGGTGGAACGCTGGCTGGGGCCTAGCGCGGTAAGCGACTGGCGACGCCGCATGTACCGCACGTATCTGCTGCTGCGTCCCGGCGTTGAGAAGGATGCGTTGAGCGGTCTGCTCGACCAACTGCGGCAAGAACACTTCGGTGCTGATGATCGCAGCCAGTGGAAGTTACAGGCGCTCCATCGGATTCATCTCTATTCGCAGGAGGATTTGGGCATCTCAGGGGGTGGAGACATCCGCGAGGTGATCATCTTGGCGACAGTCGCGTGCTTGGTCCTGCTCGTCGCCTGCCTCAACTATGCCAATCTGGGGACCGCCTTGGCCGCACAGCGAGTGCGCGAGATTGGGCTGCGGCTGTCGATGGGAGCGGGTCGCAGCCAACTGGCGCGGCAGTTCCTGATCGAGTCGGCCGTGGTGACCTCCTTGGCCTTTGCTATCGCCGTGGTCTTGGCGGACACCTTGGCTCCACACGTGACGCGTTTCGGTGGGATGGAGATTGCCTTGGCGTACTCCGATCCGCAGGTGCTGGCCTTGATGGCGTCGATTTTTCTCTTGGCGGTGGTCCTGTCGGGCGGCTACCCCGCCTTTTGCCTCGCCCGGATCGCTCCGGTGAGGGCCTTGGAAGGTAGTGGGGCCGTTGGCAGCAGAAGGGGTCGCCTAGGCATGGTGACGGCGCAGTTTGTCGTCTCCGTAGGGCTGCTCTGTGCAACGGCGATCGCTCAGCAGCAATTGGCTTTTATAGAGAACGCGGAACTTGGTATCGAGACTGAGCAGGTCTTGGTGGTGCCGATTCGCAGCCAGCCGATGCGGAGCGACCCGCAGGCGGTGAAGACGCGGTTGGGCCAGCTACCGGAGATCTCCTCGGTGAGCGCGGCCGCTTTGTTCCCGGCAGGGCCGGTGGGCAGAAGCAGCGTCCAGCCGCGTCGTGCGGAGGCAGATCCTGTGAGCGTCGATTTGCTGTGGGTCGATGCTGGCGCGACGGAAACGCTCGGCATGACCCTAGCGGCAGGAGAGGGGTTTACTGAGAACATGGAGCCGCGCAACGGGTACTTCGTCCTCTCTCAGGCGGCGGTGCAAGCGCTGGGATGGGAGTCTGCGGATGCTGCCGTTGGCCGGACTTTGGCGATTGGGCAAGCCGGGGGCACGGGCGTCTCACCTGAAGGCACGGTCGTCGGCGTGGTTGAGGACTTTCACTCAGGCTCTCTGCGGCGCGGCATCCAGCCGGTCGTCATGCAGCTATGGCCGTGGCACAACTACCTGCTCATTCGCTTCCGCGCTCATTCCCTACAGCACGTCGTGCAACAAGTCGAGACGGTGATGGCAGAGTTAGATCCCGTCCATCCCTTTGAGTATTCCCTGCTCGACGACCGCTTTGCCGCTATGTACCGCAGGGATGAAAGGCTGGGGACGATGTTCGCCGGCTTCGGCGGGCTGGCTCTGCTCGTCGCCTGCGTGGGGATGTTCGGTCTCGCCTCCTTTGCCGCGCAGCGTCGGCGCATGGAGTTCGGCGTGCGCAAGGCATTGGGTGCTAGTGGGGTAGAGATCGGCCGCCTCCTCGCCGGAGAGCTTACGCGCTTGGTGCTGGTGGCCAGCTTGCTCGCCTGCCCGATCGCTTACTTTGGCATGGCTGGGTGGATGGAGCAGTTCAGTGAGCGCGCTGAGGTGGGTGCCGGTCCGTTCGTCGCGGCGGTTGCAGCCGCGTTGGTCGCCGCTTGGGTGAGCGTCGCGTACCACGCCATTAGGACGAGTCGGATCGATCCGGTGGAAGCGTTGAGATACGAGTAGTCATGTGGAAGAACGAGCGCATACTACGAGTTGACGCTACGCAGTGCCCCTACTCGTCGGCGTTTAACAGGTGCCTAAAAGCTTCGAGGCTGGGCACCTGTATGGCCGCCCGATGCAACTGCTTGAGGCGCTGCACATCGTCGATGGCTCCAATGCGGTCGGCCAACGGATCCGACGCGGCCAGCGCAAAACGGATCTCCAGCACGTCGAGCAAATCTTCAATGGCGCGTTCTCGGCCTCCTTGCTTAATGCCCTCCTCACGGGCGTTTTCGGCGAGGTACTGGGCAAACGAGGATTCGCGGATGAGGTCCATGAGATGCTCCTTGGAAACAGTGGCCATGATTGTCTGCGGATTATACACCAACCCGCTCAAGATCGCCAGCCCCGCGAGAAAGTCGGCTTTGTCGGGCCGATCCAGCGGCAGGGCGGCCGCCCGGGCGACACACTGCTCTAACCACGCCGCCTCGGTCTGGTCGGCTGGCGGCTGCATCAATGGTGCAAACGGCAGTAAGCCTACAAACGCACGGTCGAGCACGGCCTGCCCGGGGAGCTGGTTTAGGCGGATCACTTTGTAGCGGATCACGACCGGATAGTCGGGATGCTCTTGCATGTAGTAGCCCGGATCGCGTCGTCCGGCAGTGGGGCGCAGGTAGAGGACATGAGCGTACACCGGCAGGCCGTAATGCTCGATCATGCGGCCGATGTAGCCGGCCATGCGCAGCGGCATGGCCGGGTGGTCGGTGGTTTGAATTTCATGGTGGACTAAGGCGTCCTCGCCGCCGATGCGCACGCGGAGGAGGCTGTCGGTGCGACGGACCGTGGGTTGCTCAGTGTCCAGCACTTCGACGTCTTCGATGTCGTCTTGTTGGAGGGCGAAGCGGGCAAAGTCGGCCGGGTAGGTTTGGAGCAGGTGCTTGGAAACGATGTCGATTTCGGCCATGGGAATGGGAGTTAGGAATTAGAGTTTGCTAAGTCGTCCGAACTGGGAGTGGTTGGGTTGATTATTGCAAAATTCGTGCCAAGGCGGCGGTTCAGAGGGGTGGAGGGGATAGGAGGTGCTGGAGTGTAGCGGAAAGGATACAAGGATGGGAAGTTGGGGGCAAAAGCGGCGTAACGTCAGTTACCAACAGTCCTGAACACTCAACGAAAAGGGGAATCACTTATGTGGAAGAGCAACCTGATCATTGCCCTGCGCGTATTGGGGCGCAACAAGACGATCTCGCTGATCAACGTCGTCGGCCTGTCTGCGGCCTTTGCCGTGGCGGTCCTGTGTCTGCTGTTTGTGCGCCACGAGACCTCCTTTGACGCTTGGCACGAAAAAGGGGATCGGATCTTCATGCTGTATTTCGAAGCCCTAGTGCCCGTGCCCGGCTACCCTTTAAATGTGCACGCAAGGCTGCCTCCCGTGTTGTACGAGGCGGTACCCACTACAGTCGCCGGTATCAGCGAATCGGTCCGCATGCGGGCGGGAGACGGCAAGGTCTCGTACGGCGATGCGACCTTTGGGGAGTCCTTCCTCGCTGTTGAGCCGGCCTTCCTCACCATGTTCACCTTGCCGCTGGCTGCGGGCGATGCGGCGACGGCCCTCGACGATCCCCAGAGTGTCGTTCTCGCCCATGAGACGGCGCAGAAGTACTTCGGTGCCGATATGCCAGTCCACGCCATGCTGGACAAGCGCATCCGGCTACAACTTGCGGACTATGACCATGCGATGGAGACGCCCATCGAGGAGGAGCGCACCATCGCGGGTGTGTTGGCTCCGCTGCCGGGGCCTTCAATACTGGACGCAGGTGCACGGACGGGTGTAATCATGCCTGCTAAAGCTGTCGATAAAGGGCGATTTCTCAGCAGAGACGGGCTTTTTATCGAGCTCGAAGAGGGCGTAGATCCGGTCGAGATGGAAGCGCGACTGGCGTCGCTGGCGGTAGAAGACATTGGCGAAGAGGGTCGAATCAGGCTGCAACCTTTCAAGGAGGCTCACTTCGGACCCAACATCATGTTGACACCCGTCCGCATCAGCCATGGCACGATCGAGCACTGCTATCTGTTGGCCGGGCTGGCCGCGGTCGTGCTGCTGATCGCCGCGATCAATTTCGTCAACCTCGCTATGAGCCGCGCCATGACGCGGACGCTCGAAGTCGGCCTGCGCAAAGCAATCGGCGCTACTCGCCACCAGCTCTCCAACCAGTTCCTCGCCGAGGCCATTATCGTCAGCCTAATCGCCGTTGCCGGGGGCATGGCCTTGGCCGAAATGTTGCTTCCGGCCTTTAACCAAGTCGTGCATCGACAACTCGAGCTCGAATGGCTGTCGGTCGAGACGGGGATAGGTGTCCTGACCTTGGCCTTGGTGGTCGGCGTACTCTCGGGCCTGTACCCGGCCCAGATCATTGCGCGGCTTCACCCGGTCCGGGCTCTGAGCAGAAAAGCGCCCGAGGTCGGCCGCGGCCGCATCGGGCGCGGTCTGATCATTCTGCAGTTTGCCCTGTCAACCTTACTGATCGTTGTGACCATCACCATGGAGCGACAACGCGACTTCATGCGCACCAAGGATCTGGGCTTCGACAGCGATCAGGTCGTTCAGGTGATCATCGATGGCAATCCCAACGCTTTGCAGATTGAGCGCCTCGCCAGTGAGATCAATTCCCGGCCGGGACTGATCAAGGGAGTCGCTGGAGCCTGGCCAGTACCCGGCCTTGGCGGCGGCTTTCCCCCCATAACGCTCCAGTTCGGTGAGAACTCGTTGCGCGCCAAGTTCTTCCACATAAGTCCAGATTTTCTGCGCATCATGGGGATCGAAGTCCTCTCCGGCCAGAACGACGACTCTGGTTTGCCGCGCGGTATTTTCCTCAACGAGACCGCGGTGCGCCTCTTGGGATTTGAAGACCCAATCGGACGCACTGTGACCATTGATGATTTCGGTGACGAGCCAGTACCAGTGATCGGCATTGTCGAGGATTTCCACTTCGATACCATGCATCATACCATAGGGCCGGCCTTCCTGACGACGAGCCCGCGAGGGTGGCTGGGCAGCAGCGGGTTCATGGCCCCCCTGTTCCGATTCGATCATACCGATCTGCCCAATGCTATCGAGGAGGTGGAGACGTTGTGGAAGCGGGTTTTGCCGGAACACGAATTACACAGCGTGCGCTTCCTCGACGAGGCTTTTGCAGCGAGATACGAGACCGAGCGGCGCGTCGGCGTGGTCATGGGATGGATGAGTGTCGTTGCTATTGCGATCTCCTGTATGGGACTCTTTGGCTTGGTCGCCTTAGCGACAGTGCGGCGCACCAAGGAAATTGGCATCCGCAAGGTGCTTGGAGCTACGACTAGCAGCGTGCTGCTGTTGATGTCGCGCGAATTCGGCTGGCTGGTGGTGGCGGCCAATGCGATTGCTTGGCCTGTGGCCTATTTCGTGTTGAACCGCTGGCTCGCGTTCTATGCCTACCGCATTGACATGGGCTTGGGTTGGTTTGTGCTGGCGGGCGTGGGCGTTCTAGCCGTTGCGCTGGCCACCGTCAGCAGCCAGACGTGGTTGGCGGCGCGGACCAATCCGGCGGATGCGTTGAGATACGAGTAAATGCACGCCGCTGGGGTGAGTGTCGCGTATCATGCGTCGGATTGATCCGGTGGAAATTCTGCGCTACGAGTAGTCATGTTCGAGAACTAACGCACACTGCGATATGCTAACTGTCCTCAAACTCTAAACAAGAATGCGAGAAATCACCCTATGTGGAAGAGCAACCTGATCATTGCCCTGCGCGTGTTGGGGCGCAATAAGACGATCTCGCTGATCAATATCGTCGGCCTGTCTGCGGCCTTTGCCGTGGTGGTCCTGTGTCTGCTGTTCGTGCGCCACGAGACTTCCTTTGACACTTGGCACGAAAAAGGGGATCGGATATTCGCCATCTATCTTGACCTTCTAGAGCCCGACCCCAGTTCCTCCTTCAACCGTTCCACGATGAGAGGTTACAGTCTGCGCGAGGAAGTGGGCACTAAAGTCCCCGGCATCCGCGAATCGGTTTCCATGATGGCGGGATACGGCAAAATCTCGTACGGCAATGCGACCTTTGACGAGTCCTTCCTCGCTGTGGAGCCGGCTTTCCTCACTATGTTCACCTTGCCGCTGGCGGCGGGCGATGCGACGACGGCTCTCGACGATCCTCAGAGCGTTGTTCTCGCCCATGAGACGGCGCAGAAGTATTTCGGTGCCGATGTGCCAGCCCACGCCATGCTGGGCCAGCACATCCGGTTGCACGCCGTCGAGCGGGACTACTCGACATCGCCACCGAAGGAAACGCCCATCGAGGTGGAGCGCACCATTGCGGGGGTGCTGGCACCCCTGCCGGGGTCTTCTATTCTGAGTCTAGACGTACTCGTGCCTGCGGTAACGGCCGAGGCGCTGGACTTCAAGGGCCTCGGCGGACTTTTTGTTGAACTCGAAGAGGGCGTAGCGCCTGCTGAAGTGGAAACGCGGCTGGAGCCTCTGATCTCGCGGGACCGATTGAAGTTGCAACCTTTTGCGGGCGCTCACTTAGGACCTAGGATAATAGGACCCGCCGCCTTTGGTTATGGCACGGTCGAGCATATCTATCTGCTGGCGGGACTGGCTGTCCTCGTGCTGCTGATCGCCGCGATCAACTTCGTCAATCTCGCCATGAGCCGTGCCATGACGCGGACCTTGGAAGTGGGGGTGCGCAAGGCGGTCGGTGCCACCCGATACCAGCTTTCCAACCAGTTCCTCGCCGAGGCAATCGTGGTGAGCCTCATCGCCATCGTCGTTGGCATGGGCCTCGCCGAAGTCCTGCTGCCGACGTTTAACGCGGTCGTGCATCAGCAGCTAGAGATCGACTGGCTGTCGGTCGAAACGGGGATAGGTGCCTTAATTCTTGCCTTGGTAGTCGGCGTACTGTCGGGCTTGTATCCGTCTCAAGTGGTTGCGCGGCTCCATCCCGTCCGGGCACTATCCCAGAAGACGCCTCAGCCGGGTCGCGGTTGGCTCGGTCGCGGTCTGATTGTCGTGCAGTTTGCGCTGTCGGCCGTTCTCGTTGTCGTGACGATCACTATGGCGCGACAGCTCGATTTTATGCGGACTAAGGATTTGGGTTTCGACGGCGATCAGGTCGTGCTAGTCCTCCACAAAGGCGATCTCAATGTTTTGCAGATTGAGCATCTCGACAACGAGATCAAGTCCCGACCGGGACTTATACAAGGAGTCACGGGTGCCTCGGCCGCACCCGGCTTTGGCGGCTGGGGTCCCATACCAATCCAGTCGGGTGAGGACGTGCTCCACGTCAAGCCCTTCCATGTAAGTCCAAACTTCCTGAGTATCATGGGTATCGAGGTCCTCTTCGGGCAGGATTTCGATCCCAATCGGCCGCACGGCATCTTGCTCAATGAGTCCGCCGCACGCTTCTTCGACCCCGAAGATCTGATCGGCCGCACCTTGACGCTTTCCCAAGATGATGGCGAGCCGCGGACGGTGATCGGCATAGTCGAGGATTTTCACTTTACGGATATGCGCCATACCATAGGGCCGGCTTTTCTGACGACGCGTATGCCCAACTCCAACTTGGGGGAAGATCGGTTCATTCACACCCTGTTTCGGCTCGACCGCGCCGATCTGCCCGCGGCGGTCGAGGAGGTAAAGACGCTGTGGAAGCGGGTTTTACCGCAATACGAATTATGGCGCGTGCGCTTCCTCGACGAAGCCTTTGCAGCGAGATACGAGGTGGAGCGGCGCGTCGGCCTTGTCATGGGGTGGATGAGTGCCGTTGCCATTGCGATCTCCTGCATGGGGCTTTTTGGCTTGGTTGCCCTAGCGGCAGTGCGGCGCACCAAGGAAATTGGCATCCGCAAGGTATTGGGCGCTACGACCGGCAGCGTGCTGCTGTTGATGTCGCGCGAATTCGGCTGGCTGGTGGTGGCGGCCAATGTGATTGCTTGGCCTGTGGCTTATTTCGTGTTGAATCGCTGGCTCGCGTTTTATGCCTATCGCATTGACATCGGCTTGGGTTGGTTTGTGCTGGCGGGCGTGGGCGTTCTCGCGGTTGCGCTGGCTACCGTCAGCAGCCAGACGTGGCTGGCGGCGCGGACCAATCCGGCGGATGCGTTGAGATACGAGTAGAAGGAGAGGGAGCGCAGGCACACCATGGACGCGATCTACCTGGTTCGGCGCAGATGCCTAACGTCAATGTGATCGTCCTTTGGGTCCGGTAAGCAGGGATAGGAGGCCCTAATTTGCCCGTCAGTACGAGAATGACGAGGAGTTGACACAGAAGTGCCTGTCATTGCTGGGCTTGGTCCCTATCCTCTGAGGAACCCTATTTAGTATGGGAAGTGCAGATGTGGCAGTCGCAACTATAATCAGTAAAGTGACGGACTCCCACCACTGCACCGTCCTTGCGGTCAGCCCGCTTGAACACCAATTGGAATAGGTCTTGCTCGCCATTCTCTAAGTATCGCCGAAGCGCATATGAGCATATGTCGGCTAGCTGCACCATACTTGTGAGCTGGCTATCGACGAACAGGGGTGTTTCGATGATATGCTCTACAGCAGTCCAACGCGTCCCCCTGTGGTGGAATCCACGCATGAGATCGGTGTGGCGCTTGGCTACCGTCTGGTTGTTGTCGTGTATCAACAATCCGTAGTTCTGTTGATTCGTGCCGGTGACCTGCAAGTACTGTTCAAACCGCGATACAACCTGATCGAACGCCATTTCACCAATGTTGTACGGGAAATGTCGCCGCGGATCGAAGTGGACCTTGTCAACGCATTCGGCGAACAGGCGCGCAAAGCCCCATTGAGATAGCGTTTCGGCCACTTTGGCGATGAATTTTTTTCGCTCATTCTCGGTCAGGTGTATGTATGGCCTAGTTTTGCTGTAGTTCTTCTTTACCTGTCGATACCGTGCCGCCGATGTTCGCTGTAGGCGCAGCAGCTCCGCATTGCGAAGCTTTTCAACTTCGGCTCGCCGGTCGTCGTACTTCATTTGAAGTTTGGCGAGAAGCACGTCGATATCGGCTTGGCTTGGGTTGGCGGGCGTGGGTGTGCTCGCCGTTGCGCTGGCCGCTGTCAGCAGCCAGACGTGGCTGGCGGCGCGGACCAATCCGGCGGATGCGTTGCGATACGAGTAAATGCACGCCGCTTGCTACCACGCCGTCAGGACGAGTCGGATTGATCCAGTAGAAGCGCTGCCCTGTGAGTGGCTCAAATGCAACTAGGCTCTTACAAAAAAATGTATGGACCTTTTTAATTTTCCCTTCGCTGTCCGTCTTTACTTGCAGACGGGTTGAGATGCGTCATCGGTCCCGCATTTGAATACCTATGGAAGAATTCCATTCCGAAAACTTCGTCGAGCGCTGCCTAGCGGGCAACGCGCAAGCCTTTGAGCCGCTCGTCCGGCACTACCAGAATGCGGCCTTTGCCACGGCCCTGCGCTACGTGCGCTCGCGAGTCGATGCTCAGGACATCGTGCAGGACGCCTTTGTTGCGGCGTATTGCCGCTTGGGGCAACTGCGCGATAGGGGGCACTTCGGGAGATGGTTGATGCACATCGTCGCCAATCGCTGCAAAGACTGGCTGCGCGACCGCAAGCGGACACAGCCGTTGGATGCGGCGGAGACGGCTCTGGAGAATGCGGCGGTGGTAGAGCACGCGGACCAGATGCGGCGGCTGGATTTGCAGGAGGCCATCGACCAGCTACCCGACCACTACCGCTCGGCCTTGATGATGTACTACCTGAGTGGGCTCTCCTACCGAGAAATTGCCGAGTTGATGGAAGTCCCCCTGAGTACGGTGTGCGGCCGACTGCAACAAGGGCGCATCCGCCTGCACAAGCTATTGGACGAACCCGACCACGAGGAGATTGCCATGAAAACAATCGACGTGACCAAACCGGTCCAAGAGGTGGTGTGCCAGATCGCCACCCAACAGGTGCGAGAGACGATTCCGCTAGAGGACACCGAACACATCGTCTTCTACTGTGCCCTCGACACGGATCTCGAAATCCGCCAAGCCGAGGGCGAAGACGCCGTGCTCGAAGGGACGCTCAGCGCAATCGGGCTGACGCCGGAAAAGGCCCGCGAGAGCGTCGAAGGGATCGAGATCGAGGCCGATCAGGTGGACAATTTTCTTGCCAGCGGGCCGCACGAGGGCGAGGTGTTTATGAGAACCCACGAGCGGAACGGCCAAGTCAAGGCTGTGTCGCAGGGCAGCGGACAATTGTGGCGAGCTTGGCGAGCCTGCGTGGAGGCAGGCACCTATCCGTGGGGCGTGACAAACGGCGTTACGACGACGGATGTCTTTTCCCAGATGCAGGTATATGCCGACAGTATGCCGGCTGCTGTGCACACAGGGTTGGGACGGGCCACGCGGATAACGATCTATCGCAAAAAGCTCGAAGACATAATCCTACCCTCTGCGGCTCTTACGGCGGAAGTTCAAGCGGTCTTTCGCCCCAACAGATGGACCTCCGAAAGTGTCCACGGACCGGTGGGCTCCGCTAGCTTGGTGTTGCTAGTGCCCAAGGGCAAGCGCGTGACCGTCATCAAAGGGAAGCAGGTTCGCGCCTACGATTTGCAGGGCTCAATCAGTTTTATCGAATCGACCTGCGGGGAGGTGGCCGACATTGAGGGCGATGTGGAACTCTTCGACAGTGCGCTGGAGACCGCGCGCAATATCCGCGGCAAAGTCTGCCAGCACTACTACCGATACCTCGGCATGAGGATGGACGACTACAAGGCTCGCCGCCTAGAGGCCGAAGATTGTCAGCTAGAGGATATTCGCGGCGGCGTGGATATTGACGTGAGCAATGTGCAGCTCAAGGCCGCGCGGCTGGGGGGCCGGGTGCGGATCTACAACCGCTTTGGCCAAACGCAGTTACATCAGGATCAACTCGCCGCAGACAGCCGCATCGAATTGGAATCATGCGCGGGCGACATTCACCTCTCGCTCAAAGAGGCCCTGCTCGACGAGATTTTGCTGGACAAGGTGCGTCTGTCTGCGTTCACGCTGTGCGGCCAGATCCATGCTTTTGCGGGTAGGGATGAGAACAAGCCACTCATCGTAGCCAGCAGCTTTGAGATGCTGCTGCTGTCGAACGCGCCTAGCCGCGCGGAGATTCTCGCGGCAGATTTTATGCTCAAAAGCGAGGTGGGTGCGGTCATTATTGAGAAGGCGGAATAGGGAGCAGGTTAGAAGCGGTTGCACCACTCTTTTGCTGAAGGAGGTTCAAGATGCTGCGCAATTACGTCGTAATCGCACTGCGGAACCTGCTGCGCGACAAAGTGGTGACGAGTATTAACATCGTGGGATTGTCCGTCGCCATCGCAGTCAGCGCCATCCTTGGCCTTGGCGTACACGGCATGCTGACCGCGGATTGGAACCTCCGCGAGGATGACCGCCTCTTCCGCGTGGTGACGCGCGAGATTCAAGCCTCGGGTCACGTTTATCACATTGCGTACCAGCGCGAGGATCTCGCCGCGGCACTCGCGGAAACGTTCCCCGAAATCGCCAGCACCACGCGCGTCATCAAGACGAGTATCCTGATGACGGTCGGCGAGCGCCATCTCGAACACGAGGTGGTCAAGGTCGATCCCCCGTTCCTGCAGATGTTCCACTATCCCTTCGCGGCCGGCAATCCGGCCACGGCGCTAGATGGCCTCGACCAAGTCGTCATTTCCAAGCGACTGGCCGAGCGCATGTTCGGAGATGAATTCAGGGACTACCCAGAACTCGTGGGTCGGCAGATCGTCTTGCACGGCAACGAGGGGCCCGAAGCATACACGGTTGCCGGCGTCTTCGCCGATCTGCCGAAAAAGCGGAGCTTGGATTTTGACGCGGCGATCCGCTTTGAGAACCGGACGAAGTATGGCATGAACATGTACTGGGACTCTCCGACGTCCACATACGTCACGCTTCAGCCCCTTGCCGAGCGGAAGGCGCTTGAAGCGAAGCTCCCGGAGTTCTCCCGCGAGTTCATCGCTCCGGTCTGGGAACGCAATAAAGGCGTTCGCTGGCAGGACGATCCGAACGCTTTCCAACTCCAACTTCAGGACGCGAGGGACATCTATCTCGACACGCAGGTCATGAACGCCTACGAACACTCCGAGGGCACCGAGCCGATCCTCGCCCTCGTCGCCCTGATTGGGGTCATTATGATCGTCGCCTGTATCAACTTCACCACCCTCGCCGTAGCGGGTTCTATCGGCCGGAGTACGGAAGTGGGAGTCCGCAAGGCGCTCGGCGCTAACAAGGCACAAATCGCTCTGCAATTTTTGGGAGAGGGCGTGCTGCTGGCCTTTTTCTCTTTGATCGCCGGACTGGTCCTCGTGCAGTTGGGGCTGTCCGCCTTTAACCCTCATTATGGACTTGACCACTGGGCCGGGCTGTCGCTCGGCGATCTAGGTCTGCCAATTATCGTCGGCGGAAGCGTCTTATTGGTGGTGCTGATCGGCATCGCCGCGGGAAGCTATCCAGCCCTAATCGTGGCGCGGATGCAGCCTGCGTCTGTCGTGCGTGAGGTGTCGCCGTGGCGCAGCAGAAGGGCGACGAGCGCACTCTTGACCTTGCAGTACGGCATGGCGGTTTTCCTGATTTTCTGCACCATCGCGATTCGTCAACAGTTGGCTTACATCCAGTCGCGCGACCTTGGCTACGCGGCGGAGCAGGTCGTCGTTGTCAAGCTGCGCGGTGCGGACCCGACGCGGCTCGGCGAACGCTTCAAGGAGGCAACTCTGTCCCAGCCGGGCGTTGTCAACGTGGCCCTGTTGCAGCGCGAGTTTCCGACTAGCTCCAGCACCAATTACCTCAGGCGGCCGGACGGGGAACGCATTACAGTACATCATTTTGCCGTTGACCCCGATTTCTTTACGACACTCGGCATTGACCTCGCATCCGGTCGCTCTTTTGAGGCTGGACGGCTGGCAGATCGGACGGAAAGTGTCGTCGTCAACCAGAGTCTCGCAGACGCTTTCGGCTGGGGGGAAAATGCCGTTGGGGAATTCCTGCCGGAATACGGGCACTACGGGGTGAGCAAGACGCCCACTATCATCGGCATCGCACCGGACTTCCACTTCCGCTCTTTCAGAGAGTCGATCAAACCCGCCCTGTTCCACTATGGGCCGGAAGCGTCCTTCAAGCGGGCACTGGTGCGACTGAATACGTATAAGGTTGACGACTCGCTCGCGGGCTTGGAGCAGATCTGGGAAAAGGTGGCACCTGAACAACCCTTTGAGTACGAGTTCCTCGACCAGACTTTTGCTCGCCAGTACGAGAATGACAAGGAGAGCAGCCGCACCGTTACCTTTGCATCCGTCGTCGCGATTCTCATCGCCTGCATGGGCTTGTTTGGCCACGCGACTATCGTCCTACAGCGGCGCACCAAGGAGATCGGCGTCCGCAAAGTGCTCGGCGCTACGGTGGCAGAGATCCTCACTCTCTTGTCGCGCGACCTAGCGAAAATGGTTGCCTTGGCTTGCCTGTTGGCGTTTCCGCTAGCCCACTTCTTGGTAGGCCAATGGTTGTCGCGATACGCCTATCAGTTCGGGTTGGGGCTGACGACCTATCTCCTTTGCGGGATGATCGCTTTTGCGATTGCACTGAGCACGGTGGCGTATATCGGCGTCCGCGCCGCACGTGAGAATCCCGTCAAGGCGCTGCGCTATGAGTAGCACGCGGAATCTACCGTCATACAGTCTAATTCTATAAGTTGGAGGGTCGATGGCTCCGAGTAATTGATGAAAGGAGGGCCGCAATGACACCCTCGCAGCTCCAGTCGGCCGTTGTCGCTTCGGCCCTCGCCACTTCCGCAGCGCTTGCTGAAGAAAACGTAGTCTATTGGGTCTCGGCACCGGTTCAGCCCGGAGAGATCGTGATGATGTGCGGCTTTTTCCCGCAGCCCGACGCCGTGGAAATTGCGGTGGGACGCCTTGCGGACGGAGATCACGGCGAGCCTTCCGGGCAGCCGTGGCAGCCTCTTGGGGATAAGATGCCCGAGCCGGTGACGCCACTCCAGACGAGCGAGACTGCCCTGATGTTCGAGCTGCCCGAGCACGGTGCTCCCGGTGTGTATTACTACGCTGTGCATTCGGATGCTGCTGCGAGCTTCGGACGTCTTAACGCACCTACGCCTTGGTGGACGCTCGGCGACGTCGTTGCTACCAATACCCCTTTTGGCAAATGGCGCATGGAGGACGGTGCCGTCTATGCTGGCGGTAGGCTGCGCATCCTTGGACGCTGCCTGAAGATAGGGGAGAAAGGGCCGACTGTGGCCCTCCGCTCCGAGGACGGGCGCGTGATGCTACTGCAACCAGAGAAAGCAGAGCCTTTCTCGCTCGCGGTGACGGTGCCGGAAGAGTTGCCCCCAGGCCGCTATGAGCTGTTTGTGCACAATGGGTACGGCGGACAGCACGCTTGGAGCGAACCACTCGACATCGCGGTCCTGCACCGAGAGGAGGAAAACCAACCTCTGATAGATGTGGCTGATTTTGGGGCGAAGGGGGACGATGAGCAGGACGACACCGATGCGATCCAGTCGGCGCTGAAGGAGGCAGGTGAGCGCGGCGGGGCTGTCGTGCTGGTACCGCGGGGACGCTTTGTCGTCAGCGAGAAGCTGGTAATTCCGCCGCACGTCACGCTCCGCGGTGCCGGGCGCGAGCTGACTGCCCTTTGCATGGCGGATACCGACGATCCGCCCGACGCTTGGATCGAAGGCTCTCACCACTTTGCCATTGAGGACCTTACCTTCTATTGCAACCACCATTACCACGTCATCTCCAACAACACCGCGGCGGCCGTCCATGCCCCGGCTGCTCCCATAGAGAATCCGGAGACCGCTGGCCACGTGCGCCTTACTCGGGTGCGCGTGCGGGCCGACTCGTTCAGGGGGCACCTGTCTCTGGATAAGCAGGAGGAGCGCGCCCGCACCCCTGGGCCGCGCGACACCATCCGCCTGAGCGGCCCCAACATCCGCATAACGGACTGCGACGTGTACGGGTCCGAACGCTCCATCTACCTCCACTACGTGGTCGGGGCTGTAGTGGAGAACAACATCTTCTACAATGGGCGCTCGGGTTGGATGAACTTCAACGGCTGTGAGAACATCGTCTTTGAGCACAACCGCATCGTCGGTGCTGACCTAATGTCCACCGGTGGGGGATACGCGTGCTTTACCCGGGGAGTCTCCCGCAACATCTACACCGCCCACAACAGCTATGAGAACATGAACGGCTGGGACCGGGAGGCGTTTACTTCCGACGCCGGCGGCGGGGCGTATTTCGGCCCGGTGGTCGCGGTCGAGGGAGACTGGATTTTGCTGGCGGACGACCCGAAGTGGCAGCATCGGCATTGGACCAATACCCTCGTCGCCGTCATCGCCGGACGCGGGCGCGGCCAGTACCGGTTCGTGAAGTCGTGGGACGGGAGGCGGGTGCAGCTCGACCGGCCATTCGACGTTTCGCTAGACGAGACCTCGCGGGTCACGGTTACTATGACGCACCGGCGCTACATCTTCTACGACAACGAGACTCGCGACGCCGGCATCGCCATCCAGTTCTACGGCACGGCCACCGAACACATCGTGGCCAATAACCGCAGTTGGCGCGCCGATGGGTTCCGCGCGTACGGTTTCTCCTACACCGGAGGGGTCCAGCCCAACCTCTATCTCCAGTTCCTCGGCAACGAGATCCGCGAGGGCAACTGCTACCGCTACGACGACCCCTTGGTCTATCCGGCGCGCCTGAGCGTGGAAGGCACCCTGCCGAGCCTGCACTTTGGCTCTGTTTTGCGCAACAATCACCTCCACAACAATGCGCAGATTGAAGTGGGCGTGGGTGCGGACAGCGATGGGGCAACGGAGAACGTGGTGGTCGAGGGCAACGCGGTTGAGAACGCCGATCTTGGGATCCTCGTGGACGCGGGATGCCGGAACGTGCTGCTGCGCCGGAACCAGACCGAGCACTGTCTCGTGCCGCTGCTGGACAATCGGGTGCGGTAGCCGGGACTTTCGAGGTAATGAAACCCTTACCTAGGACTTTTCCAGTCGCGTCGGTTTATTTTTTGCGTTCCTTTGAAGGCCCTGTGTTCCTGCCGCCCGGACTCATCCCTCTCCCAGAGCCCGCCGGAGAAAATCCACCGCGCGCGGGATAACACCTCTCAGCGCGAGGCCCGCGTGTCCGCCTCCCTCGTAGATGAACGCCTCGAATTCGGGGGGCTTTCGTCCCAGCGCTTCCATGGTCCGGATCAGGGAATGGGCTTGGCTGACGGAGACGGTTTCGTCGCCGTCGCCGTGGTGGAGTTGGACCGCGGGCAGGTCTTCGGCGAATAGAACCGAGGAGCGGCGCACCAGTTCGAGGCGAACTTCTGCAAGATCGACTTCACCTCTCATGTAGGGCTGGATGAAGGTGGTATCGATGTGGGAGACCCCGGGCAGGTCGCGCGGAGAGCCCATGGCCGCCTCCCGCGCAATCTCCCGGACCCAGTCGTCGAAGAAGTCGGTGGGCCCGAACAAGGCCACAATGTTCTCGATGCGCTCGTCGCGGATCCCGGCCAGCAGAGCGACGCCTGCTCCTCGGCTGCCGCCGGCGATGCTCAGGCCTTCGATTCTCGCCTGCGGCGTCAACTCCAATGCAACGTTGAGGAGCGCTAGGGCGTCGTCCACGTCGTAGTCCCAGTGACCGCCGGGCCCCGTCGAAACCCACTCCCGGTTCTCGTACTCGAGCGGTTCGCCGCGAAAGGACGGGATCACATAGACGAAACTATCGCGCAGTTCGCCGAGGGCGAAGAGCACGATGCCGATTTCATCCACCTCGACTCCGCTGTCGCCCCCGTGCAAGTACATCAGGATGGGCAAGCTGCCCGGAGCCGCGGAGTCGGGGGCGATGATCGCTCCGTAGTGGAGTACCTCCCCCACCCTGTGGGACACGATGCGCAGGGTTGCTGGGGTTTCGCTTAGCGGATACGATTCGGTGAGTTCGATGGTCGCCTCGGCTACGGAAATGTCGCGCCGGGCCCAGTCGGCGCGGATGGCCTCCACCTCGGCTGCGGTCGGAGGCGCGAAGAGGTCGTCGAGCTTGGCCTCTATAGCGATCGCGTCGGCAACGGGCTCCACCGGATCGCCGGCCTGGTCGCATCCCGCCAGCAGCCCAAGCAGCACAATCGGCAATAACCTGCGCACACATCGAATGTCCAGACTACCTGTCTTCAAGAACGACTCCTAGGTTTCCGCCCTGATATCAACCTGCCCTGAGCATCCTAATATAAGCCCGTTGCGCCCACGCATGGAGGGGGAGCGTCCAGTTTGCCGCCTGACCTAGTAGGCTCAGCACCTTGACAGAGAATCCAAAAAAGCCCCTTTATGTTTTCTATACGTCTCACCAGCGATCAGGCCGCGCACCGAGTAACCGTAAGCGCCAAAGCTCAAGGAGCAGCTATGGGAAGTGAAAAAGTATTTACAACGGCGTCCTCACCTGAAAGCGAGGGAATACCTTCGCGGGCGATCCTGAATTTCCTGCAGCGGATTGACGCCGAGCGAATCTGCATGCACGGGTTCCTGCTGGTGCGTCACAACAGAATCGCGGCGGAGGGATACTGGGCCCCGTGGACGGCGGAACGCACACACCGGATCTATTCGGTCAGCAAGAGCTTGGTCGCGTTGGCGGTCGGGATGATGATCGACGAAGGCCGGCTCACCCTCGACGATCGGGTCGCCGAATACTTCCCGGACAAACTGCCGGAAGAACTTCATCCGTGGCTTGCCGCCTCGACCGTCCGGGATCTCCTGACGATGGCGACCCCCCATTCGACAACCTCTTATACGCGCAGCGATCCAGACTGGGTCTGGACCTTCTTCAACCGGACCCCCTCGCATCCTCCCGGAACGATCTTTGCGTACGACACCGCGGCAACCGTGGTGCTCACGGCCACGGTCGAACGGCTTGCTGGCCTGCCCTTTTTGGATTACATGCGACCGCGATTTCTGGACCGGATCGGATTCTCCGCTGACGCATGGTGCATCCGCACGCCCGAGGGCGTGTCGTGGGGCGGATCGGGGGTCATCTGTACGCTACGCGATATAGCCAGAGTCGCACTCGCCTGCATGAACGGTGGCATGTGGGGCGATGAACGGGTCCTCCCGGAGGCGTACGTACGCGCCGCGACCTCCTGCCAGATCGACAACGCCATCCGGGGGAACTGCGGGTATGGATATCAGATCTGGCGAGAAAAAGAGAACGGCTTCTCCTTCCGCGGGATGGGCAGTCAGTACGCCATCTGTTTTCCCGACCAAGAGTTTCTGTTCACGTGCATCGCCGACACACAGGGCGCACCGACCGGCAGCGCCATTCCGGCCGTGATGCGCGAGGAACTCTACCCCCACCTAGCAGACGCACCGCTTGCCGAAGAACGCGATGCCCACGCGGAACTCGCCGATAAGATCGAGCGGCTGGCCGTTCTGCCGATTCTTGGGGAGCCCGACGCAAGGGCGGCTTTGGAAGTCAATGGAGCTTGGTATGCTTTGGAAGACAACCCGATGGGGATTACGCGGATGCGCCTGTCCTTCAAGGAAGATGAGGGCACCTGGGAGTACACCAACGGTCAGGGCGACAATGTGCTGCGGTTCGGTATCGGGCGCGTGCTGTCTGGCAAGTTCCCTCAACGCAATTACTTCGGCGAACAGATCGGCTCGATCCCGGGCATTGAATACGATTGCCTAGCCTCGGCCGCGTGGATCGACGAGCAGACGCTCAACATGGAAGTCTATATCACGGATATTTACTTGGGAGGACTCAGGGTATCTTTCGCCTTCAAGGGGGAAGAGATCGGCGTCTTTATGACAAAGCAAGCCGAGTGGTTCCTGGACGAATTCAATGGATTCGCCGGAGGAAGGCGCCTCTAACTTGGCGTGGGAAGTATCCAATTCCGGACGGAGGAGCGGGTTGGACACTAATACGGACCGGATACGTGCCCGCAACTATACCTTACTGGGATGCCTGTCGTCATGATCGACTTCATGCAACATATATAGTTGACAACTGACTTATAGTCATTTAATTAACGATATAAAGTCAGTTGCAAATTGGTTATGATCATGTTGTTCACGTATCCTACTCTAGACGATGAAGAGAAGCGGGTAGAAGAAGCTACGGCTCGCCTAAGAGTCGATCTGCGTCGCTACGTTGCTACGGAGCCGCGCCGCTGGACGGGCTTGTTAGCCCGTATGACCCGGGCCCGGGCCCTTGCCGGATCCAATAGCATAGAAGGCATCAATGTGTCCGATGATGACGCCATTGCCGCGATTGATCGTGAAGACCCCGCCAACACGGACCGTGACACGTGGCAGGCTGTCGTCGGCTACCGCGAAGCAATGGACTACATCCTCCAGCGCCGTCAGAGTCCATCCTTCATGATCACCGAGGACGTACTCTTGGCCGTCCATTTCATGATCTGTCAGTCAGATTTGCAAGCAAATCCGGGTCAGTACCGCCCCGGATGGGTCGGTGTACGAAACACCAGAACCGGTGAATTGGTCCACGAGGGAGTGGATCGCGACCAATTGGAGCCCCTCATCCACGAGCTTCTAGACTACGTAAACAACGAGCAGGTCGATTCGGTCTTCCTGTGCGCTGCCATGACACACCTGAACTTGGCGATGCTGCATCCATTTACGGATGGTAACGGGCGGACTGCCAGATGTATCCACACTGCGGTATTGGCCAGTGACGGGATCGTCGCGCCAACATTCTCTTCAATTGAAGAGTACATCGGCCACAATCAACAAAAATATTACGACGTATTGTCGGAGGTCGGGGGGGGTACATGGCAACCAGCGCGCGACGCTAAGCCGTGGATTCGCTTCTGCTTAACTGGTCACTATGTACAAGCGCAAACACTGCTCCATCGGATGCGAGAATTGGAAAGGCTTTATGTAGAGCTCTCGGATCTGGTAGTTGCCAGAGGATTACCCGACCGTATGGCCTTGGCCCTCATTCAGGCTGCCTTTGGTACTAGGGTGCGCAACTCGTCCTACCGGGTAAGCGCGGATGTGTCCAAGAATCTCGCTAGCCGCGATTTGAAGGTACTGGTGGATATAGAACTTCTAGTTCCCGAGGGCGAACGGCGTGGACGGTTCTACAGTGTGGCCCCCATTGTGGCGGAGATTCGTCAGAAGTTGCGGCTTCCCAAGAAGGTTGACGATCCTTTTGCCGGAGGCTCCATTTCTTGAGAAATTTCCGCCCGGCTGGAGCGAAGGCTCGATCCCTCGTTCCAAGTGAGAGTAGGTGAATGCGTCAGGAAACTCGACTTCGGGGATAGTTATAGGAGGAGAGCATGGAATACGTCAAGTTCGGCCGTTCTGGCCTGAAGGTGTCGCGTCTGGCCTACGGCTTGGGCCTGCGCGGCCAAGAGGACGCCGACGAGGCCGAGCGCGCCATCGAGCGGGCCGTCGAGTTGGGGATCAACTTCATCGACTGCGCCAACATCTACGGGTTCGGGGATGTGTACGAGACTCGCGGTACGTCGGAGCAGGTCCTAGCGCGCGTCCTTAGGCGGCATCGCGACGACCTCGTGGTCACCTCGAAGGTGGCTAGCCGCGTCGGCGACGGGCCCAACGACGCCGGTCTGTCGCGCTATCACATCATGCGGGAGATCGACCGCACCTTGGCCCGCCTTGAGACGGATCACATCGACGTCTATATCCTGCACATGTACGACGACGAGACTCCCCTTGAGGAGACGCTGCGCGCCTTGGACGACGTGGTGTGCGCTGGCAAGACGCGCTACGTGGGCGTCTCCAACTTCCAAGCCTGGCAGGTGCTCAAGGCGCTGTGGACGCAGGACCGCCTCGGGCTCGATCCCCTGCTCTGTATCCAGAACCCCTACAACCTCCTCAACCGGGAACTGGAGCGCGAGATGTGGCCGGCGCAGCGCGACCAAGGCTTCGGGGTTATGACCTACAGCCCCTTGGGCGTGGGTCTGCTCTCTGGCGTGTATACCCCCGGAGAGCCGCCGCCGGACGGCACCCTGTACGCCTCCCAGCGCGTCGGCGACATAGAGCAGGACCTCAACGAGGCGGGGTGCCGAACCTTGGAGATTTTGCGGCAGATCGCGGACGCCCACGGCCGCACCGTGGCGCAGACGGCGATCAACTGGGTGCTCTCTCACCCCGAGGTGACGGCGGCTATCACCGGCGGCGATACGGTGGCTCACATGGAGGAGAACGTCGGCGCGGTGGGCTGGTCGATCACGCCGGAGGACCGGGCCCGTCTCGACGAGGCCTCGGCCGGCCAGGATCGCGTCTTGGACGACTGACCGCCGCCTTCAGTAGGGACATCAACTCTCAGGCGCACCCGAGGGTCGGGTACACGGCGCGGTTTATTTTTTCGATACGTTCTAAAAAAACCAAGGGAGACCAGCATGCGACTCAAAGACAGGACAGCCATCGTCACCGGTGCCGGAGGCGGCATGGGCCTCGGCATATCGAAATGCCTGACGCGCGAAGGGGCGGCCATTGTGGCGACCGACATCGACGGCGACAGGGCGCAGGCCACTGCCGACCAGCTCGCCAGCGAAGGAGCCACCGCGGTCGCCATCACCGCAGACATAACGGATGAATCCGCCTGCCAGGATCTCGTCGCGCAGGCGATCAAGCGCTTCGGTGCCATCGACATCCTCGTCAACAACGCCGGCCACTTCGGCACCATCGTCGGCGCTCCGTTCACCAACTTCACTGGAGAGGAGTGGGACAGCAACTACGACATACATGTCAAGGCTCCCTTCTTCCTCTGCAAGGCGATCGCCCCGCACATGATCGAGCGCCGCTACGGCAAGATCATCAACATCTCTTCCGCCGCGGCCAAACGCGACCCGACCTTCTTGCCGACCTACGCGGCCGCCAAGAACGCGATGCTCAGCCTGACGCGGCTGACCGCCAAGGACTTGGGGCCGCACAACATCACCGTCAACGCCGTATGCCCTGGGTTCGTGTGGACCAACTTCTGGCACACGCTGGCGCCGAAGATCGCCGAGGTAGATCCCACCTATGCCGGCAAAAGCGCCCGCGAGGTGTTCGACCTGTTCATCGCCAACTCGACGCCAATGCAGCGCGAGCAGACGCCTGAGGACATCGGCAACATGGTCGCCTTCCTCGCCTCCGACGAAGCGCGCAACGTCACTGGCCAGACGATAAACGTCAGCGGTGGCATGGTTCTGGACTGAATTCTCGTGCATTCGACTAAGGACGTACCAAGGCGCGTGCTAACGGCTTGGAGTCTTGGATGTCCCGATCAACTCATTGCCGATGCACAAGTCGTAGATGAGGAACTCTTTATCGTGGCGTGTGATAACACCCTATTCAGAGTGGGTTTTGCCGAAATGCTCGCCCTGGAGCGCATTCCATCCCAACAGCGTTCTTCATTTACTATTTCCAGTGAAGGCAGTTATATACATTGGCCTGATGTTGATGTACACATTGACCTAGATGCTATTCGCTACCTAAAAGACGAAGCATGGCGTGAGAAAAAGGATCGGGATAGACTGATGTACGACCTCCGCTTCGGAGAGGCCGTTGCCGCATTGCGCAAGCAGTACGGGCTTAAGCAAACCGAGATACGAGGGCTTTCTGAACGCCATGTGCGAAGGATTGAAAAGGGGGAGCGGACAAAGATTGATACGCTAGCTATTTTGGCAAGAAGCCACGGATTGTCTCTTAAAGAGTATCTTGATGAAATAGCCGAAATGCTCTCCTCCTAGGACTTTTCTAACCGCGTCGTCTTATTTTTTTCGATCCTTGTAGCGGCGGCCTCGGTCTTCGACGCGGCGCTCGCGCACTAATTCCATTACTGGGACGCCGTAGCCGCAGCTAGTGCCGGTCAGTTCGACTTCGACTTCGATTACTTGGCGTTTGGTGCGCAGGTGTTCGGACTCTGTTTGCAGGAGCAATGCGGCGTGGGGTGATTCTTCGAGCGGGGTAGCTGTGGCTTTGCCGTAGAGGCGAATGATGCCGGCGTCTTCTCCTTCAAAAGAGCAGACCATAACGGTAATCGGGCCACCGGCTATCGCATGACGCGCTGTTTCGTTGCCACTGCCCAAGTAGTCGAGGAAGGCGACGCGGTTGGGATCAATCACGTGCAGCGGCACGCCACCTTTGGGCGAGAGGTTGATCGGGCCAATGCCTTCGGGACCGGGTGCGAGCGCGGGGTCGGTGGAGGCGACGAAGAACAGCGGCGCGTTGCGGATCAGTGCGGCTTGGTCATCGGTGATGGAAGGGTAGTAGGTGGCCATAGGTTTTTCTTCGTTGAGAGGGTAGGCTAGGTGAGCGCTTCGTTGTATTGCAATTGATGCAGGCGGGCGTAGATGCCGTCTTGGGCTAGGAGTTCTTCGTGACGGCCTTCTTCGCGCAACTGGCCTCGGTGCAGCACGAGGATTTTGTCGGCGCTGCGGATGGTGGAGAGGCGGTGGGCAATGACGATGGAGGTGCGGTCGCGCATCAGTTTTTCCACGGCCTCTTGGATCCAGCCTTCGGTCTCGGTGTCGATGTGGGCGGTGGCTTCGTCTAGCACTAGAATGTCTGGATCGGCGGCTAGGGCGCGGGCGAGGGACAAAAGCTGGCGCTGACCTGCAGACAGGGATGCGCCGCGCTCTTGCACGTCGTGCTGGTAGGTGTCGGGTAGGCGGTCGATAAAGCGGTCGGCGTTGACGTAGCGGGCCACCTGCGCGATGGCCTCGTCCGACAGCTCGGGAGCGCCGAGGCGGATGTTGCTGGCAATGTCGCCGGCGAAGAGAAAGACGTCCTGCTGCACCAAGCCAAAGCGCCGCCGCAGTGCTTCCACATTACACTCGCGGATGTCGATGCCATCGACCAAGATCTGCCCGCGTTGAATCTCGTAAAAGCGGCACAGCAAGCTGATGATGGTCGTTTTGCCCGAGCCGGTGGCTCCGACTAGTGCCAAGCTCTGGCCCGGTTCGGCGCAGAAAGAGACGTCGCGCAGGACCCACTCTTCCTCTTCATAAGCAAACCACACGTGGCGGAATTCGATGGCACCGGCGACGCGCTCATGGCTCACGGAACCGCCGACCGGCTCTGGCTCGGCGTCAATCAATTCAAAGATGCGCTCGGAGGAAGCCATGGCTACTTGCACGGTGGCGTATTCCTCGGCGAGGTTGCGGATGGGCATGAAGAAGCGGGGCACGTATTGCAGCATGGCCACCAGAACGCCCCAGGCGATTTCCTCGCGCAGCACTTGGCCGACGCCGTACCACAGCACCAGCGCCATCAGGGCGGCACCGCACAATTCCATAAAGGGGAAGTAAGCCGAGTGGTACAGAGTGCGCACCAAGCGGGCGTCGAGGTATTCGTCAGTGCCTTCATTAAAGCGGCGGGTGCTGCGCGGCTCGCAGTTGAACAGTTTTACTACCTCTATACCCGACAAAGTTTCTTGCAAATCGGCGCTGAAGCGGGCAAAGCGGGTGCGGGCTTGGCGGAAGGCCTGGAAGGTGCGGTTTTGCAGCCACAGGGTGGCGGCAAAGGCCACGGGCAAAAAGGCGCAGGTGATCAGGCCCAGCTCGACATCGAGATAGAAGAAGATGTAAAACAGAATAGAGGCGATGGTGACGGCTTCGGTCACTAGGGAGACGGCACCGTAGGTGAAGAATTCGTTGAGCGCATCGACATCGCTGGTATTGCGCGCCATCAGCCGGCCGATGGGCGTGCGGTCGAAGAATTTGAGCGGCAGGCGCTGTAGGCAGGTGAAAATGTTCAAGCGCACGTCGCGCATGGTCCACTGGCCGACCATGCTGGTGATCCAGCTCTGGGCGTAGCCAATGGCGAATTGAGCGACCAGCAGCGCGGCGAAGAGCAGGACGAGGGTGCCTAGGCCGTCCAAGTCGCCGGGTACGATGTGTTCGTCAACAGCTATTTTGGTCAGCACGGGACCGGCTTGGCGGGCTAATGAGGCCACCAGAATGAGCAACAACGTCGAGGCCGCCCAAGGCCAATAGGGCCGCAGGAAACCCAACAGCCTAGCCATTAGGCGGAGGTCGATGGATTTTTTGTCGATTTCTTGCTCGTCGCGGATGGTCGGCGGCATTAGAGGTCGCTCAATTCCTCGGTGAGGTGTTGGCGGCGGTACATGTCGGCGTATAGGCCATCGCGCGCGAGCAGTTCGTCGTGGGTGCCTTCTTCGATAATGCGCCCTTCGTCGAGCACGATGATGTGGTCCGCGGCCATGACGGTGGAGATGCGATGGGCGATGAGGATGGTGGTGCGCTCGGCCATGATGTCGCGCAGGCGCGTGAGGATTTGCTCCTCGGTGCGGGTATCAACGCTGGCCAAGGCGTCGTCGAGGATGAGGATTTTCGGTTGCCGCACCACTGAACGGGCCAAGGCCGTGCGCTGCTTTTGCCCGCCCGACAGGGTGACGCCGCGCTCGCCGACGATGGTTTCCAGCCCTTGGGGAAAGGTCTTGAGGTCCGTGGCTAGTTGGGCCACCTCGATGGCGCGTTCGACCTCGTCCGCAGCAGCCGAGTCGAGGGCGATGTTGTCGCGGATGCTCTCGGAGAATAGGAAGGTGTCCTGCGGCACGTAGCCGATGGCATTTCGGAAGGCGCGCAGTGGCATTTGTTCAATGGGCTTGCCGTCGATGAGAATTTGGCCCTCACCGGCTTGGATGAGGCGGGGGATGAGCCGGGCCAGCGTGCTCTTGCCCGACCCGACCCGGCCGACGATGGCTAGGGTGCTACCGGCCGGAATGTGAACATCTATATCGCGCAGCACGGTTTGGCCATTGTACGCAAAGGAGGCACGGCGGAATTCGATTTCGCCTTTGATCGCCAAGCCGTCGTCTTGGTACTGGTCGGGCTGGGGTTGTTCTTTAAGCACGGACTCAATGCGCAGCATGGAAGCCATGGCGCGCTGGTATTCATCGACGATGCGGCCCATCATCATCATCGGGCGGCTCATGCGGATCAAGTAGGCGTTGAAGGCGACAAAGGCCCCTAGGGTGAGCGTCCCCTCGACGACGCGAATGCCGCCCAGCCACAAGATGAGCACCATGGACAGGCCGCTGATGAGGAAGGTGAAGGGGAAAAACGTGCTGTAGAGGTAGATCAGGCTGCGGTTGCGCTCGACGTACTCGTCGTTGAGCTGGGTGAAGTGGTCGATCTCGCCGCGGCGGCGGGCAAATGCCTTGACCACGCGCATGCCTGAGAGGTTTTCCTGCAAGCAGGTGCTAATGGCGGCAAATTGCTCTTGCACCATGCGATAGCGCCGACGCACTCTGCTGCCCACGAAGCGCAGGATCACGGTCATAATGGGCATGGGCAACAGCGCGTACAGGGTTAGTTCCCAGTCGTACAGACACATGGCTACCATGCTGAAGCTGAAGCCGAGGATGGCGCTTAGGAACATGCGGAAGCCGTGGCTGAGGTAGCGCTGGACGGCTTCGACGTCGTTGGTCGCTCGCGCCATTAAATCGCCGGTGCGGGCCTGTTGGAAATAGCCGATAGGCAAGGTGAGCAGGTGGGCGAAATAGCGCTGGCGGATGTCGCGCTCGACGCGGTACGAGGTGGCGGCCAAGTGCCAGCGCATGCCAAAGGCCATGCACCACTGCGCTAAGCCCAAGCCGACGATGAGGGCGGCGTAGCGCGTTAGGAAAGTCAGGTCCGGTGCGGCTTGATCTAGGCTGGCCCGGGATTGGTCAATGGCGCGTTCGAGGACGAGGGGGATGGAGACGGAAACGAGTTGTTCGCCCAGCAAAAAGATTAGGCCGATAGCCAAGGCCCAGCGGTAGGGACGGAGGTACGAGGCGAACGGTTTGAAGGGATTGAGGCTCATGCGCTGTTTGGTGGACCGTTAAGACCCTACTTAGACTATAATGTGTACAAACCGTGTTAAAATAAGACTATTAGGAGACCTATCCAAGTGAATGCCTTCCGAATGACTCCCGACGAAATCCAGCGCTGGGAGCGCGATGGATATTTTGTGCGCGAGAACGTCTTTTCATACGAAGAAAACGATCACTTGCGGCAAGTGGCCGAAGACATTGTCGCGGGGAAGCGCAGAATGCCCATGGCCCACATCGACCGCAATGCCTTGGTCCGCGACGGCAAAGACGCGCGATCTGGGATCTACGGTATGCACAAGATCCATCACCCCAGTTGCTTCATCCCGGAGTTCCTCGCCCGCGTGCGGGATCCGCGCCTGACCGATCCGCTCCTCGATATTCTTGGCTCAGACATTCTGGGCATCAACAATCTCTTCATTTGGAAAGCGCCCAAAATCGGCTTGGGATTCCCGTGGCACCAAGACAAGTTTTACTTTGGCAAACGGTTCAAAACCGCAACGACCGTCGGCACTTGGACGGCAATTGATCCCGCAGACCGCGAAAACGGGTGCCTATACGTGATTCCGGGCAGTCATAAACAGGCCATTGCCGCACACGACGATATTGAAGGATCGCAGCAGACAGAATTCAAACTGGCCCGCAATGCCCGCGACGAGGACGGCATTGCCGTGGAAATTCCACCCGGTGCGGTTATCTGGTTTCACTCTCACCTGTTGCACAAAAGCACCAATAACTACAGCCAGCGATTTAGACGCAGCTATGTGTCGCATTACTTAAGTGCACAAGCAGAATGGTTTGATCCAGAAAAAGCTGGCAAAGGTCAGCCGATTATGTGGGTGAGAGGACGAACGTTTCCCGGGAAAGTTCGGGAGGTTGCACGAGACGTCCTGCCCGTTCCCGACGAAAACTGTGGGAGAGGAGCACATCCATGAAACTCGTCGCTTTTGTCTTCTTTCTGTCCTTTTATTGGGCGCTCCATACGCAAGCTCAGACTGGAAATATCGATCGTCATCGCGTAAGGGCAGAGCAGTTCAGTTACGAAAAATTCGCCGAGTCTGTTGAGAGTACCAGAAGCCTTCTCGGGGAGTTGCAGAAAGTTACCCGTTTGCTGGCCGAACACTGCAACGTAGAAAAGGTGCGCTATCAGGGCTTCATTTATACGAGCGACCTACCGCAGGACACAACAGTGGTTTTCGCAATCCCTTCAGAAAAACTTGCCGAGTACCGTTGTCTGGACTGGGATACGCAAAACATAAGTTTCCCAAATCTCATGCAGAGTATAGCTGGCTACGGATTGGTTAGTCGAACGGAGATCTTGAGACTGCAAGTTGAAAACATGAAGCTCTCGAATGCGCCTGACGGTGCGACTAGAAAATTGGAGCTGAAGTACTTGGAAGCGCAGAAGAAACTTGACGAATACTTGGCGACGCAGCGGTGGGTGGATTGACTGCTCCTATATTCGCTTGAGAAGCCGGATCGAGAGGCTGAGTTCGTCCTGCTCGGTGAGCTGCTAGGGCCTCATCGGCCAGCCCCTCCAGCAAATCCTCTGATTCGGAACGGCTAAATAGCTCAGTCCATTGCCGCTCCGATTCAAGCTCGGCTAGGAGGAAACGCGCAAATTTGTCCTGTTCCTCTTGCGGCAGTTTGGCGGCTCTCTCGAAAGCCTTTTGCAGAAGTTGGGTCATCTGTTTTTTACTCCTAGCTAACGGTCCGACTTACGCTTACGGCGTTTTAGAGACTGTCAGTAAATCTCGGATAGTATCGTGAATCTGTCCAAATGACACCTTACGTGCTCCAAGTCGCTCCAGAGTTACCCCTTCACCGCCCCTAGCTGAATCCCGCTGATAAACCAGCGCTGAAAAAAGACGAAAACCGCGATCATTGGCACGAGCATCAACACCGACCCCGCGCAAATCAGCCCGTAGTCGTTGACGTACAGGTCCGACAGCTTGGCCAGTCCTACCGGCAGCACCATCATGGAATCCGAATCCGTCATAATCAGCGGCCAGAGAAAAGCCCGCCAACGACCGAGAAAAGTAAAGATCGCCAGCGCACCCAACGCCGGTTTGGCCAGCGGCACCACCACGTGCCAGAATACGCCCCATGCCGAGCATCCGTCGATGAGCGCCGCCTCTTCGATCTCGCGCGAAATGCCCAGCAAAAACTGCCGCAGCATGAATGTTCCATAGGCACTGAAACACCCCGGCGCAATGAGGGCGAAAAAGCTGTCCAGCCCCACTGGATGGCCGATGTAGTGACTCTCTAAGTAGAGGAAACCGCTGAAGAAATCCGTTGCTAATACTGCGTTCAGCCATTCGGGAATTTTTTTCATCAGCACGAACTGCGGGATCATCAGCACGTCGGCCGGAATCATCATCGTCGATAAGTAGCCGAGGAAGAGCACGTCGCGGCCCCGGAACTGCAAGCGGGCAAAGGCGTACGCCGCCAGTGCGCTAGTGGCGACTTGGACCACGGTAACTGCGGTGGCGATGAACAGCGAATTGGCGTAGTAGCGGAGGAAGGAAAAGGCGCTGAACACGCCGGTGTAGTTGTCCGTTGTCCAGCGCGGCGGAATCCACCCGAGCGTCACATCGACGTTGTACTTGAAGGAGGTGAGCAGGGTCCACACCAGCGGCACCACCATGCCGCTGAGCACGAGGAGCAAGATCGCATAGATCAGGACCGTTGATTGGTACTGACGCCAGCGCGCCATTTAGACAGCCTCCAGCCGCTTGCCGCCGTAGCGCCAGTTGAGCAAGGTCGCTGCGAAAATCAGCGCAAAGAGCACCATTGAGATCGCCGCGGCGTACCCTACTTCTAGCTGCTCGTACGCCTGAGTGTAGATGTAGTAGCTCATGGTGGTCGTCGAGCCCTCGGGGCCGCCCCCGGTCATTACATAAGCAGCTTCAAAGCCGCCTTGTAGGCCGCCGATTATACTGGTGACGAGGATGAAAAACGTCGTGGGCGCTAGCTGGGGCACGGTGATGTGGACGAGCTGGGACCACCAGCCAGCGCCGTCCATTTCAGCGGCCTCGTAGAGTTCGAGTGGGATGTTTTGCAAGCCGGCTAAGTAGAGAACCATGTTGTAGCCGCCGACGCTGGCCCAGATGAACATGATGATCAGCGCGGGCTTGGCCCAAGAAGCGTCGATTAGCCACCCCGGCAGGAGTGCGGCGGCCCGCTCGGGCGCGATGCCCAGCACCCCAAAGACCTGCCACAAAAGCCCGTTGATGATGCCGACGTTTGGCTCGTAGGTCAGGAGCATCTTCCAGACCATGTAGATGGCGATGCCCGTACACAGGTGGGGAATAAAAAACAGGGTGCGGAAGAAGATGCGGCCGGGCAGTTCTTTGTTTAACAGCACGGCCAAGAGCAAAGAGCCGATCATGGCGAGCGGGATGTTGAGCATTAAAAAGAGCGTGTTGCCGAGGTACTTCCAGAAGTACGGGTCGCGCGCCACCCACTCGCCATCGACCTTTGTGAAAAGCACTAGATCGGCAAAATTATCCAGTCCAATGAAGACGGGTGCGCCCGAGGCGAGCTGATAGCGGTAGAAGCCCATGCCCGCAGCCACTACAACCGGGCCAAGCGCGAAGATGAGAAAGCCGACGAAATTGGGCAGCAGAAAGAAGAACGCGGCTTTGTTTTGGTTTCTCACAATGCGCTTTCCTCGGCGTACATACGCTGTAGATAGGCGTTGGTCACTTGGTGGGCTTCGGCGAGGGCTTCGGCCACGCTCTCGCGGCCAGTGAGGGCTGCGTCGAGTTCGTCGAGCATCCGGCGGTAGAGGTCCTCCCACCACAACTCTTGGGGGAAGAGCCGGACGTTGTAGTCCATTGAGCGCACGAAGACCTCCTCCTCGTAGGGCGTCGTGGCCCGCGGGTAGGTGTTGCGGGCCACCGAGCGCTGCGGCGGCAGGTCGCTACCCAACTTGGCCATCTTGGTCGTCGCTTCGGCCGAGACCATGTGCTTGAGTACATCCCAGGCGACTTCTGGCTCACGCGTGCCCTTCCAGATTGTAAAACCGACGCTGGCATAGCGCGTCTGCCGGCCGGCCGGTCCTTGGGGAAAGAGCGCCGCGTCCCATTCGAAGCGGTCCAAGAGTTGAAAGGTCGGCAGCATCCACGGCCCCATGATGCCGATGGCGATGCGCCCGGCCTCAAAGGTGAAGGTGCTCATGGCGTTGTCGCTGCGCACGCCGGGTCGGGGTGGGCTTACCTTGTGCTTGAAATAGAGATCGACGTAGAACTGCACTGCTTGGGCCACGCGCGGGTCGTCGAGGTTTGAGACGTAGCGCCCGTTTTCCTGCCGGAGGAAGTCTCCGCCCATGCTCCACACGTAGCTGGCGATGTCGTACGGAGTGCAGCCGTAGATGTCGGGCAGGCCATCTTGATCCTCGTCGATCGTCAGGGCCTTGGCCTTGGCAAGGAGATCGTCGAGCGTCCAGTCGTCGGTGGGATAGCTGATGCCGTAGTGGTCGAAGAGATCTTTGTTGTAAAAGCAGGTGATGGTGCTGCCTTTGACGGGAATGCCGTAGAGGGTGCCGTGGTAGGTGTACGCTTGCAGACCCACCGGATAGTAATCGCCGGTGGCGATCTGGTCGCGCCGCACCAAATCGTCGAGCGGCAAAAGCTGCCCGGTGCTAGCTACTTGCGGCATCTGCCGCCAGTGCAGAACGCAAATGTCGGGGGCGTGCCCAGCGTCCATGCCCGTCAGCAGCTTTTGCACGACGCTGCGACCGGGCACTACCTCTAAGCGCAAGCGAACTTCCGGATGCTGCTGGCGGTACTCGGCGGCGACCTTGCGGTACAGCTCGGCCTCCTGAGGCGAGCCATATACCCACATGGTCAGCACCTCTTCGGCCGGGTACCAGTGAATGGAGAGGACGCCCCAGAGTGTCCCGGCAGCTAGTGCCGCGACGATCCCTAAGCGAACAAATGGGGGCAAGGTAGCGGTCTAGCCGGCGGCGAATACTTTTTCTTGCAGCGGCTTTTGCAACTCGTAAATGCCGCCGCCGCTGCGCGCCCCGGCTGGCATGCGCGTGCGAGCCGTCATCGACACGAGGCGAAAATCGTAGGTGGGTTCGCCGCTCAGAATGTTGGCGTTAAAAGAATCCCAGTTGCCCACTCCGCCGAGAGGCCAGGCGTCCACAGCCGCGTACTGGTACAGCAAGAGTCGCCGGGACATGCCCGAGCGGTTGAGCGCCGAGCCGTGCAAGGTGCGAGCGTGGTGGATGGAAAGCGAACCGGCCTTCATCTCTAGGGGCACGGCCGACGTGAGGTCGATATGATCGCGGTCGGGGCTGATGGCCCCGATGAAGTAGCCGTCCTGGTGGTGATCGAGGATCGGTCCTAGGTGAGAGCCGGGCACTACCATCATGCAGCCGTTTTCTTTTGTGGCGTCGTCTAGGGCGATGCCCACGGCGCACAAATCGTCGTTAGTGTGAGGATAATGGGCAAAATCTTGGTGCCACTCGACTGGGCTGCCGCCGTCGGCTGGTTTCATGTTGAGCTTGTCGCCTTGGGCGCGGATGGCTGGGCCGATCAGGGGCGTTAGAAGGTCTAGGATGCGGCTGTCGCGCATCAAGCCGCCGAAGAAGGGGTGATAACTCGCCGGCGCGCTCAGGCGGCGCACCTTGGGGTTTTCGGGGGTGTGCCCCGGCTCTAGGTCGAAGTGCCCGCTCTGTTCGGAGACGTGCCGCGACTGCTCGACGAAGTCATCGACAATAGCGTGGGCCTCCTCCAACTCGTCGGGTCGCAACACATCTTCGACGACGAGATAGCCATGTTCGCGGTAGAAATCGATCTGTTTTTGGCTGAGCATACAATCTCCTAAGTAGCATTTGGGCAGGCCCCGCACGTAGCGAAGCCTGCCCGAATTGCGACAACTAAAAAAAAGAGAATTTTAGAACTGGGACTTGATCCGGCCCCAGCTACTGGCGTCAACGGATGTCGCCGCGCCCCAGTCGATGTTGGGATCAGCCGGGGTTAGCAACAGGTCGTTGAGTGCGCGGCAGCACCCAATCGACTGGGTGCTCCACTGGCCGATGCGGTTGTCGCCTTCGCCTTCGCCGCCATCGACTTCGTTGATCGTCAGAGTGAAGTGAACGACGCTGCCCTCGGTCAGGTCGTGAATTTCGACTTGATCTTCAGTGGCCTCCTCCGATTTCGGCATCCGCTCGATCGGCAGGATGCGGATCTCGTAGTCGTACGTGCTCTCGCCGAACTCGTCGCCCGAGAAGGTGTGGGCGATCTCGATCCACTGAGAACCGCTGGTCAGCCAGGGCAGGTTGCGGTTGGGGCGATACCACTCAAAGGTCTCCTGATAGACCGGGAAGGCGAACTTATAGCTAAAGTTGGTGGCATCGTCGCCTTGGTTCTGGTCCTCGGAGGCCTGATGCTGGGCGTTGACTTCGTATTCGACGCTGTCATCCCAGTAGAATCTGCCCGGGTCCTGACGCTGGGTGACGTGTCTGTCGTCGAAAATGCGGGTGGTGGCATAGAGGTTGTTGGTCCCATCGTTCCAACCGACGATGTGGCGGACCTGCAGCGAACTAGCGTCAAGGGCACCGCGAGCAACGTTATCGCCGGCAAAGCCTTCGAGCGAAAACAGGGATTCGCTGAAAATCCCGTACTGATCCAAGGGCACAGGTGCCCACTCGCTAGGGTTGCCGTCGATGACGGGCACGTTGGCGTCGGGAAAATTCACGGCGACCAACAGCTCGCCCGGCGGCTCGTGGGCTTGGGCGGCAACCACAAGGCCCAACGAGGCAAAGGCAGTGGTGAGGAACTTTTTCATGGTAAAGCTACCTCCAAGAGATGGGGTTAAAGAAGAGAAAAGCTGCGGCAACCCGGCGACTTCTAGGCTCCGCAGCGAAATGGAAAGAGTCAATATATGCACCGAAAAAAGTGCCTGTCAAGGCTTAAATCCCCGCGTACATAGCGATGAAAAATTGGGGCTTAGTGCGCGAGGACACTAGCTACGTTCGTAGTAGAAATCGACCTGTTCTTGGGTGAGCATATAGCTTCCTAAAAATTCGGGCAGGCCCCGCACTGAGGCGAGACCTGCCCGAAATGGTACTGCGATTGAGATGAAATTGCCTAGAACTGGGACTTGATCCGGCCCCAGCTACTGGCGTCAACGGATGTCGCCGCGCCCCAGTCGATATTGGGATCCATCGGGGTCAAGAGCAAGTCTTGGGCAGCGTGGCAGCACGAAGTGGGATTGGTGCTCCACATGCCGATGCGGTTGTCGCCATCGCCTTCGCCGCCATCGACGTCGTTGACCGTGAGGGTGATGTGAATGACCCCACCCTCGGTCAGGTCGTGGACCTCAACTTGGTCCTCGGTGGCCTCATCCGAGCGCGGCATCCGCTCGATCGGCAGGATGCGAAGCTCGTAGTCGTACGTGCTCTCGCCGAACTCGTCGCCCGTGAAGCTGTGAGCGATCTCGATCCACTGCGAGCCGCTGGTCATCCACGGCAGGTTGAGGATCGGGCGATACCACTCAAAGGTCTCCTGATAGACCGGGAAGGCGAACTTGTAGCTGAAGCTGGTCGCATCGTCGCCGGGATTCAGGTCGTCGCGGGCTTGGTGGGCAGCGTTGAGCTCGTATTCGACGCTGTCATCCCAGAAGAATTTGCCCGGGTCTTGACGCTGAGTGATGTGAATGTCGTCAAAGACGCGGCTGGTGATGTACACGTTGTTGGTCGCGTCGTTCCAGCCGACGATGTGGCGGATCTGCATCGAACTGGCGTCCAGCCCGCCTTGCTCGACGTTTTCGCCGGCAAAGCCGTGGATCGAATACAAGGTCTCGCTGAAAATCCCGTACTGGTCGAGGGGTACGGGAGCCCACTCGCCGGCGTTGCCGTCAATGACGGGCACGTTGGCATCGGGGAAATTCACGGCAACCAACAGCCCGCCCGGCGGGTCATGGGCTTGGGCGGCAACCACAAGGCCCAGCGAGGCTAAGGCAGTGGTGAGGAACTTTTTCATGGTAAAGCTACCTCCATGAGATTAGGGTTAAAAAAGAGAAAAGGTGCGGTAACTCGTCTGTTTTCTCGGTTCCGCAACGTGGACTGCTCAATGTACAAGCCCGCAAAAGCATATGTCAAGGCTTAAATCCCCGCGTAAATGGCGATGAAAGATTGGGTCTCGGTGCGCGATGGGGCGTCCTTGAAATTCTTGCGCTCTAGCACCAGCCCGAGCACGGTCTGGAGCTTGTAGCCTTGATAGGCCGATTCGTTTTTGAACTGAACGCCCCAAGTCAGCGCCGTAAAATCGTTGGCATCCGTGTTGAAATCGTCGAAGATCAGATACTCTAGACCCGCTTGTAGCTTGGTGATCTCTAGGACATCGGTGCCCACCAACAGCGAGAAGAGTTCGACTAGGGTCGTCCGGCGCTCGTCCGTGAACAAATCGCGGCTCTGCTTGATAAACTCGCTCTTCCAGCGCGGCTCTAGATAGAGGGGACCGAGCGCATGGCGGTAGTGGGCCTTGTTGATCATCCCGAAGAAGAAATCCGTCTCGGCCAAGCCCCAGCGTTGTCGGCGCTCGGCGTCCATGAGTTGGTGAAAGACCACCCAGTTGACCTTGTTTTGTAGATTCAGCGAAAAGGCGCGCACATTGTGGCCGAGGAAGAGCTGATTGATCCAAGTGTCGCGGGCCAGCAGCGGATCGTCGATCTCGGTCAGCGTGCCGAGGCGCAGCGTGTTGTCGGGTGCCCATTGCAAGAGCGGGTCGGCAATGTCGTCTTCCACGCGCTTGGTCATGCCGAAAAGGCGCACATTGCCGTAGCGCGCCCAGCTCCGGTCGAACCGCAAGAGTGCGTACGCGCTGTGGTTTTTCTGGTTGGAAGAGATGCGGTCCTCGCGCAGGAGGCCGGCGATGATCTTTAACTGCGGAGCCAAGTAGGTGCCGACGTACGCGTTGTAGCCTTGGTGGTCGCGCTTGTAGGGATAGTCTGGCTCTTGGTCGTTTTCATATTGGTCGGTCCAGAAGTTGTTGTTCATGTCAACGCCGAAGAGAAATTCGGGCCGATCTACCGCAAAGCGCAGGAAAGGCTCTTCGTAGTCCGGGATCGAGTTGGTGCGCACTCGGCTGTCGTTTTGGTTGATGTCGGGCACGAAGTCGCTGTTTTGATCCCAGCCCGGAAAGACTTGGCGGTCGGGGAAGGCCCAGTCGGCGCGGAAGCTGTCTGGCACTCGGTCTTGATCGTCGTTGTCTTCCACCAGATCCATGAGGCTGCGATCGTTTTGGTAGTCGATGCTGCCGTCGTCGCGGGTGACGAAAGTCTGGGTGTTGTAGCGCGGGTGCATCTGATAGGCTTCGCTGTAGATAAAGAAGCGGGACCACTGACGCGACAGATTGAGCATATAGGCTGGTGCGCTGCGCGCGCCGACAATGCCGGCCGAAGTCTGGTGTTCTTCGACGAGGATGTTGGGATATTTGCGGTAGTTCCAGTTGAGATCGTACTCGCCGTACAGGTCGAAGCCCATCACGTCGGTGGCCGTCACCGTACCGCCGAGAATGTGGGTCGCCGTCGGCAACCCGGCCTCAAAGCTGATGACGCGCAAATTGGACAAGTCCTTGATGTTGCTCGGCGCTTGCGTCATCAGCAGGAACACGGGCTCGCCACCGCTGGTCTGCTGGTCCGAGGTCATCCAGACCTGATAGTCGTTGGCTACCACTAGCCGGAATTCCACTTTGACGATTTCGGTTTTGTCGGCCGCGGCTCGGTTGATGAAGCTGGCGCTGTCGAAGTCGTAGAGCAGGCGGATTTCATCGTTGCCGTTGGCCTCGATATAGCCCGGGCGGGGCGCACCGCCCTCTACTACGGGTTCAAAGCGGATCTCGCGGCCCGAATCCACGCGGCCATCCCGATAGGTGATGAAGATGTCCGAGCCAGCCGGAAAATACGCCGCACCGCCCACGCCGTCGTCTGGCGAGTCGTCCCGCAGGGCGATTTCGATGCGGGAGATGGTCCGGTTCTGGCCTTGGGTCAGCGATCCGGTTACCCAATTGCTCAACAGGGCTTCTTCCGAAAGCGAATTGGCTTGGTGGGCGTTGGCGCTGTGGACGCCGAGCTCGACGAAATCGCCGATTTGCACTTCAAAGCGTCCCCCGATCAAGGTAGTGGAATTGGTGCGGCGCAGCTCTTGATTGGTGATGCCGCGCGGGGCACTGGCCTGCGCGTAGAGGAACGTGCCCCGGTACTTGTCCATGGCGAAGTCGAACTGCACGCCATCGAGGCGCGGTTTGGACAGCACCATGGGCGTCAGAGTGGTGCGCAGATCGCTGCTGATGGTCAGCGCGTATGCGTATTGCCCTTTTTGCTCGGAGGCCACGGCGACCTCGGAAAACCAATTGCGGAAGCGCTGGGCTTCAAACAGTACGGTGCCGAATTCCTCGGGATTAGATTGAGATACGTTGTATATCAGCCAGCCCTGATTGAGGAAGTTGCCAAAGGCGTCGTAGAAGTAATCTCCCTCGATGTTGGTACTGACATACCGCTGATAGGGCGCGCGCGCGTAGTTGGTGGTGTTCCACTGCCGCCAGTGGTGTTCGGCGACCAACTCTTGGGGCACGTACCAGCGGCGCACCGCCGGGTCGAGGGCTTCCGCGCCTGGGGAGGCCAGCGATTGCAGCCCGATTTGGGCTGCGGCCGAGCCGCCGCTAATAGCCCACAAAAATAGGGCGGCCTTGCAGATGCGTTTCGCAGTTTCTGCCATTTGCTCGCTCAGTAGGCCACAGCTACGGTCCCTGCGGCTGCAGAGAGGCCCTTGTCGGTGGTTAGATCGACTTGGTAGAGATACACGCCTGGGGCGACTAAATCTCCCTCGGTGCGACGGCCATCCCAAACCGCCGCAAAGCTGCCGCTGACGGCGGGCGTGGAGATCACCTCGCGCACCAGTCGGCCGGACAGGTCGAAAATCCGCAGAGCGATCTGGCGCGGCACGCCGATGTTGCGCAGATCGTACGAGATCATGGTCTGATCATTGATCCCGTCGCCATTGGGCGTCAACGTCGCGGGATGCGCGGTGACTTTTCGCACCAGTTCGCCGCCGACGGGGGTGCGCACGGATAGGGCGTCGCCGGCAAAGCGGAAGGTTGCGTTGCCGGGCCGGACTTGCTGCTTGAGCTCGGGCTCGGCGCTGTCGTACACCCAACCGGTGAATTCCGCGCCAAAGCGCAGCACTTTGGCGTCGAAGACGACCTCGATGCGGCGCTCGTTGTCGCGCGGCGCAACAAACGGCTCAAAGCTAATGACGATCCGGTCTTCCTCTAATTGGGGTGGGAAGTCGTCGATGATTTCCCGGCCATCGACCGCGACCGAATGGACGGCTGCGGCCGGGACTTGGGTGAAGATTTCCAGCCGGTCGAAGCCCCGGTCGCCGTCTTCAAGCATGGGCCGCACTACATAGGTGAAGGTCTGCGGCTCGAAGTTTTCGGTCTCAACCGGCCAGATCTCGGCGATCACGCTTTGGGCCGCTGGATCTTCGGCAAACAGCAGAGACAGCTCGTCGATGCGCGGTGCTTTGTCCCCGTCGGAAAACATGACCACTTCTAGCTGCAAGTACTGGCTGGGTCCGGGCGAGAGAAGGGGCGTTCCGTCCTCCCAGCTCGTTACCTCTGGGTCGCGTAGCCCGGCCGCAAAGTCATAGGGTGTTGACCAGAAGCTCCAGTTTTCTACATCGTACGTCGCTTGGATATGGCTGAACCGACCTACTTGGTAGGTCGTGGTGTAATCGTCTTTGGACACCCGCTCAAAGCTGCCAGTGCTGCCGATTTTCCAAAATAAATTGGGCTGTGGCGTGGAGCCGGTGCGCGTGCGCAACACGAGGCGAGTACCCTCGGGCACCTCGCCCCGCCAGCGGATTTTGCTCCAAGCCACCGGGCGACCGAAGTCCAGCACACCGGTGCGATAGGAGGTCTTGGTGACGAAACCTTCGCCGTACACCTCCATTTCGGCGATCTCCCAAGTGCGCTCGGGGTTGATCGGGCGAATGGCGACCCAGCGCAAGTCGCGCGTGGGAAAGCGCAAATCCACGACTTGGTCGAGGTTTTCAACGTTGCGCTCTAGGATGTCTAGTTCCGGGTCGTTGGTCGAGGTGAGCGAGCGGCTGATGTCATGGTACCAGCGCTTGCCCGGTGCACGCTCTTGGGGCGAGGCCATAAAAGGCGCAGTGTTGTCGGCTACGCCGATTTCGTACCAAGCCAAGTAGTTTTCCTCAAAGCCCGGGCGCGGATAGAAGCGGATGCGGTTGACCGGCATCTCGGCCCCTAAGTTGACGACTGTGTTTTTCACGTAGCCGATATTGAGACCGGCCAAACGCGGCGAGATATCGACTTGGCGCAAGGTCGCCGTTTCCGGGTCGCCGTCGATCATCACCTGCACTTCTTTAGCGGCCTCGCGGGTATAGCCGGTGGAGACGCTGGTGTAGAGGTTGCCGCCGCGCGGGGTCAAGTTCACGTCTAGCGCGAGGTTGACCGACGGATCGACCCATATTGGCCGGATAGCGTTGTCGTCGTAGGCGATCATGGTATCGACGCCCGCTTCCTCTACGCCGATGGCAATGGGCAGCGTACCCAAGGCTATGCCTTGGTCATCGACGATGGAGTATTCAGTCTGCTCATCGGTGATCAGCCCCTGCCAAGAAACACCTGTCGGCCCGCCGATGTGAAACTCGGCCCGCCCCCACGCCGCGCTGGTACACCAAGCCGCGATACTTAAACTCCACAATAAATTTCGCCCTAGCATGACTCTCATTCCTTTTTTAACCCTCCAACGCGGTTGGTGGTGGGGTGGAATCACATACATCACACAAACCCCATAAATCCTAGTACGCTACGCCGACGGTGCGCGTGCTGGCGCTAGCGCGCGCATCGCCCTTGACGTTGAGTTGGACTAGATAGAGGCCAGGGGCCACGCTCTCACCCTGATCGTCGGTCCCGTCCCACCGAAGTTGGGGCAGGTCTTCCGAACTGTAAACGCCGCTTTGACCCTCGATGTCGAAGAGGCGACGCACCCAGCGTCCTCCTAGGTCGTATATATTGACCACAATCTGCCCGCCATCGACTGCAAGGACCTCGCACTCCATATCCAAGACATCGTTGATTCCATCGCCATTGGGCGTGATAACGGCCGCGGCGAGGTCAAAGTTGCCCACTAGGCTGCCGCTGTTGACAGCCGGGCTCAAGACGGTAGTGTCCGATTTGAACGAGATGTCGCCTTCGTCTAGCGCGGTAGCGTCGCCGGCTTGGACGCTTTGAAAGGCATCTTCTTCCAGCAGCAAGCCCCGGCCCTCAAAGGCCGTGCTATACGAGAGGATACGGCTGACAAAGTGGATCTTCAACACGGTGTTGTGCGCGGCTACTCGCGGAAAGCGCACCGCAAAGTTGCGCTCCGAGAGCGCGGTGATGGCCACGTCGCCCTCGTCGGCGACAGCGTCTTGCACCGCAAAATCGTGCGCTAGGAGGAACTCGCCCTGCGCGTCGATGATTTCAATGCGCTCAATGCGGTCTATGCGGCTGCCGGTGACCAGCTCGAACCCGTCGAATCCCTGCAAATCTCCGCTCTCCATCTCGGCGCGCACGGCATAGACAAAGGGAATGTCGGCGGCTGCGGGCACCTCGCGCGGAAAAATTTCGCCGACGAGGACATCGGCCAATGGCGGCGTTGTGAAATCAAAGGAAAACTGCCGCAGGATTTTTGCCGATTCTAGATCATCGGACTGAAAGTCAACTCGGAATTGGAAGTAGCGGCGCGGCCCGGGCGAGAGGACCAATGCGCCCTCGCTGCTGGTGCCGGCGACCGGATCGTAGGGCGAGGTCCACGGACTCCAATTGGCCAAGTCGTCGCGCACGGGGCCGCGTTCCCACACATCGGCGGGGCCTCCCTTGGCCGGCAGGTCGAGGTACTCGTCGCGCAGGAGCGGCTGGTCGGGATTATCGACGGAGAACGCGATTTCTTCGGCGTCTTGACGCCCCACTCGCTTGCGCGTATAGGCGAAGGGCGACGTGTCGTTGCCGCTGCGGGTGCGGATGTTCATCTGCACGGCGTTCGCCTGCCCAACGGTCTCCTCCAGCCAGCGCAAGCGTCCCCAATTGGCTGGCGTGCCCATGTCGATGAGCGGCGAAACGTACTGCACGGTGGGGAAGAAGCCCTCGCCGAAAACCTGGAATTTCTCCACCTCAAAGGGGATGGATGAGGTGGCGCGCAGGCGGATGAAGCGCAAAAAGCGCGGCGGGTCGATCTCGATGGTGGCGACCGGATCGGTGTTGTTGGTACGTGCCGTAAAGGTCTCCCAGATGGGGTTACCGGCCTCGGTCAGCACTTGGCCGTCGTTGACTTGGAGTTCGAAGTTTTTGAGAAAGTCCTCTTGAAAGGGCGTCGATGGCGACGGAAAGACCGTATTGCGCGGGAAGAAGCGAATTTGGTTGACGCCAAAGCGCGCACCCAAATCGAGCACGAGCAAGGTGCCCAACACGTCCCGTCCCTTGCGCTCGAAGGCCCCGCCACTGGGATCGGGCGACACGATCTGATCGAGGATGTTTTGCAACTGGGACTCGGCGAGGTCAAAAACGGTCGGAGCGCGGATGCTGCCGCCGCGCTCGGCGATTTCAGCGGCGAGGTTTTGGCCCTCCTGTACGCGGCGGGGCAGGATGCTGCTGGGAAAGTCCGCGCTGGAAAAATCGACGAGATTGACCGGCGCGACGCCGATTTCGGTGATGTTGGGATCCAACGTGGAGCGGTACTCCGGCTCAATGGTTTGCACCGCAATCCCGGCTTCTACGTCCCCCTCCCAGCTAATCTGGCCGTCTTGGCCGACGAGCAATACTTGACGTCCCTGCAAATCGCTGCCGTGCAAAAGCACTAATGCACCTATGAGAAGCAAGCGCTTCATAAGTTTTCCCCGAGAATTTTTTTTGCCAATGCCTTCTGCTCCGCTTCGATTCGCTGCTGGAGTTGGGCGCGCTGCCTTGCCCGCTGATAGCGCGTTTCTGCGTCCCGCGCTTCTGCGCCCCGCCCCAATTGACTGTACGCCTTGCTCAAGTGGCCTTGGAGCCGCCAGTTGTGCGGCTCTAGTTCGGCGAGATGCAGCCAATGAGTCAGCGCCTCGCCGGGCCGTCTTTGCTCTAAGAGGACTTCGCCGAGCCGGAGCAGCCCCTCGCGATGATCTGGCGCTAGCGCTAGGACTTGCGAGAGCAGCCCCTCGGCGGCTGATAGCTGGCCGTTGTGGCGCAAGAGTGCGGCCGCTTCTACTCGCGCCTGCACGCCGTAGGTCGGGCTGTCTAGGAGCTGGCGATAGGATCGTTCGGAGTCTTCCATCCGCCCGCTAGCAGCGTAGGCGCGCGCCAATTGGTAGCGCACCCGGCTGCTATCCGGGCTCAACGTTAGCAGCCGCTCGTAGGATTGCACGGCCTCGTCGAGCGCACCGCTCGTCAGTTGCGCATCCCCCAAGCGTCCGAGTAGGGCTTCCTGTCCGCTACTTGCGACGAGTTGTTGATAGATTGTGCGCGCTTGTTGGGGACGGCCCACCGCCATGTAGCGGTCGCCGAGTGCCCGCTGTCCGCGCACGTCTGCAGGCCAGCGCGCGACGAATGCCTGGCTGATGCCGAGTGCTCGCTCGGGTTTGCCGCTGGCGTCGTAGAGCACCGCCAAGGCCCAATACACGTCCTTATCGGAACTGCCTGCGGCTAAGGCCTGTTCGTATGCGGCGACAGCCGTAGCCGTCATGCCCAACTCCACATAGGCGTGGCCTAAATAGCGCTGCTGCGAGGCTTGCGCCGCGCGGTCCATGGCTGGTGTACTGGCGTTGACCAATCCCGCGACTAGCACCAATCCCACCACAGCGCCCCCCCTCCACGCCCAAGACAACTGCACCAGTTGCCCGACCCCGCTCACCGCAAAGAGCAAGAGCACGGGTACCAGCACCATGCGCGTCTCGGCATGGGCACCGTAGAGCGCGGTTCCCATTACGACGGTTGCGACGAACAGCAGGGCGAGCGAAACGCCGCGCTCCCGCGCCGCCAAGGCAAGACCCACGCCTAGCAGCGCGAGCGGCAAGACCAAGCCGAAGGGAAACGCGAGACCCCATTTCCACAACAGGACCGCTAGGACGGCTGAATCGCCGCGCGCGTGGTACATATCCAGCGCGGGCAAATGCTCCCCACCGCGCACGAGGAGGTCGGGCGAGCCGCCGGCATTTATAGCTGCCCCTAAAAAATACCACAGCACGAGAGCACAAGCCGTCCCCAGCACACAGGCCCAACCCACCCGCTGCTTTCCTCCTGCCCACAGCCACCACAGCACGGCCGGCGCGAAAAGCACGACTTGCGGCGCGGCCAGCAAGCAAAGCGCTAGCAAAATCCCGACGCCTAAAAACGCGTTCCCATCGCTCTGCTGGTCGGCCCACAACAGTGCCGCCAGCAGCGAGAGCACCAGAAATACCGCGAGGACTGGGGGCAGCAAGGAGCCGGTGAAATAGATGGCTGGCCCGTATAGGGCTGCGCACAAAGCGGCGATGAGTCCCGTGGCCGGTCCCCAGATCGCGCGACCGATTAGGGCCAATAGCGCACAACTGGCCACGCCTAGCAGGACTTGGACGTAGCGAGGTGCCAGGCCAACGGCGACGAAGCCGCGCAAAAAGAGCGGGTACAAGGGGCTGGCAACCGCTGTGTCCCCCTCTCCCCTAGCGGCCTCGACGTAGGGCCAACTCGCCGCCGTCGGCACCTCCAAGAAGGGGCTATGCTCGACCTCATCCAAATAGGTCAGGCGCGGCCAAAGGGCCATGAGCGCAATGCCGATGACGGCTACGGCGAAGTTGTCGTTGCGCCAAATCACGCGCTATTCCAATCCTGCGTAGATCGTTATAAAAGTCTGACTTGTGTACCGCGCTTTGGTCTCTTTAAAGTCCTGGCGCTCGATGCGCAGCCCGGCTAGGGCGTGGAGGCTGTAACCCAAGTACTGAGACTGATTGGTAAACTGAAACGCGCCGGTAATGGAGTTGAAGTCGTTGGCATCGACGTTGAAGTCGTTAAAAATCAGGTACTCGACGCCCGCTTGGAGTTGGGTGGCTCGCAGGAGGCGAGTTTCGACGACGGCCGAAAAAAGTTCGTAGAGGCTGGTGGAATGCTCTAGGGCAAAGAGACTGCGCGACTGCTTGCGGAACTCGCTCTTCCAGCGCGGCTCCAAGCTGAGCTGGCCCAAGGTATAGCGGTAGCTGGCCTTATTGATGATTCCAAAGAAGAAGTCCTGCTCGTCTAGCTCTAGGGCCTGCCGGCGGGCCTCGCTCATTAGCTGGCGGAAGCGCACGTAGTTGAGTTTGGTCTGCACTTTGTAGGAAGCCGATTGCAAGTTGTGCCCTATAAAGAGTTGGTTGATCCATGTATCGCGGGCTAACAGGGGGTCTTCGACCTTGGTCAACTCGCCGCCGCGCAGGGTATTGTCCGGTGCCCACTGCAAGAGGGGATTGGGAATGTCGTCCTCTACCAACTTGCTCATTTCAAAGAAGCGCAAGCGCCCAAAGCGCGGGGAGTTGTTGTCGTACGTCACGAGGGCGTAGGTGCTCTTGTTTTGCTGGTTCGACGAGATGAGTTGCTCGCGCAGTGCGCCTACCATCACTTTAAGTCGCGGCGTCAGGTCCGCTCCGCCGTACACATTGTACCCGCGATGGTCGCGGCGGTAGGGGTAATCTGGCTCTTCGTCGTTTTCGTATTGGTCGATCCAGAAGTTGTTGTTCATGTCCATCCCGAAGAGAAATTCCGGGCGGTCGGAATGGAAGCGGAGGAAAGGCTCTTCGTAGTCGGGTACGGCGTTGGAGCGCACGAAGTTGTCGTTTTGGTTGATGTCGGGCACGAAGTCGTTGTTTTGGTCCCAGCCCGGAAATACTTGAGAATCGCCCTGGAGCCAGTCGAAGCGCACGGTGTCGGGGAAGCGGTCTTGGTCGTCGTTGTCTTCGACGAACTCGACGATGCCTTCGCGCTCGCTGTCGTATTCGATTTCGCCCGTGCCCGTGGTGACGAAAGTCCGCGTATTGTAGAGCGGATCCATGCTGTACGCCTCGCCAAAGACAAAGAAGGGAGCGGCCTTTTTGGATGCGTTCACCATCCAAGCCGGTGCCCGTCGGCTCCCGCCGATGCCGGATGCAGTGTGGTGCTCGTCGCGCAGGACGTTGGGGTACTTGCGGTAGCTCACGCTCAGGTCGTATTCGGCGTACAGGTCGAAGCCTTGGTAGTCGCGCAGTTCGATGTTGCCGCCGAAGATATGGGTCGCCGTGGGCAGGCCGTACTCGAAGCGGACGGTCTGCAAATTGGTGATGTCTTGCACGTTGCCGTCGGCTTGGGCCACGAGCAGTAGCACGGCCTCCCCGTCGCGGTTGACTTGGCGGTCGGAGGTCATCCAGACCTGATAGTCGTTGCCCAGCACGAGCCGGAACTCGACTTTGACGATGTCCTCTTTGGGAAACGAGGCCCGATCGACAAAGGCCGGGCTGTCGAAGTTGTAGCTTAGGCGGATCTCCTCCGGGCCATTGGCGGCGATGTAGCCCTGCTGGACAAAGCCACCTTCGATGACCGGCTCAAATTGGATGTCTTTGCCGGCATCGACGGTGCCGTCCTCGTAGGTGATTAGCACGTCCGAGCCGGCTTGGAAGAAGGCGGCTCCGCCCGTTCCGTCGCCCGGGGAATCGTCGCGCAGGACGATCTGAATCAGCGATACGGTCTTGTTTTGGGCCACGGTCAAGGCACCGGAAAACGGGTTGCCCACTAGGCGGTCCGAAAGCGTGTTCGACTGGTGGGCGTTGACCGCGTGCAGGCCCAATTGCAAGGCGTCGCTGAGTTGGTAGGCGAAGCGCCCGCCGAACAGCGTGGTGTTGTTGGTGCGGAGGACTTCTTGGTCTTCGGTAGTAGAGCCGCCTGGATTGCTCAAGCGCGAGTAGATGAGCGTCCCTTCGTAGCGGTCGGTGGCGAGGTCGAACTGCACGCCGTCCATGCGCGGCTTGGAAAAGACCATCGGCGAGATGACCGAGCGCATCTGCGCGCTGGTCGTCAAGGTATAGAAGTATTGGCCCTTGGCGTCTGAGGCGATGACCACGTCGGAAAACCACTGTTGGAAGCGGCTGGATTTGAGCAGCGAGTTGCCGAACTGTTGGGGCTTGCTCTGGGAGTTGTTGAATATCAACCAGCCACGGGTGAGGAAATTGCCGTACAGGTCGTAAAAGTAGTCGCCTTCGAGGCTGATATCGACGTAGCGCTGGTAGGGGTTGCGGGCGTAGTTGGTGTACTGCCACTGGCGCCAGTGGTACTCTTTGTAGAGTTCCTGTGGCACATACCAGCGGCGCACTGCTGGGTCGAGGACGCCGAGCATGACGTCCGGCCCTTGAGGCGCAAAGGAGGTCTCGTCGCCCTGTTGCAGCCCGAGGCGAGAACTGTAATCGACTTGGCCGACTGCCGCTTGGGCTGCGATGACGACGAGTAGCAAAACGAGGCTTATTCTAATGATAACAGTGTGCATGGCGTCTCTTTTCGCCCCTAATAGGCTACCGCGATAAGGTGAGATTGCCGTTGTCCGGCGCTGTCTTCGACGTCGGTGTCTACGTCGATCTGGCAGATGTAGAGCCCGGGTGGCACGACGCGACCTTGGTCGTCTTTTCCGTCCCAAGTAAAGCGCTGGTGCCCGCCTTGGGCCGTGCCTTCTAGCAGGCGCATGGGCCGACCGTCGAGTGCCCATATACGGACGGCGGCCGGCCGCTCGGCATAGACTTTGAACAGCGAGAATTCGATTTGGGCGACGTCGTTTACGAGGTCGCCATTGGGCGTGAATGGGTTGGGCGCGACCGATATGTCGGCGACGATCTGCGTGGCACCGAGCGCGGCGATCGACAGGGTTTGCGATGGTCGCAGCGCGGTAGCGTCGGCCGCGTCGGCGGGCTGATAGGGTGTGCTGGCTGCTTGGTTGCGCACGGCCACCTTCAGCTTGGTGCCGTGGAGAAATACCTTGGACGCAAAGCGCAGGCGCACGAGTCGGCCATGACCGACGACCCATCCTCTGGCAAGGCCTAGCCGGTTGTACTGGGCCGCGCTAAGCGTGTCGCCGACCTCGTCGAAAAGCGTCTGGTTGCCCACTCCTACTACCTTGCGGAAGTAGCGCACGGGTCCTTGGGACTCGGGCGGTAGCTCGTCGTAGGCCGCGCGATCGACTTCCACTAGCTCTTCTCCGGCAAGGCGGAAGTAGCGCACCGCGCCGCGCACCGCGTCTGGGAGCAGGGCGTGCGAGGTTGCTGTCAAAAGCTGACCGTCGATGCTGGTGGGCACTTCCTCGCCATCGGCCGTTGTGCGGAAATATAGCTGCGGCAGTTCGTCGGTGTCGCTGCGGGCGACCTCCGGGAGGCGCACTAGGAGCGAGTCGCCTTGCAGCATTTGGCCGTCGGTGCTTGCTAGATCCAAGAGCGATTGCGGCGCGCCAGACGCCAACTCCTCTTCGGTGCCGATTGCCACATCAATGAGCTGCATGTCGAGGCCTGGATCGGTGCTGATAAGCAGCTCGTCGAACCCGAGGCTGCGGACCGAGGTGGGCTGCTCTAGGAACTGGGGTTGGACGAAGACTTCGAAGGTATCCAAAACACCCACTTGGGCCTCGGGCGGCCAGACTTCAGCTCGCAGTCCGAGGGCGACCGGGGTGTGCAGCTCTACGGAGATGCGCTCTAGCGCGGGTGCGACCTGGCGATCCTCGCTGAGCAGGCGAGCCTGAATTTGCATGAACTTGCGCAGGCTGGGCGACGTTACTGGGTCGCCGGGCTGCTGGTATTGCTGGCTCCAAGCACTCCAGCCCGGGCCGATGGCAAAGGATGTGTCGATCGGCCCCTTGAGAAAGGCAAGCAGCTTCTTGTGCTCGGCCGCGGTCTTTTCGATGCCATTGCTGTCGAAGAAGCGGATCCGCTGGATGAGTTGGTCGCCAGTGCGGGTGCGAATCTCGACCTTGGTGCCCGGCGGCGTGTCGGCCTCCCAGTGGATACTGCCCAAGGTCACCAGCCCAGGCAGCTCAATCAGAGCGGACTCTATCTCGACTTCTGCGGGCACACCTTCGGCAAACAGCATGAGTTCGTTGAAGCGAGACCAGAAGCGGTCTCTGCGGTTTTGGTCGTCGCCGATAAAGTTGGCAAAGGTCAATAAATCGAGAAAGCGCACCTTGCGCACGGGATCCTGCACGTCGTTGAGGTAGCCAAAGAATCCGTTATCGACGTTTTTTACCCGCTCCGGCGGGGTGATTGCACGCCAGCGCAGCTTGCCTTGGGCATCGCGCTCCCCAGTGGACGTCCGCATCTGATAGCCGCGGATATTGCTGCCGGCGAAACGGACTTGGTCCAGCCACACCGTGCCGCCGATGTCGATGGTCAGCACATTGGCACCCGGGTTGAGGGGGTCTCGGGTGGGTTGCTGATAACTGCTGCCGATATCCCCGTCGAAGGCCGGTCCCGGCGTTTTGCCAGCCGAGGTCAGATCCAAAGTGCCGCCCCCTTCGACTAGGCCGAGGCTGATGTTGTCTCCCCACCCCCAAGCTTCGACCTCGGCCAAGCGCGGCAACTCCCGGCGGTAGAATTCCCGCCGCCCACGGCGCTCTTCCTCCAAAGACTCATAGGTTTCGGCCTCCACCGGCTCTTCGCGGCCGGCAAAGTCGCGCACGAAGTAAACGATGTCGCCGCGTTCATGCGCCGGCAGAGCCTCCCAGGCGGTTTGGTCGATTTGCTCGGCCCGCCCCCCGCGCGTATCGGTGATCACAATGCGAATGGTTTCGATGAGCTTGCCCGTCCAAGCTGGATCGGCGCTGTTTTGTCGCAGTTTCTTTACAGCGCTAATCCCACCGGTAGGATCTACGAGGCCGGGATTGACCGGGGTCGCAAGGGTGGCTCCCCCAGTTGCGGCGGCACTTTGAAAGAAGAAGGTGCGCTGCTGGGTATTAGGCCCTTCGTGGGGGACGAACAGTTCGAAACTAATCCTGCCGTCGTCGGTAAGCGATAGCGTCTGATTGGGTGCCAACAGGAGGAGATACTTGAAGAAAGGATCGCCCAGCCCCTCTTCGACGAAGTGCACGAAGATCCCCTCCACAGGTACAGCACGGCCCAGATCGACCTCGACCCACCACTGCTCGATCGGGTCGTCTGGATCGGGTTCCCAGAAGGTGGTCGGATCGCCGTCGATGATATGGGCCGCCATCTCGATATTGGAGCCTGCGCGGCTGGCTCCGGCTCGCACCAAGTAGTCGTACACAAAATTTTTCTGGGTGTCTTGGACCGGTCGGCCGAGCACATCTACCTTCAGGGTGCTATCCACATTGAGAATGCGCGGGTCTTTGTTGGTGATTACGACCGGACGGGCGATGCTGGGATCGGAGAGGACATTGTAGATCGAGCGCAGGTGCCGCGGACGCACCGCGCCCGAGTTGTCGATGGTGGTCAGGTGTTCGGGTTTTTTCCAGTACTCCCAGTGGCTGCGCCCGGAGACGACAATGCGGTCGTCAACGATGTCGTACCCTTGCTGGGCGCTGGCTGGCAGCCATGCCCACAACAGGCAGTACGCGATGGCACTCCATTTTACTTTTAACACGATGGCACCTCCTTACAGGTGCTCGGCAAATAAGGCGACTTGGCTTGCGCGCTCGGTGCGCAGGCGTTGGATGAGCGCGTCCATGAGCTCGTTCTGACGCCTTGCTGCCAAGATGGCCCGCGCTCGCGTTCGCGCTTGAGCGAAGGGTTGGATGTCGCCGCCCTCCTTGTGGAGTACCCGGAACACGGCGAATTGGTCTAGCACCTCTACTGGCCCACCCCATTCGCCGATCTCTGCGGCAAAGGCCGCATCTACAAGCTGAGGGTAGCGCGACCGCACCACCTTGCGCAGGTGCAGCGCACCGTCGTCGCGCGGGTCGCCGTGGGTCTCGACGCCCGGTCGGGCCAACAGTTCGGCGACGGTGCTGCCGTTTGCGAGGGCTTCGCGCAACTGTTGGGCCTGCTCGCGGGTGGGTGCGAGAAGCTGGTTGATGTGGACGGATTCGGCCGTGCGGAAGCGCGCCTTGTTGGCCTCGTAGTACGCGGCGACTTGCTCCTCGCTGGGTACGGCCTTTGTCGCCGTTTCTACCTTGGTGAGCTGCTGTAAGACAAGGGCTCTGCGCTTGCGCTCGCGCCACTCGGCGAATTCGGCCTCTTGATCCCATCCGCGCTGCTGGGCTGCCGCTGATAGCAGGTAGGCCGGCAAGAACATGGTGCGAGCCAACGAGGCAACTTGGGCGCTGTCTTGCAACGCGGCCCGGAAGCCGGCCAAGCGCAGGTCGTGGAGGTATTCGCCCAAGGAAATCGCTCCGCCATCAAAGCGGTAGAGGGGAAGCGCGGCGAGCGAGTCGGCGAGATTCGGCTCGGCTAGCAAGGCTTGCAGACCCTCGGGGTATAACTGGAGGCCCAAGGAGCGGCTCAGGGCTTCCACTTCGATTTGCAGGCGACTCTCCCACTTTTCGCGGTACGCTGCGCGGGCAGCTTCTTCCGCGTAGTCAGCTTTGTCGGCTGACCGGTCTTCGATAAAGCGATAGATTTGCCAGCCGCCCGCTAACCGCAATGGCTCGGCGATTTGGTCGACCGGCAGGGAGAGGAAAGTCTGCGGCGGAATGGAAAAGCGCTGCGCTTGGGTGCGCCCAATCCAACCGACGACTCCATCGCCCTGTGGGGCGAAAAGGTCGTTGGCCGCAAAGCGCTGCGCTAGTTCGGCGAAAGGCTCGCCCTCGTGCAGGGCCTGCAATACGCGGTCCACATCTTGTCGCTGCCGCACCAGAATTCGCGCCAAGAGCCGCTCGCGATCAAAGCCCATATCGACGAAGGTGCGCTCGACTTCCTCGGGCGTTACCTCGACTTGGGGCGCGAGCACTTCGGCTTGGTAGCGCTGGGAAAGCCGCTTGCGCACGAGGGCGTTTAGCTGGTAGCGGACCTCGTCGCTTTGCTCAATTCCTCTAGCGCGGGCCTCTTGCAGCAGCAGTTCCTGATCGACGAGGGACTGTAGGTGGTCGCGTGCGGATTCGCTCTGCAAGCCGGGCGGCAAGCGCTCGACAAAGCGCAGGTACGCGGCTTTGGTGAGGCCCACATCGCCGACTTGGGCTACGATTGGGTCGTCTGGCGCGCAGCCAAACAGGGCCAAGAGGGCAAGCGAGCGCCACAGAGCGCGGGTAGTAGCGATAAACATGGCGTTTGATTTAAGCAATGGCTAGGCGAGTGTCAAGTTTTTGCCCATAGGACTAATGCTAACTGTATGTAATTGTTGGCTTTATTTGTCCTTCAATACATGCGGATCACGTTGCCCGTCATTCCAGTGAAGCCGTCTATAACCAACCACGCCCCGCCCGAAGCAAATTGCCCGAGTATCACCCCCAAAAAGAACCAGCGCGTCGAGCGGTAGCCGTTCGGCCCCATGTACTTCAAGACGACGGATTTAATCAGCCAAGCGAGAAAGATGCTGAACCAGATGTTGCCGAGGATCCAGGTGCCGCTGGCCACGTAGCCGATGGGATGCAGAGGCCACCACAACAAGTGATGGCGCGCCCACAGCAAGAGCGCCATCACCGCGGCCCCCACTCCGTTCCAGAGCCACCCCAGCCAATACGGCCCGGTCGGCGTCTCGATGAAACGGGCGGCAAAGCGAAACGGCTCCCAAGCGAAAAGTCCGGAGAAATACTGGCGGTGCAGGTTGAGCGCCCCGTACTGGTAGCCCAAGTTCAAGGTCGCGTAGATTGAGCCTAAAAGGCCAATAGCCAGCGCCGCCATTAGCATCGCTAGGACGCGCCGCCGCCCGATCTTGAGGCCGTGTAACATGCGGATGCTGTTGGCGCAGGGGGCCATCATAAAGACCAACAGGTCGCCCGCCCAAGCGAGGGTAAAGCCCAGCGCCATCATCCCCGTCGCTCCCAGCGCCGACGAGCCGACGCCCGAGACTACAAAGCCCGCGCCCGACAGCCCCTCCACGGCCGACGAGAGACCCGCTTCGACGATCACGCGGGTAAGAGCGAAGAAGATGGCGAATGCCGCGCCGAGAAACAGCATCACCGCCCACCAAGGCAACCCCGTCTGCCCCAGCCACAAGCCCATGACGAGCGAGCCTACCGCTAAGCCGACCATGGCCATCCGATAGGACAGTAGCTCCCCGGCTGCGCTGCCGCCGGCTTTGGCCTGTTGCCACACGGCCTTTAGATGCCCACGCGCCGTCCACAGCCCCAAGACGACCAGCGCAATCATCGCGCCCATGCTCTGATGGCTCAACATGCCCGTGGTAGGACCGGCGTGGCTGAAGGCGTCGAGCTGTTCGGTGGTGAAGATGCCTAGGGTTGAGCAGGCCCATTCTTGGGCTTTGGCCAACACATAGAAAAACCACAAGCTGCCGGAGATTCCGGTGTTGATAAAATAGGCCAGGCCCATCATCAGGTAGTTGAGCCGGATGCGCAGGACAACTGCGTCGTGCCCCAGGGCTAGCGGCAGGTTGAGATCGACGCGCGGCGCGAATTCGTAGTAGTGGCTAAAGGAGTTGATCGTATTGAGGATCGCCGGCACGGCAAAGCCGGCCCACATGATTGGATTGCGCAAAAAGGGTTTTATGCGCGTGGGTCGCGGACCGTCTTCAATCATCCCTAACGGCACTTGGACTAGCGGGTAGAGCAGCCGCTCGTGGTCCATCCACTGCCGCCGCATAATCACCATCGCGCAGATGAGCACGAGGTAGAAGGCAGCCATAAAGAGCAACCACCAAAAAAGCGGCTCGACCCAAGCGCCATAGGGAATGGATTCGCCTCGGGGGAGTCCCTCGTAAAACTGCTTGATCGCCACTTCGTCTTGGACGACCAGCCAAGTGGGGATGTGGGGTACCAGCAGCTCGGCCCAGTTGTTTTCTGGGGTCGCGTAGTAGAGCACGCTGGAAATGGCGGGGATCGCAGGACCGGTAAAGCCCCGCGACGGGATCGCCGTTGCCAGCATCATCATTGAGGTAATCAGCAGCAGCTCGGCGCGGTTGAACATCCAGTGTCGCCGCAATAGTCCCAGCAGCGGTTGCACTAGCGCGAGCAAACAGAAGAGCAGGAAAAAGGCGGCTGGCGTCGATGAACTCAGGCCCAGCCGGGTGCCCTTGATCACGAATTCTCCGTAGGGCAGGCCGACGGCGATCAGGGCGCAGAGTCCGAGGCCAGTCAGCATCGCCGGTAGGCGAATTGTGGGGGAGGGCTGGGGGTCTGGGGGCATGGGGTGGTCTAAAGGGATGAAGTAGCGGTGCGCGGCGAATTGGCAAACGTAGCCAAATCTGCGGATACCCGTCAATAAACGGCTGACCCCGCGACGAGAGATGGCGGCGGTCTGGTTGCCGTCTGCGGGGAAATGCCGCTAACTATCTGGACATCTGAGACCTTTTGCTAGACGAGGAGATATGGAGCGCAAAATATACGCCTTTGGCATGGACGGCTTTATCGTCCCGATGATGAAGCGATTCGCTGCAGAAGGGGCCTTGCCCCGCTTCGAGCGCTTGCTGCGGGAGGGGACGGTCAACCAGACTCTGCCCTCTTTCCCAGTGTGGACCCCGACTAACTGGGCCACGCTTTCGACGGGGGCGCACACGGGCACGCACGGGGTGACGCGCTGGCGGGTGGAAGTCGCGCCGGGCCAGCGGATCGACAGTTTCGACGGGCGGGCCAACAATGCCGAGCGCATCTGGAACGCCTTGGAACGGGCGGGGATGCAGAGTGTGGCCGTACACTATCCGGCGGCCCATCCCTCTGGGGTGGAGACGGGCTTTGTGGTCGATGGTTTTGGCCATCCCGGACACCGCAGCACGGATTTTGAAGTGGCTATCTGTCAGGCTTATACCACGGACGCCGCGCTAGAAGGTGACATCGAGATGGACCACGATGGGACGGCGGTGCGGCAGGAACAGCGCAGCGTCGAGTCGATTCCGTCGCTAACACCGGCGCAGGAGTGGCAGAATTTGCCCGTAAGTCATGCTCCGCCGCTGGAGAGCCGCATTGAGGTGGTGGCTCGGTTGGGCGGGGATGTCACCGCGTTCTACTTGCTGGCGGTGGATGGTGCGGGGAGAGGTTACGACCGGGTGTTGGTGTGCCGGGATCGAGACGGGGCCAGTTGCGTGGCCGCTGCTGGGGTGGGGGAATGGAGCGAGTGGGCGGTGGAGGACTTTGCTATCGACGGGAATAGACGCTCGGCGTCAGTGCGTTTCAAGCTGATGGAATTAGCAGCGGACGGCAGCCGTCTCAAGCTGTACCGCACTCAGGTGACTTATACCGATGGCTTCACGCTGCCCGACGAGTTGGCCGGGGAACTGGTGGAGCGCTTTGGGCCGTATCAGGAACACGCCTCCATGTTGCCCTATACCTCGGGAATGGCCGATTTTGACACGGCCTTGGAAGAATGCGAGTACCAAGGGATGTGGTTTGCCGAGGTCGCACGCTACATGCTGCGCGAGCGGGGCTGTTCCTTTTTTATTTGTCACTGGCATCTGTACGACTATCTCAACCACATCCACCTTGGGGACGTGGATCCGGTGTGTCCGGGGTACGAAGCTGAGCGCGCCGAACAGTACGTGGACTACTTTCGGCGGGCCTATCAGGTGGGGGATCGCATTTTGGGTCGGCTGTGGGAGGACGCGGATGAGCATACGTACGTGGGTGTGGTGTCCGACCACGGGTGTTCGCCCGATGTGCGGGTGGCCAATATCCGGCAGTTTTTGCACGAGCAGGGCTTCCTGGCGCTCAAGAGCGGCGGGGAAGAGACGCTGGTGCGCGATCAGGTGCGCGAGGAGGACATCGACTGGGAGCACACCCGGGCCTATATGAAGGACGACAAGGGCTTCGACATTTTCATCAACGCCGAGCCGGGGCCGGAATTCGACCGCATTGAGGCCGAGTTGCTGCTGGCCCTGCGCACGTGGGTTGACGAGGAGGTGGGGCGCAATCCTGTGGCCATAGCCCTGCCTCGGCGGGACGCGTACATCCTCGGGCAGTGGGGCGACCAGTGCGGCGACGTGGTCTTTGCGTGGGACCACGGGTACGTGAGCGGGTACTACGGCCAGTGGCGCGGCATTGCCGGCGGGGGCTGCGTTGGAGCGCCCAATGTGTTCGGGGCGCACCACGGGGGATTTCTGCCGACCCAAAGTGAGGCCTCGTCTAGCTTTGGGTCGTGGTTGCTGGCCGGGCCGGGCGTAAAGCAGGGCTACGAGCGGCCGGTGGACAAGTTGGGGTACATCCACGCCGCCGACGTCGTGCCCACCTTTTGCCAGATGCTGGGAGCCGAGCCGCCGCGCCAGGCCCAAGGGACCGTGGCGCGGGACTTATTCGAGGGGCACGATATGGTCAGGGAGCGGGATTCAGTCTGAGATCAACCCTCCTCGTAAATAGCCTCCCCTCGGTGCAGCCGCTGGGCGATCTGGAGCGTTTGGAGCAGCTCGCGCTGGGTTGGTGCCTTGGCCGCCAGAAAACGGGCCGCAGCCACCATCAGAATCCGTTGCTCGCCGATGTCGGTGCGCTCACCATACTGGCGGATGGCTGCCTCGAGCATCTGAAAGCTGTGGAACTCGGCGTCCTCTCTCACCAGGGATTCCGCCAGCGTGCGGAACAGGGGTGCTGGTTCACCGCCCGATGCTAGAAAACTATTGACGAGTCGCCCGGCTTCATCGACTTGTTGCTGCCGGTTGAGTAGCAGCAGGTATTCCTCCATATGGTCATCGCCCGTCTCTCCCGCGCTGGGGGTAGGTAAGCGGGCAGCCGGAACATTGAGAAAACGGTCGAGATAGACGCGCATCGCCCCGTGGTAAACGCCGCGCAGCATCTCGGGCGACTCGGCTCTCTTCAGCATCTGATGTAGTGCGTTGGCGTACGAAAAGGTGTGCAGCACCGAGATCCAGTCGGAGAATTCGTTGCGCACGTGGAACCTGGCGATGCGCAGCGCCGCTGCCAGCGCTACTGCCTCCGCCAACTGCACTGGGCGCGCGCCCTGCCTCAGCGCTTCGTTCAGTGCCGCTACGATCGCATGAGGATCGTCCCGTAGGAGCTCCTCTGCGAATCCACTGTCTCGTTTCCACTCCCTTCCCCGGCCTTCTTTTAGCAATCGATTCAGCGAGTCAAAGGTTTCGCTCAGCAGCGTCACGAGATCGACGGGAGAGCGCCAGCTATTCTGCTCTTCGCTGCGCTGCGCCCCGCTCAACTGGCGAATCAGGGAGGGCAGGACGTCTGCTGCGTGCTCCCAGCCAATGCGGTCGAGCAGTTCGAATGCCTTGTTGATGAAGTCGATGACGTGGCCGCCGTCGAGGTAGAAGTGGTCGGTCGCCGCCGTCACCATCATTTCGGCTAGGTCGGCTTGGCTCGAAGGGCGCTCGATGGCCGTTAGCAAGGTGCGTTCGGCTCCGTCGGCGTTGCGCACTTCGATCAGGTAGCGGAACCACCGTCTCAGCGAGGCGTGTGGGATAGCCTTGCTTTCGAGAGGCCGCAACGGGATGCGCGGCGGCTGACCGCTGGTGTTCGACGCCACGTGTAAGACCCCTTGGTACAATGGGGCGATGCGCTCGTCACCTTCGAGGTGGTCGCTGACGTTGGCCATCGCCGAGAGGATCGTCATGCCGTTTGACCAACCCGAACGCCGACGGCGCACTCCGTACAGGCCGCTTACCCGCACGACGTCGTTCGGATTCGCCCCAGCGCGTATGAGCGCGACGACGGCTTTGGCGACCACCAGCCTGATGTTTTGGTCCATACCCTCTTCGAGTCGGCGCAGCCCGCGCTCGACTGGGTCGCGAGGAGTTGCGGAAACATCGATGTACACGCGACCGTCCACGACTTCGACCGGATAGACCGTTGCGTCGTCGGCAAACAGATCAAAGGTGCAACCACTCTTGAGATCGAAGCGGGCGTGATGCCAGTGACAGGTCAGAATGCCGTCCTCGACGGTTCCACGATGCAAGGGAAACCCCATGTGTGGGCATCGGTTGTCCACGGCGTGTAGGTCGCCTTCCGAGTAGAAGACGACAATCGGCACAGGGCCGCTCGAGACCACAGTCCTCCCCTTGAGCTTGATTTCATCGAGAGATCCCGCGTCCAGCAGTTTTGTTGCTGAGTTTTCCATGACTTTTCCTTTCGCTTGGCGTTCGTCTCGCAGGTTATTCCCGGTCGCGAAAGCCGATGAGATAGATGCTCTTCGATAAGCCCTGGACTGAACCTACAACTTCAAGTATACTTGAAGTCAAGGAGAATCTCATGACCGAACTTTCACACTTTCTGACCATCGGCGAGGTAGCGGCGCGAAGCGGCGTTGCGACCTCTGCGCTGCGCTTCTATGAGGAGCAGGGACTGATTTCATCCGAGCGGACCAGCGGCAACCAACGACGGTATCGACGGGCCGTATTGCGTCGCGTCGCCGTCATTCGGGCCGCCCAGGCGATCGGCGTATCTCTGCAGGAAATCCGCTCAGCGCTGGATGCGCTTCCCGACGGACGCACGCCAAACAAAGCGGACTGGGCCAGCCTGTCGCGGGGTTGGAGGGATCAGCTCGAAGAGCGGATCGAGGTGCTGGAGAGGTTGAAAGAGAACCTGACTGGCTGCATAGGCTGTGGCTGTCTGTCCCTGCGGCAGTGCTCGCTGTTCAACCGGAATGACGAGATAGTATCTCGCGTCGATGGCAGCTTGCTGATGGGAAGACCTGAGGCGAGGCACCCATCCTCATAGGTGAAGTGTGCGGGTGCCGGGTACCTTATTATTCTTGAGCTGTCTCCACACAGAGATCAGTAACACCTATTTGAGGAGGAACTATGGACAATTTGACTAAACGCACCTTGGGCCGCACGGGCATCGAGGTCACCCAACTCGGCTTTGGCGCGGCTGAGCGCGGCTTGCCGGATGAGGCGGAGTACGACGATCAGGCTGGCCGCGTATTGAATGCGGCCCTCGATGCGGGGATCAACTTAGTTGACACGGCCCCGGATTACGGCGCGAGCGAGGGGCGGGTCGGCAAGTATCTCGGCCATCGCCGCGACGAGTTTTTCCTTGCTACCAAATGCGGCTGTAACATCGACGAGGAGGGCAACAGGCTGGACCCAAGCCACCTGTGGACGGCTGAGCGTCTGCGCACCAACATCGACCAGAGTCTGCGCCGCCTGAAGACCGACTGCGTGGATCTGCTACAGATGCACAATCCCACTGTGGAAGATGTTGAACTGGGAGGACTGATTGAAGTGCTTGAGGATATTCGACAGGCGGGAAAGACCCGTTTCATCGGCGTGTCTTCCACGCTGCCGCACTTGGCCGCGTTCGTGGAGTCGGGTGCGTTTGATGTGTTTCAGATTCCATACTCCGCGCTTGAGCGCCAGCACGAGAGGATTATTCAGCAAGCGGCCGACGCCGGAGCCGGCATTCTCATTCGCGGCGGCATTAGCTTGGGGCACCGAGCCAATGAGGAGCGCCAGTCGAAGTGGGAGCGGTCCGGGCTCGACGAACTCATCGGCGGGATGAGTCGCCACGAGTTTATCCTGCGCTTCACCCTCGCGCATCCAGCGTGTCATACGACTATTGTCGGGACGACGAACCTCGAACACATGAAGTCTAATGTTGCTGCGGCCTTGGCGGGTCCATTGCCCGCGGATCTCTACGCGGAGGCAAAGGCCAAGCTGGCGAGTGTTGGCGAGGAGCCGGAGTAGTTCTGTCCGGCCCGGGAGCAGAGCCTCGTAAGCCTATGCAGTGGGATTCCCTAGACAAGCTCGTGGAGGAGTGCGCTTTCTCCGGTGTCGTCCGTGTCCGGCAACATGGCCAGCCGCGGTACGAGAGAGCTGCAGGGTTTGCCGATCGCGCCAACTCCATTACTAACACTTCAGAGACGCGCTTTGGCATTGCTTCTGGAACGAAGCTGCTGACGGCATTGACGGTGGGTCGTCTCATTGACGCGGGACGGCTGGCGTTGACGACCCAAGTGCGCGACTGCATCTCAGTGGAGCTGCCGGATTATTCAGAGGCCATCACCATTCAGCATCTGCTTACCCACACCTCTGGGATTCCCGACTATTACGACGAAGAGCTCATCGAGGATTTCGACAATTTCACCGTCGGCATCCCTTGGTACGAGCTAAGAGGGCCGAGGGACTATCTGCCGGTGTTCCCACACCGGGAGATGAAGTTTGCACCGGGGGAAGGGTTCTCGTACTGCAACAGCGGTTACATCCTGCTAGGTGTAGTGGTGGAAGAGGTAACAGGGAAGCGTTTTCAGGACGTCGTCGCCGAGGAGATCCTCGGGCCAGCGAGAATGGATCGCTCTGGATTCTTCGCTATGAACCAACTGCCGGAAGGCACGGCCCTTGGCTACATCGAAGACGGAGAGAGCTGGCGGACGAACATCTACAACCTGCCCATCGTCGGTGCCTCGGACGGCGGTTTGTTCTCGACGCTGGCAGACATCGCAGCGCTCTGGGACGGGTTTTGGAACGGCGAGATCGTCTCCGAGGAATTGGTGCGGACCTTCAGTGCGCCTTTCTCCAATGCCAGCGGCGATTCGGGTCTCTACTACGGACACGGAATGTGGATTCGCAGACGCGCAGACGGAACGCTCCAGCACTATATCATGGGAGCGGACCCCGGTATCTCCTGCAAGTCTGCCGTCGACGGTCAGCGGCAGTTGGACTATGCGGTTCTTGCGAACACTTCTGAGGGCGCGTGGCCGATTGCAAGGGCTATCGACGATGTTCTCGGAAAAGAGGAATGAAGCGATTGGGGCCTCTAACTGAGCATGGCGCGTTCTTCGTCGCTCATGTCGAGGATGTAATCGGGGATTTGGGTCTGATGGTAGCCGGGCGCGTGGGCTTGGAAGGATGGACTGTACTTGTAGATCAGCGTGCGGCGCTGGTGTTCGCCCTGCCATACCAGCGTACCGTGAGTTAGCGCTTCGGTGAAGATAATGGCGTCGCCGGCTTGGCTGTGGATTTCTTTGACGTACTCGCGGTGTTTTTCGTACAAGGACAGCTTCTCGGGCAGGGGGTAATTGGCTTTGTGGGATCCGGGTATGACTGCTAGGCCACCGTCGCCGGGGCCTTCGTCGGCTAGCTGGAATTCGACTGCGGTTAAGCCGCAGAACATCTGGCCGTATTTGAAGGTGTAGGTCTGCGAAAAGTCTTGGCGCTCAACGCCGCCGCCGTGGAGGTAGTGGCCGCCGTTGCCTTTGTCCATGGCAATGAGCAAGGGGCCGTGGTCTAAACGGTAGCCGCCGAGCAGTTCGTTGAGATAGGGCCGGATTTTGGCGTGGACGAGTAGGTCGCGAAAAGGCTCGCAGTGCGGGCGCTCCCATTCCAACATGCCCTCCATCCACTTTTGCTTGTTCGCGCCGCCGAGGACTTTGGAGTCTCCTTCGAGGGTGCGCTCGGTTTGGAAAAAGCGGTCGGCGTGGGCGTCGATGGCGGCGTTGCAGCGGTCCACTTCCTCTTGGCTCAACACTCCCTTGAGGTGGACGAAGCCTTTGAGGTCGAAGAAGAATTTATCGTCGTCGTTCATAGGGCTTTGGGGTCTCTTTTAGTGCGGCGGTCGGAGGAGGGCTTGTTGCTCCGGCGTCATGTCTTGGACGTAGGGCGGATACGACACCTCGGAGATAGGGGGGGAGAGGGTTTGGTAGCGCGGGCAGTAGGAATAGAGCAGGGTGCGGCGCTGATGGTCCGCGCGCCAGACTAAGGTGCCGTGAATGGTGGTTTCGGCGAAGAGCACCACATCGCCGGCGCGCATGTTGACCTCGACGACTTCGTCTTGGAAAGCCTCGCAATCGCGCAGCGCTTCGGGGATCGGATAGTTGGCTTTATGGCCGCCGGGGACTACGGCTAAGCCGCCGTCGCCGGGGCCTTCGTCGGCCAGTGGGAATTCCACTAGAGTCAAGCTGTTGTAGATCTTGCCGAATTTCCAGTGATAGGTCAGCGAATAGGACAGCCGATCGAGTTGGCCGCCGTGGAGGTAGTGACCGGCGCAGCCCTTGTCCATCACAATGAGTCGCGGCCGCGTGGCCATGTGATAGTCGCCGATTATTTCGCGCAAGTAGGGTTTGAGGCGGGGGTGTACCATCAATTGGCGGAAGGGCTCGCAGTAGGGGCGCTCCCAGGCAACCATCTCGTCACTCCAGCGTTGCCGGACATCGCTGGTCAGGGCCTTGGACTCGCCTTCGAAGCGGCGCTCGTGGACCGCGATCTGGTCGTCGTAGTGATCGATGGCCTCATTGCAGCGGCGGATGGTGTCTGGATCGACGACATCTCTGAGGATGAGGTAGCCGTTGAGGTCGAAGAAGTACTTTTCGTCGTCTGTCATGCTCTACTCCTAGAAGCTGTTGACGCGCCCACTCTACAGCACCACACTGAAGAATAGAGGCAAAGCCGGTGCCTAACAAGGCCGCTCGGCGTTGACGGATGCACCAAAGTAGTATATCGTGAGATATATCATTTTCCCTAGGAGGTGAAAACGATGAGTAAAACACCGGATTACAAAGGCATTGCCAAAGTGTTCTGGAGCGGTCGCAGTCAGGCCGTCCGCTTACCAGCACCATGTCGGTTTGAAACCTCTGAAGTCGAGATAATCAAGGAGGGCAACCAACTCACCCTGCGTCCTCGTGGCAAGAACTGGCGTGCGTACTTCGACTCTGACTCGCGCGGCTCCTTACCGGAACGACAACAACCGCCACTCGATGCGCGGGACGACATTCGCTGATGTACATGTTAGATACCAATATCTGCATCTACGTCATCAACGAGCGGGATGATGCCCTGCGCGTGTGTTTTGAAGCGCACTCTACCGAGATTTGCATCTCCTCAATCACATACGCGGAACTTTATTACGGGGTCGCCAATTCGGTACGCGTTGCGGAAAACACGCGTGAACTAGAGGCGTTTTGTCTCGATCTTGAAATTCTGCCCTTCGGCGTGGATGCGGCCGCGCATTACGGCGAGATTCGCCACGCGCTCAGGCAGAGCGGTCAACCCATCGGCGCGAACGATCTCTTCATCGCGGCACATGCCCGCAGTCTTAACGCGACCTTAGTTACGAACGACCAAGGCGAATTCGGTCGCGTACCAAAACTACGGGTGGAGAACTGGTCTCAATCCTGACCTCCCGGCCCTTCCGCTCGCGTCCTCCGACGACCGACTGGACGGATCACTTCGGCGCTGGCTTTGAGTTGTCCAGCGCCTCTTCGAGAGCAGCGGTTAGGCTCTCGGGTTCGTCCGTGCCAATGCGACAGGTCTTGCCGCTCTTCATCTTCAACTCCACCGCCTCCTGTCCCGAGACATTGTAGAGCCAGCCGTAGGGTGTCAGGCGGATTCCCCAGCCATAGATCCAAGGGTTTTTCACCGGACGGCAGGTGTCGATCTGATCAAGGGGAAAGCGCTTGCGGATCAGGCCGATGCCAAAGCGGATGCGAAGGTGCTCGGCGTCGATTTCGACTGTCAGGCTGGCGAACAGAGCTAGGACCACGGCTAGGAATACCACCAAGCCGCCTAGAATCAGCCAAGCGATGGTGGTTGTTCCGACCAGCCACACGGGCAGGACGGCCAGCGGTATGACGGAGACCGTGGCGACGACGATAACCTTGCCGAACTGGGTGTGGCGATAGGTGTTCACTGCATCTGCTCCTGATAGGGCTTGATCCACAGGCCCGCCAGCTTGCCGTCCCGGTCGAGGACGACGCGTACTTCGGGGAATGCGGCCCCGTACCGGCCCTTGAAGCGGTGGACCAGCAAGTGCGGCTGGCTCTCTAGGGACCGGGTCTCGACGAAATCTAGGCCCTCAAAGGTGCCGAAGAGTTGCCGGATGCTCTGGTGGCTGTGGCGCTGGACTTCCGGGGTGAAAGCCCGGCGAAATTTATCGGTGGCTTCCTCTGGCCCCAAGGCTTCAAAGCGACCCTGCTCGTGGGCTTGGAGGATCTGGGTGGCCAGTTGTGCGGCCAGATGGCGTTGTTCGGACTGGACGGGTGCGCTGGCTACGGTCTGACTCATAGCGGTCTCCTTACGGTTAGGTGTGAGGGGCTGTTCGGACTTGGCTACGGTCTGGGGGGCTGCGGTCCCCGGCAGCAGGCGTCCCGCCGCTCCGGTGGCGACTTCGCCTAGGGCAATGGCGGCGATGAATACGGCAATGGCCCGACCACCGGCGACATTGCACGAAACGGCAAAGGCGCGGTACATCAGGAGCACTATCCAGACTAGCAGCAGTATCAGTACTAGGGCCACCGAACTGAGGAGGGCGAGCTGCACAATGGAGAGATTTGAGCTGCCTTGGGCGATCAAAGCCGTGGTGAGGTCGAGAAAGGGCGGCGACACCGCGATCAGGGCTATGAGCAGCCAGGGAGCCCGGGCTAGGGCCTGGGTGCCGAAGACGTCGATGGGGCGCACATGGCTACGGCTGACTAGGCGGCCGCCGATGTAGAGCAGGGCACTGGGGATGGCCCAGGCCATGAGGGCCTGGGCAATAGCGTGCCAGAGCGGGGCCGGGGCCGTGCGCTGGAAGAGAATCACGCCTGTGAAGCGGAAATCGAAGATGCCGCCAAGCCAAGCAGTCAAAGCGATATATGCTAGGCCCCAAGCTAGGGCTTGGCCGCCGGCTAGGAAGTGAAAGGGATTGAACAGCCACAGGTGCCAGGCTGAGGTCGTGCGGGTGTGGGAAGCGTCCATGGCGAGCTTCTTTCTATAGAAATGCGCGTCACTCTTGCTCGGCTTTGCCGAGGGTGGCCTTTGGGCTTTCCGCCTCTTCCAACGGCCCCAGTTGCTCGACGAGGGCATCGAGGCGGTTGCGCAGCGTGGGGTAGGAGACGCCGTAGAGTTTGGCCATGTGCTTGAGATTGCCGCCGGTCTGGAGGAAGCAGAGCACAAAGGTCTGATCCTCTGGGGCAAGGCGGGCTAACGGCGGCAGGGCAAAGTCGCCTAGCACGGCTGTATCGCACTCGGTACAGTCTAGGCGGGCGACCTGCAGAGCCGCGGAACAAGCCGGGCAATGGGTGGGCAAGCGTGGGTTTTGTATTGGGTCAATGTGATTCATCTTTATTCAATTAATTTTTAATTAAATTAAAAGATAATTATCTTTTACGCAATATAAATTTTGAAATATAGATTTAAATCATAGGTCCATAGAGATGAGATGCTTCGACTCCGCTTCGCTACGCTCAGCATGACAGCGGTGCTTGATTTCCTTGTCATGCTGAGCGCAGCGAAGCATCTTGTATTTTGGATATTGGCGTATGCCCACTACCCCACTTTTAAGGATATCATGTCGTGATTCTAATAAATTCCTTGAAGAATCAAGGTTTTGTGACCATGAGGAAGCTGGCGCTCGTTTTCGTTGCGGTGTTCATGTACGCGCCTTCTCTCCAGGCCCAAGATCAACGGCTCGAACTTCCAACCTATCACCTGACCGTCGATCGCGACGACCTGAGTGCCCTCTACCAGTCCCCCCACAGCAATGTCCGCTATCCCGCCCAATTTTCCTTCGCGGGAGAGGTTCTCGAGTGCGAGGTGCGATTCCGGGGCGGGGAGGCGTCCCGCGGGTATCCAAAGAAAAGCTGGAAGGTCTGGTTTGAGGATTCATCCAATCTGGTTGGAGTCAGGGAGCTCAACCTCAAGGCGGAATACTCGGATCTCTCGTTGATGCGCAACGCGCTGGCCATGAGGTTGTATCAGTTCATCGGTCATCCAGCGCCGAATACCGAGCACATCAGCCTGATAGTCAACGATGACTTCATGGGCGTCTTCGTCCAGGTAGAGGAGCCTGATCAGGATCTTCTGCGGCGGTACGACTACGAGCCTGGAAGTCTCTACAAATCCGAGGATCACGGTGGGAGTACAGCGCCATTGCTGGATTACGACACCTACCTTTCTTCGTGGAACAAGAAGGTGGGAGGTGAATCCGACTATATCAATGGGCAGCGGCTATTCAATCAGCTTCTCTATCTGACGTATGAGGATTTTGCCGAGCGGATTTCTCTGCTGGTGGATGTGGAGAATGTGCTGCAATACTTCGCGACCGCCTATGCGATCTCCAGTACAGACGCCGTGACGAAGGATATGCTGCTCTATTTCGACCCGAGCGGGCGCTTGCAGCAAATTTTACCCTGGGATCACGACGCTTCTTTTGGCAATCACTGGAGCGGAGAATACTGGCCCTACTTTGAAACGGTCTCCGCACACACCCATCTGAACCACCATCTTCTATTTCAGAGGTTGATGGAATACGACGCCTATCGCGAGTCGTTCTGGAGCAAGGTCCGCTTCGTCATCGAGCACGGATTCGCCGCGGTGGAGGCCGAGATCGATTCAACGTACGAGTTGATCAAGTCGGACGTTTATCTGGACGGAGCCAAGATTGGCACCAACGCCGAATTCGACGATGAGATCTCGCGTCTGAAAGACTTTCTGGCGGCGAGGAGATCGTTCCTGACGGATTTCTCCTTTGTCGAAAAGAATCTGCTATCGGACTTGTACTGCTCCGATCCGTTTCCCTCGCCCGATGCCGATGATCGCGGTGTGGTGTTTCGAGCCACTTCGCGCAGCCCCCAGGCCGTCGCGATCGAATACATCACGGATTTGTCGTCCTACGAGACACGGGGAGAAGAGATCACGGTCAAGCAACTCGCGCTGTTCGACGATGGCCGACACGATGATCTGCAGGCGGGGGATCTCGTGTACGGCAATCGTCTCGTGCTGCCCAAAAACTACACGGGCCTCGTGCCCTATTCTTTCAGGGCCGGAGGCTACGCCTATCCCTCCAACGGGCTATACTACATCAATTATAGGGCCACGAAGACGTTCGCTTTGAATGTGAATCACGCCGGTATCGAGGGGTATCGACACTTGCAGATCGGAGACGTTCAGCGGATACGCGATGAATATTTCGTCGAAATCATCAATGCCGGTGAGTTAAATCTGAACCTTTCCTACTGCAGCTTTGAAGCCGGGGAGTATTTCAACCGCTTCATGTTCCCGCCCGGGACGAACATCGAGGCGGGCACCAGCCTGATCCTTTCCTCGAACAGAGATGCCGCCGGGGACCTGTTTCCGGACTCGCCCGTCTTAGGCAACCTTTTTTTTGATGTCTCACCGGGCGACACGATGAAGCTGCTGACGCCCACACTGACGGTGATGACGGCTCGCGTCAACGAGACCTACAGCACTGTCGATCTTCCGATACCAGCCATTGTGATCAACGAAATCAACTATCATTCAGCGGATGATCTGGATACGAGAGATTGGGTCGAGTTGTACAATCCCAACGATACTTCCGTCGATCTCTCCGGTTGGAACTTTCAGGACGACGATGACGACCATTCCTTTGTGCTGCCCGGTGGGACGCTCATCGAGCCGCACGGATTTTTGGTGTTGTGTCGAGATGGTGCGGCTCTCGAATCCCTCCTCGGGGTCTCTTGTGTCGGAGACTTCGATTTCGGCTTGAGGAACAGTGGAGAGCTGGTTCGCCTCTTCGACAGCGATGGATTACTGGTCGATTCTTTCACCTACCAAGACGACAGCCCGTGGCCGGTGGAGGCGGACGGCGACGGTCCTACGCTGGAGTTGCTTCACTACAGCCTGGACAATGCGGACCCCATGAACTGGCGGGCTTCCATCCCGATGGGGGGCACTCCGGGTCGGGTCAACAGCGTGTTCGCTCCACCTACATTTGTCGCGAGCGAAACAGACGAGGGCACACCGAGGTCGTTCAACCTCTTGCAGAACTATCCCAATCCCTTCAATGGCGAAACCCACATCGCCTTTCACCTACCGCGAGCGGAGCATCTTTCGCTGGAAATCTTCAGCTTGACCGGCCAATTGGTGACCACCCTGATGGAGGGCGTTTATCGAGCGGGCAGACACCGGATACCCTGGGACGGCCGGGACGATCGCGGAAAGTCCGCTGGTTCCGGGATATTCTTCTATCGGTTGACGACGGAAACCTCGCAGTCAACGCGAACCATGGTCCTCGTCAAGTGATGCACCAGAGCTAAGTCCTGCTGCTGGCTCGCTCACTGGGGCAATAGTCTGGGGAGGGGTAATTTCGGAGGACCGCACGGACCGCCCGGCTGTGGGCGTGGTGCGTCTGCGTCTGCCGTGGCTTCGGGGCCGCTAATTACGACGCTCAACGATGGGTTGTCGCTGCTGCTTTATTTTGGGATTGCGGCGTTTTTCTTGTAAAGTGTTGATAAGTTACAATGGCCGCTTTACCGGCGACTCGACCTTTGTTCATAGTTAATCTCCTGTGTCAGAAGTTGGATATGCTATCTGTAAAAATCCTTTTTATGTAGTCATATTGCTCGTCGCGCTCGGCAAACAGAATATGCGCGTTGGTAAACCGCGCCTTATCCCAAGTGCCATCGTCGTATCGCTTATGGAGGTCGTGGTAAGACGTTGCGGAAACGATGTACGAGTCCAGCGTCACGTCTTGCTGCTGACTCCTCGCGCCGATCTTCTTCGCCAACTTCGGCAGCCTTTCGTGAAGCCGCGCCTTGTCGTCATGCTGGTATGCTTTTGCGTGGATCATTCCGTGCGGTTCTACAAAGACGATGTGCTGTTTTTTTTCCTTTTTGATCCAGAGGATGAAATCGGGATAGAAGCCGCTCGTCTCAAAGAAGCCAACGCCCGCCCCACGGCTTAGATTCCGCAGGAGGAATACTTCTATCCCGGCGAGGGATTGGTCGCATTCGGCTGTCCAATAGGCTTTCACATGCTTCACAAACTGTTGTTCGCTCTGGTTCAACGCTGGGGGTGTGCTCTTTACTTCGTCGCCCTTCTCAACCAATAGGGGCTGATAGAGATGCCGGTCAAAGTGAAAGCGGGGCAATTCCTCTGTTTCTTCTGCGTATAGCCGCTCGCCTTCATCTATCAGCTTTTCAATTTCGCTGATTAGTGCGTGCTCGGATTGTCGGATGCTGACCACATATTGGCCCTTGGCCTCCGGCTCTCGGCTAAAGCTCAAATTCGGATCGCGCTCGTCAAGGGGCTTATAGACCATATGCTGCGATTCCCAACGCTGCCGATGTACCCGGTAGAAGGCGTCCACGTACTTCCGCAGAATACAGGTTGCGGCCTCTTGTAGGCGATCCACATCCTCAATCGACTGTGGCCGGACGACCGACTCTTCGGCAATTAGACGATACCGACCGCTATCCGCGATAATCTGCCGTGGTACATCCGGTTGAACGATCAAGTTGTCGCGGCCTTTTTGTTCCTTGTATTCGAGCAGGTCGAGATACGCCTGCTCCCAATCGATTAGGGGTAGGCTTTTTGGAGGAATAGACTGCTCGGTGCCTGAATGGGCTCCAACCCCGGCGAGACCAGTAGGTTCGCTTTCTAAGGCTTGGACCTTCAAGGACATATCGACACGCACCGTCACGTCATGGTCGGGCTCTAGGCGAATATCTTCCTCCTTGGCGAAGTCGCGCTCGTCCGGCACCCTGGGTATTACCAATCCCTTTTGTAGCAAGCTCTCGTTGGGACGGATGAACAGCGGCAGTTCTCGGTATGCTTCTATCTCCACGCCTTCCCGCTCTAAGTAATTGCGGAATTGCGCCATGTAGTTGGCACGCACGGCAAAGATGTTGAGAGTCTCCAGCAAGCCAATGTGATTCGGGTGGCTGCCGTCGTCTAGCGCTGCGCTCCGCTTGAGGCTAGCTCCCTTACCCCGCAAGCGCACCCCGCGCCCAAAAAGCTGGATGATTTCCGAGCCCTCGCTACGGCCGATGTTCAGCAGGCCCATGTTCGAGACGCGCCAAGAGTTCCAGCCCTCCATGAACTTCTTCGCGCCAATCAGGACCTCGATCTTGGTATGAGGTCCATTGATGCCATCGAACAGGGAGCCAGCTAGGGCGTCTTCTTCCAGCGTGAGACCGGCGGAGTCGGACTCCACTATATTCTTAAATGCGCTGATGTCGCCGATGTAGATGAGACCGAAGTAGGATTGGGCACCGCTCGCCTTGAGACCCAATTCGCCAGCGGCCCCTCGGATCGCGCACAAGTGCAATCCGCCGCCGGTCGGGGCGTGGAATATCTTTTCTAGGATGTCTTGGTACATTTCATCGGAGGGCTGCTCGGTTGCTCGCAGGTACTTGAATTTCTCCGAAAATACGTCCTGACCGTCTGGCGCGATCAAACCGCTCTCGCCTTTGACGAGTCGCTCAATGGCCGACAGCACCCAGCCACCTTTGTTCTCCAGAACGCGATGTAGGAACCGCGCCACCGTCAGCACGTCGCTACGTTTCTGCCGATCCTTGGAATACACCGCGTTCACTGTGCTACCCACAAAGACCCACAGCGGCCGTTCCAAGTGATAAGGCCGCAACGCTTGGGCGTGTTCGGCGAACACGCATTGCTGTTCGTAGAACGACAGTAGATTGCCGAGCAAAAGCGTCTCTGTCGCCTCCTCGGTCGTCTCCTCCAAGAGATTGAGTACGCGGAAGTCCTTGCCGTACCCGTCGCCGTGAAAATAGCGGTACGAGTAGTCGAAGACGATGGCTTTCCCGTACTCCACCGTAAGCTCGTTCTTACTCGCCGCGTTCAGGGCTTGGCCGAAAGTGGCACTGTATTCAAAGGTAAAGCCGCGCTCGCCTAGCGCGTCGCGAAAGCTGCGCCATGCTTCGCCTCCCGATCCTTTGTGCCCTTCATCGACGAAAATCAGGTTGTTGCCCTCGAATGCCTCGACGGGTACGCTCACACCGCCGCCGCGCTTTTGCTCAACCAGTTTGGTTATCTCAATGACCCGCACCACATCGTTTGCGTCCATCATCAGGCCGCTCTCGTCGAGGTCGAAGCGCCGACAGGGGATATCCGAGGCTGTCATCTCTTCGAGATGCTGCTCGCTCAGCCCCTCGTTGGGGGTAATCAGCAGCACGTTGTCTAGGGGCTGATTATTGTAGTACAGGAATTGGCGGTAATTGAGGTGCATGATGAGGGTTTTACCGCTGCCGGTCGCCATCCAAAAGGCTCGCGGATTCAACTCGTAAGTGCAATTTCGCCATGTTTAGGTTGCCCTCTTGTTTCTTGGGCTAAGATTTCATGCGGCGTTTGAAATGCCAATCCCTTTCGCGGTCGATGATTGAGCCGATCCCTGATGTGGTGTATCTGC
>JAJEGS010000011.1 GCA_022819745.1 Candidatus Latescibacterota bacterium | reverse complement strand
TACCGCATTGAGCGCACGATCGGTTGGCTGAGTAGCTTCCGCCGATTGGTCACCCGCTATGAGCGAAAAAGTTCGATGTTTCGAGCTTTTGTCCATCTCGCCTGTATGCTTATCACTGTAAGGCAGTTTTGAAACCAGCTCAATAATAATAAAATGTTATAAAAATGGCCTCTTCTTTGGGACATTGACAGCCCTTTTTGAATTGGCTATGCTTCACCCGAGGCGATGCCCTTCCCTAGGCAGTCTGGCCCGTTGTTCGGCCGCATTCTCTAAGTTCAAAGATTTTTACTAGCGCATACAGGTAGCGGAGGTGATCATGGCTTCGGCTGATTTCGTCCATTTACACGGTCACAGCGAATACAGTCTGCTCGATGGAGCGTGCCGGGTCGGCGAGATGGCCGAGTTAGCGGCCGAGCAGGGCATGCCGGCCTTGGCTATCACAGATCACGGCAACCTCTTCGGCGTCATTGAGCACTACAGGGCCTGCCAAGACGCCGGCATTAAGCCCATCATCGGCTGCGAAGTTTATGTGGCGATTGATAGCCGCCACGTGCGCCAGGCCGCTCGCGGCCTAACCCACGCCTCCAACCACCTGGTCTTGCTGGCCAAAGACGCCACCGGCTACCGCAATCTGACCAAGCTCGTTTCCAAGGGCTATCTCGAAGGTTACTACTACAATCCCCGCATAGACAAGGAGCTTTTGCGCGAACACGCCGAGGGCCTGATTTGCACGTCGGCCTGCATCGGCGGCGAGATTCCGCACCTGATCCAGCGCGAGGGGCTGGCCGCAGCCGAAAAGGTCGTCCGCGAGTTTATGGACATCTTCGGCGACGACTACTACTTGGAGATCCAGCGCCACGACATCGACCCTGAAGCCAAAGTGAACGACGGCCTGCTCAAGCTGCACCGCAAGCTGGGCGTGCCGCTGGTGGCCACCAATGACTTCCACTTCCTGAGCGCCACCGACCACGACGCCCACGATGCCCTGATCTGCATCCAGACCAACAAGACAGTTGACGAGAAAAATCGCCTTTGCTATCCCGACGGACTCTACATGAAGAGTCCCGAAGAGATGCGAACGCTGTTTGCGGATTTGCCCGACGCGCTGGAGCGGACTCTCGAAATTGCCGACAAGTGCAACGTCGAACTCGAGTTCGGGAAAACCTATATGCCGGATTTTCCGATCCCGGCTGGCTACGCCTCCAGCGACGACTATCTGACGCAACTGGCGCAGGAGGGTTTGGAGCGGCGCTACGGCTCTGTCGATCCGGCCGTCCAGGAGCGGCTCGACTACGAGCTAAGCGTCATCACCAGCCAAGATTTTTCCGGCTACTTCCTCATCGTCTGGGACCTTGTCAACCACGCCCGTAATCAGGGCATTTCCGTGGGGGCGGGGCGCGGCTCGGCCGCTGGCTGCTTGGCCTCGTATTGCCTCGGCATTACCAATGTAGATCCGATCAAGTACGACCTGATCTTCGAGCGCTTCCTCAATCCCGAACGCATTGAGCCACCCGATATCGACGTCGATTTTGACGACACCCGGCGCGACGAAGTGCTGCGCTATGTGGTGGATAAGTACGGCAAGGACAACGTCTCCCAGGTCATCACGTTTGGGACTATGGGGGCTAAAGCGGTGGTGCGCGATGTCGGGCGGGTTTTGGGCATGTCCTTTGGCGAGGTGGATCGCATCGCCAAGCAGGTGCCGACCGAACTGAAAATTACCCTCGACAAGGCCATCGAGCGGGTGCCCGAGCTACAACAGGTGGCCCAAGCACCCGGCAACGAAGGCAAGCTGATCGAATACGCCCGCAAGCTGGAGGGCATGGCGCGTCACGCCTCGGTCCACGCCTGCGCGGTCATCATCGCTCCCGGCGAACTAACCAACTACGTGCCACTCTATCGCTCTCCCAAAAACGGGACTATAACCACCCAGTTCGTCGGCGAGACCTGCATGGACATCGGCTTGCTGAAGATGGACATCTTGGGCTTAAAGGAGCTCTCGCTGGTCGAGGAGGCCGTGCGCCTGATTCAGCTCAAGGAGCCGGACTTCGATTTGGAAGCCATTCCGTGGGACGATCGGGCCACGTTCGACCTGTTCGGCCGCGGCGAGACGATCGGCGTTTTCCAGTTTGAGTCCGCGGGAATGCGCGAATACCTGATCAAGCTCAGGCCGGACACCATCGAAGACATTATCGCCATGAATGCCCTCTACCGCCCAGGGCCGATGGACAATATCCCGACCTTCATCGCCCGCAAGCGCGGCGAAGAGGCCGTCTCTTACGATCACCCCAAGTTGGAGTCGATTTTGGAGCCGACCTATGGGATTATGGTCTATCAGGAGCAGGTCATGCGCATCGCCCAAGAGCTGGCCGGTTTCACCCTCGGCCAAGCCGATATTTTGCGCAAGGCGATGGGCAAGAAAAAGCCCGAGGAAATGGCCAAGGTCAAAAAGGACTTCGTCGGCGGCTGCACTGCAAACGGGGTGGAAAAGTCATTGGCCAACAAGCTCTTCGGCGAGATCGAAATTTTTGCCGGCTACGCCTTCAACAAGTCGCACTCGGTCTGCTATGCCGAAGGTGCGTACAAAAATGCTTACCTCAAAACTCATTATCCCCAAGAATACATGGCCGCCAGCCTGACTCTTGAGCGCAAAGATACCGACCGGTTGACCGTCTTACTCGACGACTGCCGCCGCATGGGCATTTCTGCCCTGCCGCCGGACGTCAACCAGAGTACGCTCAATTTTACGCCGACGGACGAGGGCATTCGCTACGGCTTGGCGGCGATCAAGAACGTCGGCGAGGGCGCGGCGCAGAGTATAGTCGATACGCGGATTGCCGAAGGCCCTTTTACGACCCTCTTCGAGTTCTGCGAGCGCATCGACTTGCGCGCAGTCAACCGGCGCGTGGTCGAGAGTCTGATTGCTGCTGGCGCATTGGACGGTCTGGAAGGCCATCGCGCACAGAAAATGGAGGCGCTAGAGGTGGCGTTAAAGGCCGCAGGTAAGGCCCAAGAAGACCGCGAAAAGGGGCAGATTAGCCTCTTCGACGGTGGCGGCTCGTCCGAACTGATAGTGCAGGAGTTGCCCGAGATTGAGGAGTGGTCCGAGCGCGAAAGGCTGGCCAAGGAACGCGACCTGTTGGGCCTCTATATCTCCAGCCATCCACTCAAGCCCTACGCCCGCGATCTCAAAAACTTCGCGCGACCCCTAAGCGAGATAGATGAGCAACTCGACGGTGCGCGGCTGCGAGTCGGCGGCCTAGTCGAGGAGGTGCGCAAGCTCTTTGACCGCCGAGGCAATCCCTTCGCTTTTGTCACGCTCAAAGACCTCAATAGCACGGGCGATATCGCGTTTTTCTCCGAAGTCTTCGCCCGCCACCAACAGCTACTCGTGGAAGGCGAAACCATCCTCGTCGAGGGCCGCGTCTGCGAGCGCAACGGACGCCTGAGTTTACAGGCCGACAGCGCGCTGCCCCTCAAATCGGTGCGAGCGCAACTGACCGAGTCGATCACTTTGTCGCTGCCCTACCATAAAGTGGGCGACCCCTTGCTCAGGCGGTTGCGCCAACTGTGCGAGCGCCACACGGGCGATTGCGAGTTGTGGCTCCGGCTCCAAAACGGCGGCGAGCAGGACAAGATGGTGCGCTCAAAGACCATTCGCGTCAATCCCTGCGACGATTTGCTGATCGGTATTGAGGAACAGATCGGCCCCCATTCCATCCGGCTGCAGCCTAAAAGGCAAATAGCCGTGCCCTCCTCGGCTACTCCAGTTAAGTACAGAACGTAACTATGCGCGCAATGGCGATCAAAGGGCTTGTAAGCGGGTTGGCACTTCTAATGTTGGGCTGCGGCTCCCCCGAGCCGCAAGGGGACAAGCTCTTTCCGCCGCAGGCTGCTAAGTGGAGTGACTATCAGGGTCAGAGCTTGGATTTGCGCGATTACGAGGGCAAAGTCGTCTTGGTCAACTTCTGGGCGACGTGGTGCGGCCCGTGTCGCTACGAGATCCCAGCCTTAGTCGAGATGAGCAATGAGTACGATCCCGGACAGGTGGCGATCATTGGCATTTCCCTAGATCAAGGTCCCCCCGAGCACGTCCTACCCCTGATAGGCGAGTTCGTCGAGCGCTTGGCCATTAACTACCCAGTGGTTCACGATGGCCAAGCCGAGTTACTCCGCGCTTTCTACAAAGAAAATTTGGCGCAAGTAGGCGTGCCGCTCACCTTTATTTTTGATCGTCAAGGCCGCGTGTACAAGAGGCACCTAGGCGTGCCGCGCGACAAAAGTGGCCGGCTCAATCCCCATGGGGTATTCAGCGAGGATATCGAGACCTTGTTGGCTCGCTCGTAGGATGTCGGCATATAGCAAAAGAAGGGATGGTCCGCATGGGACCATCCCTTCTTTGCATGTAGGTGATTGGGCGTTGTTTTAGTAGTTGGAGTAGTGCTCTGCTAAGACTTCCTCGCCGTGGCGCTGGACCAGCACTTCTTTGAATTTGGCGATGGAGTCGCCAGCGCGCAGATGCGTCAGCATCTCGCTCTTGGCCATGACCATCAGCGTGCCATTTTTGTAGTCGGGGAAGCGACAAAAGCTGAACTCAACTGGCTCGCCAGTGACGCAGCAGGTGTCTTCCATTTCCAACTCGATCTGCGTGCCGGGATCAAACGGAAATTCAGCGTTGTCGTCGTCGCCGTTGGATTGGACTTTTTTCGGCCTTGCCATGCTGTTCTCCTTGTGAGATGAACTTAAAAAAATAAGCAAATGCCGCCGCTGAGCAAGTTCAGTACGGCAGATCGGCAAAGCGCGACAGCACGTCCGGCCCGTCGTGGGTGACGGCCACGGTGTGTTCGTATTGGGCCGAGAGCTTGCCGTCGGCGGTGACGGCCGTCCAGTCGTCGTCGAGTACGCGCGTGTCGTGCGCGCCCTCGTTGACCATCGGCTCAATGGTAAATACCATGCCGTTTTGCAGGCGACGACCCGTGCCAGCCTTGCCGTAGTGGAGCAATTGGGGTTCCTCGTGGAAGTTGCGGCCAATGCCGTGGCCGCAATACGTGCGCACGATGGAAAAGCCGCGCGCTTCGACATAGCTTTGGATGGCGTGGCCAATGTCGCCGAGGCGTCGCCCCGGCGTACAGAAGGCCAACCCTTCCTCCAAGCTCTGGCGCGTGGCGTCGAGTAGGCGCTGGGCCTTGGAGGTCACGCAGCCGACTTTCATGGTGACGTTCATGTCGCCGTGAAAGCCATCCTTTCTAACGGCAATGTCAACAGCGAGGATGTCCCCTTCTTGCAGGACGCGGTCTCCGGGAATGCCGTGGACGACTTCGTCGTTGACCGAGACGCAGATGCTGCGGGGAAAGCCGCGATAGCCCAAGGCACTGGCGACTGCTCCTTGGCTGCGGATGTAGCGGTCGGCTATTTGATCGAGGTGGAGGGAGGTGACTCCAGGTGCGAGGGCCTCTTCGACGCGAAGCATGGCTTCGGCGGCGATGCGGCAACTAGCGCGGATGCGGTCGATTTCCAAGGGAGATTTGAGATGTACCATATAGGGATTAAAAATCGGGCATAGAGCGAAAGAATGTCAAGCTCTTATACCTAGCGACTATGAAAACGCCTCGCGTATCTATACTACTGCCCGTGTTCAATGCCGCCGCCACGCTGGCGGAAACTTTGCAGAGCATCCAAGCGCAAAGCTGCGAAGATTTCGAGGTAGTAGCCGTAGATGACGGCTCGGAGGACGAGAGCGGAGACATGCTGTTGGAATGGAGTCGCCGCGATCGCCGCTTTAGGGCGTTGCTGTCCGACCACCGAGGCATTGTCGAGGCTCCCAACCGAGGCTTGGCCTTGTGTCGGGGCGCGTACGTAGCGCGTATGGACGCCGACGACCGAATGCACCCCGAGCGTTTGGAAAAACAACTCGCATGGTTGGAAGGAGATCCTAGCTTGAGCGTAGTGAGCTGTTTGGTGGAGATCTTTCCGCGCGAGGAGACTGGGGAGGGGATGTTGGTGTACGAGGCTTGGTTGAACGGCTTGGTGGACAGCGCAGCGATTGAACGAGAGTTTTTCGTCGAGAGTCCCATCGCCAATCCGTCGGCCATGATGCGCCGCGAGGAATTGGTAGCCTTAGGAGGCTACCAAGATCGGGGATGGCCAGAAGACTACGACCTGTGGTTGCGCTATCGGGCGGCGGGCCGGCGCTTTGCCAAGGTGCCGGAGGTCTTGCTCTACTGGCGCGAACACACCGACCGGGCGACCCATACCAATAGCCGCTACTCAGTGGAGAATTTTCTCCGCGCCAAAGCGCATTATCTTTGCGCCGGGCCGCTACAAGAGCGGGATGGGCTAGTCGTCTGGGGTGCGGGCAAGACCGGCCGCCGGCTCGCCAAGCACTTGGAGCGCGAAGGCCGCGCTCCCGATGTATTTGTCGATACTGCGCCCAAGAAAATCGGCGGTACCTTGCGGCGCAGGCCCGTGATCGGACCGGACGATTTGCCGACGTGGTGGATGCGCCACGAGCGACCGATCCTCTTGGCGGCTGTGGCATCGCGGGGAGCGCGGGCGCTGATTCGGGAGGCGTTGGGTGAATTGGGATTAGTAGAGGGAAGAGATTTTTTATGTGTAGCTTAACGAGAAAGGAAGTAATATGACGGTGCAGTACGCTCTCAACACATCGACGATCCGCCCAGCGTCGCTGATGGAGAAAATCCACATTGCCGGACAGACTGGCTACCAGGGCATCGAGCTGTGGAACGACGACTTGACCGCGCACGAGCAGCAGGGCGGCTCGCTCGCGGATGTGCGACAGGCACTAGCTGACTACGGATTGGCAGTGCCGACCGTCATTGCACTCCACGGCTGGTTGGGGGCTGAGGACGCGGTGCGGGCGCAGGCATTGGAGGAGGTGCGGCGGCGGATGGCGCAGGCCGTAGCGGTGGGGGCCGAGTTTATCGTCGCCAGCCCGCCGCGAGACCCCTGCGACCTGAGCCGAGGAGGGGCCGATTATCGCGAATTGCTGGAGATTGGTAGAGAAATCGGCGTGCGTCCGGCGATGGAGTACTTAGGCTTTGTGCAAAGCGTGTACACCATTGACCAAGCTTGGCAGATTGCCACCGACGCCGACCATTTAGATGCCAGTTTGATTATGGACCCGTTCCACATTCTACGCGGCGGCGGCCCGGTTGCGAGTATCGCCAAGGTACCTGGCGACAAGGTCGCGGTCTGGCACTGGAACGATGCCCCCGGCGACAAACCCTTTGCCGAACAAAGCGACGCCGACCGAGTGATGCCGGGCGATGGGGTCGGGCCATTGCGCGAAATTGAGCGGCTGGCGCAAGCGCAGGGATACGAGGGATTTGTGTCGCTGGAGCTGTTCAATCCGGGGCTATGGGAGCAAGATCCGGCGGAAGTCGCCCGGATTGGTCTGGAGAAGATGAAGGCGTATTTCGCTGGCTAAACGCAGCTTGCTTTAAAGCCCTAAAATCTCGCGCGTTCTTCGCGGCAGCGCGCGCCAATTGGCGATTAGATAGCGGTTGCCATCGACATCCTCGATGACGGCCCGACCGCCGGAAAGCATGCGCACATTGGTGCGATAGCCACGGATTTCGAGCTGGCGGGGGCCGCTGGTAGTTTCGATCTGGCCGCGCAGCACCCCGAATTCCTCGTCGAGGCTATTGAAAGCGAGGATCTGCGGTTGAAAGTAGATCTTGTCGAGTTCGTCTCGCAGCACTTGGCGGCTTTGATCGTCGAGTTGTTGCGGGTCTTCGATTGTGCCGAGTTCTTGATCTTCGGCGGCAAAGACGCCAATGTAGCGGTCGGACTCTTCTAATGGAAAGGCACGGCGGATCTTAATGTCGGTGTACTCCTCGCCATCGAGCATGAGGATCAAGCTACCGCGCTCGGAGCGGCCGAAACGCATCTTTTGTGGGTCGAGCAGAAAATCCTCGTACGAATAACCGCGTGTCTCGCTCATAGCGCCCGCACTTTCGCCATTTCGGTTTGCATATCGACCAGTCGGCGATAGACGCCGTCCTCCTTATTGAGCAACTCTTCGTGGGTGCCGACCTCGGCGACGCGCCCTCTTTCCAACACCAGCAGTCTGTCGGCGTTTTTGAGCGTCGAGAGCCGGTGGGCAATGGCAAAGGTGGTGCGGCCGGCGACTAGCCGTTCGAGCGCCTCTTGGATCTCAAACTCGGTCTGAGTATCGACTGAGGCGGTGGCTTCGTCGAGGATCAGGATGCGCGGGTTGCCGATCAGGGCGCGGGCAATGGAGATGCGCTGGCGCTCGCCGCCGGAGAGCCGACCGCCGCGCTCGCCGACTTGGGTGTCGTAGCCATCGGGAAAATTCATGATGAACTTGTGGGCGTTGGCCGCGCGGGCCGCCTCGATGACCTCTTGGCGCGTCGCGTCGGGGTGGCCGTAGGCGATATTGCTGGCGATAGAGCCTTGGAACAGCAGCGGCTCTTGCAAGACCACGCCGATTTGGTTGCGCAGCGCCTGCTGTTTGAGCCGGGTAATAGGCTGGCCGTCGATGCGGACTTGGCCGTCGGTGGCGTCGTAGAACCGCGAGATGAGGTTGACCAAGGTCGATTTGCCAGCGCCGCTGGGGCCAACGATGCCGATCATCTCGCCGGACTCGGCCTTGAAGTGGATGCGGTCGAGGATCCTCGCTGACCCGTCGTATGTGAAGCTGACATTGCGGAACTCTACCTCGCCGGTAAGCGGGCCAGGATCGATGGCGTCGAAATCGTCTTGGACTTCAGGCTCGGTGTCGATGATCTCAAAGACGCGCTCGGCCGTTGTCGCCGCGGTCTCTAGCTGCTCGGTGAGGTTACACAGCGAGCGCACCGGCGCGTAGAACATGACCATGTACGAGATAAAAGCCTGCAAGTCGCCCAAGGTCAGCGTGTTGCCGAGCACCCGGTTGCCGCCAAACCACCACAGGACGATCGAGCCGACCGAGGTTATAAAAGCGATCGTCGGGATGTAATAGGAACGCATCTTGAAGGCGGTCATCTGCGATTCGCGCAGATCGACGTTACGCTCGTTGAAACGATCGAGCTCGCGGTTTTCTTGGGCAAATGCCTTTACTACTTTGACGCCGGGGATGGAGTCGGCGAGCATGGCGTTGAGGGTAGAAATGCGACGCCATATCCGGTGGAAAATCCAGTGGATGCGATTGCGGTAGATGATGGTGCCGACGATCATGAAAGGAATTGGGATCAGCGACAAAAATGCCAACTCCCAATTCATTACAAAGAGCATCGCGCAGATGCCGACGATGGTCAGCCCGTCGATGACAATGTCTTGAAACCCCGAGGTGATAAAGCTGCGCATGCGCTCGGTATCGCTGGTGACTCGGGTCATGATTCGACCGGTGCTGAGCTTGTTGTAAAACGTCAGCGACAGCAATTGCAAATGTTGGAAAATTTGCATCTGCAAATCGTACACGACGCGCTGGCCGAGCCACCCTAGGGCGTACATCCGCACGCCGCTGATGATGCCGCGGCTGATATAGATACCGAGCAGGCCGAGCACGACCAACAGCAGGAGTTGGACGCTCTCGGCGGGAGGCGTGGCCGCCTCGCCCTCGGCGATGCCGGCGGCTTCGTATTGGACGAGGACCGGGACGATGACATCGTCGATGAGGATGCGGTTGAGCTGGGGCGGCAGCAGGCTGATGACCGTCAGCAAGATCGTCAGCGTAAACCCGAGCAGTGCCTGGGTTTTATAGGGCTTGATATAGGAAAACAACCGCCAGAAGGTCTCGGTCTGGCGCAGGCAGTTGGGGCAGACTTTGGAGCCGGAGCGCAGGGCGCGGCCGCAGGTGGGGCAGTGCTCTACTGTTCTGACGGGATCGACATGCAGCGCCCCGTCCTCGTCTGCGTCTTCTTCCTCGACTAGGCCAGCGCCCTCAATGGCTTGGGGCACGCCGGAGAATTTGTAGTACGCACTCTGCGAAAAGCGCAGCAGCTCGACGGTTTCGTCCTCCAGCTCGACGACGAGCGCACCGCTGCCCACGTAGTTGCGGGTCTGGATGCCTTGCACTTCGTCCAAACCGAGGCGCACGGTCTCGGGCGTATCTGCGCCATTGGGGTGGAAGACGAGTATCCGCTCGTCGGTGAGAGCAAACCAAGAGTCGCCGTATTGCCCGTCGGGGCGAATGTCCGCGGCGAGGAGGACGATGAGCAGCTCGCCGGGTTGCAATTCGCCGCGAATGTGGGGCAATAGGCGTTCGGGTATAGGTTCGACTAGATCCAAAACGGCCCTATATATTGGTTAAACAGCGATTTGTGTTGGGGAGGCGTGAGGCTCCGAGGAGGGACAAAAGGTTGCGTGGGTCTCACTACGTAAAAGTTAAGGGATTTTAGCAAAAGGGCAAACGCGGTGTGCCCGCAGTGAATGATGGGTTTGCCCGGTGGTTGTTTAATAGTTGTATTGAAAGCAAAAAAGAGGAAAGCTATGACTATTAGCCGAGAGGAACTGAAAGAGCGGTTGGCCGCCTTGCCTCGGTTGCAGCTAGCGTCCTTGCCGACGCCCTTGGAGGAACTAAAGCGCCTCAGTGCCCACCTAGCCGGTCCGCAGATCTGGGTCAAGCGCGACGATCTGACTGGCTTGGCCTTCGGCGGCAACAAGATCCGCGAGTTTGAATACCAAATCGCCCAAGCCGTAGAGCAAGGCTGTGACGTGCTGGTACACTCGGCCGCCGCCCAGTCGAATCAATCGCGGCAGACGGCCGCGGTGGCCGCAAAATTGGGAATGCAGGCGGTGATCGTCGGTCGAGACGACGCGCATGCGCAGACGCAAGGGAACCTGCTGTTGACCCACCTCTTTGGCGCAGAGGTGGACTTGCCAGCACCCGAGGAGCAGGCACGGGCCGTGACCGCGAAGATGGCCGCGCTGACTGCGGCCGGGCACCACCCCTTCCACACCAGCTCGGACGCGCGCATCTTCCGCAGTGTAGCGTACGTCGATGGAGCGTTAGAACTTTTGGCCCAATGCGAAGAACAGGGCGTTGAGCCAGCGGCGATCTACCTGTGTTCGGGGGCGCATACCCACGTGGGGCTAGTGGTAGCGTTCAAGGCGCTGGGCATCGATATGCGGGTAGTGGGCATCAGCCCCTCGCCGCGCGACGATCGCGAAGCCGCTGAGGGGCACCTTGCCTTAGCGCGTGAGTGTGCTGCGATCTTGGGCTTGGACCTAGCGCTGAGAGCGGAAGATTTCGAGAGTTACGCCGCGTTTGTCGGCCCGGACTACGGCGTGGTCACTCCAGAGGGCTGCGAAGCCCTGCACCTGTTGGCGCAGCAGGAAGGACTGTTGCTCGATCCTTCCTACACCAGCAAAGCCATGGCCGGACTTTTGGCGCACGTACGCGCAGGTTGGTGGCGTCCCGATCAGAGCCTTATCTTTCTCCATACCGGCGGCACGCCCGCGCTTTTTGCGTACGCCAAGGACTTAGGTTACTAACTAATGCAACTTCCAACACCCGACCCCACCCGCTTCAAGCGGCGCGGAGACCTCATCAGCCTCCTACTTGAGCACCTGCGCGCCGATCAGATTATTCATCGCCGCGAGGATGTAGTCGCCTATGAATGCGATGGTCTGTCGGCGTATCGCCAGCGGCCCATGCTGGTCGCCTTGCCGGATAACACCGAGCAGGTCGCGGCCGTACTCCGGTCGTGCTCCCACTTCGACATTCCCATCGTCCCTTGGGGTGCCGGTACTGGGCTCTCAGGCGGTGCCCTGCCGAGGGAAGATGGAGTCGTGTTGAGCACGGCGCGGATGCGAGCGGTCCTCGACATCGACTTGGAAAACCGCGCGGTGACTGTGCAGCCGGGCGTGACTAACCGTGCGGTGACCGAAGCGGTGGAGCGGAGCGGCTTCTACTACGCGCCCGATCCTTCGAGCCAAATCGCCTGCTCGATCGGCGGCAATATCGCCGAGAATTCCGGCGGAGTACACTGCCTCAAGTACGGCACGACGACCAACAACTTGCTCGGCTTGGAGGTAGTGTTGGCCGACGGCGAGGTGGTGCGGGTCGGCGGCAAAGGCATGGACCAAGCGGGCTACGACTTGCTCGGGTTGCTGACGGGTTCGGAAGGATTGTTGGCCATTACCACGGAGGCCACGCTGCGGATCTTGCCCAAGCCGGAAGTGGCGCAGGCGGTGATGGCTGTGTACGATTCGGTCGCCGCGGCCGGACAGGCGGTGGCCGAGATCATCGCTGCGGGTATGGTGCCAGCCGGTATGGAAATCATGGATCAGCTATCTGTGGAAGCGGTGGAGGGTTTCGTCGGCGCGGGTTATCCACTCGGGGTTGCGGCGCTCTTGCTGGTCGAATTGGACGGGCCGCAAAGCGAGGTCGAGTGCCAAAGCCGCGCGCTGGAATCGCTCTTGCAGCAGACCGGCGCGACCGAGCTTTCCCGCGCCACCACCGAGGCCGAGCGGCAAAAGCTGTGGGCCGGCCGCAAAGCGGCTTTCCCAGCGATGGGTCGGATTAGTCCCGACTACTACTGCATGGACGGGACCATCCCTCGGGGTGCGCTGCCACAGGTGCTAGAAAGAATCGGGGAACTGTCGGCCGCGTATGGCCTGCGGGTGGCCAACGTATTCCACGCGGGCGATGGCAACCTGCACCCGCTCGTTCTGTACGACAGCAATGTCGAGGGCGACTTGGAGAAGGCCGAGTCGCTAGGGGCCGAGATCCTGAAGCTCTGCGTCGAGGTGGGTGGAGTATTGAGCGGGGAACACGGGGTTGGCATTGAGAAGCGGGATTTAATGCCGTGCATGTTCAAGGACGCGGATTTGGACGCCCAGGAGCGAGTCAAGGCCGAGTTTGACCCGCAGCAGGTATTGAATCCGGGCAAGGTGTTTCCCACCTTGCGGCGGTGTGCTGAGGGCGGGGCCATGCACGTGCATAGAGGCGAAGAAAAGTTCCCGGAGTTGGAACGGTTCTGAGCAGCCCACCGCCCATTGCAACCGCAAAATCACGCATGTAGGGGCAACCCTCGTGGTTGCCCTTGCCCATTGTAGATTCGAGATCACACCGAGGAGGCGATGCATGGCTACGGCCTTTGCCCTCGTGGGCGACCGCTATCACACGTCTGATTACATCCGCACAGCTCTGGGCCGCACTTTAGTCCAAGGCATAGGCTTGTCCGTTGACTTTACCGACGAAATCACCCTGCTCAATGCCCAACATCTGTCGAGCTACCGGCTGCTGATCGTCTTCCGCGACGGCATGATCTGGCCCAATGGCTACGGCATAGAGGCTGCGTCTGTCAGCGAGCCGCCCGTCCAGGCTGAGGAATCCCGTCCCGTACAGTGGATTACCGAAGCTCAGGGCCGCGCCGTGCGGAGCTTCGTGGAGGCAGGCGGAGCGGCTCTTTTCTACCACAATTCCACGTACATCGCCCCAGGCAGTAGCGACTTTCGCCACGTGCTAGGTGCCGCTACGCAAGGCCACCCGCCGGTGCGTCCCTACCGCGTCCACATCACGCGCACGGACCACCCTATAACGCGCGGTGTGGAGGACTTTGTCGTCGAGGACGAGCAGCACTTCATGCAGTACGACAAGGACCCAGCCCATGTCTTGGCCGTCAGCGTCAACGACGACGGGCACACTTGGCAGGATTTGGGCACTACGTGTGAGGCGGCTTGGGCGTACGACTACGGCGCGGGCCGCGTGTGTTATCTATCACCGGGACACACCATCCCCGTATTGTGGAATCCATCCTACGAGAAGTTGCAGCAAAACGCCGTGCGCTGGCTGCTGAGCGACGACTTGTAGAGGTGATTGGCAGTTAACGTATCCTGCCAACCTTTCCCCAAGACAGTGGCGATTGATGAGGAACGCGTCGGTTTGTGGAATCAATCGCTCGGCAGTGTTGATTCCAGCGGGATAGCTTCTCCCGCTTCCATTACCGCGCCGACCTCGCCGCGCAGCCGCTCTTTGAGAGTAGTGTAGCGCTGGGCGACCTTGTCGTTTGTAATGGCCAGCTTGAGGGCCTTGGGGGTACCGACGATGACAATCATTTGCTTGGCGCGGGTAATCGCCGTGTAGAGTAGGTTGCGCTGGAGCATCACGTAGTGCTGCGTCGTCAGCGGCAGCACCACCACGGGGAATTCCGACCCCTGAGAGCGGTGGATGCTGATGGCGTAGGCGAGGGTTAGCTGGTCGAGATCGACTTGATCGTATTCCAAGGTGTAGTCAAAGCGCACGTAGAGCACCTGTTTTTCCGCATCGAGCCGCTCGATTGTGCCGATGTCGCCGTTAAAAACGCCCTTGTCGTAATTGTTTTTGACCTGCATGACCTTGTCGCCCACCCGGAACTCGGCCCCGCGATGGCTATAAGCCTGCCCGTGCGAGTTGAGGCGCTGTTGCAGCCGCTGGTTGAGGTTGAGCGCACCGGTCTCGCCGCGGTACATGGGCGCAAGCACTTGGATGTCATCGCGCCGATCCCACCCCCGATAGCTAGGCAGCCGCGTGGCGCACAATTCTTCCACCAGTTCGACCACTCGCTCTGGGTCGCCTTCTTGGATGAAGTAGAAATCCGCGGCCGCGTCGTTCTCGACGATGGGCATTTCGCCGCTGTTGATGCGGTGCGCGTTGCGGATGATGTGGCTTTTTTGCGCTTGGCGAAAAATCTGCGTCAGACGCACTACCGGCACTTTTGCCGAGTCGATGATGTCGCGGAGCACGTTGCCCGGCCCCACCGAGGGCAACTGGTCGATGTCACCGACTAGCACCAGCCGAACGTGGTCGGGTAGGGCGCGCAGGAGCGCGTTGAGCAGCACCACGTCGATCATGGAAGCCTCATCGACGATCAGCGCATCGACTTCGAGGCGGTCGTCATAGCCCTTTTTGAATTGCCGCTCGCCCGGCTGAAATCCGAGCAGCCGATGAATGGTCTTGGCCTCGCGCCCGCTGGCCTCGCTCAGCCGTTTGGCAGCCCGGCCCGTAGGCGAGCACAGCGCGACCTTGAGGCCGCCTTCCTCCAACAGGTGTAAGATGCGCCGCGTGACCGTAGTCTTGCCGGTGCCCGGCCCGCCGGTCAGCACCAGCACCTTGCTAGTGGCGACCAGCTCCACGGCCTCTTTTTGCGCCGGAGCTAATTCCAACTCGTCCTCAGCTTCTGCGGGCACAGCCAATTCTTCGATCGACGTGCCCAAAAGCCGCTTTAGCGACGATGCGGTGCCCACTTCGGCGCGGTGAAGCGGCGGCAGATAATAGCGCAGATCTTCGGTGACCACGCCGTCGGTAGTGCGCAGGGCCTCCAATGCCGGCGGCAGCAGTTCAGCGTTGATGTCCAAAATTTCGACGGCTCGCTCCATCATTTCCACGGCCGGCAGGTACACGTGCCCCTCGTCGGCTGCTTCGGAGAGCAGATAGCGGATGCCAGCCTGTACGCGCTCGGGGGCGTCGCGGCCCAAGCCCAAGCGCTGGGCAATGCGGTCGGCGATGCGGAAGCCGATCCCATCCACATCGCGCTCTAGGCGATAGGGATCGCTGCGCACCTTGTGGATGGCCTCTTGGCCGTAGGTCTTGAAAATTTTCACCGCGTAGCCAGTGGTAATCCCATGCGACTGTAAAAAGACCATCACGTCCTTGATTTGCCGCTGCTCGTCCCAAGCTGCGGCGATCAACTCGACCTTCTTCTTGCCCAGTTTGGGCACTTCCGCTAGCTGTTGGGGATCCGCGTCGATGATGTCGAGCGTTTCCTCGCCAAAGTGCTCGACGATGCGCTTGGCCGACCTTGGCCCGATGCCCTTGATCAAACCGGATCCGAGGTACTTTTGCATGCCTTCGAGGGTCGAGGGATAAACGGACTTATAGCGCTCCACCTTGAGCTGTTTGCCGTATTTGGGATGATTGGTCCACACGCCTTCGACTTCGATGCTCTCGCCTTCTTGGATGGAGGCAATTGCCCCCACGATTGCGATCCGCTCGCGTTGGCCTTCTACTACTAAGCGCGCAATGGTATAGCCGTTTTCCGGGTTGTGGTAGGTCAGGCGATCTATAAAGCCCTTATACGATTGGTTCATGTGCTGCGCTCACAGTAGGAAAGCACTGTACAGCAGGGCCATACTCCCCGCGCCCAGCGCGCCGCCCGCGCCGATCTGCATGGGAGTATGCGCCCGCAAGTGAAGCCGCGCCCAAGCGACGGCCGGCCAACTGAGCAAGAAGGGCCACGCCGCGCTGCCGACGCTGATCAACAATACACAGGTCGTCCCCCCGACGCCAGCCGCGTGAATACTGATTTTATAGGAGCGATTGATCCACCAGACTAAGAGCGTGTTGACGACACAGGACGCGGCCGTGACCAGCATTAGGGGAGGGGCTCCGATCCCGTAGAGAGCCGCACTCCCCAAAGCGTAGCAAAGAGCACCCAGCAAGAGCAGGGTAGCGCGCTTGTTGCGGTCGTCTGTATAGGCTTTGTCGAGATAGCCCGAGCGCACCAAGTACCAGAGTAACAATCCGGGTACCAAGGAAAAGGTGCTGATCGCCACCGATCCGGCGAGCCAGTCGCCCAGTATGTGCGCTTGGACGCCGAAGACTAAAAGCGCCAACAGTGCGGGATTGAGCAAGTGGGAGAAAAGTCGTGCGATTTGGTGCGAGTGCAGACGAAGAAAGGGACGAGCTAATTGCTCGCCCCTGTTTGTTTCTTTTGCCATTTTTTTCCGCTGGCCGCGCCGCGACCGGGCGGCTTCTCATCGCTCTCTAACACAAAGCCGATGAAGCGCTTCTGCCCAAGGGTCTTCAAATACTGGAGCAGGGAGACCTCGGCCTCCTTGCGATTGAGCTGGTACTTGTCGCTGAGCTCTTCGATCATCCTGCCGACCGAGTTGCGGCCATTGCACATCCGCCAGACCTCGCTGCCGACCTCGTCGAGGGTGATCTTGCGCTGTCTAGGGATGTAGAAAAACTTGGATAACAGCCGCACCCTCCAAGTCTCTTGGCGCGTTATGAAGACTTGGATCTCGCCGTTGTCGTTGTTTTCCCAGCGCAGGGATTCATTGCGCGTTGGCCGCGACGCCAGCATGGCGGTACGGCTCAGCTTGGGTCCCTTGTTTTTCGATAAAATGCCCATCTACTACCTTGGCTACTAGATCGTCTGCTGCGTCTTTCTTGCGGTAGAGGTGCTCGATGATCGCGATTTTGTCGAGGTCGGTATCGCGCCAGACGCGCCCCCGCATATACAGGCGCGGCCTCGGGTTCATAAAGGGCAGGGGACGCAGTAGCTGACGCCAACGGCTGCGCGGTCGCCCTTCGACGCGAATGCCCTCGTGTTCCTGCACGGCTTCTGGAGTAATATCGACCACGAAGTCGCGCAGTTGCTTTTTAAAGAAAACCGGATACCAGTCTTGAATGTGCGCGTCTTTGAGCATAATCCGGGCCATGCTCAACCGATGCACCTTCAGAACTTGTTTGCCGAGGGAGAACTCTAGCTCGATGTGGCCCGACTTGAGGGAATGGCTTTGTAGCTTGAGATCGCTGGGCGCAAAAAACCGCAAGCCGTACACGCTCCACAGATACGCATCCTCGCCTTCTTGATCGACGAGCGAACTGAACACGGCCTCGGCTTGCTCGGGCAAAAACTCGTCTAACTTGGCCAGCACTCGCAGGAGCACTACCCGCCCGGACTTCAAGGCGAGTGCTAGGTTGTAGGCCCGGAAGTCGGCCTCCCAGATGAAGACCTCGTATTCGCGGCCTTCGAGGAATTTTTTGTTCTTGAGGAATCGAGCGCGGCGCTGAACCTCAAAGGGAGCATCGACCTTTTGGGCCTTCTTTTGCAGGTTGGTTAGATAGCGATCTACCAACTCGGTCAGGCGCAGGGCCTCGCCGCGGCCTTTGAGCCGCCGCCATTCGATCTCGGCGCGCACGATCTCGGCGTCGTCGAGGCGGGCATAGCCCTTTTCAAAGTCCCCGTCAACCCGGCCGAGGTTCCAATCGTCGGGCACGGACAACCGCAGCCCTTGCCAAGCGAAATCCACCCGATCATTCATGCTAGAAGATCAGCACGGAGACCGATTTCTGGATTAGGGCGATCCCCACCGACGCCATCCCCATCAACGCCATGCCGCAGGCGAAGCCCACCGCCAGAACCGGGGCAAACTGCCGCCATTCTTGCCGCCCGTACTTGTTCCAAAAGTAGTAGCGGGCCAAGAGCGCGCCGATGATCTCGGTGACGACCAAGTGCGGCAGAATCGTCAGCGAGCGCACGAAGCCAAAGATCAGCAGGATCGGCAGCCCGAGTATGGAGAGCAGAATGAAGCTCACCACCCCGAAGACAGCACCAAAGGCGATGACCTCCTCCTTCAGCGCCCTAAAGAGCCAAGGCACATCGGTGGAGCGCTGGATCCAAGAGCTGGTAAAGAGCGGATCGGTATCGACCTCAAAGTAGAAAGACCACCCCGCTGGCACGGCTCGTTCGACCTTCACTTCGAGGGTTGGGCGGGGTTCGCGAATGACGGTGTCCATCGCTGGCCCCAGTGGCGCAATCGCCGGCAGGCCCTCGACAACTTCCTCTTCGGCTAGCTGCTCATCGCGCAGATAGCGCTCGGCGACAATGTCGGGTGCCCCCTGATCGAAGTACGAGTAGAAAACTTGGGTCGGCATCCACGGGCCGACTTGACCGCGCTTGCCGTTGGAGTCTAGCCATTCCTGATCCACTAGCCGCACTCGCCAGTACCACCATTCGTTTTCGATCAGGTTAGCTGGAGTCCATCCCGCCTGATCGTTGTCTATGGCCAGTTCGCTGCGCATGGTGCCGGTGATAAAAAGACATTGCTGGTAGGCGCGCAGACGCCACATGAGTTGGGCATAGGGGTAGGAAGCCGACGGGATCGGTGCCAGTTTCCAGATATAGGAGCCGTAGAGAAAACTGGTAAAGAGCACGATGGGTACCATGAAAATCTCGGCGCGGATGATGCTGGTAAACTGGGTGCCGGTCAATTCGATTTCGCGGAATTTCTGGGTCTGGGCACCGTAGTTGCCCAAGGGAAACGGAATGAACCAGATGTCAACACCGCGATACCCAGAGAGAATAATCGTGGCCTCGCGCACAAAGGGAACGTCCACCGTCTGTCCTACCATCCCGACTAGGCGAGCGTTGACAAACGACTGAAAGGGCGTGAATACGAAACCAAAGAAGAGGAAGAACCATATAAATTGGGCAATGCCCGGCAGCAGCCAAGCGGCGATGCCGATCAGGCCGGCCGTGGCCAAGGTGTATAGTGCCAACGCCACCCAGATCGGGAAATCGCCTCGGCCGGCGGGGGTAGCGAAGCCGCTCTTGGGACTGCTATCATTCCCGTTGCCGTTGTTAGCCCTAGTCTTGCGCACGCTCTGAACTATCTGGTAGATGCCGATGGCGGCGATGGCGAAGGTAGTGCCGAGGCCGAAACTCATCCAGAAATCGACGTAGTTGACGAAGTAAGTCTCGATCGTGCCCATGCCTTGCTGCCACAAGTTCAGGTACGGCTCCTCGCGCCACGAAGGCGTCCAGGTGTAGAGCAGTGGGTTGGCAATGGAGGCGACGAGTACGCCGATAAAGGTGCCGATCACTCCCCAGAACGGCACCACCAACCCGGTAAAGATCGGTCCCAAGTGCGCGGTAAATCCCAGCGGAGTAGCCGGGATAAAGTTGCCAGTGACTTGGGTGAAATCGACAAAGGGAATAGGTATGAGTTGGATCGGCTCAGTCAACAGCGCACCAGTAATCGCCGGCAAGGCCACGTAGATTGTGCCAAAGACCAAGCCGATCATCGCCCCCGCCGAGAATACCCGCCAGCGCCACGTCTCAAGTCCTTGGGTGGTCTCGGCCAGCGCCGTAGCCCCTTGGGCGTTTACGGGCGCGAAGGGAAAGGGCAGGCGCTCATAGTCGGAGGTGAGCCGGAAGAGCGCGTACGACATGGTGAACCAGTTGATGCGCCAAATGATCATCCCCAAGACTAGGAGTACGATCGGCATCGCCCAATCTGAGTGCAGGAAGGTCCGTTCGATGATGGCGGACGAGTCGGGCTGCGGTGCCACCCAGCCGGGGATCAGCTTGGCGATACCAAACTGCTTGGCCGCTGGCGATTGCACTAAGTACTGGTTGTAGAGCAAGCCTTCAAAGGCACCAGTCTCAGCGGCAATCAGCGAGCCGGCCACGTAGAACAGCACATAGACTTCTTGGCGCCGGAGGGAGGAGAAGGAACGCTTGGTGATTTCGGCGAAGAGGATGATGGTCACCCACTCGGCCGCCGCTCCCAAAGAGCCGCCGATCATCAGGCTCAAGTACATGTTGCCCGGCACCATGATGAAGGCGACGAAGAGCACGCCGAGGATGGCCTTGATCGTAAAGCCGTTCTCGAAGCGGTCCGGGACCTGCATTAGGTCCCTATATTCTTCGATCTCTTGGTTCGGGTTTCTGTTTTTGCTTCCGAGCACTCGCTATCCTCCCTTACGCCGACACTTCGCTGCGCAGCCCTTGTAGAATTTCCACGCCCTGTTGGCGGTAGCCTTCTTTGGCCTCGGCATCTACCGTGCGCCAGATGAGGAACTGTTTGCGGATGACGTTCATAAAGCGCTGGTTGACCCTCCGCCACGAGGCATCCTCGCCGCTGAGTCGCTTGATTTGCAGGCTGATCGCGTAAATGTTGTGCTCGGCCTCTGGCATGGCCCGCACGGTGACGTGTTGGCTGACGCCCAAGTCGAACGGAGCCAGCCAGATATTCATGTCGATAATGTATCCTTCGCCGTTGGGCGTTTCTTCGCGGCTTAGCTGAGCACCGTCGGTATAGAAGGTGCCGATGGACTCTTCGCTGTAGGAGTCGAAGTAGCCGATGAGGAATACGCTCAAGCCCAAGACCTCGTGACCGCTGACTGTAAAGGGGAACTCAAAATCCCACTGGTCGCCGTCGGGCGGCGGCAGCTTCCACTTGCGGGTCACGTCCGGCACGGCCATTTGCGAAGCCTTGCGTGCCGGATAAATCGTCGAGAGCATAACCACGGCCATCACTAGCATACAGGAGAGCACCGCGGCCACCGAGGAATAGTTGAGCGTGAAGCCGCCCAAAAGCTCGAATTCGATCAGCACTTTGGCAATCACTTGGCCGCTGAGATAACCGGCGACCACGCCCAGCACCGAATAGACGCAACTCTCGGCGATAAAAAGCCAAGAGATGTGGCCGGGGGCTAGGCCTACCGAAGAGTAGATGCCGATTTCGCGGAAGCGCTCGTACACGCTGCCCATCATGGTGTTAAGCACAATAAGAGAGGCGATCAGCATGGGGATGAACAAGTTGCTCATCCCGGAAAAGGAGGTCATGCCCAGCGATGAATAGATCGACACCTTGATGTATTCATCGCCGGCCTCCTTGACTCCGGCAAACAGCGTCACCGCGAGGCGCGAGAGGAACTCCTCGACCTCGCCACGCACATCGCTGCCCTCGGGGAAGCGCACGGCTACCGACTGTAGTGGGTTGCCACTGCCGACGTTGCGCAACGTGTGGTAGGGAATAATCAGGGTGTTGGCTGGCTCTATGTGGACGAAGGGTTTGATGACGACCTTGGCGTCTTCCAGACCTTGTTTCTCGCGCTGTTCTTCCTCGGCTATTTCCTGCACTGCCTGACCGCCGGTGACGGCGAAGTCGGCTGGCGTCAGGATCTCGTCGTCGAGGTCTTTGAGGTCCTTCATGCGCTTGGAGTCGATGACGCCCACCACCGTGAATAAGTCGCCGAAGACCCTGACTTGCGCTTGACCAACGTCGGCCAAATCGACATCGAGATGGGCTTCCTTGATCATGTCGATGGGCAGGATGCAGGCCTTGTCCTCACCCGGTTCAAACCAGCGTCCGGCGACTAGGGCTTGGCTGAGCCGAGTGACTTGAGTCTCTTCAGGTGCTAAACCTAGGACGCCGAGCGCGTTATGGGCTTTGTCTCCATGCTTTATTTTAATGTGCGCTTTGGCCTTATTGCTGTACCAACTGCGCGGCGCGACTGCGGCCCGATCGCCGAAATTGCTGCGGGCGTATTCGAGGACTGAATCCTCCATTGGATTCCACGCCTTGCTGCGGATGAGGATGCCCTCGTAGAGCCCCTCGTTGTCACGGCTGATTTGGTTGAACCGCAAGCCCGTGCGGATGGAGGTGAAAGAAAGCACCGTAAAGGTCAGCAGCAAGAGCGTGGTGAAAGTGAGCACCGTGCGCGTCTTGCGCCGCTTCATGTTGGAAATCCCGAGCTGGAAGGCCGTCAGCGAGGCCGAGGAGCGGCTGACGTCCGTGTCGTGGATCACGGCTACTTCGGTGCGCAGCTTCTTCATCTGCTCGTTAAAGCGGCCGGAAATGATCGACATCACCAGCACTGCCAGCGCGATGATGATGAAAGCGAGCAGGATGACGAAGGGATTGGATAGCTGAAAGGCCGGATGCACCAGCCACAACACGATCCAGATCGCCAGAAAAACCCCGGCGAATCCGATGATTTGATTGCGGATCGTGGCGGCCGTAAAAATGAGCCGCTCGGTGAAAAAGGCGCAGGGAATGACGAGGGCCATAAAGAAGATAATGCCCTGAATGACGTCGTTTTGGGTAGATTTGACGTCTGGGTAGGCGCGCGACTCCAGCCCAAAGGCCGCGCGCGTGTGGCGCACGAAATCGCCCCAGCGCTGCTCGGTCTCAGCCTCAGAGGCTTGGGCTAGCTCAGCTTCGGCGCGATAGTGGAGGTCGTTGAGGCGCTGGTTTTCAATGGCAAAGCTCCGCAGCTCGCGCATTCGCGACTCGTCGAGATTCCACATGTCTTGGGCGGCTTGGAAGGTCGTGCGGGCAAAGGAAGTACCGGGGCGAATCTCAAAGCCCTCGCCCTCGGCCTTTTCCTTGTCGGTTACGCTGGTGGCGTTGAGCAGGAGCGAGCGGAATCCCAGCAGGCCAGCACCGAATCCCATCTTGATGTGCGAACCGGGCCGTGCGAAGAGCACCCCGACCGGCTCGTTTTGGGCCGAGGGGCCTTCGCCGATGGTATAACCGTACTCCACAGGAGGGCCGTTCGTTTCGTCGAAGACCTGCACATTGGATAGTTTGGTCAAATAGCGCGGATCGACGATGTCGAAGAAGTTGTAGGGCACGCAGGGGAAGAGGATGACCATCCACTGCTTGTCGCGCCAATCCATGGCGACCCGCATGGGGTAGGTTTCGTCGCCTTGCACGCCGCGGTCGGGGGCGTAAGTGATGCGGCCGGTGATCGGGTCCATGTAGTAGCCCTCGATCTGCACGTTGTTGACCCGCACCCGATTTACGTAGAAGGCCCCCTTGTCATCAACGACTTCGTAGTACTCGCCGCGCACGCCTTTATACGACTTTTTCTTGCCGTTGCGCACCACGGCTACGGCGTCTGCACGCGGCAAGTCGGGGATGATGCTGCGGCGTGGAAAGACCATGGTCCGGCCGCGCAGCGAGCGCAGCGTGTCGCGCAAGCGCATCTTGAAGTCCGGGAACAGCTCTGGGTCTGCAAAGGCCATCTCGAACATGCCGGAGAGCACCCGGATCTGTTTGGCGAGATTGGCGTAGTTGACGTGCTCAGCCCGGTCTAAGGGCGTATCGACGAGGAAGCGCGCGTCGTTGACAGTGACAAAGGCCAATGCCGGCGTACCAGTTGCCAATACCAATTCGCTGTTGACCGATATTTCGCCTGGTACAAAAGTCTGCCAACTCATCCCGCCTTCGGGGCTGATACCATTGACTAGCACGTCGCGCTGCTGATAATCCAACTCGCGGCTGATCTTGCGCGCATACCCCATGAAGTTCTTGCCGAAGGGCGCGAAGTAACGCTTGTAGTAAAAGCTAGTATTGCTATTCCACACTCCGAGTTCGTCGGTTTGCGACGAAAGGTCGAGGCTGATAAAGAGCTTGACCGCGAGCGAATCGACTTTGGGATCGACCCAAGTTTTGTAGAGCGCGAGGCGCAAGTCGTCGTCCGAGCGCAATTCGTCAACCAGTTCGCGGCGATCTTCGAATTGCTCGTCGGCGAGGTGTAATGCGCCTCCTTCTTGGCTCAGTAGCCCTTCGGCAAGGGCAGCGTCGGCAACGCGCGTGACCAAGTCGGTGCGCCCTTCGGCAACGCCCCGCACGAGGGCTTCCTTACTGGTGAACTCCTCCTCGCCGATGGCGTAGTGGATGCCGTCTTGGGCGATCATGTTCTGCGCGAGTGCAGCATCGACGACCCGCCTCACCAGCATGTGCTCGATAAAGGGATCCTCTTTGCGCAAATAGCGTTGGATGAAATCATCAATCCCGCGCAAGCCCAAGTGGTGGGCCGAAGTGGCGAGAAATACGACCGTGCGCGCCGGTGGATTTTCGCGGAAGTAGCGCGCCAGTTCCAACAGCGCAGTAATGCCGGAGGCTTGCTCGGCACCTGGGGCGAGGGCCGGCACGACTGACATGGCGTCGTAGTACGCTTCCAGCACGATCACGTCCTCTTTTAGCAAGGGATCGTATCCGGGGATCGTGCCGAGGATATTCCAAGCGGGACGCCGCTCCCAATCCATGCGGTACTGTAGGTGGAGCATCTGCTCGCCCTCAGTCGCCAATTGGCGGCGCAAGCGCTGACCGACTTGGCGATTGACCCAAAACCTCGGCAGGTCGAGCGGCATGGTGAGGAACTTCTTTTCGCCCTCCAAGTACACGGTGGAGTCCGGCTCGATAAAGATGATAGCTTGCGCCCCGAGGTAGGCGGCATTGAGCCAGGCATCGCCCGAATTGAAGTCCATCAGGGCCACGGACCCTTCGACTTGCTTGCCGTCCATGTCTGTGTACTCACCCGCGCCCGCGTCGATCAAGCGCTTGGTCACCCCGTCTTCGGGCAGCGTCGAGGTTTTGACGAGGTTGGGCCACAAGCCGTGGATTGGCACTTGCTCGTCGCTGCCAACAACTTGCAGAAATCCGCCCTTATCGACCGGAATAGAGACATCGTATTCGTGTACTGTGACGTCGTCGAGGCCGATGGCACGGAAGCGCTCCTGCACGATCTGGGCCGCTCGGTCGGCACCTCGATAACCGGCGACTCTAGACCCCAAGCCGGCAAAGGTGTCCATTGTTTGCTGCACGCGCTCGACCGGGGCCGTGCGCGCCAACTCGGCAAAATCGACTTCGGTCCAAGCCGGTGCTACGCCGACCAAAATCCAGCCGAAGGCTATCCATCGCATCGCGAACTTAGGCATAGTTAGTGCCTTTCTCAGATCCAGAAGACCACATTGTCGGTCATGCCCGTAAAAAAGTCGATAATCAACCAGAGCCCCGCGATGAAAAACTGGCCTATGATTAGGCCGAAAAAGAAAGGACGCGCCCGGCGAAAAAGACCAGGACCGCCGTATTTCATCGCCAACAACTTTAAGAGCCAAGCGATGGCAATGCTAAACCACAACTGGTCCATCAGCCATATGGCACCAATCGGGTAGCCGATGGGATGCAGAGGCCACCACAAGAGCCGCTGGCGCGCCCACATGAGCAGGGCCATGATGCCCCCGCCGACAAAAGTGTGAATCCAGCCATCGATATTCGGCTCGGTGGGTGCGCTTAACTTGGTGGTAATATAATCAAAAGGGGCACGAGTTCCACCTCCAAAAAACCACGCGTTGAGGTTGATGCCGCCGTATTCGTAGGCGAGGTACAAAATCGCTGCGACCGAGCCGACGATGCTGACGACAATCGCCAGCAGCATGTACCAAAAAAGCGGGCGCAGCCGCGACCCTAGTCCCTCGCCCAACTTGAGGCCGTGCGCGCAGGAGGCCATGACAAAGGTGCGAATATCCGCCGCCCACACGAATGTGTATGCGAGGCCTACCATGCCCGCCGGTCCGATTGCCGAGGAGCCTACGGCCGAGACCAAGGCCGATGAAGAAATCATCGGCCCGACCGCCGCGGCCACGCCTCCTTCTACTACCACTCGAGTTAAGCCGACGAAGATAAGGATGGCCAGCATCAGGGTCAAAAAGGCCGCCCACAGCGGCAAGCCAGACTGCCACAGCCAGATGGTCATTACTGCGACGCCGGAGAGCCAAGTTAAGACCGCCGCCCGATAGGAGAGCATCTCACCGCGGTCGTCGATGCGGTCGTCGCCTCGGAATGCCTTGCGCAGCACGTCGCGCAGGTGCTCGCGGCCGACCCACAGGCCGAAAAGCACTAAGACGATCATCGCGCCCTGTCCCTGATGGGCGAGAATTGGCTCGCTAGGAGCGCCGTAGATGCCCAGTTTTTCAGTGCTGCCAACCCCTAAAACTCCCAGTCCTCCTCGGATCAACTTGGCGATGGTGTTGAAAAACCACAGGCTGAAGGCGATGTCGAGGTTGATTAGATAGGCGAACCCGATCATGGGAAAGCTCAGGCGGAAAATTAGGCTGACGGTGTTGCGCAGGATCGGAACCGAGGAGACGAGCTGGATGGCGGGGATGAAGTTGAAATACGCGTGTAGGGCGTTGAGGCTACTGACGAGTACGGGCAGGGCAAAGCCGACCCACATGATTGGATTTTTGAAGAAAGGGCCTAGGGCTTCTCCGCGGCCTCCGCTCTGCACCATGGCCAAGGGCACTTGCACCAGCGGATAAACTAGCCGCTCCCGCTCTACCCACTGGCGGCGCATAATGACCATAGACGAGATCATCACCAAGTACAGGGCTACAATGAGAATGGCCCAATAGCACAGTGGGCCGCTCCAAGCGGCCCAAGGGACCCCAGTGGTGCGCGGTGCTCCTTCGTAAAACCACTTGATCGCCTCGGGATCCTGCGGTGCGATCCACTCGGGAAGGTGCGGCAGGATGAGCAAGGCCCACTCGTTTTCCGGGGTGGCGTAGTACTGGGCACCGGTGATGATCGTCAGCCAGTACTCACTGAGGCCCATCGTCGGGATGGCCGAGGCCGTGAGCATCATAATGTACGCGACGATGAGCTCGCAGCGTCCAAGAGCCACAGGAGCGGCAAAGCGCGTCAGCAAGGTATTGAACAAGCCCGTCAGCACGAAGAAGAGGAACAGGGCGCCTGCGGCGCTGAAATCAATCGACATGTAGGAGCCGCGGATGACCATGTTGCCGTACGGCGCTCCCACGGCGATGCACAGCGACCCTAGGGTGCCCGCCACCAGCGCTTTGGCGCTGAAGACCGGCTCGGTTTGCAAGGTAGGCTTTTGGGGCAAGTCCATTGAAATGATCTAAAGTCTATACATTTATATGATCTTGGTCCAACCAGCCTATTTTCGCCAATTGTTCCAAGGTCCACCAAGCCAACAGGCCGATCGCCCCTCCGCTCACCAAGGCGCTGAACAAGGCCAGCGGCAAAAGCGCGAATAGACCGCTGTGGCCGATATAGCCAGCGGCGAGAACGAGCTGGATTAGCTGGTGCGCCAACGCGCCCCAGATGCTCAGACCCACGACGCTGAAAAGGCCTCCCATGCGGCGCACCGCAACCATGACCAACCAGCTCGCGAAGCCAGCCCCGCCGCCAATGACAAAGGCCGGACCGGCAAATCCCCCGCTGAGCAAGCCGCCGACTACCAGCTTGATGGCACTAACGGCCAATGCTGGACCGCCGCCAAAGCTCACTAGCGCGACCAAAACCGGCAAATTGCCGAGTCCCAGCTTCATCCAGGGCAACGGTTTGGGCACCAGCGATTCAAAGGCAAAGAGCACAATTGCCGCACTGGCCATAAGCCCCAAACGGGCCACGTCTCTAGGGCGCACAAACATCAGCGAATCATCGCGTCTATGGGCGCGGCCCCAGCGATCCTCAGCACTAGACCATTGGGCACGCACGCGGCCACATCGCCTGCCCGCTGCATCCAGCCTCGCCGCATACAAATTTTGTGGACGCAGGGCGCAGAAAGCACGCGCGCACCCTTGGGGCCAATCTCGATCTGGCTCACGCCCAAAGGTCCTACAACCGGCAAGACCCCGTAGTTGGAGAGATCATGCGTAGCGGGCGCGGTTTCGGCCAACTCGACGATGAGCACGCCGCCGGCTTCGGCTGTATAGCGGCCGTAGAGTATCAGCCCGATCGCACTCAAGCCCACGACGAGGGCGAAGATTTTATCTGCTCGCGTCAGCGCTGGTGCGTTTTCGGTCTTTAGCGGCCACATCCTGCGTCCTTTTCTCCGCCCATTTTAATGTAACTTCTACCGCGTGTGCAAACTCTCGTTTCAAGCGAATTATTACACGATATGTAGTATATTGAGTAAGTTCAGTCCTTGTTTTTTTCTGTACTTGTGTGTTTATGTTTATATTGACAGGCAAATAGAAAATACAGGATCCCATGGTCGAAACCACTTCCACATATCCTCCGGCTCATAATCACTTGGACGAGCTCGTCAAGCAGGCAGGCGACGAAGAGCGGCTGGAAGCACTGCTGATCGAGGTCTTCTCCTACAACGACCAAGCCGATTTCGCGCTGATCAACCGCGCCTACCACTTTGCCAAGGAGCATCACAAGGACCAGATCCGCAAGTCCGGCGAGCCGTTCATAGCCCACTGCGTCGAAGTGGCCCGAATTTTAGCGCAACTCCGCATGGACCACACTACGGTCGCCGCCGGGCTCTTGCACGACGTCATCGAGGATACGCCGGCCACGTATGCGGAGGTCGCCGAACAATTCGGCGAAGAGATCGCCGAACTGATCAACGGGGTTACCAAAATCGATCAGATAACCTGCGAAAGCCGCGAGGAGCGCCAAGCCGAGACCTATCGCAAGTTGCTGATCTCCATGTTCAAGGACATTCGCGTCATATTCATTAAGCTGGCTGATCGATTGCACAACATGCGCACGCTCCAATACCTAAGCCTCCAATCCCGCGAGCGCACGGCACGGGAAACGCTCGAAGTGTACGCGCCGCTGGCCCGTCGCTTTGGGTTTGCGCTGATCCGCTGGCAACTGGAGGACCAAAGCCTCAAGTTTCTCGAACCCGAAATGTACCAAGAGTTGCGCAACAAGGTGGCTATGACGCGTCAAGAGCGCGAAGACGATATAAAGGAATTTCAGATCCCTCTTGAGGAACGCCTGCACGCCGATGGCATTAAGGCCGAATTTACGAGCCGCGCCAAGAACTTCTACAGTATCTATAATAAGATGAAGGTACGCGGCAAGTCCTTTGAGGAGATCTACGACCTGCTGGCCGTGCGCATCATCACTGGCACCGTAGGCGAATGCTATCAAATCCTCGGTTTGGTCCACGATATTTACACCCCCAACAACATGCGCTTCAAAGACTATATATCGACACCCAAGAGCAACATGTACCAGTCGCTACACACGTCGGTGCTCGGCCCCAAAGGTCAATACGTCGAAGTGCAAATCCGCACCGCGCAGATGCACGACACGGCTGAAATCGGCATCGCCGCTCACTGGCGCTACAAATCCAACAACAAAGTGCCCGGCGCTTTCAATCTGAGTTGGCTGAAACAATTTGGCGACTGGGAACAGGAGGCCCCCAACCCGCTCGAATTTATGGAAAACCTGAAGGCCGAGTTGGCGTCTCAGGACGAGATTGTCGTCTTTACCCCCAAAGGCGACCCACATCAGCTACCCAAGGGAGCCACGCCAATCGACTTCGCCTTTGCCATCCACACCGACATTGGGCTGCACTGCGAGAGGGCCAGGGTAAACGACCGAGTCGTGCCACTAAGTACGACGTTGAGTAGTTGCGAAATCGTGGAGATTGTCACGAAGCCGCAGCAAAAACCCAAACTCGCTTGGCTGGACCAAGTCAAGACCGCCAAGGCCCGCCAAGCTATCCGCCGCTGGCTACGGGAGGAGCAATACGACCACAACGTGCGCCTTGGCAAGGATGAGCTCGACAGAGGGTTGAAGCCCTATCGGGCCGCCGGCTCACCTGATCTCGATGCCGTGGCTAAGGAGTTTGGGTTCCGCGACGCCGAGCACCTTTATGCTGCCCTCGGCAATGGGGACCTGTCAATCGGCAAGGTTATCGGCCGCATAGCCCCGCTCAAGCCTATGCGGCGTGCGTTCCGACCCCTAGACCGCAGAGATATTCGCATCCAAGGGATGCAAAACTTGATGATCCGCTTTGGCAAGTGTTGTGGTCCCATCCCGGGCGATGAGATTGTCGGCTTAGTTACCCGAGGCCGCGGCGTTACGGTCCACCGCACCGACTGCCCCAACATCGGCCGGATTTCCGCCGAGCCAGACCGCCTACTCACGGTTGAGTGGGAAATGGAGGATGAACCGATCTTTACCGTTCATCTGCGCACTCGTAGCCGGGACCGCACGTACTTGCTGGCGGACATTTCGAAGGCGATCAGCGACGCTGGCTCCAACATCCGCGACGCCACTACCAGCACCGATGGCCACATCGCCGAACAGGACTTCTGGATTGACGTTGCCGACAATGATCAACTGCGCCAAGCTATAGACCAAATCGAGCACGTCGAGGGCGTTTTGGAAGTGCTGCGCGTAGATGAGCCGCCAAACAGTTAGTCGTGTCGAACCTGTTCCGCCCCAATATCGCCCGCCTGCGCGGGTATGTCCCTGGCGAACAGCCCCGCGAAAAGGGCTACATCAAGCTCAATACCAACGAAAACCCCTATCCGCCTTCCCCCTTAGTGCTTGCGCGGTTGCGCGAAGCCTGCGCGGCTGATCTGCGCCTCTATCCCGACCCAGACGCTTGGGCCTTGCGCCGCAAGTTGGGCGAGGTATTCGCCATCGCCCCCCAGCAGATTATGGTCGGCAATGGCTCAGACGAGCTGCTCAACGTCATCATCCGCAGCTTCGCCGGCGAGGGCGACAAAATCGCCTATCCTCATCCCACGTACGGCTACTACAAGCCCCTGATCGACATCCAAGGAGCGGAGGCAGTGCCGGTCGAGTTCGGCGAGAATTTCTCCCTGCCCGAAGGCCTAGCCGTGCCCGGGGCCCGCATCACTTTTCTCGCCAATCCCAATGCACCCTCGGGCACCCTCGTGCCCTACGACCAAATCGCCGCGCTCTGTGCGCGGGTTGACGGCGTCTTGGTCGTGGACGAGGCGTATGTCGATTTTTCGCAGGGTGGCTGCGTTCCGCTCATTGAAGAGCATCCCAATGCCATCGTCGTGCGCACCATGTCCAAATCTTTTTCCCTCGCCGGTATGCGCATTGGTTTTGCCTTTGCCCCAGCCGCACTGATTGAGGGGATGTGGAAGGTCAAGGACCACTACAATCTCAATCGGCTGAGCTTGGTAGCCGCCGAGGCAGCCCTAGAGGATATAGACGCGATGCGCACAAACGCCGCCCGCGTCTGCGCGACGCGCGCACGCCTGTGTGCTGAGCTGCGGACGTTGGGTTTTTACGTGTGGGATTCGCAGGCGAACTTCGTGCTCGCTAGGCTCGGCGAGCGCTGGGCTAGCTGCGCCGCTGCCGAACTCTACGCGGAACTCAAAGAGCGCCGGATCTTGGTGCGCTACTTTGCCACACCGCCGCGCTTGGCGGACTGCCTGCGAATCTCGGTGGGTACGGATGCAGAGATAGACGCGCTGTTGGCGGCTCTAAAAGAGCTATCACCCGTTTAAGCGCTCGGCAATGCGCGGGGTGCGCCCGCCGCGCTGGTGCATGCTGGCGATCATGTCTCCTAAGAAGCCGATGGAGAAGCACTGAATGCCGACGATGATCAGCAGGATGCCCAGCATGAGCAGTGGATGACGGTTTTGGATGTTGCCGTGCTCGTAGCGCAGCAAGGCCACATAGGCGCAGATGACCGATCCGCAAAGCGTGGAGAAGAGCCCTAAACTGCCGAAGACGTGCATGGGCATGGTCATAAAGCGCACGACGAAGGTCACGGTCAGCAGATCTAAAAACCCGTTTAGCAACCGCTTGGCCCCGAATTTGGAATGGCCAAAGCGGCGGGGATGGTGTTGTACCGGGATCTCGCCGACTCGATAGCCCATCCAGTGGGCCACGGCGGGCAAAAACCGATACAATTCTCCGTATAGATACGGCAGTGCATCTTCGGCCACCTCGCGCCGATACGCTTTGAGGCCGCAGTTGAAATCGCGCAGGCGCACCCCGGAAACTAGCGAGGTGATCCAGTTGAACAAGCGGGAGGGGAGGGTTTTGCTCAACGGGTCGCGGCGCTTGGCTTTCCAACCTGAGACCAAGTCGTAATCGCGGTTGAGTTCTTCCAACAGCCGAGGGATTTCGCGGGGGTCGTCTTGCAGGTCGGCATCCATGGTGACGATGACTTGGCCGCGCGCCTGCTTGAAGCCAGCGGCGAGGGCTGCGGCCTTGCGGTAGTTGCGGCGGAAGCGCAAGGCGCACACCTGCGGATGCTGCTTGGCCAACTCGCCCAAGACGGCAAACGAGCCGTCCGTGCTCCCGTCGTCCACGAAAATGGCCTCCCAGGACCATTCCGCAGTCGCCAGAGCGCTATCGATCTGGTCCCACAGATGAGGCAGGCTTTCCTCTTCGTTGAAAACGGGAATGACGAGGGACAGAAAAATCTCCTCTGCCGCTTCTTTCTCTTGGCCCATAGTCTCCTCTCTTGCAAGCAAGTGCCTCCACAATAAAACAATCGCCGATTGCTGAACACAAACCGGCCGATTCCCTTGACACCTATATCTCCCCAACGGTATATACGGGCATGCAGCTTCCATTGGGTTCCCACATTCATCTGATCGCCGCTTGCGGCACAGCTATGGGGTCTTTGGCCGGTATGCTGCGCGAGCAGGGGTATCGCGTCACCGGGTCGGACAGCCACGTCTATCCTCCGATGAGCACCATGCTTGAGAGTTTGGGAATCGACGTGCGGACCGGCTTTTCGGCGGACCACCTAGTGCCGACGCCGGATTTGGTCGTCATTGGCAACGCAATCTCGCGCGGCAATCCAGAGGCCGAGGCCGTACTATCGCGCCGGATCCCGTACTCGTCGCTGCCGGAAGTGCTGCGCGATTTCTTCATCCGCGGCAAGCGCTCGGTGGTGGTAACTGGAACCCACGGCAAGACCACCACTACCGCGCTCATCGCCCACCTCTTCACCGCTTGCAGCCTAGATCCTTCCTTCCTCGTCGCCGGGGTGCCGCAAAACTTCGACCGCTCCTACCGGCTCGGTCAAGGTGCGCACTTTATCGTCGAAGGCGACGAATACGACAGCGCTTTTTTTGCCAAGTGGGCGAAATTTTTCTACTACCTACCTGAGGTGTTAATCGTCAACAACATTGAATTCGACCACGCCGACATCTACCAAGACCTTGCCGAAATCGTCAGGGCCTTCCGTCAGCTCGTCAACATGGTGCCGCAAAACGGTTTGATTCTAGCCAACGGCACCGACCCCAATATCGCTGAACTCCTCCCCGCCGCGCTGGCACCGGTGGAGACCTTTGGCCTCGAAGAGGGCGCATTTTGGCGCGCCACCAACCTTCAGGCCAGTGCCGAGAGGACGCGCTTCACCTTGTGCCGGTCGGGGCGAGAGGTGGGGGTTTTCGACTTGCCGCTGAGCGGCGATTACAACGTCTGCAATGCCTTGGCCAGCTTGGCCACTGGTTTCCACGCTGGCTTGACTGTCGGCGATCTGCGCGCGGCCCTAGCCAACTTTGCTGGCGTCAAACGCCGACAAGAGCAGATTGGCCTGATTGACGACGTTCTCCTCATCGACGATTTCGCCCACCATCCCACCGCAGTCTCCCACACCCTAGAGGGACTGCGTCGGTCCCATCCCGGACGCAGGCTCCTTGCGGTTTTCGAGCCGGCCAGCGCGACCAATGCCCGCGCTATCTTTGAGGATCGCTACGTCGAGGCATTTGCCTTGGCCGACGCGTTCTTCGCAACTGCGGTCCCCCGTCCCGAACGCGCCCGGGACGACGAACCCTTTTCGCCCGAGCGTTTAGTAGAGCGTCTCCGTGCCACCGGCAAGCTAGCGCACTATCTGCCCGATGTCGAATCAATGGCCGCTTTTTTAGCTGCGGAAGCCCGTCCAAGTGATTTGGTGGTTTTTATGAGCAATGGCGGTTTCGGCGGTCTGCAACAGAAGCTGTGCGCGGCGCTCACAGCCCGCGCGTTCTGTATCGAATAGGTGTCAGAACTGTTGCCGGATAGACGCACTGAGCACGGTTAATACGCGCAGTGTGAATTTTGTATTTGTATATTTTACAATATGATATAAAAAACAGAAAATATAGGCACGCATATTGCATTAAGCGCATGGCAATTACCATCTCACCTTAACCTGGAGGCTGCCATGCGTCCTTTTATTGCCTTTATTTTTTTCGCTTTCGCCGCACCTGTCGCGGCCCAACCCGGCCCGGTCGTCATATCCGAGTTGATGTGGTCGGGTAGTACGGCATCTACGGCCGACGAGTGGATCGAACTCTACAACGCCAGCAATGCGGCGATTGATTTGGTCGGCTGGACTTTGACCTACCGCAGCGGCGACGAGGACAAGGTGATGTTCGTCCTCGACGCTGCGGTGATCCCCGCCGGACAGACCTTTCTCATCGCTAACTACGCTGCCAATCACAAAAACTCCCTCCTCGCCGTCGAGCCTCAGCACGTTGATGCCGCCGTTTCGCTGCCCAATACCAAGCTGCTCTTACAGCTATACGATGGCGACCCGCAAGCTGGGGGCCAGCTCATCGACGTAGCCGACGATGGCCGCGGGGCCCCTTTCGCCGGTGACTCAGCCAGCAAAAGCGCTATGGTGCGCATCGCCTTTGACCAGCCCGGCGACCAGCCCGAAAGCTGGGCGACTGCGACCGAACAAAGCGGCTGGGATGCGGGTGCCAGCGAGTTGGGTACGCCGGGATCCATTCCTGCGTACCTGCTCCCGGAAGGGGGTGAGCCCGAGCCCGTCATGGGAACGAACATTTTACCGATGTCTTGGGCTTCAGTAAAAGGGCATCTATATCCGTAGTGCGGATTGCAGAACAAAGGGCACCTACTTGCGGTAGGTGCCCTTTTATCGCTAAAAAAAGGCCGTGGAAGCTGAGATGCGCTTCGCACGGCCTTTAACGATGGTGGGCAATCGCAGATTTGAACTGCGGACCTCCGGTATGTGAGACCGGCGCTCTAACCAACTGAGCTAATCGCCCAAGAGGGCTTTCTAAATTAGCCTCCAACGGCTACTGAGTCAATGTCCGTTGTGCCCGGTGGCAAAGTGGAATTTTGGCAAGGTCACTTCAGTCGCCGATGGGTCGCCCTCGCGCAGACAGTACGCGCGGTCGAGCTTCAGCTCTGCCCAGCGCTGCGCCTTATGGGTCGCAGGCCAGATGATTTCCACGAACTCCAGTTCCGTGGCATCCCCTAGCCCGAGGTGGGGTGCGAGCGGATTGGCCCCAAAGCTGCCACCCGAGCCGATGAGGTGATGGATGTCGCGAGTGCTGCCGTCTGGTTGTCGCACGCGTACGCGCACGCGGCCGCCAATAGCACTTCGGTTCGACTGCACGCCTTGGGGAAACAGCCGCAGCCAGTGATTGCCGTGCCCGGGATTTTCGTAGAGTACGTTCTGGTAGAGATCGCCCTCAAAAGCGCCGCCCATGACCTCGAAGACATCTTGGTCTCCATCGTTGTCGAGGTCTGCAAAGGACACGCCGTGCCCTTTCTGCACGTTGCCGAAGCCACCTGTCGTGGTGACGTCCAAGAATCGCGCGCCACCGTCGTTGCGCAACATGCGGTTGGGCGTGAGGGAGCGCAGATCGGGAATCCCAGTGCCGACGTAGCAGTCGGGGAACCCATCATTGTCCAAGTCGCCGTAGTTGGCACCCATAGCTAGTATGACTTGGCCAAAGCTCCCCAGCGCTTCGGTGACCTCGTTGAAGGTACCGTCGCCGTTGTTGCGATACACATGGGCGTGATCGGCGGCAAATTCCTCGCCGAGGTACGCACGCGCCATGTCGCCGAGATCGTTCATATTGTAGCCACCGGTGAACAAGTCGAGCCAGCCGTCGTTGTCGTAGTCCCAAAACCAAGTGGGGAAGCTCTCGTTCGGCCCCGGTGCGACGACCATCGCAGCAAAGCGCCAGCCCGCTGCTGTGTCGCCGAGGTTGCGGTAGAGGACGTTTTCTTGGTAGAACTGAGATACGTATAGGTCGATCAAGCCGTCGTTGTCTATATCGCCCCAGGCAACGCCCTTCACAAAGCCCACGTGATTGACGCCGACTGCGGGGGCCACATCGACAAACGTGCCGTCCCCTTGGTTGCGAAACAACTGGCATGGATGGGGCTGTTTGCCGGACTCATTGCCGACGAACAGATCCAACCAGCCATCGTTGTCGAAGTCGGCAAAGGCCGCTGCGTGGGTTGGGTGCAAGGAGAACAAGCCGGTGCGCCGCGTCACGTCCACAAAGGTGCCGTCGCCATTGTTGCGCAACAGAGAGTTTGGCATGCGGCCCTCTTCCCCCATCCAGGCTCCGCGCAAAACGAGCAGATCGACATCGCCGTCGTTGTCGTAGTCGGCCTGTTCGAGGTTGATCCCCCCTATCTGACCGTCTAGCCCGGCCGCTGTCGTGGCCTCGGTAAACGTGCCATCGCCCTCGTTGTGGAAGTAGCGCAGTGGATCGCGCAGTCCCCACGAGGAGACTGCAATGTCTAGCAGGCCGTCGCCGTTGAAGTCCTCGACTGCGCTGCCGCCTGCTAGGCCTATAGCCGCGACTCCGGCCGCTGGTGCCACGTCGCGGAAGCGCTGGATCCCGCCGCTGTGGCCGTCGAATACACGGGGGGTAATGCGCCAAGGCTCTGGCACCCCTTCCGGGTATTCGCCCAAGGTCATGTACGCCAAGTTCAACAGCCAGCGCGTTCCCAAATCGCTTGGACGTTTGTTCAAGTTTATGGTGTAGTGCTCGATGGCGCGGCGGGAGCCTTCCTGCAAGGTGTGAACGCCGTCGCCGCGGATCGGCAGCAAGCAGGAATCCGTGGTGTGGTTGCGCAGACAGTTCTCCTGCTCTCCGAGGCGCAGATAGGCGATGGCGAGCTGGTCGTGCAGCATGTAAACAAAACCCTCGGTCGCCGGAACCTGCCCTTCCTCTACGGCTGCCAGCACGCTTTGCATCTCTTCGATGCCCGCGCGCAAATCCCCGGCTCGCACCCGCTCTTGGGCAATCCGCAGGCGCATGTTCAGTCGCTTGACCGCGCTCATCGGTTGCCCCAGCAGGGAACTGAGGCCCTCGACGCGAGCTTTGTTCAGATAGATGTTGGCAATGGGATCGGCCCGCTGGGCGAGACGCGCCAGCACCGTCGCCATAAAATGCGAATCTGCGCGATCGACGTCGGCGTCCGTTTGCCCCCAGACGGCTGTGACCCATAGCAGGATGGCTATAACGCTCTGCATAAGAAAAAACGGCTACAAAAATTGGCTGCCCAATCCTCGTAACCGCGCATGTGAGAAAAGTAATGGTGGGCCCAGTAGGACTCGAACCTACGACCGACGGATTATGAGTCCGCTGCTCTAACCAACTGAGCTATAGGCCCCGTAAAGTTGTTAAAAACCTAGGATTTTTCTTGAGCAGGTCAAGAGCTTTGTTGGGCCGCGACCGCTTGGCGCTCTTGGTTGAGCGCGACGAGTTCGGCGCTGATGCGGGCAATTTCGCCGTCGTCGGATGCCGTGGCGAGAGCCTGACGCGCGTTGGCGATGCGCTTTTGCAGCGCATTTTTCTGAAAGTAAAGCAAATAGTCGCGCCATTGCCGCTCGACTTGTTCCTCGTCGAAACCTTGGGCCGCGCATTGGGCGACTAGGCGTGCGAGTGCGTCGTCCTCTAGCTCGCTGATGATCATGCCGAGATCGATGGCCTTACCGTGGGCATGGTGATCGAAGAGTGTGCGACACAGAGTCTGAGTGCGGGCGTCGGTTAGCGAGTCAGGGGCGAATTCGCGGACAGTTTCGGGTATGAGCTGAGGGAAGTTGAACAACAGTCCCACAAATTCGAGTTCGTGGCGCGGCGGATTGGGCGTGGTTGTAGGAGATGGCTCGGTAGCTGCCTTGCGCGGTTGTTGGGGACGGCGCATGGAGGCTTGCAGGTCGTGGCGCAAGGATTGCTCGTCAACCGAGAGGCGCTCGGCGACTTCGCGCAGCAGCAGGTCGCGGCGGACCGCATCGCGGGGTTTGGCCAAGAGCGGTTTGAGCCTTTCGACGGCGCGCGCTTTGCCTTCGACGCTGGAGAGATCGTGCTGCTGGGCGAGTTGTTTGAGGTAGAAATCGAGAACCGACTGGGCATTTTCAGCTCGTTTGAGCAACACATCCGAGCCGTGCTCTTGGACGAAGGTATCGGGATCGTGCTCGGAGGGCAGCGAAACAACGCGGGCGTCTAGGCCAGTACCTAGGAGAGCTTCGCAGGCTCGCATGGCGGCCGTGGAACCGGCCGCGTCGCCATCGAATAGCAGCACTACTTGGTGGGCATAACGAGCCAACAGGCGGCAGTGGTCTTCGGTCAGGGCCGTGCCGGAGGTGGCAACTACGTGCTGGATGCCGGCCTGCGCTAGGCTGATGAGGTCCATATAGCCTTCGACGACTAGTGCGGCATCTTGGCGACGAATGGCGTCACGGGTGTCGGCTAGGCCGTAGAGTACTCTTCCCTTGTGATAGATGGGCGTTTCGGGTGAATTCAGGTATTTAGGCTCTTGGTCGGGCTGGAGCGCACGCGCGCCGAAGGCAATGGTCCGATCGGAGAGATTGGCAATGGGAAAAGCGACTCGGTCGCGAAAGCGATCGTAGTGTCCGCTGCCTGTGGAGCGCGGCAGAGCCAACCCAGCTCGCTCCAAGACCTGGGGACTCAAGCCTCGGCGACCAGCTACTTTGAGCAGGGCGTCCCACTCCGACGGCGCGTAGCCCAAGCCGAAGCGCTCGATGGTTTCTCCCGTGAGGCGGCGCGTCTTTAGATACTCGCGGGCGTTCGTGCCGACCTTGTCGTTAAGCAGCAGATGGTGAAAATACTTTCGCGCTAGGTCGTTGGCTCGGTAGAGTTCGTCGGCGGCTTCGGCTTCCTCGCGCGATGGCCCCGAACGCTCGGGCAGGGCGATGCCGGTGCGCTCGGCGAGGAATTTGACCGCTTCGACGAAAGTGACGCGGTCGATCTCTTGGACAAATTTGAATACATTGCCCCCGACGCCACAGCCGAAGCAGTGGTAGAATTGGCGGTCGGGATCGACGCTAAAAGAGGGAGTTTTTTCGTCGTGAAAAGGGCAGAGGCCGGAGTAGTTGCGGCCCTTTTTGACGAGCTGGACATGTTCTGAGACCAAGTCGACGATGTCGGTGGCGTCGCGGATGCGTTGGAGGATGTCTTCGGGGATGCGTGGCATTGCTAGCAGGGGGCTTTTTCTCTATATTAACAGCGCCATTGAGCAAGATATGGCGGCCCATTAACCGGGTCAAGAAAGTCAATTAGTGCGTTAATTCCTTGAGTTTACAGCAAACTGTTGGTATTATTAATAAGTTAAACGCTTATTCATGGCCTTGCTAAGGCCAAATCAGAATTTGACCCATTGAGCATTTAGAGGAGGAATCAGATATGTCGAAAGGCATAAAGGGAGCTATCGCGAGTTTGGCCTTGTTCGGACTCGGCTTTTTTCTGGTCGCGAGTCCGGCGGCAGCACAGTTGACGGTTTCTGAGTCGGTAGCGGATACTGACGACCTAGCACCTAGCCCGGTTGGCGGAGTACAGGCTGAGTTCAACGAAGGTGGAAGGAGCATCACTGTCTCTTGGAGCTTATCCGTTGACGATGCTGTGCGCCAAGTCCCGACGAGTAGCGACTTTACAACGGGTGGCACCTTTAAAGAAGTCAACGATGTGGCTGGTTACAATATATCGCGTCGTCGCGCCGATGGCTCCGGCACTCCGGCAATTTTTTCATTCCCTGCCGGCACGACGTCCTTTGTTGATGCCGATATCAACGTGAGCCAAGGGAGCAGGCGATATTTCTATGAGGTCTCGGCAGTCGATGAAAGCGGCAACGAGAGCGCTCCTATCGAGTCTGCCGAAGTCAGGAACATGTTGCTCCTTGGCGACTTTGACTACGACGGCGATGTGGACCTTTTAGACTACGGCATTTTTCAAACCAACTTCGGCCAAGCCGAATTTGATCCATCCACGGATATCGACGGCAATGGCATGGTTGACCTCGATGACTTTTTCCTTTGGGCCGATAACCTCGGTGCTGATTTGTACGAGTAGGTACCGGCCGCAATATGGCTGTGTATTTCATCTTTTCACAAGGAGTATAGTCCGATGAAAGAGTATATCCGCATCGTCGCGCTAGCTGCTTTTTGTACTGCTCCCGCGGCCGCTCAGTTGACCACTTCTGATCCCGTAGCTTCTGTCGATAATATTCCTCCTGCACCTGTGACTGACCTACAAGCCACAGCCAGCGATGCTCCATCTGTGTCGCTTTCTTGGACGCTATCGGCAGATGATGCTCGTTCGTTTACGACTTTTGGGGACCGAGTGGTGCCTACGGGCGACGTCCACGGCTATCGCGTGTACCGTACGGATTACTTCCCACCCGTGGACGATAACGGCGAAATAGTACTCGGCTGGTTTACGCGCGAGGGGGATAAGGTTGACTTCGACGACTTCTTCCTCTTAGCTGATCGTTTCGGCTCTTCTGACGCCGCCGCGGATTTTGAGTTGTTCTTCGACATAGTGCCCAATGGCCAAATTGATGTCGATGATTTTCTGCGCTTCGCCGATGATTTCGGCAAGGCCGTAACTCAGGAACAGGGCAGCGAAAGGCTGGTTGCTACACTGGGGCCGGGCAACTCCGAATTCGTTGATGATGACGTCGTCAGTGGGGCCTCCTATGTCTATGACGTGCGAGCCTTTGACGGCGACAACGAAACTGGCGTTGTCGCACCTTTTGCTTCCAATGAAGATATAGCTAGGATGGCGATGGCTGTTGGTGTCGATCAATAAGGGCACGAGAAGTTACAAGTTACAGAGATAGGACGCCTGCTCGACCAGCGGGCGTCTTATTCTTTAATCCAGTACGTCTTGACAAACAAAGATATTATCTGTATTCTTTAGACTCTTTCACACCTCTCCTTTTCAAAATTAAATACCTCAGCGGTTTATTCCGCTTGAAATTCTACTCTCCTTTTAGATATTCTTCGCGATAGACCTTCTGTAGCTATATAAATAAAGAATTTTGCCAAGGTACGGCATACCTTAGGTAGGTTTTTAGTGTTTTAGCAGTACTACCGCATGTACTCCAATCCTCGTAATAGCTCTAGGTGCTTACAGTGCCGTAGCGCACTCGAATATTCCCTTTGTATTCCTGCACTCTAACCGCAAGAAAGGTTGCAAGGAAGAGATGCCGCCTCTCAATAGAACGCAGAAAATGAATATTGTCGAACTCCAGCGCATGAACATCTTGGATCTCCAAGAGCTGGCCAAGAAACTGGAAGTTGTAGATTGCACCTCTTTGCGCAAGCAGGAGCTGATCTTCTCCATCCTCAAGCACCAGACCGAGCGCAGTGGGCTGATCTTTGCCCAAGGTACTTTGGAGGTGCTGGACGAGGGGTTCGGCTTTCTCCGCTCGCCGAGCTATAACTACTTACCTGGTCCCGACGACATTTACGTTTCTCATTCGCAGATTAAGCGGTTTAGCCTGCGCACGGGCGATACGATCTCCGGTCAGATTCGCCCACCGAAAAACGACGAGAAGTACTTTGCGCTGCTGCGAGTCGAGGCAATTAACTTCGACGACCCAGAAGTCACCAAGAACAAGACGATCTTTGAAAATCTGACGGCCTTGCATCCCACGGATCGCTTCAAGTTAGAGCACAATCCCAAGGACATGACGACGCGGATTCTCGACTTGCTCTCGCCCATCGGCAAAGGGCAGCGCGGCCTAATCGTCGCGCCGCCCTTCACTGGTAAAACCATGCTGCTGCAAAAGGTCGCCAACGCCATTACCACCAATCATCCCGAAGCGATTCTCATCGTCTTGCTCATTGATGAGCGCCCCGAGGAAGTCACCGATATGCTGCGTTCGGTGCAGGGCGAAGTCGTCAGTTCGACCTTTGACGAGTCGGCTACGCGGCACGTGCAGGTGGCGGATATGGTGATCGAGAAGGCTCGGCGTCTAGTCGAGCACAAGCGGGATGTGATCATCCTGCTCGATAGCATCACGCGCTTGGCACGGGCCTATAATACAGTGACGCCGCACTCGGGGCGGATCCTTACCGGCGGTGTTGACTCGACGGCTTTGCAGTGGCCGCGCCGCTTTTTCGCCGCCGCCCGCAATCTCGAAGAAGGCGGCAGCCTGACGATTATCGCTACGGCCTTGGTAGAGACCGGAAGCCGCATGGACGAAGTGATCTTTGAAGAGTTCAAAGGCACGGGCAACATGCAGGTGCAGCTAGACCGCCGATTGAGTAACCGCCGCGTCTATCCGGCCATTGATGTGACGGCGACGAGCACCCGCAAAGAAGAGTTGCTGCTGACGGAGTTTGAGTTGAACCGCTCGTGGGTCCTGCGCCGCATACTCAATCAGATGGGAGTCGTTGAGGGCATGGAGTTTCTCCAAGAGCGCATGCAGGGTACGGAATCTAACGAGGAATTCCTCAAGGCCATGAATGACTAGCCTCCTTCTCCTTGTCTTTTGAGTTTCAAACCTCTATTTTTATTGACTCGACAGCCGAGTTTCAAGCCCCAGAAAGCAGAGGAGTGTAAAGGTGCAAAAAGACATACATCCCAAATATCAAACGGTTATCTTTCTCGATACTAGCTGTGACTACAAGATACTGTCGCGTTCGACGATGAAGTCCGAAGAGACGATGGAGTGGGAAGACGGGAATTCCTATCCGGTAATCCGGGTCGAAATCAGCTCGGCGTCACATCCTTTCTATACCGGCAAGCGCCAGCAGATCATGGATCGAGGCGGGCGCATCGATCAGTTCAACCGCCGCTACGGTAAAAGCGAACAGCAAGCCTAGCGATCCATTCCGCGCAAAGAGGTGATAGGACGCCCTCTCGAGGGTGATCGTATCGCCTTTTTCGTGTACGCGAGTCCATGGACAGAGAACAACTCACGCAAGATCTGCCAGTCGGCGGCCAAGCCGTCATCGAAGGGGTGATGATGCGCGTGCCCGGCAAAATCGTCACCGCGGTGCGGGCGGCTGACCACCAGATCGTGGTGCGCGAGGAAGCGTACGATCCTCTGGCGCAACGCTATCGCCTGTTGGGTCTGCCCATATTGCGCGGTGCTCTCTCTTTTTTTGAAATGATGCTCATCGGGCTGAAGGCCCTCAATTTCTCAGCCGACGTCGCCAGCCAGGAAGAGGGACAGGTCGAGCAGCGGGAGGAGAGTTGGCGGGAGCAATTGGCCTTGTGGGCGACGATGATTTTTTCCGTGGGGCTGGGCGTGGGCCTGTTCTTCTTTTTGCCGCTGCTAGCTGCCCAACTCTTGGGCTTGCAGGAGAACGCCTTCGAATTCAACCTAGTGGCTGGTGCGGTGCGGGCGACGCTTTTGATCGTCTATCTTTGGGCGATAAGCCAGTGGCGCGAAATCCAGCGAGTTTTTCAATACCACGGTGCCGAGCACAAAAGCATCTTCACCTTAGAGGCCGGTGCCGAACTAACGGTGGCCGCGGCGCGGGGCTTTGGTCGGCTGCATCCGCGCTGCGGAACTAGCTTCATGCTGATCGTAGTGCTCTTTGCGATTTTGATCTTCGCCTGTGTAGATTCGCTGTTCCCGCTCGTCTTTGGGCACACGCAAAGCCTTTTTGAGCGCTTTGCCACTCATTTTGCAGTCCTGCCCTTTATCGCGGGGACGAGCTTTGAGTTGCTCAAATTCTCGGGTAAGAAGCGCAATGCCCCGCTGGTCCGGTTGCTGAGCACCCCAGGGCTGTGGTTGCAGCGCATTACGACCCGCGAGCCGGACGACGACCAGTTAGAGGTCGCCTTGTTCGCGTTGCGCCGCGCCCTAAATGAAGAAGTCGAGGCCAATCCATCGTGTTAGATAAATTGAACGAATACGAGCAGCGCTACGAGGAGCTAAGCGAGCTTATGGCCGATCAGGCCACCAGCCAAAACCCGGCTCAGTATCAGAAGCTGGCGCGGGAAATGGGCGACTTGCAGGAGGTGGTGGCTTTGGCAGGCCAGTACCGCGCCGCGCTGGAACAGCTTGCAGAGGCTGAGGGAATCATCGCCGATGGCAGCGATGCAGAGCTAGTCGAATTGGCCGCGGCCGAGCGAGACCAACTAAAAGGAAAAGTAGCGCAACTAGAGGAAACGCTCAAAGTACTGCTGATTCCCAAAGACCCCAACGACAGCCGCAATGCCATCGTCGAGATCCGCGCCGGCACCGGCGGCGACGAGGCTGGGCTTTTTGCCAGCGACCTGTACCGCATGTACCACCGCTTCGCCGAGCGCAGGGGCTTAAAGACCGAGGAGCTTTCCTCCAGTCAGAATCCGGCCGGCGGCTTTAAGGAGGTGGTGTTCGTGGTCTCGGGTGCGGATGCCTTCGGCCAGCTCAAGTTCGAGAGCGGGGTACACCGCGTGCAACGGGTTCCCAAGACCGAGGCCTCGGGCCGGATTCACACATCGGCGGCCTCCGTGGCGGTTTTGCCCGAAGCCGAGGAAGTGGAGGTGGAGATCGCTCCCGACGATTTGAAAATCGAAGTGTACCGCTCCAGCGGGCCTGGCGGCCAGAGCGTCAACACCACGGATTCGGCCGTGAAAATCACCCATACCCCAACGGGCATTGTCGTCTCCTGTCAAGACGAGAAGTCGCAGCTAAAAAACAAGAACAAGGCATTGAAGGTCCTGCGCGCCCGGCTCTACGACAAATTGCAGGCCGAGCAAAAGGCCGAGCGCGACGCCGCCCGCGCCGGTCAGATCGGCTCCGGCGACCGCAGCGCGAAAATTCGCACCTACAACTTCCCGCAGGGCCGAGTTACCGATCACCGCATTGGCTTGTCCCTCTACCGCCTAGAGGAAATCCTCGACGGCGATTTTGAAAAATTCGTCGAGCAGTTGGCCCTCGCATCGCAGCAGGACGCGCTAGCGGCGGCCCAATGAGCAGACGCTCTTGGCGGCTGCTCGATATCCTCGAAAACACGAGCCGTTTCTTTGCGTCAAAAGGGTTGGAAAACGCCCGCCTACAAGCCGAGTTGCTGCTCGCTGCGGCGCTAGGTGTTAACCGCCTCGATCTCTACCTGCAATTTGAACGCCCCTTGCACCGCAGTGAAGTGGATCGCTATCGGGAATACGTGCGGCAGCGGTTGCAGCGCGTGCCCGTGCAGTACATCACGGGCGTGGCCGCCTTTCGCCATCTAGAGCTAGCCGTGACGCCCGCGGTGTTGATCCCGCGCCCTGAGACCGAAGTACTCGTCGATGTGGCCTTGGATCTTTTGCCCGAGGGCGGTCGGGTTCTCGACCTGTGTTGCGGCTCTGGCGCGGTCGCCCTGTCGCTGGCCCAAGAGGCGGCAGCGGCCGAGGTGGTGGCGGCTGACGTATCGGCTGCTGCTTTAGAAGTGGCGAAGGCCAACGGCCAGCGCTGCGGGCTCGCCGGGCGCGTCGAGTGGCACTGCGGCGATCTGTTCGTGCCCCTCCGTGGCACTGAGCCTTTTGACCTCATCGCGGCTAACCCACCGTATGTGCGCCGCAGCGACTTGGCGCAACTCGCGCCGGAAGTGCGCGACTACGAGCCGCATCTCGCGTTGGATGGGGGCGAGGACGGCTTGGCGTACTATCGGCGCATCGCGCAGGAGGCTGCGGACTTTATTCGCCCCGGAGGTCATCTGCTGCTAGAGGTAGGAGACGGCCAAAGCGCGGCCGTGGAGGATCTACTTGCGCGGTCTGCACGCTTGACTGAGGTTCAGATAAGACTGGACTTAAACCAGATTCCCCGAGTCGTTGTCGCACGCGCGGGTTGAGGCATGGCCAAAAAGAACCGTTCCACTTACGTCTGTCAGTCCTGCGGCCACAGTGCTGCGCGCTGGTTTGGCCGCTGCGTGGCCTGCGGCGAGTGGAACACCTGCGTCGAAGAGCGGCCCCAAGCACCCGACAGCCGGCGCGAACATCTAACGGTATCGCCCCGCTCCCAATTGCAGCCCATCACGCAAGTCGATGACCAAGATCACGAGCGACTGCAAATCGGCATTTCCGAATTCGACCGGGTCTTGGGCGGCGGCATCATGCCCGGTTCGGTCGTCCTAGTCGGCGGCGATCCCGGCATTGGCAAATCGACGCTCCTGTTGCAGATGGCCGGACAGCTAGCGGCCTCTGATTTTCGCATCGCGTACATTTCCGCCGAGGAGTCGGCTGCGCAGATCCGCCTGCGCGCCGGGCGCTTGGGGGCGTTGTGCGAAAGCCTGCACGTGATGGCCGAGACCAGCCTCACAGCTATTCTCGACCAGTTGCAATCCGCCGGCCCGCTGGCCATCATCATCGACTCGATCCAGACCATTTACATGCCCGAACTGGAGAGTGCGCCCGGCAGCGTGACCCAAGTGCGCGAGTGCGCGGCGCGGCTCGTCTATTTGGCCAAAGAGAGCGGCATTCCCACGTTTTTGGTGGGGCACGTGACCAAAGAGGGCACGGTTGCCGGGCCGCGAGTGTTAGAGCACTTAGTCGATACCGTGCTCTATTTAGAAGGCGAGCGGCACCATCACTTCCGCATCCTCCGCGCCGCCAAAAATCGCTTTGGTTCGACCAATGAAATCGGGATCTTTGAGATGCGAGACCAAGGGATGATAGAGGTCGCCAACCCCTCCAAAATTCTGCTGGCCGAGCGCGCTGAGGGCGTGTCGGGTTCGGCCATCGTCTGTAGTATGGAGGGCACGCGGCCGCTCTTGATCGAAATTCAAGCCCTCGTCTCGCGCTCTAGTTTTGGTTATCCGCAACGGGTTGCCACCGGCATCGACGCCAAGCGGCTCTCGATTATTATCGCGGTGCTCGAAAAGCGCTGCGGCCACGATCTGTCGAGCGAGGACATTTTCGTCAATGTAGTAGGGGGCATTCGCCTCGACGAGCCAGCGGTGGATATGGGAGTAGGGCTGGCGATTGTGTCGAGCTTCCGCAACAAGCCCATTGACGCGCAGACCGTGGCCATTGGCGAGATCGGGTTGGGAGGGGAGATCCGTCCGGTGAACCAAATTGACCGACGGGTGGCCGAAGCGCGGAGTTTGGGGTTTGAGCGGAGTTTGGTGGCACGGAGCAACCTGCAGGGGTGGAAGCGACCGGAAGGGATGGAGGTGGTCGGGGTAGGGGGGATGGAGGCAGCCGAAGCGCTCGCTTTTGGCCTAAGCTAGCCCCTTTTCTTCACAGCACTGTTTCGCGTAGTTGCCAGTTTTTGCTTTTCGCATCTTTCTTCTCCTTTTCCTAACATATTATTAAACAATAAATTGCGCGTTTTTCTGCCGCTTGGCACAGTATTTGTTATAAGTAGGTAGAGCAGTTTAATCTGCTTCAATTAAAAAATACTTGACACCTGAACATTGATTCACTATTTTTTTGTTCAGGTCGTTCAAGTAGTGGCGTAGTAAACATCTCAATAGGACACGCGAGGAGGAAATCATGGCAGCGGGCAAAGGCAGGATCAGCGCCAACGGCAAACCTTTAGGCGAGGACAAGAACAAGGCCATCGACTTGGCGCTCTCCCAGATCGAACGGCAGTTTGGCAAAGGGGCCATCATGCGGTTGGGCGAGTCGGTGGCAATGGACGTCGACGTCATTTCCACGGGGGCCATTTCGCTAGATGCAGCCCTCGGGGTCGGCGGGGTGCCCAGAGGCCGGGTCATTGAGCTTTTCGGGCCTGAAGCCGCGGGTAAGACCATGCTGGCGTTGCACATCGTCTCCCAAGCGCAAAAGACCGGCACCGCGGCTTTCATCGACGCCGAGCACGCGCTCGACGTAAATTTTGCCCGTCGGCTGGGCGTCGATATCGACAACTTGCTCGTCTCGCAGCCGGATTCGGGCGAAGAGGCCCTAGAGATCACGGATACACTGGTGCGCAGCGGTGCCCTCGACTTGGTAGTAATCGATTCGGTAGCAGCGCTCGTGCCCAAGGCCGAGCTCGAAGGCGATATGGGCGACTCCCACGTAGGGTTGCAAGCGCGGCTGATGTCCCAAGCCCTGCGCAAGCTCACCGGATCGTCGCAGAAGTCGGGAACCACGGTGATCTTCATCAATCAGTTGCGGATGAAGATCGGCGTGATGTTCGGCAGCCCCGAGACCACCACCGGCGGTCGTGCCTTAAACTTCTATTCCTCAGTCCGCCTCGACATCCGCGGCATTGGCGCGATCAAGGATGGCGATGAAATTATCGGCCGCCGCACTCGCGTCAAGGTAGTAAAGAACAAGGTCGCCCCGCCCTTCCGCGTGGCCGAGTTCGACATCATGTTCCGCGGCGACGACGTAGGCATATCGCGCGAGGCCGATCTACTCGACTTGGGCGTCGATAGCGGCTTTGTCGCCAAAAGCGGCACTTGGTTTTCCTACGGTGACGAACGGCTGGGCCAAGGGCGTGAGAACGCGCGCATCTTCCTCCGCGACAACCACGAGGTCCGCACGCGCTTAGAGACCGAGGTGCGCCAAGCCCTCAATATGCAGGTCGCAGGAGACCGGATTGAAACGATTGAAACCGAACCAAAAGAAGCAGAGGCCGAACTAGCCTAGCCTCTGCGCTCTCGCGGGTCGAGGTGCCAAGGCTGCTTTGGTGACCCCACGCCAAGGCGGTCGCAGCGCCTCGCACCCACGCGTACTCCTTAACTCCCCCAAGGAGGTGAATCATGCAGACTGCTATACTAAGCCCCGCGGCCATCCCCTTGCAGGCGCGCATTGGGCAAGCCCGCTCTTGGGCCGACTTGGAGTTGTTGTGCGAGCACATCGACGCTGCCTATCAGCGCAGCGAGCTCGATTCGTCCAGTGCCGACGAACTGAGTGCCTTGGTTGCAGCTACTGCCCTGAAGGTGCCCGAGCAACCGAGCATCTCCGCTGAGGCACTCTTAGGTCGGGAGCCGGAAATCAACACCCGTCAAGCCGCCTGACCAAGCCGCGACACAACCCGCCTTTAGGGCGGGCCAACATGGGCATCGGAATTTTTACTCCGGTGCCTTTTGTTTGCAAAAAACAGTCCATGCCGTATAATCAAAGGCATGCCCCGCAGTCCGTTGGAAACTCCTGTCTTAGAAGTGCTGATCGAGCGCCAGCAAGTAGAACGGCGCATCGGCGAGTTGGCCCAAGAAGTAGCCGCCGACTACGCTGGGTCGGCTCCCTTATTTATCGGCCTCCTCAACGGAGCAGTGCAGTTTATGATGGCCCTGATAGACCGCTTGCCCGAGGATCTCTTGGCGGGGTTGGACTACGATTTTATCGATGTTTCTAGCTATCAGGGCACTAAGAACACCGGTCGGATCGAACTGACCAAGGATTTCGTCGTCGCCGTGGCCGGACGGGACGTACTCGTCGTCGATGGCATTGTCGATACGGGCCGATCGCTAGATTTTGTGCTGGCCAAGATAAAGTCGCAACAACCCCTTTCACTCAGAGCGTGTACGTTGCTCAACAAACCCGCCCGCAGGGAGTTTCCAGTGCCGATAGATTACTGCGGTTTTGAAATTGAGGACACGTTCATCGTCGGCTACGGCATGGATTGCGACCAGCGCTACCGTGCCCTGCGTCACATCGCCGCCATTGGATGAGATAGAGGAGAAGAAAAGCCATGGCCCCCAAGAAAGTCTTAATTACCGGCGTCTGCGGATTGATCGCCGGAGCCGTGTATCGGCATTTGCAAACCCAACCTGATCGCTATGACCTCTATGGTCTGGCGCGGCGGTCCCAACTTTCGGAGCGGACGTCCAAAGACGCAGAGTTGGGAATTCCCGAGGAGAAATTCATCCTCGCAGACCTGACCGACTACAATGCGATAGCTAAGGCCGTCGCGGGCATGGACGTGGTCGTACAACTGGCGGCCGACCCGCGGCCAGACGCTAGTTGGGAGAGTCTGCTCGGCAGCAATATCGTTGGGCCGCGCAATGTGCTGGAGGCCGCGCGCCGTGCTGGCGTCGGGCGCGTGGTCTTCGCCAGTTCAATCATGGTGTCTTGGGGCTACCAGCAGGAGGACCCGTACAAGGCCATCTCCGAAGGTCACTTCGACGCGATCGATACCGGTCAGGTACAGATCGTGACCCACGAGTGGCCGCATCGGCCCACTGGCCTCTATCCAGCGACCAAGATCTGGGGCGAAGCCCTAGCGCGTTACTACGCCGACGTACACAATATGTCGGTACCCTGTCTGCGCATCGGCTGGGTCAATGCCGAGGACCACCCGCGCGACGAGCGGGGCGGGGCCATCTGGTGCAGCCAGCGCGACGTGGTGCAGCTCGTGCAACGCGCTATCGAGGCCCCTGCGGACTTGCGTTTTGATATTTTTTACGGAGTGTCCAACAACCGCTGGCGCTGGGTCGATATCGACCATCCGCGCCAAGTCTTGGGCTATATCCCCGTAGATAGCGCCGAAGAAAAGTTAGGGCTGGCCTGAGCCAATGGGCCGAGAGCCTAAAGCCAAAACGGACCTATTGTCCGTCAAGCTCTTCTTCGTCGTCCTAGGAGCTATTGCCGCCTACAATGTCGTCAATTGGGTGCGCGGCGAGCCGGAATGGGAGGAGCGAATCTATGAGCCAGGGGCTTTCGCAGTGCAGACGGCCGGTCGGCCCAATCTGCGCAAGCTGCGCGAGCCGTTGTCTTTTGGCGAGGTAGAGTTCCAATACCTGATGTTTGAGTGCGCCGATGTGCAATACGCCATTGCCTACGGGGATGTCCCCGAGGCCGTCCAAGCCGATAGCGCGATCACTGCGCGCCGAGATGCCATCTTACAGAAGGTGCAGGGGACTATCCAGTCGGAGGCCGCCGTTGAGATGGACGGGCATCCCGCACGGCAGACGCAGATACAAGCTGCCGACGAAAGCCTCCTGCGAATGCAGAGCCTACAGGTGGGCCAGCGGCTCTACAGCTTGATGGCGGTCGGAGCACCCTACGCGTTTGACGATCCTTCGGACATTGAACGATTCTTCGAGTCCTTCAGACTCGTCAAGCCCTGATGATAAGGAGTATCAAGTGAAGCTGCTCAAAGAGCTATGCGAAAGCGCGGGGGTTCCCGGCCGGGAGGATCGGCTGCGCGAGATCGTGCGGCGGGAGCTTGCGCCCCTGACCGACCAGATGCGGGTGGATGCCTTGGGCAACCTGATCGCCGTGAAGAAAGCGAGCAAGGGCAAAAAAGCCAAGAAACTGATGATCGCCGCGCACATGGACGAGATCGGTTTCGTGGTTTCGCACATCGACGAGCGGGGCCTTTTGCGACTGGTGCCCCTAGGCGGACACGACCCGCGCAATATGGTGGCCCAAAGGGTCGTCGTCAGGGGCAAGAAGCGCGATCTGCCGGGCTTGCTTTACCCAGGTATCAAACCGCCGCACATCCAGACGGAGGCCGACCGCAACGCCAAGCTGGCCATCAGCGACTTCATCGTCGATCTCTACCTGTCGCCAGCCAAAGTCAGGCGCGAGGTCGAGCTTGGCGCGATGGTGACGTTGCAGCGGGATTTCGCTGAGATCGGCGACGGGGTTTCTTGCAAGGCCATGGACGACCGCGTCGCACTCTACGTGATGATCCGCGCCATGCAGCAAGCCAAGACCTTTGGTTGCGAGACCTATGCGGTGGCCACCGTGCAGGAGGAGGTCGGCTTGCGGGGCGCGCAAGTAAGCGCGTTTGGAGTCGAGCCGGATCTAGGGGTAGCTCTCGACGTAACGCTGGCGGCCGATATTCCGGGGATACCCGAGCACGAGCAGGTAACGCGCCTAGGGCAGGGTGCGGCGATTAAACTGCTGGACTCGTCGGCGATCTCGCATCCGGGCTTGGTGGCCCAACTCAGAGGGCTGGCGAAGAAGAGAAAAATCAAGTGCCAATTGGAAATCCTCCCCCTCGGCGGCACGGACGCCGGGGCCATGCAAGGGGTGCGGTCCGGTGTGCCGGTGGCGACGATTTCAGTGCCGACGCGCTACATTCACACTTCGGTCGAGTTGGTTGACAAAGGCGACTTGCAAGCCGCCGTGGATCTGCTGACCGCCTTTCTCGAAGAGGGCCATCGGGCCGACTTGACGCTCGTCTGAATTAATGTCTCGCGGCTTTGTAAACCTAGTCTGGGGATGTAGGGTCTCTTTAATTTGTCAGCACCGGTTTTCGCAAAGTGAAAGACTGGAAGTGTACGCCCTCGGGCTCGACTACGTGGAAATCCAAGACATCGAAATACTCCCGGACGTATCCATGCATCTGATCGTCGGTCCGAAAAGAAAAAAATCGAGGAGGATCGTGCCAGTCGTTAGGCGCTTCGCCCTCAAACAGGTCACCCCCGTACACGCCTAAAAAAAAGAGACCGCCTGGAACTAAGACGTTTCGGATAGCAGCCAGTACGTCAGGTAAATTGACATTCGGGACATGAAGCAGGCAATTCATTGCATAGACTGCGTCGAAAGAACTCAGGGGAAAGCCCAAGTTTAGAAAGTCAGCCGAGTAAGCCACAAGACCTTTAGCGCGGCAGCGCGCAACCATTTCCGGTGAAAGATCAGTCACAACTGTTTCTAATCCACTTTTCTGGAAAAACAAGCCATCCTGACCTGTCCCGGCACCGATTTCCAGAAGACTCACCTTACCCTCGGTGCGTACGATACTGAGAAAGTCTGCACGCTCAGTCAGCTTCCACGGGGCTTTCTCACGCTGATCGCGGTCTTCTGCGCTACCGTCGTAGGCTACTTGAAGACGAGCGACGACATCTTTGTAATCGAACATTGGCTTCCATTCGTCTTTTAACGTTTTGCCGGTTTGCGAACCGCGGCCGAGTGTTGCTTCAGTTGCTTACTTCCTTCATCTGATTGCGGCAGCAGAACGCTGAATCTCTTCAAGGATGAATGCCAGGAAGGCGAGCGTCGTGTTCTCCTCGCCTTGTGATATGTTTTCCAACCCATGATGTTTGGTAAGAGACTGCTCGATGAAACTGGCCCAAGGTTCTCCATAATTCTTTCGAGCCCACTCAGTTGCACGGGGCTTGGAGGCGACTGTTCCCGTTGCCAACGAATACCGCAAACGACAAAGAGTTTGAACTACAAATACTTGGGCTTCTGCTTGGCGTAGCCATAGCAACCACGTCGGGTCGTGTGCTGCCTGTTGTATCCATCGACCGACAATCATCGTCGCTGCGGCGTGGAGTTCCCGAGTCTCAATTGGGCCGACCAGTGTTCGCGAATCGGGTCCGATAATGCTCACGCTCTGCTCGCGGATGGTGAGACATTGGAAAACCCATCCATCTTCGAGTGGAGCTAGCAACAGCGACGTTCCCTTTTCGATCTGTGGATAGTGCGAGGTATTTGTCGCGCTGTGACGAAGCGCAGAAGCAGGAACATAGATCGCTTCAATTTTCTCGGCCCAAGGGGAGCTGCTAGCAGCGAATCGGGCGTGGACATGTTGCAAGGCAGTGAAGCGATCAGGATCAATCTCCGTAGAGGTCACGACAACAAAATCAATATCGCTGCTGCGCGGGTTGAAATCGCCCAAGGCGAGAGAACCGACCAGATAGATGCCCACGAGCTCGCTGTCCAAGAGTGCTTGAAGCTGTGAGCGGAAGTGGTCAAGGACAAAATTGACGGCGGTAAATGGTGTAGGAGCTAGGCGATGGTTCATTGGACGTTTCGCCAATCATTGAGCAGAATGGAGATCCACGTATCATACTCAAATCTTGATTGTTGGCCCCCAATCCCCAGCAAAATCCTTCGTCGAGCTATTAGAAAGATTAGTCAAATTCTTTCCGTCGATATCTATCCGGTAGATTTGCTGGCGGCCTTCCCAGTCGCCTGTGAAGCTGATCGCCGAGCCATCTGGTGACCATGAGGGTGCCATAGTGCCGCCGCCCTCAACGTTGGTGAGGCGTCTAGGATCCGACCCATCCGCTCTCAGGACGTAGAGTTGCGATCTTTTGCCATCGCGGTCCGACGTAAAGGCGATCCACTTGCCGTCCGGTGACCAGGCAGGATCTTCATCGTTGCCCTGAGAAACGTGCAACCGTTTTTGCTCGCTTCCATCCGGTTTCATCACATAAATTTGTGTCTTACCATCGCGGTCGGTCGTGAAGGCTATTTTAGAGCCATCTGGGGAAAAAGTTGATTCCGACTCATACGCCGGATGATTGGTCAAATTCCTCTGGTTAGAACCGTCGCTGTTCATGGCATAGATCTCGACGTTGTCGTGACGATCCGTGCAAAAAATGATCGTCTGGCCGTCGGGCGACCAGTGACAACGAAGGTCAGGGGCCGAATTGTGAGTCAGTCGTCTCGGTTCGCTTCCATCGGCGTTGATTACGTAAATTTCGCCCTTGCCATGGCGTCGGTCGCAGTAAGCGATACGCGTGCCATCGGGAGACCAGTTTACGTGGTCTTTCTCGTAATCCGGGGTGCGCGTGATGTTGGTCTGATCTGTTCCGTCCTCATTCATGGTAAAGATATCAAAGAGTCCATCCCGGTCTCTCACAAAGGCGATTTTGGAAGTTTCCATAGCTGTAACCCCTTCGACCAATTAGGCGAAAACGCATGGCAGATAACGTCTTGTAGTTACTGAACCTGCGCAGCAGGTTGCCAGCAGTGGTAACTGCTTGTTACGCGAAGAATGACATTTGACTCTTAACGGAGTTCCGCGTTTATGCGCACCCGAACCTCAGGAATCCACAAGGCTTTTTAATCCACTTTCCAAGTCATCTAGCCATTGCGGCGTTTTGGGGTAAAAGACTCCCAACACTTCCCAGAACCAGCACAAACCAGCACCCATGGTGGCTTGTCTGACTTTAAGGTACGTCTCATCTGGTTCTATCCGCACTCCACCTGCCTCCGCATACCCAGACCAAAACTCCTGCGGATAGTGATCGCGACCGTAAATTTCTTGAGGGTTTCGGGTAAACTCTGCTGCGACATGCAGTTGGTCATGTAGAAGGTCGCCAGTCGCTCCATTCTCAAAATCGTACATGCCGACTATATGGCCATCATCATCAACCAAAAGATTGTGTATAGTTGCATCTCCCCATAGAAGCCCTTGAGGACTCGGATTCGGCACGACATCAATGTTGTCCAGAAGATCTTCGATAACGGGCAACTTGGCTTGACAATCCTCTGGCAGGTCGGCTACCAAGTCCTGATTGTAAAGGAGCTTTCTCCGTATGTCTTCTCGCCATTGAGTCACATCCTGCACGGGCAGCAGACCGTCGGATACGCTCTGTCCATTGATGACAGCGACCACTGAGCCAAATTCTTTGAGCAGGCGACACCGCCGATCATCGCTAGTACTGGGCCTCTCAAAAAAGTCTCGTCCTTGAGTGCCGGGGAGCAGACTAGAAATCAGATAAGGATATCCGAACACATCGGTGTCCTCGCATAATACACTGATCTCCGGGACGGGCAGGGTGGTTGTATCGCGTAACAATGCGGTAATATTGAAATCGACCGCTAGCGAGAAGGCTTTTCGATACTTGATCTTGATCACATAGCTGCCGTCGCAACACACGGCCTTATAGACACAGTTGGTTGGATTTGCTTTAAGCTCAGTCCATTCGATAACCGAGCCTAGCCCCTGTCTAGCAAAAGCCACTGCTCCCTGCTCAGCAGTAAAGGTCGGCTTCTTGGAGGCTTCTATAAATGCTTGCTTGCTGATCGCCAAATCTACGCTCTGATATGTGGAATTGTACGCAAGAAACTCAATTGAAACAGTACTAAGTTTGCATAAGCTCATGGATCAGATGAAACGGGCTTCGCTCAGGCGGACGCCGAGGCGTTCCAAGGTTTCGCGACAGGCCTGGAAGTACAGGCCTTCGGTATCGACCAAGACGCCGTCGTTGTCCCAAAGAATGGCTTTCAGCATGGCGCTTTATATCCGTTCCACGATTTCCGCCTTTTTTCAATAGCATTAACGTATTCTTCTGCTTTTTCACACAATGCAAGAAACGCATCTACAGTATCAATGCGTGAGGTGCGCACAGCGAAGGCGTGATGCACAATATGATCTCCAACATGACCCAAAGATTGGGCCAATTTCTTATAAGATGGATCGAATGGAAGACCATATTCAGCTTCTACTTCCACAAACGCAAGATGAAGGATCATCTTTGCAAACCCTGGTGCCCTCAATTTACCTGTACCATTCGTTCTTCTTATGCTATGAATACTTCTCTGAATTTGTTCAATCAGATGCCGTGCCTCCTCGCTTAGTGACCAACGTTCTACTTTAAGAGCTGCCAGATCGATATGCTGCCCCCATACTCGTCTGAAAAATGGGAACTGTTTCACCCAAAGCGGTAAAGGTATGAATTGATCTCTTTCCATATCACCGGCCAACTCGGATAGTGTAATACGTGCTAATGAAGCTTTTATACCTGTTTGACTGGTGAATTCTGTTCGAAGATAGGCATCCACATCTGCTGCTTCTCTGCTATCAAAATCATCCTTGACAACCGATAGGAGATCAACATCGCTTGAAGGGAGTTCGTCTTGAGTGCCGAATGAACCACATAGGTATAGCGAAATCAAGCCTTTGTCTTTTAGTCTGGCAACCACTTCGGCGACAGAGCGATCCAATACGGTATCTGTCATCTGCTTCCGTTCGCTGTGAGGTTGATAATAACGGATTTCAGTTAATGGTCCGCGCGTTCCCGAACCGCGCAGCGGTTGGGCGAAGGTGGAAAGGCCGGAGCCGGGAACGCTGCTGTTATACGATTGCCACCACTAATACTTAAATGGTCAGTGTTTATCCCAGTCGCATGGAACAAGAGGGACTGGCCAGTCGGGATCTGGTTGCCACCCAGACCAGTCCTCGAAGAATGGCCAAGAGCGATTCTTGAGGGCTTCTCTGACGGTGTTGGCCTCCGACTTAGCAAATAAGGCCTCATCAGCAGATACAATGCCTTCATCCTGAGCCCATTGGAGCTCGTCCTCATCTTTTAGGCACCAAGAGGACAGATCGTCAGCGACTGTCACATCCAGAATCAGGTCCCGAGTATCGAACCCGATGGGCGTGCGAACCCACTCCGCTTCGAGGTTTACATACCATCCCGCGAAGCGTTGCTGATCCGGATCCCACGAGCGAATAACGGTGTGACCGGATCCCATCTTGTGGAGGTGCAAATTGCTTCTGCCGGTCCATTCTCTATCTGAGTAGCCACCGTCCCACCCACCCGGAAGCATGTTTCTTCCGCCTGGGCCACCTCGTTTCCCTGTCCGTTTTTTGCAGATGCTTCCCGTGTGCTGGAACAGCCCGATCACATCATCGTCGTCGCAGACTATCGTAGCAGGAAAGACATAGCCGACATTCCCTTCCGGAAGCGAGCGCCATACAACCTGGTCACCTCGACCGAATGTCCTCATTCTAATCTCCCGCCAGTTCCACTGTGCGCTGAGAAACAAAAACAAGCGGATAAAAAGAAAGCCCCTGAAAAGTCAGGGGCTTAGAAGATGGTGGGCAATCGCAGACTTGAACTGCGGACCTCCTGCATGTCAAGCAGGCGCTCTAGCCAGCTGAGCTAATCGCCCTCGTGTTGTCTAATTGCAGACGGGTCGATAATATATCCTCGCATACCAACTGCGTCAACATTGCGCGAAAAGGAGAGCAAAATGCCCACTACCTACCGAGTTGGACTCATCGGCTGCGGACGCATGGGTGCCACTATCGACGACGAAGTCAAAAGCGGCCCCAATGCCCAGCTCTTTCTGCCGTATTCGCACGCCGCGGCAATCGTCGCCTGCGAGCGCATGGAACTGGTCGCCGTCTGCGACCCGATCGCGGAGAAGGCCGAACGCATCCGCGACCGCTACGGAGCCCAACGAGCCTATGCCGATTATAGGGAAATGATCGAGCGCGAAAACCTCGACGTGGTCAGCATTGCCACCCGGCCGGGGCCGCACGCCGAGCAGGTGATTTTCGCGGCCGAAGCTGGCGTCAAAGGCATCTACTGCGAGAAGTCGCTGTGCAACGCCGTGCACGAGATGGACGCCATGCTGCAAGCCTGCCTGCCGCGAGGCGTCAAATTCAACTACGGCACGCAACGGCGCTATGCCGCGCTCTACCGCGATGCGCGCGCCATGATCGAGCGCGGCGACATCGGCGAGGTGCAGGCGGTTGTGGCAAACTGCGGGATCAGCGTGGCGCAATGGGGGCACACGCACGCGGCCGACATGATGCTCTTTTTCGCGCTGGACTCGGAGGCGGAATTCGCGCAGGGGACGGTACAAGCAGAGGCCGCAGATTGGGAGGGCGACCGGCTGACTATAGATCCGAGGATCACCAATGGATACGTAAAGTTCAAAAACGGGATTCACTCGTACTTAGTGGGCACGCCCGGCTGGGAATTTGAAATCAGCGGCACCGAGGGTCAGCTACGCACCTTGAGCAATGGGATGGGCTATAGCCTGCGCCAGAAAGACGAGCACGGGGAGTTGCGCCCGGTAGCTGCGCCCGAAGCCATCATTGAGAGCGGCACGCTGCGCGGGATGGAGGACATCGTCCGGGCAATCGACGAGGACGGCGATACGCAAGGCAATCTAACGCTCGCCTGTCGCAGCCAAGAGCTAATTTTCGCAATCGTCGAGTCGCATCGGCAGGGTGGGGCGCGGGTGGCCTTGCCGCTGGAGAACCGGGCCTTGTCGATTGCGCCAGATCACTACTAATGCCGATGCAGATCAGCATTATCTCCTACGAGAAACACCGCAACTCAGCGCTAGAAGCCGCCGAGCAGGAGTATATCAAGCGGCTCTCGCGGCAGGCGCGGGTCGCGCTCTGTCCAGGCAAGGCGCGGAGCGGCCTGCCGAACCGGCTGTTGAAAGGGACGTATGTCATCGGGCTATACGTGGAAGGGGAACAGTTTACTTCTGAGCAGTTGGCGCAACGGCTCCAGCGGCTGATGAATCAAGGCCGCTCGCACCTAGTGCTGGTAATCGGAGGGGCTGAGGGGATGCCGGCGGGGGTAGAATCTCAAATACAAGAGCAGTGGTCGCTGTCGCCGCTGATTTTTTCTCACCAGCTAGCGCGTCTGCTGTTGTTGGAAGCCTTGTATCGGTCCTTTGACATTTTAAGCGGCGGGCGGTACCACAAATAGCCGCACTTAAAAATACGTCATTAGCTTGTCCCACAGCCCCATGCGGTCGATGCTCTTTTCAGCGTGGATGGGCACCACGGCCAGTAGGCTGTCGCCCAGCGAGACTCGCAGCTTGCCCATTTCAGTTCCGGCCGCGACCGGTGCTGGAAATTCCTCGGGCAGCTCTAGGTGGTGGACGAGCTGTTTCTCCTGTTCGGGGGTAAGCACGGCGACTATGGTGTCTTGGGCCAAGACGCGCACTTCTGGCTCTATTCCCCAGTTGAGCGCGACCTTGCCCATCAGCTCGCCGGTTTCGACGATGGGCACGCGCGAGAAGTTTTCAAAGCCCCAAGTTAGCAGGCGGCGAGTCTCCCGGTTGCGGGCGCTCGCAGAGGAGGCTCCCAAAATTACGGAGATTAGGCGCATGTCGTGGCGCATGGCCGTGGAAACGAGGCAGGAGCCGGCGCGCCGCGTATAGCCAGTTTTTAGCCCGTCAAGCCCTCGGAACCGCCCCAGCAGCTTGTTGGTGGCGCGAAGCGTGAAGTTGCCGTTGCGGAAAGGCTTGCGGCGGGTAGATGACCATTCTAGAGTCTCCGGGTGGCCCAAGATGAGCTCGCGGGCGACTTTGGAGAGGTCGTAGGCCGTGCTTAGGTTGCCCTTGCCGCGTGGCGTGTTGTCGAGGCCGTGGACATTGACAACACGCGTGTCGTGCATCCCGAGGCTTCGGGCACGCTTGTTCATCAGCCTGACAAAGCCGAAGGTCGAGCCGCTGACGTGCTCGGCAATGGCAACGCAAGCATCGTTAGCCGAGGAAATGGCCGCAGCCTCCATCAGTTCTCGCAGTGTAAAGACCTCGCCTTGCTTCAAGAAAACCTGAGAGCCGCCGGTGCGCGCCGCACGACGGGAAACCCAGACCGAATCCTCTAATGAGATCTCGCCGGCTTTGACCATTTCCAAGACCACCAGTTTGAGCACCAGCTTTTGGGTGCTGGCTGGCGAGCGCTGTCTGTCTGGGTGATGGGCAAAAAGGACGGTCCCGCTTTCGGCTTCGAGCAAGAGGGCAGCGGCATACGGCGGCCTCTGGCCGGGGTCGAAGTCGGCAGCTTGCAACGGTACGCAGAATAAACATACGGCAACGCATAGCGAACGAATGTACATTATTTTTCTCGCTCAAAAAGCCAATAGGGAGTATTGGGGATGGGCCTAAATGTAATAATTAAGGCACGTTAGGTCAATCAAGATGTTGCTCCGCTCATTCGCTCAAAGAGGGGGACGTTATTCCACCCTTTTGGTCAATGGGTGTTTCCTTACGAGGACCAGCAGCGTAATTTTAGACTTAGAAAGGACGACCTATGACTACGGCAACTATACCTCAACTCACGTATAGCGGCAAGCCGATCGCCATGGATCAGGTGGGCGAACTCCGCCGCTCGGATGATATAATTAATGATCGAGACGCGCTCTGGGAGCGGATGGAAGAAGACGGATATTTGTTTTTGCCAAGGTATTTGGACCGGCGCGACGTGTTGGCGGCGCGGGCCGAATTGTGCGATCGCCTCTTCAAGGCTGGAGTGCTAGACCCAGCGCGGCCGCCCATGGAAGGCGTAGTGGCCACGGGCAAGACGGTCAATCCGGCGGCCACTGGCCCTTTTATGCCCGTTTTAGCGCGCAACAATCCGCCGTTAGACAAGGTTCTCCACGATGGCCCGATGATGGACTTTTACGAGTTCTTCTTAGGCGGCCCGGTTAGGCATTACGACTACACTTGGTTCCGCGCCAAGCAGCCGGGCACGCACACGGCGACGACCCCGCATTGCGACATCGTCTATATGGGCCGAGGGACTAAGGCGCTCTATACGTCGTGGACGCCCTTCAGCGACGTGCCCTACGAGATGGGCGGGCTGATGGTGTTGGAGGGGTCGCACAAGAACGAATCTCTGAAACAAGGCTACGGCCAGACCGATGTAGATGCGTTTTGCGAAAACGACGGCCCTACCGCACGCCAAATCGTCGCGGCTGCTCAGCAGCAAGGCCGCGAACTTACCCAAGAAGAACGCGAGCAAATTCGCTGGAACTCGTCCGGGGCCTATTCACACGACGCGATTGCCGTGCGCGAAAAGCTACAGGGCCGCTGGTTGACGGCCGAGTACCAGATGGGAGATTTGCTGGTCTTCTGCATGTACCTGTTGCACGCTAGCTCAGACAACCAGACGGACCGCATTCGCCTGTCTTCCGATACGCGCTATCAGCTTTCCCACGAGCCAATAGACGAGCGCTGGATCGGCGACGACCCACCCGCGCACGGCATCCGCGCCAAGCGGGGCATGGTATGCTAATTAGTTGACGGACGGGTCTTGGGGGAACACGGAGATGGGGCGATATTTACCCCCCATGGAGTGGAGCACTGCTTGCCACATGGTTTCGGGCGTGGACGCGAGGACCAATTGGGGGTCGCCTGGGGCCAAAAACCAAGTGCCAGCGCTAATCTCGGACTCGAGTTGGCCCGGCTCCCAGCCGGCATAGCCCAAGTAGAACCGCAGCCGCGGCGCGGCGGGTTGGAGGATATCGGCCTCAGCGTACTTGGTATCGAGGTTGCCACCCAGATAGAGGCCGTCGAGGATTTTCGTCCCCCCTTCGACTAAGCCGTCGAGCCGGTGCAAAAAGAAAAGATAGCGCTGATGCACTGGCCCCCCCTGATAGAATATCCGCCCCAACTCTGCACACGCATCTTCGCCACCCGCGAGTTGTTGCAGGGAATCAGTCGCATAGCGCTGGATCCGCTTGCCGAGGGGCTGGTTAATCACCAAGCCCATCGTGATGTCTGTTTCGCTATAGTGGGTAATGAGCACGACCGCGCGGTCGAAGGCGAGCGATTCGAGCGCGGGCGTGGCGACCAACAGGGTGCCGGTTTGGAGCGGTGCGGGCATGACAGGTATCAGGTGTAGCGAGTGCCGCTGTGAACGATAACAAAGATCGCGCGGCGAGACAACCGAGTTCAAGAATACATCAAGTAGCGGCGGCGAATAGCGTCAAAGGCCTGGCACGCCTCGTCCCAAACGGCTAGCAACTCGGCAACTTCTGCTCCCGCGTCGAGTGCACAGCGGATTTGGTCGGTACCGGCGAGACGATCGAAGTTGTGGATGCCACCGGTCGGCACTCGCCAAGCGAATTCGCGCGGATAGAGCCGACGCACGGTCGCGAGCGCCTCAAAGCCAACGCCGACAGGCTCAAAATTTGCGCGATCGGGGACGTGGACTTGGACGCCTTCGCAGGTTTCGTCCGCGTACTTGCTGGCCGTCGGCTGAAAAAACACCGGGCGGAAGCCCACCCCGGGCAGCGCGCGGCTATTGAGCGCATCGGCTAGGCGCGCCCCGTCGATAAACGGCGCACCAAACTGCTCAAAAGGCTTGGCCGTCCCCCGTCCCTCAGACACATTGGTCCCCTCAAAGAAGCAGGTTCCCGGATAGATCACCGCCGTCTCTGGGCTGGGCACGTTGGGCGACGGCGGCACCCACGGCAGGCCGGTGTCCTCCCAGTAAAAGGAGCGTTGCCAGCCCTCCATGGCGACGACGTGCAGGTCCGCGCCGATTCCGTATTCCTCGTTGAAGAGCCGAGCGAGTTCGCCGATGCTCAGGCCGTAGCGCACTGGGATTGGATATTGTCCGACGAAAGAGGCAAACGCCGGGTCGAGACAATTTCCAGCGATGGCTTGGCCGCCAATGGGATTGGGGCGGTCGAGGACGAGGAAAGGTATGCCCGCTTGGGCGCAGGCGGCCATGCTCAGGCTCATGGTGTAGAGATAGGTGTAAAAGCGCGCACCGACGTCTTGAATGTCAAAGAGCATCAGCTCGACGTCTGCGAGCATGGCCGCGTCCGGTGCGCGTACTTGGCCGTAGAGGCTGTAGGTTGGTACGCCGGTGCGCTCATCGGTAGAATGGGCGATGTGCTCGCCGTCCTGCGCTGCACCGCGAATTCCGTGCTCCGGCCCGTATAAGGCGACGAGCGTACAGAGATCGGATTGATGTAGCCGGTCGGCTGTAGATTGCAGGTGTGCATCGACACCTGAGTGATTAGTAATCAGGCCGACGCGCCGGCCGCGGATCAGGTCGGCGTCTGCAAGCAGGCGTTCGCAGCCGAGAACGACGCGGCTCATGGCTCGCGCACGAGCGCGGAGGCGCACTGAATGCGGCGCACAAAGTACTGGTAGAGGATGCTGCCCGTATAGACGCCGTCATGCGCGACTGCTGCGCAGCGGATGGCTTGGCTTTGGCGGCGACGGCGATAGATGTTGCGCGGATGCACAAGGAACCAAAACAAGGCCGCACAAGGGGCCAAGGCGCTGGACCACCGGCCTCGGCGGAGATAGTAGAGCACGGCCACCACTTCCAGCCATAGGCGCAAGGGCAGCAGCCACAGCAGACGGCGCAGCCCCTCATTTTTGCACAGCGTGATGAGGCTGTTGCGGTGGTTGAAGTACGTCTTGCGGAAGGTGGCCGGAGGCTGAGAAAAGCCCGAGTGGTGGAAAACCACGGATTGCGGCACGGCGCGGATTTGGTAGCCGGCGAGTTGGAGACGCCAGCACAAGTCGATTTCTTCAAAGTGCATGAAGTAATCGGGATCGAAAAATCCGACTTGGCGGGCCGCGGCAACTCGGAGAAAGAGAGCGGCACCGCAAGCCCAAAAGAGCGGCACGGACGCGTCGTATTGGCCCTCGTCGCGCTCGCAACTGTCGAAGAGCCGCCCCCGACAAAAGGCATACCCCAAGGCGTCGATATAGCCGCCAGCTCCGCCTCCGTAATCGAAGCGGTCAGGTGCGCTGGCCGAGCGCAGCTTGGGCTGGCAGGCGGCGATTCGGGGATCGCTGTCGGCCATAGCGACGAGGGGAGCAAGCCAGTTCGGCTCGACGCGGGTGTCGTCGTTGAGCAGCACGGCGTAGCAGGTGTGGGCGGCTGCCAAGCCGCGATTGCAGGCTGCGGCAAACCCTAAATTGCGCTCGTTGGGCAAAATCTCTAGTTCGGGAAAGGCGGCTTTGGCTCGCTGCAAGCTAGGCGCGTTGCCGCCGTCGTCAACGACGAGCACACAGACGGGATAATTGCTGTGGGCATAGACCGAGGCCACGCAGTCGTAGAGCACGTCTGCGCGGTAGTGCGGAATGACGACGGTGACGGCCTCGGTCATGGGGAATTAAGAATTAGGAATTGGGAGTTAGCGAAGGGGACGGACTCGGTCATGGAGTGGTGGATTGGCGGAGGATGCGCTCGGCCTCGACCAATTCTGGCCGCTCGCCGTATTGCTCTTTGTACTGCTGGAGGACGGCCAGTGCCCCGGCAACATCGCCCTTGGCTTGGAGGGTGGCGGCCAATTCGTAGTAGCCTTCCCAGCGTTTCGGCGCGAGGGCGATGGCTTGGTGATAGAGGCCCACGGCGCGGTCGTAGGCCGAGTAGGGTTCTTGGATCAGCACGCCGGTCAGCGCAATGATATTGTCGTAGGTGGCGGCTGGCTCAACGCCCACGCGCTCGATGAGGAACTGTACGGCGTCGTGGATGTGCTCGATCGCGATGTCGTGCTGGCCGAGGGTGCTGAAATAATCGGCCGCCGCGTAGTGGTTTTCCCAACTCATGTAGATGTTGTCACGCGCCCACTGCATGAGTTGCGGCACCTCGGCTGTGCGCCCCTGCTCCTCGTAGCTGCGGGCCAATTGCAAGACGCAAGCCCAGTAATTGCCCAAGAGGCGCTCGGAGTTTTCGTCCTTGTATAAAGACGGATCGGTGAGGCCGCGGAAGCGGTAGTTTTCGAGCAGATTGCGCTCTAGGGCCGCGTCATCAACGCCGTCTGTAGGTTCGGGTGAGACTTTTACGCTCATGCCGACCATCGTCAGATAGGGGTCGAGGTTGAGCAGGTTGCTGGTGGGAACCGTGATGGCAAAGTGGATGGGTTTTTTCCACTCGTTCCAGGCCAGAATTTTGATGACCATGACGTCTTGGACGCGGAGAATCGGGTACTCAGGAGGCGCGCTCACTTCCACGTCGATTCCCAGTTTCTTCAGCTCCGGCGGCACTTTGGGCTCGGGCCAGTAGCGCTTGTAGAAATCGACCATCTGCGTGTCGGTGAGCACGGAGTCGATGAAGTCGTCGGTGTAGCGGATGTCGATGCGCGGCTCGCGGTCGCGCAGTTGCTTGATGTACCAGTTGGTGTTCAACAGGCTCAAATTGACCACCCGCACATCGCGCCGCAATCCTTCTACTTCCTGCAAAAACCACAGCGGGAAGGTGTCGTTGTCCCCGTTGGTGAACAAGATGGAGCCTTCCTCGCAACTCGCCAGCATGTTGTACGCGTAATCATAGGCGATATAGTCGCCCGTGCGGTCTTGCACGTGATAGAGCCGCGCGGCCACTCCGGCTGGCAGCAGCAACCCAGCCGCGGCCACGGCTAGCACGACCGCCCGATGCTTTCCCCACTGCTGCCGCACTGCCTCGACTATGCCCAACCAGCCCAACCCGATCCACAGCGCGAATGCCAAGTACATCCCGCCGAACACGTAGTGTCGCTCGCGCGGCTGCGGGTCGGGCATGTTCAGGTACAGCGACAGCCCAAACCCCATCACCAAGAACAGCAGCAACACGCCCCCGAACCGCCGCCAGTCCCGCCGCCCGTGCCACCACAGCCCCCACAGCCCCAGCCCGTACGGCACCAGCGAAATGGACACTGGATCCGGTATATTTATGGTGGCCTTGCGGAACACCTCGACCCGCTCCAACAGCGGAAAGGGAAACTGCTGAAAGAAGTACTTCATCTGCTGATCCCAGAACTGATAGGTGCGGCTCGCCCGCGCCGTCAGCATGGTAGTAAGCATGCTCTCGGTGCCGTATTGCTCGCGGTTGAGGAACTTGAGGAACGCCACCCAGGTCTCTGGATCGTTTTCGTCGATGGCTGGATTCAGGCCGGAGCGAATGTACAACGCGCCATACGTGGAATAGCCTAGCCCGAACAGTACGAGAACGCCTAGCAGGAGAAAGAACAACCGTCGGTCGCGGTTGTATAGGTACGCCAGCAACCCAGCCAGCCCCAGCACCATAACCCCATTCGAGCCCGTCCCCGGACCCAATGCTACCAACCCTAGCCCGCTGACCACGCCCCAGCCGACCAGCAGCACGATCAGCCGCCGCAGCTCGCGGTCGGCAAACCACGCCAGCAGCATGAGCGATGGAATCGTCAACAGACACAACAGATGCACGCCGCCGCCGAGGCCGAACAAGTACGCCAGCGCCAACAGCCAGCGGTCGTTGGCCGCCCCAGCGCCGCTGCCTTCCCAGTAGAAAATCAGCCACAGCCCCAGACAGGTGAACAAGATGGAGTAGCCGTACACTTCGGCTTCGGAGGCATTGTACCACTGAGTGTAGGAGAACGCCAAGGTCAGCGCGGCCACAGCCCCACCGGCGAGGACGCCGATGTCGCGGGCGTCGCCCAGCGGTTGCAGGGGCTGGCCGCCCAAGGCTCGCCGCCCGAGCGCGACGGTCGATAGATAGACGCACCAAATCGCCAGTGCGGAGGTCAGCGCGGACATGAAGTTGACGCGGATGGCGACTTCGCCGAAGGGGAACAGGGTGAAGACCCGCCCCAACAGCACGTACAACGGAGCGCCCGGAGGATGGGGTACGCCGAGGATATAGGACGTGGCGATGAACTCGCCGCAGTCCCAAAACGACACAGTTGGCGCGAGGGTCTTCACATACACCCCCAGCGTCAGCACGAAAATCCCCACCCCGAAAACCCGGTGAATTACAGCGGAATTAGGCATTGGCAATGATCTTAGGTGAATGCGCGGATAACAATCTAAACTTTAAATATAAGAAATATAAGATAACGTGAGCTTGGGTTACGCGGCCTGTACTTGGAGTTTAGTCTTCCGCCGCGTCGTCTATGGCTTGGTAGGCGACCAGCTCCCAGCCGTGAAACACCATTGCCAAGCCGATGTGTCGCACCGACGGGTAACGGCGGCGCAAGAGCGGGTCAGCCAGATAGCCGCGCAACTGCCCTACGGCCTCCTGCACCTTGTCCGCCACGACGGATTCGTCGAGCGACGCACGCCGCTTGAGATACTTGAGCTCGAGCACGTAGCCGAACTGCATGTCGGAATACTGCGCCACAAACGGCTCCAAGTACAAATCCGCATACCCCTTGTTGAGTTCATACTCCGAGTGCAGCATAAAATACGGGGACAGGCTCAAGTAGGCGGCGACAAAGCCGTGGACGACCTTCTCGCCGTCCATGTAGTCGCGGATGCCGGTTTGTTCGGCTAAGGCATCGCGCAAAAAGTCCAAGGCCGGCTGCCAAGCGCCGTCGTAGGCCATTGCCTGAACCAAGCCAAAAAAGGTGTACACATCGACCGAGAACACCCCCACATCATCGTACGCATCGCGCAGGTAGCCGTACATCAGCCGCTTGACCGTTTGATTGGGAATGCCGAGCCGAGGAACTCCGTGTGCCACTTCCCGAATGCTGAGCAGGCCGAAGTAATGCAGCAGCGACAGGAAGTTTTCGCGTTGGTCTAGCTGGTTGAGGGGAAAGCTGAGTTGGATGGGCGTGTTTACCTGTTCCTCGCCGATGATGTGGCAGAGCAGGTCGAAGTTGCCGTTGAGTTGGCGGTTGACCGTCAGCAGATGGCGCAGCTTGCCGTAGTCGATGCGGACATTGGTGTCGATCAACTCGTCCGGTATGGGTCGGTTCGGAATGGAAGCCTTTAGATAGTAGAGGACCATATCGGTGTTGTAGAGATCGCCCTCGGCCTCCTTGGCGAACCGATAACCATTGTACCACTTCCGCATCACCGCCAGCGCGGCTTCGACCTCCTGATTGAACACACCGTGATCGCGGTACAGCTCCAGCAGTTGCCGTACCTCGTCCTCAGTGAAGCCGAGCATGTCGTTGAACTCCGGGTGCAAGCTGATGTTCTTGCCGATGTTGAAGCCGCTGGTGACGTCGTCCATGGTAATCGGGGACACGCCGGTGATGAACATGCGCTCCAAGCCGCCGCTGTATCCGGCTCCGTTCTTGAGCGTGGCGAAGAAATTGCGCTCCAAGTCGCCGCCATGGGTGAAGGACTGATGGGCTTCGGCCCCGCGATGCGCCAGCACGGTGTTGGCAAAGTTGTCGTACTCGTCGATGAGCACGTACAGCGGAATGCCGTGATCGCCGGCGTACAGGAATAACTCGTTGAGCTGGCCATTGACCGAGCTTGGGGCGCGGATGTGCTGCCGCGCCGCCTCGGGAAACAAATCCGCATTGCGCTCCAGCGCGTGTCGGACCACCATTTGGCAATACTCTTCAAAGCGTTCCCGCAGGGTTTCTAAGGTGTCATCGAACGCCGAGAAGTCAAAGCGCAAGATGACGTAACGATGGCGGTTTTCGGTGGGGTGCCGCCCCAAGTGGGTGCCGCCGAAGACGTCCTCGAATTCGTCGGCGCGGTTGCGGTCGTAGTAGTTGTCCAGCAGGGATACCCAACAGGACTTGCCAAAGCGACGCGGGCGTATCAGAAAGACGTAGCGTTCCTCTTCCAGCGCGTGGACAAAGCGCGTCTTATCGACATACAGGCGCTTTTCCAAGCGGATAGCGCGGAAATCAGCCCAGCCATAGGGAATGCGCGGGTAGGAGGAATTAGGCATTGGCAAAGGTCTTAGATGAATGCGCGGATAGACGATCTATTAAATAGTATAGGGGAATTTAGCGGATAGAAAAATTTTTGCTTGATACCTTGTTTGGCGGGGTAGTGTAGTTAGTGTTTTTTCGCCGCACGGCATGGGTCTATTATTCTGCTCGTGCAGGGTGTGTTGCCGTGGAGAAACCGCGCCGTTGGTGCGCTTGCCGTCGTGGTTAGGTGGCCGCCGACGGCCCTAGCCCACCAACTCGGCCGTACCCCAAGTACTCGGATCGCGCTCTACGCCCATGTCCGAGATCGACGACCAAGACTGGGTGCCGTGCTGTGAGTCGTGCAACAGGTACGCAAACCCCACTCGATTGAACTCTCGCGGCGCAAAACCATTGAGACCGGCAGCCGGTAGTTTGATCTCTAGTTGATAGCTCCGCTTGAGCCGACGCAGGCCGGTCTCAATCGAGTCTTCCGGGCAGGGCGGTGCCTGTTCGCGGGCATCTTCAATGGAAGTCTGGCGGGCGATGGGTTGCTTGCCGTCCTTGCCGCTGCCGCCGGGCAAAACGTAAAACCGATGGCAGAAGCGGTTGGCGCGGTGCTCTTTGACGTCGCGGGTGTCGATGAAGAGTTCGAGGCTGTCGCCAGCAGCAGGTTGGAGCGGGTTGAGCTTGTAGGTCGTCTTGCGCTTGACCTCGCAGGCAAAATACAGGCCGCTGTCGTCGTAGGCCATATAGACCGAGGCAAAGGGCTGGTGGCCATCGACGGCCATCAGGTCGGGCACGCGCTCGGCGTCGTCCCAATCGCGCAAGTTGCCGTCGATTTTGGGCGGCTTTTCCCGCCTCGGACAGCGAAAGGAAAACTCGAAAAAGGCGCGTTGGGGCAGGTGCAACTCGCTCATGCTCAGCGCGCCTTTTTGTCGCGCCGCAGCACGTCGGCGAGAATGCGCCCGGTGTGCGATTGCCGGCTCTGGGCGACTTTTTCTGGCGCACCTGCGGCGACGAGCATCCCCCCTTGATCGCCTCCCTCTGGCCCCAAGTCGATGAGGTGATCCGCGGTCTTGATGACATCCATGTTGTGCTCGATGACGACCATGGTGTTGCCGGCATCGACGAGGCGGTGGAGTACGGCGAGCAGGCACTCAATGTCGGCCAAGTGCAAGCCGGTGGTTGGCTCGTCGAGGATGTAGAGGGTTTGCCCGGTGTCGGGGCGGCACAATTCCGCGGCCAGCTTGAGCCGCTGGGCTTCACCGCCGGACAGGGTGGTGGAGGATTGCCCCAAGGACATGTAGCCCAAACCGACGTCTTCCATGATTTGCAGGCGCTTGCGAATGCGGGGGATGTTCTCGCAGAGGACGAGCGCGTCGCGCACTCGCATCTGTAGCACGTCGGCAATCGAGTGTCCTTTGAACTGCACCCGCAGCACTTCGGGCATGTAGCGCTGGCCGCGACAGTGGTCGCATTCGACCCACACATCGGGCAAGAAGTGCATCTCAATGCAGCGCTGCCCCAGCCCCTCGCAGGTCTCGCAGCGGCCCCCGGGCTTGTTAAAACTGAAGCGCCCGGCCGCAAAGCCGGCGACCTTGGCGTCCGGCAGGTCCGCGTAGAGTTGGCGCATCAGATCGAAGACGCCCATGACCGTGGCCGGGGTGGAGCGCGGGGAGTGGCCGATGGGGGTTTGGTCGATGTGGATGACCTTGTCGATGTGCTCTACCCCGTCGATTTGGTCGTGCTCGCCGACCGGGCGATTGGCCTTGTGCAGCTCGTTGGCGAGCGCGTTGAAGAGCACGCTTTCTACGAGCGAGGACTTGCCCGACCCCGAGACGCCGGTGACGCACACGAGGCGGCCGAGCGGGATGGGCACGTCGATGTTTTTGAGGTTGTGCTGGCGCGCGCCGCGCACTACGAGCTGTCCGTTGCGGCGCTTGCGGCGGTTGGTCGGAACCGGGATGTGCAATTCGCCGCGCAGGTACGCGCTGGTGAGCGACTGCCGACCGTTGCCGAGTTGGCTGGGCATCCCGGCCGCAACGAGGTTGCCCCCTTCGCTGCCCGCGCCTGGACCGAGATCGACGATGTGGTCGGCCCCTTCGAGCGTGTCGCGATCGTGTTCGACTAATACAATGGTATTGCCCAAGTCCTTCAGGGAGTTGAGGGCGTCCAACAGTCGGGCGTTGTCGCGTGGATGCAGGCCGATGGTCGGCTCGTCGAGCAGGTAGAGCACGCCGGTGAGGCCGGAGCCGATCTGGGAGGCGAGGCGGATGCGCTGGGCCTCGCCGCCGGACAGGGTTGCGGCGCGGCGCTCCAAGTCGATGTAACCGAGGCCGACGCGCTCTAAAAAACCGAGGCGCGTGCGGATTTCCTGCAACAGCTCGCCGGCGATGTCGCGCTCGCGCTCGTGGAGCTGCATGTCGCGGAAGAAAGGCAGGCTCTCGGCGATGGGCAAGCGGGCGACTTGGACAATGCTCTTGTCGCGCAGGTACACGGCGCGGCTGTCGGTCTTAAGGCGGCTGCCTTCGCACGCCGAGCACGGGACTTGGCCCAAGAGGTGTCGATGCCGCTTGCTGGTGCTCGCGTACTCGTCGAGGGGCGGCAGAACACCAGCGTAGCGGAAGCTGAGGTCTTCTACAGTCAATTGCTGCTCGGGCGCGCCGTAGAGCAAGGCGCGTCGGGCCTCGGGCGCGAGCGCGGCATACGGCACGTCCATGCTGAAGCCCAAGACATCCCCCGCGACGGAGAGCAGGCGGTCAAACGCCGGGTCTTGCACCGGCCCCCAAGCGCGGATGGCCCCCTCGCGCACGCTGAGATGCGGCACTACGACCCGCTCGCGATCGACGCCTTCCCCCACCCCCAACCCCTCGCAAACTTGGCACATGCCTTGCTGGTGGTTGAAGGAAAAACACTGCGGCGACAGGGGCGAGAAGGCTCGACCGCATTCCGGGCAGGAGTAGCGGCGGCTGAAGCGTTCCTCGGCGTCATCGTCGGACGAGGCTACGACCAACTCGCCACCTCCCAACTCTAGGGCGCGCTCGACGGATTCGGTGAGGCGGCCGCGGTCGCTGGCGCGGACGGCGAGGCGATCGACGACGAGTTCGATGCGGTGGCGATGGCGGCGCTCTAGTTGGATTTCTTCGCGCAAGTCGTGGACTGTGCCGTCGATGCGGGCGCGGAGAAAACCATCGCTGCGCGCGCGCGCCAACAGGGTCTCGTAGCCCTCGTTTTGGCGCGGCTCTATGGGCGCGAGGATGAGGATGCGGCGGCCAGCCGGCATCTGCGCGATGCGCTCGACCATTTCCTGCGCGGTCTGCGTACCGGCCGGCACATGGCAGCGCGGGCAGTACTGGGTCCCCAAGGCCGCGTACAGGGCGCGGATGTAATCGTACACTTCGGTGACCGTGCCAACCGTGGAGCGGGGGTTGCGGCTGGGGGCTTTCTGCTCGATGGCAATGGCCGGCGACAGCCCAGAGACGCGCTCGACCTTGGGCTTTTGCATTTGTTCGAGAAACTGCCGCGCATACGCCGACAGCGACTCCACGTAGCGGCGCTGGCCCTCGGCGTACAGGGTGTCGAAGGCCAGCGAGGATTTGCCCGAGCCGGAGACGCCGGAGATGACCGTTAGCTGGTCGCGGGGGATTTTGACGTCGATATTGCGCAAGTTGTGCTGGCGCGCGCCGAGGATCTCGATCTCGCGGATCCAGCCGTTGCCCTCGCCGTGGCCGTTGGTCGCCGCCGCTGGCAGCGCGGTTCGCTGCGACTTGAGCGCCTTTTTGAGCGCGTGGCCGGTGTGCGATTGCGCGTTTTGGGCCACAGCTTCCGGCGGCCCGGCCGCAATGATCCAGCCGCCGTCCTCGCCTCCTTCGGGACCTAAGTCGAGGATGTAATCCGCGGTTTTGATGACCTCCATATTGTGCTCGACGACGACGACGCTGTTGCCTTGGTCGGCAAAGGTGTGGAGGATGCGCAGTAGCTTATCCACGTCGGCAAAGTGCAGGCCAGTGGTCGGCTCGTCGAGGATGTAGAGGGTGCGGCCCGTGCTGCGGCGGCAGAGTTCTTTGGCCAGCTTGATCCGCTGGGCCTCGCCGCCGGACAGGGTGGGAGCGGGCTGGCCGAGCTTGATGTAGCCGAGGCCCACGTCGTACAGGGTCTGGAGCACGCGACGCACGGGGGCGACGTTCTCGAAAAGATTGAGTGCTTCCTCGACTTCCATTTCCAGCACGTCGGCGATTGAATGACCCTTGTATTTGATGGTCTGGGTCTGGCGATTGAAGCGGCGACCCGCGCAGACTTCGCACGTAACCCAGATATCGGCGAGGAACTCCATCTCCACTAAGTTCGCGCCATTGCCCGCGCAGGCTTCGCAGCGCCCGCCTTTGACGTTAAAGGAAAAACGACCCGGCTTGTAGCCGCGTAGACGGGACTCGGGCAATTTGGCAAAGAGTTGGCGGATAGGCGTGAACGCGTCGGTGTACGTGGCCGGATTGGAGCGGGGCGTGCGACCGATGGGCTTCTGGTCGATGCGAATGACTTTGTCGAGGTGTTCCACGCCTTGAATCGCCGCGTGTGCGCCCGGCTCGTGGAGGGCGCGATGGAGGACGCAGTCGAGCTGTTTGAAGACGATGTCGTTGATCAGTGAGCTTTTGCCCGAGCCGGAGACGCCGGTGACGCAGGTGAACAGGCCGAGTGGGATGCGCGCCTCGATGTTTTTGAGATTGTGCTGATGCGCTCCTTCGACCACTAGCCACTTGCCGTTGCCGTTGCGGCGCTGGCTGGGGACCGGGATGGCTTCCTCGCCGGCGAGATAGCGCCCGGTGAGGGATTGGGGGTTGTGCTCGATGTGGCTCGGCGGGCCGCAGGCGACCAACTTGCCGCCGCGCTCGCCCGCGCCGGGGCCAAAATCCACGACCACATCGGCCTCGCGCATGGTCTCTTCGTCGTGTTCGACGACAATGACCGTGTTGCCGATATCGCGCAGGCGTTTGAGGGTGTCCAGCAGCCGCTGGTTGTCGCGGTGGTGCAGGCCAATGGAAGGCTCGTCGAGGATGTACAGTACGCCGACCAAGCCGGAGCCGATCTGCGAGGCGAGGCGGATGCGCTGGGCCTCGCCGCCGGACAGGGTGTGTGCGCCTCGGTCGAGCGTTAGATAGCCCAAGCCCATGTCGCACATGAGCTGCAAGCGCCCGCGGATTTCTTTGAGCGCCTCTTCGGCGATGAGGGCTTTGGCGTCCTCAAAGGCCACGGCGCGAAAGAAATCGCGCGCTTCTTCGATGGGGATGGCGGTTAGCTGCGGGAGGTTGCGTCCGTCGATTTTGACGGCGAGGGATTCGGGCCGCAGGCGGCCGCCGTCGCATCGCTCACAGTGCTGCACGCCCATGTATTGCTCTAATTCGCGGCGTTGTTTCTCCTTGGCTCCGCGAAATTTTTCTTCGAGGAACGGGATGACGCCTTCGTACTTGTCGTTGTGCGACCAACTTGAGCCACGGAGGTTGGTGTACGTAAAGGTGACTTTTTCGTCGCCGAGGCCGTAGAGGAACCCGTGCTTCTGCTCAGCGGCGAGTTCACCCCACGGCGTGTCGAGATCAAAGCCGAGGTGCTCGGCCGCGCCTTCGTATAGATGCAAGCGCCAGCGATTGCTACCCAACTCGCCGAGCGGCGCGAGTGCCCCGGCGCGCAGGGCCTTGGCCGGGTCGGGCACCATCAGGCGCTCGCTCATCAGCACTTGCGTGCCGAGGCCGTGGCAGTCCGGGCACATACCTTGGGGGTTGTTGAAGGAAAACATCTGCGGCGTTGGCTCTTGGTAGGAGATGCCACAGGCCGTGCAGTCGAAGCGGTCGCTGAGCAGGAAGTCGGCGGCTCCTTCGCGGGCCACGATAAAGGTCCCTTGCCCGAGGCGCAGGGCGTTGTCAATGGCCTCTTCCAAGCGACGGTTTTCCCCCTCGCGGAGGATCAAGCGATCGACTACGACTTCGATGTTGTGGCGGCTGTAGCGGTCGAGCTGGGGGGCTTGGTCGAGGGTGAAAATTTGGCCATCAACGCGCACGCGGATGTAGCCGGCCTTTTGCAGGTCGGCAAACAGCTCGTGGTATTCGCCTTTGCGCTCTTGGACGACTGGAGCGAGGATATGCAGGCGCGAGTTGACTGGGAGGGCACGGATGCGGGCGGCGATCTGCGCGCGGGTCTGTGCGCCGATCGGCGCGCCGCACTCGGTGCAGTGCGGGGTGCCGACGCGGGCGAAGAGCACGCGCAAGTAGTCGTAGATTTCCGTGATAGTGCCGACGGTGGAGCGGGGGTTTTGGCCGGCGGTTTTCTGGGCGATGGAGATAGTGGGAGACAGGCCGGTGATTTGATCGACGTCGGGCTTTTCCATCTGGCCCAAAAACTGGCGCGCGTACGCCGACAGCGAGGTGACGTAGCGGCGCTGTCCTTCGGCGTACAGGGTGTCGAAGGCCAACGAGGATTTGCCCGAGCCGGAAACGCCGGTGAAGCAGATTAGTTTGTTTTTGGGGAGGGTGAGATGAAGGTTCTTGAGATTGTGGACGCGGGCACCGCGGACGACGATATCTTGTGTTTCCATGACTCGTGTAGACGCGAGGGGCGGGAAAAAGGAATCCAAAAATATACTATACGAATGTGCAGCGGGCAAGCGTAGGGGTGCGGAATGGGAAGCCCCCTTTACCTATGGGGATAGAGGGCTTATTCTCAGAAGACTGAAGGAGGTTTGAAAATGCCTTGGAAAAAGGTCAACATTGAGCAATGGGCAGAGGAACTCGGCGTCAATACTAACGAACTGCGCCAGAAAGAACAGCTCATCGAAAAGATCGTGAAGAGTAGAAAGCGATTTGGCTTGACGCAAGGCCAATTGGCCGAGATGGTCGGCGTCTCCCAACCGCGCATTGCCCAGATAGAAAACAGAACCAAGATCGGAAAAATTAGCTTCGATGTACTTTTCAATATCCTCGGGGTCTTGGGTCATGATTTCAAAATCACTACACGCAAGGTGCGCGATCTCGAAAATGTAAATGCGTAGCGGCATACCTAGACCAACAGCGTCTGGCCGAGGTATGGACGGAACTACGCCAGCCTAGAAAAATCCTCCGACGGTTTTTATCTCATCGGAGGGTTTTTTGTTCTCGACCAAGGCGTTATCGCAACAGCATCATCTTGCCGGTCTGCCCCTAGCCTCTGTGGGTTCAATTAATCGTCCATGAATCCTTTCCTATTTTCGGGACTGAGTGTGCTCAACGCCTCCCTACACCGGCTGACCGAACTCTTCGCTACTGTCGCCTAATTGAGGCACTGCACGTCGGCGATAAACCGGTCTAACGTTTCGAGATGAGGCCGGACTGACGTTGGAAATTTGTCGATAAGAGGAGTCGGGACGACGAGTTGCACTCCAGCGTCTTTCATCTCCTGAAACTGCCCTTCCGAAACTCCTTCTTGTAGAGTCAAAAGGTGCTTGCGCTTTATACGATCCGCTTCATTGAGAATTTGACGCCAACGGTCTTTACAAGTGGTCTTGACCGCAAGCATTCGTAGCCGTTCTTCCGGAAATGACATGTTCTTGTAGGTGTCCGCCGAAGGAAATAGAAAGTCGGGACGACGGCCCGGTTCGGCTTCCTGCTGATGCGCGAAATCTTGGTTTTCTCGGAGCCCTTCCTCTATGAAGATCGTGCGTACATGAAGTTCGAGTGATCGTCCCGAACGCGATTTGCGGCGCTGGAGGATGGTCTGTGCTTGGGCTATAAACTCATCCATGCTGTCAAACCCTTGCCTGATTGCCGGGAGTTCTACCGCTTCCTCAACGCTGCGGAATAACTCGAATTCACAGTCCCGTCGGCTTAGCAACCTGCGGTCAAGACTGAGGGAGAGGTCTGGCCGCAACTTGACCGCCTTATCAATGAGCTCCATTCCAGTCGGAAACGTTTCCAACCACTCTGGGGGGATTTCGCTGGGAGCCAGCCAGCAATCCACTTGCGTTGACGTGGTGGACCCGAAGAGATTTGGATACAGCGAATAATGTGGCGGCCAGATCGTCCACTTGCCGGGCTCTACTGGGCCAATACGCTCTTCAACCAACTCTTCTTCGGTTTCGCAACGACAGACCCACACGTGGCACTCAGTCGCCGTACCTTGATCATCCAAGGAGAACACGAATATGCTCAGCGCGCCTGTGTTACTTGGATCAAGTAGTGCTGATTGGGAACCGCCGAAATTAGTTAGGCGAGTCTCATTGCGCGTACCATCGTGGAATTTGTTGTTGTACCAAATAGCCCGAACACACCTGTGATCGGCATGCGAATCAATATAGAGGTCGAATCGAACATCCGGATTTAGTGTTTGCGGCCTGTCAAGTATCGGCAACACACTAAATAGAAAATTCTTTGGAATGTATGGGCCAGCTTGATGGGTTCTGTTGGCTAGCGTGTCGTTTCCAGACAGGCGTTTTGCATACCAGACAGAGTCGGGATTAGAATGCTTGTCGAGCCAATTTTTCAGATCAGCCGGGGCCATTTTACCTTGTCGTATCCCGCAACCATTGCGTAATCACAGAATCTGGCCGCCTTATCAAGGCTATCAGCCAAAGAGAGGCAACCGCATTGGGGGCGACACTTTGGTGTCATCTTCTCCGATACCTAGCCAAGGCACTATGTAATTCGCTAGAGCCTCGACGCATGGGACGGCAACTGCATTTCCGAATTGTTTATAGGCTTGTGTATCGGAAACCGGGATCACAAATCGGCTTTCGCCCGGCTTGTCGAAACCCATGAGCCTAGCACATTCTCGCGGCGTCAGGCGACGGGGGTTTTTCCGTCCGCGTTTCACGAGAATTTCGGATCCATCCTTATAGTAGCGGGCCGAGAGGGTGCGCGAGCTATCTTCTGGGCCAACAAGCCCGAAGCCAAAACCGTTGCCGGCGGCTCGGTGTTTTTCAGCATACCTTTGAAGATAGTCCCACAAGTGGTTGGAGAGCGTGTACTTGTCGGCAACCTTTGCTTTTGGTCCTATAGTGTATGGGCTTTCAGCAGATTCGCTGCCGTTTTCAGGATGCAGAATTGTCTTGAGCCGTGGCCCCTTGAGCGGGTCGGGAACAACAAAATCGTCAAAAGAGAACCAGTTGGGCTCGCGGAAGCCGACAATAAAAATCCGCTCGCGGTGTTGTGGTACCCACGAACGGGCATCCACTACCTTTGTGTGAATCTGATATTTCAATTCCTCGGTTAGCGTCCGGTGGATTACGCGAAATGTTCGGCCCCTGTCGTGATTGACTAGGTTTTTGACGTTTTCGAGAAGAAAAGCACGAGGCTGATGAGCTTCAACGATCCGCGCCACATCGAAAAACAGTGTTCCCTGTGCTTCACAACGGAACCCATGCGGTTGCTTGAGCGCATTCTTCTTTGACACGCCCGCGATCGAAAATGGTTGACACGGGAAGCCTGCCAGTAACAGGTCATGTGGCGGAATTTCATCTACTGGGATCTGCGTAATGTCCCCGGCAATCTCATGGTCGCAGTCGTAGTTAGCTTTGTAGGTGAGTTGGGCGTGCTTGTTCCACTCACTAGTGAACACGCACTTTCCGCCTAACGGTTCAAAGCCGCGGCGCATCCCTCCAATACCGGCGAACAAGTCGATAAATCTAAAGGCCGGATCGCTTGGATTTCTTGGCTCAATCGACAAGGCGGTTTGATCTCTTTGCGATGTGCCATCGGATTTATTCGCAGTGGGCGGCATGGTAATAGGAAACCTTTCTGGATTGCTTTCCGTGCCCGCCTTCGCTGCGGCGGAGTCGTCGGAATGGAGGGATCGGACCATTCGGGACGGTAAATACAATATTCAATGTAAATATAAATATATGAAATACGAATCGCCGAACCCCGTCAAGCACTCTCTACGCCGCTGCTTGACGCCCCTTTTTCATCTGCGTATAATGACCGCTCGGTAATTCAGTAAAATCAATTGCTTATCACTCAAGAGGAGTTGCGAAAATGATTCATTTAGGGGCCAATTCGGTGCTCTTTGCAGGATTCGATCTGGAAACGGCGATGCGCCATATCCACCTCGCTGGCTACGACGGCGTCGAGCTTTCGGCGATCAAGGGCATGTGCGAGCACTTGGAGTTGGACAACTGGCAGGCGCAGGCCAACCAGATCAAAGAGCTAGCGGAAAAATACGAGCTAAAATTGCTGGCCATGGAAGAGGCTGCGCTCGATGAGGAGCGGCTGATGCTGGCGTTTGCGGCTGGGGCTGAGATTGGCATTCCCGTTGTCAACGTTGGCCCGGGGGGCAAAAGCGATGTGGAGGAAGATTTCGACCGGCAGGTCGCGCTGTTGGGCAAAATGGCCGATAGGGCGCACGAACACGGGGTGACGCTGTGTGCTAAGGCGCACGTGGGGCAGTGCATTTACGATACGCCGACCACGTTGCGGGCGATGGAGCGGATCGACTCGCCGGGATTTGGGGTGGATATGGATCCGAGCCACATCCATCGGGCGGGGGAGAATACGGTAGAGGCGCTGGCGGCGGTTATCTCGCGAGTCAAGCACGTGCATATCCGGGATTGCGCTGTGGCGGAAGGCGGGCCAGGAGCACCGGAGTTGCAGGCTTGTGGGCGGGGTAACATCGATTTATTCGGGTACGTCAAGGTGCTGCACGAATCGGGGCTAGACGTGGCGGCCAACTTGGAAGTGATTGGGGCCAAGGAGTACGACTTGGGGCAGGTGGCGACGATTGCCGCGGAGAGCCGGGGGTATTTGAACGCCTGCTTGCGGGCTTGCGGTGCCCGTTAGTCGCGCCTTCGTCGCCATCCGAGTGCCGGCGGTGCTGGGGAAGCTGAGCGATGCGATGCGGCCGTTGTGGCCGGCGCAGGGTGTGAGTTGGGTGCGGCCGGAGAACCTTCATTTGACGCTGCGTTTTCTCGGCGCGGCTGAGGATGCGCAAATCGTTGCGTTGCGGGAAGGGTTGACGGCAGTTGCCGTGCGGCATGAAGCGTTTACTGCGACTGTAGAGCGAAGTGGCTGCTTTCCCAATCGCCGGCGGCCGAAGGTTATTTGGGCTGGTGTGGGGGATGCGGAAGGACGGTTGGGTGTGTTGCAGCGGGATGTTGAAGAGGTGGTGTGCTCTGCTGGTTGGGAGCCAGAGGAACGGGACTTTCGTCCGCACGTGACGCTGGGTCGGGTGCGGGCGAGGGTGCGTTCGCCGAGAAGCGAGCAGAGCGGCGAGTTGCCTCGGTTGCAGGTTCCGGTGGAGGCAGTGGAGTTGATCGAAAGCATTCTCAAACCGACCGGAGCTGAGTATCGGACCTTGCACCGATCTGTGCTTACATCGTAAAGGAGCCTCCATGCCCGGCAGACCGTACATCCTCGCCGAGACCAATTGGCAGACCGTAGAGCACACCCCGTACGAGGTGGCGATCCTCCCGTGGGGGGCGACGGAAGCGCACAATTACCACCTGCCCTATTCGACCGATGTGGTGCAGTGCGACGAGATCGCGGCGGCTGCGGCTGGCATCGCTTGGGAGCAAGACGCTAAGGTCATCGTCTTGCCGACTGTGCCCTTTGGCGTCAACACCGGCCAACTCGACATCAAGCTGGACCTCAATCTCAATCCCTCGACTCAGCTTGCCGTCCTGCAAGACTTGGTCGAAGCGCTCGCCCATCAGGGCATTCCCAAACTGCTCATTGTGAACGGCCACGGCGGCAACGACTTCAAGCAGATGGTGCGGGAGTTGTTGCCGCGCTATGCGATGTTTATTTGCTGCATGGATTGGTACCGCATCGTCGATCAGGGGATTTTTGCGGCGGGCGGCGACCATGCAAACGAAATGGAGACCAGTCTCATGCAATACTTGCGGCCGGATTGGGTGCTGCCCTTGTCGGAGGCTGGCAGTGGCCGCGAGCACAAGTTTAAGATGGCCGCGCTGCGGGAAGGCTGGGTCTGGACCCAGCGCGACTGGACGCAGGCGACCGACGACACGGGCATCGGCGACCCGCGCCAAGCCACCCCGGAGAAGGGCCGCCGCTGCTTGGAGCAAGTGGCAGCGCAACTCGCCGAGTTTTTGGTCGAGCTGGCCGCCGCAGATCTAAACGATCTCTACGAATAACCATGCAGTTCTACGCGTTCGTCGCCCCCGGGCTAGAGGAGATCGTCCAACGAGAAATCGCAGTGCGCTTGGGAGCCGATCAGCAGGGTCGCCAGCGCGGCGTGGTATTCTTTTCGACCGACGCTCCGACGCAAGACTTGCTCGGATTGGGGACGACCGAGGATGTGTTCGCGCTGGTGGCGCGGGGATCGGTGTCCACGGCGCGCGAGGGCTTGGAAGAGGCCGGCGCACTCGTCGCGGAGTCGCCGCTTTTTGAAGACGCCGTGGGCGCGCATCGCCGCGCTCGCCCCAAGCGGATCAAGCGCATCACCTACCGGATCGTAGCTCAGCGTCGCGGCGGGCAGCAGCGCTATGTGCGCCAAGAGATGCGCCGCGCCTTGCAGCGGGCCGTGGCGTGGCGCTTCCCGCGCTGGAAGCACATGGCCGAGCAAGCGCTGTTGGAGGTGTGGGGTTTGGAGGCCGGGGGCGAGCTGATCTGCGGGGTCCGCCTTTCCGACGAGACCATGCGCCACCGCACGTACAAGGTCGCGCAAGTGGAGGCTTCGCTGCGGCCGACGGTGGCGCGAGCCTTAGTGATGCTATCTGAGCCAGCGGACGGTGACGTTTTTCTCGACCCCATGTGCGGGGCTGGAACTATTCTCATTGAGCGGGGGATGTACGGCCGCTACGCCCAGCTTTTGGGCGGCGACATCCGCCCGGAAGCTGTGGCTGCTACCCGCACAAATGTCGGCCCGCGCTACAAGCCGATTGACATTCGCCAATGGGATGCGCGGGATTTGCCCTTGGACGACGGCAGCGTCGATCGGGTGGTGTGCAACCTGCCCTTTGGCAAAAAGATCGGCGCGCCGCAAGCGTTGCGTCCGCTCTATGAAGGCTTTGCTAGCGAAGTGGCGAGAGTTCTAAAGGCAGGAGGAGTGGCCGTGTGTTTGACCAGCGAGCGCACTTTGCTGGCCGAAGCATTTGGCGCATGGCCGACGCTGTACATGGAGCGCGTGTTCCCGGTCGAGGTGCTGGGGCAGCAGGCGTTTTGTTGTAAATTGAAGAAGCTCGCTGATCGTTAGATTGACGGATGATAAGCGTTCTTAAACTCTTGGTCGGGCCGCTTGGCGGATTTGAAAGATCAATTCTTAATTCCTAATTCCTAATTCTTAATTCAAGGAGATTGTCATGGCTGATTTTACGGGTCAGGTAGTTATCGTCACCGGCGGTGCCCAAGGCATTGGCGGGGGGATTTCGCGGGCGTTCGCCGACGCAGGGGCGCAGGTCGCCGTGTTGGACATAGACGCGGAGGCTGGCGCGGCCTTGGCCGAGGAAGAGGGGCAGATTCGCTTTTTTGAGGCCGACGTGGCCAGCGACGAAGTCTGCGCTCAGACCGTGGGGCAGATCATCGAGGATTGGGGTCGAGTTGACGTGTTGTGCAACAACGTCGGCATCCAGCCCGTGCCCAGCTATAAGCTGGCTCACGAGCTGCCGGTAGAGATGTGGGACCGGATTATTGACGTCAATCTGAAGAGCTTCTTCCTGATGGCTAGGCACTGTCTGCCGCAGATGATGGAGCAGGGCAAGGGGGTCATCATCAACACGGCCAGCGTCCAGGGCTTGCAGTCGGCGTCGATGGTTTCGGCTTATGCTGCTAGCAAGGGCGGGATTATCTCTATGACGCGGCAGCTTGCGCTCGACTATGCCAAGTATGGGATTCGGGTTTTAGCGGTCAATCCAGGGGGTATTCAGACGCCGTTAGTCGATGAGGTGATCGAGGCATTCGGCCACGAGCGCGAGCAATTCTTCAAGGATTACGCCAAGCTTCATCCGATTGGGCGCTATGGGCAGCCGGAAGACATCGCCAACGCCATGTTGTTCTTGGCTAGCGACCAGGCATCGTTTATGACTGGCGAGAATGTTTGCGTTGATGGGGGGCTGATGGCTAAGGGGGCGTGGGCTGAGGTTGAGGAGTGAGGGGGGGAGCTTTATAGCTGAGTAGCAAGCGTCTCCGACGGAGCCGGAGACGCTTGTTGCGTTTAGGGACGGTATTGCCAGTACTGGGACGCTGCCCGACTCCTTCCGAATCATCCATCGTGGAGACGAAGCCATATCACACCCGCGATATGACGCTGGTGTATATGAATGCACTTGAATGCACTGGCGGCGGGGGATACGGAGACGAGGGTCGCGGTGTAGATGACTCATTGACTTAGTTCAAGATTCAGCGGTACATTTCGTCAGTTCAAAACTTTCGCCCTCGAAAGAAGGTACCAACGCTATGTCCCAAGAACGACTCAACGACCGCCTGCATCTTCCAAGCCTGTCGATAGAAGGGTTTCGGGGGATCAAGGAGCTCTCCATTGAGCGATTAGGCCGCGTGACGCTGTTGGCCGCCAAGAATAGCGTCGGCAAGACGACCGTTTTAGATGCCGTCCAAGTCTATGCAGCGCGCGGTCACGAGAGAGTTCTGTCCGAACTACTGGAGAGTCGCCAAGAGTACGCTATCGCTAACGTTGGAGATTACCACAGTATTCGCAGAAGATTTGTACCCGATTTTGCGGCCCTATTCCACGGTCGGGATGTATCAAGATGTGCCTGCATCTCAATCGGCCCAAAAAGTGATACGGCCCAATTCAAGATTGAGGCGACTTCTCTGGGGGATGAGCAGATTTCTAATATCGGAGATCCTCTATCTTCATCTGTTACAAGAGGTTATACTCAGGCGTTCCAAGTCATATTTCAAGACACTGAACAAATCCTTCCATGGATTCTCCCCATCCAAGGATCGGATGCGGCCAGAACCGTAGAACGTTATAGCGGTAGTGCATGTCTATACTCACATAGTTTATTGGTTGGAGCTAAATGGCCATCCCCAACAGGATGTCAATCTTTGGGGCCGAGCCTGTTGAGCGATAAAGAAATCGTACAATTCTGGAATGCCATTGCGCTGACGGATGATGAGGACCGAGCGATACAGGCACTGAGATTGATATTCGGTAGCGACTTAGAGCGCGTGGCGGTGATCCGCGACGACGTACCAGACGTATCAGATGAGAGATCTGATGTCGGATATGTTCAGCGGGTGGTAGCAAAGCTCCGGGGGCAAGCTCGTCCAGTCCCTTTACAAAGTCTAGGTGATGGGGCATTGCATCTGGCCGGTACTGCCTTGGCACTGGCCAATAGTCGGGACGGTTTTCTGCTCATTGACGAAGCGGAAAACGGCATTCACCATTTCATGCAGCCCGATTTCTGGCGCATGGTCTTTAAGACCGCATACGCAAACAACGTCCAAGTCATTGCAACGACGCACAGCTTTGACTGCGTGCGCGGCTTTGCACAAGTAGCAGTCGAGTGCGAGGAAGTCGAAGGTGCGCTTGTGCGCATCGAACGAAAAGATGAGGAGATGTGGGCCGTCGAGTATTCGGAAAGCGATCTCAAGACCGCTGCAGAGCAACGCATTGAGGTGAGGTAGGTAGATGGATAATAATGATCGCATCCTCCTTGTTGAAGGACAAGACGATAAGCATGTCGTCCGGCATCTTCGTAATTTCCATCCGCCTATGCCAAAATTCTGCATTCTGGATAAAGACAACGTCGAAAAAGTTCTTGATTCCATTGTACCGGAAATTAGAGTTTCCGGCCGCCAAGCCGTCGGCATCCTCGTGGACGCAAACGAGAGCTTAGCTGATCGCTGGAAGGCTGTAGTTTACAGACTTGAACAGGTGGGTCTCGAAGTGCCTCATCACCCCGAGCCAGCCGGTACCATTATAGACGGCACTACTCGCACCCCTCGCGTCGGCATCTGGTTGATGCCCGACAACGCATCGCCCGGTGAACTCGAAAATTTCGTCTCAAAGATGATTCCCAACGACGATCCAGTATGGCCGCGGTCCCAGAGCTACATTGATGGTATTCCAGAGTCTGACCGAAAGTTTACCGAGAAAAAGGTACCGCGAGCTAAAGTCCACGCTTGGTTGGCGACGAGAGAGGAGCCTAGGAAAATGGGTGTCGCCATTCGTGCACAAGATTTGCAAGTAGACGGAACACTCAGCACAGCATTCGCTAATTGGCTACGGCAACTGTTCGCGTGATGAGCTCCCGTTACGTCAAAATAGTGGAATGGTCTGATGAAGATCAGTGCTATGTTGGCAGTTGTCCGGGTCTCTTTTACGGTGGCTGCCACGGCGATAACGAACAAGAAGTGTTTTCAGAACTGTGCCAGATCGTTGAAGAGACAATTGAACTATACAGGCAGGACGGCAGGCCCTTACCTTCACCGACATCCGGTAAGGACTATGCCAACAAAATGTTAGAAATTGCCTGACAAGCCGTTTGATTGTCAGTGAGAAATAGCCAATTCGACGCCGGTCAGTATCACTTGCTCGCGGCGATCTTCTTGCCCCGCCACTAGCCGCACGGCGATCTCGTTGATCCCCTGCCGCAAAAAAGAACCATCCACTGCAAATTCCACGCTGACCCCTTCCATTTTTTGCTCGACCGGACGAGTGGGATAGCTGGCCCAAAACAGCGGCGCTGCCTGCTGGCGCGACCAGCCATCGCCGGGGACTTGGGCTTGATCCCAAGGGAGGGCGCGACCGTTGAGTTCGACTTCGAGACGATCCTCCGAGGGCAAGTGATCCAAACGCAAGGCCAAGCCGCCGGTAGCGTCGGCCACCTCATCGGCAACGCGGATGCGGAGCGTCGGCCCCACGCTTGGGCTGTCGGTGGGCAAGGGCACGGGAAGCGGCGTCGAAGGGTGGGCCAAGCGGAAGGAAGCGCTGTGGCCCTCCGTGGGGCTGAAGGACATGGTGCCGCTGATCTCGTAGCACTTGTCGAGTTTCTTCAGGGTGTCGAGGTCCGAGAATTCAGCGGCGGTTTGGCGGTTCCACTCGGGCGACATGGTGTAGAAGTTGTACAGGTAAATGCCGTCGGCCCCGTCGGTGAGCCAGCGCAGGGCCAAGGCGCGGAGGAAGCGCCGGTCGCTGTGGCGGGTGGCCTCGATGCAGCCATAGACGAGGCAGGGGGTCGAGGCCGCGGCGCGGACGAATTCATCGACTGGAGTCTCAAACGAGATAAAGCCGCCGCCAACAACGACGATATCGACGAGGCCGGTCTCGATCCATTCGTCAACGTCGAGGCCGATGCGCCGCGAGTCGGCCAAGGTCGGGGGGACGCGGACGGCCAGTTGCAAGGGTTTGCCCCGTTGGGCACTGACCTCGTCGAGCCGCGCCTTGATCTTTTGCACCAGATCGGTCATCAGGTAGCTGTTGGCCGTGGCCTCTGCCATGCGGAAAAAGGCCGAATGGCGCATGAAGTCCAGCTCGATGCCATCGACGTCAAAGCACTCGAAGACCTCGCAGGCGATGCGCCGCATGTGCTCGCGCACCTCGGCGTGGGAGTAGTCGAGGCCGGTGCGGATGCCCCACTCGACCGACTTTTCGGGAAATTCTTCGCCGGGGCGGCCAATGAGCAGGTGGGGTTGCTCGCGGCGGAAGCGACCGTAGCCGGGATGGGACGGGTCAATCACGTAGTGGCTGTTCATGCGCACGCGCGGGAAAAAGGGAATCTCCGCCTCCCGGCACAGTTGCGCCAGTGCGGTCAATGGCCCGCCGCACTCGGCGATCAGGTTCTGTAGATTAGCGGCGATCTGATCCTCCACGCCGGGTGTGGCCGAGTGGACGAAGGAAGGGGCTGTCGCGTCGAGGTCGCCGCGGTCGTCGCCGAATTTTTCGCCAATCTCCGTCTCGAACTGATAGACCTCGTGATCGCCCGTGCTCCACCAGAGCGCGCCGCCGGTGCCAGCATAGCCATCGACGATTTTTTCTTTGAGGTCGGCGACCGAGACGTTTTCCTCGGCCGTGAAAATCCAGCCGTCGTCGGTGAAGATGATGGGCGGTGCTTTGGGCTTGGAGGCCATGTTGCTTCCTTTGCTAGCGGTCGAGATAGGCTTTGATGATGTCGATGATCAGGGCGATGTCGCAGCGGGCCTCTTCCAAGGAAGTACGCGGCTGCGCACCCTCGGTGATGCAGGCGTGGAAGTGCTTCAACTCGCGGACGAAGGGGCCTTCCCACGCGATGGCCGGGCGGTGGGTGATGGCCTCGCCGGCTTCATCGAGGGTTTGAATCTCCAAGGTGGAGAGGATCCCCCGCGAAAAGCCGGTCGGATAGGAGAGCAACACGCGGCGGTCGTCGCCGCAGACTTCGAGGGTTTCTTTGAAGTCGCGCACGTCCTTTAACTCGACCCAAGTTGCCGCGCAGCGAGCGCCGTTGGCATAAGCGAGCATGGTGCTGACGCCCCAGCCTTCGTACCAGATTTCAGTGCTGGAGACTTTTTCGGGTACGCCCATGATGGCGCGCAGGCCGTAGATGTCGTGGATCATGCTGCCGGCGAGATGGCCAAAGGCAGACTGTACGTGGGCGGGGACTTCGCCGATGGCTTCGCGCACGGCCGCAGCGCGGGCCACGCGCGTCCGCTCGATGGCATCAGCGGGTAGATCGTCGGTGCGGTGCAAGCGAAAGTGTGCGAGGTGATGTGAGTTGTTGGTATGCAGGTGGTGGATCTGGACGAAGCGGATCGCGGCCATGTCAGCGGCAGCGTGGGCCGCTGCCTCAAAGGCCGGGTCGTACACTTTCATGTAGCCAGCTAAGCCAACGGTGCCAGCCGCCTGCCGGGCGGCGATGATCCGGTTGGCCTCTTGCAGCGAGAAGCAGATCGGTTTTTCGATGAAGACGTGTTTGCCGGCCTCAAAGGCGGCGACGGCGATCTCGGTCTTGGGATCGGTGTGGCACAGGAGTACGGCGTCGAGATCGGCAGCGAGCAGCGCGCGCCAGTCGTCGGTGTAGTGCGGCACGTGAAATTCATGCGCCACAGTCTGCGCCAAGCTCGGCGAGATGTCGCAGACCATCTCGACGGAAAACAGGTCCTTGAGCGCGGTGAGGTTGGGCAGGTGCTGGACTTGGGCGACGGCACCGCAGCCGACGATTCCGATGCGGACAGGAGCCATGTCACCCCACCTTTCCGACGCGAGGCGTCAAGTCGTTCCACACATCGGCCATAGCGTAGGCCCGCTTGAAGCTCTGGTACACGTCTTGCCACATGGCTTCGCGCAGTTCGGTGGCCTGTGTCTCGTCGCCGGCAGCGAGGGCTGCTTTGAGTTGGTCGCTTCTTGCTGCTTGGGCGGTCGCTTGATCGCTGGCGGCCTGGGCCAAGTCGTCAGCCGCGGCCGTGAATTTGTCGATGAGTTCGTCGATGGGCGTGTCGGTGTCCGTCTCCACGTCGTACGAGCTGGAGGGCTGGAAGCGGGTTGGGTGGCGGGTGCCGTCGGGGTCGCGGCCGGTGTGGGTCGGCTGAATGTGGGGCGTGACCGACAGGTACATGACCATGGGCTCATCGCCGACGACCCGCACCTGATGGATTTCGTTGGCGAGGGCAACGCAAAGTTGGCCCGCACACAGCTCCTGTTCGCTGCCGGCGATGTGGAAGACGCAGCGGCCTTGCAGGATGAGGAAAATTTCGTGGCCGAGGTCGTGGCTGTGCAGGCCGGCCACATCGCCCGGCTGCATGCGCAGAAAGCGGGAGCGGATGTGCGGAGTGACGAGGAGGTTTTTGATGTGTTCCTCTTGGCGAAAGTCGAAAATTTCAAAGGCCATGAACAGGCTCCTTTGCGGAAATTGACAGGTGGTGAGAATAAGCTATCGGTTCCACTGCAATGTTTTGTTAGACAGCGTTATGTCGCGTAGTGTTTGGTGGATAGCGGTTCGGGCATCTGCACTGAAATGTACCGCGTCGATCATCCGGTCCGTGAAGTTTGCAAGGAACGACTTCGGGATATGTGGGTTATTAAGGGTTGAACCGCGTTGATTGAGATAAATGGCTCGTAACTTGAGAATTTCGAGCATTTCAATGCGCTCGCTACAGATTCTGCGATAGCGTAGCTCACCGGAGGACAAACGGAATTGCCGATTTGTCCAAGGATTTGGTACACAGCACCTTCAAAGAGCCAGTCTTCTGGAAACCCTTGCAGAAGAGCACAGTCTTGGACGGAAAGCCTGAAATGTCCGTTTTCTGGGGGGAACATAACAGCTTCCTCTCTCGATTTTTGTACACCATTTGGCCAAATCTGTAGTCTCTCCCAAACTTTTTGACTAGCCTTGCTGTTTAGAATGCTAGTCGTCTTTCTCGGACCAGTAAAGCCAGAACGGAGAGTCGGCGCAAAGCAGTCGAATCCAATGTCATCTAGACCCAAAGCCGCCCTAGCACCCAATGTACATCTGCCCGATGCAAACAGACTATCGTTGGGGAAGTGTGTTGCCTGTGGAATCCCGAATTCATTGGCGGCTTTGGGTGATCTAAATCCGACGAAAATGATCCGTTTTCGCACTTGGGGAACGCCAAAGTCGGAGGCAATAGCTTTGAACTTTGCGATGTGATAGCTTGGTTCTAGCGGCTCTATAATTACCTTATGTACATATTTATTGAACTTGGGATCGAGTAATCCTGGAACGTTTTCGGCTACGAACGCATCAGGTTTGATAGTCATCACGGCGTTAATAAACGCCGGCCACATATCCCTAGTATCCTCGCTCCCACTTCGTCTCCCTGCAACTGAGAAGGGCTGGCATGGAGGTCCGCCGTGGATGAGATCGACGGCACCTTTATAGGTTGTCCAATTAACCTTTGTTATATCGCCATATTGACCAGAAAAAACTTTCCATTGAGATCGGTTACGCCGTAGCGTAGCACCGCAAATCTCCAATGCATCAAAACTGGCAATATGCTCAAAACCAGCACGCTCAAAACCGAGGTCTAGACCGCCACCCCCTGAAAACAGGGACATAGCTCTCAAGCCCTGTTGTCGCTGTTGGGGCATTAGTTTATTTGGGGCCAAAACCGGCTTGTTAATTCTGCTTGGATCGCGTTGAAACTCACCACGGATCGCCGCTTTTTTTCTTTGCCTAGATCGCGCGGAGATTTCCCGGTACCAGTCTCTTTTTTCTTGTGATATATCGTAGGGCATGGTGGCTTCGTAGTGAATCTAAAGGTCCATTTGCAACGCCGTGGCCTCGAATCGAATGGAAGCAAGCGGCCAACGAGCTATCTTTCAATATACCTAAGTACAGCGTCTCTACAACCGCCTGTGTCGAGCTGCTCAGCGAGGTTAGAAACATATAGGCACAACCGTCAAATCTCGACGAATCCCTCCGGCAATCCCTCCCCCTTGACCAACGCCTCTTTTAACGCCCGCGCATGTTGACAAATTCCCCGATAGGAAAATCCCTTACAGTTGCAACTTATGTCGTTCCCCTCCACCTCCAATTCGTAGAACGCCCCCGGCTTCGACGAACTATCCACCCGGTACAGCGCTCGCTTCGGCCCTGCTAGCACCCGCGCCAACACGCGCACTGCCTCGGCCGATGGCAAGCGCGACTTAGCCTCGGACTCGACGGCAGGCTGCGCGGCGACAAAAGCCGTCCCGGCCTTGCGCAACAATTCCGCCATTTGCTGCTCACCCATTGCGCCAGTGGGCAATTCGGGCAGCACCTCCATCACCCGCCGCAACTCGTCCATCACGTCGCGCTGGAAATGTTCGGGCAAGGCGCTGCCTTCGACGAGTTGGTCGATCAGCATCGACTTGGTTTCGAGGACCGTTTTGACGAATTCGTCGATCGTGTTGCTGCCCACCATGTAGGTGACATTGACGGCTTGCTGTTGCCCGATGCGATAGGCCCGGTCTTCGGCCTGCCAGTGATTGACCGGCACCCAGTCGAGATCGTTGAAGACCACCTGCCGCGCCGCCGTGAGGTTGAGCCCGATGCCCCCGGCGGTAATCTGCGCGGCCAATATCTGCACTGAATCGTCCTCCTGAAAGCGGTCGGCTAGTTGTTGCCGCTCGCTCGCTGGCACTTCGCCGGTGATGGCTACGGCCTTTGGGCCGAAGTGCTTGCGGAGTGTGTTGACGGGTGCGAGAAAACACGAGAAGACTAGGACCTTCTCTCCCTGCTCCAATGCGTTTTCGACGAAGGGGATTGTGCTGCGGACCTTGGCAATGGCCAAGCGGTTGCGCGCGGTAGTTAGCTGGCCCATGATCCAGCCCTGGCGCGAGCGGCGCTCGGCCTCGGTCTCGCCGGCGAGCTTGGCTTGGCCCCGGCGCGAGATGGTCTGCAACAGCTCCGTCACGGCCTCGCTCATCTCGCGCGCCACTCGGCTGGCGACCTCCACGTCGAGCCAACTGCGGATCTTGGGCGGCAGGTCGAGGACCTCGGCCTTGGTGCGGCGCAGCATGATGCCGTGCAACTGCACGGTCAGTTCTTCGATATTGGAGGCCCCGTCGGCGACCCAGCCGTATTCGCCTTTGTACGCGTCGCAATAGCGCTTGGCAAACGAGACGAACGAACGCCCAAGCGCATGACGCGCCAACTGCAACAAAGGGAAGAGATCGCGCGGCCGGCTCGTCAACGGCGTGCCGGTCAAAAGATGCACCACCGCCTCGTCGCCAACGGCCTTGACCAAATCCAGCGACAGGCGGTGCCGCTGGCTGCGATAGTTTTTGAGATAGTGAGCCTCGTCAAAGACTAGGCCACTCCAAGCGTGCTCCACCAGCGGGTGTTTGGCGAGGATGTCGTAGTTGATGATGACCCAGCCAGTATAGCCGGGCTCAGGCACGGGTGTGGGGCCGACGATGGCGATCTCGGCCGTTGGCAGTACCAGCTCAATCTCGCGCGCCCAGTTGATTTTGACCGCGGCCGGGCAGACGACCAGATACGGTCCCTCGGGTCGGGCTTGGCGCATGGCGAGTACGGACTGCCGCGTCTTACCCAACCCCATGTCGTCGGCGAGGATTGCCCGCTGGCGACCCAACAAAAAGGCGATGCCCTCGACCTGATGGGCGTATAGCCCGGTCGCTAGGGCCTCGGCCTGTTGTTGTGCTGTACTAGTGGGCGGCCCGCTGGAACGAGTTCGTGGCATCGAATATCGGCTCGGCATCCACTTCGTAGGAACACAGCACGATCGGCTGCATTGGGCGCCCCAATGGACTCGCCTCTCTTATGGCGGTAACCGGCGACAGAGATGTATAGAGAGCGGGAACACCGATCCGGTTAAACCGACCACCATGAAGACGCGCTCCCTCTCCCGAGAGCGGCGACCAAGACCAGTGCGGGTTGTGTGCACGGTACACGAACCCTTGGAACCGCATCAGGCATAACCACCAGCGACGATCCGGTCGAGATGAGCATGCACTTGGTCTGCACGGTCTTGCCGCAGAAGTTGGTCGGGTGTTAGGCCGCCGAAGCTCGGCAAAGGCTCCGCACGGAACCAAGCATAAGCGGCCAGTTCGGAACCGGTTTGAGCTTCAACTCGGTGGAGGATCTCCAACATCTGCCGCAATCGCATCTGCGTCTTCTGCGCTCGGATCTGCGCGGCACACGAAAAGGCATCGCGGCCAAGCCCCAGCGTACCGGCAATTTCGGCCTGAGTCGTATGCAACGCATCCGCGACGAGCGTCGGCGAGAACACCCGATCTTCGACGAATTCTTCAAACTGCATGACGATACCTCGTGTTTTGTTAGAAACCGTCTGACAACCCCTGTCGGACTGCTTTGCGAGGCGGTCATAGCCCCCCTTATGCAAAGAAACGGGGCGAATAGTGAGCATATGGATACCCTTCTACGGCGTCAATAGATAAAAACGATGGGTTTACTCCCAATTATCGGCTTTGATAATGCCGTTGACGCCCTATAGTTTACAATGCGGAACGGCGGTCGCGTCTCGATTATGGGGCCGGTCGCGAAAAGACGTGGGCAACGAGCGAAATTCCGGCAAAGGCGAATGTGACAGAAGCCCAACCACAGCGCGGCGTTTCCAAACGGGCGGTTTTTATCGGCCTGCTCTGGGCTACTGCGATCTCCTGCGGGGAATCCTATGGCACGCTGGTGGTGCGCGGTTCGGCTATGGCCGCGGATTATTCCACTGGTGCCGCCATCTTCCTGTTCTTTTTGCTCACTTTGCTGCTCAATCCCCTTGCCCATCTGCTCACTGGTTCGCGGCTGCACAGCGGCGAATTGGCGACCGTTTACATAATGATGATCGTGGCTTCGGCGATTCCCTCGTGGGGTTTCGTTATGAACTTGATCCCGTTTTTAGGGGGGCTGTTTTACTTTGCCACGCCGGAGAACGACTGGGCCAATATCATCCACCCGCACATCAAACCCTGGCTCGTGTCCCAGGACCGCGCGGCGACTTGGAAGCTCTTTGAGGGGGCGGCGCGCGGCGAGCCCGTGCCTTGGGAGTTGTGGGACAAGCCGTTGTTGGCTTGGGGGTTTTTCATACTCAGCGTTTATTTCGTCACGCTCTGCATGCTGGTCATCCTGCGCAAGCAGTGGATGGAACACGAGCGCCTGCTCTTCCCGCTCTCGATCCTGCCGCTCGAATTGGCTCAAGGGGAGCGGGGCCGTCTGCTGCCGTCGTTGCTGCGCAACTATCTGACTTGGGTCGGCTTTCTGATCCCGTTTCTCATCAATCTCGTCAATGGCCTGCACTCCTACTTCAACTACTTCCCCTTCATCCAGTTGAATACCCCGCTGCGCTTTCTGCGCGAATCCGTGCGTCTGAACCTGTACCCGCGCTTTGAGGTCATCGGGCTTTCGTATCTGTTGAGCCTCGATGTCTCGTTCGGCGTGTGGTTTTTCGCCTTTCTCGCCTATGTCCACACGGGGGTCGAGCGCCTGTTCGGCTGGAGCATTGGCCCATCGCAGCCCTACTCGATGCCGGCTTCGGCCAGCGTCGCCCATCTGGCGCAGGGCGCGATGTTCTTCCTAGTCTTTTCCATCCTGTGGGCTGCGCGCCAACATATCGGCGACGTGCTGCGCAAGGCCTTCAAGCGCGATCCGACGATTGACGATAGCAGCGAGATGCTCTCGTACCGCACGGCCGTGCTAGGTTTTATCTTCGGGTCGATCTTCGCCGTGTGGTGGTTGGCGCAAACCGGCCTGCAGTTCGGCATTGCGCTTTTTTATTTTCTGCTCTGCTTGGCCACTTTTATCGGTTTGGCGCGCATTGTCTCCCAAGCCGGCCTCGCCTACGGGGTGTCGCCAGTGGCTCCGCCGGTATTTATGGTCACGGCGCTCGGGCCGACCGCGCTCGGAGCGAGCGGGCTGACGGCGCTCGGCATGAACTTCCCCTGGACAGCCGATTTGCGCACCTTCGTCATGGCCTCAGCGGCGACCGGCCTCAAGATTGCCGAGGTTATGCGTTTGGAGACCCGGCGGCTGTTTTGGGCGATCGCCGCGACCATATTGGTCACGCTGATTTCCGCGGTGTGGGCGGTTACCACGTTGGCGTATAAATACGGTGGCATCAATCTCGGGGGTTGGGGTTTTGGCGGCTTGACCCAACTGACGGGTAACTGGATCGCGCACAATATCAACAACCCGCAGGAAATCTACGGCTGGCACCTCATCTACACCGGCATCGGCAGCGCTGTCATGGCCGTGCTGAGCTTTCTCAAGGCGCGTTTCGTCGGCTTCCCAATCCATCCCATCGGCCTAGTCCTCGGTCTGACCTACCCGATCAGCCAGATTTGGTTTTCGGTCTTTATCGCCTGGGCTTTCAAAGCGGTCATTTTGAAATACGGCGGAGCCAAGGGCTATCGCTTGCTGCGCCCGCTCTTTCTCGGCATGGTGCTGGGGGCTTTTGGCTCGGCGGGCATGTGGCTGATCATCGACTATTTTGGCGGCATGTCGAACTGGTTTACCATGTAAATTTGGGCGCGGCGATGTGGCCAGCCTGAACCTACCCCCCAAGGTCCAGCACTTCCCTAACTCGCGCTGCTAAGAGTTCCCCGTCGCCGTCGGACACCGTGGGCATCGACAAGTGAAGCTGGCCCGGGGCCGCTGAGAGCCAGACCGAGGGATTGCCGTTGCGCAGGGTCTCTTCTAGCTCGGCGGCGGTGCGGCCGAGTGCTTGTTCGTCCAAGGTCAGGGTCAGGGACGCGCCATTGACGGAGCTTTGCACGTGGGGCAATTCGCCGAGGTGCTGACGCACGGTCTCGGCGCGGCGAGTGTCGCTTTGATTGCGGGCGTCGTGGTCCATGGCTAGCCAGCGGCGCAGGGCTAAGACCACGCCGACGACCTCTTGGCGGTCGATCTTGAGCGGGCGGCCAACCCCTTCTAGGTCGCGGGTTTCAAAGCAAGCGAAGCTGTGCAAATGGGCTGCGGCAATTAAGTCGGCGCGGCCGCAGAGGATGCCCGAAGAATTGGGCGCGCCCACGTACTTGGCACCATAGCCGACTAGGTCGGCCCCGGCTGCGATGTATTGGGTCAAGCCGTCTAGGGGATAGACGCGGAAAGCTGCATCAACGAAGACCGGGACGTCGCGGGCGTGGGCGATGGCAATGGCCTCGGCTAGCGGGACGATGGCGGCTTCGTTGTCGATGGCCGGGTAGAGCAGGGCGGCAGTTTGGGAGCCGATGGCCGCGGCGAGTTCGTCGGCTGTGGTGCCTTGCTCTGTGCCCGCCTCTACGAGGGTGACGCCGGGCAAGCGCACCACGCGGTCGTATTTGTAGCGCTGGGCCTTTTGGATGACCACTTGGTTGGGCATGCCGGTCGAATCGGGCAGGCGGGCCATTTTTTCTGGGTCTGCGCCGGTGACGCAGGCGGCCGTGCCGAGGACCAATGCGGCGGCGCAGCCAGGGGTAATCAGCGCGGCCTCAGCCCCAAGCAGGTCGGCGACGATCCGCCCCGTGCTCGCCAAGAAAGCGTCCATGTCAACGTAGTAGCGGCCGGCCAGTTCCATCGCAGCGATGATGTCCGGGTGGGGGGACGATCCCCCTAAAAGGGTGCGCGGGCCGAGGGCGTTGATCACGGGCGTCGCCCCCATATCCGCATACAGTGCGCGGGCTTCCTCACTCATAGGTTTTCTCTCCATACAGCCCCACAGGGCTCGGTACATGGTTGGCGGGAACCAGCAACAAGGGCAAGCCATTGTGCTGGAGGCGAAATTGCAGGTAGTCGAGTTCGGGGGTGGGCTGCGCGGCGAGGCCCAAAAGTCGCGGGCGGAAAAGCGCGGACGAAAACAGCTTGGGCCGGGGTCGCTCCATCAGCTCGACGGTCTCGTCCGCTGACAGCCCGATCTTTTCCTTAGCTAGCGCGATGGCCACTTCGAGACCGCCGATCCGGTCGGCGAGGCCGAGCTGCACGGCGCGTTGGCCGCTCCAGACGCGGCCTTGGGCGATGACTTCGACTGAGTCCGGCTCGATTTGGCGACTGCTGGCGACCTTGGCGACGAAGTCCTCGTACAGCGAGCGGATGGTGTGCTCCATGCGCGCGCTTTCGTCTTCAGTGAAGGTGCGGTCTGGCAAGCGCAGGCCGAGCAGGGGCAGGGTCATGCCAAAAGGCAAATCCGCGTGGCGGCCCACCTGCACGCGGCTCGTGCTCAAGCCTAACTTTGCCTTGAGTCCGGTGTTGTACGCCCATCCGGCAATGACCCCAATGGAGCCGGTGATGGTGTTGGGCGCGGTGACGATTGCATCGCCGGGCAGGGAGATCATGTACCCGCCCGAAGCCGCGAGATAGCCCTGCGAGACGATGACGGGCTTGCGCTCGCGGCATTTTAACACGGCGTCGGCCACGAGAGCCGAGGGCAGAACGTCACCGCCCGGAGAATCCACGCGCAGCACCACGGCGTCCGCGTCTGCACAGGCTGAGGCAATCTCGCCGACGAGCCGACGCGCCCCGATGCCGGTGTCCATGGCGCAGACGCCGAGTGCATAGACGATGGCAATGCGCTTGCGCTGTCCCCAGCGCCGGTCGGCTGGCCGGGTGTACGAATGGGCTGCGACGACGGCGAGATCTTCGACCATGCGGTCGATTTCGTTCCAGCGGCCGAGGCCATCCACTAGTCCGGCGTCGAGGGCCTCTTGCGGGAGGAAGAACGCGGTCTCTTCCACGAGGCGGTCGAAGTGTTCGGGTGCAAGCTCGCGAGCAGTGCTGATGTCGTTGCGGGCGAGGGCGTACCAGTCGTCGAGCAGGGTCGTTAGTTGCTCGCGCTCTCCCTCGGACATGTCGCGGCGGACGTACACTTCGGTCGCGGACTTGTAGCGGAAAAGTCGCCACTCGTCAAAGCCGATTCCGAGCTTGTCCAGCGCATCTTTGAAATACGTATGCCCCGCCACATAGCCCTGCAAGCCGATTGCTCCGGCCTGGTCGAGCACCAAGTGATCTGCCGCCGAGACCCAATGATAGCCGGAGATGTCGACGCGGTCGATGTACACCACTACCCGCTTCCCTCCGGCGCGGATCTGGTGCAACTTTTCCCGCAGTTCCCAGCCGAGCGCCGGGCTGATCCGCAGGCCCGACGCATTGAGGGCGACCCCCTTGATCGCTGGGTCGCGGCGTGCGCGTTCCAATAGGGCGATGAGACTGAGCAGACTCTGCGAGTCGTCGAAGAAAGCATAGCGGCGGTGTTGCACCGGCCTGGACAACTCCACGGAAAGGTAGCGCGCCCGTGGTCGGAATAGGTTTCCGCGCTGTGCTCCAAAGCGTGCCGCATACGTCTGGAAGGTGCGGCTCTGCGCCTGCGCTTGGAAATCGGCGGCACCCAGTCCGATGCGCAAGCCAACGCTTAGGGCGCGGTCTGAGAAAAAACGCCCAGTCAGCGCCAGCCCCTGTCCTAGTCCGACAATGGCTCCGGTGCTCCAGAACTCCGTTTCGTCGGTGTGCGCGTAATCCGCATACAAGGTTAGGCGCTCATCTCCCCAGGGACGCAGAGCGAGATCGACGGCCCCTTCGCGGCCCTCGTTTGCAAAAGTCGAAGTGAAGGTGCCTCCTACTGAGAGGCGCGGCCCGGGCCGCCAAATCCCCCCGAGGACGACGTGCCGCACGCTTCCCCATCCCATGCTCACCCCGAGACTGAAGTTGCGGTCGCCGCTGCTGAATCCAGCCCGGTACTCGCGGTCACGGCGGCCGTTTATCATCCCAAACCCCAAACCGGGCGCGGCCGTGAAAAGGCCCCATGAATAGGTGAAACTGCTGTCCGACCAAGCGACTCCCTGCTCCACTCCCTCGACATAGCTGAGCAACGCGGGATTGGCGTAGCCGTAGAGGCCCATGTCCAACCCGCCAAAAGCGGCGAGGGCGAATTCCCCGCGCTCGGCGTAGGGAATAAACGGCGATTGGGCCTTGGCTGCGCCGAAGGCGAGCAGGCAGCACAAGGCCGCGCCACAGAGCCGGTGCGGCATCCGCTAATTTTCCTCGACAAACAAGCTTAAATCCCCTTTGCCCTCGCGAATTATCTCGACTTGATCCCCCATCAACGACACCACGCTCGAGGCCTCCACGGGCAGCGGCCCGCACTCCAAGATCAAATCCACTTGCGGCCCTAACTCTTCCTCCAAAGCCCACGGCTCGGTTATCACCTCTTGATCGGCGTAGTTGGCGCTGGTGCTCAGGATGGGTTGGCCGAGGGCGCGGACCAAGGCCAGTGGCACTGGGTGATCGGGAATCCGCAGGCCGACGGTCTTTTGTTTGGTTTGCAGGATGCGCGGCGTCTGGCGAGTGGCTGGCAACACGAAGGTGTACGCTCCCGGCAGACACTGCTTGAGGATGCGGTGGGCGTAGTTGGAGACGCGGGCGTAGTCGCTGATGTGGGTTAGGTCGGCGCAGACAAAGGACATGGGTTTCTTTTTGTCGCGGCCCTTGATGCGCTGCACGCGCTCGATTGCCTGCTTGTTGGTGATGTCGCAGCCAAGGCCGTAGATGGTGTCGGTGGGATAGACGATGACGCCGCCTTGGTGGAGTACCTCGGCGGCGCGTTGGATGTGGCGGCCTTTGAGGCGGTCGGGATGGACGGTCAGTATTTGGGTCATTTTAACGCTCCTTGTCGATTTTGGCGATCCACGCATCGACGACGGCGTCAACCATGGCTTGGCCGTGCTGGGCGTTGGCGGTCCAACTGTTTTTTTCTTTGTCTTGGCGGCAGTACCAAGGCGCGTCGTCACCGAGGCGCTCCTGTTCGACTAGTTCGGGACGGACGGCCATCAGGAAAGAGGTCTCGTTGTATCCGGCGTGATCGCCTCCGGCCGGAGGACTCGATTCTGGGAGGATCATGGGCTGCACTTCAATGCGCCCGCCCCAAGAGCCAACCCGGTCCAGCGCGTCGCGGTCGCCCCACCAGCCGCGTGGGTGTCCCTCGGCGAGCACCTTCTCAACCGCTAGTTCGGCCGCGGCCTTGCTGAAGGCCAAGGCAAGGGGGCCACCCATGCCTTGGTGCATGATGATGACGTAGGTCTTGCGGAAGCCCATTTCGATAAAGTTGCGCAGGATGCTCTTGGCCAAGCCGCCAAAGGCGTCGTAGTCTGGGTCGATGGTCCCGTCGGCTGGGCCGCCGAGGGCATAGCCGGTGGGGCCGTAGTCAAATGACGGGGCAATGACGCAAGGGGTACGTGCGGCCACGCGGTCGCAGATCTCCTCGACGATGAGGGTGTCGTGGCCGATGGCCATGTGCGGGCCGTGGGTCTCGATGCAGCCGGCCGGCACGAGCAGGGGATGACCTTGGGCCACTGCATCGGTGAGTTGGTAGGGACGTAGGTGCTTGAGGTACATGGAGAAGTTCCTTGTTGTGGGCGCGGAATTGGACATAATATAGGCCAGGAAGAGCACGTCAACAGGACATTGAGCAGATGGCGCACACTGTTATTGGTACGGCCGGGCACATTGACCACGGCAAGACTCTGTTGGTCAAGGCGCTGACCGGCATGGATACGGACCAAGCCCCAGAAGAGCAGGCGCGGGGGATTACCATTGAACTCGGCTTTGCCTTTTTGGGGGATCAGGCCACGATCATCGACGTGCCCGGCCACGAGCGCTTCGTCAAGACTATGGTGGCCGGCGTCAGCACCATTGACGTGGCCATGCTGGTCATTGCTGCGGACGACGGCGTGATGCCGCAGTCGCGGGAGCATCTCGACGTGCTGCGGCTTTTGGGGGTCGAGCGCGGGGTGGTGGTGATCAACAAGGCCGACTTGGTGGAAGAGGAGTGGTTGGACTTGGTGGAGGAAGAGGTACGGGAGTTTGTGTGCGGAAGTTTTTTGGCGCAGGCTGAGATCTTTCGCGTCTCTGCGCTCAGCGGCGCGGGCGTTGACCCGCTGCGGCAGCGGCTGTTGGCCATGGTTGAGGATACCGCGGCCAAGCGCACGGACGCGCCGTTCCGCCTGCCCGTAGATCGGGCCTTTGGAGTCAAGGGCTTTGGTCTCGTCTGTACAGGCACGGTGCAGGCCGGGGCCTTGGCTGAGGGCGACCGAGTGGAGATTGCGCCCGAAGGTCGGTCGGCGCGCGTGCGCCGCTTGCAACAGCACGGCGCGACGGTACAAGAGGTGCGGGCCGGCGACCGAGCTGCGATCAATTTGGCTGGCGTGGAGCAGGGCCAAATCGAGCGCGGGCACTCGCTGGTCGCGTCTGGATTTTTTCGCCCCACGCAGATGCTAGACGCCGAGGTGCAACTCCTCGCTTCAAGCCCCATGACTATGGCGTCGCGCACCCGCGTGCGCCTGCATTTGGGCACGCGAGAGATTATGGCTCGGGTCGTACTTCCCGATGCCAAGCCCTTGATGCTTGGGCAGGAGAGTTTTGCACAGCTTCGCCTAGAGGCTCCCGTAGTTGCGGCATGGGGCGACCGCTTTGTGCTGCGCCGGTACTCGCCGGCGCTGACCATTGGCGGCGGCCGCGTGCTCAACCCGCACCCGGCCAAGCACCGGCGCTATGAGCCAGCGTTGCTCGCGCATTTGCAGACATTGGCCCATGCCGACCTGCCCAAAGTCGTCGAGTGCTGGCTCCGCCACGCGGACGACCGGCTCAAAAGCCAACAAGCGCTGGCCGGTGAGATGGGCATCGGCGTGGAGCGATTGGCGGGCTTGACGGACGCGCTCGTAGCTGCTGGCCGCGCCGTGCGCGTAGTGTCGGAAGGGCAACCGCACGTTTTGCATTTGGACGTGTGCGAGCACTGGGGCGCGCAGACCGAGGCTGCGCTGGCGAGCTTTCACCGCGCCCAGCCGCTCAAGTTGGGATTGCCACGCGAGGAACTGCGCAATTTGAGCGCGCGCTACATCCAGCCCGAATTGTTCGACTGCGTGTTGCGCTACTTGGAGGAAGCAGGGCGGATCGCGCTGGACGGGGCTGTGGTGCGAGCCACGTCGCACAGCATTTGCTTCACCCCAGAGCAAGAGGTGCTAAAGGCGGCTGTGGAGGCGCGGCTCAACACCGAGAATTTCGCCGATTTGCCGACGATGGCCGAGTTGGCCCACGCTCTCGACGCCCCCCTGTCGCAGGTAACGGATATGGTCCAAGCGCTGCAAGCGCTGGAGGTGGTGGTCGCGTTGGAAGGGGGGTTGCTTATCCATTGCGAGGCTCTCGCCCGCGCGCGGACGCTACTGAGCGACGTTCTCAAGCGCAACGGCGAGATTACTGTAGCCGAATTCCGCACGCTGATTGGCAGCAACCGCAAATGCGCGATGGCGCTTTTGGGCCACTTCGACGCCGAGGGACTGACGGCGCGGCGGGGGGATGTGCGGATTTTGGTGGGATGATCCTGCGGTCCAGCGTGCGGTGCGGTGGAATCGACGCAGGGTCTGTGGAATTAGCTACGTGAAACGCTCTCATTGGTAAGGAATAACATGGCTTTGAATGTTATTTGGTTAGACGACCCTGCAAGCGGCAAGAGAGAACTGGTAGGCGGTAAAGCGGCTAACCTCAACCAGCTACATAGCGGCGGACGTGTTCCGCCCGGGTTTTGTATCACCCCCAGTGCCACGTCGAGAGTGATGCCGATGCAAAGTGGCGAAGCATCGCTGCCTCCCGACCTTTATGCGGAGATCGAAGCTGCGTACGCGGAACTGGGCGCTCATTGCGGAACTCCCGAACCGGCGGTAGCAGTCCGATCCTCGGCTGTGGCGGAGGACGGTGCGATTAGTTCCTTTGCCGGCCAGTATCAGACTCTGTTGAACGTCGTGGGCATGGATGCCGTGGTTGCGGCGGTAGCCGAGTGCGTGGCGGCGGCCTATCAGCCCCATGCCGCAGCCTACCGCAAGCGCTCAGAGGCCAGTGCAGACGAGGTGAATCTGGCCATTCTCGTGCAGGAGTTCGTCGCCGCAGACTCCTCAGTAGTCGCGTTTACCGCCAATCCAGTCACCAACGACCCAAGCGAGATCGTCATCAACGCATATTGGGGATTGGGAGAAGGGCTAGTCGATGGCAGTTCGGTCCCCGACACGTACAACGTGGACAAACGGGAATTGCGGATCAAGACGCGGAACGTGGCCAAGAAAGAGCGGATGTGCGCCGCCGGGTCCACTGGCGTGATCGAAATAGACGTGCCAGCAGATAACCAGTCGCGGCCAACCCTAACCGACGAACAAGTCGGCGAGGTCTGCCGTAGCGCGGTTGATCTGGAGGCTCGGATGGGGTGGCCCGTTGACTTGGAATGCGCTTTCAAGGATGGGAAGCTGTATTTGCTCCAATGCCGCCCGGTGACGACCCTTGCGCAAGATGGAGGAGATTGGTCGGTGGAATGGGACGATCCCAAAGATGCGGAATTGCCTTGGCGCAAGGGGAGTCTGGAAACGCCGCTCGATCAGTCGTTTGAATGGTATTGGATGCAGGGTTGGGCGAAAGCTCGGCGGGAGACGGGCAGCGGCACGTTACCTATGCGGATCTATGTGAACGGCTACGCATACGAGGCGGAAAAACCTTTCAGAGTCGGCAACCGCAAGGAGCGAGAAGACGCCCGCAAAAAAACGGAGCGCGAGATACCGGAACTCTGGAAAAATGAATGGCTGCCTAAGCTCAAGCGGAAGCGGGCTTATTTCCGCAGCTTGGATCTGTCGGCGCTGTCCAACGACGAGTTGGCCAGCGTGCTGGTCGAAGCACTGCCTTGGTATTGCGAATGCGCGAGAATGCACGCGCATCTAGGCGGGACCGCGGTCGAGGCCGTTGGGCACTTGGTGGAGTGGTATCGCAAACGGTTCCCCGATGCCGCGGAAAGCGAGCCCTACAAGTTGGTACAGGGGCAGTCAAATTTGAGCGTTGAGAAGGGACATCTCCTGTGGCAGTTGCAACAGCACCTTACTCCCACCAACGAAGAGCTTCTAAGGACTGCCTTACAGTCGCGTAAGAAGCAGGGCAGATGGGACGGGCTTGAGGGTACCTTCAAAGAGATTTTCGACCAGTACTTAGAGACTTATTGGAAAGATACACCGGAATTTCTCGCGTCCTTGGTTCTCAAGTACGCCGAGCAGGGCGTGGAAGATCCGCACGTGAAATTGCGCCAACTGGCGGCAGAGCGGGAGCAATTTACCGCGCATGTGCGTTCGCTGCTGAAAAAGCAGGAATGCGAGGTTTTTGATGAACTTTTGCAGGTAGCTCTGGCCAATTATCCGCTTACTGAGGACCACAACTACTGGGTCGATGGGATCGCAGCTCATTACATATTTCCGCTTTTCGATGAACTAGGCCGCCGAATGATCAAAGGCGGTATTCTCCAGAAGAAGCGGAGCGAGATCAAATACCTAGAACTGAACGAAATCATCCTCTGGGGATTCGGCGTGCGTCAGCCGTTGCGCGCGCGCGTCGTCGAACGCCAACGGGAATTTGATCGACGGTTGAAATTATCGCCGCCAGATTTCCTCGGTGCTTGTAAGGAGCCGCCGACCGGGGAGGAAGATTACCTGTTTTGGGGTCCCTCGACCCCACTTGAGGCACCAAAGGGAGAGGTACGTGGCGTAGGGGCTTCGCCGGGGATTGTCAGGGGACGTGCGCGCGTGGCCGTGAATCTGGGCAAGGCATTGGAGCTACAGCCGGGGGAAGTATTGATCTGTGGTACGACCGATCCTCATTGGACGCCGCTTTTTGCCGTTGGCGCGGGGTTAGTGAGCGACAAGGGTGGGGCGTTGTGTCATGGGGCGGTTGTCGCCCGGGAATACGGATTGCCGGCGGTGGTGGGAACTTTGACCGGGACCAAGAAGATTAGAACCGGGCAGTTGATCGAAATTGATGGCCAAAGCGGGGTGATAAGGCTGTTGTGATGTAAGCCCTTGTTGGCTTTCACTGCGGCCAACACAGTTGGATGTACACCACAAAGGGCTGCGAGATTGCACTCGCAGCCCTTTGCCTTTTCCATGTAGCCGTACCTCAGCCTTCGTCGTATCCCTTTACGGGCCGCGCCCAGATATTGCGATAGCGCACGAGGTCGCCGTGATCTTGCAAGCGGAGCGGGCCGGTGGGGGGATGCACTTCGTAGCGATAGACACCGCGATGGCCCGTAGGACCTAAGACCTCGACGTGGTGGTGGACCAAGACGCCGTTGTGTACCAAGGTGAGGTAAGCCGGGCTGACCAGCTCGGCACCATTGAAGCGCGGGGACGTCCAGAAGATGTCGTAGGTCTGCCATTCTCCAGGCGGGCGGCAGGCGTTGACCAGCGGCGGATACTCGCCATAGACCGAGGCCGTGGTACCGTCGGCATACGTGGGGTTGTCGTACCCGTCGAGGACTTGGATCTCGTATAGGCTCATGAGGAAAACGCCGCTGTTGCCGCGCCCTTGGCTCTCGCCTTTGACCTCGCTGGGGCAGGCGAATTCGAGATGGTACTGGACGTCGCCAAAGCGCGCTGTGCTCACAATGTCGCCGGTACGGGGCGCGACCTCCATATAGCCGTCGGCCAACTGCCAAGGGGCGTCGCCGCCTTTGGCACTCTGCCAGCCGTCGAGGCTGGTGCCGTCGAAGAGGACGACCGCGTCGGAGGGGGGGCTGTTGTCGCTGCCGGGCGTTACGACCGCCGGGGCGGGCCGCTGGTGATCGTGAACGCAATAGGGAGAGTTGGGTAGTAGGGGGGTATCGTCGTACCCTAATTTGCCCATGTGGAAAAGCTCCTTGTTGGGGTTGGAAGATTGGCATATAAAGGGAGTAGGACGCGCTCGCGTCAATAGCTTGCCTATGCGCATTGCATTATATTGAGTGCCGTTTAACAGGAGGGCGTGATGGTACGCGCACCGATGTACAGAATCGCACTGCTCGCACTTGTGCTGTACTCCTCGGCGGAAGCGCAAATATCGCTGTGGCAAATCGGCGGGGCCGGGCGGGCGTGGGACGGCAGCGACACCACGCGGATCATCATGGACATCAACGCCGAGCGCATCCGACCCGTGTATTTTGCCGACGGCGACAACATGTTCCTGTCGGTAGCAGGTTGGTCCGAACTGATCGTCCCGCGCGAACTAGGGTACATCGACGGGCATCAGCCGCGGCTGTGGTATCGCGACGGTACGAACGTCAACCAAACTTCCTATTACGACAGCCCGCTCTACGTGGATGGGTTGCGGAGCACGTACAACACGGCCCGCGACGGCTGGTGGACCATCGACATCGGCGTACCCGTGCCGGCTAGGCGCTTTGGGTTTGTCACTCCGACCGAGGGGGTCCGCTCCGACGGCGTGCCGCTCAACCAAGACCCCGTGCCGGCCTTTGAGGTGAGCATTGCCGCCGAGGCGGGCGACATCCTCGCGCAAAGGGGCTATCACCGCTTGAACACCCTCATCGCCGATGTGCCGGTCAACTTTGAGCCAGAGGTCGCGATCGATTTTCCCCAGCAATACGTGCGCTTTGTGCGTTACCAGCGCAAAGCATCCGTGCTCGACGAGCAGCGTACCACCGACAGCAACACGGTGCGCGGCACCATTGCCGAATTTGTGCTCACCGGTCGCGGCGTGCCCAAGCGGGCCATCTACCGCAGCAAAATTCTCGACTTAGGGGCCGAAGTGAACTTTGGTCGCTTGGCGTGGGCCGCGCGCACCATGCGGATGGTCGGCGAAGAAGCCGTAGTGGTGTCAGACGCTGAGGCGTGGGTGGAGGTGGAGGTGCGGGCCGGCCGCGACGGCGACCCCAACATATACCACGAGTACACGGACTCGGGCCGGGAGTTTGTAGTGACGCGCGAGCGCTACGAAAACGACCTACGCCTGCCCGAAACCGAGGGAATTTTGCAAATCGACCGCCAGCCCGGCATCCGCGCTTCCATTGGCTACGACAGCGAGAATTGGTCTTTTTGGTCCAGCCCCATCACAGAATCCGGCACTTGGCTCGACTTGCGCAACGGCTCGCATTTACAGTTCCAAATCACCCTGCAAAGCCGGGCTTTTGGCGACTGGGTAGAGCTCGACTCGCTGTGGATTGAAACCTCGCCGCCCTTGGCCGCGCAGATCGTGGGCGAAGTAGCGCGCGCAGCCGACATGCAGCCTCCTCCGGGTTTTGTCCAAGTCGAGTTGGGGGCGCGGGAGACGTTTGTGTACGACGTGCGCGCCTCGTTTGCCAGCGCCGCCGAAGGAGGCTTTGACCGGGTGCGAATCCACACGGGCATTGCGCCCGAGTTTGCGCGCTTGGAAATGGGCGATCCGCTCGCGGTCGTCGAGCCGCTGGCCGTGGTCGAAGGCGACGCGAGCTTGGAGGTGCTGCTGCCGCGCAAAGTGACTGCTGCGTCCAACGAGCCGCTGCGGGTGGTTTTTGCCGCGGAGGTCTTTGCGCGCGCGACGACCTTTACCGGCGAGGTGTTGACCGAGGACGAGAACCGCCTGCCACAGCCGATTGAGCCAGGCGATGCCAGCGCCGCTGTCTCCACCAATAGCCTGCGGGTGCTCGGGGCTGCGAACCCAGCCGCAGAGATCGTCCAGCGCGTGCGCTTGTCGAGCGGGGTGGTCACGCCCAACGGCGATGGGGTGAACGACCGCTTAGCTCTAGAGTACGCGCTCTTCCTGCTGCCCGCGCCCGTGCCGGTGGTACTCGATGTGTACGACTTGGCGGGCAACCGTCGCGCCCACGTGGAGATCGGCGCACAGGGCACGGGTCCGCAACGGGCCTTTTGGGATGGCCGCGACGAGCAGGGTGCACTTTTGCCGCCGGGCTTGTACTTATTGGATCTGGCGCTGGTGACCGAGGCCCAGCACGGGCGGGCGCTCCTGCCCGTTGGCTTGGCCTATTAACTGACTTTACGCATACTACCCGGCGCATTTAGGGATCCTAAAAGGGCAACCCTAAGGGTTGCCCCTACAAGGCGTAACTATTTAAGAAAGCGACGCATGGCGCTCTTTTTTTTATATGCGACTCTCAGCCTACTAGCTCGCCCCCTCGCGGCCGAGGTGTTTACCTTTGACAGCGCCGAAAAGTGGCAGACTTGGCAACTACCGCAAGGGCTGGTGCAGCTCGGCCCGTCCGGGCATCTAGAGCTGGTCAAGTTCCGCAAGAACATCGATCCCGTGCGCAATGCGAGCGACTTTTTCCACGATACAATGGAGCGAAAAGCCGTACAGGGCGGCATCTTCCGGGCTGGGTCCAATCCAAGGGACGCCGCCAATATCATCGACGGCGATTACGACACCTTCTGGCAGCCCGACCCGGCCGATCCGCTGGCCAAATGGGAAGTCGAGATCGATCTCGGCCGAGCGGTGTTGGCCCAAGAGTTGCGCTTGCTCTTTCCCGACCAAGAGGGCGCGCGTCCCCTGCGGCAGTTTACGGTCTATGTGGCCACCGGAGGGACGATTGATCCCCGCAAGGATATCTTCCGCTTCGAATCGGTGTATCAGACGACCTTGCCCAACGAAGAGACCGAGATCCGCATCGGGCTGAGCGGGCGCAACGACGTCACGCAGGTTCTAGACCCCGGCTTGGACGTGGTGTTTGAGGACGCGGCGCGCTTTCGGGTCATCCAATACATTCGCATTGGCGTCGATGAGCAGAGTGCGGACACAGCTCTCGCCGAGGTCGAGGTGAGCGCCGTCGGCGACAATCTCATCCTCGGTGTCCTAGAGCGCGGAGGGACCTTCAAGACCGGCCTAGTCGTCCGCGACGTAGAGGGCTTGGTTGACGGCGACATGAATACCTACGCCAACAAGTTCACTACCTATCGGGCTATCTCTGGCTGGCGCAACGAAGGGCTGTGGTGGGAACTGGATCTAGGGGCACAATTCTGGATTGACGAGCTATTCCTCTACTTCAACAACCAAGGCGAGGGGGCTTCCGGCTCCTCGGTGCGCAACGGGGGCACGGGATTCGCCTTCTTGGTTTCGGACGGTCGGCGCACAACCTCGGGTGAGGTAGATTACGATCGCTTGGTGGGCCACGGCAACGAGCAAAATCCCTTCTCCGGTCCAGAGCGGCACTATCGCTACCTGTTCAAGCCGCGCAAGGTGCGCTACCTGTTCTGGCACGGCTTCCTGACTTCGTTGGAATGGCACGCGCGCGCGGCCGAACTGATGGTGTTTTCGCCCGGCTACCCGGCGCAAGCGGTGCTGCGCTCGGGCTTTATCGACTTGGGCAAGATCGTCGGCGACGGCCGTGCCAAGGCCATCAAGCGCCTGTCGTGGGATGCGGATTTGCCAGTGGGAACGCGGATGCAACTGCGCTCCCGCTCGGGCGTGAAGCTCAGCGAGGAGTACACGTATCATAACAAGATCGGCGAAGTAGTAACCGAAGAGAAATGGCTCAGTTCGCCCAAGGTGCTGCGTGGCGGGGTGGATACCACGCTGGTGGTAGGCGATGATTGGGGCGAGTGGAGCAATGTCTATCAGCTTTCGGGCGAAGCCTTCCAGTCGGATAGCCCGCGCCGTTTCATTCAGCTAGAGGCCCTGCTCTCGACCGAGGATCCGCGAGTCGCGCCCGTGTTGCGCTCGCTGTCGATAGAATTTGAGGACGCCTTAGTGACCGAGGCCAAGGGACAGGTCTGGCCGCGCGAGGCCCAGCCCAACGAGGACACGCGCTTTACCTATACGCTGTGGCCGACGGCTGCCGAAGACGACAGCGGCTTCGACCGACTGCGGCTCGTCGCTCCCGGCGGCTGGCTGGAGACTGGAGCGGTGGAAGTAACTCTTGCCGGCGAGACTATCGCTCTAGAGGAGGTCGCGCAGCGGGGCGACTCTTTATTCGTGAACTTGGGCCAGCGCGTTGGCGGCGATTCGCTAGAGGTTCATTTTACTGCGCGTCTATGGCGCAATGCCACAGTCTTCAGCGCCGAGCTTGGCCACGGAGACCGGCCGGGCCTGTGGCAGTCTGTGGAGGCCGCGGCGCGGCGCGCTAACGTGGTGCTCCTGCCGGCCCTGACTGGTAGCGAACAACTCATCGGCGATCTAGAACTGGCTCCAGCCACCCTTACGCCCAATGGCGACGGGATCAACGACCAAGTGCATATCCACTTCGTAGTCTTCAAGGTGGAGACGGCGACGCCACGGGTGCGGGTATTCGACTTAGCGGGCCGCGTGGTGGCCGAGTTGACCGCTGTGGGCGAGTCCTATACGTGGTCTGGGCGCGATGCCCAAGGGGTGTTAGTGCCTCCGGGTCTGTACCTCTGTCACATCGATCTCGGTGCCGCAGCCGGCGAGGACGTGGCTGTGCGCCCCGTCGCTGTCATTTATTAACCCTTTTTCGCAAGGAGTTCCATGTCTCGTCCCAATATCCTCTTCATTATGACCGACGATCACGCGGCCCACGCCATGAGTTGCTACGGCAGCCGCATCAACACCACGCCCAATCTCGACCGCATTGCCCAAGGCGGCATGCGCTTTGACAACTGCTTTTGCACCAATTCGATTTGCGGCCCCTCCCGCGCGACCATCCTCACGGGCACGTACAATCACGTCAACGGCATGACCACCTTAAACTCGCGCCACGACAACCGTCAACTCAACTTCGCCAAGCTCTTGCAGGGCGCTGGCTACCAGACCGCCATCGTCGGCAAGTGGCATCTAGGCCAGGGGCCGGCCCACTGGCCCACCGGATTTGATTACTACAACATCCTCCAAGGCCAAGGCCCTTACTTCGACCCGGAAATGGTGTGCAACGGCGACAAGGTTCAATACCAAGGCTACACCACCGATATTATCACCGACCTGTCGCTCGACTGGCTCCGGACGCGCGACAAGGAGCGGCCCTTTTGTCTGATGTACCACCACAAGGCCCCGCACCGCCCTTGGGAGCCGGACGAAAAACACGCCCATCTGTACGAAGACGAGGATATCCCCGAGCCGGAGACCTTTGACGACGACTACCAGAATCGAGCGGCCGCCGCCGGAGCCGCCAAAATGCGCGTTGACCGCGACCTCAACGCCACCGATCTCAAGCGGCCCGTACCCGAAGGGCTGACGCCGGAAGAGGAGAAAAAGTGGAAGTACCAGCGCTACATAAAGGACTATTTGCGCTGCGTGGCCTCAGTTGATGACAACGTCGGCCGCGTGCTCGACTATCTCGACGCCGAGGGCATTGCCGACGACACCATTATCGTCTATACCTCGGACCAAGGCTTTTTCCTCGGCGACCACGGCTGGTACGACAAGCGCTTCATGTACGAGGAATCGCTGCGCATGCCCTTCCTCATCCGCTATCCCCGTGCCATTGCCGCCGGCAGCGTCAGCGCCGACATGATCCTCAACGTTGACTTTGCGCCCACGTTCCTCGACTACGCTGGCGTGGCCATTCCCGACTCGTTTCAGGGCCGCTCCATGCGTCCCGTGCTGGAGGGACAGACCCCGGACGACTGGCAAACCGCGATGTACTACCGCTACTGGATGCACTTGGCGCACCACCACGTGTACGCCCACTACGGAGTCCGCACCCGGCGCTACAAGCTCATCTACTACTATGCCGACGCCTTAGGCCAGCCTGGTGCCATAGACGAGAGCAAAGAGCCGGAGTGGGAGTTGTTCGATTTGGAAAAGGATCCGTGCGAATTGGTCAATGTGTACCACGACCCGGCTTACGCCGAAGTGGTGCATCAATTGCGCGGGGAATTGCGCCGCCTCCAAGAAAAAGTGGGCGACCAGCCCTATGCGGGGGAAGATCCGTAAATGTCTCTCAATACCAAGCGCGTGAGAATTTCAAAGGTGGAAAATTCCCCGATTACACACGCATTCCCTGCTCTGAGAACCAATCGAGGGCATCGCGAATTGACTCTTCAAGTGGCCGAGGTTCGTATCCCAATTGACTCCTCGCTAGGGATTCATCAACGGATGTCGGGCAGTCGTGCAAGAGTTTGATCAAATTGCGGGAGTAAAGAGACGATAGGTTGCGCTTCGCAGCACGCGATCTAATCAGGGGCAAGGTTGCCCGAGCAAAAGAATAAGGCATGACAGGACGCTTCACATTAAGTCCCAAAACTTGGGAACACAGACGCGCCAGTTGGCTGGTCTTTGCGTATTGTCCCGCAGTAAAATAAACCTCACCTCCGTATCCCCTGGCCCCTACCGCGTTCGCTATGGCATTCGCCACGTCCCGCACGTCGCTCCACCAAAATCCCCCGTTGATGAGACACGGGAGTTGCTTACGCGCCATGGCGAGCAACATGCTGCCGACGAGGGCCGGCTCGCTGTCGCCGGGACCTATGAGGCCCGAAGGACAGACGATAGATGCATTGAGCAAGCCACCTCTCGCCGCGTCGAGAACGCTTACGTGCGCTTCGGCTTTGGTGGCCGTGTAGGGGATCTTGGAGTTCTGACCCAGTTTTGAACTGACACTCAGCGTCGTTCCGCGCAGCGGACTGAATGCGTGTATGGAACTGATGTGTACCAGTCGGCGGACGCCGGTGCCAATACATGCTTGAATCACATTGCGCGTACCTATCAAGTTGACTTCGTCAGCTAACCCTTTGGGATCAGCGTCAACTGTCATAATATCAGCACTGTGTATGACGGCGTGAGCATGTTGGAATGCTTGGTTCAACGACTCGGGATTGCGGACATCGGCCGACTGCAATTCGACCTGTTCGCTTAGATCATCGGGAAGTTTGCCATTGCTACCCTCGCGCGTAACAGCGCGCACCGCATACCCGCAGTGCAATAAGGCGCGGCATATATGGCTGCCGAGAAAATCCGCAGCACCGGTCACTGCCACTGTGCCACCTGTGTCTCCCATCGCTATTTAGCCTTTGTGGATGTTTTCTCTTACGACCAATTCTTTGGCCAGGAAAAATGCGCGTTGATATCTTCCACGTACTTCATCGGTTCGTTGGGTTCAATGTTAAACAGCGCGTCCAGCGTTTCCAACCCGTGCTCATACGATTTGGTCTCTTTGCTTTCGAGCACGCCGAATAGCATCATTGATTTATCGCCCGACAAGACTGCTTCGAGGGTGCGCTCCATCTTGAGCCAATCGGGATAGATGCATTCCAGCATAATTTTCTTGGGTAATGGCGGCACTCGTAAGGGCTGAATGCCCTTCTTATTGACAATCGCGGGAACTTCCACTGCCACGTCGTCGGGAATACCCGGCAGCGCACCGCAATTGGGTACATTCACCTGAAACTGACCTTCCACGTTGTTGACTAGCCCATTCATAATGGGAATGTGCTGCTCGTGTGTCATCTGAGCGCCAAACAGATAAATCGGTCGGATTTTCTCATCGTAAGCCGCCGCCTTCATCTGCTCGTATTTTTTTGCCTTGCCGGCCAGCACTGCATCGCGCCCGGCTGGCGTGTCTTTGCCGCCATTGGGATCGTACCAGTATTGCCGCGTCGCCAAATCCGTGTGATACCACCAGCCGCCCCGCCGAGGCGTATCGCCGATGGGCATCAGGCCATACAGCTTATATTGGTGAATTGCCGCACGCGACATCTGCGTGGGGATCGCCTTGCCCTCTCGGGTCATCCGCTCCCAGTACGCCTCGCTCTCCTCGGCAATCCATTTATCCAACTTAGGATACATGTCTTCGTTTTCGTAGATGAAATCCGTCAGCCAGATGTTGTGGTTCAGCCCCGGTGCTTGCCACGTCACCTGATCGGGATCCAAGCCCAATGTGCGCGCTACGCCCGCGTATCCGTAATGCCCGTGACACAACCCACACACCTTAATCCCCGTCTCTCTCGTCATCAATGTCGTTCCGTCAAAGACTGGATTGCCGGCCAACAAAATCCACGCATTGGGACACAGCTTCTCCATGTCTTTTGCAACATTTAACATTAGTTGCAAATTGTGATATTCGGGCATCCCAGTTCTGTCGTAAAAATAGCCGAGTTTGGCCGTCATATTGCGTCGGCGCTGCATGAAGTACTCATTGTGCGTTACTGTTGCCGTATTGATTACAAAATCGGCATCTTTTAATGCGGCTTCCTGATCCGCAGTCTTCTCAAACGTCATATCTGCGCCCAAGTCCTCGGCATAGCGCCGCCCGAGTGCATAAATGACGTCGAGCACTTCTTCGTTGATGTCCATGAAACAGACGTGGCTGCCGTTCAGTGCCTTGGTCAGACATAGATCCTTGACCAAGCCGAGCGAAAACACTACGCTGCCCGCACCAAAAATCGTCACCTTATTGGCCATTGTACCCTCCCCGATAAAACGCCAACAGTGATATAAGTTATGATATATTAATGATTTAGGTCTTGTTTTGGATTGTTGCAAGATTGCAATCAAGACCTAAACACAGCGCCTATACAATTAATACATCGAAAAAAGTCATCATGCAAGGACAAAGGAACGATCCCATCGCCGCCTTGAGCCGACCCGCACTCATCTGGACGGTTGTCGCGTTGAGGGCTATTATGGAGACCGGCTATGGATTCGACTCAAAATCGCTCTTTTGCGAGAGTATGACAGGGAAAGGAGCATTTAGACAGTGACGGAACTGATGGGGCAGCAGAGTGCTTTGCGGTTTGGGGTTTGTGTGCTTTTGGCCGGAGTCCTCTGGTTCATGCCTATTCCCGAAAATCTGCCGATCAAAGGTTGGCATGTTTTTTCGGTTTTTATCGCGGTGATCACGAGCTTTATTCTGCGCCCTTATCCGATCGGCGCGATGGTGATATTCGGTTTAGTGGCGCTGACGGCGACTGGCATAGTTACAATACAAGAGGCGATGTCTGGGTACGGCGACCCAATGGTCTGGTTGATCGTCGCTGCTTTTCTGTTGGCGGGAGGTATTATCCGCACGGGATTGGGTCGGCGGTTGGCGCTTTTGTTGGTCAGTCGCTTGGCGAAGTCGCCGTTGGGATTGGGATACTCGATCTGCTGTGCGGAGTTGTTGCTGGGGCCAGTGGTGCCTTCCAACACCGCGCGCGGCGGCGGCATTTTAGCTCCCATCGTGCGTTCATTAGCCGAAGCGTTGGACTCCTATCCGACGCGGCATCCCGAACGAGCGGGGACCTATCTTGCACTGGTTGGCTCGCACGCCAATCTGATCACTGCGGCGATGTTCCTCACGGGCATGGCGGCCAATCCAATGGTGGCGCAGGCCGCTCAAGCGGTGTTTGGCGTCACCTTTGATTGGGGGACGTGGGCGCTCGGGTCGGTGGTGCCGGGACTCGTCGGACTAGCGCTGCTACCGGTATTTGTTTTCTTGCTAGCAAAGCCGACACTAACGGACACCCGTGCAGCGCAGGCGGTCGCGCAAAGGGAACTTCAGGAGATAGGTAGGTGGAGTAGAGGCGAGAAGATCATGGGGGTCGTGCTGCCGGTCTTGCTTCTATTGTGGGTGACCAAACCGCTTCATGGAATGCATACGACCTTGGTCGCTTGGATCGGCGTCTCCGTTTTGCTCATCACCCATACCGAAAAATGGCAGGACATGGTGGAGAACGATAAGGCGTGGGAGACGCTTATCTGGATTGGTGGTTTGCTGACGATGGCGAGAAGCCTCAAAGAGCACGGTTTCATTGATTGGTTTGCTCAGGCCGTCGGCGTGTGGTTTACTGATGTCAGCGGCATGACGGTCGTCTTGGTTATGGCGCTGATTTACTTCTATTCGATGTACAGTTTTTCGATGCTGTCGGCGCACATTGCCGCGATGGGCACTGTGTTTTTAGCGGTGGCGCTAGGCGCGGGGGCACCGGCGATGCTCACGGTCGCCATATTCGCATACTTTTCTAATCTCTGTGGGTGTACGACTAACTACTCGACGGGGCCGGTGATAATCTACTTTGGTCTGGATTACGTATCACCCCATAGGTGGTTCGCTAGCGGTTTTATGGTGTCGCTGTATCATTTGGCGATTTGGTTGGGGATTGGGTTGATTTGGTGGAAGATGCTTGGTTGGTGGTAGTTGGAATTGAGCCGCAGGGTAGAGTGTCTCGACTTTCCTAAAGCCATTCGTATGCGTTCACGTCAATACCGAGTTGCTCCGCCGTCTTTCGCATATCTGCCAGCGTCACGCGATTAAGCGGGATTCCTTTCTCGCGATATTCAACGCGGCGAATCGCTTCTAGTTCGCCTGGAGCGTACACTCGGTCGAAACCGGGCGCGAGTCGGCAGTCGTGAATCTGCTGGATGGCGGCATCTACTCTCGACTTAAAGCGTTCGACGTCTTCGAAGGAGGCGATGTGGATAGCGGCGACGAAGTGGCCGTCTTCGCCGGGGATCGGCCCCTCTTCGATGCTCCCAAGTTCGGTCCCGTAGCTGGCACCGGAAAGCATAGACGAAAGGATGCCCATGATCATCGCCAGCCCAGCCCCTTTGAACCCTCCGATGGGGGCTAGCAGGCCGTCGATCGCCACGTTGGGGTCGGTCGTGGGATGGCCCTCCCGGTCTAGTACCCACCCCTCGGGTATGCTCATCCCTTTCTGTTGGTAGATCCGAATCTTTCCGTGGGAAGACCCGCTAAACGCAGCGTCGTACGCGATGGGAGACATCTCTCCTGTCGGTACGGAGATCGCAAGCGGATTAATGCCCAAGATTCGCTCGGCACCTCCCCAAGGTGCCATCGTTGGGATCGCATTTGTAGTCGCGATGCCGATCATGTCGTGCGGTAGCACCATGCGGGCAAAATACGCCATGGCACCGCAGTGATTGCTGCCGCGAATGGCTCCTGCGGCGATGCCAGTTTTCGCTGCCTTGTCGATCACCTTCCGCATGGCCAAGGCAGCGCCGATTTGTCCCATTGAATTGCGTCCATCTACTATGACGAACGAGGGCCCCTCGCGGACGATTTCGGGCTTGGCGGTCGGGTTCACACCTTCAGTTGTCAGCTTCTCCGCGTACTCGGGCACCCGGATGACGCCGTGCGAGTGGGTTCCGCATAGATCCGCGTCCACAAGCGAATCGGCCAATAGGGCTGCGTCCACTTGCGACATACCGCACCGCTCGAAAACGGCGACGACTAGTTCCAGTAGTTCTTCTGCGTCCACGCGGATTTCGTCGTTGAATTCGCTCATTCTATTCGTCTTGCGCCGCCTGCGTAATCGCCGCGATTTTGTCGGCAAAGCGCACTTGGCTGTCGTCTTGGGGCGCGTAGCCGATCGCGCGCCGAGCGTTGGCCAAGCTCCAGAAGTTGTGCGCGTTGCCGCTGATGCCGTAGAAGATCTGGAAAGGCACGCCGTTGGCGTCGCGGATGTCCTCGGTCTCAATGCTCTTGATTACCAGTTGCACTTGGTCGCGCACGCTGAGATAGGCTCCCAAGCCTCGGTGCATTTGCTGTAGATCGTTGCCACAACTGTCGATGTCGGTCTCGCGGGGGCCGCCGATGCGCAATTGCACGTTTTCCAGGACTGGCCCCTCCTTACCGCAGGCGAACATGAAGCCCAGCAGTTCATAGGAAGCCTTGGCCCAGCCGTAGAAATTGTCCGACAGCGGCAGCATATCGGGCGTGACAAAATCCATGTGTCCCGACCAGATCAAATTTTCGTAGTAATCGGCTGCGTGATTGGAGCTGACGATCACGGCGCGCCGCACGCCCTCGTCTTGGCAGACTCGGTACACGTTGTGGGCCATGGCGACATTGTCGGACTCGTTCCAAAAGCGCTGTTCGCCCTGCCCGGTTCGGACAAAGCCGCAATGGACTACCGCGTCGGCACCTTTGAAGTGTTCTCGGTAGGCATCACGATCTTTTTCCACAAAATCGGCGATGTGGATTCCTGAGACCTCTTCGCCTTGGCGGTTAGTTGTTTTCACATCCAGCAGAACGGTTTCGTAGCGTTCCTGTAGTGCCGGTAACATGCGACCGGCGACGTATCCAGCGGCACCGGTGACGACGATTTTGCGTTTGGGCATGGGGCCTTCCTAAGCTGTGGGGTTTGTTGAAAGTTCAAGTCAAGCAACAGCTAAAGCCATTGCTCCGGTATCGAGTGTCTTAGGAGCCATAAAGGGCCTTTTAGGCCGCTAGGTCAAGTCGCGTCGGCGAAGCACCCCTTGGACACTACTACGCCGAGGCAATGCGCTATTTACGCCCCTGTCTCTTGACTGGCAGAATATGATATCATATAATGAGATCATATCGATATCACATATTAATTGCATTTCAAGGAGGTACCCCTTGGCAGATGTTCTGAAGAGCATGACCCTACGTGGACTGGATCCCCAGCTTGCTGCCAAGTTGAGGGAAGCCGCCGAGCAGGAAGGTAAGAGCGTGAATCAGACGGCGCTGGATGCTCTGCGCAAGCAGTTCGGATTGGACCAAGCCCGTCGGTTCACCGAAGTCCATCGGGACTTGGATCACCTGTTTGGACGTTGGGACGAAGACGAGTTCGCCCGGATTCAGCGGAAGATCGATTCCGAGCGGCGCATTGATTCGGAACTATGGCAGTGAATGAGTTCCTAATCGATACCAATATCTACTCGCACGCCATGCGCGCAGAGCCGGCGGTTGTGTCTCTACTGCGGCGGGCCTCGCGAATCGCGATAAGTTCGATCAGTATTGGGGAGCTGCTATCGGGCTTCAAAGGCGGGACCCAGGAGAGCAAAAACCGCGAGGAACTCGCCGAATTCCTCGATACACCGCGCGTGTCGATATGCGGCGTTAGCGAGGATACAGCCGAGTTCTATGCCGAAATCCTCGACGGATTGAGGAGTGCCGGAACCCCGATTCCGACGAACGACATCTGGATTGCGGCGCAGGCTATGGAACACGGCCTGCGACTGGTTTCAATGGACCGCCACTTCGCATCCGTGGCGGGATTGCTGCTGCTCTCACCAGAGGCGTCCGTGCCGCAAGAGAAGAGCGAAGAATCGGACGGACAAACGGAAAGTTGATCCGCGTCCCGGCTACACTTCCAACACGGGACGTTCCAGCCGCGAGTGATAGGGCGGCTCTAGGACCTTGCGCTGCTCGTCGGTCATTAGGGCGAGCATGTCCTCAGACCAGTTGTGGGCCACATAGGCGAGGTTGCCCGGTGAGAAGCGAAAGAGCGCCGTGCGGCGGTCGTGATCGGCGGTCCAAGGCAAGGTACCGTGGGTGGTGGCCTCGGTGAATATGACGCAGTCGCCGGCGTTGCAGGTAATCGGCTTGATGAACTCGCGGTAAGCCTCGCCGCGTCGGAGGGCCGTCGGGCAGGGATAGTTGCCCTTGTGGCTGCCGGGGATCAAGCACAAGCCCCCGTCGCCCTCGCGCACGTCCGTGAGTTGGTAGGCGGCCACGGTTAGGCCGTTGTGCATTTTGCCGTCTTTGAAGATGTAGTACTGGTGGCGGTCAAAGCCGGGGCCGGACGATCCGTGCAGGAGGTGGCCCTCGGCCCCTTTGCGCATGGTGATGATGCCGAGATTGTGGTCGAGGCGGAAGCCCGTGCCCAAAATCTCGTGCAGAAACGGCACGACCTTGGGATTGACCAGCATGTCGCGGAAAGGGCGGCCATGCGGGTCGGGCCACGAGAGAGCGCCGCCGAGGTCGCCGCGTCCGGTGACGCCTTCGAGCGCCTTGGAGCCGGCCGATAGCGACAACTCACCGGTGCGCTCGTGGATCTGATCGGCATGGCGGTCAATGGCTTCATTGGCCAGCGCAATATCCTCGGCTGACAAGACGTTGCGCACGACGATGTAGCCGTTGAGATCGAAAAAATACTTTTCGTCTTCGTTCATCTTGACGTTCCTCCGCGAGTGGGTCTAGTATAGCAGTACGCCATTGCTTGGGCAACCGAGAATGAGAGGACTTCGCTCTATCGGCATCGGGCCGAGGGGGAGGTGGATGCGTTTCGGGGGTGAGGAGGATGTGAGTGCTCGACACATGTTGGCGCTGGCAGTATCTCTCCCCAAACGATGACGGAACTTGACGGAGCACGAGCGATTCATTAGATTAAATATGTTTTAATTAAATTTTATATAAAAATAATATAAACATAGCGACCCTGCTGCGTCCCCATTCCCCCACGGAGGTGTCCCATGAAGCCAATGGTCACGCTTTTTTCCTTTCTGTTCCTCGCCCATTCAGCTCTGTCTGCCGCCGAGCTAAAAGGCACCGTGCGCGATGCCGAAACCGGCGAATCACTGCCGGGTGCCAACGTCTATATAGAAGGCGTCGAGCGCGGAGCTATTACAGACCTCGACGGACAATTTGCCATCGCCAATGTCGGGGTCGGCAGCCACACGCTCGTCGTAAGTTTTATCGGATACAAAGAACATCGCAGCCCCGTTGTCGTAGAAGCGGATGCGGTCGAGCTGTTTGTCGAACTTGTGCCCGAGGTATTTCGCGGCAAAGAAATCATCATCGTCGCCGATCGGGCCAAAATGCGCGAAACACCCGTCGCCTTTTCCGACGTGCCCAAAGCCGACATGCAGCGCAAACTCGGCTCGCGCGACCTGCCGCTGATTTTAAATGATACACCGGGCGTATATGCGACCGAGCAAGGCGGGGGGGCCGGCGACTCTCGCATCAATGTGCGAGGATTTGACCAGCGCAATGTCGCCGTTATGATCAACGGCGTACCCGTCAACGATATGGAAAACGGCTGGGTCTATTGGTCCAACTGGGATGGGCTGAGCGACGTCACGTCGTCGATCCAAGTACAGCGCGGCTTGGGGGCTTCCAATCTAGCGATTGCCTCGGTGGGTGGCACGATGAACATCATCACCGATATCGCCAGCCAACGGCGCGGATTCAAACTCAAACAGGAGGCTGGCAACAACGCCTTTTACAAAACCACGCTCAATTTTTCATCGGGCTTGATCGATAAAAAAACAGCTTTCACCGTGGGCATGACGCGCAAGAGCAGCGAGGGTCTGCCCGCTCAGGCGTGGTCCTCGGCGTGGGCCTACTTTGGTGCGTTGAGCTTTTTGGCATCCGACACGCACAAAATCGATCTGTTCGTCACCGGCGCACCGCAGCGCCACGGCCATCGTCTCTACAAGCAATCCATTGCAACCTTTGACGCCGATTACGCTCGCTCACTCGGCATTGACGTTGAGGGCGCAAGAAACTACGGCGTCGATTACAATCCCAACTGGGGACGCTCGCCCTTTTCGTCCTATCAGGAGTATTACAACGGCAGCGTCCACGATGCACGCGACAGCGCAATCATCATGGAGCGCGAAAATTTTTACCACAAACCCCAGGCCAATTTGAACTGGTACTGGACCCCCAGCGCACAATTCATGTTGTCCAATGTATTCTATTTCTCGCGTGGGAAAGGCGGCGGCACCGGGCGTTTGGGGTCCAATCCAGGCGCGCTAGACGACGGCACCATCAACTGGCAACGGGTTGCCGACGAGTTGAATACCCAACCAGCCTCAGAAGCCAACTCCGAATTGGTAGATGCCGGCGAAGTAGGTGCCAATGAAATCGCAGCACAGACCATTATCCGCAACTCGGTCAATCAGCACTTCTGGTATGGTTATTTAGGCACGGCCGAATACCACTTGAGCGACATGTACAAACTGACCTTTGGCACGGATTTGCGCTATTACAAAGGGGAGCACTGGCGCGAAGTGCGCAATTTGCTCGGAGCCGATTACTACGTCTTTGAATGGGACAACAATGCCACCACCTCTGTCAAGCGACTCGGCGACCGAGTTGCCTACCACAACGATGGCCTTACGCGCTGGGGTGGCGGCTTTGCCCAGCTCGAAGGACAGTTTGACAAATTCACGGCCTTTTTGAGCACCTCGGGATCGGTGACTGGTTATAAGCGCATCGACTATTTCCGCGCCAAGATCGATGGCGACTGGGATCAGACAGCCTGGGAAAACTTCCCCGGCTACACCGTGAAAGTGGGCGGCAACTACAACGCCACTCCCACAGTCAATCTGTATGCCAACATGGGCTGGCTCTCGACCGCGCCCAAATTCGACTCGGTTTACCACTACGACAACAGCCTATACGATCCCACGTTTAATGAAAAAGTCGCTTCTTTTGAGCTGGGTGCTGGTTATTTCAAACGCGGTATGTTTACCGGCAACGCAAACTTCTATTACACCAAGTGGATAGACCGCTCGTGGCCCAAAAGTATTTACAGCGATGAGCTCGAACAGAGCTTCCGATTTTTGCTGAACGGCATTGACGCGCTGCATACCGGCGTAGAGTTTGACCTGAAGGCGCGTCCCCATGACAAATTTGAGGTGCGCGGCATGGTGTCGCTGGGCAATTGGGAATGGCTCAACGATGTCAATACCACATTTTCACCCGAAGAGGATCCAGAGACGATCGGCGAATTTCAAGTCTATGCCAAAGGGCTAAAGGTGGGCGATGCAGCGCAAAAGACCCTGCGCCTGAGCGGTGCGGTATTTCCCACGCGCGGCCTCTACGCCTCGCTAGGTGTGCGGCGGTTCATGGATCACTACGCCAAATTTGATCCCGCCAACCGAACCGACCCCTCCGACCGAGCACAGTCGTGGAAACTCCCAGATTACAATCTGGTGGATCTACATGCGAGTTACACGCTGCCCGGCACTTCGTTTAGCAATATGAAACTGCGATTGCACGTCTTCAATTTGCTCGACGAAAGCTACGTATCCGATGCCGATGACGGCGATGGCCACGACGCCGCAAGCGCTCGCGTCTTCCTCGGGCTGGGACGCCGCTGGAATATTTCACTGACGTACGATTATTAGCGGTCAGCAGTCCACTTGCCCCGTCTCGGTAGGGTCCCAGCCCTACCGAGAATGGGACAGGCGCACGTATAGGTAGCGGCCCATAAAGTCGTACGTGTTGGAATCAGAAGTAGCGAGGAACCCATTGAAGATCACTGCCGGCGGCTGATCGAGTAGATTGTTGATGCCGACGGTCAGGGTGGAGAGCCCAAGGGCGGTCCCTAGTTCGTACGATCCACGCACATTGAAGACACTGTTCGGATCAATCTTGCGGCTTGGGGGTACTTCTTCTACGTCCTCGCGGTACTTTCCCTTGCAATCGTCGTCTTCGCACTCTTCGAATCCGCCGATGTAGCGCCACGTCAGCCCAAGGGAAAAACGCTGCTTTGCCAAGCCAACGGAAGCGGCGTGACGCCACGTGGGAAACGCGCCCAAGTCGTAGTAGCCTTTACCCTTGACCAGCTCAGAACCGCTGGCTGAGGGCAGCGTTTGCTCGTACTTAACGAGCATGTTGCTCTCAAACTGCGCCGAGATAACACCAATGGGCGCATCCGCAATGTAGTTAAGCCCGAAATCCACGCCGCTAGTTTCAGTCTCCCCGATATTGGTATTGGTCGCCAGAATTTGGGTGATCAGATGGTTGTCCGGATCGCGCACGACTTGGTCGCAGTCGGATGGCGCGTCCTGCGAGTAGCAGTTGCTCAGAATGAGGCTGGCTGGCAGGGTGCCGATCTCATCCTCGATCTTGGTGGTATAGTAATCGACGGTCAGGTCTAATCCCCCCAAGAAATCCGGCTGATACACTACGCCCGCAGTGATCATCGCGGCCTTTTCTGGATCGAGGTCCGTAGAACCACCCAACTTGGCCAATAGCTGGGCGCGCGAGTCCTCGAAATCGTCCGGGATGCCCTGGTCGGCGCAATTCCGCTCCTGCTGAGCGGTCAACTCCCGGGCATTGCCCGCTTCATCTACCCTGCTACAGGGATCGCTAACCAAGGGGAAGGAATCGCTGACTCCGAGAAACATTTCGGCGATGCTGGGGGCGCGAAAGGCGTTGGAGGAAGTGGCCCGGAAAGCTAGGCCTTGAGAAAGCTGGAGACGGCTTCCGGATTCATAGGTGAAACCCTCGCCGAAGGTGTCGTAGTCGAAGGCGCGGCCGGCGGCCGTTGCATCGAGGCTGACAGCTCCTGCCTCGTAGATCGGCAGTTGGGTCTCTGCGTACAGCGCCCTGACCGAATACGAGCCCTCGGTGGGGAACGCTTTGCTGCCGGTGGTATTTCCCGATGCGGTCATGGGATCGGGGAGATAGGCCCCGGCCTCCCAACGCGAGGAGAGACCGGCTGCCACTGCCAGCGGACCGGCAGGCAGGCGCGCCACCTCGCCGGTCAGGTTCCACTGCAGGATCTGCTGCCGGGAATAGCCTCGGCCGATGCCAGTGTACTGGATGTAGCTCAGCATCTCCTCGGTGATGGTGCCGGGGCCGTGGAGAAGGTCCAGCGGCACGCAGTCGCCGGTGCAATCCTCGTCTGGACCCAGTGCCTGCTCGACATTGCTGCGAATAAAACGGCCCTCGTTGATACTGGTCCCCTCGCTGCGGCCGTAGGAAAAAGACAAGTCAGCGTCAAAGCGCCCGAGCCGGTGATCCAATCCCAACACCATGCGGTAGGTATCGATGTCTTGGAGAAAATTGCGATTCCCTGCCTCGACAAAGCGTCGGCGGACATCGATAAAATCGCGGCCGAATTCGTTGTACCGGTTAGCAGCCGACACCGAGATCCCTTCGGAGATGATGAATAGCGGCGTTGGCGCTAGTTTCTGGTCAGACTGGCGGTTGGTGTACACCACCTCGAAATACGCCTTCGCGTCCTCAGCGACGGTATGGGAACCGCTGAGAAAGGAGCTGTAGCGCGTCTGCGGGGTGTAGAGGTAATTTTCCGGCTGGTAGTTGTACGTATCGCCGCTCCCGTCGGATGAGATCCCCGCCCAATTGAACGGACGCCAGCCAACATCTGGGTCGCGATGGTAATCGCCGGCCTCGTCGCCGGCCGCCTCCACGACCGCCTGCCAAGCTTCGTTCCCCTCGGCATCCGAGTGGTCGATGATGTGGCCTTCCGGGGTGGCCGAGCTGCCGTTTTTGTTGTAGGAGCCGTCGTTCTTTTCCCAGTCGTAGGCCTTGTCCGATTCGCTGAAGCTGCGGTCGCCGGTCCAAACCGGCCGCTGATTGTGATAGCTAGCCGAGAAGGCGATGTGGCCTTTTTCGCTTTGTAGGCCAGTGGTTACGCTGAGGTCCATAACTTCGCCGTCGCCCGCGCCCGCAGTCCCCGCGTAATAGTCGATTTCTATCCCCTCTATCGCGGTTCTGGTAATGATGTTGACCACGCCGCCGATGGCGTCCGAGCCATAGACGGCCGAGGCCCCGTCTTTGAGCACCTCGACTCGCTCGATGACAGAGGCCGGAATGGCGTTTAGGTCAACGGATGAATTCGCGCCCGTCCCGCCCGGCACGAAGCGACGGCCATTGATCAACACGAGGGTGCGATTGGAACCAAGGCCGCGCAGACTGACGCGGGTAGAGCCGTCGCCGCCGTTGTTGGCTTGGGTGTTGATCGCATTGGACTGCACGGTGAGCGTTTGCAACACGTCCCCAAGAGAGGCCAAGCCCTGCGCCCTGATTTCCTCGGCTGACAGAACTACAATCGGCGCTGGCGCCAGCGTCTCCGCGCTTTTGATGCGAGAGCCGGTCACCGTGATCTCTTCGACTTCGTATATCTTCTGTTCGTCCGTCTCTTCTTCTGCGAACGCGCCCATAGTCCAGACAAGTACCAGCAAAAATGCGTATCTCGCTTTCATAATCCGTACTCCTCGCTGGTGTTCACGATTTCGCCGCGCTAAAGCCAATGACTGGGGGACGAGACATAAAGGCATCCCAAAATGGATTGTGCTGCTGGGACGGGTGCAAATAGGGGCCAACCCATTGAAAATCGGCAAATCCAACTTTTTGAAAGGCCCATTGATAGGTCTCTGGTTTGAGAAAGTAATTTTTAAACTCAAACTGCGTCCCATCTTCATTTGTCAATTTGTACAAAACAACATCGCCTTCTTGCGGGTCATCGGCGCACACTTTTTCCAATCCGTATTGGGCCAGGGAAAGGGTTCCCTTGGGAACGCACTGAACATTGTCATTGAACCCGACGAATCGTCCCCCAGGCCGCAGCATGTTATAAGCCACCTCGACAAACCTGAGCAGTTCTTCTTTCGTCTTGGCGTAATTCAAAAGGTACATCGCCACCACGAGATCAACCGGTGCAGACAACTCGAGCGAGGCCACATCGCGGTGCAGATACTTGCAGCCCAAGGGACGGGCGCGCTCTTCTTCTGCGGCCAACTTGATCATCTCTGCGGAAAGATCGACGCCGGTGACCTCCAACGCCCCGACCTGCTTGATTTTGCGCGTGTAAAACCCATCGCCACAAGCCAAGTCCAAAGCCGTCGCCCCGCGAATATCGCCCAAGATCTCAAAAAGAGAATACGCTTCGATGTATTCCCGAAAGGGCAATTGCTTTGAATCTTGATAGGCTTCGGCAATCGCGTCGTACTGATTTTCAGATGAACTCACAAGCCTCTCCTTGGTTGGGTCTCAGTACTGACGATAGACTCGGCCGCCCTTGACCACAATTAGCGGTTCCAATCGCTGGTCGCCCATGCGCATTTCCCCGCCTGAATCGGCCAACTGGAACTGACCCTGGCGCACGTCGAGCACTACGGCGTCGCCCCAAGCACCTACTGCTAGGGTGCCGATCTCGTCCGGCATCCCGATGACTTGCGCCGGCACTGCAGTGACTTTGGCCAGCGCAGTGTCCAAGTCCATGCCCAAGTGAAGGAATTTGGACGCGACGTTGACCAAGTCATATACCGGCCCGTGGAGGTTGTACACGTGCAGGTCTGAGGAGATAGTATGAGGCGCAAGGCCAACGCTCAGAGCGGTCTCGGCCACCTCCCAAGAGAAGGACCCAGCGCCGTGCCCCACGTCAAAGAGCACGCCTCGCTCTACGGCCTCGTGTACCGCAGGGCGCACTTGGCCGGCCTCGTCGAGGACGCCGCACTTCATGCCGTGGAAGCAATGGGTGAGGATGTCGCCCTGTTTCATAACGGCCAGCACATCATCAAGGCTGTCGCACCAAGCATCTTGCGGGTGGATCATAATGGGCAGACCAGCAGCATCCGCGGCCTCGCGTGCCCGGTGCAGGGGCAGCATCCCCGAGCGCTCGCTGACGATGCTGTTGCGGGTGAGCCGCACCTTGACGCCCAAGATGAGGTCGCGGTGTTGTTCGATCATGCGGCAGGCTTTGTCCACGTCCGCGTACTCGGGGATCTCGAACTCGCCGATTTCCTGCGTCAACATGCCCTGCGAGGAGATATTGAGCTGGGCCAAGATGCGAGTATCACTCACGTCGATGATGAACTTGCGGAAGCCGGGAAAGGTATCGGCACCAGCCGAGCCAGCATCGACCACGGTGGTGACGCCTCGGGCTATACAGGTGGGATCAGGCTCGACGCCGAAGTGGCTGACCCCCCAATACACGTGAACGTGCAAGTCGATGAGGCCAGGGGCCACCACACGTCCCGCAACATCGAGCGTTTGGCGCGCCTGGTCCGCGGACAGGTCGGGCCCGACCGCAGCGACTTTGCCGTCGGTAAAAGCTACGTCCTGCACTGTGTGCAATTGCTGGGCTGGATCAACTAGGGTGCCGCCTTTGAGAAGCAAGTCGTAGAGCATGGTAATCTCCGAAAAAGTGTTTAGGGAATATGCGGTTTCCAGACACTAACCAACGAGCCAAATGTACCGAGCCACGAAAAGCACGGCGAAGAGGTGAATCAGCTATCTGAAAACAGGTTTACTCTGGGCCTACTCGCTCTTGCTGTCCCACTCGGGCACCGGACGTTCAGGCACTTTGTCCAAGATAGCCTGCACCTGCCTTTTTAATTCTGGCGAGGAGGTCTCGAACAACGCCAACCAGTCGTCCAGGCTCTGGGCCACCGACTCGGGGTGGGCTTGGCTGCGGGCGATAAAACCGGGAACGCCGTCGCGGCCGCTGGGCTGCGCCGGGTCGCTGTAGCGCAGATCGAGGCTCCAGCGGATGTGGTCGGAGAGGTTGGGAATGGAGCGGTGGATGGTCTTGTGCTGGATGAGCAGCACGCCGCCGACTTTGATCGGACAACTAACTTGCTCGCCGGGGGGCAAGTACTGATCGGTGATGCCCTTGAAATTGGCCCCAGGCCCTAAGCCGTGTTCGTGGCCGATGAGCGGGGCGCGATGGCTGCCGGCAATGACTTCCATACAGCCGTTTTCAGGAGTGGCATCGACCAAGGGAATCCAAAAATTGACCATGAAGGTCTCTTCCGCGTCGGGCTGTAAATAGCCCAAGTCTTGATGCCAAGGCACCACAGTGGCGTCTTGGTTGGGCAATTTGGCGCGCAGATTGAATTGCGGATGAGCCAGTATCTCAGGGCCAATCACGGATTCCACAATATCGAGCAGCGCCGGTTGGGTTAAAATGGCGAACATGCCCTCGGTTTTGAGCTTGCCGTTGACTTGACCCAACAACGGGGAAGGATCGGCCAACTGGGCGTGGATGTGGACCAGCCGCTTGGCAAAGGGCAAGTCCGCGTGCAGGTCGGACAATTCGCCAGCAGCGTGAGCCTCCTGGGCAGCGGTATCGACGATGGCATTGATTTCGGCAATGAGGCGGTCGAATACAGAAGGGTCGATGACATCCTCGACGAGGAGGTAGCCTTCGGTGCGATAGAAGTCGAGTTGGTCGGAGGTGAGGCCGCTCATGGGAATTGTCCTTTGGTTGGGGGGACTAGTTGGGGTCGGGGGTTAATGTATGCTTTTACAGATGGGAGCATCAAGCGCGGCGATATCCTTTACTGAGAGGATTCTGTAGTCAGATTCTGGACACGATCACGGAATGCGGTGTCGAACTTATTCAGCGTTTGCGCCATCCATTTGATCTGGTTTTCCCTATCAGATTCATCTGTCGGGTTGCCAGATTTGATCAGCGAAATTTTGTATGCTCGACCTTTAGTCTTCCCTTGCCATTCTAGTGGACTACCTATCTTTTCTTCAATAGCAGATTTTTGCTGCTTTAGGAGATCGAAGTGGTAGTAAGGGTTCCCCCCTTTTATTTCTAGGGTAACATGTAATTGCTTTTTTTGTTGACTCAGCCTGCATTGTAACGCGAACCCAGCCTTACCAATAGCGAGGTTAAAATACGATCTTGGGAGCGGGTTCGGTGACTTCAGCCTAGGCGCAGAACTTGGCAGGTGCTCAATTAAAGCGGTCCAAAACTGATAATATTGCCGTTTAAGATCGGACACCTCACCACTGCTCGATGCCCTCACTGCTGTTGTCCAATCATTGGGACTGGCGACAATATTGAAGCGCGGGGCAGGTTTGGATCCCTCGATTTTCAGAAGCTCAATCGTGACGCCGAAAAAGCGAATCTCGTCATGCGAAATTCTGTTCAACCAATCCAAAGTCGAACGATGTTCATCGTTGAACGTTTCTGAGATCCAGATCACTGATCTTAACGGAGGATCGGAATCTAATCCAGACGCATAAGTGAGCAGCTTGCCGAGATGATCGTGATTGGTGCTGCCGAATTGGTTCTCTATTACAATCCGTGAATTGTCACTTGAATCTCGACACAGTATGTCAGCCGAGTACTTACCAACCGATACCTCGGTGTCCACATCCTCACTATCGATCTCCATCTGGAGCGCATCACCTAGAGAGTCCAAGTTCTTCGCCAGCCACGGTGTGAAATCTGTGGCTTCATTTTGCCATACCTCTCGAAGATCAACGCTATCCAGTGTTCCTAGATCCGTCAAATCCATCTCCTTTGCTACGAAGCAGATGCCGTTGGTGAAGAAGAATTGCCTTCGTTCTGGTCATCACTCTGGTCATCGCCCTGGGCCGGAATGAGCATTCCAAGCCGGGCGGCCGCATCGACCTGTCGGCGGTCAAAGGACCCAAAGGTTATCGGCACTCCTAGTGAGGATTGCAGATACTCAGCCCCCGCAAGGTGAACACTGTCATAGGCGCGCACGCCGAGTTGTTCGCTTAGAGCACCTGCTCGTCGCAGAAGGGTCTGGGTGACCGCGACGCGGTGATATCGCTCCCAATCCTCCTCCAGCTCCTTCTTGCATTCCTCCAGCTCTGCATCGGACAGGTCGCCTAAACGCTGCTTGGCGGCCAAAGCGGATCGCGCTTCCACGTATGCGATCCACTGGCAGGCAACTTCCTCGGCCACATCCACCCAGCCGCGTACCGTCTCGGAGTCGTCCTCCTCAACGTACAGCTTGACGAGAGCCGATGTGTCGAGAAAGAGGATCACCGTCGCTCTTCCACCACGATGTCCGCAACGCTTTTCTCTCCGGGTTTGACGCGCACAGGGCGCGTGGCACCTCTCGGTTTTCCCCCGGTTCCGGCATTGACCCCCGGCAAGGTTGCCAGTCGCTCTTCCAACAGAAGAGGCGGTAGCGGCACGAGGCGGGCGATAGGCTTCCCCCTCAAAGTTACGACGACCGTCTCTCCCCGCTGGACTTGCCGAAGGTAGCGCGACAACCTGCTCTTCAGGTCGCGTACGGATGCGTTCATTAGGCTCTCCTTGTAACTACATTAGGATAATTGTAGTCACATTGGACTATCGAGACAAGCCCGACGGTCCCCCACCCGCAGTACGCCCACACCCACTTTTGACATTGTTCAATCGGCAGGGGAGCTTGAATTCTAAGCGGATCCCTTTGCTATCCTCAACCAAAAAGGAAGGACAATGCACAGATTTGCGGCCGTGCTAGCCGCCGTTTTTCTCATCGCCGGAGCAGATACCGCCGGAGCCGATGAGCAACCCGCCCATACCGACACCAGCGATGCCCAGATGCAGTTTTGGATGACGCACCCCCAGCGCACCGCCCGCGCCGTGCGGGCTGAGGTGCCGCCGCACCTCGACGGCGTCATCGACGACGAAATCTGGCTGCGCGCCCCTCTGCACGAGGGGTTCACACAGAACGACCCGGACAACGGCGAGCCTTCGACGCAACGCACCACCTTTCAGGTGGCCTACGACGACGATGCGCTCTACATCGCCGGTATGTGCTACGACACCCGCCCCGACAGCATCACCGCGCGTCTGGCGCGGCGCGACGAATGGCGTGAGCGCGACCTGCTCGAGATCAACCTCGACCCTCACCACGACCATCAGACGGGCGTGTATTTCGTGGTGGGGCCCTCCGGCTGGATCGAGGACGGGATCATCTACAACGACGACGACTTCGACGATAGCTGGGACAGTGTGGCCGAGATGAAGACGGCTCGGCGCACCGACGGCTGGAGCTGGGAGCTGAAAATCCCTTATCACGTTCTGCGCTTTGGCGAAAAGGAGACTTACACTTGGGGGATCAACGTCTTTCGCAAAATCTCCCGCCGCGCCGAGTGGTCGCAGTGGAGCTTCAAACCTCGGGGCGTCAGCGGCTACGTCTCGCGCTTCGGCCATCTCGAAGGGATCGAAGGCATCCGGCCGCAGCGCAGCCTCGAGATCTTCCCCTTCGCCCTAGGCCGCAGCACCCTGTCGCCGGGGGACAGCGGCAGCGAGCACGACCTGTTCTCCTCGGCCGGCCTCGACCTGCGCTACGGCCTGTCGTCAAATATCTCCCTCAACGCCACCATCAACCCGGACTTCGGGCAGATTGAAGGCGACCCGGCCGTGCTCAACTTGGGTGTCTTTGAGACCTTCTTCCGCGAGCGTCGGCCCTTCTTTATGGAGGGCATCCAGATTTTCGAATCGCCGACGCCGTTCATCGTCGGCATCCGCCGGCCCACGCGCCTGTTCCACTCGCGGCGCATTGGCCGCCCGCCCTCGCGCTTTGACCTGCCCGAAGACAGCGACGAGGTGAACCGTCCCGACAACACCACAATCCTCGGTGCCGTCAAGGTCTCGGGCAAGACCGCGGGACGCACGGCCTTCGGCCTACTCAACGCCGTCACTGGCCGAGAGGAGGCGCTCATTGACCAGCGCATTATCAACGCCGAGACCGGCCTAGCCGACACGCTGCGCCGCACCGTCGAGATCGAGCCGATCACCAACTACTTTATCGGTCGCGTCCAACAGGATATGCTCACCAACTCCACCGCCGGAGCCCAACTCACCGCGGTCAACGGCCGCGGCCTTGACCCGGCCTACGTCGGTGCCGGCGACTTGCACGTCAAGTGGTGGGAAAACGCCTACCGCCTCTACAGCCGACTCGCCGTCAGTCGCGCCGGACAGGAGCAGGAGCGCGACACCGGCTGGGAGGGCGCACTCTACTTTCAGAAAACAGGCGGTGCCTTCGGCGGCCAGGCGTACGTGGACGCACAATCGCCCGACTTTGAGGCCAACGACCTCGGCTTTATGCAGCGCAACGACCGCATCCAAGCCGGCACCCACATCCGTTACGAGAAGCTCGATCCCTACTGGTTCGCCCGCCGTTCCGGGTTCAACTTCAACGTCTGGAACCACTGGAACTTCGCTGGCGAGCGGCTGTCCCGCGGCGTCAACTTCAACACTTGGCACGAACTGCATAACTACTGGGGATTCTGGATGGGTCTCAGCCGCAATTTCGCCGCCTTCGACGACTTAGCCACTCGCGGCGGACCCCTGATGCGCTCGCCCGCTCACACTTGGTTTGGCATGGACGTGTGGACGGACGACCGCAAGCCGATCAGCGGCTGGCTTGGCTGGAACATCAGCGGGAGCCGGGGAGGCGACAACTTAGGATCTTGGCTCGGCTTTGAGATCTCTTTGCGACCCGTCTCCCAGTTTGAGTTGGAGATCGAGCCGGGCTACAACTTCAACCGCAACTTCGCCCAGTGGGTAGAAAACGAGGACGAGGACGGCGATGGCGAGGACGACCACTTCATCTTCGGCGAGCTCGAAAGCCGCGTCTTCGAGATCGGCGTGCGCGGCACCTATGCCTTCACCCCGAGCCTGAGCTTGCAGCTATTCGTCCAGCCCTTTGTGACAACTGGCGACTATGGTGCCATCAAGGAACTGGCGCGCCCGCGCTCCTACGAATTCTCACCCTACGCCGGCCTAGAAGAAAACCCCGACTTCCACAGCCGCTCACTGCGCTCCAACGTGGTGTTGCGCTGGGAGTACCGGCCCGGCAGCACGCTCTTCGCGGTCTGGCAGCAGAGCCGCGACCACGCCTTCGACGACGTTAGCGACCCAAGGTTCCGCCCGGCCGGCGACTTGAGTCGCGCCTTCGCCGACGACGGCGACAGCATCTTCCTGATCAAGCTCAATCGCTGGTTCGGGCTGTAGAGACCAGCAAGCGCGGCCCAGTCCAGCTTGACGGAATTCGGCCTTCCGCTATCTTAAACGACTATGATAACCCGTCAGAACGACCACACGCAGAATAATAATAACCCGCTAGCCCCATTGCGCGTGTTCTGACGACTGACTCCAATCCAATCCAAGCATTCAAAACCCGTCGCGAACACGCATTCGCGGCGGGTTTTCTGTTTTTAGGAGCTATTGAAATGACATTCCGGCACAAGCACACGGCACGCGCCTTTTCGCATAACAACGACGACAATAACCCCGCCATTCAGGCTCGATGGCGTTGGCCGTGATCGGATTCTACCCTCACCCCAACCCGCCGTTGAGCCTCGCGCCAACGGCGGGTTTTTTTATGTACATCCAAAACTGGAGGCTACCATGCACCGCTATCGCACGCACACCTGCGGCGAACTTCGCAAGCGCCACGCCGGCCAAACCATTCGCCTGAGCGGCTGGATTCATCGCAAAAGGGACCACGGAGGCATATTGTTCCTAGACCTGCGCGACCACTACGGCATTACCCAACTCGTGATCTCACCAGAGAATGACGTTGCGACAACCGCGTCAAAGGTCCCCCGCGAATCCGTAATCCGCGTCGTAGGCGACGTGCGCGAACGCTCGCCTGAGACTATCAATAGCACCATGGAGACTGGAGAAGTGGAAATCGCCGTCCGCGAGTTGGAAGTGCTCTCGCTGGCAGAGCCACTTCCCTTTTCCATCGCCGAAGATCCCGACGTGGGGGAGAGTACTCGCTTGTCCTATCGCTTCCTGGACCTGCGCCGGGCCGGATTGCACCGCCGCATTCAGCTCCGTTCGGAGGTGATCGCCAGCATCAGACGGCGCATGACGGACATGGGCTTTGCCGAGTTCCAGACGCCCATTCTCACCAGCAGTTCGCCCGAGGGCGCGCGCGATTACCTCGTGCCGAGCCGGCTCTATCCCGGCCAATTCTACGCGCTGCCACAGGCACCTCAGCAGTTCAAGCAATTGCTGATGGTGTCCGGCTTCGATCGCTACTTCCAGATCGCGCCCTGCTTCCGCGACGAAGACGCCCGCGCCGACCGCTCCCCCGGCGAATTCTACCAACTCGACCTCGAGATGGCCTTCGTCGAGCAGGAGGACGTCTTTGCTGTAGTCGAGGAACTCTTTTCCGATCTCTTCCACGAGTTCACCGATTGGAAAGTGACCGCACCGCCGTTCCCGCGTCTTTCCCACGCCGACGCCATGCTGCGGTTCGGCACGGACAAACCAGACCTGCGCTTCGCGCTCGAAATCCAAGATCTCTCCGCGATCTTTGCGGGCTCCTCGTTCAGGCTGTTCAGGGACATCGTCGCAGCAGGCGGGGTCGTCCGCGCCCTGTGCGTTCCCGAAATGGAAGCGCAGCCGCGCTCGTTTTTCGACGGCCTTGAAGCATTCGTCAAAGAAGCGGGAGGCAAGGGGTTGGCGTACCTCATCAACGGAGCGCAAGCCACCGGCCCAATCGCCACGGCCTTAGAGCAGAGCGTACGCAGTCGTATTATCGAGGAATGCACCGCCGCTCCGGGATCAGCCATCTTCTTCATCGCCGGGCCGCCAGCCGAGGCAGCGTCCATAGCGGGACGGTTGCGCCTGCATCTGGCGGACCGGCTCGATTTGCGGCGGGAGCGTTGCTATGAATTCTGCTGGGTCGTCGATTTTCCTATGTACGAATGGGACGAGGAGCGCGCTTGTGTGGCCTTTTCGCACAATCCGTTTTCCATGCCGCAGGGCGGTATGGCTGCGCTGGAGACGCAACCGCCGCTGGAGATCAAGGCATATCAGTACGACATCGTCTGCAACGGCCTCGAACTATCGAGCGGTGCCATCCGCAACCACAGACCAGACATCATGTACAAGGCGTTTGAGATTGCCGGACACTCGCAGCGGGAAGTGGATCGCAAGTTCGGCGGCATGATCCGCGCCTTGCGCTACGGCGCTCCACCCCACGGCGGCATCGCCCCCGGCATCGACCGCATCGTCATGCTGCTGGCGGACGAACCAAACATCCGCGAGGTCATCGCCTTCCCCATGAACCAGAATGCGCAGGATCCACTCATGGGCGCGCCAAGCGAGGTGTCGCCTGAGCAGTTGCGGGAGTTGCACATAGCGATTCGGGAGTGAAAGACGCTTTCGGGCGCTTCGGTGCGACCGCTTTGCTTCCTTGCGGCCGCGACACTTTCTACCCATTTTTATCAAGATATTTCTTGACGCCTTGATTTCACAATTCTATATAGAACGATATGAAAGGGAGTATACGTGATGGCTGTGCTAAGAGAGAAATTCTCCAGTCAGGCTTCGCCGGAGTTGCTAGCCGCAGTGCGCGAAATTGCCCGCAAGGAAGGTCGTCATTTCCAAGCAGTGCTGGAAGAGGCTATGCGGGAATACATTGAAAACCGTGCTCAAGGCAAGCTTCGTGCTTCGGTTATGGCCCATTTCCAGGCCAGCGTCGAGAAAAATCGTCGCCTAGGTGAATTATTGGCCAAATGACCCATGACTTCCCAACCATCGAGGAAGTCATCGCCATGCACAACGACCTGATTAGTGCCTTTGGCGGCTCACTAGGCATCCTCGATGAAGGCGCTCTCGCCTCCGCGCTCATGCGCCCCCAGCTTGGATACTACGACGGACTCATCCAAGAAGCGGCCGCGCTCATGGAGAGTCTAGCCAACAATCACGCATTCGTGGACGGCAATAAGCGGGTTGCCTTTTTCGTCACCGACACCTTTCTGCGCATGAACGGCCACTTCATCAACTGCGACAACGATGAGGCATACGCCTTCTTCATGCAGATGTTCGAAACTAGTTCGTTCCGATTTACCGAATTGAACTCGTGGCTTGAAGAAAAGGTCGAACCCCTCTCGGGATCCGGTTTACAAAACTAACGCCCGCCGCACCGCCTCCGGCTCCCTATCGATAACCGTCAACAATACCCGAGCCGGCCCCTCCGGTTGCCGCTTTCCCTGCTCCCAATTGCGGATAGAATAGACGCTGAACCCAAAGAACTGTGCAAACTCCTTCTGCGTCATATTGAGCCGTTGACGCACATCCCGCACATCGACGCGCTCAGGTATTAAGACGCGATACTCTTTGTTGCTCGTCGTCTCTCCTTCTGCATATTGCAGCGCATCGCGCAACCCGTCTATAATCTCGCTACCGATTTTACTCATGCCCTCCTCCATCGAATGCTTTCAACCATATGCTTAAAAGGTGAGCCATTGGCTTACTCAAGACAACCAGCAAACAGACCGAAATGATCAGCAAGGTTTCACCTGAGCAGGTGCCCACAAAAAAAATCGCCGAACTATTGCGACTGTTCTACCTCCCCTCGAATTTCGACTCATCTCCCGGTGAAACCAGAAGGAGGTGAGGTATGACCGAAGCCCGAAAGACCATCCGACTATACGAAGCCCTCGAACTGCGCGGTGAGTACGACGCCCGTATCAAGACGCTGCGCGACTGCTTACCCGAGGCGCGCCAGAATCGAGACCTGTTCTCCCGTCGAGACAACGACTCCTCGCGCCGGCCAGCACCCGGATTCAGCGTCTCCGAAGCGCGCGACCAGTTGCGAGCCCTCGAATTCAAACGCCGCAAACTGAACGCCGCGATCCAGCGTGCCAACTTTGAGCACCGCGTTGAGCACGGGGGCGATGACATGAGCCTCACCGAGGCCCTTGAGACTCGTAAGGCGCTCAACGACCGCCTCGGAGAGTTGCACACCCAAGTCGTCGATTCCGCCTACGAGCGGGTTCTCCACAAGGAGGAGCGCGACATCGTCGAGGACAACGAGTTGCCCTACGACGACTGCCGCACCCGTCTCAATGAGGCGCGCGTCGAGTTCCGCCAACTCAATCGGCAGATCCGCGCCGCGTCGTTTGAGGTAGAAGTGGAATATGCAGACGAACAGTAAGGACTAGAACGGAAGAGACAGGGAAGCAAGTGCGACTGCGCCGGTGACGGCGCATAGCCCAGACGCGGCGCGCACTGTAACGCGCGACCTCAGGGATTGATAACCCAATTATCCGGCAAAGCCGCTCAACGACCTAGCGGCTAACCACTCAGCACCGGGAGCCCCTCAGCGAATCAGCAACAGGGCTTCGCGTCTCTTCCGTTCGCCATTCTCAGCAGGGGCAGCGGTGTATCCCCCCGTGAGTAGATCCGGGTTCTGCCAAAGCTCGCTCGACGAGCGCGGAGGCTCCCGGTAGTTAGACGGGGAATGTGGATTTAATCAGTACCGCCCCACACCCGCCGGGCCGGTGCCCTGCCCCTGCCTCTCATAGCGGTGATCCCTCCAGTTGGAGGCGCTGCCCACCCAACCATCCTCACCAAGCGCCACCCATCCAACTAATCAACGCGCATACCCGTCCGGATTGTCCCGCCGCCAATTGGGCTGATAGCCTTCCTTGGCGTCAAAACCATACGGCGGTCCGATCTGATTCTCGGACTGCCAAGGCCAAGCCTGACCGCCGATAATGCGGAACTGATCCCCCTTGCCGCAGAGCCAATAGAACATGTGGGCGTAGTAGCGCGCCGTGCCGTGCCCGCCGTAATACGCCCTCTGGAAATCAAAGTCCTCCTCGACGATCCAATCGCGCTGAGGAGGTGCCGTGCGCCAGTAGTTGTACTTGAGCATCCGGCGCAGACCCTTGGCGGTGGACTTGCCACGGCGGTGCATGATGCTCTGATGGTGAATTCCAATGGTGCCAGCCGGGCCGTCGCAAAACACGCCCCCTTCTTCCCTGTCGCGGTTACCAGGTTGGATATGCGAGCCAGGCACCAGCTCGGTCGGCCCCAACTCCACGGGCGTGTCCTGCGGAAAGTAGAAGACCTCCAAAAAGCGCAGCTCCGGGCCATAGATGTGGTCGGCGTCTTGGTGCCAGCCTTGGGCTTCCATTGGGCATTCGGCCCGGTGGTGGCTGGCCAAGATCGGCAGGCCGACGTTGGGTCCTAAAAGCGAGCGCATGGCACCGGCTAACTGGGGATTGAGCAGGACGTGCTCGATGAACCAGTCCTCCAAGAAGATGGAGGTCGGCTCGTGGGTGAAGCGAATGCGGTCGAGGTCGGCCTCGGTCAGGCCGTCGGGAATATAGCTCGGGTTGGCTGGAATATCGCCGTCGATCCAAGCACAGGTGCGCTGGTTGATCTCGTCGGGCACGACGCCTTTGAGCAAGAGATGGCCCTCGCGGCAGAATTCGAGAACCTCGGAGTCGGTGAGCGTCGGCTCGCAGTCGAAAGTGCGTTGGCATGGGTCGTAGTGCATGGTCGCCTCCTGCGGTAGTGTTGTCATGCGCTAGCGCCTACAAGCTATCCAAATCCCGTCCATCCTGTCCATAGGTCGCCCGCGCCATAAATGGTTATACTCTTGGTCGGCAAAATTAAACGGAGTACATCATGGCCGAATCAGCAAGAAAAATAACCAGCGGCGGATTGCACATCGACCAGCGGCTCTACGCCCTCGTCGCCGAGCAGATTGCGCCCGGGACGGACGTGAATGTCGATCACTTTTGGGCGGCACTGGAGAAAATCGTCCAAGACTTGGAGCCCAAGAATCAACAGCTACTTCAGCGACGCGACGCCCTGCAGGCCCAGATCGACGCCTATCACCAACAGCGGCGCGGCGAGCCGTTAGATCCCACAGACTACCGGACCTTTCTCGAAGAAATTGGCTACTTGCTGCCCACGGGCGACGCGCAGCGCATCCGCACGGAAAACACCGACCCGGAAATCGCCTCCCTAGCCGGCCCCCAGCTAGTCGTCCCGGTCGATAATGCGCGCTATGCGCTCAACGCGGCGAATGCGCGCTGGGGCAGCTTGTACGACGCCCTGTACGGCACAGATGTAATCGAGGGGTGCGTCCCGACAGGTGAGTACGACGCCGAGCGCGGTGCCCAAGTCATCGCGCACAGCGAGGCGTTTCTCGACGCGATCGCGGGTCTCCAACAGGGCGCGTACCGAGAGGTGGTGGAGTTTTTCCTGCGCGAGGACGCTGGCGGGCAAACCTTGCGCGCCCGCCTCGCAAGCGGCGACGAAGTCGGCCTCAAAGACGCCGAGCAATTCGTCGGCTATGGATGCGAGGGCGAGCAACTAAGTAGCGTCCTGCTCCGCCACAACGGATTGCACATCGAAATCCAAATCGACCGCACCCATCCCATTGGGCGCACTCACCGTGCCGGCGTCAAAGACGTGCTCTTAGAAGCGGCCATTACCACCATCCAAGATTGCGAGGATTCCGTGGCTGCGGTCGATGCCGAGGACAAGACCCTCGTCTATGGCAACTGGAACGGCCTGATGCAGGGCACGCTAGAGGCAACCTTTGTCAAGGACGGGCAAACCCTGACACGCCGCCTGCGCGCCGACCGCACATTTACCACCCCCAACGGCCACCCCTTGACCCTGCCCGGGCGCAGCTTATTGCTCGTGCGCCACGTAGGCATCCACATGTACACAGACGCGGTAACCACCGCCGACGGCGCGGAAATCCCCGAGGGCTTTCTCGACGCCATGGTCATCAGCTTAGCGGCAATCCACGATCTCAAAGGCCGCGGCCGCTACCGCAACAGCAAGACCGGCAGCGTCTATGTAGTGAAACCCAAACAGCACGGACCGGACGAAGTAGCAGCGACCGTCGAGCTTTTTACGCGAGTGGAGGAGGCGCTAGGACTGGCGTGCAATACGCTAAAAATCGGCATCATGGACGAGGAGCGCCGCACCACAGTCAACCTCAGCGAGTGCATCCGCTGCGCCGCCGAGCGCGTCGTCTTCATCAACACCGGCTTCCTCGACCGCACTGGAGACGAGATCCACACCAGCATGGAGCTAGGCCCCATGTTGCCCAAGATGGAAATCAAAGAGCAGCCCTGGCTCAGTGCTTATGAGGACTGGAATGTGGATGTCGGCATTGCGACCGGCTTAGTGGGACGAGCGCAGATCGGCAAGGGGATGTGGACCATGCCCGAGCGGATGCGCGAGATGGTAGAGACCAAGATAGGCCACCCCCAAGCCGGGGCGACGACCGCTTGGGTGCCCTCGCCGACAGCGGCCACCCTGCACGCGCTGCACTACCACCAAGTCGATGTCTTCGAGCGCCTCGACCAGTTATCTGGACGGGAGCGGGCTTCACTCGGCGCGATTCTCAGCCCTCCTATCCTCGGTCGCCAACTCAGCCCCGAGGAGATTCAGCAGGAGTTAGACAACAACGCCCAAGGCATTCTCGGCTACGTGGTGCGCTGGGTCGGCCAAGGCATTGGCTGCTCCAAGGTGCCGGACATCAACCACATCGGCCTTATGGAAGACCGCGCCACCTTGCGAATTTCCAGCCAGCACATAGCCAACTGGCTGCACCACAACATCGCCAGCGAGGAGCAGGTGCGGGCGACCTTTGCGCGCATGGCGGCCGTAGTCGATGCACAAAACAGCGGCGACCCAGCGTACTGCCCCATGGCACCCGACCTTGACGCCAGTATCGAATTCCAGGCGGCGCTGGACCTAGTATTCAACGGTCGCACCGAACCAAACGGCTATACGGAAAACGTGTTGCACAAGCGGCGGCGAGAGGTAAAAGCCGCCCGTAGAACCACCACTTAGTACCCGCCAGTAACGTTGTACATGGACATCGAGGTCTAGGATGCTTCGACTCCGCTTCGCTCCGCTCAGCATGACACGGTGAAGCAGCAAACCAGCACTTGTCATGCTGAGCGAAGCGAAGCATCTCAAACCACCTTTGCTATCGCGTACTTAAAACCACCATTCAAATTCAAGGAGATGACAAATGGAAACGCTTCACTCGCTGCCTTCAGGCAGTGAAGCACGTGCAAAAGTCGCCCTCGTCACAGGAGCCGGCAGCGGCATCGGCCGCCACAGTGCCCTAGCATTGGCCGAGGCCGGCTATGCGGTTGCCCTAGCCGGACGGCGTCAAGATGCCCTAGAGGAAACGGCCGCGCTGGCGGGAACGGATGCCCGCATGTTGCCAGTGTCCACCGACGTCGGCGACCCCCAAGCCGTTGACGCGCTGTTCGCCCAAGTCGAAGAGCACTTTGGCCGACTCGACGTGCTGTTCAACAACGCCGGGGCCGGAGCACCAGCCGTGCTGTTGGAAGACCTCGAATACGAACAGTGGCAGAAGGTCGTCGCCGTCAACCTGACGGGTAGCTTCCTCTGCACCCAAGCGGCCTTCCGCATTATGAAGGATCAAGACCCGCGCGGCGGACGGATCATCAACAACGGCTCAGTTTCAGCCGCAGCCCCGCGTCCCAACTCCGCCCCCTATACGGCGACCAAACACGCCATTACCGGCCTCACCAAATCGACCTCACTCGACGGGCGCAAATACGACATCGCCTGCGGTCAGATCGACATTGGCAACACGGCGACCGATATGACGCAGCGGATGAGCGACGGCGTGCCGCAGGCCGATGGCTCCAAGCTCGTCGAGCCGCGCTTTGACGTCGAGCACGTAGCCCGCGCCGTAGTACAAATGTCCGAGCTGCCGCTGGACACCAACGTGCTGTTTATGACCATCATGGCGACGAAAATGCCGTTTGTCGGGCGAGGTTAGCAGCGACCGCCATGACCATCGACGACGCCAAGGCCCATATCGACGAATATGGGTATGCCGTGCTCAAAGAGGCGTTGACCCCGGACCAGGCCAATGCCCTGCGAGACCGCTCGGCCGAGCTGATTGTACAGGAGCGGGCCGCCGGGGGAGAGCATGTCTACCTCGACGGCTGCGCACAGCGCGTGTGGAACCTAGTCAACAAGGGCCGCATTTACGAAGAGATGATCCAACTCCCGCAGGTACTCGCGCTTCAAGAGTATCTGCTAGGCGACAACTGCATCTTGAGCAGCTTCACCGTCAATTTCATCGGCCCAGGTGCGCCAGCCGGCCGCCTGCACATCGACTTTCCGCTAGGCAGCTTTCCCCAGCCGCCGCCACCCATCCCCCTTTGCGCCAATACCATCTACGTGCTCGACGACTTCGCGCCTGAAAACGGGGCCACGCATATCGTGCCGGGCAGCTACAAGCGCGGGTACGCCCCCGACCCAGAAAAAGAGTACGACGACGTCATCCAGCTAGACGTCCGCAAAGGCGACATCGTCGTCTTCCACGGCGCAACGTGGCACGGCAGCGGCGCCAACCACACCGAGCAGGATCGGATGATCCTGCTGGGATTCTTCTGCCGCTCGTTTATGAAGCCGCAGCAAGACCAGTTCAAGTTAGCGCGTCCCGAAGTCGTCGCGCGGGCGACGCCGACCTTGAAGCGCTTGCTGGGCTTCGAATCGCAGTCGGGAATGAGGACATAGGACCATGGACTCACTCGACCACCGCAAGCGCCTCTTCGTCGATATGGACGACGTCGAGCGCCAAGAAAACGTAGTGCGAGTCTTCCACCAAGCGGAGAAGTACGGCACGCATCCCGTGCTCAAACAGGAAGCGCCGTGGGAACAGCACAGCGGCATGACCGCAGCGGTGATCTTCGACGCAGAGGAACAAATTTTCAAGGCATGGTACATGGCCGGCCACTATGCGCCAGAGTGCGAACACGTGCAATGCCTCGCGCTGTCGCCGGACGGAATCCACTGGGAGCGCCCCTCCCTCGGGATCCACGAGGCCCTCGGATCCAAGGACAACAATATCGTCATCCCCGCGACCCACCACGAAGGACAGGATCACTGGGAGACCATGCTCAAGGATCCCCTCGACCCAGATCCCGCTCGCCGCTACAAGGCCATCGGCTGGTCGAGCTACGACTGGGACGGCCCGCGCTCGGGCATTTACAGCGCCACTTCGCCGGACGGGATCAACTGGTCGCACTCGCCGGACCCGATTTTCCGCTACCATCCGCGGCCTGGCACCGACGACTTGGGGCCGGTCGGAGATGCACAGTCCCTGATGGTCGATACCGAGCGCCGGCGCTACGTGGCCTTTTTGCGCGGCGTGCCCGAGCGGCTGATGAGTATGAGCGAGGACTTCGTCCACTGGTCGCCGCCGCGACCCTTCTTGGCACCGCTCAACGAAGAAGAAGCCCTCTACAACAACACCGGCTTCAACTACGGCGCTCACTACTTGGGCATCCTGACCCACTTCGACAAACGCCCGCGCCAACAGACCCAAGTCCTGCGGCTCTTGTGCAGCCGCGATGGGGAGCGCTGGCAGCGCGTGCCGGGAGAGCCACTGGTGGGTTTGGGCGCAGTGGGCGAGTGGGATCGGTTCCAGCTAATGCTCAGCGGTGCGCCGCCCATTGCCGTGGGCGACAAGCTCTATATCTACTACCGAGGCACGGCACGGCGGCACGCCAAGATCCCGCGCGAATTCGACCCACCGATTGCGGTCGATCAGGAACCAAGGACGATGGGAATTGGCTTGGCCATGCTGCGCCTCGACGGCTTCGCGTCGATCAACGCCAGTTTTGACGGCGGGCAGATAACGACCCAGCCCTTTGCGTTGGCCGGGGACGAATTGCAAGTCAACGCCAAGGCGGATTACGGCCAGCTAACCGTCGAATTGCTCGACGAGGAAGGGCACCCCATTCCCGGTCACACTGCCCAAGACTGCGTCGCCATCGCCGAGGACGGGGTCGCCGTGCCCGTGCGCTGGCGCGACGGCCGGGATTTGAGCGCCTTGCGAGAACAGCCGGTCCGCCTGCGTTTCGCACTGAACAACGCCCGCCTGTACGCCTATTGGTGTCCGTAGCTTTTAGGTAATAACTTCGATAATTCCACAAAACGCTGACACTTCAACAATGGAGAAAACTGTGTCCATTGACCAAATGAACCACTACCAACGCAAACTCGCTTATGAGATGGATTCGTGGGATCTCTACGTAGCGTTGGGCGAGAACGAACCCATCACCGTCGTCGATGGCCGTTCCGCAGAGGCGTATGCCCAAGAGCACATTCCGGGCGCACTCAATCTGCCCCACCGGGAAATCTGCTTCAATTCCACTGCATCGCTCGACAAATCAAAGCTCTATGTCTGCTACTGCGACGGCATCGGCTGCAACGCCTCGACGAAGACGGCGCTAAAACTGCTGACTCTGGGCTTTCAGGTGCGCGAACTAATCGGCGGACTCGACTGGTGGAAGCGCGACGGCTACGCCACCGCCGGTGACAAGGCGCAGCCCGGGACCGAAATCAAATGCGGATGCTGAGCTAGCGTCGTCTTCTATACGTCGTGACGGCCTAGCAGATCGGCAAAAAGAAAACCCCAGGTCAGTGTATCCGACCTGGGGTTTAATAATTGGTAGCCCGTACGGGATTCGAACCCGTGTTACCGGCGTGAGAGGCCGGCGTCCTAGGCCTCTAGACGAACGGGCCAACGGTTATTTTTCAGCCTGACAGCTTCAAAAAATAGAATTCTCCAACTGTATTGTCAAGGTGCTGCGGCAGAGCCGTTTGACAGTCGCAGACCGGCGTGCTACTCTTGCTCTGCACGAGGAGACGGCCCGATGATCATCGAGTGGAATGCCCACATCTTTAGCCCCGATACCCAGCGCTATCCCCTGCATCCCAAGGCAACCTACCAACCGGATGTTTCCGTGCATCCTCCAGACCCATTGGCGGCCTATTTGCAGCGCCTAGACGATGAGGGAATCGACCGGGCCGTCGTCGTCCATCCCGAACCGTATGGGGACGACCACCGGCTGATACTCGAATGCCTAAAGCGCGAGCCGGAGCGACTGCGGGGCACATCGCTGTTTTATCCCAAGGACCTGGACGCGCCCCAGAAGTTGGCTGATCTGGTCGCTCGCGAGCCCAAGATCATCGCCACGCGCTTTCACGCGTACCGAGACAGGGACCTGTATTTCCACAGCTTCAACGACAAAGGGGTGCGCGCCCTGTGGGAAAAGGCGGTGGAACTGGGCTTGGTCGTCGAATTGCACATTGAGCCTAATTACGGTGCCCAAGTCGCCCAAGTTCTGCGCGACATTCCCCAGACCGTGGCGCTGATCGACCATCTGGCCGAGCCGCATCAGGGCAGCGCAGTCGAGTACGCCGACATACTGGATCTGAGCCATGCTGACGCCGAAGTTTATATGAAGCTCTCCGGCCTCGGCCACTTCGCCCAAGACGCGCCACTGTACGAAAGCGCCAAGCCCTTTACGCGGCGCGTGATCGAAGCCTTTGGGCCGAAGCGCATGGTCTGGGGCAGCGGCACGCCAGCAATCGTCGATGCGCATCTATCAGATTATGGAGAGGCCGAACGGGCGCTGGTAAAAGGGGGCAACTTGGCCCGATGGTTCAACAAATAAGGAGCAACACGTGAACGAAATCGAAACTTTTGAATTCGACCGCCAGGGCTACATCGTCATTGAGAACCTGCTGAACGAGACCCAAGTGGCCGCGCTGGCTGAAGCCGTGGATGAGCTGGAAGAACACGCGCTCGCGCACGTCACCCAGCCGCCGCGCAAACAAAGCGGCTGGGGAGCCAACTACCACGCCAATCCCGAGCGCGGCTACCACACCAACGGCGAGCGGGCCGAGGGTAAGACCCTCATGATCGAAGACTACTGGAACGCCAACCCGGCCTTTGACGTTTTGCTCGACCACCAGCCGACGATGGACTACATCCACGGCATCGTCAAACAGCGGCCGACGATCAACAATTCCGAGATCCGCATCCGCTACCATGGCAACGCCACCGGCTGCCACGGCGGCACCGCTTCAGCCAGCCAAAAGTACCGCTACAGCTACACTGACCACGGCATCGACTGCATGATGGTGCGGATGGTCTATTTCATCCACGATTGCACCAACGAGCAGGGGGCCTTTTGCGTGGTGCCGGGGACCCACAAAACCAATCTGCCCTCGCCCCACAGCAACGATCCCGATGAAGACCCCGACATGGTCGGCCTAGAGGTCAAAGCCGGCGACGCGATTCTCTTCACCGAGAACTTGCGCCACGGCGGCTTCACCAACCGCTCTGAGCAGACGCGCAAAACCCTGCACGTGGGCTACGGCCCGTACTGGATGATGTCGCAAAACATCGCCACCATGGACGAAAAGCAGCACATCACTCCAGAGACCTTCGCCCGCCTCACCGAAGCGCAGCGAGACTTGTTCCGGGCCTATCCACCCAACAGCTAAGTCGGAAATTCCTCGTAGTAGCGGTCAAAGGCCGCAGGCGTGCCGCAGATGTAAAGCGCGTCCTCAGGCTCAAGCACCAACGAAGCCGGAATCTCCATGAGCACCTCGCCAGCCCGCTCGACAGCCACCACCGAACAACCCGTGCGCTCGCGGATGCGCGCGGCGAGCGGATGCCGCCCGGCGAGAGGGCCGGGTCGCAGCTTGACCATCTTGATCCGGGGCTTGTGCGAAACCATTTCCCCGAGGACGTGATGAACCAGCAACTGGCCGGCGACCTGGCTGACCGAGAGCGCAAAATCAGCGCCAGCCCGCTGCACCCGGTCTGCGTTTTCAACGTGGGACACGCAGGCCAACAGAGGGATTTCCGGGACGTGATCGCGCACCACCGCCGCGGCAAACAGGGCGGCCCCGTCGCTGTCGAGGGCGAGGATGACGACCCGCGCCTCCGCAATAGCCGCGCGATCGAGGACGCGCACGTCGAGCACGTCGCCGACCACATCGACTCCGGCGCTTTCAACCTCATCGACGACCCGCACTTCCTCGCCCGTGGCGTGGAGAATCTCGACCAGCTTCTGCCCGACATCGGCAAAGCCAATCACCACAATCGGTCCTTGTTGGGTAATGGGTCGGGCCATGTCGTTTAACCTGTGAATGCTCTCGGGCGCACCCACCGCCACCAGAATGGCTCCGGGCTCCAGCTTTTCCGCCGCGGCCGGCGGCGAGCCGAGCGCATCGTCTGCCCACTGCCCGACGATGTGGGCACCGGTCCGGGTGTAGAGCTCGGTCTCGGCCAAGGTGCGATTGGCGAGCGGGCTTTGGTCGTGTACGCGCAACTCGGCCACTTCGAGAAACGAGTCGAGCGACTCTACACCCGCCACCCGCGGCCCGATCTTCGCGCTGGCGCGAACGGCAATCGCCGCAGCGAGAACATGGTTGGGAGTAAAGGCCGCGGTCGCACCAGCCAGCAACATGGGACCGCGACGCTGGGGATGCTCGATCATCGCCACAATGGGACCGGCAAAACCGGCCTCGCGGGCACTGATCGCAAATAGCGCGTTGTCGTCGTCTGAGCTGTTGGCCACCAGCGCCTTGGCCTTGGTCAACGGCCGCAGGTCCAGAGCCGCTAGGTGTGCATGCACGACCTGCACATCAGGGCTTGTCTGGAACTGCCGCGCCGTCGCCTCGTCCTCTTCGATCACCACCATTGGCAGGTGCCGGCTCGCAAGCTCTTCTATTAGGGTCTCGACCTCCGGCCCGTACCCATAGATGACCACGGCGTCCTCCACGGCGGGCAGAGCGCGGTCGGCTAGGTTTTCATCGACGAGCGGGGTATTGAACTTGTCGATCTGAAACACCCCGAGGTGGGTGTCCCCTCCATGCGCCACCCGGCCTTCTAGGAGGATTGAGCAACCCTTGAGCGCCAGCGGCGTGAAGAGATTTAACAGGAACGCGGTGAAGATCAAAATGGTAAAGGTCTCCTGACCGATCACCCCTTGCGCCAAGGCCAGCGCAGCCAAGATAAACGCCATCTCGGCACGGCCACACATGCCCACGCCCACTGTCAGCGCCTCTCGCCAAGGCATGCCAATGCGCAGCGCCATGCTACCGGCACTAAGCACCTGCCCGGCGATGACCGTCACTGCCAGGAGCGCGATAAACGCCACGCTCGACGCGCTAATGTCAAACGAAATGGAAAAGCCCAGCGAGATGAAGAAGATCGGCCCGAGGAATGAATAGGCGATGCCATAGGCGCGATCGTTTACCACCTTAACCAAGTTGGGGTGAGCGACGCGCTCCTCAAAGAACAGACCCGCCAAGTAGGCACCCAGGATCATGTGTAGCCCAATGGCCTCGGCAAAAAGACCGGCGGCAATGGCGGCCAGCAGCACGAAGGTGAAGCCCTTGCCGCCTTCGGCGCGGAAGGGCAGGGTGAGACGGGGATAGACAAAAGTGCCCAAAAGCAGCGCGACCGCGAAAAATCCCACCACCTTGCCCAAGTTGACAGCTAGATCCAAGGGGGCAAAGGTGCCGCCGGAAAGTGCGCCGATCACGAGGCTAAAAAAGATCAAGGTCAAAAGGTCGTTGATGATGCAACTAGCGACGACGATCCGCGCAATGCGAGTATCGGTCAACCCCAAGTCCTTGAAACTTTTGAGAGTGATTACAACTGCGGTAGCCGTTCCAATGATCAGCCCCACGAACACGGAGGCGGCAAGATCCAACCCGAAGAATTGGGCGACGGCAAAGCTGACGGCAAAGGGCACTGCGGCCCCTGCTATCGCCACCCCCAGCGAGCGCTTAAGCGCGGCGAAAAACTCGTTGGGCTGGGTCTCCACCCCGGCGTGGAACATCAGAAAAAAGATGCCGATCTCGGCCAACAACTGAATGGCCTCGTCCGGCTCAATCCAGCCGAAAACCGCCGGCCCCACCAAGACCCCGACGATCAGTTCGCCCATCACCGTCGGCAGGCCCAGCGGCCGCAAGGTCACGGCCACTAGCCAAATCCCGGCGAGCAAGATGAGTAAATCGAGTGCTACATTGTGCATGAGCGGAGTCTCGGCGCGTTTGACTGCTCTAATCGATAATACAAGAGTATAAAAAAAAGGATGCTACCGCACTTGAGAGACTCGGGGTGGTGATTGTGCACATTCGTGCGTTAATTGAAGTAGCGGTGACTCAAACGTGAATCAAAACGCCCCCAACATCCATCCCCGCGAAGTGCGCCAAGCCCTCATGTGGTTCGCCGGCATCCTGTGGCGCGGCGCACCCACGGCCATGCTCCTAAACGTCAGCGGGCGATTCATAGCGGCCCTGCTGCCAGCCGGGCGCATCCTGCTGATCAAGGAACTCGTCGATGCAGTCCACGCCGCCTTCGGCCAAGGCGAGGACCAGTTCGTCGCCGTGGTCCCCCTGCTGGCCGGCTTGGCGGGCTTGCAAATGTTGGAAGCCGTGCTGAATGCGGTGCAGGAACACGCGGGCGCGGCCATACGGGAACAGACTAGCTGGAAGCTACAAGAGCGAGTCCTCGACCGAGCGGCCGGCGTGGGTTTGGACGCATTTGAGCGCCGAGAATTTTTCGACCGCATGCAGCGGGCGCGGCAGGCTGCGTACTACCGCGCCTACGGCATCTTCCGCGACGCCGCAGTCGCGCTCGAAGGTTTTGTCGTCCTGTGCTCCCTGATCGCACTGTTTGCCACCGGGCACTGGTCGATCCCACTGGTGCTCTTTTTGGGCACGGCCCCGGTTTTCTACACCCAAATTCGGCGGGGCCGCGAAATCTACGCGCTCTTTTACCAGCAGACGCCCGAACAACGCCGCGCCGAGTACTTGGTCGAGCTGATGACCGACCGCGCCGCCGCCAAGGAAGTCCGGCTCTACGGGCTGGGCGATCTCCTCGTCCGCACCTGGGAGGCAGTGGCGCAAACGCTCCGCCAGCAGCGCCTGCGACTGACCCTGCGCCAGCAGCGCTACATGTTCGGCGGGCGGCTGAGCGGCATTATTTCGGCGCTCTTATCGCTGGTCATCTTGCTCTACCAAGCTACCTATGGCACCCTGACTTTGGGAGGCTTTTTCGCCCTTGCCGAGGCCATCACGCGCTTCCAAAACACGCTTTTCCAACTGCTGCGCCAGATGGGCGATGTCTTTGAGCAAACGCTCCACATCCGCGACTTGCGCGACTTCGTCGAGTCGCCTCCCGAGCCGGAGGGCCAAACAGTCCTGCCCGCCGCGCCATTGGAAATCGCGATTGAGGACGCGGGGTTTGCCTATGGCGACGGGCCACTCGTGCTCAGTGGGGTCAATCTGCGGCTTCGGCCCGGGGAAAAGCTCGCGCTAGTGGGTGAAAACGGGGCCGGCAAGACGACCCTAATCAAGCTGCTCTTAGGGCTATATCAGCCGAGCGCGGGGCGCGTCCTCTACAACGGAGTGGACGGCCGCGAAATCGACCCGCAGGTCTTGCGTCAGCGCTGCGCCGCAGTCTTCCAAGACTTCGTGCAATACCAGCGCACCGTGCGCGAAAACATCGGCTATGGCCAAGCCGAAGCCCTCGCCAACCAAGCCCGAGTGGAGCGGGCCGCAACCGCGGGCGGCAGTGCATTGCTAATCGAGTCCCTAGCCGAGCGCTACGACACCACGCTGGGCCGCTACTTCGAGGGCGGGCAGGACCTATCGCGCGGCCAGTGGCAGAAGCTGGCCTTGTCGCGCGCGTACTTCCGCGACGCCCAAGTCCTCGTATTCGACGAGCCGACCGCGGCCCTCGACCCGCGCGCCGAGTTGGAGGTCTTTCGCCAATTTTTGGCCCTGAGCGAAGGCAAATCCGCGGTCTTCGTCTCGCACCGCATGGCCTCGGCGCGAGTGGCCGACCGGATCTTGGTCCTGAGCGAGGGCCGGGTGCTGGAGGAGGGGACGCACGCCGAGTTGATGCAGCGCCGTGGAGAATACGCGCGCATGTTTTCTCTGCAGGCGCAGTGGTACCAACAGGAGGGATCGTGAAGCGACTGAGCGCGATACGCCTCTTGCCCACGCTCCTCAAGGAGGTGCTCCGCGTCCATCCCTGGGGAACAGGAGGGCTGGCCATCATCGTGCTGATCGGCTCGCTGCTGCCGGCCGTAGAGCTGTGGCTCACCGGGCGGATCGTCGATCAGCTCGCCGCCGCGCTGGGCGGTGGCCGAGCGGCCTTTTTACAGACCCTGCCTTGGGTCGGCGGCTTTTTCGCCACGCTTTTCACCCACATGCTGCTCGATATGGTGCGGGCGGTCTTGCAGACAGATGTCCAAGACCGAGTCAGCGTGCGCTTGCAGCGGCAAGTCGTGGACAAGGTGCAGAAGGTCGAGTTAGTCCACTTCGAGCATCCCGCGTTCTACGACGCGCTCAAGCGGGCCAACGAAGACCTGAGCGGCCGGCTCCTCAGCCTGCTCAACGTGGCGCTAGACACGGTCGGTACCTTGGGAGGGATGGCCGCGGTCGTAGGCGTACTGCTGACCGGGCATTGGGCCTTGGGGCCGCTGACCTTGATCGGCTCCGTCCCTGGGGTGTTGGTGATGATGTGGATCAGCAAAAAGACGCACTACGTCTATCGCGAGCGCACGCCGCAATACCGCGAGACATCCTATTTCCGCGAATTGCTGACCGAGCGCGAACAAGCCATGGAGGTGCGGCTCTTCACGCTGCGCGACCACTTGCTCGACACCTGGCGCGACAAAGCCGTTGCGCTGGCCATAGAGCGCCGCGGGCTGGAGGCCAAGCGGGCTTGGCTCGGCGGGCTGACCTCCAGCATCGGCGGCTGGGGATACATCGGCTGCCTGACGATCCTCGTCTGGTTGGTCGCTGGCGCGCAGCTAACCATCGGCCAGTACGGCATGTTGGCGCGGGCCGTGCAGCAGTTTTCTTGGCAGCTCGGCGGGATCATGCGCTCCTTGAACACCCTGCACGAGGAGTCGCTGTATCTAGGAGATCTCTACGAATTCCTCGACCTGACGGCACCCCAAGCGTCCCGAGGGGCTGCGGACGCAGGCCAAGACCTAAAAAACCTGCCGCTGCGCTTTGATCAGGTGTCCTTCCACTATCCAGACGGCGACCTCGTGCTCGCGGGCATTGACCTAGAAATCCGGCCGGGCGAGCGCGTCGCGCTAGTCGGCGAAAACGGGGCTGGCAAGACGACCTTGGTCAAGCTGATGATGGGGCTGTACCAGCCGACAGGCGGACGAGTCTTGCTCGGGGACAAGCCTCTTTTGGCCTATCCTCAAAATCGGGTCAGGCAGCTTTTTGCCGCGGTTTTTCAAGACTTTGTGCGCTTTCAATTTCCCGTGCGCGACAACATCGCCTTTGGGGCTTTGGGACAAGCGGTTTCTGTCGAGCGGGCGGCCGAGCTAGCTGGCGCAGCGTCGTTTATCGCCGAATTGCCCGATCAGTACGAAGCCCTGCTGGGCAAGGAACTAGGAGGGGCTGACTTATCTACGGGTGAGTGGCAGAAGCTGGCCACGGCCCGGGCGCTGGCCCGGGCGGCTGAGTTCGTAGTGCTGGACGAGCCGACGGCCGCGCTGGACCCCAAGGCCGAGGCCGAGGTCTATCGGCGCTTCGGGGAGATGACTAAGGGCAAGGCTTCGGTGATGATCTCGCACCGGCTGGGCGCGGCCCGCGCCGCCGACCGAATTCTCGTGCTCAAAAATGGACGAATAGTCGAGCAAGGGACGCACGAGGCATTGATGCGCAAAGGCGGCGAGTACAGCCGCTTGTTCAGCCTACAAGCTCAGTGGTACGAGTAAGGGCTAGCGCCGTCGGCCTCTGCGGGGCCTGCCGCGCGGGCGCGCGGGACGGTCGGCCATTTCCTCGACGACCATGTCTAAGCCCTTGAGATTTTGCCCGTTGAGCATGTCGATGGCCTCGCGGGCCGCGGCCTTGCTGGGCATGTCGATTTGGCCCCAGCGGCGGCGTGGGTCAATGGTGGCGGCGGCGACAGCACCGAATAGCTCAAACAGCGTACGGAGGTCGTCCTCGGTTACTTCAGTAGCTAGATTATCAACGCGAATCTTCATCTAAACTCCAAAAATAAAAGGGAGTGATGCAGTGTACATCACCCCCTTTTGCACTTATGAGGCCAAAGCCTATAGTGCTACAACGCTCTCAGCCGCTGGGCCTTTCTTGCCCTGAACGACTTCAAACTCCACTTGCTGCCCGTCGGACAAGGTGCGGAAACCCTCGGCCCGGATCGCGCTGTGGTGGACGAAAACATCTTCGCCGTTCTCGCGCTCAATAAATCCGAAGCCTTTCGCGTCGTTGAACCATTTTACGGTTCCCTTCTCGCGATCTGCCATAAGTAAAGTCCTTTTGCAATGTGCGGTTAGAGCAGAACGTGCGAATAACTTTGAGTAGGAATCTACTGCGTCAGGCTTTTCGGTAGGAGAACTACATCAGGCCCGGGGGTAGGATCTACGCGAATCCGAACGACTGCCAACGTGGTTCAAAATGCCTCCACAACTATTGCAGAGACAAACGATGGGGTAAATATAGGGAATCTCAGCCGCAGCACAAGCAACTAATTCGCCGCCGCTGGGCCGTCCACCCCATCCCTGCTCCTCCAATCCTTCGTTTGGCATTGGCACTGCGGCCTCTATATTAAAGGAATTCAAAGGGATAGACGGCCTTCATCCCGTTTATCCCGCCATCTACATCGCACTAATGGAGATAAACGGCCCATGAGCGCAACCGGACCGGGGTTTGCCGCCGAAGACCTCAGCCTTTTCGCACGGATACAGCGCGTTTTTTACGCGCCGCACACGGCTTTTACCGCAGTGCGCGGCCAAGAGAGCGCCCACGACTGGTTGCTGCCAGTCCTCTTGGTTTGCGCGATAGGGGTTGGCTGCTATAACCTGACCTTCGACGTAGGAGTACCAGCCGTCCAAGAGCAGCTAGAGGGCTTGGACGAGGCCGAGCGGCAGCAAGCAGAGGCACTCCAAGCGCATGGCTGGATGGTGGTCCCGGTGGGGCTTTTTTTCTCATTAGTCGTGGTCGGGGGCGTGCTTTTGATGCTGGCGCGCTCCGTTTTCCAAGCCGAGGTCAGCTACCGACAAATGCTGATCGTAAAAGCGTATGCGCTGTTGGTGGTGGCCGTCGAATGGGTGGTCCGCGTGGTGCTGGTGCTGGCAACCGGCGACATCGGGGCGCATCTGGGGCTGGGTCTCTTTTTGTCCGAGGAAGCCGCGGCCACGTTTGGCGGCCGAATCCTTACGGCCCTCAATCCCTTTGACCTGTGGCAGATTGGGATCATGGGCATTGGGTTGAGCGCGCTGGCCGACGCGCCCGTGCGCAAGGCGACCCTCTCACTTGGGCTTTTGTGGCTAATCTGGATTTTCGGCGGCGTCTTCATCGAGACCATCAGCCAAAGCGTACCTCCGCCACCTCCGCAATAAACGCCGCGCCCTGCCTTGCTCCGGTCCTAGGCGTTTTTACACGGAATCTCACATGCCTAAACATGGAGTCAACCCAGTCGTCGCGGCAGCGCTCGCGGTTTTTGCAACCTGCATCTATCCGGCTGCTATCTACGGAGACGGAGACCCCTTGCTCAAATCCTTGTTGCGCTCCAATCCCATCTGCGCGCCCGTGCTCGCGGCCGCGGCCAAGCACGAAGTACAGATCCTCTACACGCAAATCGACCGCGACGCCGCCAACCGGCCGCATTTCACCCGCCACGAGTACCGCGTCAATCCGCAGGATTATTTTTATCCGGCGAGCACAATCAAGCTAGCGGGTGCCCTGCTGGCGCTGGAAAAGCTCAATCAACTGGCCATTGCGGGCGTGGATCGGCATACGCCCGTCCGCATTGACAGCGCCTTCAGCAGGCAGACCGCAGTGCGCGAAAATCCAACCGCACCCGATGGACTGCCCACCATCGCCCACTACATCCGCAAGCTCTTCGCCGTCAGCGACAACGACGCGTACAATCGGCTCTACGAGTTCGTGGGGCAGCAGCGGATGAACGAGGGGCTGTGGGAAAAGGGATATCGGGATGTGCGCCTGACGCATCGGCTCGCCATCGCGCACTCGCCCGAGGAAAACCGGCATACAAATCCGCTGACGTTCTACCGAGGAGACCAAGTCCTCTACCAGCAGCCCATGCTGGTCAATCCGCATACGTGGCGCGCACCCGCGCCGATTCCCAGGGGCGAGGGACACATCCAAAACGGGGCGTTGGTATCTGCACCCAAGGATTTCGCCGGATCGAACTACATGTCAGTGGAAGTATTGCAAGACCTACTCATAGCAGTGTTTTTCCCCGAGGAGTTGCCCGTAGAGCGGCGCTTCGACCTGCGGCCCGACGACTACCGCTTCCTCTACCGCGCCATGTCCATGTTGCCGCGCGAGTGTCCTCACCCCCAATACGACCCGGAAAAGTACTACGACAGCTACGTAAAATTCTTCCTGTTCGGCGACAACAAGGAACCCATGCCCGACTCCGTGCGGATTTTCAACAAGGTGGGGCTAGCCTATGGGTATGTGACGGACAACGCCTATATCGTCGATTTCGAGCACGGGATCGAGTTTTTGCTAACAGCCGTGGTGCTGGTAAACGAAAACGGCATCTTTAACGACGGGGCCTACGAGTACGACGAAGTAGGGCTGCCGTTTTTGGCCGAACTAGGCCGAGTTATCTATGCGTACGAGTTGGAACGGAAACGGGCGCACCGGCCGAATTTGAGCAAGTGGCAGGTCAACTACGGGCTGTGAGGAACGCAGGAGGCGCTACTAGCGCTGAGAACCTTCCAACGCTTCGACCCGGCGGCTGAAGCCGTCGAGTACCTCCTCATCAGAGGACAAGGACAACCCCCGCCGACTATACGGAACGCGCATCCCGCGCTGGCGCTCTAGGGCGTTAAGTTCCCGGTCGAGCCTGAAGATCCAGTTTATGCTTTCGGGAAAAAGATGGTAGCTGCTAGCCAACGAAGGCAGGTGCCGAGGGCGCGTTCCCGCTTGGGTGTGTAAGGCTCTTATGCGATCGACCAAGGCTTGGATTCGCTTGTGCCCCTGTCGCCATTGCCAGAACCCATGTAGCAGTATCGCCCAAGCCGCCAAGAGCCCAAGGCAGAACAAAAAGAATGGGGATATCACAATATTCGCGATGATGGGAATGATGCTATCCATAGAAGAATACACCTCTGTTTGCTGCTTGCGGCTATTTATTCAATTAATAATCAAAACAGCCCACCCAATCCACAAATATTAGCCTTTGTCCCCCGGCGGCGATCCATTGTCGAGCATCGCGCTGATAAAGAGAAACTTCAACGGCTTGTCGCCAACATTGCGGTGCTTGTGAAAGACATTGCGCGGCAGGAGCACGCAGTCGCCCGGCCCCAGTTGATAGGTCTCATCCCCCACCTCAACTTCGATCTCGCCTTCTAAGATGTAAAAGGCCTGTTCCTGATCGGCGTGAGCGTGGCCGTCGCCTGAGACTCCGCCCGGCTCGTATTCGTTGGTGTGGATTACTAGCCGCTCGGTATTTATGGCGGCCGGTCGCTCCTTCCGACGCACTCCGGGGCCAAGTATAACCCGAGAGATACCGCCGGGATGGCCGTGATTTTCAGCCGGTTGGCCAAAGCAATTTTGCACCCTATAGGTATCGCCCATTGTCTATCCTCCATTTGATCGCTAGGAAAGTCCCGCTACCTCAATGGTAAAAGTAAGAAAGAGTGATAGATCTAACGATATATTTGAATCAGCCGCGCACTCTCCCCTTCATTGGATGTGTGATATCCGAAGTACAACCTCCCTCGGTCGTCTATCGCGTTGGTGCCGGTCACCGTGCCGCCGGTCAGGGAGGGGAAGCGGGCGAGCTGTGTCTTATCCCCGGTCTCTATATCGTATTCGTATAGTGTGGGGACATTACCATCTGCGAATCGGCAAGGAAGGGTGTACAACTTTTTCTCGTCCTGCGACAGAATCAGACCGAAGACGAATTGGATCGACTGGCCCTGTGCGATCTCCTCGGGCGGGAGTAGGGAACCCAGCTCTTTCAGGCGCTCTGCTTCGACGTCGAAGGAGTAGAGGTTGCCGCCTCTGTTAGTAAGAAGATACACGGTATTCCCATCCCGAGTCGCCACCATGCCGTGGAGGAAGCCGTTGCTCAGGATATTGCGCTGTTGGGTCCGCTGCATCACGCCCGACTCAACATCCAGTTCCCATAGCCAGAAATCCGGCGTATGGTAGGAGAAATACACCTTGCCCTTCTTGGTAGCCCAGATTTCGCGCGACACGTTCTTCCGGCGATATTCCGGGACGCCTGGGTAGAAGGTCGTGCGGCGTTTTTTTAGATCATAGATCAGGACATCCCCATAGGGAAAAGTGAAACCGGCCAGTTTGTCGTGTTGCCGCAGAATGTCCATGGCGATGATTCCTTGATAGGGCACCGAGACACCGTGATTGTCCGTTGCGCTCAGGTCCTCAAAGGTTTCCGTCTTCAGATCGAAGGCGTAGAAGTGGCCTCCGCGACGTTGGTACATGTCGCTGTAGTCGGGTTTGATGTCGTGGTAGTCGTGAGAGGAGAAGTACATTTTGCCCTTGTACTCCACGATCGCGACGTGTACTTTGCCGATGCTCTCTTCCGGCCCCAGATTGCCCGCTGCTGCGCTGATGCCCCGTAGGGTACCCAGCAGTTGACGATCTTCGGTCTTCGCGTCGTACCTGAAGATGACCGTATCGTCGGGATTAACGTCGTTTTGATCGCTAACGGCGAAATAGACGCGCTGCTGCCGGTCGATCCCTAGCCCACCCCAACAGACCGTCAGATTAGAGCCGCTGGGTTTTATGTCATCGAAAGAAATGAACCGGACTTTGTACTCGGCAGCAGAAACTCCTTGGGCAAGCAGTAACAAGAAGTTGGTTATTACCAATATCTTGGCATTTTTGCTGTTTTCCATTTTTCTAATTCCCCACTTCCACCCCCTGCACCCCAAACACTTCTTTGAGAAAATTCTCTCCCATCAGCACGTAGCCGGTGGCGTCCGGGTGGAGGTTGTCCGGCAGATATTCGGCGAGGCTCTCGTCAAAGAGCTTGAGGCCGTCTATGTAGTAGATATTCTCATCGCCGCGCCTTTTGAACGCCTCCACAGCCTCGGCAACCTCGACGCGCATCTGCTCCAACGTTAGGCCGACCGCATTGGGCGTGGTCTCGCGGTCGTGGCCCCAAATCGGCGAGCAAACTGCAAACGGGGTGTGGGGATGGCCGTCGCGGATGGTGGCAATAGTGCCGAGGACGGCCGGGCGAAAGGCGCGCGGGCCGAGGCTAGCGGCACCGTAAATGTTGATGCCAATTTTGACCGAGATAAAGTCCGCCGGCAGGTCGCGGATCAACCGGGCGATGAACGGGTCGGCGTGGCACTGGCCGCCGAAGCCCAGCGACGTGAGGTTAAAGTCCCGGGCGCGAGCTACCACTCCGGGCCAAGTGGTGGCGGGCGACCCCGCAGTGCGGCAATGGGTGATGGAACTGCCATACGCGACCCACTTCAGCCGAGTGTCCTCGCTTTTTTCGCAATGTGCACCCTCGGGCAAGGCAATGTGACGCACGGCGACGGGCATGGCCGGCGACAGCCAAATCTCCACGGATTTCTCGCCTGCCGGCAAGCCCTCGAAGCGCACCTCAGTCGCGCCAGCCGCGTACGAAGCAGTGGCCACAATCTGCCCACCGACGCACAGGTCAAAGCGGCCATCTTCAGCCAGCGGCTCACAGCCGACGACTAATTCCTCGGCGTCCGTAGCCACGCGCACGCGCACGCCCGAAGGCATCTCAGCCCGCCCGGCAAGGCCGCTCTCGCTAGGCGAGTACAGGTCCAAATCCCCGTGGGGAATGCGCCAAGGCTTGACCCAGCCCGGCCCCTCTTTGAGCGAGAGGGTTCCGCTCCACGTCAGGCGGGGATCGTTGGCAGCAATGGTCAGCATAGGAGTCCTTTCTGAGTTAGGGCCACTGGTATAGCTTACAGGTAGCTTATCGGAGGTTCCTGTGGCACGGTGGCTGGAGCAATATAGCGGCATGGGCAAAGACGGGGCAACCGGCGAACCGACGATAAACCGCACTGCTTCTAATAATCTATCCAGGAGTATCCATGTTTAAATTCATCACTTTTGCCATCTTGCTAGCCGTCCACGCCGCCCAAGCACAGCTCCCCGCTGGCGGCATCCCTTTGACCCAAGGCGACTTCCTCCACTCGGCCCGCGTACCCAACGCCGCCAACCGCGCCCGCAGTCAGGTCGTAGAAGTTGAGCACGCATCATTTGACCAAGCCCTGCGCATCGAAGTGCTGCACGAGGCGGGCGACCCCTGGAGCGTCGAAGTTGGCAACCCCACGGCCCTCGTGGTACAAAAGGGCGATGTCGCCCTGATCCACTTTTGGGCGCGGGGAATCGAGTCGAGCGACGAAACCGGCGAAGTCTATGCCACAGTCTATGCCCAGAAGGCCGCGCCCGATTGGGACAAATCGCTCTACAGGGGGTTCAGTGTGGGGCTTGCCTGGCGCGAGTTCTTTTATCCATTTGAATTTATCGACGAGTACGACGCCGGCGAGGCCGCGATTAACTTCGGCGTCGGCAGCCGTCGCCAGACCATTGAAATCGCCGGCTTTGAAGTCCTTCACTACGGCAGCAGCCTATCCGTAGGAGACCTGCCCCAGACCCGCTTGACCTACGCCGGCCGCGCCCCTGACGCCGCTTGGCGACAGAGCGCTGAGGAACGCATCAGGCGGCACCGCCAAGGCGATTTCACGCTACAAATCATCGACTCGGCTGGCCAGCCAGTGGCCGAGGCCCCAGTCGAAGTCACCATGCAGCGCCACGCCTTCCTCTTTGGCTCGGCCCTGCAGATGTGGCGGCTGACCAGCGAGACCGCCGAAAATCAGACCTATCGCGCCAAGGTCCAAGAACTCTTCAACGCCGCCTCCAACGAAAATGCCCTCAAATGGCCGCCTTGGGATGGCGACTGGGGCCAGACCAATTTCAGTCGCGCAAAGACGCTGGCCGGCTTTGCCTGGCTCAAGGACCATGGTTTTCACCGGCGCGGCCACGTCTTGGTCTGGCCTGGCTGGCGCAATCTGCCCCAAAGCATCCGCGATATGGCCGACCAAGCTGACGCAGCCACGGCTATTCCCCCGCTCGTCATCGACCATATAGACGAGATCACCCAAGCCACCGAGGGGCTGGTCGAGGAGTGGGACGTGATCAACGAGCCGTACACCAACCACGACCTCATGGATCTCAGCGGTGATCACGTCATGGTCGAGTGGTTCCAAGCTGCCCGCCGCAATCTCCCCACAGCCCCCCTGTATCTCAATGACTACAACATCCTCAGCAACAACGGCCAAGATGTAGCTCACCAGAACCACTACGAGCAAACCATTCAGTATTTGCTCAATCAGGGTGCCCCCATTACCGGCTTGGGTATGCAGGGGCATTTTGGCGACCAAGTGACGGCTCCTGCAAAGCTACTGGCACTGCTCGACCGCTTTGGCCGCTTCGGCCTCGACATCAAAATCACCGAATTCGATATCAACACCACCGACCAAGCGCTGCTCAATGATTATACCCGCGACTTTATGACCGTCGTCTTCAGCCACCCCGCGGTCGCTGGTTTGCAGTGGTGGGGTTTTTGGGAAAAGGCCCACTGGCGGCCCAACGCCGCCCTGTACAACGCCGACTGGAGTCCTAGACCTCACGCACAGATCTACAAGGATTTGGTTTTTGATCAGTGGTGGACCCGCCAGCAGGGTAAAACCAACGCCGACGGGCAATTCAGCGGCCGGGGTTTTTACGGCTCCTACCAAGTAGAAGTTCGCCTCGGCGACGAAGTGTTCACCGCACCCTTCACCCTCGAACCCGATATGGAAACCGTCACCATCCGCCTAGACGCTGCGACCAATATCCGCGATACAGAGGCACAACCCGCTCGGTTCAATCTCGAACCAAATTACCCCAATCCCTTCAATCCCTACACCACGATCCGCTACTCGCTGGCGGCTCCGACCAAGGTGCGCCTCAGCATCTATAACAGTCTGGGCCAGCGCATTAAAACCTTGGTCCAAGCACACCAGCCAGTCGGTGTGCAGACGGTAGCTTGGGACGGCACGGACCAAGACCAGCGGCCGGCTGGTACCGGCACCTATATCTGCGAACTAGTTACCGAGTACGCGACCCAGCAAAGGCTCATGCTGCTGCTGCAATAAAGACCAGCCAGCGAGCAAAAGATCAGCCCGTCCGCGGCCGCACCACGGTTTCGCCGTCGGCTTCCACCAACGGCCGGTTGTAGATATAGGGGGGTTCGAGCACGGCCTGTTGCGCCTCGGTCAGCTCGTTCACCCATTCGGGCTGGCTGGTTTGATACGTCCCCCCGGCAAAGTGCAAATACTTGGGCGAGTAGCGGTAGAGCAGGGAGCGCCGCTCGTGCTCGGCCGTCCACGGGAGCGTGCCGTGCAAAGTCGCCTCGTTGAAGATGACCATGTCGCCGGTTGTGCAGGGGACGTTGTACACGACCTCGCGGTGCTCCTGCCAGTGGCAAATTTTTTGCGGCAGCGGGAAGTTGGCCTTGTGACTGCCTGGAATCACGCACAGTCCGCCGTCGCCCTCATTGACGTCGGCGAGTTGGAACTGGCAGACGATCATGCCGCAGCGCATCTGGTCGTTGGCATACGCGTAGTACTGCGCGCCGTTGAAGTGGCGGCTAGTTGAGCCGTGGAGGATCAGGCCCTCGGCACCCTTGCCGCCGCAGAGCATAAAGGGCGAGTGATCCATCTTCCAGCCGCGGCCAAAGAGCGCGTCGAGATAGGGTATGAGCTTTTTGTGCGCCAACAGGGCGCGGAAGGGCAGGCAATAGGGTTTTCCCCATTCGAGCATCCCCGTGAACATACCGCGCCGCCGACCCTCGAGCGCGTCGCTGCCGCCGGTGTTGTGATTGCCGTCTTCGCCGCGCTTGTCTTCATTGGCGTCAAAGGCTGAATTGAGCGCATCGACTTCGTCAAGGGTGAGGAAGCCGGGGACCTTCAGGAAGCCCTGTAGGTCGAAGAGAAATTTCTCAGTATCATTCATCTAATAATACGTCTCCGCGTTATGCACCGGGTCGTAGCCGACTTCGCGCCGGGGCGTTTCAATGTCGAAGATGTTATAGGTGTTGTCCGAGATCGCAAAGTAATGCGCGCCGCTGGGCAGGTCGCCAGCGCAATGCCGCTGGAAGCAGGCGTGGACTAGGCGGGCGGCGTCCTCTTGGTGACACCAGACCGCAAAGTAGCCCCGCTCCGCTACGTGAACCTCATTTTCCGCGTTGACGCCGCCCCAGCGCATGGCAACCGCACTGTGTCCCAAGGCGGCGACCTTCTGCGCCCAATCCTCCACGTGAGCTTTTTCGCGTCCGTAGTCATTGATCGGATGCGCGGGCACGGCCGCGGAAATCCGCTCGGGCCACTCGGTGATCTCGTCGAACTGCCGCTCGGCCAAGGTCCAAAAGAAGCCCGGCTGGTGAAAGTCGTACAGCCCATCCACCGCATGCACCGAGCTGGAGCCGACGATCATCGGCGGCTCATCTTGGGCCAACACCGCTTCAAAAACCAAGTCGGTCATCTGGTTCATGGCCGCCAAGCCGCCGCCTCGGGCCAGATAGACGACCAAGTCGCACCCGGGGATCAGCGCGCGCAATTCATCCGGCGACTCCATAATATCGAGATCGATAAAATCCCCCCCGGCATCCGGCTCGGTCGCCTTGTTTGGCGCGCCGGGCAAATCCACGGCCACCATGCGGTAGCGCGGATCAAGCCGAGGCATATAGGTCCGCAGACCCGATCCAATCGTGCCGCGCCCGCCAATGAGCAAAACCTTGTATTCTGATGTCACTATCTCTCCTTTCGCATTGAGATGAAAATTAGCTGGCTTGGTAGGTACGTGCAACGGCGTGTTGCGACCGATTCTGCTATAGTAATGAATGGGTCTCTACTTGACATTATAGCGGCTTGATGGCCGTCTTTGTCAGGTTACTAAGTACACGACAGTAATCCAATGGACGTTAGGCATGGAAGATTTGAGATGCTTCGACTCCGCTTTGCTCCGCTCAGCATGACGGGTGATGACGCCCCATGCTGTCATGCTGAGCGAAGCGAAGCATCTCATACCACTCTACTGTCGTGTACTTAGGTCAGGTTGTAATAATAGAGGAGTGAGACAGTTGACAGGATTGCCGCAAATCGCAGCCGATGCGGCGGTCGTCCCAACCTGGGAGGAGCTGGCCAGGGTAGGCTTTGAATCGCTCAAATCCTACCAGCACTGGTGTCGGCTCAGCGACGTGGACGACGGCCTAAATCAGGAGCAGCCCACTAACTGGTTGGAGCACCACTTGGCCGAGGCCCTATCGCCTAAGCGCCCACTGACGGAGAAACGCCAGCAGACCCTAGAGCAACTCGCCGCCGGCCAACTCCCCTGGAAGGGCTTTGTCGTAGAATGGCTCGGGCAAGACGCGGAGGCACACAAGGCGTTCCGACGCCTGATTTTCCACGTCGATGGATTCATGAATGTGATAACGGCCAAAAGCATCTATAGATCGGGGCCTTACCGACACCTAATCCATTGTCTTTTGGCCTTGGCCCGTCACCACCGCCGCTGGATTCGCCCCTTAGAGGAGTGGCGCTGCGTCGTCCCCAAAGGCGGCCATCCCCGGCGCAGCGACCAAATTTTCTCGCTGGCGTGCTATTTGTTGGCGCGTTACCCCGTGCCCAATGCCATGGTTTCGGCTTGGTTCGGAGGCGTCGAAGAGCAGGGGTTGCGGCAGCAGGAGTGGTTTATCCACATAGCCTCTGGCGGTAGTATCCGCGACCTAGACGCGCCCATCAAACTGACGCGGCGCATGGCCCATCTCTTTCAGCGCTCGCCGCAACTAGGCAGCGTCGAAAAGAACATGCGCTGGGCACAGGTCCTCGGCATGGGCGGCAATGGGCCTCTGGCGCAGGCGACCCTCAAGACCCGCCTAGGGCGCAATTTTGAAAACGACGAGTTCTGGAGTACAGTGGTGCTTTTCCTAGTCAACAACGCGATGCTGGACCCGACTTGGGTGGGGCCGCTTGTCGATTATGTCCACAACATGAAATTCGCCCCGCGCCGCACTGTGCAGGAGGGCGGCGGCTTGGAGGAAGCACCGCCGCCGCAGCCCAATTTTACCATGAAGGGCCGCAGCGCCACCAAGCTCCTGCGCCAAGTCGAGGCTTGGCACGGTCACTTGAGCCGCGAGGAATACGTCAATTTTCAATCTTGGCAGCCGTGTGGGATCCGGCCGTGGGAGTTGGAAGACGAGACGGACAAACTAGGCAAGGTGCGGTGGATAGTGCAGGAGCTGTTGTCGAGTTGGGAGCTGGCCGCCGAAGGCCGGGCAATGCACCACTGCGTGGTCTCGTATTCAGACCAGTGCGCCGACGGCAACACCGCGATCTGGTCAATTTGCGCGCTGCAAGAAGGAGCCGAGGAACGGGAGCACGTGCTGACAGTCGCGCTGGACATCAAGAGCCGGACGGTGACTCAGGCGAGGGGGCGCTACAACGCAGTGCCCAACAAACCGCCGAAGTCCGGGAAGGTTCGCAGCGAGGTACAGGGCGGTTACTTGCGTTTGTTGGACCGCTCCGAGCACGTCATGCAAGAATGGATGCAGCGCGAGCGCTTGCGTCGTGACGATTGACCAGCCCTGGACGCGCAGTGGACGCGAGATGGCAGATGTCTGGGGCGGGAGTCGTTCAAGCCGCGTAAAAACGGCGCTCTTCGGGATTGTCGGCAGAACCCGAACTCACGCTTTTCTGGCGACGAGCTCGCTCCACGCTTCTGCGGCAAACGCCTCTGGCATCTCGCCCCACGTGAGAAATGATGACTTTAGTTGAGCCAAGACCCGTTTGTCCGCTAGTCCGTATTCCACAAGCTGCTCAGAGAATTCAGAGTCGCCGCACAACTCTGCCAGAAAGTGCGCGTTTCTCCGCGTGGACTCCGCATCCGGCGTCCAACAGTCATACGACGCGGAAACCTTGACAATCTCGAATCCTGCCTTGCGGAATAGTCCCGGCTGGCGACGTCCACAGTACGGATCGCCGCCATTTCGTTTCATCAGTTCGATGAATAACTGCGAAAATTTCCCAAGCGGCTCAGGCGTAGGCTCAAGCAGGAATCCTCCGAAGTCGGCGTGTCTGGAGCCTACTAGCCCTCCCGATTTCAGTACTCGGCGAATCTCAGAGATAGCTTGCTCTGGGTCGGCGATGTGTTCTAGGACTCCGTGAACGAAGACGACGTCGAAGGACTCGTCATCAGCAGCCAGGCTGCAAAGATCGTCCGTTCTGAACTCGATTGTAGGGAATCCATCGGTGAGGCCCTGAGCAAGATCGATTTGACTCGGCTCTCTGTCGATTCCTACGACGCGCCCAGGTGCCACGATCTCTGCGAGTCCTTTGGTTATGGTCCCAGGCCCACATCCACCGTCTAAGAGAGCCATCCCGGGCACGAGGTACTCCAGAAGAAACTGAGCGTGCGTGTCGGCTGTGCGCTCTTGGAAGAAACCAGCCGTGCGCTCATCGTAGCCAACAGAATACCGATTCATCCGTTCAGCTTCCGTACGGCATAGATTTCAGAGCCATCCCCTAGCGCCCCCTAAACCACAGCTTCATCGCCGTCCCCCCCATAATCATCTCCTTCTCCGCCGCGGAAATATCCGGCAGATGGCAGTCGAGCAAATCCACCAGTTTCTGGTAGCCCGGCTCCACCACAATCCACGGCGAATCCGTACACCACATCATCCGATCCGCGCCATAGGCCCGATACACATCCTCGACCATGGACTGCATATCCCCGTAGGGCCAAGGCACCTTGGAAAACGCGTACTCCCCTGAAATTTTGACATAGACGTTGGGAAAGCGCGACAGTGCCATCACTTGCGGATAGTTGGCCGGTGGCAGCGGCTCGGCGTTAAAGCGGGGGCGGCCCCATTGGTCTGGCTCATTGGGCGTGGTTGGCATCACGCCGAGATGGTCGAGGGAAATGTTCACGCCGGGAAAAGCCGCGGCCAGCAGTTCGATGCAGGGGAACTGGGCACCGCCGGTGTAGATGTTGATGTTGAGCCCCAACTCGTCCGCACACTCAAAGATTGCGTAGGTCGCCAGGTCCTCGGCCCGCTGTGCGGCCGGATCCCCCAACGCCCCCAGCCGGATCCCCTCAATCCCAGTGGCGGCGACGAGCTCACGCAGGCGGGCGGGCGGGTTCGGGTCGCCCATGTCGATCAAACCCGTCGCCGTAAAGCGGTCGGGCCACGTCTGTACGCAATGCGTGACATAGGCGTGCTGCTCGATCTCGGTGCCGTTCATTTCGATCAGCACGGCGCGGTCGATACCCGAAGCATCCATGTCGGCTATCAGCGCCTCAATCGGACAGGCGCGATCGGCCGGTGCGAGGCTGCTCAGTTCGCGGGGAAACCGCTCGCTCGGCAGGTCGAAGACGTGAACGTGTACATCGACTTTATCCATCTGTAGTCCTTTCTCTAAGCTAGGGATCGAGATTTAGGTTCCAGCGCAACTCGCCGGGCGCGGCCGCGTGTAGGTAAATCGGGTGCGTCAGCTCGCTGCGATAGCGCGCGAAGAGTATGGGATCAACAAAGCGCTCCGCCTGCGACCAGTCCCAGTCTATATAGGTAAATGCCTTGATGTTGGGGTGGTGGCGCAAAAAGCGGAGAAAGGGGATGAACCAATGGGGCCACGCCTGCTCGGCCCGGCCTAGGTCGGTGGTAACGGGCGTGACCACGCCGACGAGCACGGGGTAGCCGCGCTCCTGCGCCGCCTCGACAAAGGCACGGCTGCGGCGCAGATCTTGCGGCGCGGCCACGTCAATCGACCACCAATCGACGTACTCATCTCCCGGATAGCAGGCCAAGTAATCGGAGCCGCCGTCTTCCTTGTGCGTCCATACCAGCGCCACGTGGTCCAAGCCCCAGCGACCCCGCAGCGTTTGCGCTATGCGCCGCCAAGCCTCGACGTAGCTCGTCGCCTCATAGGCGCGCCAAGAGCTATTGAACTCATAGCCCAACCGCAGCAAAACCGGGCGCTCTAGCTGCTGCAACCCCCAGCAGAGCCGCTCAATCGCCTCGTCGAGTTGGCCCTCGGCAATGGCCGCGTCGTAGGGCTGGCCGGCGGAGTTAAAACCGAGGTCAATTTGGGGCAAGCCGTACCCTACGTGCTGGTCCAGATTGGCGAGCAACGCCAAATGCCAGTCGTAGGGCAGGTCGTGGAGCTCGTAGTACACCGCATAGATGAGCGGGCGCGTGCGCTCTTCGGGGTCGAGCGGCCCATAGCTGAGCGCAGCCCCGTGCAAGATGCGCTCGCCGAGCGGCTCTAAGCGGTGGAGGTGGTCGGTGCGCGCGGCAAAATGGCCCAAGGGATCGGGCCCGAGCGAGGCTGCATAGCAGCCCGCAAGAGCGAGGGCGAAGAACAGTAACAGAGAGCGCATAGTAGTAACCCTGTGAAGGAGCGGATGTTGTATAATATCAGCATTTTGCGGTGGCTCTCAAAACCGCTCGCTGCGGCGCGGGCGATGTGGGCAGTAGATATAGGATTTTGGACTTGGAAAGATGCGTTGGCGGCGCAAAGAGGGCTTGTATATTGTTGTGCAATAGCAAGCACAAAAGCAATGGTTTGCTTTGCCTAAGAAGCTAGGAGAACAAATGCCTAAAACCAATCGAGGCTGGTCTATGGGCCGCCAGTGCAAACCGGCTGCTGAATACGACATGCGCGTCGCCCGCGGCCTGTTGCAACGAGCAAGCGCCCACTGGCCAGCGTATGCGATTGTCACCACACCCAGCGCGTACGCCGCGGCCCAAGACTACCTCGTGCGCGAGCCAGCGGGCGTGGTCTTTGCCGAGTGGCTGGACTCGGCGCATCAGCAGGACCTCAGCGACCGGCTGCCAGCCGGGATCGAGCTGGTCATCGGCTTGGGCGGCGGCAAGGCCCTCGACGCTTCCAAGTTCGTGGCCTTGGATAAGGACGCCGAGCTGATCTTGGTGCCGACGATCCTCTCTTCCGGGGCGATAATCCATAGCCACGTGGCGCGGTGGGACGGCTATCAGACCGTGGGCGATTTGGACGACTGGCCGTGGGTGGACTGCCTATACGTGCTCGTGGATGTCGATGTGGTCCTCAAGGCACCGGATTACTTGCACACCGCCGGGCTGGGCGACATCCTCTGCGGCCATGCGGGGCTAGAAGAGTGGCGGCGGGCGGCGCTGGGGCAAGCGGCGTTCGACCCGGCGCTGGCGGCACAGCAGGTAGCCCATCACGAGTCAATCGCCAGTTCTTTTGCCGCAACGCTCGATGCCAACGGGCGCATGACCGAGACGAGCGTGGCCAACATCGCGCAGCGGATTAAGGAACGCGATAGCCAGCAGCTAAAGGCCCCCACGGAAAGCGGCGACCACCCGTTCTGGATCGCGCTGGAGACGGCTAACCGACGGACTTGGATCCACGGCGAACTCGTGGCCTTGGGGGCGATGATTATCACGTGGTGTTGCGCGGGGGATACCGAGGGGTTGGCAAAGCGGCTGGACCGCTGTCAGGTGCGCTGGCGGCCTAGGCAAATGGGGCTGGAGCGCACGGCACTGCAAAAGGGGCTGGCGTTTACACCGCGCTACATGGCGGAAAAAGGCGTCAATTCAGTGCTGCGAGAGCCGATTGAAGGAGCGCGCTTCGACGCGCTGTGGAGCTTTTTAGAAGCTCCCTGAATCGTCGCGTACGCGTGGTGGTCCTTCGGCAGATCCTCATGGCCCTGTCATGCTGAGCGGAGCGCGGCGGAGTCGAAGCATCTCCTACCCGGGAGATCGATTAGGTAAAAGATACTTCATCCGCCTATCGGCTCCCTCAGCATGACAAGGCAACTACATCCCCGTCCTAGATGTTCAGCCAATAGTTGAACTTCACCAAGAAGATATTGGTCCCCTCATCTACAAAGCTGCGCCGCAGGTTGTACCCAGGGCGAAACGCTCCCCAGTCGGAGTCGTCGTGGCGGAACTGCGACCAGACGATGAACAGGGTGCTGCCCGGCTTGTACTCCCAGCGCAGGACGGCGTTGCTGTGCAGCGAGCGGTTGCGAAAATCAGGATTTTCCTCCGGGCCGGGATGCGCGACAAACGAGTAGGAACTCGGCTGCGCCAGCTCCTTGAAGTTGGAATACTGACCCGCACTAATAAAAGGCTGGATATAGAGCTCCAAGCTCAAGTCGCGGCTGAAGAGAATGTTGGCCCGCGTCGTCAGATCGAGGGTTTGGCTGTCTAGCTCACCGTACACGAATTGATCGTCTTCTCCGTCGCCGTCCATATCAAAATTTTCGACCCATTGGGCATCGTTGAAATTCCAACTATAGCGCGGCCGCAGACTGATCTCGAACCGCGAAGTCGGCCGGATGCGGATGCTGCCGGAGACCTTGCGGTGGGTGCTGCCAGCCGAGTTGCCGTCCCACTCGTACTCGACCCAGCCGCTGACCATGAAGCGGTCGTCGCTTTCTATCTCAATCTCAAAGCCGTCGCTTGCCGGCCTCGCGATTAGAGGGCCGCCGCGGGTGTCGAGATCATCGAAGGACCGCCACATGTGGTAGTAGTCGAAGTGGACCCACCAGTAGTTTTTGAACTGGTGGTGAGTGTTGAAGTCAAAGCCGTTTTGCAGGTTGGTGCGGTCGAAGTTCCACGTGCCCCAGCGGTTGAAGTTGTAGAAATTGCGGCGAAAGATGGCCCAGTCCTCTTCCTTGCGCAGTTGGATCCAGAGCCAGGGGTTGTAGAAGTCGCTGCGCCATTGGAAGCCAAGGTCGTCGATCTCGAAATGCCGCGAATAGGCCTCCCACCAAAGCTCGCCGCGCAACCAGCCGCTATTTTTGCTCAAAACCGCCATATTGCCCAAACCGCTGCGGCGCTGGTCATCCACCGTGGCGCGGCTGCCGGCGAACTGGCCCCAAAAGGTGTATCCATTGTCGCGCCACTTGAGAGTCCAATCTACGCCGCCGGTATAGGCATCGCGCGCGCGGTCGCGCTGCACAGCCGTGCCCAAGAGGCCGACGTGCGAGTTGCCAGCAAATAGATCCTGCTTGACGCGACCGACGAGAAAGTGGGTGCGCGGCTCGACGAGGAAGTTGCTGCGCTCTTGGTACTCCTCGCCGGACACCTCACGCACCATGGTCGTCTCAACGCGCGCGTACTCTTTGGCAGTAAGCGCCGTCAGCAGCCCAAAAGTGGTCTTGGACGCGGTCTTGCCCGTCAGCTTGGCTGCGCCCAAAATGGTGGTGGATTCGCTCTCGTTGAGCGCGTCGTGGCCGTCGGGCAGCGAGTGATAGCCGGGCTGACGGCCAATGCGCCGCGAGTAGAACAGGTCAATTGGAGTCTCAAACGCCTCGCCGTCCTCCACGAAGAAGGGGCGGCGCTCATCCTGAAACGTCTCAAAGACCGAGAGGTTGAGCTCGGCCGGGTCGGCTTCCACTTGGCCGAAATCCGGGTTGATTGTGGCGTTGAGCGACACATTCGACGACAGCCCATAGCGCAAGTCCGCGCCGGCACTGCCGAATAATTCGCGCGTATCCGCCACGGTGGAGCGGCCCACCGAGTAGGGCAAAAGTTTCAGCGTGCGCTTAGATTCGATGTCCGCTAAGCCCTCTAGGTGGGCAAAGCGCGAGACCGAACCGCTTTCCTTGCGCGGAACCATGACCCAGAAGGCCTGTTCCTTCTTGCGGCTGATATAGCGGGCGACGTTGATGCCCCAGTCCCCGCCGCTGCTAAAGCGGAGGTTGTGGAACGGGATGGCAAACTCCACGCTCCATCCCTCTGCGCCGATAACATGCGCGGATTCCCACACGCCGTTCCAAGTGTCGTTGTCCCAACCGTAATCCTTGATTACAGCGTCGTAGATCGATCCACCGGCATACACCGCAAAGGCGTAGCCCGTCTGGTGGTCGTGATGCGTGTCCAAGCTAACTTGAATCCAATCGGCTTCGGTCCACTGGTCGCGGCGCACCAAGCGCGAGACGATCTGCTCGGGGGCCGAATCGTAGGCCATGATCCCCACGTAGAGCGCCTCGTCGTCGTACGCCAACTGTACGGTAGTCTTTTCGCTCGCTAGCTGCCCCTCCTCTGGCTCGCGCTGGACAAAACCCGTAAAAATCGGGGCCTGCTGCCACACCGAGTCGTCGAGCACGCCGTCGATCTGCGGGCGAGTATCTTCTATACGCACGGCGTCGAGCGCACGGTCGGGCGCTTGGTGAGCGTGCAGACCGCGAGGGCCGAGGACCGCACAGGCCACCGAGGCCAAACAATACAGCCAGTTGATCAGCCGAGGACATACGTCTGTCTTGCGATTTTGCATGTTTCTTTCTGTGTCCTAAGGTCGAGGGGGTTGATAGCCCTGGGGCAGCGGTCGCTGCCGCTGCCCCAGGCCGGATTCGCAATGCCGCTGCGCGTCAAATAGCCATTAGCTGAGGAAGCGCAGGAGCGGTATCATCGCGAATACAAATAGGCTGATGAGTACGTACATCAGTCCTTGGTTGATGATCTCGCGTCGCATAGTGTAGTTGCTCCTTGCGATGAGGTCCTTGGTTGGCTTGGTGAATGTCGCGCAGACCCGCTGCCGTCCGCCCGGGGTGGGCGGCAACGCCCCGCTGTCTATGCCGCGCCGCAAAGCGGCGAAGCGCTGTCGCGCGTCGATGACCCGGCCGGCCCTGGTCGCAACGCGCATCTTGGCACCGCCGTGGGCAAAGTCCCAAGGGGCGGTGTTGAAGTGTCGTGTTTTGTCGTTGGTTTTCATTTTTTCGGTTCCGTTTCAGCACTCTTTTTACCTGAACAAAAGTTCAGTATAACCCTGATACAATGTCAAGCATTTTTCACAAAAAAAGAGGCCGCAGCGCGTTTTCATTTTCGCGCCACGGCCTCTTGCCACGTGTTAGCTCTCGCAAAGACGAGCTTCAGTCGGGGACACAGCCCCTTCCTCTCGGCGCGAATAGGGTGTTTTCGAGCTGCACGTCGGCAGCTAGATAGGTGCACCCACCATATAGATTTTCTCCGGCGTCTATGCGCAGCGTCCCGCGCATGTCGAAGCGATGTACACCTATCATTTTCATTCTCCTGTGGGCGCTCTTAAAAGCGTCGTGGAGTCTGTCGTTAGCCCTATAATTCATAGTTACGAGGGGGCGTAAAACAGTGTCAAGGGGCTGCGAAAAAAATTTAGAAAACGCGAAATGAGACTAAATCAGGCTCGGGCTAGAGACCGATCCAATAGAGCAGAATCGATAGCCCGAGCGGGCTCCACAAAGTCGAGCCAATGAGAATGCCGCCGAGCAGATCGGGGCGCGCGTCAAAGCGCACGGTGAGGATGAGGGCATTGATGGCCGTAGGCAAGCAGGAGCACAACAGCAGCACGTCGCGCACCGCGCCCTGCGCACCGATCAGCAGCGTCAGGCCGATACCAATCGCCGGCCCCAGCAGAACCTTGGCACCAATGCCGCCGTACAGGGCGGCCGAGCTGCGGCCGCGGAGGGGGATGTGCGAGACTTGCACCCCGAGGAGGATGATGGCGAGGATCGGGCCGGCCTTGCCGATCAGATCGGACGCGTCTAAGACAGAGGCCGGGATCGGTACGGCGAGGGCATTGACGGCCAAGGCCAGGACCGCGGCGTAAATCAACGGCAGCTTGAAAATGCTCTTGAACGCTTGCAGCGGACTTTGCCGCCCGCCAGCGGCGATGTACGTGCCGAGCGATGCGGCCGTAACATTGCCGTACACAAAGAGCAACATGACGATCGCTAGCGCCTCGTCGCCAAACGCGAAGAGCACGACGGGGACGCCGTACGAGGCGATGTTGACCGTAGGGAGGGAGAGAGTAACCGCGCTGCGAGTGGGTTTGTCCCAGCCAGCGAGACGTGCGACGAGCGCAATGACGGGCATGCTCACCACGTACATTCCAACCTGCCAAGCGAAGGTCTGAGCAGCCGCCTCGCCAGTAACCGGGTGGCGCACCAGCGCCGCAAACATCAAAAAGGGCAGGCAGATGTATATGGCCACATCGGCCAAGGGAGCGGGGTCAACAGAGCGCCGCCGCCCCAACAGATAGCCGCAGCCGATGAGCAGGAAAATCGGGGCAATGACGTCGAGCAGAAAGGCCATTACCGCAAGCGGACAGAGCCGATGTTACACCTGCTCTTCACGGCCCGAAGCGGCCGAGCGGTACGCTGCGTCGAGCATCTCCACCCCGCGCATGGCCGCTTCGCCTGGGGTCCAATTGACGTCGGTTTTGCCCAAGATCAAGTCGGCAAAGTTATTGGGCGGACCATCGCACTCGTAGGCTCCTGCGTCCTCGGCAACCTCCTCGACGACGTGTTGGCCATCGTGGCGGCGCAGGTGCATGCGAGCGCGCTCGCAATCGACGAGCAGCATGCCTTCCGAGCCGAACAGGCGCACATCGACCTGAAAGGTCTGGTCTGTCGGCACATTGCCCGCGCCGCTGACCGTGCCAATGGCTCCCGAAGTAAAGCGCACCGTTAGCGCGTCGTACAGCTCAACCTCGGACCCGGGCGCGCTCATGGCGGCAAAGACGCGCTCGGCGCGCAGCCCGGACAGCCAGAATAGCAACCCCGAGGAGTGCGATATTTGCGCGTGGGCGTAGCCGCCCTCGGCAATGGCTGGGTCGGCCCACGTAGAGGGCGTGGGGCCGAAGAGGGTAGCGCTGTCTTGCCCGGAAATTTCGGACACATCCTCTATCACCTCCCCCGACAGCAGGGCGCGGATCGGCGAGGCCATGTGGCAGAGCGCGAACTCGACCTCGCCGATGGCTTGGTCGTCCATCAGCGCCTTGGCCCGCTGGATAAAGGGCTTGTGGTGCCAGCCGTAGGGCACGAGCAAGTGGCGGTCTCGCTCCGCGGCGAGGCGCACCAATTCGCGCGCGTGGGCAGCGCGGGTGGTCAGGGGTTTTTCGCACATCACGTGCAGACCCGCTTCCAAGGCAGCGCGGGCGTGTTCGTAGTGCAGGGGGTGCGGCGAGGCTACTACTACTCCGTCGAGTTCGCAGTCGGCCAATAATTCTCGGTAGTCCTCGGTGGCAAACGCGAATCCGAAGTGATCCTTCACCTGCGCTAGCTCAGCTTGGCCCAAGCGGCACACGGCCGTCAGTTCGACGTCGTCGCGGGCGGCCAAAACGGGCATGTGGTTGCTGGTGGCCCACCAGCCAGCGCCGATAAACCCGAGGCGCACTTTGTCTTGGGTGCTCATTGGCGTTGCTCCTTAGTTGGAGCGGCTAATGTAGGAGCGAGCGAGCGGCGCAGCAAGTTTTTGAGAATTCCCAACCCCCAATTCGTAATTCCTAATCCGTAATTCCTAATTCATCTGCGCAACATCAGAAATTAATTTGCCTACCGACTTATTTTTTTCATTTAATTATCTGACTTTACACACGAGTCCCTTATCGAATATCGACGCCTGACCATTCGCACGCCCGCCTTAGCTATCGCTTTAACTTTCATATCCCTATTATATCTCTCACCCCACAAGGAAGGAAGAAATGGCTGCCCCCATAGCGCTTCAACTCTACACGGTCCGCGACGCCCTCGCGCAAAACTTCAAGTCCGTGGTCACCCGGATTGCCGAGATAGGGTACGTGGGCGTCGAAACGGCCGGATTCCCCGGCATTGGAGTAGATGAAGCCAGCGACCTATTTGCCGATCTAGGGTTAGACGTATGCAGCGTGCATACGCAGCTACCCTTGGGCAAGCAAAAAAATCAAGTCATCGAACTGGCCTACGAGTTGGAGGCCACCCGCGTGGTGTCCTCCACGCCGCGCGATGCCTTCGCAAGCCTCGACGCACTCAAGACGCTTTGCGAGAGCTGGAACCAAGCCGCCGATATTGCCGTCGAGAACGGGTTGGAGCTGGGCCTCCACAACCACTGGTGGGAATTCCAAGAAGTAGAAGGGCGTCCGGGTTTTGCACACCTAGTCGACGAGCTCGACGAGTCCATCTTCTTCCAAGTCGATACCTACTGGGTCAATACCGGCGGCGGCGACTCCGTGCAGGTCGTCGAGGAGTTGGGCGAGCGAGCGCCGCTTTTGCACATCAAGGACGGCCCGTGCGACCCCGCGCAGGACATGCTCGCCGTCGGCGAAGGGGCTATGGACGTCCCGTCCATTATCGAAGCCAGTCACGGCACCTGCGACTGGCTGATCGTCGAGTTGGACCGCTGTGCAACCGACATGATGGAAGCCGTAGAAAAAAGCTATCAATACCTCGTTGGCAACGAACTGGCGCGCGGCGCCAGATAACGCAAAAGGAGCGTCATGGCAAAGAAGGCAATCATGGTTTGGGGCGGCTGGGAGGGGCACGAGCCCAAGCAGTGCGTCGATATTTTCGCACCCATCTTAGAGGAAGAAGGGTTCGCAGTAACCATTTCGGACACCCTCGACACGTACAAAGACCGCGACCTCATGGCCGAGCAGGATCTGGTGGTACCGGCGTGGACGATGGGCCAGATCGAAGGAGAGCAGGAACAAGGGCTACTCGCGGCCGTTGATAGCGGTGTCGGCGTGGCGGGCTGGCACGGCTGCATGGCCGATTCGTTCCGCAACAATACTACCTATCAGTTCATGGTCGGCGGCCAGTTCGTCGCCCACCCCGACGGCATCATCGACTACACGGTCAACATCGCAACCCCAGACGACCCCATCGTCGCCGGTCTTGACGACTTCCAGATGCACTCCGAGCAGTACTACATGCACACCGACCCAGGCAACCAAGTGCTCGCCACGACAACCCTAGAGGGCCGCCAGAGTGCGCCTTGGGTCAACGGGACGGTCATGCCGGTGGTGTGGAAGCGCGCGTGGGGAGCGGGTCGGGTGTTCTACTCGTCGCTGGGCCACGTGGCGCTCGATTTTGACGTGCCCGAAGCGCGCGAGATCCAGCGGCGCGGCATGATCTGGGCCAGCCGCTGAGGGGGTTGCGCTATGAAGCTCTGCAAAAATCTTTCCTCGCAAGCCTGCCTCTTTTGGGGCCTTGGGCTGGCGGTAGGCCTCCTCCTAGTCATCCTGACATGGTGGCTTATTAACCGGCTGTCTGAGGAGTGATGGACCGCAAGAAAGTGCTAATTACGGGTGCGGCCGGACGCATCGGCGAAGTGATGCGCCAAGGGCTGCGGGAGAGCTACGACTTGCGGCTGATGTATCACCGCACAGTGCGGGAAGCCGCCGCAGGCGAGGAGGTCGTCCGAGGCAGCGTTGCCGACCTGACCGCTATGACCGAAGCGGTCGCTGGCGTCGATGCGGTAGTTCACCTCGCCGGCGATCCAGCGGTTAGCGCCACCTGGGAGTCGGTCCTCGAAAAAAACATCCAAGGCGTGTACTGCACCTATGAGGCCTGCAGAAACTCGGGCGTCAAGCGGGTCGTCTTCGCCAGCACCAACCACGTGACCGGCCTTTACGAGGAAGAGGGGATGTACACCACGCCGGAGATGCCCGTGCGGCCCGACAGCCTGTACGGGGCCAGCAAGGCATTTGGCGAAAGTCTGGGACGCTACTATGTGGATCGCTACGGTTTGGAGGTCGTATGCCTGCGCATCGGCTCGTTCCAGCCGGATTCCGCGGTCGTCGAGCGCAAAAGCGACCGGATTCTCTCCACCTGGCTGAGCCACCGCGACTGCGTCCAGCTCGTGCAGTGCTCCATTGAGGCCGACGTGCGCTTCGGAATCTACTACGGCATCTCGGGCAACACCCGCGCCTACTGGGACCTCCAAAACGCCCGCCGCGAGCTAGGTTACGCCCCCCAAGACAACTCCGAGCATTTCGTTTAAGTGATAAGTGGTTAGTGGACATGATTAGAAGCGATCCACTAACCACTCATCACGCATCGCCCCTCTTCCTCCGTCTCCGCCAAAAAGCCTCCAGCAGCCGCAAACATATACGACTTACGTCCCGCAGGATATACAGTCCCAAGCAGACGCCGAAGAAGGAGGCGACTCGGGGGTCGAAGGCTAGTTCGACAATGCGGTCGAGTAGGGCGGGAATCACGACGTAGAATCCTAATCGCGCTAGTGTTACCGACGGTCGGATCGTCTATTCGAGTTTGACCATCTTGCGAGTGCGTAGCTGCTCGCCCACGCGTACCTGATACAAATAGGCTCCAGAAGCGACGAGTTGGCCCTGCTCGTCGCGGCCATCCCAAGTCAGCCGGTGTTCACCCGCCGCCAACGGACCCGACCACACCTGGCGCACAAGCTGTCCCAAGAGGTTGTAGATGCCTACGTCCACACTCTCGGCACCGTCGGGCACCGACAGGGGGATGATCGTAGCCGGATTAAACGGATTGGGATAGTTCGCACCCAAGACAAAGGCCGACGGCGTGACCGCCTCAACGGCTACGGCTGTGGGCGGACTGCCCTGGTTGATAAAGACGAAAGCCCCACCAAGAACATCGAAAGAGTCGCCTTCCTCATTACGACCCAACACGACCAGATCGGCGGCCCCATCGCCGTTGAGGTCGCCGGCAAGCACCTCGTTGCGCCCATGCCCGTGCTCCCCCGTACCCGGCAGCCGATAGCGACCTTCGAGCACGGGCACGCCATCGCTCTGGCCGATCAAGACGACCAAGGCCGGACCAGTCTCCAAGTTGCCATCAACTAAGGCCACGTCCATCAGACCATCGCCGTTGAGGTCGCTGACGAGGGGGCGACCTCGCACGTGTACCTGCGAGCCGAGCAGGGTGTGGCTTGTCACCGCGCCCGAGGCGTCCAGACGCCACAGGGCCAAGCCGTGGTTGGTGTATATGTGGGAGGAAACGGTTACTTCGACGATGCCAACTAAATCCACCTGTCCATCGCGACCGACCTGCAGAGGGGTATATCCACAGGGGTTGACCATGGACTCAAAAGAAAGCGGCGGCTCCGCGCTGGCCGCCCACGGCTGGGTCAGCCAAACCCTAGTCGGCCCAGCCTCTTGGAGCTGCCGATAGCACGATCGGGTCCATAACAGGCGCACAATCCCTTCCGCTCCCAACGATTGCTCGGCGGGCCAAAGCATAGGCCAGAGCCCCGCCTCGCTGTCGAGAGTGAACTGGTCGCTGCGGACAAACTCCGCGTCGCCGTCGTTGAACCACAGGGTCGCTTGGGATGTCCCGTCGTGGGTGTGGTCTGCCTCGTCCTCATACTCCTCATACTCCGTGACCAACAGATCCAAATCGCCGTCGCCTTCACCATCGGCGAGGCCAACAAAACCAGTGTTGGGCAGTTGCAGGATGGTTACAAAGCCATCCTCGCCCCGGTTGTGCCACAGTTCAAGGTTCAATCCTTCCGCAAAGGCTAGATCCAAGAGTCCATCCCCGTCGAAGTCATCCCCCCAGATACTAATGCCGGGCGCGCTTCTTGCTCCTGCTTCTTCTCTTCCGTGCATGACGTCGTGGGTAGGGACCAAGCCACCCAAGCCGTCGTTAGACGCCACGGTCCAGCCCCAGTGTGGAAAGTGCTCTCCCGAGGCTCCGTCGTCTGCATATACGTGTGGCGACCAACGAGTCCAACCCACCACGAGATCCAAATCCCCATCGCCATCTACATCGCCCAAAACGCCGGTATCATCAGGGAATCCCGTGCCGATGCCCGGGCCAAGAGTGAAAAAGTCGGGTTCTGCAAACAACGCGCCGGGCGAGGCAAAAGCCCCGTGTGGAGCCGCCAACAGCAAAATAGCTACGATAAAGCGGTGCATAGTTTACCTCCTGAAGTTAAGAGCACGTAGGGGCGGCTTGCGCTCCGCACCGCCCTTACGCACGAGGCGCGATTAATGAGAAAGCAGCGCTTTGATCCGTCCCCACGAGGTCTCGTCCACAGCCGTCGGCTCCCCGCCGGTATAAGACGCGATGTCCATCACGTAAATCCCCCAGTCGCCGTCGCGGTTGGACTTGAAGGCGATGTGCCGACCATCCGGAGACCAAGACGGAGACGTGTAGTCGGCCGATTGGTCTGTCAGGCGGTGGGCGTTGCTCCCATCCAATCCCATCACGTAAATCCCCCAGTCGCCATCGCGGTTGGACTCGAAGGCGATGTACTGGCCGTCTGGAGACCAAGACGGAGCCCTATCGTCGGCCGGGTGGTCGGTCAGGCGGCGGGGATTGCTCCCATCCGAACCCATCACGTAAATATCGCTGGCACCGCGCTCGAACACGAAGGCGATGTGCCGACCATCGGGAGACCAAGACGGAGACTCGACCCCACCTGGGAGATCGGTCAGGCGGCGGGAGTTGCTCCCATCCGAACCTATCGCGTAAATCTCAGCCTTGCCGTAGCTACCGCGCCGGGACACGTAGGCGATGTGTTGGCCGTCTGGAGACCAAGACGGAGCCCAGTCCCAATGCGAGTCATTGGTCAGGTTGCGGCGGTCGCTCCCATCCGAACCTGTCACATAAATATCGCTGACGCCGCGCTCGGACACGAAGGCGATGTGCTGGCCATCCGGAGACCAAGTGGGAAGCGCGGCCCAAGCCGGGTGGTCTGTCAGGCGACGGAAGTTGCTCCCATCCGAACCTATCACGTAAATCTTAGCCCTGCCGTCGCGCTCAAACCCGAAGGCGATATACCGACCATCTGGAGACCAAGTGGGAGAACTGTAGCTGGCCGAGTAGTCAGTCAGGCGGCGTATGGCTCCGACGACCCAAGCTCCCTCACCACTGCTCGTCACCGCTTGCCCAATCCCCGCCGACAACGATGGATCGGCCGGATTGTCAACATCCGTACCGTCGGCTTGTCCCCAGCCAGCGACGGCCAGTCCCAGCGTTGCCAAGCAGGCGATCAGTAGAGATCGATTGTTCATAACGTGGCTCCTTTCAGAAGGTTATGAATGGGGTGCGCTACGAAGGAATATATGCACATTCCGTGCCAGAAATACGACCAACAACAAAAAAGCCTTTAGGAATACCCTAAAGGCTTGGAAAACATAACACTTAAAACATGAGACGAGCTTTTCTACGTGTGCCATCTCAGCCATCGGCGCAAAGTTTTCCACGTTTTTTCGTGGAATTTTCACGATTTTTCGTGGATTTTCCACGACTTTCCGTGTTGGCCGCTTGCGACTTCTTCGGTCGGCGCAAGCGGAAGGGCGCGTAGGGGCGGCCGCGGCTTGCGCTCCGCACCGCCCCTACGCACGCGGCGCGATTAATGAGCAAGCAACGATTTAATCCGTCCCCACGACTGGGACTCGACGCTCGTCGCAGTAGCAGCAGGGACGACAGGTTGCCAAGCGGGATAATCTCCGCCCAAACCGTTGGTCAGATTGACCAAGTTGCTCCCGTCTATATCAACAACCCAAACTTCCCTGTATCCTTGCTCGCTGTTGGCATAGAAGGCGATTCTCATGCTGTCGGGCGACCAAGTAGCATGGGATACTCTAGACCAGCCAGGTTCAAGTTCTGCTTGTTGATAGGGTAGATCAGGAAGGAGAATCTCCGAAAAATCTGCTATTTGATCAGAAGGCTGCGGCCCCTCAGTAGGGGGGTAGCCAGCTAGGCCCGCTAGGCGTATAGGAGCGTAGCTATCTAGGCGTAGATAGGCATTGCCCTCGGGGTCCTGCAACACGACGGTTGCTCGTTTAGTCCCGTCTGGAGAACGATCGCGATTATCGAAGAACCGGCGGACTATTCCAGTCCCGTCCGTCCGAGATATAGGTGAGGAACCACTGCCGTCCAGCGCCACAGCGAATAGCTGTTGGGGGTCCCGCAGGTAGTAGTAAACGCTACTTCCGTCTTCAGCCCAAAAAAGCATTTCATTTCCGGGAGTTAGAGATCCCACTTGTTGCGAGTTGCCTCCATCGGCGTCCATCACCCATATATCGGCAACGGAATAATCGACCCAAATGGCACCATCGGAATCGGGCTCGTCTCTAAAGGCGAAGGCGAGATAGGCGATCTTCGTGCCATCTGGAGACCAAGTTAGGCTAACGCACTGCCCATGCCGACCTTGGGTTAAGTTGACGGGGTCGCTCCCATCCGCATTCATAATCCACACGTCATCGTGTCCCTCGCGCCACGAGGTAAATGCGATTTTACCGTCGGCTTGCCCCCACCCAGCGACGGCTAGCCCCAGCATTGCCAAGCAGGCGATTAGTAGAGATCGATAGTTCATAACATGGCTCCTTTCGGATGGATAAATTGAATAAGAATATCAGATATATGTCATGGAACTGAAAGCAGCGCTTTGATCCGTCCCCAAGACTGAGCCTCGACGCTCGTAGCAGTAGCAGCAGGGATCACCGGTTGCCAAGCGGGAGAGTATCCACCTAAGCCGTTGGTCAATTCGACCAAGTTTCCTCCGTCTATATCAACGGCCCAAATGAGACCGTTGCGAGGAGAGAAGGCTATTCTCATGCTGTTGGGAGACCAAGTAGGGGAAACTACCACGGTCAGGCCGCTCACGGTCTCACCGCTTTGGGATATGTCAGGTAGGAGAATACCTGGGTACTCGTGGGTAGACTCGTCTCCACTCGTATCGAAGACATAGAGGCGGGCATGGCCCTCTTCGTCCCCTTGTTCTCTCAGCCTGACGCTTGCTTCTCTGGTTCCGTCCGGGGAACGTCTGGAGAGCTGGTGGTGGGATACTCCTCTCCAGTCCACGGGTGAGGAGCCACTGCCGTCCAGTGCCAAAACAAACGCACTAGGACCGTTCGTCTGCACGGTATAGTAAATGCTACTTCCGTCTTCAGACCACGAAAGAAGTATTCTATCAACTGAATCGTCTGTCAGTTGCTGTGGACTGCCGCCGTCGGCATCCATCACCCAAATCTCCCCACCGTACCGAGCATCGTCAAAAATGTCGCCGATATAGGCGATCTTCGTGCCATCTGGAGACCAAGCCGGGCTAGCGCAGTGCCGTCCCTGGGTCAGGTTTACGGGGTCGCTCCCATCCGCATTCATAATCCACACGTCCTCGTATCCCTCGCGGTCGGAGATAAATGCAATTTTACCGTCGCCTTGCCCCCAGCCAGCAACGGCCAGTCCCAGCGTTGCCAAGCAGACGATTAGTATGGATCGATAGTTCATAACGTGGCCCCTTGCATAAGGTTGTGAATAGGATACACTACTGAGGATATATAGGCACATTCCGTGCCAAAAATTCGGTCGCCGACAAAAAAATCCTTTAGGAAGCTCCTAAAGGATTGAAAAACATAATACTTAACAATGATGTCGTGAGGCTTTTCTGATGCGCAGCCTCGCCATCGGCACAAGGCAACATACGGTTTTCCGTATCCTCAATACGATTTTCCGTAGTTAGCTCCGAGCCCTGTAAAGAGTTGTCCTCTACTTGCCTGTACCGGGTTTTTTCGGTCGTCGCAGTCCATAGTAGCGCATGCGGGAGCGCAGCCGTTCCGGATTCATGCCCAATAAGTGCGCCGCACCTCGCTCGCCATAGATAATCCAGTTAGTCGCTTGCAACGCCTCCACAAGCTGCTGCTTTTCGTCCAAGCCTTCGCTAGCCGCTGGCGCGGGTGGCACTGCATCCCTGCGCCGTGCAGCCGACAGTAGCGGCAAATCTCCAGCGCGTATCACCCCACCCTCGCACAGCAAAACCGCCCGATTGATCAGGTGCTCCAACTCGCGCACATTCCCCGGCCAAGAATACCCCTGCAAGTGCGCGACCACTCCCTCATCTAGCGTCGGCACCGGCCGCTGCAGATGTTGGGCATACTGCTTCGCAAAATGCGCCGCCAGAGCCGGTATATCCTCTTGCCGCTGCCGCAGCGGCGGAAGCTCTAAGGTAAAGACGCTCAGGCGGTAGAATAGGTCTTCGCGGAACGCACCCTCTTGGATGGCCTGCCGCAGATCGCGATTGGTCGCCGCAATGACCCGTACGTCCACGCTTACAGGCTGCTGGCCGCCAACCCGGGTCAACGCCTTCTCCTCTAAGATGTGCAGCAGCACCCGCTGAGACTCCAACGGCAAATCGCCGATCTCGTCGAGAAAAAGGGTGCCGCCATCGGCTAGTTCAAAGCGCCCAAGTTGACGGCTAGCGGCTCCGGTAAAGGCCCCTTTCTCGTGGCCGAACAACTCGCTTTCAACCAACCCGGCCGGCAGCGCCCCGCAATTGACGCGGATAAAGGGCCGCTCGCGGCGATTACTTGTCTCGTGGACGGTCTGCGCGAGTAAGCCCTTGCCCGTGCCGGTCTCGCCCAGCACCAGCACGGTCAGCGCCGTCTCGGCGACGCGTACGGTCTGCTCTAGCACTTGGCGCATGGCCCAACTCTGGCTATGCACCACGTGGTCGCTCGCACGCAGCACACTTTCAAGGGCATGGATGCGTTCGGTTTTGGCGTCGGGGAGGATCTGAATCTCCAAGCTAGCCACCTCGGACAGCAAGCCATCGCGGTCCATCGTCCGCACCTCAAAGCGATACTCGCCCACCGGCAGGGCATTATACACGACCACATCGGCAGCCGTAAACGCACTCCACTGTTCCGTCGGACCGTAGCCTACCAAGCGGTGGCTGTAGCGCATCTGTCCAGCGCCCGTGCGGAAGCTGATGCCCTGGAAGTGAACGCGGACTTCGGGGGTACTCTCTGGGCAGAATACAGCTTCGGGCGCGGCCAAGAGCGTACCAGCCATCACCTCGCGGATGATCAAGCGCGGCTGTGTGTGTCCCGGCTGGTAGGCGACCAGCCCCGCCCGCGTGCCAAACCACAGCCGACCGCGACGGTCGCACAGGACGGCTTCGACCTTGTTTTCAAGGGCGGATGGCCCCAAGCGGATACTCTGGAAGGTCTGGCCGTCGTAGCGAAGGACGCCGCCGCCGCTGGTGCCCATCCAGATGTTGCCCTGTGAGTCGGCGGTCAACGCCAAGATGCTATTGGCCGATAGCCCAAACTGTTCGGCCGTAAACCGACGCACCTCCCGGGACGCGAGATCAAGGGCGAAAAGCCCCTTGGCCGTGCCGACCCACAACGTATTTTGATGCTCCCACAAGACGTTGACATAGGCGATGGCCTCGGCCTCGGCCATATCCGCCGGGTGCAAGTGCCCATCTTCATAACACCAGAGTGCCGGTATTACTCCGTATGAACCGATCCAGAGTACCCCATCTTGGTCGTGCAGCATAGCTCGGCCTTCATAGAGCGACATAGCGGTGAGGCAGGTGATTTGGTCCTCTTCTATCCAGCCGAAGCGGCCATCGAATGTGCCGACCCAGATACGCCCTTGCCCATCTTCGCATAGCCCGACGATTTCTTCGGGCTGGGTCTCTTCGGACACGGAGATCGCTTGTAGCGTTTGGCCTTCACACTTATACACCTTGCCTGCATTCCCGCCACTCCAGATCTGGCCTTGGCCATCTATTACCATCGCCGAGACAATTTCCCCTGTCCTGACCGGGCGGATTTGGCCCTCTTCCATATAGGCCATGCCCCCCATCGTCCCAATCCACACCCGTCCGTCGTGATCTTCGCCCAAGCAGCGAATCTCGCGGTCGGGTAGGCCGTCGGCTTCGATGTAGCGCCGGATGCTGGCCGGATCGCAAAAAATCAACCCTCCCCCCCAGAGTCCTATCCAGATATTGCCCTCGCGGTCCTCGTAGGTCAGACGCGTATCCGAAAAGTCAATGTCCGGCAGGGAGGCGGAAAAAGAGTGCCACTCCTGCCCATTGTAGCACAGTACGCCCCGGCGAGCTAGCCAGAGCCAGCCTCGCTCGTCGCTGCGGATGTGCCGCGTCCCCTGCTGCACGGACCCCTCAGTCTCATTGCCCACATCGATAAATGCAAGCTGTTCGTCTCGCGGATCGTAACGGCCAATCAAGGCTTCAGTACCCGTGTACTGGAAGGCGATCCATAAATAGCCGGAGGGGTCTTGGGCGAGTTTCCAAGAGTATTGGACCTTCCGATCTCCAGTATCCATGCGCCGCCCATCCAAACTGAGGACACTTCGGCCCCATGTCGCCAACCAAGTGGTGCCACCCGCGTCGGTGGCCATATCGTACACTCGCCCTAGTGGTTGGTCGTCAATGTGGGTTATGGACTTTATGCAGCGGCCTTGAGCAACCCACCCCACACCCTTACTGGTCAGTGCTATAATCGAGCCATCCGGCTGTGGTTGCAGGCCAAAAATTTCGTTGGAAGGCAGGCCGTGCTCCGTAGTGTACACCTGAAAATCGCGCCCGTCATAGACGGCAAGCCCCCCGCCGAACGTGCCGAACAGCATCCGTCCATCCGCGTCCTCGGCAATGGTCATAACCGAGAGATTGGGCAGGCCGTCTTTAAGGCCCAAGGTCTCGAAACGGGCGCTGTCGAACCGGCTGACGCCCCCATCGACAGTGGATATCCACAACAACCCACGGCTATCTTGGTAGATGTCTTCCACGTGCATCCCGGCCAGCCCATCAAAGATGGTGTACTGGCTGCTCAACACGTGCTCAAAGGATATGTCGCTCATATTCGTCCTTCCGACGATTGGGAGGTCCCGGCTTTTAACACATGACCCATCCTAAAATACAACCGCCGACAAAAAATCCTTTAGGAGCACCCTAAAGGATTGAAAATTATGATCGGCTTCTATAGCTAAGCGATTGCCCTCTCCTTGCAGGGAGGGGCGGCAGGCGTAGATCAATTCTCAGGCGGCAATTCTACCAAGCGAGCGCCCCCTGCAATGCAACCTCCTGCTCGCCAGCGACGATTTCCCCGAGCCGATAGGCCCGACAGTCTTGAGCCGCTAAGTGAGCCAGCACCTGTTCCACGGCCTCGGGCGCAACCACCAGCACCATGCCCACGCCCATATTAAACGTGCGCAGCATATCCTCTACCTCTAAGTCGCCTTCTGCTCGCAAGGTGTGGAAGACCGGCGGAATCTGTATGGCTTCTAAGTCGAGTTGCGCGTTGAGGCCCGGCGGCAAGATGCGGCTGAGGTTGTCGCGGAGGCCGCCGCCGGTGATGTGGGCCATGCCGTGGAGGCCGGGGTCGGTGAAAAGGCCGCGCACGGCCTGCAAGTAGCAGGTATGGGGCTTGAGCACCGCTTCGAGGAAGGATTCGCCAGCTACGTTTACGTCGCGTAGATGCGGTTTCCGGTCTAAAAGGGCGCGAACCAGCGTGTAGCCGTTGGTGTGCAAGCCGTTGGAAGCGAGCGCCACAACCTGATCGCCGGCCTCAATAGCCTGGCCGTCGATGATGTTGTCCTTATCGACGACGCCGATGACGCTAGCGGTCAACACGTAGAGGCCATCGGGGACCACACCGGGCTGTACCGAAGTCTCGCCGCCGGTCAGGGTGCAGCCCTGTTGGCGGCAGGCATCGGCCAAGGCTTCGACAAGGTCGTTGACGATGGCTCCATCCATCGTGCCGCATACGATGACGTCCTGGATCGAAATCGGCTCGGCACCCATGACGATGATGTCGTCAATGAGGTGGTTGACCATGTCGTAGCACACTCCGCGATGGCGGCCGTGGGCAAAGGCCAACTTTTGCTTGGACCCAGGCTCCTCGCTCTTGTGGACCAGCACCGGGTGGGCGTAGCCGGGGAAGCGAGCGTCGAGCAGGGTGGCGAACGCGCCAATCCGGTTGAGCACGCGCGGGTCCGCGGTTTCCATGCTCGCGGCCATGGCGCGCTTGGCCGCATCGGTCTGGTCTATATCGACGCCCGTGCTGGCATAGGAGAGGCGTTGGCTCATGAAGTTCCTTTCTGTTCCATCAGTTCGGGGATCAACTCGACGCCCAACCCCGGCCCGGACGGAGCGTGCAGACAGCCCTGCTGATAGGTCAAGCGCGGCGCGACGACATCGCTCGCCAACAGACCCGGACCGACCAAATCCGAGGGAGCACAGACGGCTTTAGTGGCCACGCCTAGGTGAACGGCCGCGGCCGTGCCAATGCCGAGCTCGACCGTGCTGCCGAGCAAGACGGGTACGCCAGCGGCCGCGGCGAGTTGGCTCAGCCGCTGGGCGCGGTGCAGGCTGCCGGCCTGGACGGGCGCGACGTTGAAGGCATCCACGGCCCGGTGGTGCAAGAGAGCAAGGGCAAACGAGTCGTCAAAGTCGGCGACGTGTTCGATGAGGGCCGCGGGCACGGCCGCTCGCACCCGCGCCAAGGCCACGGCTGCGGCGTCTGGATCGGCATTGACCTGTTCGGGATGGTCCTTGGCCACTTTGCGCGCGACGCATTGGATCGGCGTCTCAACCGCATCTACGCCTAGCGCAGCCAACTCGCGGATCCGCTCGATGGCCTCTTCTTCTTCCCACGCGCCCGAAGCATCGGCCTTAAGGTACGCATCCGGGCCGACGATCCGGCGGCAGACGCGGACGCGCTCGCAGTCGAGCTCAAAGTCGGCCCCCACCTTGAGCTTGAAGGCCGTAAAGCCCACATCGACCTTTTCCTGAATTTCCTCTGCCAACTCGTCCGCGCTGCGGATGTACGCGACCCAAGAAATAGGTAGCGCGTCCCGGTACTGGCCGCCTAAAAGCGCGTGAGCCGGGGCATCGTAATACTTACCCGCGAGGTCAATCAGGACCATCTCCACGGCTGCACTGACGAGCCGGCGGAATTCCGGGTGATAGCTGGTGGGCAGCGCCTCGGCGACGCGCTCCCAAGCGACGAGGCGTTTACACGGGTCGGCACCGGCCAGCAGAGGCGTCAAAGTCTCGCACAAGGTCTCTGGCGACGGCGCTTGCCACGCATCCTCTAGATCCGAGATTTCGCCGAAGCCGCGCAGGCCGGTATTGGTCTCGAGTTCTAGGATGTAGTAGCGCGAGGCATTCTTGCTGTGGCCGCCCGTGGGAGCTACGCGAGTGTGGTACACGCGGGGGATGGCGACCGAGTAAACGCGGATATGGCAAATGTGCATAAGGCTATCCAGGGAAGGGTGACTGGCCGGATTGTACGGCTGGCCCTCGGTGCAGTCAACCGTATATTATTCGACATTTTAACAGGAATGCCCGATGACGGCCACGGAAGAGATCCTCGTGCTGAGCGCAACGGCCTTTGAGCAACTTGCCCTAAGAGAGGCCGTGGCCGAGCGCGTACAGCGCAACATCGCCGAACGCGAATGGGTGAGCGGGAAAATTGGCACACAGCCGGTGACCTTGGTGGCGACCGGAATCGGCGCAGTGAACACAGCGCACGCGCTCACCTGCTACTTGCAGGCGCAGCGGCCGCGGCGAGTCGTACAGATCGGCGTGGGCGGGGCGTATCCAGAGAGCGGGGCAAGCGTCGGAGACTTAGCCTTGGCTAGCGAGGAAAACTACGGAGATTTGGGGGTGCGGACGCCGGACGGCTGGCAGGGTGGAGAGCTGATTGGCATTCCAGTGCTGGAGAAAGGGCGTTCTTATTACAATTGCTTTCCCATCGACGAGCAGTGGGTGCAGCGGGCGGCGGCGGCTTTGCCCGAAGCCCACATCGGCCCCTTCGTCACCGTGCAGGAATGCTCAGGCACCGACGAATTGGGGCTGGAAAGAGGGCGACGCTTTGGGGCCTTGTGCGAAAACATGGAGGGCGCGGCCGCCGCGCACTTATGCGCCCTGTACGAAGTGCCTTTTGCCGAGTTGCGCGCCATGAGCAACATAGTCGAGCAACGCGCGCGGGAGCAATGGGATTTGCCAGGAGCCGCCGCTAGGGCGCAGGCCGCGGCTCAGGAGCTTCTGGAGGAGGGGCTATGCGCGTGACCTTGGGCTATTCGCCCTGTCCCAACGATACGTTTGTCTTTTGCGGCTTGGTCCACGGGCATATCGCCGGCGCGCCCGAATGCGAGGAAGTGCTAGCGGACATCGAGACGCTCAATGAGATGGCGCTACGGGGGCAACTCGACGCGACCAAAATATCCTTCCACGCGCTGGCGCACCTGCGGGAGGAGTACTGCCTCCTGCACTCGGGTGGTGCCTTGGGTAGGGGATGCGGGCCGCTGTTAGTAGCGCGGGAAGAGCTGGCACTGGAAGACCTCAAACACAAGCGGATCGCCATTCCCGGACGGCTGACCACCGCAGCTCTCTTGCTGCGGCTCTTTGATCCTAGCATTGAGCAGCTAGCGGTCATGCCTTTCGACCAGATAGTAGGAGCGACCGCGCAGGGCGTAGTCGATGCAGGCGTCATCATCCACGAGAGCCGCTTCACCTATGCCCAACACGGGCTAGCAGCGATCATCGACCTAGGCCAGTGGTGGGAGGAAAGCACCGGGCACCCGATCCCCCTCGGCGGCATCCTCGCGCGGCGCAGCCTCGGAGCCGAACTCATCAGCCAGCTCGACCGCGCGCTCGTGCAGAGCGTGGAGTACGCCTATGCCCACCCAGACGCGGTGCGGGGCTATATCCGCCAACACGCCCAAGAAATGGACGACAGCGTCATGCAGGCGCACATCGACCTGTACGTCAACCAGCACACCTTCGACTACGGAGCGGACGGTGAGGCCGCTATATTCGACCTAATCGAGCGGGCCGAGCGGGCCGGCATCGCACCGAAGTCCGATGCGCCGCTCTTTATCTCTTAAAACGATCACCAGGGAGTAATACGCGTGAAACTAGTGCAATTTATCGAGCCGGGCGACGGCATGCGCTTGGGTCTCGTCATCGGCGACGAGGTCTTAGATCTGACGGACGCAGACCAAGGGCTGCGCACCGTACATCAACTCTACTACGACGGTGGCGGCGACGAGATTGGGCTGGTGGCCGCCGCTCAAAACCTGCAAAAACAGGCGGCGCGCCGCCTGTCGCTAGACGCGCTGTTGGCCAACCGCAGCACCCACGACCCGTACCTCACCAAGCCAGTCAGCGGCCCACCCGGCCATCCCCACGCCCTACGCGTGTGGCTAGCCGGCGTCACCCACGAAGTCAGCGCCAAGTTGCGCGAGATCGAAGCACAGCAGGCCACTGGCGAGGCCATCAACGTGTACGACCAAAAATACCGCGAAGTGTCCGGCGGCGGGCGACCCGAGCTGTTCGCCAAGGGCGAGCCGGACGCCGTCGTCGGGCACGGCCAGCCCATCACCCGACCCGGCGACACCCAGCGCTTAGTGCCCGAGACTGAGCTAGTATCAGTCTATGGCCTGACGCGCCAAGGCCGCTTGGAGCGGCTGGGCTACACCGGCGGCAACGACGCCACCGACAACGGTATTGAGGCCGCCAATCCCCTCAACTTGCCCCAAGCCAAAAACTGGGCCGGTGGCTGCGCTTCCCTAGGCCCAGTGTTGATTACAGCCGACGAGTACGACGACTCCGAAGTCGAGGTCTCGTGCCGCATCTTGCGCGATGGACAATCCATCGCCTACAAAAAGGGCCCAACCGGCCAGAACAACCTGAATATGCCCGGACGGCTCCTGCACTTAGAGCGCCACCTTTTCAGTCGGTTGCCTCTAGAGCCACGCACCCTGATGGCGTTTTATTGGGGAACGCCCATCGTCTTTGCCGAGGCGGATTTGGCGACGGGGCTTTTGGACGGAGACGTGATGCAATTGACCTTTTCCGGCGGAATCGGGGTTTTGGAAAATCCCGTGGTACCCCTCGAAGAGCCAGCTCAGCTACAGGGGTTAGGAGGATAGCGGCGGCAAGTACTGGTCGAGCGCCCCTCGCCTCGGATCGAAAGTCGTAGTGTGATTCCACGAGGCGTCGTGCTTGTACATCACGTCCCGGATTAGGCGACGGCGGTAGAGGCTGTCGAGATTATCGGCAGCCATTTTATCGGGGTCGAAGCGGTCGAGGATCAGTCCGCGCAGGCGCGTTTCAGTTGCGGCGTGCTCCGCTGCGCCAGCGAGGTTATTCCACTCGCCGGGATCGCTCTCCAAGTCAAAAAGCTGCGGCTGGTGGCCGTGGATGTAATTGTATTTGAACCGGCCCTCGCGGACCATAATGCAAGGCGCGCCCACCGCTTCGTGGGCTTGGGCGAAGATGTGGCGGTCGGTTTGCTGCCCTTCGATGATTGGCAGCAGGCTAATGCCATCGTGGGGCAAGCTCGCCTCGGCACCGGCTAACTCGCAAAACGTCGGCAGCAGGTCGAGAAGCGAGGTCGGCGTCTCGACAGTGGTGCCGGCCTGCCACTGGTCGGGAAAGCGGACGATGAGGGGGACGCGGCACGACCACTCGTAGAAACAGCGCTTCTGCACCATCTCCTTTTCGCACAGCATATCTCCGTGGTCGGAAGTAAAGACCACGACCGTATTGTCGAGCTGGCCCGTTTCCTCCAGCGTTGCCAGCAGACCGCCGACCTTGTCGTCGAGGTATGTCACCAAGCCGTAGTACGCACGGCGCAGGCGGCGCAGACTCTCGGGGTCGCGCAAGTCGAAGCGGCGGGTGCCGTGGTAGGCGTTGAGCCAGCGATCCATCGCCGAGTAGGTCTCATCGAGATTGGCCGGGAATTCAGGGATGGCGATCTCGGCGTCTGCGTAGCGGTCCCAATACGCCTGCGGCGGATGGAATGGCTCGTGCGGGTGGTGGAAGGAGGCGCAGAGCAAGAAGGGAGTGTCGCCGCTTTGGGCGCGCAGGTATTCGACGGCGCGGAAGTGCGTCTCTTCGTCGTAGCTAAGGGCGTTGTGCCAGAAGTTGACGCGCACGGCTTGGCCAGTGTAGCCACCGGCGTTATACGTGGGACGGTTGCCCATGACTTCTTCGTAATCCTCCCCCTTCGTCTCCTTGATGCGAATCCACTCTTCCTTGACCCACGAAAAATCGGGCGGGTAGATGTCAGTCGTCAGCCGACGGTGGAAGCCGTGTATCTGATCGGGGCCGACGAAGTGCATCTTGCCCGAAAGCACGGTGTCGTAACCCGCGTTGCTGAGGTAGTGGGCGTACGACGGGACATCTGCGGCCAAGAGCGCGCCGTTGTCCCAAGCGCCGATTTCCGAGGCATGGCGTCCGCTGGTGATGCAGGCGCGACCCGGAGCGCACAAGGGGAACGGAGTATAGGCCGAGTCAAAACGGACGCCCTCGGCAGCGAGGCGATTCAAGTGCGGCGTCTGGACGACTGGATGGCCATAAGCACCGGTCAGAGCGGCGATGAGCTGATCGGACATTATGAAGAGGATATTGGGACGGTCGGACATGGTTTAGCTCCATATATAGAAAGGGCGAAAAATTATTGTGCTCTGCCTTGGTAGTTTCCGCGTTCTTGCCAGAACTCCTTCAGTTTTTTGCTAATCTTGCTGTCGGGAATGTTAGCGAATATCTCGTCATACGTAGGCCAACGAAGGGTAAGCCTCCCTACCCGATCCGCTACATTACCAATTGCATGTTCTCTTTTCTCTTCTAGAACACACGCTTCAAAGTCTTTCACAAGATGGCCCCGATTGGCCTCATATTCCTCGAATTTGTACTGATATAGCCGGGATTTTGCATTTGTATTCTTGAAGGCTTTAGGGGTGACGAGAGCGACATAAACGCAATCGGAATGTCTGTCCCCGTCATTGAAATAGAGGGCGTTTTCTATTACGCGAGCTAGTTGGTTGCGGTGAATATCATGTGTTGTGCTGGTAGATATGTCCGAGTACCACTTCATCTCGCAAAAGCATATCCAAGAAGGAGATTGAGATCCTAGCTTTATTCCACCAGTCGTTTCATCCCTACACTTGATTGTGCCGAGGGCTAAATCGAGATTGGTGTTGCCCTCGCGCTTTCTTGGAGGAAATGGCAAGACTTCCATCCATATCTTTGCACAGTCTGGTTGGGACAGATCTGAGCCAGTGAGTATTTTGGTGAGTTTCTTTACGCCTTCGGCACCGGCTATCGCATAACCACATGCAGCAAGAAAGGTCCAAAGTTGTTCGTCTTCACAGACCTGTTCCTCTTCACATTTTGCAATGCGCTCTGGCAACCTGCACCAACGCCCGCAACTTAGATGGAGACGCTTGGTTATTTCAGCACGGTGTTTTTTGATCAAACATGCAAGAGACGGCATAAGTCTGTTTCCCGCACTTGTGATAGCTAGCCCAATTCAGCTAATCCATTTCCTAGGCAATCCCCCGCACATAAGCCACCGAGCGTTCAAACTGCTCTAGCTCATAAGCAACCCGCACGTCCGCACTCTCCCCGCGCTCGTGCGGCGTCTGCCAATCGTCAGGGTCGCCAGCCGCCTGATGCAGGGTGCGGATGGCATTTATCGTCTCATAGATAGGTCGCTCGGGAAAAGTCGCCCACCAGTCCTCTTCCAAAAGGCGAATGTGGCGGGCGGCGCTCGCGCCGAGTTCAATGCAGCCCTGAACCTGCGGCACCTCGCGGTCGAATAGCGCAATAATCTCCGGCCAATCGACGACCCCGTCGCCGATGGCGCAGCGCTTGAGGCGGTAGCCCGAAGGTGTAGGGTGGACCGTGTAGTCCTTGATGTGGACGTGCTTGAGGATCGGCAAAATCCGCTCGGCAAACGCTAAGGGATGCTCGCCAACGGCAAAGGCATTGCCTACGTCCATAGTGACGCCTAGTTGCAGGCTGCCAACCTTTTCGCACAGCGACAGCAATTCCCACGAACTCAAATCCTGGTGGTTTTCAATGCCCACCGGAATGCCGTATTCCTCGGCGAGCGGCATAACTTCCTTGAAGGGCTGCACCAAGGCTTCAATGTAATCTCGCATCCCCTCGGCACCATACTCAGTGCGGTTGCCTTCGAGGAGGCGACTGACGGTCGTGCGCACGGCGCGGGCACCAGTTTGGTGCGCCGTCTCAATGGCTTGGCGCAGCGGCGCAATGTCTTCGGCGTAGTTGTCGCCGCCCGTGTCCAAGAACAGATCGAGACCGGCGCGAGCCTCGGCAAAAACTGCCCGCTCCTCCGACGAGCAGTCGCCCAGCCATTGGGACGCAAATTCGACGCTGTGGAGGCCGTTGTCGCGGGCTAGGCGCGTCAGGCCCTCGGGGGTGTGGGGGTCAATCGCGCGGTCAGCTTCTTTGTGAGCGCCGGTGAAGCTCCAAGCGCAGAGTCCGATATTCATTATAGTCGTCCTAAACGAAGTTCATAGCAGCGGGGATTGAGGTAACGGAAATCCAGCAGATATTAAGCGGATTGAACGTATTCCCAAGGATTCACTATTTCAACACCTAGCGGAGTAAAATCATCGACGTTGCGGGTAACTATCGCCATCCCGTGAACTAATGCCGTAGCCGCAATAAGCGCATCGCGATCGGGACGCGGGTCGGGAACGTGCAGTTTGGCGCACCGTTGGACTACCGCAGTATCGACTGGCAAAATGCGGTCCGAGAATGCCGACATGACATGCTTATTGAGCCAAGAACGGAGTACGGTTCCCTGTTTTGGGTCTCGACGCTCAATCAATAGGGTACCCATTTCGAGTTCCAAAATCGTGATAACCGACAAAAAGAGGCACACTGCGGAAACGCTGTTTGCCCACGCCAAGACCTTTTGATCGACTTTGCGGGACCTCGCTTTTCTCAGTTCCGCAATGACGTTCGTGTCGAGTAGGTACATCAATCAGGATAAATCCGCTGTTCTATACATTGCACAATGCAAACGCGGCGGCTCAAAATCTATGTCAGCGGCTTCTGGCATGGCCAGCAATTCGACGATGCTTTCTTCCTTGCCAGTGATCTTGAGATAGTCTTCAATGGTTAATAAGACGTGTGCCGCACGGCCGCGATCGGTAATGAGAACCGGCCCGGTTGCGGCGGCCCGTTTGGCTTTGCCCACATCTCGATTGAACTCTCTACTCGTAATGCTTGTAATTCTCATCGCCAAACCTCCATTTCTCTATTTGTAGGAACATTACTACAAATCTAATCTAGCGTCAATCTGGCCGCTCGTTTCGCTTCCTCGAAATGGCGGACTGCGCTTTCGAAACTTTGGAGCCGTGCGAGAAGCGCGGTCTGCAAAACGCAACGGTCGATTCGCGTTTAAGGATAATGGTGGGCCAAGGCGTACCGAATTGCGAACTTTTCGTTGGGAGGTTCGAATCTAGGCAGGCGGACCACATCTCCAAGATGTCGAAGCCGTAGAAACCGGACGCTGCGGGCCCTTCATTGGCGCAAGCGTCTCAGCGCGCGGAGTGCGCGGAGCGTGATCCATCGGTTCGGTTCTCCGGGAGCACCGGCGATCTCCTCGTAGAGGGTGTCCTTGTGCTGCACGTCTAGGCGCCAGCGTCCATCGGGAAGCTGACGGCTTTCAACTGTCTCGATGGCTTCTGCCAGGCGCGGATCGTCCTTAAAGCCTGCAGTCACCGCGTATTCAAGGCCCCGCAGGACATCGTAGTGCCACAACGGAGGAAAGGCGAGGTGCCTCCAACCTTCGTCGATGACACCACCCGTGGAGAGCCGCCGGAGGAGGTGCCGCTCTAGCAGATACTCTTCACCACGCTCGCGGGCTTCCGTGATGGCCGGGGCTTCCCCGAAGGACTGCTCGTGTGCGAGCAAGCCCTCCAAGACGCAAATCGTCGTATGGAATGAGGAGCGCACGGAGCCGCGGAGCGCCTCACAGTTCCACCCACCATCCCCGAGCTGCTCGCTCAGCAGAAGGTCCACCAATCGGAGGCTCGGCTTCCCAAAGTAGGCACCGAGCGCCACGACGCGCCCGTTGATGCAGGGCTCTTCCTCCCCCTCGAAGAACGGAGAGTCTCCGTGCCACGAGCCCCAAGTCACGCTCGAATGCACTAGCTCGATCGCGTGTTGAGTGCGATCGCTTTCAGGATCCACGCCGAGATCACGCAGGTAGAGGAGGGTGTACAGGTTCGTCCACCAGAACGGGTGCACTTCTCCATCGCCCCACTGCCCGTCTGGGCGCTGCTCATCGAGCAGTCGTCGGCCCCATCCCTCATCTGCCACGCGGGCACGCTCGGCGGCGACGTTATCGACGTCGACTAGATCTTGGAGGACTTGCCAGCGGATGGAGGGGTCTGAGTCAAGAAGCCAATCCAGCACCGAGGCGGCAGGGGCCACGCCGTAGTGTCCGATATTCACAGCATTCCTCTTTTGATTGGATGCAGCTTACTGTTTCGTCTGCAAGTAGAACACCACTTCGTCGTCTTTCACGTCAGCGCTCGATCCATCGCGCATGTCCTTCACCTGCCAGACGCCCTTCTCCAATTCGTCCGGTCCGCCAATCAGGGCGATGGGAAAGCCCTTGCGGTCGGCGTATTTGAGTTGTCGGCCCATGCCCTTGGCCTCTGGATACAGTTCGGTGCGGAGGCCGGCTTGCCGCAAGCGACGCGCAAGGGCGATGTAGGACGGCAGGGCCTCGGCGGAGAACTGGACGATGAAGACGTCCGCCGATGCAGCAGCGTCCTGCAAAAGCCCCAGCCCCTCCATCGCGGCCATCAGCCGGTCTAAACCCAGAGAAGCACCAACGCCGGGTAGGTGTTGCTTGGTGTAGAGGCCGGCCAGATCGTCGTAGCGCCCACCGCTACAGACCGAGCCGATCGCTGGCAGATCGCCGAGCAAGGTCTCATAGACGGTGCCAGTGTAGTAGTCGAGACCGCGAGCAATGGACAGGTCAATCACCAAACGATCTTGGGGAAAGCCGGCACCCTCAAAGGCGTCCACGAGTTGGCGCAGGTTGGCAACCCCCTCGGCGGCGCGGTCGTTATCACCGCAGGAACGTTCGATCTGATCGAGAATCTCGGCATTCACGCCCGCAGTCTGCACCGTCGCCAAGATATGTTCGGCCTGTTCGCTGGAGACCGCATCCGTCTCGCTCATCTCAGCAGCGACCTTTTCCGCACCAATTTTCTGCAGCTTGTCGAGAGCGCGGAGGATGGCTGCCGACGCCTCGGCCAAGCCGAGCGATTCGAGCAGACCGTTGAGGATCAGGCGGTTGTTGACGTGGATAGCAAAGCGCTCAAAGCCCAGAGCCGCGAGCAGGTCGTGGATGACGAGTACCGTTTCAATATCCGCAGCATTGGCGTCAGTACCGATGGTATCAAAGTCGCACTGGTAGAACTCTCGGTAGCGCCCGTGCTGGGTATTCTCGCCGCGCCAGACCGGACCGATGTGGTAGCGCTTGAAAGGGGTGCCGAGTTGGCCGATGTGCTGGGCAGCAAAGCGGGCAAAAGGTACGGTCAGGTCAAAGCGCAGGGCTACGTCGCGGCCCCCGTGATCCGCGAAGCGATACATCTGCTTGTCGCTCTCGTCGCCACCTTTGCCCGTGAGTATTTCGCTGTATTCAAGCGCGGGTGTGTCGATGGGAGCGAAGCCATAGGAGCGGAAAACCGCGCGGGCCTTGTCGATCAATTCCTCGCGTGGCATGGCTAAGGCGGGAGGAAAATCGCGGAAGCCCTTGAGGGTCCGCGGCGGGATCAGGTCTCTCTTGTTAGACATAGGTTTACCAATTAGTGAATGAGCCGTCTTCGCGGCGCAGGATCGGGCCGCCGAGCCATTTGAACTCGTAGTGCTCGGCCGCTTCATCGTTGAATTCTATTCCCAAACCGGGAAGCTCCGGTGGTAAGATGCACCCGGACTCATAGGGCAGTTGCACCGGAAAGACATCTTCCATTACGGTGTGGCCGATGAGGCCGCCTTCCTGCACGGCAAAATTGTCACAGGCAATGTCGAGGTGGACACAGGCTGCGGCCGAGACCGGGCCGAGGGGATTGTGCGGGACGATCTTGATGTAATGAGTCTCGCACCAGTTGGCCACTTTGCGCGCCTCGGTCAACCCGCCGACGATGCACAAGTCAATCCGGGCATAGTCCAGCAACTCCTCTTCAATCATCTGCCGGAACTCCCACTTGGTCGCGTAGTGCTCGCCAACGGCCAGCGGACAGCTTACATGATGGCGCACCTGTCGATAGCTCTGAGGATTCTCGCAGCGGAGCGGATCCTCAATGAAAAAGGGATCGTATTCCTCAAGCTGGCGACCGAGGCGGATGGTGTCGGGCGGGTCGAGGCGAGTGTGGACATCAATGCAGATTTCGATTTCCGGCCCGACGGCTTCGCGCGCAGCGGCAAAGTGAGCAATTGAATCGCGGACAGCCGTGCGCGGTTCGAGAATCCCGTCGCGATCAAAGACCGACATCCGCAGGTACTTCCACCCCTTAGCGACCCGTTCCTGAGCCGCGCGAGCCGTGTCCGCAGGCGTCTTGCCGCCGATGCCAGTGTAGCAGAAGACGCGCTCGCGCATCTTGCCGCCCAAGAGCATGTACACGGGCTGCCCGAGCGCCTTGCCCTTGATGTCCCACAGCGCAATGTCAATGGCCGACATAGCAGCCGCGTTGATCCGACCACCGGGAAAGAAATCGACGCGGAACAGCAGTTGCCAGATGTATTCGGTATTGAGCGGATCTAAGCCAATGATGTGGCGCTTCATGTGTTCGATGGCTCCAATGCCGGCCTGCTCCTTCCAGGTAATGCCAAACTCGCCGACGCCGTACAGGCCAGCGTCTGTCTCGACCTTGACGAAGAGGTAATTGCGCGATCCGTGGCAAATGGGAAAGGTTTTGACGTCGGTAATTTTCATAGAGAATCTCCTTTGATAGCTCCATAATATCAGGCCGCGACTAGCCCAAAGCAAAGACGGCCTCGCCGACGACAATGGCAACAAGCCCCAAGAACATGCCGACTTTGAGCAAGCGGCCAAGGCGGTCGTCGGCCAGCACAGCGCGTTGGCGATACAATTGCCAGAGGACGTAGCCGACCAGGGCATGGACCGGCAGCAACGCGAGCGCGTAAAACGCGCCGTAGAGGCCCATGAAAAACGGCATCCAAGTAAACCCGACCAACAGCAAGTACACGAAAGCCGCCAACACCCCAGCTTGGGTCCGTCCCCAACACAGAGGCAGTGTGCGCTCGCCGCGGATCTGATCCCCAGCCACGTCCTCGATGTCCTTGACGATTTCCCGCCCCAAGTGAAAGAGAAAAGCAAAAAGCGCCGGAATCCACGAGCGCCCAATATCACCAGCCGCCAAGGCACCATAGGGAAAGGCGATAGCCCCAACAAAAGCGACGAGCACATTGCCCCATAGCAGGCTGTTTTTTAAGGAAATACTATAGACGGAGAGCAAGGCGACAACGGCTAAGGCGATCAATCCATGCCAGAGGCTGAGCCAAAACGCGAGCGCACAACCGGCTAGGGCGAGAAGCAAACTTTCCATCCGAGCCGCATTCGGGCTGAGACGACCAGCAGGCAAAGGGCGCAGCGGGCGGTTGATGCGGTCAACGTCGATGTCCATCAAGTCGTTGAAGGCATTGCCGGCACCGTTGATTAACGCGGCAGAAAGAACGGCGAACAAAATGGCAGACCAAGCGGGAGCCTGATCTGTGGTTAAAGCACCAATGCCGACCGAGAGGGCGGTAATTAAGCCGTTGAGCGGCCGTGGCAGGAGGAAAAATGCGCTGAGTTGCGACAAGAGTTTCCGTTTGTGTACGAGTAAAGGTTCATATAAAAGCAACGCAAGAAGGTCGCCGCCAAGAGGCGTTTAGCGGCCAACGCGCACAAATTTGTCTCTTGACAGATTCTGACGTGCAAAGTAGGTTCCCTAACGTTTTGTTTCTCAACAAGTAAGCTAGCCATGAACTCAGTTAAAGGGGCGTTGTTCGCCTCTCTTTTTTTTATCAGCTCCGCCTTGGCCAATCAGCCCTTGGTCGGCGTATCTTGGCAGACATCAAGCGAACTAACCGCGATTGCCGCACTAAGTGAGCAAGTGCGCTACGTGGCGCGGAGCGTGGCTTTTGTCGAGGCCAGCGAAAGCGCAGTCGAGGAATTCACCAAGCGGGGATTTGCCATCCTCTGCCTCGACCGGCCGCGCACAGGCGACCGCTATTTTGTCGCCGATCATCTCCATTTTCCTCTGCCCCAAGGCGTTGAGCTGGTCTTTGATGGAGGGGGCGAATGGGCGCTCTTGCGGGTAGGGCCAACCGCACGCTTGCACGAAACACCCCATTTCCTCTGGCCACTGCCCAACAACTACAGCCTAAAAGGATGGCTAGATGTACCGCGCCGTGCGCCCAAGGCTCTGCAAACGGCCTCGCCAGCGGTAGCCGCCCTCATAGAGGAAGTCGCAGCCGAGCGCTTGCAAGCCCACGTCGAAGCTCTCGCTCTAAAAGACCCGGCCTTGGGCAGCGTCCCCGGCAACCTGCGCAGCCGCTTTACCGTGCATCCAGAAATAGTCGAATCAACCGAGTACATCCGCTCGCAATTGGCCGCAGCCCTCGGCGACAGAGCAGTCAAACTGCACTCCTTTCCCATTGACTCGTGGCGCGTCACCTCCCACACCTCGCGGCGAGGCAATCCAGAACATGTACCGACCGACACCACCGCGTACAACGTCATCGGCACCCTGCCGGGCACCGATCCAGCAGCCGGGTACTACATCATCTGCGCTCATTACGACGCCACAGGTGTGCGCTCAGCCGGGGGTTGGGACTGGCAACGCGATCCAGCACCCGGTGCCGACGACAACGCCAGCGGCGTAGCCTTGGTCTTGGAGAGCGCTCGGCTGCTGGCCGGACAGCAATTCCCTTGGTCCATCCGCTTTATCGCTTGGTCGGGCGAGGAATTGGGACTGCTGGGCAGCCAAGTGTACGCGGATTTGGCGGCCGAGCGCGACGACAACATTCTCGGCGTCCTCAACTTCGACATGATCGGCTTCAACGACTTGCAACAGCGGCTGGAGCTAGTGACGAATCCCGGTTCGCAGTGGCTGGCCAACGAGATGGTAGCCGCGGCTGAGCGCTACGGAATCGGTCTGGCTATCGACGTGTTCGAAGACCCGGGCTCGCGCATCAGCGACCACGCGCCGTTTTGGAGGCAGGGCTACGACGCGATCGTCGGTATTGAAAACCACCTGCCCGTGGATCCGACGACCTATGGAGTGCGCGAGGGGGTCTATCGGATCAACTCGCAGTACCACACAGTCGTCGATTTGCCCGACAGCCTCAACTGGGAACTGATACGCCGCACCACCCAGCTAGCTGTGGCGACCTTGGCCCAGTACGGGTTGGGGGAAGGCGCACCGAACTTGGCCGTTTTCACCGGAGACCTTCACAGCGACCGCGCGGACGATCTCCGCGTCCGCGTCAGCAACATCGGGCTGGGCGCGGTCGCCAGCAGCTTCTCAGTGCAGGTTTCGCGATGCGCGCTGGACTCCAGCCGGTGCGAGGTCATCCACCGGGAACAGGCCCCAGAGGGATTGACTCCGGGTGCGAGCGCAGAATTGCACATCCCTTGGCAGCGATTTGGCGAGATGGTCTTTCTGATCGAAGTCGATGCAGAAGGGCAAATCAGCGAGGTCAACGAGGCCGACAACCGCGTCTTCCAGCGCCTGCGCCTAGTGCCGCAGTCGAAGATCGCGGTCTTTCCCAATCCCTTCCGCCTTGGCAACGGCAGCGTGCTCCGCTTCAGCGGCGTACCCCTCAAATCCTCGGTGCAGGTCTTTGGCCCGGCCGGCGATCTAGTGTGGGAAGCAATTGAAGACGACAACGCGCAACGCCGCTTGGGGGCCGTGGCCAACGAGGTGCTGTGGCACGGGGTCAACCACACCAATATACCGATCGGCAACGGCGTCTATATTTACACAATCCACTCTCCCGAAGGCACCCTGCTCATGCGGGACAAAATCGCAGTCGTGCGTTAAACACGCACTTTTGGTGTTGAAGAAGAGGAACTTGTGATTCGCGCAATTTTGTGGGACAACGATGGCGTGCTGGTGGATACCGAGGGGCTGTATTTTCAAGCGGGGCGGGAGGTTTTGGCAACACAGGGTGTTGAACTGACGCAAGAGGATTTTGTTGAGCAGTCGTTGCAAAAGGGGCAAAGCGTATTCGACCTATTGCCCAACCAAGATGCTGAATTAATTGATCAACTGCGCTTGCAGCGCAATGCTCGATATAGCGCGTTGTTGCGGGAGCGCGTGCGGGTTTTGGATGGGGTTGTAGAGACGCTTAGGACATTACACGGGCGCGTGCTCATGGGAGTGGTGACGGGGTCGCGGAAAGATCACTTTGACATCATTCATGCCCAGACGAATCTACTCCAGTTTTTCGAGTTTGTCGTCGCGCGAGAAGACTACAAACAAGCAAAGCCCCATCCCGATGCGTATTTGACAGCCATGCGGCTGCATGGGTTAGAACCTGAGACCTGTGTCGTCGTAGAGGATTCTGAGCGGGGATGCGCCGCCGCCGCAAAGGCTGGGTTGCGCGTACTAGCCGTGCCGAATGAATTGTCGCAACACGGCGACTTTTCGCCTGCGTATAAAGTGCTAGGATCAGTGCGAGAGGTGGTGGACGAGGTGGAGAAGTTGCACTGACGGCTTTTTAGCCCAGCCATAGGATCTTTCCAACTCAACTCCCCAACGGACAATCCGCACACTTCTCCTCCGTCCCACAAAACTCCAACTCACACGTCAGCAGCGCATCCACGCAACGCTTCCAGTCGGCTGGATAGCGCAGCGTCCCTTCCAAGCGGAAGCCGTTGACCAAAGAGCGCAGCAGGGCAAAGCGCGTCTCGCGGTCTTCTACTTTGGCGCGCACCCGCTGGCGCGCCTCAGCCAAGCCGTCGAGATACGCAGCAAATTCCCCGTCGAAAATCTCTTCGAAATCTTGCCGCAAACGGCTCGACAGTGCCGGGCTGGCGTTAGAGGTGGAGATACTCAGCCGCAAGTGGCCCGGATGCACTAAGGCCACCATGCCAATGTTGGAATGGGCTGGATTGTCGTAGGAGTTAATCAGGACCTTGCGCGCCGTGGCAAGTTCGTACACCCGCGCTGTTAGCGCATTGTCGCGCACGGTGTTCAACACCAAGAAGACGTCATCAAGGTCGGACTCCGCAAAGCAACGCGGGTGATGTGTAAGTCGGCCAGCCGCAGCCCATTCGACGAGCGCGGGCGTCGCGCTTGGGCTTACCACCGTCAACCGCGCCCCAGCAGCTAGCAAGCGACCAGCCTTGTCTTCGGCCTCGCGTCCCCCGCCGATGACCAAGCAGGGCTGCTCCATCACGTCGAGCCCCACCTGGAAATAAGGATTGAGCAACTCGCTCACGCGCCCGAATCGCCGCTTAGGGCCGCGTAGCCCTTGTCGTCGCTGGCACCAGATTCGACCGGAAAGCCGAGAGCCTGCCAGCCGCGCTCGGTGCGCGACCCGCCAAAGCCAGCGGTGACATTGGCCACATCCGTAAAGCCAGCAGCGACGAGCGCCTCACAAGCGCGCATAGAGCGCGCGCCCGACTGGCAGCCGACGAGCAGCTTGGCGTCCGCAGCAAAATGGGCTTGGACGACCTGAACAAAATCGAGGTTGGGAACCATGCCCGCGGCGTGGCGTTGCATGATGGGGATGTTGAACGCGCCGGCCGGATGGCCGCCCTCGTATTCGGGGATGGAGCGGACGTCGAGATAGACCGCGCCCGCGTCGCCTTCAAGCAATTCCTTCGCTTCGGTAGGACTGACGTTTTGATAGCTCACGATGCCTCCCTTCATTTGACAATGTCCACCTTGCAGAGTTGAATAACTGGTAAGGTAATGCACTACTTTCGTCCCCTACAAGCCCACAGACCCCGGAGAAAGACGATTTTGAACGCATGGCACAAGGCAGGCGTATTATTGTTGGCAGCAACTTTGGGGGCTTGCAGCGTGCAAGTGGGCGGACAAGACGAAGGGGACGACGCAGACTCAGCGGCCCAAGCCGACAGCACGGCCGCCGATAGCCTCTCCAAGCCCATAGAAGCAATACCCGTCGAAGTCGCCCTCGCCCACACGGGCGAGATTTCCGCCCATCTGGTCTTCAACTCAACCATCGAAACCGAGGCGGCCGTCGAGATTTACCCCCAAATCAGCGGCCTCGTTAAACACCTCAGAGTCGAGGAGGGCGACCGCGTCGAAGTGGGCGACACCCTCCTAAGCATCGAAGACAAGCAGTTGCGCATCGCCGTTGAGGAAGCTCAAGCCAACTATCACTATCAGCAAACCGCCTTTAAGCGCACCGAGGCCATGTTTGAGCGCAACCTCATTAGCGACCAAGAGTTTGAGACCAACAAATACAACTTTGAACAAGCCCGCCTCCGGCTAGAGCGCGCCCGCCTAGAGCTAGAATACGCAGAAGTCATCGCGCCGTTTTCCGGCGTGATCACCGAGCGCCACGTGCAGGTCGGCGCTCGGGTGGGGCCAAGCAGCAAGCTCTACGACCTCATCAAGCTCGACGACCTGATCGCCCGCGTATTTGCGCCCGGCCAATACCTCACCACCATCGGCAACGGCCAGCAGGCCCTCATCACTTCGGAGTTTTTGCCCGACAAGCAGTTCCAAGCCTGGGTCAAGCGCATCAGTCCCATAGTCGATCCGAGGAGCGGCACCTTCAAGGTCACAGTGGGCTTGCGCGATCGCTGGGAGTACTTGCGCCCCGGCCTCTTCGTCAACGTGCGCATCGTCACGGACACGCACACCGACGCCGTGTTGATACCCAAACAGGCGATCGTGTACGACGGCGGCGACCGGTTCGTATTCGCCGTCGTGGACACCACGGCCGCGCGGATCAAATTGCAGCCCGGGTTCGAGGACACCGATTTTATCGAATCACTCGCCGGCATCGACTCCGGCACCCCGATCATCGTCGTCGGGCAAAACGGCCTCAAGGACAGCACGCGGGTGCGCATAGTCAACTCAGCCGACGCCGGCTCGGCTGAGCTCGCCGACGACGCGAGCCAAGGCTAGGCTTCGACATGAGCTCAGCCGAACGGCCCGTGCAGCAGCCCGTTAGCACATCCCGCTTCGCTATTGCAACCCGGCGGCCAGTCGCCATTCTCATGGTGGTGCTGGCCGTCTGCGTTTTCGGCTGGGTCTCCTATCAGCGGCTCTCGCTGAACCTAATGCCCGACATCTCCTACCCGACCCTGACGGTGCGCACCGAATATCCAGGCACCGCACCGGAGGAAGTCGAGACCCTGCTCTCCCGCCCTTTGGAGCAGGAATTGGGCATTGTACCTCACCTCGTCAACATCAGCTCCATCTCCAAGGCCGGGCAGTCGGACATCATCCTCGAATTTGAGTGGGACACCGACATGAACGCGATGTCCCAGGAAATCCGCGAGAAGGCCGACCGCGTCTGGTTGCCCCAAGACGCCGAGAAACCCCTCCTGCTGCGCTACGACCCTTCGCTAGACCCAATCATGCGCATCGGCCTACACGGCCCGCAGGACCTCTACGCGCTGCGCTATCTCGCCGAACACGACATCAAGCGCGAGCTGGAAGCACTAGTCGGGGTGGCAGCGGTCAAAATCAAGGGCGGCTTGGAAGAGGAAATCCACGTCGCGCTCAACGAGCGCCAGATCGCGGTGATGGGCTTGGATATCAATCAGATAAACAACCGTCTAGCGCAAAACAACGTCAATTTGCCCGGCGGCAACTTGCGCGAGGGCCAAGTCGAGTATCTCATCCGCACGCTCAACGAGTTCGCCACCGTCGAGGAGATCGCCGAGTTGATCGTGGCGCGGCAGGGCGACGCCGATGTGTATCTGCGCGACATCGGCGAGGTCTTTCGCTCGCATAAGGACCGCGAGATCATCACCCGGGTCAATGGCCGAGAGAGCGTCGAGATCGAGATCTACAAGGAAGCCGACGCCAATATCGTCGCCGTTGCCGAAAGGGTACACAACGCGCTTTTCGGCTTGCCAGAGCAGCGCGCGTACGTGGAGCAGAAGACCCGCGAAGCTCAAGAAATGGCCAAGCGAAGCGAGGAGCAAAAAAGGAAAGAGCAAGAGGAAGCGCAAAAAAAGCAAGAGACTGCAAAAGCCGATTCGATAAAGAAAGAGGAAGAGCAACAAAAGGAGCTACAAGCGAAGAAGCAGGAGGAGGCCCGCAAGGCGATGGAGCATTTGCGGATGACCGACTTCATCAGCCACCGCCTGCCCATAGGAGCTAAGCTGGAGATTTTGTCCGACCAGTCGGGTTTTATCGAGAATTCGATCTCCGAGGTCCAAATCAATGCGCTCATCGGCGGGACAATGGCCGTGCTCGTGCTCTTTGTGTTCTTGCGCAACGTGGTTCACACGCTGATCGTCGGCTTGACGATCCCAGTGTCGATCATGGCGACCTTCGCGCCGATGTACATGTTCGACGTGTCACTCAACATCATGTCGCTCGGCGGGTTGGCCCTAGGGATCGGGATGCTGGTCGATAATTCGATCGTGGTGCTGGAGAGCATTTTCCGCTGTCGGGAGGAGGGCGACGATCTGGTCCAAGCCACCGTCCGCGGCACCCGCGAGGTCGGCACCGCGGTGTTGGCCTCGACGCTGACGACGATCACGGTGTTTTTTCCCATCGTCTTCGTCGAGGGCGTAGCCGGGCAGATCTTCGGCGACATGGCGCTGACGGTCGTGTTCTCGCTGTTGGCCTCGTTGGGGGTGGCGCTGTTTTTCATTCCCATGCTGGCCTCGCGCCAAATCGACCGCCAAGGTGGGCTAGCCGAGCAGATCGGTCGCAGCGACTTTTTGCGCCTACAGGCACTGAGCCGGGCCCGCGCAGTATTAAGTGAGCCGGGGAGCCGGTGGCACAAGGCGGCGCGGGTAGTCCTGTCGCTGCCCCACTTAATCGGCGAGGTCCTGTTGCGGATCGGGCTGGCCGCAGCAACTCTCGTGGCGGCGGTACTCAAAGGTGCCTTCCTGCTCGTCGCCGAGCTGTTGTGGTGGCTAATCAAACCTGTCGAGCACTTCTGGCTCAAGCGCGAGCGGACCTTTCAGAATTGGGTCGGTGCTTGGGCTGCGGAAAGCCGCATCGGCCCGTTGACCTTCTTCGAGCGCGTCTGGCCGGGTATCCTCGGCTTTGAGTCGCCGCGCATCCTCGGCGAGGCTGGGCAGCGCTATTGGCACTGGGTGAACCGGACCGAGCACTTAGCGTGGAAGACGTTCAAATTCCTGTCGCTACCGCTGGCGATGGTCTATCTGGCAGGCGTGCGCTTCGTCTTGGGCACGGTACTCAGGCTGGTCGGCATCGTCCTGCAAGTGGTGCTGATGCTCGTCGGTCTGGTGCTGGTACTGGTATTGTTCCTGCTAGGCATCCTGCTGATGCCGGTCTTCTTGCCGCTGCTCTTTGTTTTTCAACGCGGCTTCGGGCTAGTGCAGCAGATCTATCCGGCTCTGCTGGGCTGGGCGCTCAGGCAGCGCTTGCTGATTATCGGCGGTGCCCTAGCCGCCCTGCTGGTCTGCTGGTACAAGCTCCTCCCCGATTTGGGCACCGAGCTGATCCCCCAAGTCCACCAAGCTGAATTCAACCTCGACCTCAGACTGCCGGTGGGCACGCCACTCGAAGAGACCGCCGAGATCGTGCGTCAGATCGAAGACCTCGCCGGCGAACAGCCCCAAGTCGCGCGAGTGGCGACGACCGTGGGCACCGACCGAGCGGCGAGTTCCTCGGCCGAAGAGGGCGAGCACACCGCCCAAGTAACAATCCGCATGCAGGAAGGGTCCAGCGCCGCGCAAGAAACCGCGTTAATCCGACATCTGCGGGACGAGGTTGACGAGATCCCCGAAATCGAGGTCGAGGTCTCGCACCCGGCGCTGTTCAGCTTCAAGACGCCCATCGAGGTCGAGATTCGCGGGTACAATCTGCGCCAGTTGCGCCAGTTGAGCTTGGAAGCCGAGTCGCGGATGGCCAGCTTGCCCGGGCTAGTCGACGTCAAATCGTCGCTGCAGGCGGGCAACCCCGAGCTACAAATCAGCTACAAGCGCGACCAACTCGCGGCCTACGGCCTGTCGCTGCGCAACGTCGCCGAACTGGTGCGCCACAAGGTGCAGGGCAAGGTCGCCACTGACTTCCGCCAAGACGAGCGCCAGATCGACGTGCTAGTGCGGCTGCGCGAGGAGGACCGCCTCGGGCTCGACGAGTTGCAGCGGCTGGTGATTAATCCCAATGCGCCGATTCCGATTCCGCTTTCCTCGGTGGCCGATATCCGGGTCAACGAGGGGCCGAGCGAGATCCGCCGCATTGACCAGCAGCGCTCCGCAGTGGTCACGGCCAATATCCAAGGCATCGATCTAGGCACGGCCTCGGGACTGATCCACGACGAACTGGGGAAGATGGACTTCCCGATGGGTTTCGACTTTCTGATCAGCGGCCAGAACGAGGAGATGGAGACCTCGTTACAGAGCCTCTACTTCGCCTTAGTACTAGCGATCTTCCTCGTCTATGTGGTGATGGCCAGCCAGTTCGAGTCGCTGGTCCACCCCTTCGTCATTATGTTCACGGTGCCCTTGGCGCTGATCGGCGTGGTGGTGGCGCTCTATCTGGCGCAGGTAGCTCTGAGCGTGGTGGTCTTTATCGGCCTGATTATGCTGGCCGGCATCGTCGTCAACAACGCCATCGTGCTCATTGACTATATCAACACCTTGCGCCGCACCGGCATGGAGAAGACCGAGGCCATCATCCAAGCCGGTGCCGTGCGGCTGCGCCCGATCACCATGACCACGGCGACGACGGTCTTAGGACTATTGCCGATGGCCTTGGGGCTGGGCGAGGGGGCCGAGATCCGCACGCCGATGGCCCTGACCGTAATCGCCGGCCTCGTCTCTGCCACCTTCCTCACCCTCGTGGTGATCCCAACAGTGTATTCACTGGTCGATCGCCGGGCCTAGGAGGAACCGATGGAAAAGCCAAACCAGTACCCCCTGCCGCGCTTTTCGGTCAACCGGCCGGTGACTGTGGTGATGTCGCTGGTCGCGCTGCTAGTGGTGGGCTACATCGCCTACACGCGGATCCCGCTGACGCTTTTCCCCGAAGGCTTTGACTATCCCCGGCTCTTCGCTTGGGCCAGCTATCCCAACGCTGGAGCGGTCGAAGTCGAGCAGAAAGTGGTGCGCCACCTAGAAGAGGCCGTCGCCCAAGTCAGCCAGGTCAAGCGAATCCGCTCCAGCGCCTACAACAGCGGCGGCAATGTCCGGGTCGAGTTCCAGAAGGGTACCGACCTGCAATTGGCCTTCGCCGAGATGAAGGACCGGCTCGACCGAGTGATGCCCGAACTGCCCGACGAAATCGAGCAATTGTGGGTCCGGCGCTGGGATCAAAACGACATTCCCATCATGGATGGCGCCATCATCTTTGAGACCCAACACGCCGATCCGCGCCATCTTATCGACACCTACGTGGAGCCGGCGCTGCGCCGCGTCGATGGAGTCGGCAACATTGAGCTTTGGGGCTCGCCGAGCAAACAGGTAATCGTCGAGTTGGACCGCGACAAGGTGAGCAGCCACCGGATCAACGTCTTTGAAGCGCTCAACAGCCTGCGCGCCCAAAACCTCACCGCGCCTGGGGGCTGGGTGATCGAGGGTGGCAAAAAGATCTACGTGCGTTCGGTGGGCCGCTTCCAAGACGTGGCAGAGCTCGCCAACACCGTGGTCGATCCCGCACACCAGCTACGGCTGGACGACATCGCCGAGGTTTCCTATAAGCGGCCGCCGCAAGACTGGGTCAATCGCATTGACCGCAAGGAGTCGCTGGGCTTCGGCGTCACCAAGGCGTCGGGGGCCAATGTCGTCGAGGTTTCCACCGGCGTGAAGGAAGAACTGGAAAACCTTAAGAATCACCCCAAGCTCGAAGGCTTGGACTTCAAGCTGTTCTGGAACCAAGGCGACCAAGTGATCAACTCGGTTGGCAATCTCAAAAATTCCGGCCTGTGGGGTGGGCTATTCGCGGCTATGGTGCTCTTTTTCTTTTTGCGCGCAGTGCGAATCACGATGATCATCACCTTGGCGATCCCCCTGTCGCTTCTGACGACGATTACCGCCCTCTACTTCATAGGCTGGTCGTTGAACGTGGCGACGATGATGGGCCTGATGCTGAGCCTGGGCCTAGTGGTTGACAACGCCATCGTCATCGTCGAAAACATCTACCGCAAGCGCCAGGAAGGTATCGCCCCGCGCACGGCTTCGATTGAAGGGGCTGGCGAGGTCGGGCTGGCCGTGACCATGGCAACCCTGACGACGGTAGTGGTCTTCCTGCCCCTGATCCTGATGAGCGACGAGGAGATGTTTTCGTTCTGGATGCTCAGAATCGGCCTACCGGTCATCGTCGGGCTGGTGGCGTCGCTACTCATCGCCTTGATCTTTATCCCGCTCGCCGCGCTCAGGCTCTCGACGAAAAAGGAGCGGGGCGAGTCGAAGATGATCCTCTGGTGCCGCAAGCACTACGAACGCTCGCTGGGCTGGGTGCTGAACAACCGCCTCGACGCCTTCGTCATCGCCTTGGTCCTTTTCGCCAGCATCAAGATCCCGATGGATGGCATGGATCGCACCGACAGTCAGGAGCGCAACGAGGTGCGGATGGACTTGGCCTTTGATATGCCTTCGGGCCAGTCGCTGGACCAGGCCGAGAAGTTCATGACCGCGGTCGAGGACACGGTGATGGCCCACCAATCGGAGTACAACGTTGAGGCGATCCGCACTTACTTCCGCCGTGGCTGGGGCCGGGTAACGCTGTTTTTCGCCGAAGAAGAGGACGTGCAGTGGTATGAGGTGGCTTGGGACAACTTGAGCGTCGCACTAGGTCTGAATGAACAGGAGTACCTCTCCTACAAGGAGGTCGAAAAGGATCTGCGCGAGCGGCTCTACCTGCCGCCGGGTGTCAACTTGCGGGTCAACTGGGAAAACTCCGAGCAGGATGCTCGAGTCAATGTCAGCCTGTATGGCGAGGACACCAAGGTGCTGATCGAGCTGGCCGCCGAGGTCGAACGGCGACTGGAGAGCATCCCCGGCTTGCTGTCGGTCAACACCGACATGGATCGCGGCGGCACCGAGTTGCAAGTGCGCCTCGACCGCGACCAAATTCAGCGCTTCGGCGTGAATCCCCAGCAGATTTCGGGCGGCATCGCCTACGCACTGCGCGGCACGGATATCAACAAATTCCACACCGACGACGGCCGCGAGGTCGATATCCGCGTGCGGCTAGCCAACTACGATAGCCAGAGCCTAGACGATCTGCGCACCCAAAACTTTCCCACCGCCGATGGCCGCGAAGTGGCCCTCGAATCGCTGGCCGACATCTACGTCGAGCGCACGCTGGGCAATATCCGGCGCGAGAACCGGCAGACCATGCTCAATGTCAGCGCCCGCGCCGCCAAGGACCGGGCGCAACATCTTTTCGCCCAAGTCGATCAGGTGATGCAGGGCTTTGAGATGCCGCGCGGCTACCGCTGGGACAAGGGCACCCGCTTTGTGGAGCTAGAGGAGCAGGACCAATCGCGGAAGTTCGCCCTGATTATGTCCGTGACCTTCGTCTTTTTGCTGATGGGGGTGCTCTTCGAGTCGTTCGTGCTGCCGCTGTCGGTGATCGTGTCGATCCCATTCTCTTTCCTCGGCGTTTACTGGGTTCTATATGTGACCGACACGCCCTTTGAAATCATGTCGATGATCGGCTCGGTAATCCTGATCGGCGTGGTAGTCAACAACGCCATCGTGCTGATCGACCTGGCCAACCGGCTCCGGGCCGAGGGCAAGTCGCGCTACGACGCGCTGGTGGAGGCCGGCCGCCACCGCTTCCGACCGATCCTAATGACGACCTTCACCACTGCTTTTGGGCTGATCCCAATGGCCGCGGGCAATTCCAAGATGGTGGGCTTGGAGTACGCGCCGCTGGGACGGACGATGATCGGGGGTCTGCTGGCGGCGATGGTGTTGACGCTGATGTTGGTGCCGCTGTTTTACACCTTTTTCGACGATTTCCGCACGGCGATGCAGCGGATTATGACGTCGGCGTTTGGGCGCAAGGAAGAGGCGAGCGAGTCATCGTCCTAGAAGGAAGACCTGATAGGACACTGAGGGGCAGCCAGCGCGGCGGCGATCTATTTCCGCGATTAGTTCCTGCCGTGGATAGGTAGCGCGCAGCGATTCGGGAACCGTGCCGCCCGTTCGCACGGCGAAGAGCACTTCTCTTGGATAGGCCCCCTTACGCTGCCCGTAAAAATCCGTCAGGTCACGAAACCTCGGATCATCGACCGTGTAATATTCTCGCTTGGCCCTTCCGTAATACGCCAGCGCAAACGGTATGCTATACTGCGTGCTCAGCAGCGGCAGCGGTGGCAAAACCTCCTCCGCATTGGCGGCGAAGTGCCTCCAACCGCTGTACTCGCAGAGCCGCTCGCGCCACGAGTAGGAAGGCTCGCGGCCCCGGTCTTCCTCCGACACCAAACCAACATAGCTTGTGTCCAGCCCGCTGCGCACGGCCAGATCGCTGTAGAGACCGGGGTATTTCAGTCCTAGGCCGATGGCAAGCGCTTGCAGTAGTCCAGTGGCGACGACAGCGACGAGCAGCCAGCGTCTGGGCTGAACAGCAAACGCCACAGGCCACAGGCTCAACAAGCCCGGCAGAATCCAGTTGCCTTTAATCTGACCGCGGCCGAGCGCGAAAAATAAAAAAGCGCCGATGGTACACAGCGCGGGGAGCAAAACGAGGAAGTCGCGCTGTTTGGCTGCCCGCACCAAGCCGGCATAGAGCAGGAACAGCAAAAACGGCGAAATAAAAAAGAGCGGACTGGCCGCAAAGAAGAGCAGACGCGAAAGGGGATGGCTAAGATCTTCAATGCGCGAAAGGGTGCTCAACGTCTGCGGCAGATAGAAGTCGGTACTAAACTGGGCGTAGGAGAGCGGTGCGGCGACGGCGACAGCGGGCAGTAAGAACGCGGCGAGCCGGTGCCAACGCTCTTTCCCTCGTTGATCGAGCGCGATCCACAGGCCAAGCCCGCCGACGAGAAAGGCACCCGAGTACTTGCAGAGGACGGCCAAACCCGCCGCTAGGCCCGTGTATATATAGAGCCGTAGCGCATTGGTTGCTTCGGCCTGCCGCGCCATGCACAGAGCTAGCAGCCAACACGGGACTAAGAAGCCATCGGGATGTAGGTAGGAACTGGTGTGCCAAGTCCAGTGGCTGAGCGCGAAAGCGGCCGCGCCCCACAGCGCCAGTTGCTTGGCGAGACCCTGCATCTTGCAAAGCCAATAGACGAGCGCGGTAGAAAGCGCGCCCAACAAAACAGAGGGCAGCCGCAGAAACCACTCTTGGTGCGGATAGAGCGCGTGGGCCAGCTTGAAGACGGCCAAGGGCAAGAACGCGTAAGATGCGTCGAGGTGCTGGCCCCAATACCAATAAACGGCCTCATCCTTGCCCAACTCCACATCGGCGACCAGCCTGAGCTTGAGCAGGGTGTAAGCCCCCAGCAAAACGAGGCACAGCAGATTGACGCTGTTGGGGCCGCCGCGTATATTGAGAAACCTAAGCACAGTAGAACAATTTCAGAGTTATGGAGATATTTTAATGGCTGAAAAAGAAGAAGACCTGCTCAAAACTCTCCAAGAAAAAAACTTGGAGCAAACCCTGTACAAAGCGCGCAAAATCTTCCTTTGGTCCGACGTCAACGACGAGTCGGCCAAGGAGGTGGTCACTCGCCTACTCTCGCTAGACGCCGAGGACCCAACCGAAGAAATCGTCCTCTACATCAACAGCCCCGGCGGCTCGGTTCACGACGGCATGGCTATCTACGACGCCATGCTGGCGATTCAGGCACCCGTTTCCACCGTGTGCATGGGCATGGCCATGAGCATGGGCTCATTCCTGCTGTCGGCTGGCGAGCCGGGGCGTCGCTTCGCTTGGCCGCACGCCCGGATCATGATCCATCAGCCGAGCCTTATGCAAACCATCACCGGTACGGCGATCGACCTCGACATCCGCGCCAAGGAGACCATTCGCCTGCGCGAAGAGCTAAACGCGCTCTACGCCAAGCACACCGGTCAAGATGTCGAAAAAATCTCCAAGGACACGGACCGCGACTTCTTCATGTCGGCCGAGGAAGCCAAAGAATACGGCCTGCTCGACGACATAATCACCACCACGGCACCCTCGCCCAACGGGTTCGCCAAAAAGTAGCACCGTCCCTTCGTCTCCTTCTCATCGCGCCGGTCCCAAACGGGGCCGGCGTTTTCATTGGCAACTTGGGCAATAAAAGGTGTTGCGTCCTCCCAAGTAGAAGCTCTCGATGGGTGCATCGCAGACGCGGCAATCCTCGCCTTGGCGGCCATACACATGGAGCCGCTGCTGAAAGCGCCCACCCGCGCCCGACCCCTGATAGTCGCTGATGGTCGTGCCACCTTGGTCAATGGCGACGCGCAGCACCTTTTTGATCTCCTTGGCCAGCAAGGCCAAGCGCGGTGGATCAATGGCCGCGGCCGGGGTCGCCGGATGGATGCGCGCCCGGAAGAGGGCCTCGCTGGCGTAGATATTGCCCACGCCTACTACCGTGCGATTGTCCATAATGAGGTTCTTGATCGGACTTTTGCGTCGCTGGCATTGGGCTTGGAGGTAGCGGGCGTTAAAGGCACGGGAGAGCGGCTCGGGGCCGAGATATTGCAAGTACCGGCACGTGTGCTCTTCACCCTCGTCGAGCACCAGCACTAGCCCAAAGCGCCTCGGATCGTTGAACGCCACAGCACCCCCATCGGCAAACTCAAAGCCCACATGATCGTGCTTGGTGCCCCACGCACGCAGGAGCAGATTGCCGCTCATGCCGAGATGGACCAAGAGCGTCCGGCCCGCTTGCAGGTCGAGAAGGAGGAACTTGGCGCGGCGGCGCGCAGCCACAAAGCAGTCCCCAACCAAGGCGCGCAACGCGGCCCTCGGCAACGGCTCGCGCAGACGCTTCGTGCTGACGCGGACGCGAGTGATCGGCCGGCCTAGCAGGTGGCACTCCATCGCACTGCGGACGGTTTCTACCTCGGGTAGCTCGGGCATGGGCAGAGTATAGAAGCCTCCCGTAGAAGCGTCAAACATTGCCGACCCGTCTGCGGTTGGTATATTGAAAACCCTCACCCCAAAACCTAGGAGCTATTCCTTATGGATCTAACGAGACAACCACCCCGCCGACCCTCCAACGCCTCCGTCGCCGGCATCGTCGGACTGGCGCGCATGATCGACAAGGCGCGCGGCCACAACGCCGAGACCATCGGCGAGTTCAAATATGGCGACGACTCCGGCCTCGACGTCGAAGTGCTCGAATTTATCAATATGGACGCCGCTGAGTTCGCCGAGGCCGTCGACGAACTGGACGACGAGACCTTAGGCGTCATGGCTCTGGAAAGAGCGCAGAAAGGCCAATCAGAGATCGACGCCTTCAACAAGGAACACCTCACCCGCGAGCCGCAAGACGAGCTACACGAGCGACTGCTAGTCGAGCGGATCGCCAAGTACGCCCCAGATCGCACGGACATCAAAACAGTCTTCGCCTCCATCGAATTGGACGACTGGGGCGCGTTCAGAGACCTAGACCTGACCTCCCAACCACCGCGCAGCCCCTACCTCCGCAGCGTCTTCGGCGTAGCGGGCACGGCGCGCATGGCCGACAAGGCGCGGGCCGTCACCTGCGGCAAGTTGGGCGAGTATCGCTTCGGTGCCGACTCCAGCCAAGACGCGGCCATCTTGGAATTCTTGGGCATTGGGGAAGACGCCTTTCGCCAAGCGGCGTACGAAAACCCCAACGACGACGAGCTGAGCGAGTGGATCGCCGAACGCTGCCAAAAGTCTGCCGCAGAAAAAAGCGCCTTCAGCGTCTGCCGCGCTAACGTCGGCCGCCACCCGGCCCACCCGCTCCACCATTCATATCACCCGGATATATTCGACGCCTCTGGTAACTACGACCAGATGCGCGAACGGCTCGCCTCGCGCCGCGCCGAAATCGCGCCCGAGCGCACAGATGTCCAGAGCTTCTTCGACCTGCAAGACCTCGACGACGAGTTGAGCTTTGGGCTGACGGACTTGCGCCGGCATCCACCGCGCAGCCCGTTTGACCTGAGCGTCGGCGGCCTCGCCTGCCTAGCGCGAATGATCGACAAATTCCGCGCGGCGCACTGCAATTGCCTAGGCGAGTACTGGTGCGGCGAAGATTCGGGTTTCGACCGCGCAGTACTGGACTTTCTCGGCATCGACCAAGAAGCCTTCGCCGAGGCGATTGCGGCCAACGAGACCGACGCGGCGCTAGCAGCGTGGCTGGGCGAGCGGCTATCCAACAAAAGCGAGGAAGACAAGGCCGAGTTTAACCAACGGCTCCTGACCGCCAGCCCGCGCACCGACCGGCAGCAGGACTTCTTGCGCAATGCCGTCTCCCGACTCGACCCCTCGCGCACCGACATCGAGAGCTTTGCAGCCCTGGTCCTCCTCGACGACAAGGTCTCCTTCGCAAGGCTCAAGGCTGGCGTCTGATGTCCCGCCCGCTCATCGGCATCACCAGCAGCCTAAACGTCGCCGGTGATCAAGTCCTCGAGCACCAATACGTGGACGCGGTTGTGCAGGCGGGTGGTGCCCCACTCGTGCTGCCCATGACCACAGACCGCACTCCACTACAAGCGGTACTCGAACGCATCGACGGTCTGTTGATCACCGGCGGCCCGGGCATTGAGCGCGGCCTAATCGGCACCCTGCCCAGCGATCTCCCGCCAGTGGCCGCCAAGCGCGACCAAGCCGACCGCTGGAGCTTTGAGGCCGCGCAAGAGCGCCAATTGCCGATTTTGGGCATCTGCTACGGGATGCAGTTTATCAGCGCCGAGTTGGGCGGCACGATCTGGGCGGATGTGGAAGCCCAACTCGGCGTTGAGCCGCATGCGCGACAGCGGACTGCGGACAATTGGATCGAGCACGATCTCCAAGTAGAGCCGGGCACGGTGCTGGCTGAGTTGGGCCTTGCTGGCCCTTCGCGAGTCAATTCCAATCACATGCAGGCTATTGACCAGCCCGGTGCGGGCTTGGACATCAGCGGGCGCAGCGGCGATGGTGTCGTGGAGGCGATTGAGAGCGAGGATGGCCGCTTAATCGGCGTGCAGTTTCACCCGGAGCGGATGGCTGGGACGATTTGGGTGAAGCTCTTTGAGTACTTAGTGAAGCGGGCGGTGGGATAGGGGAGTTGACCCGATGAAGCAGAAAGAATTCGTTTTGCTGACACCGGATGATGCCGGTTCGCTTCAGGGCGATGAAAGCGCCCTCAAGCCGAGAGCAAGATTCCTCTTGATTTATTAGCCAAATCAGACATATTGTCCCTATTTAAAATTAAGTGGAGTCAATATGTCTGGAACAAAAAAAGAGCGTCCTGAAGAAATCTTCCGCAGGTACGGTGGCCAACTTCGAATGAGCGAGGCCATCGCACATGGGATTACACGCTATATGCTGTATGCGCTCAAGGACAGGGGCGTCATCGAACCGGTCAGCAGAGGCATCTATCGGCTGAAGGAACTACCTCCACTCGACAACCCTGATCTGGTCACAGTAAGCCTTCGCTTCCCCAAAGCCGTCGTTTGCCTTATCTCCGCACTAGCCTACCATGACATCACGACCCAGATTCCCCATGAGGTTTTCGTGGCAGTGCCAAGAGACTCGCGGATGCCGTCACTCGACTATCCCCCCATCCGGGCCCACAGATTCTCGCAGGAAGCATACAAATCCGGCATCGAAACGCATCTAATTGATGGCGTGTCCGTCAAAATCTACAGCCGCGAGAAAACCTTGGCCGACTGCTTCAAGTTCCGCAACAAGATCGGTATGGATGTGGTGCTGGAAGCCATGAAACTCCACAAGACGCGAAACAGATTCAACCTCGGTGAACTCCTCAGATACGCCAGAATCTGTCGCGTGGAAAAGGTGATGCAGCCCTACTTGGAGGCACTGGTATGACGCCTCCCCGCAATGCGTCCGCATCCGTCCGGCAACGCCTCCTCAATCAGTCTAGGAATGAACGACGACCATTCAATGAATTGCTTCAATACTTCGCCATGGAGCGATTCCTCTACCGGCTATCCCAATCCGCTCATGCCCATCGATTTGTGCTCAAGGGCGCGTTAATGCTGAGAGTTTGGGACTCACCGGAATTCCGTCCGACCATGGACATCGACCTACTTGGCAGGACTCGTAACGCGGAAGACGCCATCGTCTCTCAGATGCGGGACATCCTGATGGTCAATGCGGGAACGGACGGACTTGCGTTCGACCCGGATTCTATCCGGACTGAGCGGATCACCAAAGATGCGGATTATGACGGGATCAGGATTCGGTTCCTAGCCGCATTGGGATCCGCGAGAATTCATATGCAGATCGACATTGGCTTCGGCGACGTCGTGTATCCCGCGCCGAAAGAGTCGGATTTTCCGACCATACTGGACTTCCCGGCACCGCGATTGCTCTGCTACAGCCGCGAGAGCTCCATCTCAGAGAAGTTCGAAGCCATGGTCAAGCTGGGTATGCTGAACAGCCGGATGAAGGATTTCTACGACATCTGGTTGATCTCTCGGCGGTTCGACTTTGAGGGTCCAAAGCTGACCCAAGCCATTCAGCGGACCTTTGAGCAGCGCGGCACGGCGCTGCCCTCGGAAATCGAGGTATTCACTCAGCCTTTCATCGATGCCAAGCAGACCCAGTGGATGGCGTTCCGCAATAGGCTTCAGCAGGATCACGTGCCCGCCTCGTTCGGAGAAATCACGGCTTCGGTGAGTAGATTCCTGTGGCCCATTGTCGCGGCCCTTTCCTCCGAGAAATCTAGCCCGACAGACTGGATCGCACCCGGGCCATGGACCTGAGCCGGTATCCTTCTATTAAAACAAAAAGATGTGTGCAGACGTCATTGCTGTAATCTTGAGTTAGATTCGCATCTATGAAAGACTGATCCAATGAAGCAGATTGTGCGACAACTGGACATTCTCCGAGAGTTACAGGCGCGGCGTTACGGGATGAGCGCACGCGAACTGGCGGACGAGTACAAAGTAGATAGACGCACCATACAGCGCGATCTGGGAGACCTGCGCGAGGCCGGATTTATACTGAACGAAAAACGGCACGCCGATCAGCGCATCTACTACCAACTACAGAAGGACACCGGACTGCCGCTAAACTTTCCGATCATGGAAATCGCGGCGATGATTTTTGCCGAGCAAGCGGGCATGGGGCTGGTGGGAACTCCGTTCGGCGAGCACCTGCGGTCAGCGATTCGCCGACTGACCCAAGCCATGCCCTCGGAGATGCGGCAATTCCTAGAGCGCGCCGCAGAAGCTTACGTCCCGCTGGTGCGCGGGCACAAGCCGTACGAAGACGCCCGCGAGATACTCGAAAACCTGCACGACGCCATACTGAATCGCCGCGTGTGCTGGGTGAGCTACCGCTCGCCATGGGCGGAGGAAGCCCGTCAGTACAACATCGAACCGCTACGCCTCCTGCCGCACCGGGGAGGTCTGTACGTGATTTCGCGGGTGCCTTACTACGACCAACTCATCACGCAGGCGGTGGACCGCTTTGAGTCAGTAGGAGTAACCGAGAAGGAGTTCGAGCCGCCAGATCACCTGTCAGTTGACGAGCAAGTAAGCAATGCGTTCGGCGTCTCGTTCGAGGAGCCGATGGACGTGGTGGTTCGGTTCACCGAGGATCAGGCACCCTACATACGGGAGCGAACCTGGCATCCGAGCCAAGAACTGGAAGTACTGGAGGACGGGCGGGTGGTGTTGCGGCTGCGGGCCGGGGGGTTTTACGAGATCAAGAGTTGGGTGTTGAGTTTCGGGGCGGCGGCTGAGGTGTTGGAGCCGGAGGAATTGCGGGAGGCGGTGCGGGAGGAGATGCGAGCGGCGCTGGGGTTGGATGACGAGGGTGCGACGTGATCTGTCGCAGAGCATCGAGTACGTGCAACCCGACCTAGGACAAGGGCAGACAGATCATGTAGCGACAGAGCCGCTCTAAGTGCTGCCTGCCGATTCACCTATGCTCTACAGCGTTTCTCCCACGTTGCGAGGGGAGTAGCGAGCGCATCAATGATACATGCTTCAAGTTCTCCTCGCTTCTCCAACTCGATCACGGTATCGAGGTCCCATTCCCGAGTGACCGAGAACCCCGGGATGATATTGATGTTCTTCCGATTTGTATTAATGAACTCGTCTTCGATTTTCTTACGATCAGCCGAACTGATAAGGCCCTCGTGCTCCCATTGATCTGCCAAGGGTGACAGTGTGTCCCTATCTGCCGACCTTTGCCCATACGACGAGCTTTCTGAGAAATGGTCAAAGTATTCGCGGGTTCCCAAAGCTGTTTCAGCCCAGACTAAGTGAGTGCCCATAAAGGAGAAATGGAGATTGGGTTCGACCTTCCACTCCTTCAAGGAGAGAAAAGCCGCTTTGTCCACCGCGTCGTAGAAACGACGAGCTTGCCCGACAGTGTCCGCCGGAGCAAGCCCTACCTTGAGCTTCCGGGATTCGGCCTGAATCCCAACCCTCTCAGCAATCTTGCCCGGTCGGAATAGGTACCCGTCCCGACTTTCCACGTCGTCCTTGTCCACCTTCTTCGCCAAATCATCTACTAGACGGCTCGTCCGCCTCTGTAGTGCTTCAGGTCTCTTACCGCAGAGTTCGAAGGTGCGGTAGGGAGTCAACTTAGGATGGTATTCCTCCACGAACGACAGGAAATCACGAGCGATCTCGCGGCTTCCAAAAGACGCTAGAGCAGAATTGACGTACTTGAGCACACCTTCCAGAACTTCCGACCACTCCAAGCATATAGCCGAAGGATGTAGTGTGTCGTCGTCAATATCACCCGAGAACGAACTTCGGCGCGGCGACAACTGTTCTCTCCACATATCTCCATGATAGAGCTTATTTTCGATAATCAAAGTCATGCAGCTTGGATACTCAATGACGCCATCGTACCTAGGATCATTACGATCTGACCACTGAACCCTTATCTCTTCCTGAATGGGCGCATCGGTAAGGAGGATGGAAACAAGAGGAATAGTGGACGATCCAATCCTCCTAGTCTGCGTTGAGACATTCACGGTCTCCCAGGTATTGTCGTGCTTCCGGAGCTCGGGAGGCAGCCGTGATTCCACTAGTTCACGCAGGAAGTTCTGCAGGGACGGATCACACTTGAGAACTACGAGAAATGCCCAAGTCAAGCGATCTTCATGATGCTTAGGTAGCGAATCAAAGGGATTAAACAGGTTTAATCGGTCCATTTATTTGTGCCTTCTTTTTGAATGTCTTTGGTTCCACTTTGCAGACTACGGTATTGGCAGTCCATTCCAGCAAACCGACAAACGCTTCTCCGAATATAAACATGGGGTACTCCCAAAGGAATGGCCTGAGGTTAGAACCTCCTCGTAAAAAACTTCCGCCTGCGACGCGATCTGTCGCACCTCCTAGGTAAATTCATCCATCGGTTCTCAGAATGGCGATAGATGGTGAACAAGTTTCGAGAAAAGCAACGGGATCGTTTGGAGAAATGAAAACGAAGACGATGTGCGTGGCGATATCAGATCGTCATTTCGCACAAGGCGTTCAAGGTTCGCCGTACCAGTGCCCGTTGGCCTTGGTATTGAAGGACTTGGGCTATGAGAATGTTTCTGTCAGTAGGGTCTGCTCCGATATCGACGGAGAGACTTGGGTCCACGACCAACGGACCGAGGCGGCACTCCAGTGCTATGACGACACTGGAATTCTGTCGCCTCGGTTCGCGGTATTGGTTTGGCACGAAAGTCTGCAAGGAGTCGAAAAGTGAAACGTCGGCTGCGGATCGTTTTGTTGAGGTTGAGAGATGGATAAATATCCACTTGTCGCTCTGGACAATCCAACGCTGTTGGTCGTAGAAACCCTCCTGACGTTATAGCCGACGAGTACGGCCTCTTCTTTCCCCCAACCACTTTCCAAAAGCACGTCCTAAGCGCCCCATGCGCCGATCTTCCCCGGTAACTTCTCCGATCATTCTCCGCCGATTACAAGCCCCGTTTCTCGTCCGGCACCCTTGGCCGAGAGTACAGCCAGACGGACGATTTTGGCAAAATTGATCCCCTCGTAAAAAAATTTCCGCCTGCGACGTAACCTGTCGCACCTGTGGGCGAATGTTGAGTAAAACCTGATTCCCTTACATTTTTACTTTTTGCTAGGTTTTTTGGTTTTCCTAACGGTTCTGATTCCTGTGGGTGCCAACTGTGCATTGAAGGGGGGCAAGCGTTGGCGTTGGTGGGCGATCCACCGTTTGAGCCATCTCAGGCCGAGTTGAAAGATGCTCAGTTCACGCTGAGCGGCCGCATCAA
>JAJEGS010000027.1 GCA_022819745.1 Candidatus Latescibacterota bacterium | reverse complement strand
CGCGGATTCAACTCGTAAGTGCAATTTCGCCATGTTTAGGTTGCCCTCTTGTTTCTTGGGCTAAGATTTCATGCGGCGTTTGAAATGCCAATCCCTTTCGCGGTCGATGATTGAGCCGATCCCTGATGTGGTGTATCTGCGCCTGCGACAGCGTATCCAGCGCCGTGCCTTTGGGCACATACTGGCGAATCAGCCCGTTGGTGTTCTCGTTGAGTCCGCGTTGCCAAGCTTGGTAGGGATGGGCAAAATAGACCGCCGCGTCCAACACTTGGCTGATCGTGGTATGGTGGGCAAACTCCTTGCCATTATCGGCGGTAATCGTCTGGGTATGCTCCTTATGGGGCGCGAGCAACGCAATGGTCGCCGCCGCTACGTGCTCGGCCTGTTTGGAGGCGACGTTGCCCAGCACGGTATAGCGCGAGCGCCGTTCGACCACCGAGATGAGCGCCCCGGTGCCCTGGCCGCCCAGCACGAGGTCAATTTCCCAATCGCCGATGCGACTTTTTTCTTCGACGATGGCCGGTCGCTGGTCGATGCTGACTCGGTCTTTAATCTGCCCTCGGGCGTCGGCTTTTCCATAGCGTTTCTTGCGTTTCTTCTGACTATGACGCAGATGGCGATACAACGTCCCGCCCGCTTGGCGATCGGCTTGGATGTGCTGGTAGATGCGCTGCGGACTCAATCGAAGTCCGTCGGTTACCTCCAAACGACCCGCAATCTGCTCGGGACTCCACTGCTGACGCAGGTCGGCTTCGATGCGCTCGATGACCGCCGCCGTCATCTTCGTCGCCTTCGTCTTGTGGCGACGACGCGCCAACGCTTGCTGGTGGGCTTGCTGGGGACGATAGCCGCGCTGCCCTCGATTGCGCTGCAACTCTCGACAAATCGTCGAGGGCGATACCGCCACCGTCGCCGCGATGGACTGCTGGTTATGCCCGGCTTTCTTCAGCGCGTAAATTTGATATCTTTGATACTCGGTCAACTGGTGATACGTTCCCATAAGCGCCTCCGTCGGGAGCTGCGTTTGAAATGGCCACGGGAAATATACCAGTTGGCCGTTTCTATGCCAGCTACCCAAAAGATTGCACTTACGAGTTGAATTCAAGCGCCATTGAATTCGCAATACGCGCTTTAATTAAACTTAGATAGCGAGAAGGTGCTGTGGCTGTAACAATTATGCGTACGGTGCGGCCTAGTCCGCAATGGCAAGACAGCTTGATCCGGCTAGAGAGCGGCCAGCGGGTCGTCATCGACGCGGAGGAAACTTGGTCGCCGGACATGCGCAACCAAATCGCCTGGTGTGGTGCCGATGGCTTGTACAATCTGCCCGCAGAATCGGGCTACCTACTGCCGGGGGCCAATGTCGGCGCACTCATAGCCCGCATCGGCGACAACGGGCCGATCTTTGCCGTGGGCAGCCGCTACGACTTTATCGCCGACCGCGCGGGCATCCTGCATTTGGCCATGAACGAAAACCCGGATTTCAACAACCAAGCCGGCAAAGTGGTTGCCCAAATCATCGTCTTCAGCCAACCATGAGCCTCGCCGACAGCTCGGCAACCGCAGCCTATGTACGCGCTGGGCATCCACCCGTCCGCGCGATCGCTCCGCTCGCCGAAGGAGTCTGGCGCATCGAAGACGCAGACGGCCGCAAGGTCGTGATCAAGCATCAGCTATTTGGGAGGTTGACGCAGGGCACAGCTTACAATCTGTTGGAGGTCGAGCGCGACGTGCTCGGCTTCTTGCGCGCGGACGGATGTCCGGTGCCCGCCGTCCTCGGCATAGATCCTGACGCTCACTGCATCTTCTTGCAATGGGTCGGCGACCGCACCCTCGACGACGCCATTCAGGACGGGGACCGTGCAACGACGATACAGGCCATACGCGGGCTGTGCGCCATTGAGCACGCGTTCTCCCAACGCGCCGACCAGTTGGCACCGAGGGTAGTGCCAAGCGCCAACCGCGCAGCCCTCGCCGCCGCTTGGGACGAAGCAGGAGCGCGGGCGCACGCTGGCATCGAACAGCTATGCCGTCGTCTCCAGCAGCCTTTGGACTCTGGGATACAGCCGCTACTCGAAACCATGCACAGTTGGCTGGCGGCGCGACCGGCCGCGTTGGGCAGCGTAGATTACAACGCGCACAACGCAATCGTCGAGCCGGGAGGGACGCGCATCTACTTCCTCGAATTTGCCAAAATTGGTTGGGACTGGACGGAAAGGCGCTTGACGCAGTATAATACTAGTATGGGTAGCGGGCGGCAGGACGGGCGCATGCGCTCGCTGCTGGACGCGCCCGCAGCGCGTTTGTACGCCGAGGAGTCCGGGCGCAGCGACGGTGCGCGGGCGCTCGATTATCACCGCATCTTTTTTCTTTTAAACAGCGCGGCCCTGTTGTGCGCATCCCTCGACGGCAAGCCGCACGCGCTGGCTCTGCGCCAACACTGGAAAAAGCCCCATGCGCGGCTGCGGCAATGCGCGGCCATGCTGGCCGAGGGCCTGAGCACAGACCCAAGTGCAGCCGAGTTCAGAAGCCGGTTGCAGTTTTGTCTATCACCACGCGGAGGAACCCTATGAGCGAGTGGAACTCTCTCGACTTCAAACCCCGAGCCCGGGGTATGATCATCGGCGACATCCCTTGGCTGGCGCGCATAGCCGACAAAGCGCGGGCGCACCAACAGCAACGCATCGGCGACTACGTATTTCCCTGACCGGCCGACAAGCACTTCCTGGAGGAAGTGGAGCTAACAGCCGCAGCATTCGAGGAGATGGTAGCCTCGTCCGCAGACGACGATGCACTGATCGAAAAGATGAAAGTGCACTTGGCCAGAAAGCACTAGTATGAACACCTCAGCGCAAACCGCGCGCACGCCAAGGCGGAGAGTCCGAGAGATGGAGGTAGAGGTCGTCCACGTGCGCCGCGACACCCCAGACACCACTACGCTTTTTATGTCCGCTGGCGACGAACCGATCGAATACGAGGCCGGCCACTTCTGCACCATTGATCCCCATCAGTTCGGCGAGCTGGAGCACTTCACCGCCTACTTAGAAGATCAAAAGGGGCAGCGCGAAAAGCCGAGGGCCTATTCCATGGCCTCGGCACCGCACGAAGAGCACCTCGCCATCACGATCAAAGAAGAGCGCTACGAGAGCGGCGAGACGCCGTACCCGCCGCTTTTGTCGCCGCTGTTGACGTACTACATCCAAGAGGGTCGGCAGCTGGTCATCAGCGGCTTTACCGGCGCATACACCTTTCCCGCCGATGTCTGCGAGCGCACTGATCACATTATCCACGTATGCGCTGGCAGCGGCATCGTGCCCAATAGGAGTCTTATCAAGGAAAGCCTGCATCGCGGCGACCCGCTCCGGCACACCTTGCTGTTTAGCAACAAGACGCGCGGCGATGTCATTTACTTCGAGGAATTTGAGGAGTTGCGGGATCAGTACCCCGACCAACTCGACGTCATCCACTGCATCACCCGCGAGGACCCAAGCGGCGTTCGCGGTGCCCGCAGCGGACGCATCTCCGAGGAACTCTTGCGCGAAGTCGCGCCCGATCCCTCCAAGGTGATGGCCTATAGCTGCGGCCCAGGCATCACGCCCTACGAGCGCCGGGCAGCTAGAGCCAAAGGCGAGGTCCCAGAGCCGCGCTTCGTCGAAAACATGGTCGCGCTCTTGCAGGAGCACGGGTTGGACAAAAAGCAGATCCGGCAGGAAAGCTGGGGATGAATGAATGAAGTTGATCGTGCAGATTCCCTGCTTTGACGAAGAGCAGACCCTGCCCGCTGTAATCCGCGACATCCCGCGCCAAGTGCCCGGCATCGATCAAGTCGAAATTTTGGTCATCGACGACGGCTCCAGAGACTTGACTAGCGAAGTAGCGCGCGAGTGCGGCGCGGATCACGTAATTCGCTTCCCGCGCAACCGAGGGCTGGGCCAAGCCTTTAAGGCCGGTTTTGACGAGTGCCTGCGGCTGGGAGCCGATATCATCGTCAACACCGATGGCGACAACCAGTACTACGGCGGCGATATCGACAAGTTAGTCGCGCCCATCCTCGACGGTCAGGCCGACATGGTCATCGGCGACCGGCAGACGCAGGCCATTGCCCACTTCTCTGCCCTCAAGCGCTACCTACAGGGCTTGGGTAGTCGGGTAATTAGCCGCCTTGCCGGCCTACAGGTGCCGGATGTGGCCAGCGGCTTTCGCGCCTTTAGCCGCGAGTGCGCGCTCCAGCTTTCGACCTTTACCAACTTCGACCACACAGCCGAGCACGTGATCGAAGCTGGATACAGGAACTTGGCCGTGACTTCTGTCGCGATCCGCACCAACCCCAAGACGCGCGAGTCGCGCCTCTTTTCCAACATTGGCAAGTTCGTCTTCAAGTCTGGGGAGATCAGTTTGCGCACCTATGCGCGCTACGCCGCGCTCAAGATATTTTCCCTATGCGGTATTTTGACCTTTGCCGCAGGCTTTGGCCTCGGCGTGCGCTTTCTCTACTTCTTCTTTTTTACCGACGAAGGGATGCTGCACGTGCAGTCACTTATTTTGGCGGCAATCCTGCTGTTGGCCGGGTTTCAGATGTTTCTCACCGGCGTCATAGCCGATCTGATCGCCACCAATAGGGACTTGCTCGAAGATGCGTTGCAGCGGGTCAAGAAGCTGGAATTGCGCGACGCGGATAAAAAATAATTCCACATGAAAAAACCTGCGATTTACATAGACGGCCAAGAGGGGACGACCGGGCTGCGCATTCGCCAGATGCTAGCCGGGCGCGAGGATGTAGAGGTGTTGCTCATTCCACCGGAGCATCGCCGGGACCGGAGTATGCGGGCCGAGTTTCTCAACCGGGCGGACCTGTGCGTGCTCTGCCTGCCCGACGACGCGGCGGCCGAGGCTCTCGACCTGCTCGAAAACCCGCAGACCAAGGTCATCGACACCAGCACGGCGCGCCGGGTCCATTCCGAGTGGGTCTATGGGCTGCCCGAGATTTCACCCGCGCAAAAAGAACAAATTCGCCACGCGCAAAAAGTCGCCAATTGCGGCTGTTATCCCGTCGGCTTCATCCTCGCCGTGCGGCCCCTTATCGCGCAGGGGCTGCTCCGGCCCACCGCGCCGCTGGCCATCAACGCAGTGTCCGGCTATTCCGGCGGGGGGAAAACGATGATCGCCGAATACGAGGGGGAGGGCGACCACAAGCCTTTCTGTCTGTACGGCCTCGACGGCGCGCACAAGCACTTACCCGAAATCTGGAAATTCAGCGGATGCGAAAAACAGCCGCTCTTTGTGCCGTCCGTCGATCATTCGTTCTGCGGCATGGTAGTAAGCACGCCAGTGCCCACAGAATTTTTCGCCCGTCCCCACGTCAATCGCGAAGCCGTGTACGAGGTCTGGCGCGAGTACTACGCGGACTGTCCCTTTGTGAAGGTGGTCGCGCCCCAAGACGCTGTACTGCGCGACGACAAATTCCTCGACCTAACGGGATTGAGCCACACCAACTTCGTCGAGCTATCGGTCTGGGGCGACCCAGAGCAAGGGTTGGTTTTGGTCGGGCGGCTCGACAACCTCGGCAAAGGAGCATCGGGCAATGCCGTGCAGTGCCTCAATCTGATGCTCGACTGCGACGAGACCGCAGGGCTGGTCTAGATGCTCGTCGATAGCCACTGCCATCTCGATCAATTCGCCGATGCCGACGCCGTGCTCGCGGCAGCCGCCCAAGCCGGGGTAGGGCAGGTCGTCGCCGTTAGCGAGAGTGCGGAGTCAATGAGAGCAGTCCTCGCACTCAAGCAGCGGCACCCAGACCAAGTGCTAGCCGGGCTTGGCTTGCATCCGGCGTGGATTACCCAAGCCACAGACGCAGAACTCTCCGAAGGACTCGCCTATTTGGCCGCGCATCTGCCCGAGGCCGATGTCCTCGGCGAGGCCGGCCTCGACTACAAATGGGCGACCAGTCCAGATCAGCAGGCCCAACAGCAAGAAGTCCTCGCTCAGCAACTCGACCTTGCAGCACAGTGCGGCAAGCCGATCAACCTGCACTCGCGCCGCGCCCAGCGGCAGACCTTGGAGCGGGCCGTGGAATTTCGCCGCCACACTAAGCTCAACGCCCAGCTACACTGGTTCACCCAATCCAAAAAACTCGTGCGACTCTGCCGTGCGGAGCGAATCTACGTGTCCGTCGGCCCATCCGTCCTGTGCGATCCGCAGACCCAAGCCGTGGTCGCAGAAATCGACCGCGAGTTGCTGCTGTTGGAAACGGACGCGCCCGTGCCCATCGGCGGGGCCGCCGGCCATCCAGCGCGGGTGGCAGCCGTCGCCGACAAACTAGCTGAACTCATCGGGTTCACCGAAGAGGAGGCCGCGGCCAATTGGGCGCGCTATTTGGGCAAGCTGCCGTAAAAAGATCGACATTATGGGAAATACTATTAGCGCAATTAGGCAAACAGGAGGAACCATGCCAACGAGCATTTTTGTCCTTGCTTGCGCCCTCGTCTTTTGCGGGCTAGCAGGGCCAGCGAGCGCCCAACAAGGCCTAGGCAACTTAGAAAGTCTGGTACGGGGCGAAGAAGTCAGACAACAGGCCCTTTCCGCGTCCGACATACCGGACCTAAATCAGGCTGTGATCTCCGATAAGGCGCGCCTACCCGGCAGCTTAAGCGCGGATAAGACGCGCATCGGTCAGGATCGCGATATAGACCCAGACGCGTACATCGTCGGCCCTAACGACGTACTTCAGCTTTACATCTGGGGCGAATTTGACCAGCCCTACTCCTTGCAGGTCAATCCAGAGGGCAATGTCCTCATCCCCACCGTCGGCTTGTTTCACATTTCGGGCCTATCGCTAACCGCGGCCAAAGAGCGCCTCTCGACCGCAGTCCAAAACAAATATCCTAACGTGGACATCAGCATCTCCCTCGTGAGTATGCGCTTCTTCACCGCGTACGTCACCGGCGCAGTGCTGAACGAGGGCAGCTTCACCATCCATCCGACCACGCGGGTTTTAGATATAATCAAACAGGCTGGCGGCTTTAAGGGCCAGATCGCGTTGCAGGACCAAGATGCCGGTGGAGCCGCTAACCGCAACACAGGCCGACGCTCCATCCAACTAATCCACCGCGACGGCACCAGCGAGCGCGTGGATCTCGACATGTTCCTCGCCACCGGCGACCTCGCGCACAACCCCTACGTGCGCATGGGCGACATGGTCCACGTCTCGTTTCGCAAGCATTCGGTGTCTATCTTCGGCGCGGTCAATGAAGAGGGCGAATACGAGTTCCTACCCGGGGATACCCTCGGCGACCTCGTGACGTTGGCCAAGGGCTTGAACCGCTCCAAACCGCTGATCAGCGCCGAACTCTGGCGCTTTCAAGAGGACACCGGGCAGGCCGAGGTCATTGAGCTAGGCAGCGCCAAAGAGACGCTGGAGGAACTGGACTACGAAACCATGCGCCACATTGAGCTGCGCCCCAACGACGCGATCTTTATCCGCGCGCAATCGCTGTGGCAGTCCACGTACACGGTCGTGATCTCTGGCGAGGTCAGGTTCCAAGGCCGCTACCGCATCGAACCCGGCGTTACCCGCATCAAGGACGTGGTGGCCGCGGCCGGCGGCCTAACCGATGAGGCGTCTCTCATCGGTGCCCGAGTAATCCGCACCAAGGTCCGGGCCGAGAAAGACCCGCAGCTAGAGCAGCTAAAGAGACAGAGCGAGATAGCGGGCCTCACCGACATGAACATTGAGGATCGGGCTTATCTCAAGACCAAAACCCGCGAAGAAAAGGGGCGGATCGCAGTCGATTTTGAGCGGTTGTTTGTCGATGGCGACGAGGGGCAAAACATCTTGCTCGCCAACGGCGATGTGATCTTTTTCCCCATGCAGCGGCACACCATCAACGTCAGTGGTCAAGTGCAGCGAGCCGGGCTGATCGACTACGAACCAGGCCGCAAAGTGCGCTACTACATAACCAAGGCCGGCGGGTACTTGTACGACGCTGACAGACGCCATGCCCGCCTAGTCCGAGCGCGCACGGGCGTCCGCGAGAAACTCAAAGACAACCTGCTAGTCGAGGTCGGCGACGAAATATGGGTGCCCCAGAAGGAGCGCATCGATTACTGGGCACTCACCCAAGAGACTATTCCCACCGTCTTCAATATCCTGACCCTCGCGGCCTTGTTGAGGGGGGCTTTTTTCTAGCATAAGAATCCCAAGGAGCACTTTAATGAATATCCAAAAAAAAGAAATCGACATCATCGATCTGCTAACGGCACTGCACGCGGGCCGCTGGCTGATCATCGGCGGCACCTTGGCCATCTGCGTCTTGGCCGGTGGCCTCAGCTTCCTCTTGCCAAAGGAATACGAGGCCACCGTGCAAATTCTGCCCCCCCAAGAGAAGAAGGAGAGTTTTGGTTTTTCCAGCATGCTCTCGTCCTTACCCATACCCGCCTTGCGCCTCGGGGAGCGGGGCACGCCATCTGACATTTCTCTCGCCACCATCAAGAGCGTGACGACGCGGCGGCGGATGATCGAGAAATTCGGTTTGATGCAGCGCTACGAGTCCCGCACCCTGACCGACGCGCTTGAAACCCTCGCCGACAAAACCACGGCCGCCATGACCGAAGAGGGCATGCTTGGAGTCTCCGTTCTAGACAAAGACCCGCAAATGGCCGCCGACATGGCCAATTACTACATCGTCCTGCTCGATAGTACCAACAAGCGATTCGCGCACAAGACGGCCTCCGACCGCTTGGACTTTATCCGCGGGATTTTGCAAGAAGAAGATAAAAAGCTTGATGACAAGATGCAGCTACTGGAACAGTTCCAGTCCGAGCACAACGCCATCTCGATCGACGACCAAGCCCGCGCCGTGATCCTGACGGCCACCTCAATGCAGACCGCCGCAATGGAACTCGAAATGAAGCGCCAACAACTCCTTGACTCGGGGCTCAGTCCCAACCACGATAAGGTCAAAAAGCTCGAGCGCGAAATCCTAATGCGTCAGGTGACCTTGGCTTTCTTGCGCGATGGCCCCAGCCCCACCGACAACGGCTTGTCGCCAAACAAAGAGCTGCGACTACAACTGGACGAAAACCTCTTCCTGCCGCTGAAGCAGATCCCGAGCGTGGCCCAAGAGTACGCAAACCTCGAAAAGGATGTACTCGTGCAGACGTCCCTGTTGCTGGTTCTGTTGCAACAGGAAGCCCAGACTCTGATCGAGGCCAAGGACGCCACTTCGACCGTGCAGATACTCGACCCAGCCACACCACCCGAAATCAAGGCCAAGCCCCAGCGCGTGCTGATCGTATTTCTCGCCGGCTTACTCAGCCTCATCGCCTCAGTCTCCTATGTGCTGGGAGCGGTGTACATACGGGGCCTTCAACAGCGCTGGCGCGAGCGGCACGAGACGACGCCTGAAGTTCTATGACTATTCAAGTGAAGGTGATCAACAAGGGAGACCAACCGCTGCCCACGTATGAGACGGAGCACAGCGCCGGCCTCGACTTGCGCGCCGCGCTATCAGAGTCAGTGGTATTAGCACCCGGCGAGCGCGGCCTCATCCCCACGGGCCTGTTTCTCGAAATCCCTCTAGGCTACGAAGCACAGGTCAGGCCGCGCAGTGGCTTGGCCCTCAAGCGCGGCCTGACGCTACTCAACGCCCCAGGCACAATCGACGCCGACTACCGAGGCGAAGTCGGCGTCATCATGATCAACCTTTCTGCTGAGGACCAGCCCATCGACCCAGGCGAGCGCATCGCCCAACTCATTTTCGCACCGGTGACACGCGGCGAGTGGATCGAGGTCGAGCAGCTTGCGGAAACGGAGCGCGGCAGCGGCGGCTTTGGCTCGACGGGGAGGCGCTGAAACTGTTCAAAAGCGGGTGGAAAGAAGAAAGGGCCGGTACTCTTGTTGGAGTACCGGCCCCTTTGTGTTGCATCCGTACAGCTAACTAACTCGCGCCCCCCGATATAGCCGGCAGGAAGTGTACCTCGCTTTCAGGCCCCACCTTCGCCCTCAACCCGGCCGCGACCACTTCGCCATCCACCGCGACGGCAATCTCGGTCTTGATGCGGTCGCCGTCGAGAACCCGCTCCTTGAAGCCGGGGTAGCGGGCGTCAAGTGCGGCAACGACTTCGCGCACGGTCGCTCCCTCTACCTCTACTTGCTGTTGGCCAGCAGTCAGCTTCTGCATCAGCGAGGGAATCCAAGCTACGGGCATGGTGGGCTAACCGCCAGCAGCCTGCGCGGCCCGTTCCTCGTGCGCCTGCAACGCGGCGACAATGCGGTCGGGCTTCATGGGCAATTCCTGCGGCCGCACGCCAACAGCAGCCTCAATGGCCGCGGCCATGGCAGCGGGCGGCGGGGCGATGTTGGCCTCGCCAACGCCGCGCACGCCATAGGGATGGCCCGGGTTGGGAACCTCGACGATGATGGTCTCAATCATCGGCAGGTCGAGACTGGTCGGGATCCGGTAGTCGAGAAAGCTGGAGTTGTCGAGGTGGCCTTCGCCACTGTAGAAGTACTCCTCGTTGAGCGCCCAACCAATGCCCTGCACCGAGCCGCCCTGCATCTGGCCCTCGACGTACGCCGGGTGAATCGCCCGCCCAGCGTCTTGGATGACCGTAAAGCGCAAAACATCCACCTTGCCGGTCTCGGGATCGACCTCAACATCGGCGATATTGGCTGCAAAGGAGCCGCCAACGCCCGAATCTGGGTCCACGGTGGCTCGGCCAATGACCGGGCCACCGGTCTCTTCGAGGCGGCCAGCCAATCCCTTAAAGGTCAGCTCGTTATCGCCGGAACGGAAGACGCCATCGTCAAACTCGACTTGGCTTACTTCGACTTCCCATAGTTGGGCCGCGCGCTCGCAGAGCTGGTCCCGCACGTCGAGGGCGGCCTTGTACGCGGCCCAGCCAGTGGCGTACGTCACGCGGCTGCCGCCGGTTACGTCCGTGTGGCCAATCGAATCCGTGTCGGCCACTTGCGGTTTGACGTCTTCAGCCCGCAGGCCCAAGGTCTCGGCAAACTGCATGGCGACCGACGTGCGCGTACCGCCAATGTCGGTCGAACCCTCGACTAAGCTGACCGTGCCGTCTGCGTTGACGCTGGCCGTGCAGGAGGACTTGAGCCCGACGTTGAACCAATAGCCAACCGAGATGCCGCGCCCTCCATTGGGGCCAGCAGGCGCAGGACTCTGGTAGTGCTCCGAGTCGCGGATGGCTTCCAACACCTCCTTGCAGCCCATCTTTGGGTACACCACGCCGTCAATGCGCCGGGTGCCGGTCGTCGCGGTATTCTTTAGCCGGATCTCCAGCGGCTCCATCCCCAGTTCGGCGGCCAGCAAATCAACCACGTGCTCAGTGGCAAAAGCCACCTGCGTTGAACCGGGGGCTCGATACGCAAAACTCCGCGGCTTGTTGACCACTACGTCATAGCAGTCGATCCGGCCATCGGGGATGTCGTAACACGAGAACACGCACATCGCGGCTGCGCCGACCAAGCCGCCGGGATACGCCCCAGACTCAAAGGCGATATAGGCGTCGGCGGCCACGATCTTGCCGCTCTTGTCTGCACCCATCTTGATCTTGACGTACGACCCGGGCGTCGGGCCAGTGCTCTCAAAGACGGCTGGCCGGGTCATAATCATCTTGACGGGTTGGCCGCTCGCCTTGGAGAGCAGGGCGGCGACTGGCTCCAAGTAAACCGGAATTTTGCCGCCAAAGCCGCCGCCAATCTCCTGCGGCACGACCTTGATCCTCGAAATGGGCATGTCCAAGACCGCGCCGACTTGGGCGCGCGCAGTGAACGAACCCTGAGTGCTGGTCCAGACCGTCAGTTGACCATCGGCGTTCCAGCTCGCCGTGGCGTTGTGCGGCTCGATGTATCCTTGATGCACAGTGGCGGTCTGAAACTCGCGCTCCACAACCACGTCGGCCTCGGCAAAGGCTTTGTCTGCATCACCGAGTCGGTGCTCAAAGTGGGTGGCGAGGTTGCTCTTGCGGCCAGTGTCTTCCCCAAACTCTTGGGTGGTCATGTCGTCGTGGAGTTGGGGCGCGCCCTCCTGCATGGCCTCGCGCACATCGAGCACGGCCTCTAGTTCCTCGTACTCGACTTCGATCAGGTCGAGCGCCTCTTCGGCAATATGGACGCTAGTGGCGGCGACCGCGGCGACGGGATGCCCGCTGTACAGGGCCTTATCCGTGGCCAGCACGTTGTCGCGCAGGTATTTGAGCCGGGCCGGGCCTTCGCCGAGATCGACCATTTGGTCGCCGGCATCGGGCAGGTCGGTGCCCGTGAGGACGGCCTTGACCCCAGGCAGGGCCGCAGCTTTAGACGTGTCTATGGACTTGATGCGCGCATGGGCGTGGGGCGAGCGCAGGACCTGTCCGTAGAGCAAGCCGGCCAACTGGGTGTCGGCGCCGTAAATGGCGCGCCCAGTGACCTTGTCAACGCCGTCGTGGCGGATGGGGCGGGTGCCGATGACTTTGTAGCCGTTGTTGGCAGGCATGGCGTTCCTCCTCGTTGGGTTCAGGCGCTTTGGCGCACTTCCTCAGCGGCGTCGAGGACAGCGCGGACGATCTTGTCGTAGCCCGTGCAGCGGCACAAGTTGCCAGCCAGCCAGTGCCGCACTTCGTGCTCGGAAGGGTTGGGATTGTGGTCGAGCAGGGCTTTGGAGGCCACCAAAAAGCCCGGGGTGCAGATGCCGCATTGCAGCGCAGCGTGTTCGAGAAACTTCTGCTGCACCGGGTGCAGGCTATCCGGGCTGGCAAGGCCCTCGACCGTGCCGATTTCCTTGCCATCGGCCTCAACGGCCAGCATTAGACAAGAATCGACGAGGACGCCGTCAACGGCGATGGAACACGCGCCGCAGTTGCCGTCGTTGCAGCCTTCCTTGGTGCCGGTGAAGCCGAGCGTCTCGCGCAATACTTCGAGCAGGCTTTGGCGCGGCTCGCAGAGAAACTCGGTCGGCTCCCCGTTGATCGTGGTTTGGACGTGTGTTTTGCTCATGTACCTTAACTCCGAATTTGGGCCGCTTGTTGCGGCGAGTGAGAATCTTCTATCGCCGACCGCATGGTCGGTGCATTTCTAACTCTAGCCAGCCGCTTCCTGCACGGCGTTGGCGACGAACTGGCCGCGGGCCCGAGCCACAGCACCTGCGAGGGTGCGCTTGACCAGCACCCCGACAAGGTGGGTGCGGAACTCGGCCGGACCGCGCATATCGGAAATCGGGCGAGCCGCGCTCTGGGCTGCGGTAGCCGCCGCGTCAATGGCCTCGTCTGAGACGGCTTGGCCCGCTAGGCTGTCGCCGGCCTCGCGCGCAAAAATCGGCGTCGGGCCGACCGCGGCGAGCGCAATGCGCACGGCCTTAAACTCCTTGCCGCGATTGGCCAAGGTGACATGGGAGGACACTCCGACGACGGCGATGTCCATCTCGTTGCGCGGAATGAAGCGCTGGTAGTGCGAGCCCGTGTTCTTCCTGGCAATTGGAAGCTGGAGAGCAACCAAGATCTCGCCGGGCGCCAGCACACTGCGGCCCGGAGCGGTGCAAAAATCCTCTACCGCGACTTGGCGCTTGCCGTCCGGCCCGGCAATGTGGCACACGGCCGAGTGGGTAATCAGGCTGGGGATGGTGTCCGCGCTCGGAGAGGCGTTGCACAAATTGCCGCCAAAGGTGGCGCGGCCCTGTATTTGGATGCCGCCGATGATGGCAGCCGAATCGACGAGCCCAGGGTAGCGCGCGACGATTTCGGGGTCATTGTAGATGCGCCAGCAGGACACGCCCGCGCCAATGACCAAACCCCGGCGAGGGCCATAGGAAAGCTCGTTGGCCTCGGGGACATTCTTGATGTCAATGACGCAGTCGGGCGCAAATCGCTTCCCGCGCAACTGGACGATCAAATCGGTGCCGCCAGCAAGGACGCGAGCGGCCTCGCCCTTCTCGGCCTTGAGGGCCACGGCCTCGCGCAACGTGCTGGGGGCGCAATAGGCAAAATCTTTCAAGGAAAAACCTCCTCGCTTGTAAGTAGTGATCGCTGAAGTTCGCGCCTAATTATGGAACGCCCCACCTCCGCTGTCAAGAGCGGTAAAAAAGGCCGAATAACTATATTTTTCTGAGGAAAACCCTCGGCGTGAGGGATGCGATACGCGAGCGACTGAGCCGACGGGATGCGTCCTAAGGCAGCTTCATCATCTTCTTGGTTTCCACGCGCCCATCTACCTCGACCCGATAGAGATACACTCCAGCCGCCACATCCCTATCCATCTCGTCGCGGCCATCCCACATAAACCGATGCGTACCCGCCGGTAGTGCCCCCTTCCACACCTGCCGCACCCGACGACCCAACACGTCGTACACCGTCAGCGACACTCCCGCCGCGTCCGTCGCCAAATCGAGGGGAATCACCACAGCCGGATTAAACGGATTGGGATAGCTGTCGCCCAGCCGATACTGCGTCGGCACAGCACCCGCCGCCGTCATCACTGCCGTCGGCTGCCCTCCTCCCGAACTCTTGAGCACATGCACGCCGCCCAAGGCCGGATCCAACACCACCAAGTCCAGATCTCCGTCGTTATCGACATCGCCGGGCAGCACTTGGGTCCCATCGCCAGCCAAGCGATGCGTTTCCACTTCTCGGGTCGGATTCAAGCCCCCACCCCACTCGACAAACACCCCAAAACCCGACACCCGGTTGCCACCGACAAATACCCAATCATCTACTCCGTCGGCGTTCAGATCGCGCACCTTCACCGGCGAGCGCAGAAATAGCTGCTCATCATACAGCACCTGCTCATCATACAGCACCCCTTCTTCGGATCGATCTTGCACCACGAGTCCCATGTCCCCTTCAAAGAGGTTGCGTTGAAGCTCCTTGAGCCACTCCCACTGCCCATCGCCATCAAAATCGCCCTTGGGAACCTCCCAGATGTGGAGCACCAAATCCCAGAGGGATTCGAGGTCGTCCGACCCTATGGTGAGTACCTCGATCTGGAAATCCGGCCCAATCGACCAAACCACTATTTCGCGGTTTCCCGCTATCACAATCTCGTCTTGGCCATCGCCATCCACATCCTCGGCGAATACGTACCTGAATCCAAAGTCAATACCTCCATTCTCGGTGTGCACGGTCGCAAAAGCCCCGCTACCATCATTGATCGCCATGACCCAGCCTTGTGTGAACCTCCGACCCGACCAGAGGGCAAGAGAGAAAAGGTCTAAGTCGCCATCGCCATCTAAGTCGGTCAAGACGCCGCTCCCTTCTCCACTCCCTAAACCCTGTGTAATTGGATAGAAGATCGGGGGAGCAAAAAGACCGGCTCCTTCAAAGCGAAAATACTTTACCGGCGGCCGGGCCAATTCCCCCTGCGAGAGTTCTTCCTGGCCAATCAAATCGATCCAGTCTATTTCAAAGTACTCAACCAAGTCGTCTGGCCCCCCCAAGCTAAAGCTCAGTTGAATATCCCGTAACAGCCCCTCCCACACTATATCGTCTTGGTATTGGTCGTCGAGAGTGAACTCTACTTCCTGCCACTCGGTGGTATAAACAAACCGAGTGAAGTAAAGCCCAAACTGGTTTTCGGCGGACATTTCTGGATTCATTCCTGGGGTCTCGAGGTTGTGCTCGTTCGTCCAAGCAAGCCCAACACTCCCTGTCGTAGGGTGGCCATGCACGGTGCGAAACCGGATTATCACCCGGTCGAATAGGCGCGAATCGTAGCCTATGGTAGAAGAAATCAACTTGACTGACGGATCGGGATACACCTGTCTGGCCGAGACATCGACCCTCCACACGCCGTCTTCAACCTCCCCCGGAAACTGATGAAATTCAAACGGGCCACCCCATGTAAACGCTTCTTTAGCGGACCATCCTTGCGTCGTCCCGTCGTCAAAATCCCAAGTGACGGCCTCGGCGAGGCCGCTCCATAGCAATACGCATGTAAAAACAGCAATCTTCACCATAACAGCACCTCCATGGAAATTTCCAGAAGACGGCGTAGCGAAAAGAGGTCTGATTCAATCGACTACTATACTAATCGACTACTATGCTAATGACTAATGGAATTGTACGGCCAGCGACAGGCCGCATCCACAGCTTCGCATCAATCGCTCCCCGCCCCCGCTTCCAAGCTCCAATAGACCGTTTCGATCCAGCGCTGCGCTGGCACGAAAGACCACTCCCAAGACGCCCATTGGGCGTCGAGTCCCTCGGCGCTGATCTGTTCGAGCGACATGCCCGCGCTCCGGCGCGTGCGCACGCTAGCCGTAGTTTCCACCAACATGCGGTGGTAAACCTTCAAATCGTCGAGCGTGGCGACCGGGCCGTGGCCGGGGATGATTTTGGTGTCCGTGGGAAGCTGATCGATGAGCGCGGCGATGTGTTGCGTCAGAGTCTCAACATCGCCGCCGTACTCTAGATCGACAAAGGGGAAGATGCCGTTGAAGAACAGGTCGCCGAGATGGGCGATCTGGGCGTTGACGAAGAATACGGCGATGTCCCCGTCGGTATGGGCGCGGGGAAAGTGAACGGCGCGGATTTCCTCGCCGTTGAAGAACACGGACACCGATTGCTCAAACGCAATCACGGGCAAGGCAACCGCTGGCTCAGGCTCAACGTGCCGCTTGCCAAATTCACCGCCCGTCGCCAAGCGTTTGCGGACATTGACGTGGGCCAAAATCGTCGCGTGCTGGCCAAAGGCGCGGTTGCCGCCGATGTGGTCGCCGTGGAAATGCGTGTTGAAGATGTACTGGGGCTGCTTCGACCTGAGCGACTCGACTGAGCTCGCCGAAGTCTCAGCCGAAGGGCCGTCAAAACGGGCGAGCGCGGCGCGCACCGCATCGGCCTGCGACGCCAATTTGGCATCCACCAAAAGAATGCCATCGTCGCCGACGCAAACCCCGACATTGCCGCCACCACCTTGCAACACATACACCGCGTCGCTGAGCTGGTGAAGCGATAACTCGGCGGTTACTGGGCCAGCCGCCAACAGGGCCGCGATTAATGGACAAGCATTTAAGAAGCGCATATTTCTTTACCCCTGTGATTAACTGACGTTACGCAGCGTTTGTCCTGCCGGCGCACGTAGGGGGCGGTTTCAAACCGCCCCCTACTGCGTAACATCAGTAGTTAAGAAATGGGTCACGGATCGCTATTGCTCTCTTCTATCGTCAAGTACCGATTGACCGGCAGGTCGGTAAAAACTTCGCGCTGCTGATTGGGCCAGCGCACGTCGAGCGTATCGACCCGCTCGACGCGCCCTAGCCCAAAGTGCAGGCGGCGGTCCTCGCTGGAGAGAAAACTGCTGCCGCAGATGAGTTCGCGGATCTGCGTCCGCTCGCCAGCGACCAGTCGCACTCGAGCGCCAATGCCATCGCGGTTGCCGCGCGTTCCGACCAAGCGCAGGCCCAGCCAATTCTGCCGGTTGCCCACATCGTTCCGCAACAGCGAGGGCCGATCGTCGAGGTTGGCCACGAAAACGTCCAAATCGCCGTCGTTGTCAAAGTCGAACACGTTGGCTCCTCGGCTGACCCGGGGCACCTCAGAGCCGAGCGCGACCTGCGTAAACGTTCCATCGCCAACATTGGCAAAAAGGTGATTGGACTGGGCGTACGCACTGCCGCTGCCGGCGCGGTCAATCTGAGGATACACGTGTCCGTTTGCTACTAACAAATCGAGGTCGCCATCGTGGTCATAGTCGAAAAAACCCACGCCAAAACCCACGTGCGCCCACCCCGCACGCCCCAAGGCAGCTTCTGCGCTAACATCCGCAAAGGTGCCATCGCCTTCGTTGCGATAGAGGGTATTGTACTCGTCTTCAAAATGCGTGGCGAACAAATCGGGGTGGCCGTCGTTGTCGTAGTCGCCCCAAGCTATCCCCATGCTCGCTTGGATTTGTCCGCTGCGGCCATAGGCCAAGCGGGCCGGAAGGGAGCGGTCGCTAAAGCGGCCATCGCCGCGATTGCGATAAAAAAAGTTCGGACTAGAATCGTTGGCCACGAACAAATCGGGCCAGCCGTCGGCGTCCATGTCCGCAAACAGGACGCCCAATCCGTAGCCTGGAGAGGGATGGTTGAGGCGCGCCCAAGCAGTGATGTCGGCAAACTCGTCGCCGTCGTTGCGATAAAACACATCCGCAGCCCCCATCAATCCCCTCGGGCCGACGAAGACCTCTACCCCCTTCCACTGCGCCCCCAAGCGTTCAACCTCAGTCGAATCGAATACCGCATAGCTCGCCACGTATAGGTCGAGGTCGCCGTCGCGGTCGTAGTCGGCCCAAGCCGCGCCCGTGTTCCAATGGGGCGTGGCCACGCCAGCCGCTGCGGCCACATCGACAAAGCGATCGCCATCGTTGCGAAAGAGCAGATTATCCCGCAATTGGGTCGCGTATAAGTCTTGGTCCCCATCGTTGTCAAAGTCCGCGCTAGTCGCACCCATGCCCCAGCCGCGACCTGCGGTCCCAAGCGTCTCACCCACATCGACAAAGCCAGCCGGACCGTCGTTGCGAAAGAGCGCGTGGCCACCGCCTTCGCCATTGACCCAGTACAGATCCTGATCGCCATCGCGGTCAAAATCGAGCGCGGCCGTGCCGCCGCCTTTGGCCTCGGGGATATAGCCCTTTTCCAAGCTGCCGCTCGTGTGGACGCGAGTCAGGCCGAGCTGGACGGCCACATCGACGAAGGGCACAAGCGGCTCAGCGGCGACACAGCACGTCCACAGGACGCAGAGGCCGCCGGCTATCAGAGCCGCGCCCGCAATCGCAATGCTTTTCATGGCCGCTTCAGTGTGGATCACCCACTCGCCAGCGGTGCTTTTCCACCCCATCCACGTCCAGCTCAATCCCAAAACCCGGCCCATCCGGCAGCACGATGCAACTATCCTCCACCCGCAGCGGCTCGGTGATAATCTCATCCCGCCACGCAATGCCGGTGACGAACTCCATGGGGGCTACATTCGGTATGGAGGCCATCAAATGCGCAGCCGCGATGATACCGACTGGGCCTTTGGTGTTGTGCGGCGAGATAGGGACGTGAAAGGTGTCGGCAATGGCCGCAATTTTGCGCACCTCGGTAATCCCGCCAGCGTACATCAGATCGGGCTGCGCCACGTCGATGCCGTCTAGATCCAACAATTGGCGGTAGTGGCTCTTGGTGTTGAGCCGCTCGCTGCCCATGACCGGAATGGAGATTTCCCGCCGCACTTTTGGATAGGCGTTCAGGTCTTCCGGCGGCACGGGGTCTTCAAACACGTAGAGATCGGACGACTCTATGGCGCGGGCCAAGCGAATGCACTGGGCCACGGTGAAGCGGCCGTGGCAATCGATCAACAGCTTGACATCCGGCCCCACCGCTTCCCGCACTGCGGCGAAGTGCTCTGCCGTCTCAGTCGGATGGCCGTCGTCCGCGTATTGACCGAAGTCGGCCCCACTCCGCGACCGCGCTCCCCCCTTGAGCGCAGTGTACCCCTCTGCTACCTTTTCCCGCGCCATGTGCGCCGAATCCTCGGGCGTGGCACCGCCAAAGTGCGTATAGACCTCGACCCGGTCGCGGAACTTGCCGCCCAACAGTTCGACCACCGGCAGATTCGCCACCTTGCCCTTGATGTCCCACAGCGCTTGGTCAATGCCGCTCATGGCGCTCATCCACACGGGACCTGCCATGCGCCAGATGCCGCTCAGCGAGGAGCGCAAATAGAGCTTGTGCCACAAGTACTCGATGCGCGCGGGGTCTTCGCCGATCAGTTCCTGTTTGAGATGCTCGACCGCAGCTACGACCACCGGCTCCTTTTGAGAATACGTGGCCTCGCCCAAACCCACTAGGCCTTCGTTTGTAAAGACTCGCACAATCGTCCATTTGCGGCCCGGCGAATCGATCAGAATGGTATCAATATCGCGTATTTTCATCGGTTTCCTTGTCTTTTGAAGGATAAGCCGGTAAGCGTTACGCAAACGACAACGTAATTTATACTTGGACAATTGCTAAGTCTAATCGCTGGATTGCAATTATCGTAAACTAGCCTCCAGTATTATTGAAGTAAACGAAACTTACTTGGGCGACACAATCACAATTGACTAATCCCAATCCCAAAAGAATTAGGCTTCTTGGCAGAGTTACGCCGCCACAGACTGTAGCCCCAGTCTGCAAATATTATGCACCTCGCTTGCATCTCGGTCATAGTCCAGACCGCAACAGGAGCACACATGCCGACGCCCGAAAGCGCCTTTTGCACACGATGCCCGCAGGCCGAATAATCCTACGAGGTATAGGCCGGGTTCACGGCGACCAGAATCCTACCAGCTTCTTCCGCTTTGTAGGACAGGACATGCCGGAACTGCAACCAAGCAGCGTCCGAAATGCTTTTGACAAGGTAACGGTTATGAACCATGGCCTTGACATGCAACGCTTCTACAGCGATGAGGCCATAGCGGTTGACGATACGCCGGGCGTGCTGATGCACAAAATCATGCCGTCGGTGGCGGATGCGCTCGTGGACGCGAGCAACCACCTTGCGGGCTTTCTGGCGCTCAGGGGAACCCTTAGCGGCCTTGCTCAGTTTGCGTTGTGCTTTCGCCAGCGCCTTTTCGTCTTGGCGGAAGAACCGGGGGTTGGCGACCACCTCGCCATTCGACAACGTGGCGAACTGCTCCTCCCCGCCGTCGATACCCACCGCTTCGTCGCTTGCGGGTAAGGGTTGAGCTTTCACCTCGCAGATGATGGTAGCAAACCACTTGCCCGTCGCACTGCGGCGAATTGTGCAGGTCTTCGGCATGCCCTCCAAAGGCCGAGACCAAACCCCGTGCAAGCAACCGATCTTGGAAACCCGCAATCCTTGGTCGTCGAGGCGAAAAGCCGTCGCCTGCGGATAGGTTAGGCTGTTGTAGCGGCCGGTGCCTTTGAAACGGGGAAATCCGGGCTTTTCGCCCCCGTCCTTGCAGCGGCGATAGAAGGCCTGAAAGACCAAGTCAACGCGCACGGCCACGTTTTGCAAGACTTGGGAATGCACCTGATTTAGAGTAGCACGATCCGTCTTGAGGAAGGGCAACTGATTGATCTGGTCGTAGCGGCCAAGGGATTCCCCTCGGTCTTTGTAGGCTTGGATGCGATCCGCGACTAAGTGGTTGTAGAGCATCCGACATTCTTCGAGGTGAATCGCCAGCATCGTGGTCTGTTTTGCCGTGGGTCTCAGCCGATATTTGAACGCTTTGTGCATATTAGTCTTACGGTTCTAAAGGCAGCTTGAAAAAAATAAACACACCAGATATATGATGCTAAGGTAACTATCCTCGTCACGGCTGCTCTTACGTTGTAATGTTTTTCTCTTTGATTAACGAGTCTCGTAACAGAAACGCCTGTTGGCGTTCATTTGCCAATATCGCGTCAACTCGTTTGTGGATACGCGGCAATATAGACGCATTTTTTTTCTTAAATGCTTTGAAAAACATGTTGCGGGCTACCTCCCAGCTTTGTCCAAGGCTATAGAATGTCTGAGCCCAATCGCCAATTATTTCGCTGCGCTCCCTATCTGCAACTAACCACAAAGTCTGAGCTAACACGATACGCTGAGGACCAATAAAGGCCATCTGAGCGTACGATTCTTCCATCCAAGGATATATGCTATCGTCCCTCTGATCGATACGAGTTGCTATCTCTTTAGCAAATAAATCCATAGCGTATAACCCCGTTTCAATCGTTTCAAATTTCTGTCTATTCAGTATTGCCTCTGTGTCAAAATGTACGAGACCCCAAGCCTTGGAGGATGGCCACACGTTTAGGTCTTCGGGAACTTGATAGTCGTAAACTGCTATATTTTTCAAAATAGTGGGCAAGCAGGAAAGCGAGATAGAGCCTTGGAAACGCTGGGGATTAACAGTAATATATAGCTGATCTGACTTTTGGTCGTATCCATGGATGACCATAAGTTCGACTTCTCCTGGGACCTTATCATAGTGGAATGCCTTGTCGTTTACATCGTTGGCATCTACCCAAGCAACTACGACGCGATTCCGATCTATGAGACTCTCAATTTCTGACCAAAGCTCATTAAAGCTGGTCCGATGAATTTCGTCTCGCGTTATTCCATACAGATGGGAAAGGTTTCGGTGCATCAATTCATCTGCTGGTATCCCTAGAGGAATGCCTCTGGTGCTATCAAAGAAAAATGACCAACTCATCAATGATGCGTAATAAGCCAACTGATCAGACAGCGTAGGATTGGTATATTGGAGTGCGGCCATTATTGTGCCCGAACAACCGTAATACATCGGCCGACGCTCTAGATCATAAATGCTTACTTCTCTCTTCACTTTTTTTTGCATAAGATCCTCATTTTTGTAACCTCAAAGTCATAGCAAAAACGTGCATACATGGATTATCTGGAAAGATAATACTGCATAGGTAATCTCTAGCATCGAGAGCTATTTCCTCTAGCCATAGAGTAGGTAGTGTCTCGTATCCCTTTTCCGATCTGCTTATCTGGCCGCTCGGAGTATTCATAAAGGGACAACGTAGAGCTTCCCGTCCACCGGCCCTCTGCTCAGCGATACAAATCCAATCCTTCAAGCTCAACCTCTGTGCTTGCCGTTTGTCTCGTGAGCAAAAGTAGATATGGTCCTCAAAAGCTCCGTCGGCGTAACGTGCAGAATCGGAAGCCCCTAGTACCATCAGTGCTTGGTATCGGGCAAAAGGGACAACTATCTGCTGACCTTCCAAGACCATATTGTCAGGTGTCCCATCGCTTTTACATGGAAATAGAAACGGCGTACCGTTGAACTCCACTTTCTTACCAAAGGCAGGTAATTCCTCCGCCGGAAAACTGTTGCCTAAACCGTCGAAATCCCCACGATGACAAGACTCACTGAAAGAGATTCCTGCATTATTGAAGTGGTCCTCAAGAGAGATTATAACATGACTCATTAGGCTACTCTACGTGATCAGAATTAGCTAATACGTCCATCAGGTAGTCAGCGATAGACGATACGGAGGCAAAAAGTTCAACGCGCAAATCCTCATCAGCTACTTCAACGCCAAACTCCTCCTCAAGAGCACAGATAATTTCTAAGGTCGCCATCGAGTCCACGCTGGAAGCATCTCCAAACAATAGCCCGTCATCAGGTATTTCGTCCGCAGATACCTTCAAGTCCAATACTGCGATTACAGTGGCCTTAACACGTCTATATACTTCTTCTTTATCCACTTTTGTCTCCGTTAGTCATTTAGAAAAAAAATGGACTACTTCATCAGCCATCCGTTCATGTCCCTCAATGGAAGAGATTGCGACGACTGGTAGGTGAAACGTATCTTCTAACCGTTTGATATTCGACTCTAACTCCTGTTCAGACATTTGTTGGGGAGTTACCCATCCTCGTCCGTATGCCGTGCGAATATGTTTTTTCTTGTCACCTATCGCCAACATTATAGTAGGTGCTCTTACTAGTATCTTTAAGGCTTGAATTGTATCCCTAATATACTCGTCTGGATCTATGCTATTTACAACCAGTAAGCAGGCATCGGGCTTGATACCAACCATAAAAGCCACTGAGGGCAAAAGGTGAAAACCATGTTCATCGAGACTATAAGGGATAGTACCTGATTGTGCCCCTGCTATAATGAGATCAGGATGCTTCTCGTGGCATATTCTGCTCATTTGCGATTGCAAAAAGGGAATGTAAAACTGAATCGGCATATCCAAGGGTGAATCATAACCTATAGGGAAAGTGCAATCCATGCCGAACAGTTCGGCTTGGTGTTCGGTACCTACGTGGCTAATCCGATAGCCCATTTTTTTGAGTTGTCGTCCCAAGGCGAGTTGGGCTGTGAATTTTCCTTGCTGCGAACTGGTTCCAAAAATACCCAGTATAGGCACATTGACTGGCGCAGAATTGGACGGGCTGCGGATAATCTCCATTGCCTCGTTAATAGATACAGTGGGGTAATGTATATTTAATCCACGCTGTTTCGCTTTGAGGTAGAGATCTCCGTAGGAGTCTTCAGGTACTTTGCTTAGGCTATATGCATGGACTCCGCAATTCAAGGCGATCTCTATCGACTCGCGAAGGATATCGCGCTTGCCGATGCGTCCTAGTTGATCAACGTAACTTAATATCAGGGTATCTGCGCTAGCATCAGCAAGGGTAGCGGAGAGATCCGGGGATATTCGGCAACTGGCTAAAGGGGCACCAATGGCCTCGCCAGCATCTCGCCCGACCAAACCCTTACCCGGAGGGTCAACCACGCCGACGACATCAAAGGATAACTGATCCGAAAAGCGGATCAATCCGTGCATCTCTTTGTTGTAAGGATAAAGAACTGCCCTACCGATCCAGTCGGGAGTCGTAGCTGAAGCCCTCGGCTCCGCGCTGAGGGTTGTTCCAACACCAACTTGGGTAGCCGAGATGGTGTTCTGCTTTTCGGCCACTTGCACAGCATTTTTGTGCAAGAGTTGACGTACTAAATCCAAGTCGGCTTCTGGGCACCCCTCTTTTATAAGGGCGATCAAGCTACTTATACGTGGCGCGGCAAAACTAGTCCCACCCGACATGATTTCTTTCCCGTTGAGCCAACAGAGTCTTTGCTTGTCTCCACGAGCTAAGCACTCCAAAGGGGCACCGGGGACATAAACGTATTCATAGCGACCATATACCCTGCCCGCGCCTACTCCCACGACCTCCAGGAAAGAAGACGGGTAACTCTCAATGCCTTCATTATGTCCGGCAGCCACTAGCACAATACCAGCATCGACTGCTTGGCGACAAAGCACTTGCAGTTCGTCCCGATAGCAGATCTCAGTGGTCCCGAGACTCATATTGACTACATCCATCTCCATGTCTATCGCCCACTTTAGAGCAGCTATCAGCACTTTACCGTCCACAATTAAACTACTGTCAAACAAGCGTACGCTGTACAGGTCGGCATCCGGTGCTATTGCACGGACAAGGCCAGCGCAAGCGGTACCATGTCCGGCGAGATCGTCGCACTCTGAAGTAGTGATAACGCGCCCTTGCGAGTCCAAGTTTAGTCCTATACTGCCGCTAAGTGCCCCTATTTTAGGATGACAGGCGTCAACACCGCTATCCAAGAGGGCGACCTTGACACTCTTGCCCGTAAGCGTAGAAAAGTCGATTTGTCTAGAAGGCATCTGGTAAACCAATCTGGTACGACCTCGTGAGGCGAAGTGCTCTAGGTGTGTATGGCGACAGGAAGACCAGAGCGGTCTGCCACAAGGTCATACTAAGGTGCACTGGTTCTGAGTTTCCACAGAATACCATTGAGTACCACTCGGCTACAACGCCAAGGACGACCCCGGCCGTCCAACGTTTGGGCAACTCAGGCATGATAGATGACACCACGGACCACTGCTCGTCTGTAAGATCCATTTTCGTACTCAGCGACGCAGACGACCGTTCTCAAGCAAATAGTCGAATACTTCTTGCGCCACAGTGCGAGCTACTTCTTGGTAAAACTCATCGAGAATAGGTCTCTCGTCCATCTTGAAAGCGGCATTGACGATGAGTGACTCATCCAGCACTATTTCGTCCTTAAGCACATCCTTCATTACCAACTGCATGGCGGTCTGTAGCTTGAATTGTTGCTGATCAGTATCCTTCCCGAATGAGTACCAGTCTGCCACGTAATCCAAGATATAGCGGGCGTCCTTAACAGATGAGAGGTCCGTGGTCCAATGGACACGGCTGAACTGTTTGAGTTCGTCCAAGAGGAACCCTCGAATGGACTCATGCATTGCAAGGAGAATTCTCTTTTTTGAATCCTGAAGAGGCGTGGCCTTAAATATCTTAGAAAAGACTATATTGTTTATCATATCGTCTATATCTACTCGAAGGCGGCCAAATATACGACCTTGATCGAGAATGGCCTGCAAGTCCTGACTGTTGCTTGTCCTCACCAACACCTTAAAGATTCCAGTCGGAGCGTTTACCGCTCTCTCCTCCTCAGTTAGCCCTTCCGCCACTGGCGACCCGACAAAAGGAACCAGCAGTGCCGCAGTATAATCTAAGGCTTGAAACTTGAGCAGCTTGCTTTTGCCCGCAGCTCTAGCAATGAGCGGTTCCAGCTCAGCGTTCTCTTCTTTTTTCAACAAGTCGCCAGCCATATTGACCACTCGTACCAAGTATGCCTTGGCCTCGCGCTCAGAAAAATGCTCCCCGTGCAGCGCAAAGAGCTGTTCGCCGAGGACCGTGGACTTCTTGCAATGGGTCTTTAGATCCCGTAACAATGAGACCAGAGAATCTCTACTCGCGGCAGCCGACAATCCAGACACCGTGCTGACATCCACGACGAACTCATCCAACGTTCCCTTGTCGTCTCGCTCTATGCGGTCGCGCAACTGTTCCAAGGCCACGAGCACAAAACTCGTCTCTTGTGCAGAAGCGGAGCAAGTACTCGCTGCCATGTAGAAAAAGATACAAGCAACAATGTGACACAACATATTATTCATGGTATGTCTCCTTATCAACGGGATATCCTGCTGAAACCCAAGCCGGCCACCCTCCAACAAAGGCACAAGTATTTAAAAAACCTCGTTTGTCTCTGAGGTAACGAGCCAATAAGATGCTCGCCTTACAACCTTCGCCTGCACAATATACGATAATCACCTCTTCGGCTGACCACAACGCTATCTGATTATCAAACTCTTGGCTAGTCTCACTCATGGAGTAATTAATCGCACCGGGGATATGACCTTTTTCGTAATCCCATGGAGATCGGGCATCTATGAAGACGCCTTGTTCTGAATCGAAGATTTCCTTAGCTTCATTCAAATCCACCTCTATCGTTTTATCCGCTACTTCAATTACTTCAATAACACCGAGTCTGTCAGAATTGTTGTTTATATAGAGCAGAGTCCCAACTACATAAATAATTGCAAAAATTGATATGATAATTATCACTTTTGAACAGACCATGGGAGGGTCCTTATGGTTAATTCGGGACCTCGGACGCATATATCTGTTTTTCAAAAAGACGAAAGAAGAACCCTTTATCATTAATTAGTTTCTCCAAGCTCCCTTGCTCGACAGCATGTCCCCCGTCGAGGCATACAATCTCGTCAACTGTTCCTAAGGTACTGAATCTGTGAGTAACTATAATGATAGTGGTCTCGGGATAGGCCCTGACGATCTTGTCGATGACCAATGCCTCATTGACGGCATCCAATGTCGAAAATGCCTCATCAATAATCAAAATCTGGGCGTTTTTTAATAAAGCTCGTGCAATAGCGATGCGATGGCGCTCACCGCCTGATATCTCAACACCCTGTTCACCGACTAACTTCCTCATCACTAGCATCCCTTCTGAACCGTTCACAAGCCCTACCAATTCTGCCGTACGCCAGACTTCCTCGTCGGATGCTTCCGGGCAGGCAAATCGGATATTATCCGCTATCGATTCGCTCAAGAGTTGGGGATCTTGAGGCACGAGCTCGATATTGGTCCGCAATTGCTCGAAATCAAACTCTTGGATGTCCCTCCCGTCAAAGCGAATGCTACCCGTACGAGGCGAATAAAAACCGGCTAGCAATTGAGCCAACGAGCTCTTACCGCAACCACTAGATCCTACTAAGCCATATTTGAGGCCCTTTTCAAAGCGTAGGGTCAACCCCTCGAAAACAGGCTTTTGATCATAGCCGAACTCCACGTTGACGAATTCTATATCTTTTTTAAAAGAAAAGGGATGTTGTCCAGAAGAAATCTGTGGAAAATGCATTAGCTCCTCCACTCTCCGCATCGAAACGCTAGCGCGAATGAATTCTATATATATGTCATGAATTATCTGGACAGGATCATAAAACCGGGTGAGGTACTGAGTAAAAGCGACGAGGCTGCCTAAGGTCATGGCTTCAGCCATTATCTGACTACCTCCCCAAGCCCAGACTATCACAGATAAACAACCTATCATGAAACCCGAAGTCCCGCCAGAAAAAACTCGATATAACCTGTAAGAAAGCGAGGCACTGACTAGATTCTGTATCCCCTTGTTGTAGCGGGTCTTTTCGGAGGAGTGCGCACCATAACTGTGGATCAACCTGATATTCTTGAACCTCTCTACTAGAAAATTGAGAATCTTTGACCGCTCCGCCTGTACCCGCTCCGCAGCCTTCTTGATCCTGTCACTAAAAAATTTGATATTGAGAAGAAACAAGGGCAGAACTACTAGGGTTGCCAAGAATAGAACGGGATTCAGCCATATGAGAACCGCCGCCAAGGCGACCAAAGTCACAATATTAATAACTAGTCCCAAGATCCCCGAGCACATTGCATTTTGGATGATCTCTACATCTTGATTGATTCTCTGTATAAGATCTCCTACTTCTTTGTTTTCAAAGATATTCAATGGCGCGTACGTCAATGACTCGAAAACGGATAGTTTGATATCCCGAGAGACACTATAGCATAGCTTGTTGTGTTGATAATCCATCCAAGCACTCGTTAACAGGTTCAAAATGAATATACATAGTTGCAACGCCATCAGCAGGAAAAACAACTGCAAATTTCGCTCAGGAATCGCTGTATCGATAGCGTACTTGGTCACTAAAGGAAATGTTAGCGAAGCACCTGATGTTAGAATCGCCAGAACTAATATTCCCAATGCTTGAAGCCGATAAGATAGTATATATTTTAAGTACTGTAAGTACTGCGTCAAAATAGAATTCCTTTAAGATGTACCAGTTTCAGAATAGCAGTGGGCGAATGGGTTCCATGTCTATATCATTCCGGAGAACATCGATAATTCTCTTTTCGTAAAAATGACCATTGAATAATTGGTCTTTCAACGGTAGAGAATTTTGTATCTCGTTAAAGAAAAGGGCTGATAAGCGAGGGGTCTCAGGAATAGGAATATGGGCCTTAATTATGGTATTTTCTGAGTTTACGTGTAATACCAAAGGTGTTCTTTCGACGAAGATATTATCTTCCCTAAACAATGCCCTTTCCTTATCACTGACCATGGGAAAAGGCAGAGAAAAGGCATCTTTATATTTTTTCAAAGTACTGGGCATTTCATCGGAGATGGCGATGATCTGAAAATCTCTCGGAGACTTCAGGTTTTTGTGGATATGGGACAGTATCTTCAACTGAGCGTTGAGGCATGATTGACAAGGACCGGTCGAGAAAAGTAGCAATAGACCGCCTGTCTTGTTTGATAAATCTGTTGATATATCCTCGCCATCCAGCTTGTTGAAGTCGATTTTTGGAAACTTCGTACCCAAGTACAATCTAGTTGATATGATATTGGCGACAATTATCTCCTCATAGAGAAAGTGTTGTTCTTCTAATGTTTTACTTTTCTTTTTTAGTTGGGTGATTTCTTTGCTAAACTGGTAATGAATAATACCCAATATAAAAATGCTAACACCCAATAATACTACAAGAAAGATATTTGCTATTAATGATATATTTTTGATAGTATCGCTCATTTTCTACGGCAAATATTTAGTTTCAAAACTCTTATAGGGAGTCTGGTTGAATACATCCTGAGGTCATGGGTATTTTGCCTCTCAAAAGAGATTTATCTGATAGTCGATTACCGATGAAGTTACCGACGACTTATTTAGACCTAGCGAAATCAAACGAATATACATCAATACGACCATTGACACCGCTTCCAGACACATACGGAGGTAAATAGACGTATAATGACTGGCCGGCTGCCCTGATACTCACGTTATAGTTAAGTCTGTTACTAGGATCTTTTACCTTTCTCACCATTATTTCAGTTGGATCAGTCAAATCGTACAACACACAAAATGTCCGAGTTGGATCTACCTCGACACCTCCCATCGTTAGATTCGCAGAAAATCGGACAAAAATCAAGTTGTCGCCCAATAGGGCCATATTCATTAATAGGGATAAATTCTCGATCTCATCGGCCATATATAGACTACCGGTTTCATATGACGAGATATCCAATTGCCTAAAATTCGGCGGCTCAATACCGAAACGTCTGACTTGGTCCCCTGTATCCACTTCTACTTCTACTATCTCGTAGTCCCAAGGAGACATGTAGTAGATATGCCGACGCGAGGAGCTATAACAAAGGCCGAATTTTTTGATAAACACGATACTCATTGGACCCTTTGCTACGTCAATGCTAAACTCTGGTGCCCCTGCTCCGGGAACCATCTTAACTAGTTGAACAATTTGCTTGCCTACTTGATCTCGGGCACTGATCAATTGCAGAATACTTCCCTGCCCATCTACCACAAATTTCCCAATCATTCTCCTATTATTTGAGAAAGGTCGGTCAACAAATCGACCGGCTTGGCTGTATGCGTTTAACTCGGCCGTTTTTACATCATATATATATATCTTTTCATTTAGCCCGACTTCGATCCCCATAGGAGAGAGATATTCACCTTTTCCCTTTCCTCGGCGCCCGATTGTACGGATATATTGTCCTTCTAGATCGTACGCAAAAACAGCTTTGTGTAGGTAATCAACTATGTAAAATGCTCCGTTAGCAACAGAGCAGATTGTTGGCTCGCCCAGTGCAGGACCACTGCTATCGCTCAAGTTGATTGACCGCTCGTAGACTAGTTGAGCATCAGTCTGCTGAATTAGTGATTGGTCTTTCTTATGCGAATTGGCGATCTGATCACACCCGCCAACGCCTAGAGTTGTCAGAAACCATATCCAATAAGCCAGAAGCGACAAGTCTAAATTTTTATAGCGGTTTATAACCATTCCGAATAAGAAAATTTCATAATATAGCTTAGTCTTTTCTAAAAGTTTGCAAGTAAAAAGTGAAGGCAGAGAAGACATTTAGGTTTGCTATTCGCCAAAAATACTAGTTGGATGGGGTCATACTAGACCCAGAGTCAATGCACTTTAGATAGCGTGGCCACTCACGGACACTCACCAGAGCATCGTGTCTCCCTTGACCCGATTGAGCAATCTGCATAACCCATGGGATCATGCCCACATACGTAATCACAATAGTAACTATACCGCATGGTAAGCATGTTTTGTTTCCGTACGCATGGGTTCTCTTGGACCCTGATCCAAGACGTCTCTACATCATACGCCAGCACTTTGCCAGCGTCGTACGATGAGCGCGGCATTTTGTTTAGCTTCTTCATTGGAATTCCTCCTTTTCGCCGCTCTGCCTTCACTTAACTAAACGATATGAAGACAGCTAGTAAATACCAATAGGCAAAAGACAGATTTTTTTGTAGTCCTTTAATTTCACTCTATTAATTTGTGGCGAAAGGCATAACGTATGATTTCAAGATCAGTCTTCATGTTCATTTTTTTAGTACGCGCTCGCGATGAGTGCGCACTGTTTTAGGACTTATATTCATTAATTGGGCAATATCGGCAATAGATTTACCTTGAACTATGTAAGAAAGAGTTTCATATTCCCGTGTAGATAGCCTTTCCTGTAACCGTTTTTGTGGACTATTTTTGTTCTCTAGCAACATTGCAGCAAGAACCGGGTCTATGTACCTATATCCTCGAACAACATGATCTATAGCCTCGACAAGGTGGCTTTCTATATTTTCCCAAGTCAGACAACTGTAGTGATCCTCCTGTGCTATGCTCTGTATATAGCCCTCATAAGGAGAGTCGCCTATAACTAAAATAGGTGTTTCTTTTTTCATCCCATTCAATAAACTCAATACTTTCAATCCACCAGAAGAAATATCGGCGATCACAGCATCCCATTTTCGCCATCTAAGATTATCCATGCTATCTTGTTTAGGGTCCAATCTATCCAAAATTACCTCCTGTAATGCAGATTTCAACACCTGCTCGATTCCTATCCGAACCAAACCTTGGTTTATTATCAACAAAAAGCGTCGCCGATTTCTATACAAATTAGCTAACTGGGACCGATTAAAACTGTTACCTTCTACATGATCCAAAATCTTTTTCGCCTCTTGGTATAGTACATCTAGCTTCTGATTTACCATACCAGGCAAGCTATCAGATTTCCGAAGTCGCTGTATCTCGTCTTGGAAATTATGTAAGTGATATTCAATAGAACATAAAACACAAGCCACGTATACCTCCTTCTTCATAGAATAGGTAAGATGAAAATGGATGTGAGTTGGATGAAGCTGAGGTAGTTCTCCACATCATACTCCCAGTGCTTCCCTAACTCCCGCTGCCACTGAAGCCAAACAAAGAACTGTTCCAACCCTCAACGTCGCTCGCATCGCATCGACGTAACAGGTGTATGTCCTGAGTCTTCGACTTCTTTCAATTTTTTAGATGCGGAGTTTTTCATTTAAAATGAAGAGATTAAGGGTAAATAATCAGATTATAAGCATCAATGGGTAATAGGCTGATTTTTTTGTAATCCTTAGCAGGTATATCCGGTCTGGCACAGATGGCAGCAAGACGACGCAGTCGCTCCACAGCGACTTGGGGCGAATGAGGGCGGGCGGACTTCTTCCAAGGTCGAGCCTAAATGCGCGATAAAGTCGCGTCGAGAGCCTTGAGTTGCTTCGCAGGGCGGCTTCGACACGTTAGCGGCAGCGAGCATCTGCAGGATTTGCCGCTGTCTTCGGGTTAGTTCGGCTAAGTGGCCCGCTTGCACTGGCGGCTGAGGACGCACTGGCAGGCACAGGGTAAGACTGAACGCGGCAGCGATGGCTGCATCAAGGCAGTAGATTGTGTGAAGGAGGTCTTATCAGAGGGTGGGTTCGGCTGTTGACAACTCTGCGCCATTATACGCCCATTGCAAGTGTATATGGCTGGTCGAGTGTCTTTTGCTGATACGCCCCCCCGGCATATCCAGCGTCCGTTCCCAGCAATGGGGCGTCAACACGCCTTGCACTTCTTGGTAGCTATTGTAAGCAGTGATCCAAGTCGGCGGCAGAAAGTCGGGGTTGGCTTGCTTGAACCATTGCTCTTCTTGGGGTGTCAGCTTTTCTCTGGTCTCGGCCAAGAGCGCGGTGCGACAGTCAAAGAGCGCCTCGAAATAATGCCCGAATTTCCGGTCATCTACCAGCAAGACATCGTGGCAAGTCCCGTCCTTATGGCGCTCTTGCTCGAGATAATCCAAAGCCACGCCCTCGCCCATAAAGCGATCGATGAAATGCCAGCGGACCTCTTCACCCCGGTGGCGTTTTGCGGCCAAATCAGGAGGCAGGATGTCTCTATACCGTCCCCAGCGATCTTCAAAGAGCGCCTCGAATGTACCCCGCTCCCGGATGGAGGGATTCTTGCTCACATAAGATGGATTGGAGACCGCAGGGTCGAACGAAACCTCTACCTTGTATTTTTCTTTGGTAGAGACAGCGCGATCTCCCCATCCCTCGTAGTGCCAAGTCGCCACCGGATATAGATAAGGGGTCACTGGAATCGCCGATAGGCAAACACCACCTTGGCAAGAAGGCTTTTTCAAATCTCTTACACTGGACTCTAACCACACCATCGCACTCATTGCTCGTATCTCAAGCAGGCGCTGCCTGCCGCCCATAGCTTCAATCGCCCGCTCTACTACTTCCAAGGCCCGGTCGCGGTCTGCGCCCATCTTGGCGAGGGGAAAGCGCGCGTAGTCCTCGCGAAAGTTTCCTTCGGCGGCCACGAACGCCAAGAGCAGAGAGTCTATATTCACATCGCCGGACCGCTCTATCTGTATCCTCTTTTCCAAGTGAGCCATGTTGTCGCGAGCCTCGGGCGGCAATTGCTCCGCAATCTCGTCAAGAGGAATGGATGCGACGGGTTCCTGTGAGAGCTGCAATGGCGCAGCCTTGACGACCAACCGCTGCATTTGCCGCTCGTGCAAAGCGGGTTTCGTAGGATCAAAAACCCTCGTTTCCAGTGCGCGCGGCGGCGGACGAAAAACCACCTGAAGGGCCGGTTGCGAGTCAGGCATAGTAGGAGTCAACAAGACCACAATTAGATGCAGGAGGGTCGAAAGGAATAGGCAGACAGCCACTCTCTTGGTTTCGGTTGTGGACCACTGCATAGCGATCTCCTTTCGCGCTCAGCGACGCAGGCGACCGTTTTCAAGCAAACAGTCGAACACTTCTTGCGCCACAGTGCTAGCTACTTCTTGGTAAAACCCTTCGAGCATGGGATTGTCGTCCATCTCGAAGGCAGTATTGACGCTAAGCCACTTATTCAACATCTCTTTGTCCTCAAGCATGTCCTTCATTACCAACAGCATAGCAGTGCCTAGCTTGAATTGTTGCTGGTCAGGAGCCTTGCCGACTGAGTAAGAGTCTGCCACGTAATCCAAGGTATAGCGGGCGTCCTCGATAGATGCGGGATCCGTGGTCCAATGGACGCGGCGGAACTGTTTGAGTTCGTCCAGCAGGGACGCTCGAATGGACTCATGCTGTGCAAGGAGCTTTTCCTTTTGTATATCCTCCTGACTCGAAGCGGTCTTGAATATCTTAGAAAAGGTTCTATCGTCTATAAAAATTTGACTGCGGACCATCATGCTACGGGTGCGGCCTGGCTTGATAACTGTACTGGCCTGTAAGGCATTACTATTGCGCGTCCTCACCAACACCTTAAAGGTTCCTGTCGGAACATTTACTGCGCTCTCCTCCTCGACCAGCTCTTCCGCCACCGGCGACCCGACGAATGAAACTAGCAGCGCCGCGGTATAATCCAACGCTTGAAACTTGAGCAATTTACTTTTGCTCGCCGCTTTGGCAATCAGCGGCTCCAACCCAACATTCTCTTCTTTCTTTAACAGGTCGCCGGCCATATCCACGACCCGAACCAAATATGCCTTGGCCTCGCGCTCAGAAAAATGCTCCCCGTGTAGCGCAAAGAGCTGTTCGCCGAGGGCCGTAGATTTCTTGCAATGCGTCTTTAAATCCCGCAACAGTGAGACCAAAGAATCCCGGCTCGCAGTAGCGGACAATCCAGACGCGGTACTAACATCCGCGACGAACTCGTCCAACGTTCCCTTGTCGTCCCGCTCCAGCCGGTCGTTCAACTGCTCCAAGGCCACGAGCACAAAACTCGCCTCTTGTACAGAAGCGGCGAAAGCATTCGATGCCATGCAGAAAAAGGCGCAAACCGCAATGCGGCACCATGTATTATTCACGTATCTACCTCCTTGCTAAGTACACGACAGTAGATATACGATAATACCGGGGACGCCGCTCACATTATCGCGTATTTTCATCGCACTAACCTTCCTTTTGCACTGCTTCCTATCGAACAGGTTCGGCCGTTGACGGCTCCGCGCCGTTATACGCCCATTGCAAATATACAGCGATGGTATTCCTCCCCTGTGCCCGTTCCCAGCGATGGGGCGTCAACACGCCCTGCACTTCTTGGTAGCGATCGTAAACCGTGATCCAAGTCGGCGGCTTGGCCCTAGGATTGGTTTGCCTAAACCATTGCTCTTCTTGGGGCGTCAGCTTTTCTTTGGTCATGGCCAAGAGTGCGGTGCGGCAATCAAAAAGCGCCTCAAAATAGTGCCCAAACTTCCGATCATCTACCAGCACGGCCTCATGGCAAGTCCCGTCCCGACTGCGCTCCTGCCCCAAGTAATCCAAGGCCACGCCCTCGCCCAGAAAACGGTCGATAAAATGCCAACGCACCTCTTCACCCCGGTGGCGCATGGCGGCTAAATTAGGAGGCAGGTTGCCACTGATCTGCGCCCAGCGATGGTTAAACAGATTCTCGAATATTCTCGGTTGTCGCTTGGGATCTTTGCTCACATAAGACGGGTTGGGGACCGCCGGATCAAACGAAACCTCTACCTTGTACTTTTCTTTTTTAGATACCGCGTGATTCCCCCATCCCTCGTAGTGCCAAGTCGCCACCGGGTACAGATAGGGATTCACTGAAATCACCGATAGAGGAACACCGTTTTGCCAAGAAGGCGTTCTTAGCTCCTTTAAGTTGACCTCTATCCACACCATCGCACTCATTTCTTTTATTGCGAGTAGGCGCTTCCTACCGCCCATAGCTTCAATCGCCCGCTCTATCACCTCCAAGGCCCGGTCGCGGTCTGCACCCATCCTAGCTAAGGGAAAGCGCACGTAGCCCTCGCGAAAGTCTCCTTCGGCAGCCATGTGCGCCAAGAGCAAGGAGTCGATGTTCACATAGTCAGACCGCTCTATCTGCATCCTCTTTTCCAAATGAGCCATGTCGGAGCGAGCCTCGGCCGGCAATTGCTCTGCAATCTCGCCAAGAGGAACGGATTCGGCGGGTTCCTGACCAAGCTGCAATGGCGCAGTCTTGACGACCAACCGCTGCATTTGCCGCTCGTGCAAAGCGGGTTTCGTCGGATCAAAGGCCCTCATTTCTAGTGTGCGCGGCGGCGGACGAAAAACCACCTGAAGGGCCGGTTGCGGATCAGGTGTGGAAGGAGTCAACAAGACCACAGCCAAATGCAGGAGGGCCGAGAGGAATAGGCAGACGGCCAATCTCTTGGTTTCGGTCGAGGACCGGTGCATATCAATCTCTTTTCGCACTCAGCGACGGATATGAGCGTTTTCAGTCAAACAATGGCGACACTTCTTGCACCACAGTGCGAGCGGCTTCTTGGTAAAAATCATCGAGAATGGAATCATCGTCCGACTTGAGCTGCGCCATGAAATGCTTCCCAATGATGAGTTCCTGCTCCAGCACCGCTTCGTCCTTGAACACATCCTGTACCATCAAATGCACGCGGCTTTGTAGCGTATGTCGTTCGACATCATAACGTCCGCCAACCCAGTACGAATTTACAATATAATCCAAGGTATAGCGGATATCCTTGGCCGCAGGATCCGTGGTGACGCGGACGCGGCTGAACCGTTTGAGCTCGTCCAAAAGCGCCGGTCGAACCGACTCATGCAGGGCCAGCAGCTTTCTCTTAGCCTGCATTCTTTTTTGCGGGAAGACCTTAAATATCTTAAAAAAGATGGCGGCATCCTCTACAGAGGTTTCATCATCTATATCTCCTAGGTCTCCGTATGCATCAACTAGTCTATTAACCCAGTCAGACAAGCCCTCACTATTGCGCGTCCTCACCAACACCTTAAAGGTTCCAGTCGGGACGTTTACTGCGCTCTCCTCCTCAACCAACTCTTCCGCCACCGGCAACCCAACGAATGGAACCAGCAGTGCCGCTGTATAATCCAACGCTTGAAATTTGAGCAATTTACTTTTGCTCGCCGCCCTCGCGATCAGCGGCTCCAACCCAACATTCTCCTCTTTCTTCAACAGGTCGCCGGCCATATCCACCACCCGCACCAAATACGCCTTGGCCTCGCGCTCAGAAAAATGCTCCCCGTGTAGCGCAAAAAGCTGTTCGCCAAGGGCCGTGGATTTCTTGCAATGCGTCTTTAAGTCCCGCAACAGCGAAACCAAAGAATCCCTACTCGCAGCAGCCGACAATCCAGACGCGGTACTAACATCCGCGACGAACTCATCCAACGTGCCCTTGTCGTCCCGCTCCATGCGGTCGCGCAACTGTTCCAAGGCCACGAGCGCAAAATCCGCCTCCTGTGCAGAAGCGGCGAAAGCACTCGATGACATGCAGAAAAAGACGCAAACACCAATGCGGCACCATGTGTTACTCACTCGTATATCTCCTACGTTAAATCTGCGTCAGAAAACTGTCCATGTAATCGGCCACCAGCTAGATGCCAGCCGCAACCACTTCCCCGAGTCACGCGACCTTCTCCTCTCCCACCTGCTGACACGCCGCGATGAATTCCTCAGTCGTAGTGGTATAACCGATCAGATGTTCAAAGTTGCGCAGCGTGATCCGGTTGATCCAACCACCTTCCGGCAAGCTGTCGTCTAGCGTGTCTGGCATCTCGATCGTACCGGGAGCGTTTGAACAATCGCGCAATAGAATGACGCGGTAATTCCTCCCCACGGCTTCGGCGCAGGTGTAGTGCAAGCAGGCTCGCCGACTGTAGCCAACCACGAACAGCGTCCTAATGCCATAGCTGCGCAAGTGCTGGTCCAAGAAGGTGTCGTGGAAGCCACTCCAGATCCACTTGGGGAAATTGCGCTCACCCTCGCGGGGGGCCACGTAGTCGAGGTATTCGGGTTTGTATTCTTGCCGCGCCCAACTCGCAATGCCGTTGCCGCCACCGCCCTTTGTCTTGCCCCAAACCTCGCCCACGATGTTGCCGGGATCGGCCACTAGGCGCAGGTCGTTGTGGACGTAATTGACCAGCATCCCGCTGCTGCGGGCGGCTTGCAAAGCCGGCGCAATGAAGTTTTTAGTCGTTGGATTGGGCGAGCGCCCATCAACATCGACTAAAAGAAAGGCACACTCGGCGAACTTTAGGGTCAGAGTCTCGTACCCATAGTCGTACCCGCCGGGATAATCCTTGTAATAGCGAATGGGGATTTGGATGTTGGACATAGATGCCTCCTTTTTTGATAACACGCGAATCCCAAGGGAGGTTTACAGCGCAACCACAAATTAAGAAGGTTCTCCACATTAATAATCGCTATGCGCCAGCGCGATCAATCCACTTATAGGCGGCTTTGGCATTGCGCCAAAAGTATTTCTCCGTCGCCTCTGCGCCGTGCGCGGTAAAATACGTCATCACCAAGCGCTGTATATCGGCGTACTCGCGGCCACTGCGGTCGGATACCGGCCAGTCGCTGCCGTAAATCAGCCGGTCCTCCCCGAACATATCCCATAGCGCGTCGAGCACTGGAGCGTAAAAGTCCACATCCGTCGGTGCTGGCTTGACTTGGCTGCGCAAATCCATCAGCCCCGACACCTTGCAATAGACCTGCGGATGGGCCGCGGCCTGGCACATCAATTCCAGCCGCGCCGGATCGGGCGGACCGCCGTCGATGGGGATGCCGCCGATGTGGTTTACGACGATGCGCAACTCGGGAAAGCGCGCCGCCAGCGCGGGCACTCCTTCGTGTAAACCCGTGTCCAGTTCCAGATCACTGGCTACTAGCATTTCAGCGGCGGCTAAGCCGTGACTTTCCGCTACATCTACGCGGGCGCGGATGCCGACGAAAACTGGGTCGGCGGCAAAGCGCTCCAAGTGAGCGGCAAACTCCGGGTCGTCAGGCTCGAGGTGGCCGACCAATCCCGCGATGAAAGGATCGGCGGCGGCCAAGTCGAGCACCCACTGATTGTCCTCAACCCACGGGCTGCACTCGACCATGACCGTGCCCGTTACGCCTTCGGGCACGGCTAGGGCCTTGTAATCTTCGGGCAGCGCGCGCCGATAGAGAATCTCGTCGTCTTTTTCCGGCCAAGGCACGCCTTGGGGTCTGAACGGATCGTAGAAATGGGTGTGGGTATCAATAATCATCGAAATCGCTCCTTTTTTAAGTGTGCCGCGCAGCTCATTCGCCGTCCACAGAGGACGGTTGCACCGCATCCTGCTCCGCAGGCATACGCCAGTCTTGCGCCTCATCTAACGTAATAGTGCGAAAATCGGGCATCCGGTCGGCGTTGCGATCCTGATGCTGATGGCCGCCGAGGATGTACATCGAGTGCTTGCGACCCGACCCCGGCCGGTCGGCATCGAGCAGCCGGAACCCCATGTGCAGCGTCTGCCCCGGCGCGAAAACGTGCCGCTTGCTCTCCTCCAAGCTCGGCCCCAGCACATCCCATAAGGCCGCTTTCCACTCAAAGGTATATTCGACGTGCAAAGTGCCATTGGCCGCGTCGGACGGGCGCATCGTCCACGCGATGTCGAAGTGGGGTTTGTGCATCGCCCACAGGAACTCCTCCAGGAAAGGATCGTGGTGCTGGTCGAGAAAGCCAGCTTGGCCGTGGGGTAGGCGCGGGTGCTTCAACGGCAATACCCGGGCGTAGTAGCGTTGGCCGTTGACTAGTTCCTCGCGGGTGAACCCGTAGATACTGCCGCCGGAGTGGTCGGAATCCACGGTAATCGACAGCGTATCGTCCTGCCACCACTTGAGCGGATCTTCGTTTTCGATCTTGAGGGTATCGTCGCTGATCCGAGCGAAGCAGTACCAACTATTGTCGGGGGGCGGACTCCAAGCGGTGTAGATAGTGAAGTCGAAGTCGGCCGCATCGACGTGATCCGATTCGCGGTCGAAGAATCCCTCCCGGTCCAAAGCGAGACGGGGGTCGAAAAAGGCCCAGTCGCCATCGTCGCCATCTATGGTTATCGCGGCGGGATCAGGCACCTCGACGAAGGGGACCGTGACGCCTACATGGGCAGACGCGATACTAGTTATGGGAACGGTCAGGACTAGGCTTAAGAGGAATGCCCTGAATAGACCGCAGCAATGCGCGTACAGGTCTCTGGCCATCGTCATATCTTTCCTCGCGTTGGTTCGCCGACTAGGATAAAACTGAAGGTTGTATATTAGCAGTATAATATATAATCGCAATGCTTCTCCTTGGAAGGATACATGAGAGCTATACTTTGCATACAACTGATTCTCGCCGCGAACACAGGAGCTAATGCTATGACCCAGCCGGTGACACTGCAGACAGGAGAGATGATTATCATCGACAACGGGCTGGTGCGTCTGGGGATTCGCGAAGACGGCATCCTGCAGGAGCTTTCCCTGCGCGGTGGGCCCAACTTGGCTAGCAGCGGCTACTGGAATTGCAACGGCAACGGGTACGACGCGGCGGGAGTACCGCTACGCCAGAAATTCTCGGTGCTGGCGGGCCGAGCCAACGTGCTGCGTCAATCCGACGAGCTAGTGGAAGTGGCCTTCGTCCGCGAGCCAGCGGAGCCTCTCTTCTTTCGCACGGCACTCCACTACGTACTGCGACAAGGCGAGTCGGGGTTTTACCTCTACATGACCGCAGCCCACGACGCGCAAATGCCCGCCGGCTCTATCACGCAATACGCCTACAACCTCCGTCTTGCCCCACAGCACTTCGACTATATCGCCGTTGACGAGATCCGCCGCCACGTAAGCCACACCTGCGAGGAAGAAGGCGCAGCCAAACAGATCATGGATGCCACATTTGTCCTTGCGGACGGGCGCGTAGTCAGCAAATACGATTACTGTCACGCGATCGAAGACGGCGACTTCAATGTATATGGCTGGGCCGGGCCGCAGGCTGGCGTGTGGTGGATCCAAGCCAGCGGAGAATACTATGGCTCGGCACCGTTCCGCGTCTTGCTGACGAGCCATCAGACGGCGAAGACGCCCGTCATCGTCTGGCAGGCGCACTGCGTGCATCGGGGCGGCTACGAGATCGAGTTCCCGCCCGAGAACAGGACGAACTGGCAAAAGATATACGGCCCCGCGTTTATCTATCTCAATAGCGGCGGCAATTACAACAGCTTGTGGAGCGACGCCAAAGCGCGTGTGGCAACCGTCGCGCAAAAGTGGCCGTTTGCATGGATGGCGCACGAATTGTTTCCGCTTGAGCGCGGCGAAGCCACCGGCCAGCTCGTTTTCGACGACGGCACCCCGGCCGTCGATGCGTGGGTAATTCTCACACCGGAAGGGACCCACTGGTCGCAGGAGAACAAGGGATATCACTTCTGGACTCGCACCGATGCGAACGGGCGCTTTCACCTGCAACAAGTCCGGCCGGACCGCTATTCGCTCTTCGCGCTAGGTGCCGATCAGTTTTATGAATTCAAACAGAACGGAATCGTGGTCACGGCTGGAGAGGAGACGGCTGTAGGCCGTCTGACGTGGCAGCGGGTCGTGCGCGGCCGACGCGTTTGGCAAATCGGGACAGCCGATCGGTCGCCGGGGGAATTCGCCAATGGCGACGACTTTCACCATTGGGGGCTATGGCGTCGTTATCCGACCGACTTTCCGCAGGACGTCAACTTTGTAATCGGCAAGAGCCAAGAGCGCGCAGACTGGAACTTCGCGCATTGGAACTGGTATAGCCAAAACAACGCCTGGAATATCGCATTCGATTTGGACGAAAAGCCCACGGGCAAGGCAGTGCTGACTTTCGGCATCGCCATCGCCAGAGGGCACAATGCACGGGGATTTGGGGACAACAAGGCAGCGGCTGAGTTGCAGGTTTGGGTCAACGACGCGGAAATGGGCGTCGTCAGGGTAGCGAGCACCGGTGGAGACAGCTATCGCAGCGCCAGACAATCGACGCGCTACAGCGTGGAGGAGATCGCCTTCGATGCCGGACTACTCAGCAGCGGCGAGAACGCGATCTCCCTGCGGCATGCTTTGGGCAATCGCTACGTGCAAGGTGAGGAAAAGGGCGAAAGCGGTGCTGGCCCCGGCTGTATCGCGTACGACGCCATACGACTGGAAATCGAGTAGTATAACCTAGTAAGCCACGCTGATAATGCGGTGCTGACTCGCGGCCCCAGCTTGGGCTTCAACCTCCACTCGGCACAGGTACGAACCCGGAGGAACTACGCGCTCGTCTTGGTCTTGGCCGGCCCAGATGTAGAGGTAGGACTGGTCGGGCTGGCGCTGGCCCTCAAGAGCGCGGACGAGCCGGCCATCGAGCGTGTAGATCTGCACTTGGGCGGGCGCGTCCGTCTTCAATACGTGGAAGCGGATTTCCGCAGCGTCGCCGATCCCGTCCCCATTGGGGCTGATGAACGATTGCACCGCTAGGTTGGTGATCAACTGATCAGTCCCCGGGACGCTGGGCAAATACACGGTCGTGGCGGCGCGGCGCATCGGATCGACCGGCTGCCACACCTCCAACTGCCCCTCGTTGCCGACGAAGGCCCGAAAGAGCGTGGCGTTGCGCTCTACGACCGCACTAAATGTCAGCGCAACTTCCTCGCGCCTCACTGTGCGAGGCAGTTCCACCAGCAGCGAATCGTCCGCGACGCGCACCGCGGCCGGCTCGGCTTCGGTACCGCCTATAGTGAGAGCAAGCGAGTCGGGATCGACGGGCGACGGGGTTTGCAGCAGAATGCGGTTAAACCCAGGGTTGCGCGACGCGAACTCCGGCGTGATGTGGAACGAAAAAAGCTGGGGCACGCCCGCCTCGGCCGTGCGCGGCAGCACCTCGCCGGTGACTCCGGCGAGAAAGGCGTCGGTAAATTCAATCTCCAAGGCGTGTATAGTCGGCGCAGTGGTCGGACGGTCTGAACTGAGGATGAGCTGGACTTGGACGAAGCGGCGCGGGCTAGGGGAGAGGAACTGCTCGCCAGAGCGCTGGTAAAAGTTGCTCCACTCGCTCCAGTCCTCGCCAATGCCGATGGTGCTCTGGGTCTCGCCCCGCAGCGCCTTCGGCATCTGGTCAAACTGCTCGGCCGTTACCTCCGTGCCATCCTTGCGGAAATAGCGAAAATTTTCTTGCAGTTCGTTGCCCGAGCGAGTGCGTGCCTGAATGCGTGCGCCCGGGGGCAGATCGGCTTCCCAGCGCAGAGATTTGATCACTTTCGCCCGGTTGTCGCCCGCAATTCTCCCCAAGTCGATAAAGTCCGAACTCATCTCCACTTGGGCCACGTGGCCCACCGCAAACATCAGCGTCTCGATCAAAAAGCCGCTCTGGTACTGGAAGCTGGACTGCGAGCCGCCGCCGACCCATTCGGCCGCGATAAATCGCACGGGACGCGGCTCAAAAAGATAGGTCAATTGGCCAGGAAACTCGGTCGAAGACGCGAGTAAGGCATCTGTATCGCCGACGAAGAGTTGGTCGAAATCAACTTCGCCCGTCAGCGTGCGGCGACCGTTGGAAACGCTCAAGCTATGGGTGCGAATCTGGGGCAGGTTGGAGCCGTACGTCAGCGTGCGGAGAAGAAAGTCCGAAGTGCGCATCACGATCCGATCCACCCAGAACAGCGCGCCCAAATCCCAGTCCCAAGCAATGGGATCTTGGCCGCGCTCCCGCCGTGCTCCCCAATCGGTATTGGCGTTGCCATCGGCCATCTTGAAGGGAAAGCCCCGGCCCGAGCGCTCCTGAATCACGCCGCCGCGCTCTAGAGTCTGCAAGGCAATGTTTTCCCCGAGCGTGTACACTTCCACCTCGGCAAGCGCAGCGTCCGGCGTCTTGGCATCTACCAAAATCCTTATGAATTGCAGCAGGTCATAGGTAGTGTCCGCAGTGCCCTCCTCGCGCGCGCCCTGCACCCGCGTCACCTCCCTTACTAGCGGCTTCACGTCGTAAATCACCTCAGTCTCGTCAATGGGCTTGGTGGTGCCGCCTATCAGGTGAAAAGAGAATATGTCTTGGCGCGTCACGCGGCGTCCCTCGGACCCAAAGACGCGAAACTCGCGGAAGGGCCGCGCGCCCTCTTGATCGGGGAAAATAAGACGAATCTCCGATACGAGTACAGCCCTTCCTAGGTTGATCTCGATCCACCAGTCCTCTAAGGGCGCGTCCGAGTCGGGTTGCCAAAAGGTCTGGGCGCGACCGTCTATCGCCCGGCCAGCCGTTGAGAGATTGGTCCCGGCCTTCCACGCGCCGCCGCGCATCTCTTTGCCACTCACCAGTTCGTGGGTGAATTCGGCGGCATTGGCCGCGGCGTTGTGCACGCCCTTGAATTCGGCGGGAGTCACTGAGCCGGTTGGGGAAATTGCGAGGGTACCGGCCGGAAAGGTCCACTGCTGCCACTCGGCTCTGCGATCCACCCGGTACACTTCCAGATCGGCGCTCCCAGTCTGGGCGTACGCCACCAGCACGAGGGCCGCCAAACTCAAGCCCGCGAAGAGGAGGAACGTTTGGTGCGAGCGAATGCGCTGCATAGTCTCTCCTTTTTTAGTAGGCAACGCCCACTGCACCGAGACGCGTGAAGCGCTCGCGCTCGGCGTCGGCAGTCACCTCGGCGAGGTAGGTCCCCACAGGCACCGGATTGCCGCTGTCGTCGCGCCCGTCCCACTCCCAAACAAAAGAGCCGCTGCCGCGCGCGCCGGCAAACAAGGTGCGCACCCGCTGGCCGCCAAGCGAAAAAATCCGCACGGTCAACTGCACGGGTTGCTGGAGCTGGACCAAAGTACCGGAAATGCGCACGCGTTCGTTGATCCCGTCGCCATTGGGCGTTACCACGGCCGGCTGCACGGCAAAAAATGGCAGCAGGTTGCGCGCCGAAGCGGCCGTGGTCAGCACTCGTAGGTCATTGGTCAGGACCGTGGGGTTGGCGTCTCCGGGCAAGACCTGCTGCGGGGCCTCATCGCTTTGAGTGTCTAATACTCGGGCGCGAAAGAACGTGGACTGAACGAAAACTTCAGCGTCGAAGACGACGCGCAACGCACTCGGCGATTGGTGCGTCAGCCTTTGGCTGGGGAAGAACAGCTTCAGACTCTTCTCGCCCTCGACGACGCTGTCGGGCGCGGTGGCGACGGGCGGATCGCCGATGAACATTTCCCTGAACTGCGGCCTAGCGGGCGTGAGAATCTCCAAGGCGTCAAAGCCCACATCCGTCTCGCTGATGTCGGCGCGGATGTCGTAGGCAAACGTCGAGAGTTCGCCGGCCGGCACTCGGGGCTTGTTGCCCAAGGGGCGGGGGGTTTCCAGCGCGGAGATTTCCCCTATTAGCTGCTGAGCCAGCGGCGGGATGGAGTGCTCGACCACCAGCGAGTTGACCCGGATGCCGTCGAGGATGGAGTGGCTGGTGAGTGCGATTTCAAGCTGGAAGAAACGACGCGGGCTAGGCAGTTCAATCCGCTGGCCGGACTCGGCAAAGGGGGGCGACCACTCGCTCCAGTTGACTTGGTCGTCTTCGACCGGGCCGCGCACGTTCAGACCTAGCCGACCGTAGTCGCTCTCTGAGACTTCCTGCACATCGCCGGTGAAAACATTGACGATTTCGTAGAACACCTGCGGGGTATCGTCGCGGCCCGTGCGCATGCGAATGGAGATGTCTGCATCGGCCATTGGCTCGACATCGATGCGGCCTTCTTGCTGGCGCAAGGTCTCAGTCGTCCACAGCAGGCGGCTGAAGTTGGCCACTTCGCCTAAGTCGATAATCTTGGACCGATAGCGTCCCCCCGGCGGAAAGCCCGCTCCGTACACCTCGAACTCGGCGATCTCAAAGGGATTGGTCGAGGTCACGTTGAGTTGGATGTAGCGGACGAATTGCAAGGGGAAGGGAATTTGCGCCACGCTTTCCGTGGTGAAATCCACTTGGGTCAGCAGATTGTACACCGGCAGGTTTTCCGGCGTGAAGCTCACGCCGTCGCTGACCTGAACTTTATAGCCGCGAATGAAGTCGTCGGCAAAGGGCCGCCCGCGACTGTCGGCCCCTTCTGGTCGCGGGAAAAACGAGATGCGGTTGATGGGGAAGCGCGTACCCAAGTCAAAGAAAAAGGCCCGGCCCGCTTGCAGCACCCCGAAATCCTTGAAGCGATTTTCGCTGGAGGTCTGCGCGTCGCCATCGACGAGCGGGGCATTGCTCTGCTTGAAGGGCACGTTGTCCCACACCCGCGCCTCGGCCACCTCACTGACGAAGTCCAAGGGAAAGCCCTCGGTCCACCTTAGCTGCCGGACGATATTATCGTTGGGATTAAAACCCACCAACTGAATGGCCCCAGCGGCATCAAAGCTGATGGCCGTGGAGTTTAGCTCGTCGTCCTGCCAAGAGCGGCCCGCCCCGCCCAATTCCCACTGCCGCACCTCGCCCTCGGCCGCAGTGGCCCACCACGCGACAGCAGCGGCAAAAAACAGTTTGAATGCGGACACAAGCAATTCCCTCACTTTACTGCGAAATATAGCCCGTTCTAACCCAGAACCTCAACCCCAGAAAATCACATTGCCGACCATGCCAGTAAAGTGATCGACAAATAGGAAAAGGCCCCCCGGCACGATATGCCCGGCAATCATGCCCATGAAAAAGGGGCGCGTCTTGCGGTAGAGTGCCACGCCGCCGTAGCGCAGCACCGACACCTTGATCAGCCACGCCAAGAACATGTCGAACCACAGGTGGTCCATAATCCCGGTCGGGCCGATGGGGTAGCCGAGGGGATGGAGGGGCCACCAGACGTAGTACCAGCGCGCCAACATCAACAGCAGCATCACGCCCGCTCCAATCCCGGTGTTGATCCAACCCCACAAATGCGGCTCGCTCGGCGTGCGAATCAAGCCAGCGGCATAGTCGTAGAACCCGTGCTGGCCCCCGGGAATTTTCAGATTGAGCGCCCCGTACGAATAGCCCAGTTCCATCACCACCCACATCGACGAAACCATCCCGACGGCCATGGCCAAGATCATCGTCCAGAACAGCGGGCGTTTGGAACCGCCGAACCCCTCACCTAACTTGAGACTGTTGGCGGCTGACGTCATCGCAAAACTGCGGCCAGTCGTCCAGAAATAGGTCGTCGCCAGCACGACCAAGCCTTGGGCACCAATGGCCGACGAGCCAACCGCAGAGACGACGATGGCAGCCGAGCCGACCGGCACCGAACCGTCCGAAAGCCCCCCTTCGGCGATCAGGCGCGTAAACCCCACAAAAAGCGCGAAAGCGGTAAAGAGAAACGCTAGCGCAACCCAGACGGGCAGACCCGCCAGCGAGAGCCACGCGACCATCACCGCGCTGCTGCTCAGCAAGATGAGCACAGCCGTCCGGTAGGATAGAATTTCGCCGGAGTCATCCACCGTTGGATCCCCCCACAGGGCCTTGCGGCAGACCGCCCACAGGTGCTTGCGGGCCGCGAACAGGCCAAATAGAAACAGCACCAACATGCCGCCCATCGACTGGTGGACGAGGATCGGGTCGATGATCGAGTGTCCCCCCCCCATCATCTCCGAACTGGTGACGCCTAAAACGGCGAATGTGGTGCGCAGGGCGTTGGCGAAGAGGTTGAAAAACCACAGACTGAAGGCGATTTCGGTCTTGAGAAAATAGAAAAAGCCCAAAATGTTGAAGCGAAATTTGAATTGCAGTTCGGACAGGTTGTCGAAGATGGGCAAGATGAAGTGGATGGGATCTACATTGGTGGCAATGGGCACGGTCTCCGGGAAGTAGTTGTGTAGCCCGTGCAGGGTGCCCCAGATGGCCGGCACGGCAAAGCCGGTCCACATCACCGGATTTTTGAAGAATGGGGCAATGCGCTCCCCCCCGGCGTCCTGCTCGGTGAGGGCCATCGGCACCTGGACCAGCGGATAGGTCAGCCGCTCGTAGTCGTTCCACTGCTTGCGCAGAATCGCCATCGCGGCAATCATCGCCAAGAACAAAGCCCAGACCAAAGGTGCCCAGCGCAAGAACATCGGCAGCCAGCCGGCCCACGGGATCGACCGGCCCTGCTCCAAGCCCTCGTAAAAAGGCCACATGATTGCTAGGTCGCGCGGCTCCAACCAGTCCGCTAGGTGGGGTTGGATGAGCGTGTGCCAGTCGTTTTCCGGCGTGGCAAAGTAAAAGGGAGTGAGGATCGTGCCGATGAACCGGCCGGCAAAAAACACCGGCAGGGGCGAGGCCATGACCATCATTATGTAGATGAGCAGCAACTCGCCGCGATTTAGCCCCGCTCGCGGATGGACCAGCTTGAGCAGCGGGTTGATCAACCCAGCGAGGAAAAAGAGCAAGAACAAGGCACCAACCGTGCTGGTCCCGAGCGTCATGTACGAGCCGCGCAGAAAGAAGACCCCATAGGAGTCGCCCGCGGCCACGAAAAACGTGAACAGGCAGCCGAGGATCAGCGCTTTTGGCGTGAAAACTCGGGCCGCTGGGGGTTGCAAGGACTATACCCCGCCGGTGGCAGCAAAAATGCGGACGAAGACGATCGATTGCTTCTGGGTTTGCTCCGCGAAGAACTGGCGCTCTAGCAGAAAGCCCGCGTTCATGGTCAGCTCGTACCCCTGATAGGACGACACATTGGTCAGCAAGGCCGAAAACACGAGGCTGCGGAAGTCATCGACATAGCTCGGCGACGCCTCGGCTGGACGCTCGATTAGGTTCTCGAAGAGACTGAATTCAACGCCGAAGTCCAAGAGCGTCTTCGGCAAAAGCGCGTATTGGCCCAAAAAGAAAAAGCTCTCGGTCAGTTCATTGGATTCCAAACCGGCCAGCGCGGTGGGCGTTTCTCGCTCGTACATGCTCTTCCACTTGGGATAGAGAGCGAGTCGACCGCTGGGGCGGATGGCGTAATCGGCCTTGTTGATCAGGCCCAAAAACGAGCGGTCGCGCTTGAGGCTGGCCTGCTCACCGAGCTGGTTGAAGCGCTCGTACTTTAGCTTGCCCTCGACATTCAGGTTGCGGACGCGAAAGTAGCGGGCCTGCAAGTACAGCGTGTTGACAAAGGTATCTTGGTTGTCGAGCGGATCGGCAAAATCCGTCAGGCCGATGGGGTCGCGCCAGACGATGCGGTCTTCGGGCAAATTGTCGGCCACTAGTTTGGCGTGTTCAAAAAGGGATATGTCTAGCCCAGGATAGGATTTTTCCAAGGTCAGCAGCCCGTAGAACGAGCGGCTCTCGCGGTCGCTGCTCAGTTGGTGCTCAGCGAGCCGACCGACGGTCAGCCGGGAGCTCTCGGTGATTTTCAATCCCCCGTACGCGTTGTACCCGCGATGGTCGCGCTCGTAGGGGTAGTCGGGCAGGCGGTCGTCCTCAAAGCGGTCGATAATCGTGTTGTTGTTCATGTCCATGCCAAAGAGAAACTCCGGCGGATCGACCTGATAGCGCAGGAACGGCTCGACGTAATCCGGGCGGCTGTTCTGGTTTTGGTTGAAGTCGGAGATGAAATCGTTGTTCTCGTCCAGCCCGGGGAAAATCTCAGTGTCGCGCCCCTGAGAGCCGCCCTCACCGCCGAACCCTTGACTCTGGCGATAGCGCTGCCAGTCGGTGTAGCGGTCCTGGTCGTCGTTGTCATCGACAAACTCAAAGAGGTTTTGGGTCTCGCTGGCGTAGTCGATGACCCCGCCCGGGTCGGCGATAAAGGCCGTGGTGCTGTAATCGGGATCTATGGTGAACACCTCGCCGTACGCAAAGAAGGGGTAGCGCTGGTACGAGGCCGTAACGTACCCGGCTTCGGCCGTTTCCTTGTACGCGGGCAGCTTGCGGAAGTTCTGGTTGGGGAAGCGGCGAAAGCGGCGGTTGAGGGCCCATTCGGCCCGCAAGTCAAAGTGGGCGAGGTTGATCAGCTCTAGGTCCATACCGATCACCTCGTGCCCAGTCGGCAGGCCGTAGGCAAAGCGCACAAAGGTCTGGTTGGAGCCATCGGTGATCTCGTCGCGGGCTTGGGCCACCGGCAAGAAGACCTGCTCGCCCCGGGCATTGGTCTGGAGGTTGGAGGCGATCTCTATGCGGTAGTCGTTGGATACCACCAGCTCGAATTCGAGCTTCTTGGCCTCGCGGAAAGTGCCCACTTTTTCGGTTGGGCTAAAATCGTTGCGAATGTCGTAGATAAGCTCAATTACGTCCGCGCCGCTCACTTCCAAAATGCCCTCGCGCCGCACGCCACCGCGCACCAAGGGCACGATCTCCGGGTGCAGCTCCCCGTCGATGATCACCTGATCGACGAAAAACGAGGCCCCGGTTTCCTCGGATTCAGGCGAATCATCTGCAATGCGGATGATGACCCGTTCGACATTGCCCGTGTTCTGCGGGCCGGTCAGCAGGCCCTTGAGCGAGTTGTCGCCGAGGCTTAGCTCACTGCTGGTATTGGATACATTGACCCACGTCAGGCCCAGCTTGGCGAAATCGCCCACTTGAGCTACGCCGCGCGCCCCGAGCAGGCGGGTCGTATTTTCGATCGCCGAAGCCCCCCCCGCTTCGTTGAGCGCAGTAAATCCCGGCGCGTTGAGCCGCGAGCCGAGGAGAGTCAGCGCGTACTTGTCGGCGAGAAAATCCCACTGCAACCCATTGAACGTGGGCTTGGAGAAGGTCAAGGGAGTAAGCGTCGTGCGGATGGCGTCGCCCACCGTCAGAGAAGTGTGGAACTGGCCGTGGCTGGCCGACGAGATGACGAGACTGTCGAACCATCGCCCAAAGCGGGTGCCCTTCAAGAGAGCGCTGCCCTGGCGCAGGGGGCTGGTTTCAGTCCAGTCGTAGATGACCCAGCCGCGATTGATGTACTGGCCGAAGAGGTTGTAGTTGCGAGTGCCTTCGAGCAGGATGTTGACGTAGCGCTCGTAGTTATCGCGCGCGTAGTTGCTGTACTCCCAGCCGCGCCACTGATATTCGTAGTACAGATTCTGCGGCAAGTACCACTTGCGCCGGTTGGGTGCCAAGGCACCGGGATGGATACGCACCCCGCGAATCCCGGGTTCCTCAACTGGCCGAAAGCCCGTAGATAGCTGGGCGAAAGCCGTGGACTCCGAGAGTACAAACGCGCACCACAACAGCAAGATCGGCCCTCTGCTGCAAAGGGTTGTCAGCCTCATGATCCATCTCCTAATGAGGAAAAGCCCGCGATCTGCGAGCGTCATCGGCTGACAATATACGCCCCGTTCCCACTACTTACCAAGTCAGAACCGCGCTGTCGCGCCTGCAAAAACGGCATTTTCTTGCATAAATTTGTATCGCCTGTCTGGGCTTTTTTGTTTATAATGTAAAATTACCGCAGCATTTTCATTTATCCGAAAGGAGGTTGCACAGCTTGCTGAAGGACACTTCCCATATTCCTTTTCCTTTCTCCATATCTTCCAATCAAGGAGCGTATAGCATGAGAAAGTTCGGCTTTTTTGCCTTGTCTTTTGGGCTGGCGTGCCTATTGAGCACGGCTGCTTTTGCCCACGTAGGCGTGACCGTGTTCTATCCCCAGGTGCCCGATCCGGCGGCCATCACCATCGACGGCAACGACGACGACTGGGGTTGGTACGACCCGGCTCTCGCCCTCAATCAGCCCGATTTCTTCGACCGAGCCAGCGATTTCGTCGAGTTGTCGGACTACGATTTTACCATCCTCAACGCTTGGTCGGCGGAGCCAGACAACAAGTGGTACGGCTTTGCGCGCTTCGTCGATGACACCCTCAAGTACGATTCGCCCGTCAAGGAGTGGTGGAGAGACGACTGCTTGCAGATTACCGTTGACGCCGATCACCTCGGCGGCAATATCCTCGGTTCCGACCTCGAGCAGATCGCCAATGGCCAGCGCTGGCACGTGCGCATCTTCCCGCCGGCTGGCGAGTCCCTGTTGCCCAACCAGACCTGCTTCTTCTACAGCCAGCTAGAGTTCATCGACTCCACAGAGCTGCTCTGGGGAGTGGAGCCGGAGTTTTTCGAGGCTGCGTGGACCGTCCTGCCAGCAGGTGCTGAGAACCTGACGGTCGGGGTTACGTATACCTATGAGTGGCGAGGTGCCCTGTGGGACATCTGGGGCCTGAGCGAATCCGAGAGCACGCGGCACACGTTCGCCGAAGACGACGTGATCCACCTCGGCTATCGCCCGCTCGACGCCGACCAGCCCGGCGGTGGACGCAAGCACTCCATGTACATCAACGACGGCAGCCAGTCGCAGGACGTCGATGCCTCGCAGATGCCCGACTTCTGGGCGCTGGCGGCGACGGAAACTAACGTGGAAAATGACACTTGGGGCCACATCAAAAACAACATGTCCCAACGCCTCAAGTAGCAATTCAGTAGAATCTGTTATGAGGGGAAGGGGCATATGCGCCCCTTCCCCTTAATCATTTGCGTCGCCCGTTCGGGCGATGGAGAGCATCTTGTGGAGACCTCGCTGGTGAGAAGCCCTCTGGAAATTCTTAAAGGCGCAATTTTAGCCTGTGTTGTGCTGATAGGTGTTTGTAGCCCTGGGGCGGCGCAAGAGTGGTGGCAGCTCGGCGGGCAGAGCGGCGTCGCGCCAGCGGACGTGGTGGACTTCAGCCTGATGATCGACGACACTTCCCAAGCACTCCAACCCTTTGAGCTCGACCCGAACGAAAACATCTTGCCCCAGCTCGGTCCTTGGCAGCGCTGGCGCTTTCCCACCGACCCGCAATTTCGCCCCGGCCATCCGCGCTTCTGGACGGACATCGATCACAACAGCCTGTACCAAGCCACAGAAACTTTTCTCTTCGTTGATGGAGATCCGACCACGTACGTGGAGCGGCGGGACTTAGAAGCCATTTTCTATACCATCGACCTAGGCACCCAAGTGCCCGTAGAGCGCTTTGTCTTTTTTCCGCCCGAAGGCGTCAGCCCCGAAAGCGACGAGCCTTTCAGGCCCAACTACATCCTCAAGTCCTATAGTCTGACGGCCGCCAAAGCCGAGACCGGCATTATGCAAGAGGAAATAGAGCCCGGGTTCGTCTGGCGGGGCGACAGGCCGTGCTGCCCGCTGGCCATCCCCCTCGGCTACGAGGAGCGCAATGCCGACGTGATGACCGAAATCGCGTTTCCCACCCAATACCTCCGCTTCTTCCGCCTAATCGCCATTCCCGACGGATTTACCCTGTACGGCGACCCCATTGTCACGCGCTCGGCCTTTGCCGAGATGGAAATCTACGGCCGGGGTTTCGCTCCGCAGGCGACCTATGAATCGCAGGTCATAGACTTGGGGCGAGAGGTCAACTTCGGGCAAGTGCGCTTAGCGGTGAGCAAATGGCGCAAGGACGGAGAACAAATGCTGCCGTCCGACGGCCCAACCCGCGCTCAAGTGGAAATCCGCACCGGGCGCGACGACACCCCAACGGCTTATTTCGGCTTTGACGATCTGGGTGCCCACGTAGAGGTGACCAAGAGGCAGTGGGATCGACTGATACCGCTAGAGACGCGCGGCGCGACCATAGCGGTCGGCTTTCGCGGTCCAGTGGTCGAAGACTTGCAAAACTGGAGCTTCTGGTCGCTGCCGTTGGAGGACTCGGGCCAGCATCCGCGCCTGCCGTGGGGCCAGTACTTCCAATTGCGCGTGCAGTTAGAAACGGACGGGTTGTGGGAATTTGCCCGCCTCGATTCCCTGCAAATCGAGATCGCGCCCCTGCTAGCCGACCGGGTCGTCGGCGAGATCGTCCTCGCGGCGGAACCCCACCCCCAAGGCGGACAAGTGCGCGTACCCGCGGGCGCAAAAACCCCATTCACATACGACTTAGGCGTAGAATTTGCCAGCGCGGACCGCATCGGCTGCGACGCCGTGCGCATCTCAGCGCCAGCGGAAGCCACATTTCGCTATTTGGAGATGGGCGACCCGCTCAGCGCCGTAGAGCCGGACAGCTTGCTACGCGAAGCAAGCGGCTTTGTGGTGTTCTTGCCGCGCCCCTTGCACCCCAGCGGTGACCAGCGACTGCGCATCGGCCTCGAAGCCGTGCTGTACGGCGAGGCCGGCGAATTTGGTGGCGAGGTCTTCAACCGCCACGAACCGAGCTTGTTGCAGCGCGTCGAAGGAGGAGACGCCAGCGCGGAGCTAGGTTCCAACCAGTTACTCGTCGTGGCATCTGCCGCCTCTACGGGCGGGGTGTTGGGAGACGTCGAGGCAGGTAACGGCGCGTTTACCCCCCAAGGCGACGGCGTAAACGACCTGTTGTCCATACAATACACCCTTTTCCGGGTGCGGGAGTCGTCCCAAGTGCAAGTCGGCCTCTACGCTCTCGACGGCCGACCGGTATGGCAAGCGCCGCCCAGCGTGCAGGGCGCAGGACGCCATGCGGTCCACTGGGACGGTCGGGACGCGGCTGGGCAATTGGTCCGCCCAGGGCTATACTTGGCGCGGGTGGAAGTAGAAACGGATCAGGGGCGAGCGGTGCGCCTACAACCCGTCGCCGTGATCTATTGAACGAAAGAGTCAAACGCAATGAAAACATGGATAGGCTGTCTGCTGTGCGCCGCGCTGCTCGCCGGAGGCTGCGGACACAAATTGGGCTATCGCCATTTTGCCGGCCCCATATTGCCGGCCACTAATTTGGCGGGAGCAGATTTCGTCGTCCGCGACGACCACAGCATCACCTTCGTCAAAAACCGCTTGGAGGTGAGCTTGTTGCCGCTGACCGTGGCCATGCTCAATCGGCAGCTAAGCGGCCACTCGCAGCGGCCGGAGGGCTTTCACGACCCCAACCCCTATCTCGCGCCGGTCAATCCCTACACTTACGGCGACTGGAAGCCGGGCTGGGAAGAGGAGCATCCCACCCGCTTTACGGTCTTTCTGCTCAAGGTCAAGAACTACGCGTACCCCAAAGTGTGGCTCAATCCCTACGCCATAGAGATCGCCAGCACCAATGGCCGGCGCTACCAAGCCTTCACCCGACTGGCGCTAGACGAGTACTTTGCCCCGTATGCCATAGGCTATGCCGGCAATACCTTCCTTCCCTTCCGCGAGCGGCGCGATCTGCTGACCCGCACCATGTATCCAGAAGACGAGATGATCTTCAGCGGCCAAGAGCGCGAAGGCTTCATCGCCTTTGCCCCGCTAGCTAACGATGTCGAAGCGTTTGAAGTGCGGATCCCAGAGATGGTACTGCGCTTCGACTACCGAGATCAGCCAGTGGAAACCATCGACATCGCCTACCCATTTACGCGCGAAGTGTACTTGGCCAAGCAACGCCGCGCCGAGGAACTCTAATGGTGCGCGTTGTGGGAGTTGTCCTTGCGGCGCTGTGGTGGAGTGGCTGTGAGCCGCAAGTAGATGGCGATGTGGTCGCTAGAGTAGGCGACGAAGAAATCGAACTCGCAGACCTGCGCCAGTTCCGCGAAGAATCCACCGCCAACTACCGCGACCCCGAAGAGGGCCTCCAAGCGTGGCGTTTCTACTTGCAGACGATGATCGACATGAAGTTGATGCTCGTTGAAGCACAGGAGCGGCAGCTAGATCAGACGGTGGAGTTCGTGCGTCAATGGGATCGGGAACGGCGCAAGAAACTGGTTGATGAGTACGCCGTGCGGACCATCCTCGCGGATGTAGATCTCGCCGTGGATGGTATGCGTCAGAATTTTGCGACGAACAAGTGGAATCGGATGTTGCGCTTGGCCCATATCCGCACCGCCAGCGAGGCAGAAGCCCAAAAGGCCATGCGCGACTTGGAGCAGGGGTGGAATTTTGCCGAGGTGGCCCGCAGGTATTCTATAGCGCCGACAGCCGCCCACGGCGGGACGATTGATGCCTGGTACGGACGTGGCAACTTGGAGGAGATGGGTCTGCCTTTAGAAGTGGGAGAGCAGATATTCGACCTACAGGTTGAAGACTTGAGTCAGCCCTTACTAGTGGGGGAACACTACGAGATTTTCAAGGTCCTGTCCCAAGGCCCAGCACCTACGCACTACCGAGCGGCCTTCTTGCGCGAGCAGTACTGGAACGAGTTCCGCACCCGCTGGGATGAACTGATCGCACAGCTCAAAGAGCGACTAAACGCCCAGCTAGATGGCGAGGCAATCCAGTTACTAGTCGAGAGAATGGCCGAATCCGACGGCCGGGGGATGCTGTTGGGTCCCGAAGAGCAGGAAGTGATCCTCTGCCGTTTTAAGGGCGGGCAGGTAACGCTGCTGGATTTCGCCGAAACCTATAACGCCTATTGGTTCATCCGCTCGGTTTCCTTTGACAGCAGCGGGATTGCCGAGTTCATCCACCGGGACCTCTTGCCGCGCACCCTCGTCTATCAAGCGGCTTTGCAGGAAGGCTTGGACCAAGATTCGACCATAGCAGCCTGGTTGCAGGACAAGAAAAAATCGCTGCTGCTCGAAGCCCTCCGCAGAGAGGAAGTCGTAGAGCGGACCGAAGTCGATAGCGCCATGGCCCGCCAATATTACGACGACCATCCGCAACAGTTTATGGAACTGGAAGAGATTCAGGTGGCGGAGGTGCTGGTGGCGACCCGCGCCGAAGCGGAACAGCTCTTGCAGCGGGTCCGCGCCGGCGAACCCCTAGAAAAGCTGGCCGCCCGCCACACGCTGCGCACGGATGCCGAGGGGAGGCACGGGCAATACCACATCCACAACCACCCCTCCGAGCGGCGGGTTTTCGGTGCCTTCTACGATTCGGTGGCCGCCGCGCCGGTGGGAGTGCTTACCGGTCCTGTGGCCCTCGACGAAGGTTATTCGATATTCGAGGTGCAGAAGCGCATTCCCCCGCGTCCCACGCCCTTTGCACAGGCGGCCTCGCGGGCGCGTTGGTGGGTGCAGAAGCGGCAAGAAAAGACTCTCTTCGACTCCTTGTTCACCCGGCTCAGGAATCAATACGCTGATCGGATTGTGGTGTTTGGAGAGCAGTTGGGCAAACTAGACGCCAGCCCCCCTAGCCCATGACATCACTCGTCGGGGCAATCCACGTTCATCTCAATTCCCCCGCTTCCTACTAGTCCCGTGGCCGCGGTTTTGTCTTTGTGGGTGCTGCTTGTCGTGAGCAGTGCAGGATGCGGACCAACAGACCCAGAGATCGGACCAGCATTTGTCGAGGTGGCACAGGAGGCGGGGATCGAATTCCACCATCAGAATGGGGCGAGCGGGCGCTACTACTATGTGGAAACCTATGGATCGGGCGCGGCCTTCCTCGACTACGACAACGACGGCGACCAAGACATCTATGCAGTCAACAGCGCGCCGCTGCCGGGTTTTGTCGCCGAGGCCCTCCCTACCAACGCGTTCTATCGCAACCGAGGCGACGGAACCTTTGCCGATGTGACGGCGCAAACGCGGACGGGCCATCCAGGCTATGGCATGGGTACCTGCGTCGGGGACATCGACAACGACGGGCACGTAGATCTGTACGTGACCAACTTCGGCCCCAACGTCCTGTATCATAATAAGGGCGACGGCACCTTTGCCGATCAAACCGCCGACGCCGGGGTCGGCGATCCCCGCCTGAGTACTAGCGCGGCGTTTGCCGACATCGACAACGACGGCGATCTGGACCTCTATGTGGCCAACAACGTCGCCGTTGACCTAGCGTACGACGAAGGGTGTCGCCAAGGGGATATCCCGGTCTATTGCGCCCCCACTCAGTACAAAGGAGAATCCGGCGCCCTTTTCCGCAACGATCAGGGCGGGAAGTTCGCCGATATTACCCGGCCAGCCGGCGTGTACAGCGAAGCCGGCCGCCAGTTGGGCGTCGTCTTTGGCGACTACGACGGCGACGGCGACGCGGACCTGTATGTGGCCAACGACATGAAGGCCAATTTCCTCTTCCGCAACGACGGCGCAACGCGGTTCGCCGAAGTGGGATTGAGCGCGGGGGTGGCACTCAGCGAGAGCGCACGCCCCGAGGCTGGCATGGGCACGGACTTTGGCGACTGCGACCGGGACGGAGACCTGGATATCGTGGTCTGCAACTTCCAGTGGGAAAGCTGCCGTCTCTATCGCAACGACAGCGACGGCACCTTTGCCGACCTGAGCTTTCCGTCGGGATTGGGCGAGCCTACGCTTTCTACCCTGACGTTTGGCACGGATTTTTTCGACTACGACAACGACGGCGACCTAGACCTCTACCTGGCCAATGGCCACGTCCATCCAGAAGTGCAGGCATTCGATCAAGCCGCGTCCTATCCGCAGCCGGACCAACTCTTTGCCAACGACGGGACCGGGCGGTTTGCGCTGGTGCCGACTACGGCCTTGGGCGGAGTCGGACGAGGTGCGGCGTTTGCCGACATCGACAACGACGGCGATCTAGATGCTTTTGTCTCCAACAACAATCAACGGTCATTTTTGCTGCGCAACGACAGCGGCCAGCGCAACCACTGGATCGCATTTAAGACCGTCGGCCGGGTCAGCAACCGGGACGGGATCGGTGCGGTGATCCGAGTGGTAAGCGGCGATTTGGTGCAAGTCGAGGAGGTGCGCAGCGGCAGCAGCTATCTCTCGCAAAACGATCTGCGAGTGTACTTCGGCTTGGGCCAGCGGAAACAGGTGGATCGCGTCCAAATTCGCTGGCCCAGCGGGATCGTGCAGACGCTCGTACAAGTGCCCATCGACCAAATCCACCAGGTAGAAGAACCACCTTCCTCCGGCTGAGCATGAGCAACCAGTGGAAAAGAACCCGAGCGCACCACTGGGCCGTTGTCTGCCTGCTAGCCCTGCTCAACGGGTGTACACCCGCCGAAGAAACCCCAGGCGAACGAGAAGTCCGCCATCAGCGCCAAGTCGCGGAAGACCCGACGGACGCCGAGGCCCACTACGCGCTCGGCGAAGTGTACCACGAACAAGCGCGCTACCCCGAGGCCCTACAGTCCTTTCGCCGAGCTTTGGCGTTGGCCCCCTCCCACACCGGAGCGCAAGTGGGGATCGGCAACATCCTGTTTAAGCGAGGCGAATTAGATCAAGCTGCACAAGCATACCAAAGGGCCGCGCAGGGATGCGCCGATTGTGCGGATGCGCATCGGGGGCTGGGGGCTGTCTATCTGCGGCAGCAACGCTTTGCAGAAGCCCGTCAAGCCTACCAGCAGGCGCTTTTAAGCGAGCCAGACCACGCTCCCTCGCACTACAACATCGGCGCGGCCTTCGGCCAAGAAGGCGCGTATCAAGAGGCCGCGGCGGCGCTGGAACAGGCCATTGCCAGCGACTCTAAATACATCCTGGCGTACACCGCGCTGGGCGATGTGTACTGTCTCAAACTGGGGCAGTGCGACAAGGCCGCGGCGTTCCTTGAACAAGCCGTAAATTTGCAACCAACAGCGGTCGCTCCCCGCATCGGCTTGGGGCGGGCACACCTCCGCCTAGGGAGGTACGAAGAAGCCGCAGTGAGCTTTGAGGCAGCCATTGCCGCGGATTCGACGGCCGCGGCGGCATTTAACTGGCTCGGGGTAGCTCGCACTAGGCTGGGGCAATACGAACCAGCGGCCCAAGCCCTGCGCCGCGCCATTCACCTCGACATGCTCGACCCCCAAGCCCATTACAACCTATCCCAGACCTACCAAAAACAAGGCAAGGCCGAGGAAAGCAACGCGGCTCTGCGCGCCTTCAACCGCATTGACGTGTACTCCGGGGACATCCTCCGCTGGAAAACCATACTGGACGGCAACCCGCACGATGCAATGGCGCTCTTTGAACTGGGCCGGATCTATGCTCGACTGGGCGTGGCAAGCGAAGCAGCGGCGTCCTTCCAGCGCGCGCTAACGATTAACCCCACTCACGCGCCGGCTTGGCACAATCTAGGCAATGCCTACGCCCGCCTCGACCGCTTGGATGAGGCCATCGCCGCCTTCCGCCAGGCGCTGGCGCTGGACGAAAAGTACGCTCTCGCTTGGTATAATCTCGGCAATGCCCATTTTGCCAAAGGGGAACTAGCACAAGCCCGCAAGGCATTCACCACGGCGGTCGATCACCGGGAAAGATATGCGGACGCCTACCACGGCCTCGGGGGAGTGGCGCTGCGCGAAGGGGCAGCCGAGGAGGCGTTGGGCCACTTTCGCACGGTCCTAGCAGCAGATTCGAGCTATGCCCGCGCCCATTACGGCTTGGCCTTGGCCTACCGGGCGCTCGGCGACTCCCTGCGCGCCGTGCAGGCACTGGCGCGCTTCAAGCGGCTGCGCGGTGGGCCGTAACATGAGATCCATACTGCCTTTGGCTCTCGTCGCACTGTCTTGCGCCCCAGAGCCGCCAGTGCCCTATCAAGCCCCTGGCACGAAGCGCATGGCCGCTCGCTTGGCGGAGATCGCGCAGAATTTGAACCCCGCCATTAACACCTATATCAACGCGGCGCGAGTAGAACACCTCAAGACCTTGCCACAGCCGCCCGATACCGCCAGCCGCCTGCGCGCCAGTGCCTATCTGGCACGGGAGCTGTTGCGCGCCGGCCAAAGCCAAGTCGCCATTGACGAGTTCGAAAAGCTCCAGCCGCAATTCCAATCAGTCGATCTCAAATTGACCCCAGACGTGCGCGTCCTGTTGGGACTGTCCTATATGCGCCTCGGGGAGCAGGAAAACTGTCTCGCGCGGCACGCAACAGCCTCGTGTCTTTTGCCGATTGGCAGCGACGGAGTCCACACCATTGAGCGAGGGTCGCGGGCAGCACTGGCAGAATTTGCCGCGTATTTGGCAGATCACCCAGACGACCTGACCGTCCGCTGGCTTTTGAACATTGCCTATATGACCTTGGGTATGTATCCCGAACAAGTGCCAGCACAATGGCTCGTCCCACCCGAGGTTTTTGTCTCCGACTACGATATCAAGCGCTTTGCCGATGTGGCACCGGCGCTGGGCCTGGATTTGGTCTCCATGGCCGGCGGCAGCATCATGGACGACTTCGACGGCGACGGCCATCTGGATATCATGGCCTCGTCTTGGGGATTAGACGACCAACTCCGCTATTTTGCCAACCTCGGCAATGGGACCTTTGCGGAACGGACCGCAGCAGCCGGTCTGACTGGGATCGTCGGCGGGTTACAAATTGTCCACGCCGACTACGACAACAACGGCTATGCGGACGTGTTGGTTTTGCGCGGGGGCTGGTGGGAAGACGACGGCCTGCATCCCAACTCGCTATTGCACAACAACGGCAATGGAACCTTTGCCGACGTCACCGAGCAGGTCGGCTTGCTCACCTTCCACCCGACGCAGACAGCCGCCTGGGGCGACTACGACAACGACGGCTGGCTGGACCTTTTCGTTGGCAACGAGTCGTATGGAGGCCGAATCCATCGATGCGAACTCTTCCACAGCAACGGGCGAGCAGAGGATTTGCAGTTCGCCGAGGTAGGCCAAGCAACCGGAGTCGCTGTCGTCGGCTATGTAAAAGGGGCCGCCTGGGGCGATTACGACAACGACGGCTTAATTGATCTGTACGTCTCGCGGCTCACCGGCACCAATTTCCTCTTCGCCAACGACGGTGCCAACGAGTTCGGCGGGTGGACCTTCACCGACAAGAGCAAGGAAGCAGGCGTTACCGAACCACTAGGCAGCTTCCCGGTTTGGTTCTGGGACTACGACAACGACGGCTGGCTAGACATCTTTGTCTCGGGATACCATTACGAGGCCAGCGCCGGCGATGTGGCCGCCGACTATCTGGGGCTGGCGACTGCGGCCGAGCGTCCTCGCCTATACCGCAACAATGGAGATGAAACCTTTGCCGAGCGCAGCGCGGAAGCGGGCGTTGACAAGGTGCTCTACACAATGGGTTGCGATTTCGGCGACCTCGACAACGACGGCTGGCTGGATTTTTACGCTGGCACGGGGTCGCCTTCGCTCCGCTCGGTCATGCCCAATCGCATGTTCCGCAATGCCGGCGGGCGCTTCTTCGAGGACGTTACCACTTCCGGCGGCTTCGGCCATCTGCAAAAAGGGCACGGCGTGGCTTTTGGCGACCTCGACAACGACGGCGACCAAGACATCTATGCGGTCCTAGGCGGGGCCTATACCGGAGACGTGTTCCAGAATGTCCTCTTTGAAAACCCCGGGCACGGCAACCACTGGATCGCGCTCCTGTTGGAAGGGGTACAATCCAATCGCGCCGCCTTGGGAGCGCGCATCAGGATAGAGGTCGCGACTGCGGAGGGGCCGAGGAACATCTACGCCACCGTCGGCACGGGAGCTAGCTTTGGCGGCTCAAGTCTGCAACAGGAGATCGGTCTGGGACAAGCCACGGCCATCGAAGCCGTCGAAGTTACTTGGCCGGCCACGGGCGCGCGGCAACTGTTTACCGGTCTCGAAATGGATCAGTACTACCGCATCCGCGAAGGCGACCGGACGCCGGTCCAGCTCGACCGCCGCTAGCTATCCTACGTCATATAGCAACCCTGAACGACTCGAACACCTCGCGCTGCGGAATCGTCTTGTTCTACCCTTCTGCGTCTATCTGCGTCCATCTGCGGATCACCTAGCTACATCTGGGCCGCCGAGGAATTTCACCGCCTCCAATCCTTCTCCAACCGACTCGCCTGTTTCTTCGATAGCCCACCCAGCGCCTTCATGGCGTCCAACAGTCGCATCCGCGTCAATTCTGGCCCCAAGAGCGCGGCGGATTCAAACAGCGGCGGCCCCACCCGCTCGCCAGTCAGCGCGACAATGAGCGGTACGGTCACGTCGCGGACCGGCCACTCCCAATGCGCAGCCACCCGGCGCACGGCCTCGGCCACGCCGTCCTTGTCCCACTCCACCACCTCGTCCAAGGCCCACACGGCTGTTTGCAGCATCCGCACCACCTCGGCGGCCTCCCGCTTTTTCGGCACCAAATCCTCGGCCTTTGACTCCACCTGTCGGGCGAAGAAAAACGCCACGCGCGGCACAAAATCCCCCAGCGTCTCTAGCCGCTGCTGCATAAACGGCAGCATCTGCCCGACGTATTCGTCGTTGAGTAGCCACCCCTTTAGCTCCGCCAATAGAGCCTCCGGCGTCCGATCCTCGCGCAGATAGCGTCCATTGAGCCAGCCCAGCTTGTCTATGTCAAAAATGGAGCCGCCCAAATTGATCTTCGCCGGATCGAAATGCTCGGCTAACTGCTCCACGGTGAACTTTTCGTCCTCGATCGGCGGGTGAGCCATCAGCGCCAAGTAGTTGAGCAGGGCAGGCGGCACATAGCCAGCGCGGCGATAGTACTCCACCGAGGTCGGATTCCGCCGCTTTGACATCTTGGAGCCGTCGGGATTGAGCAGCAATGGCAGGTGCATGTACGTCGGCGGCGTCCAGCCAAAAGCCTCGTACAGCCTGAGGTGCTTGGGCGTGGAGGTGATCCATTCCTCCCCCCGAATCACGTAGCTGATCCGCATCAAGTGATCATCTACTACCACGGCCAAGTGGTAGGTCGGAAAGCCATCGGACTTCATCAGCACCTGGTCGTCCATCTTCCCCCACTCCAGGGAAATCGGCTCCCGGAGCATGTCCTCGACTATACATGCTCCTTCCTTCGGCATCTTCAGCCGGATCACGTGCGCACATCCCGCCTGTATCTTAGCTTCGACCTCTTCGGCAGCCAGCCCTCGGCAATGTCCATCGTAGCCAACATGCTCCTTGCGCTCCTGCTGCTCCTTCCGCAGTGCGGCCAGCCGCTCGCTCGTGCAAAAGCAGAGATAGGCGTGCCCACTATCCACCAATTTCGCGGCGTACTCCGCGTAGATAGACAAGCGCTCACTCTGCCGATACGGGCCGTAAGGACCGCCCACATCGGGGCCTTCATCCCACGCCAGCCCCAGCCACCGCAGCGACTGCATGAGCTCATCTTCGTACTTCTTCTGCGACCGCGCTTGGTCGGTATCCTCAATGCGCAGCACAAACTGCCCGTCGTTTTGTCGCGCCCACACCCAGTCGAACAGCGCTTGATACGCATTTCCTACGTGCATGGGGCCGGTCGGCGAAGGGGCAATGCGCACCCGCACGTCTGTCATTTTTTAGCTCCTTGTCTTTTGAGTTACAAACCTAAGCCCCAGCCGCTTCCGCGCAACGCGGCCTATTGCACATTTAGCTTTTTTTCCTAAGTTTATAACTTATAATGATTAACGCGCATTCGCTGGCGTCCCACCGCACGCATTCCCCTCCCTTTCAACCCAATAGATAGGATTTATGCAGTTTACCGAGCTTGATCTAGCACCCCATATCCTCAGAGCACTCGACGAGATGGGCTACGAAGAAATGACGCCCATCCAAGAACAAACCATCCCTCACATTATCGCCGGCAAAGACGTCATGGGCCTAGCCGAAACCGGCTCTGGCAAGACCGGCGCTTGTGCCATCCCCCTAATCCAAGCCACTGACGATTCGCTCAACGCCATCCAATTCCTCATCTTGGTCCCCACCCGCGAGTTGGCGCTCCAATACGTCCAAGAGGTGGACGAAATCGCCAAGCACTCAGGAGTGGTCCCGTTTGCCATCTACGGCGGCTTTGACATGGACATCCAAAAGGCCAAGATCAACCACGGCGTTCACGTGCTCGTGGCCACGCCCGGTCGCCTCATCGACTTTATATGGAATCACAGCCTCGACCTGACCCACGTCAAAACCGTGGTCCTCGACGAGGCCGATGAGATGCTCAAGATGGGATTTATCGAAGACGTGGACTTTATCTTGTCCTGCCTCATGCAGGAACACCAAACCCTGCTTTTTTCTGCGACCATGCCGCCGGAGATCGAGCGGTTGACCCAACAATACCTCAAGTCGCCCGAGCGCATCCATCTCAACCGCGACCAGCGAGCACCCCAATCGCTCGCCCATCACTTCCTGCACGTCTCCCGCCGTCGCAGTGACGCACTCGTCGATTACATTGAGGACCAAGAAATCCAACAGGGCATCATCTTCTGCAACTCGCGCGACAAAGCATCCGACTTGTTCCGCGCCCTACAAAGGCGCGTCCGCTCAGTTGACATCATCCACGGCGGGCTAGACCAAGAGCGGCGCACCTCCATCTTCCGCCGCTTCCGCCAGCAGAAGATCCGCTTTATGGTCGCCACGGACGTGGCCGGGCGCGGCTTGGATTTTTCGCACGTCACCCACGTCATCAACTACGACTTCCCCTTTAACGCCGAAATCTATACCCACCGCACGGGCCGGGCCGGGCGCATGGGCCGGGCGGGAATGGCCCTGACCTTGGTCGGCGACCGCGACCTCCGCGACCTCAAGCGCCTGCTCAACAACAACCGCATCCACGCACATTGGGAGGGCACGGCACCCGACTTGGACGACATCCGCGCCAAACGCAACGGCCGAGGACGCGGGCGTGGCCGGAGACGACCCCGAGGCGGCAGATCCTCCTCCAAAACCAGTTAGTGCTCCTCGCAACTCAGCCCAGCTAGCTGGCGGTCGTTTGCTCACGGCGCATCCGATGAATTGGCTTTTTCCAACTCGGGCAGCAGCCAGTCTCTGACCCAACCAAAATCTGGATCGATTTCAAGCGCCTTTTCAAAGGCCGCTCGCGCCGACTCCAGCTCACCCTGATTCTGGTAAGCGATGCCGAGCCAAGCGTAGGCTTCCCTGTGCCCCCATACTGGATGGATGGGATCGGTCGGCTCTTCTTGGGCAAAGAGTTCGGCGGCTCGCTGGAACCCTTGCAGGCCCTTTTCTTTGCTTCCACCAAACATTTCGGGGGTATTAAAATCGCTGATGGCCGCGCTCAGTACCACGCGCGGATTGTCGGGGGCGAGTTGCTGAGCTTTTCGGCTGGCCTGTCCTACTCTGGGGCCCAAGAGCATGGTTTTCATAGGACTAAGGCCGATTTGCCAACCGTACACGCTCGACAGCAGAGCATAGGCTTCGGCTGCTTGTGGATCAATCTCGGTAGCCTTTTTCAAGTGCTCGACAGCGGCATTGAGGTGTTCAGAAGGGTCTTTGCTTTCTCCCTCTAATAGGCCAGCAATGCGGTAATCGGCCAAAGCGATGTAGTAGTGACCCCACGCCACCAGACCCGTGTCGGCTAGGGCGCGCTCGAACGTCGCTCTAGCTGCATACATAGAGTCGAGGTCATTCGCACTTTCACCGGCTTGCAGCATCTGTCTTCCACTGACGATAAGACTGTTACCGGATTGGGCGAGAGTGGGATAGGCGACTGAAACAATGCAAACGAGTAAGAGCAGAAAGTGTAGCATAAATAGCCTCTTCTAGTGAAGGTGAAGGTTAATAGTTCAAGGAGACACTGGTGCCAAAGTAAATGGATCGGCGAAAGAGCGTGGTGCGCGGCTGGCGCTGGGTATAGTCGATGCTGTAATCATAGTCGAGCACATTCGCGCGGCTGAGCAGGTTGTTGACTGCCAAGTAGAAGACCGCTTGGTGGCCGGAGCCAAAGAAATGCACATAGCTCAACTGCCCATCTATCTGTTGAAAGGACGGTAGCCGTTCTGAGCCGACGGGTCCTTCCACGGGCAAGTAGTAGCTTTTGTCTATTACGGGAACGGCACCGACGATTGGCGTGATGGGGCGGCCAGTGGCGTATCTCAGAGTCAGGCCGCCGCTAAGAGTGCGGACGATCTGCATTTTTGTGACCAAGGTCAGATTGTGCGTGATATCAAACGGTGAAGGGGCTTCTTCGCGGAGTATCTCAAACTCTAGATGGCGCACCTGCAATCGGCGCGACCTCAGCAGACTATAGGCCATCCACCCGCTCAAACGCGTATTGAGAAAAGCACCGTACTTGCAAAAGAAGTCAACTCCAGAGGCCCGTCCGCTACCTGCATTTGCAAGATTCAGGGCGGCGTCATCCAGCACGAGATTGCGGTAGGGTTTGTAGTAAGCCTCTAGCCGTACTAGGAGTTGCCCGCGTTCGTGGTGCAGGCCGCCTATCCAGTGTTGGGCGCGTTGGGGGCTCAGATTGGGGTTGCCGCTGGTGGGGTTGTATTCAAATGGGGCGGGGAATTGGTGATAGATGCCCCAAGCGAGTCGGGCATTTGTGTCTTCTGAGAACTGGTATCGCGCAGACAGGCGTGGATCGATGACAAAATCGCTGGCTAAATTGTGGTGGTCAGCGCGCATCCCGACATTGGCGACAATGCGGCGCACGGGTTTGAAATCAACCTCAACATAGGCACCTGTGCGCCGAGCACCGTAGGAGTTGTCGAGTTCAAAAATCTCTGCCTCGGGGTCAAGGATATCGCCCTTAGGGATGCGCCCCACGAGTCGGTTGTCAGCGTGCTCCATTTCAGCACCGAGGCGCAAGATCCCGAAGACACCGAGGACGCTTTCCCAGTCCGTGCGAATTTTGCCGGTCCAGTCGCGGGGAGCCAAGTCTAGGTTGCCCAATTGCCGCCGGGTCTCGTACTGGTTGAGCGAGGCACTGGTCTGTATGGACCAATCGGCCCATACATCCGTCCACTGGAGATTGTGCAAGGCTCTATCAGTGCTGTTTCGATAGAGGCCGTCAAACGAAGGCTCTGCAACCTGTACGCCGATCTTGTCACCCGCGTCGAAGCTGAAGAACTCAAGGCGTCCGGTAGGCGAATATTGGTAGATCAGATTGAGGTTGCCGTCGTGCCCCTGCGGAGTAGTAACGAATTTGTCGCGGTGACCATTGATGCGGAACAGGAGATCGGTGAAGCTGCGATTCCCCGTAAAACGCAGGCCGAGCTTATCCTCAACAAGAGGCAAGGCGAGGCCCACAGAGCCTGCAGCGAGGCCCAAACCGAGCGTATAACTTCGTTGCACGGGCATGTCTAGGCTCTCCATTGCCAGCACTGCGGAAAGCGCATTGCCGTAGCGGGCGGAGAAACCACCGGTGGAAAAGGCCGTACCTTTCACCATAAAGGGAGGAATCGTGCCGAATACTCCACCGGTGGGCGATTCGTATTTGTAGGGATGCACCACCGTAGCTTGATCGAGCAAGATGACGGTCTCACTCACATCGCCTCCCCGAACAAAAAGACCGGCACCATTATCTACGGTGGCAACGCCGGGAAAGGTTTTGAACGCGCGAAAAATATCGGCGGAAGCCCCAGGCGTTGTAACCACATCTAAGGGGGCCAAGGTAACGGTTTCATCTTCCCCGGTGGTATAGGTGCTAACAGTGACGATGGTTTCACCGAGTTCAATGAGGATACGCCGCAGCACCAAGCGCACCGTCGTAGTATCGCCCGCGGTCAAGTGCAAGGGCTGCCGGGTGGGTTCAAAGCCGATAAAGGAGGCACTCAGGTCGCGTGACCCAAGGTGCCGAGTGGAAAAGGCAAAGCGGCCATCGCGTCCTGTTACTGCGCCGTCGGTGGTGTCAATGATTTGGACATTGACAAAAGCCATCGGTCGTTCTGTTTCATCGACGACCTGGCCCTGGACGAAAGCCTGGCCCTGCGCCAAAGTCGGCAAAGAAAAACAGATGCTAAAAAGGAGAGCGATCACTCGTGCCTGCATCTCAGGGCCTCGCCCCCCGAATCACCGTCTGCAAGGCTTCGAGGTGGTTCTGCAGGGCCTTGGCACCCTTTTTGGTTAGGCGGTACCAAGTCACCGGCTTGCGGTTCTCGAAACGCTTGGACACGCTGAGATACTCGGCGTCCTCTAGCTTGCGCAGGTGCGCCCCCAGATTGCCGTCCGTCTCCTTGAGGAACTGCTTCAGGCTGGTGAAGGTCATGGAGTCCCCGCCGGCTAGCAACACACAGGCTCCGAACCGGCTGCGATGTTCCAGCAGCTTGTCCAGCTTCACCAGCCCCTTGGAGGTGACTTCAGCCGGTTGCGAGGACTTTCTCATCCTTCGCTTCCTCATCCTTCGGTTTCATCCATAGGGCACTGACCACTAGGCCGGCGGCAGTGGCCAATCCGACCGTGGTCCAGGGATAGGGTTGGATGTGATCGATCGCGACCGACCCGCAGATGAGCAGCACCCCCGGCCAGAGAGTGCGCCGGTCCAAGTGCAGCCCGCCCAGAAAGAATACCACACCAGAGATGAGGGCGAAGAGCTGCCCGATGACCCGACCGTCGATACGGTGGGAAAGGGCGATGGAAGTCACCGCCACTACTGCGAAGAAGATGGTGCCCCAGTGCAGAGCATGTCTCCTCCCCAGCCCCGGCATGCGGACTCCCTGTTTTCTTCCCTGCCAAGCACCGAGGCCGCAACTGACCAGGAAACCAGCTACGGGGGCGATGGTCCAGAACAGGGGCGAGTATTCCACGGCGAAATCGTTCAGAGTGTATCCGACGGCAATGATCACCGCCCACAGGACGGTGATCCCCAGCGTACGATACTGGCCGTCGTCCCGCTGCTCCACCGCCTGGCGGACAAAGGACACGTCCTCTTCGAGCTTCTGCGTCACTTTGGGGTCCATGGGCAATCCTCCTTGTGTGGGCCGTCGCCCCGAGGGCAACGAGACGACGGCCTTTTCTGATGATGAAAGCTCTTTAACGAATGCAGAGTTCTCTATAAAATAGAGTTATTAGAGGCTTTGTCAACTCATTTTTTTTGCAGGTGTGTACCTGTTGTCGGGGACGATCTCCAGAGCATCTGCAACTGACGCGGCAGTGAACTGTACATCTTTTATCCACTGCGATTAACTATCCAATCCCGGTAACAACTGGGATTTCACCCAGCCGTTGTTGGGATTCACGTCGAGGGCTTTGACAAAGGCTTCCCTTGCCCCCTCAGTGTCTCCGCCCTCTTGACGCATGATACCCAAGTGGGCGCAGGCTTCGTCGTAGCCCCAAGAGGGTTGAAAGGGATCGCGGATTTCCTCTTTAGCGAACAACTCAAGGGCCTGCTCCATCTTAGAGATGGCTCGCTTCTTGTCGCCGCCGAACATAGCTGGAGTATAATAGTCGCTCATTCCATCTATTAAGACGACGCGGGGATTGTTGCCATCGAGTCGCTTGGATTTTTCAAGAACCCTTTTAGTCTCAGGGCCTAACGCCATACCCAAATGAGGCTTCAGGCTTAGTTTCTGGCCATAGGCACTAGCTAAGAGGGCATAGGCGTCGCTGAAGTTGTCTTCCAACTCAATGGCCTCTTTGAGATGCTCTATCGTTCGATTAATGCACTCGGCCTGCTCGCCGGGAGTGGCCGCAAAAAGCGTGGCGAGACGATACTCGCACAAAGCTAGGTAATACAGGGCAAATATCTCGTAATTACCGTTTTGGCGAACACGGTCAAACAGTTTCTGTGCCTCGTATAATTGGTCGGGATTGGAGGTGTCAATTGCCTGCTGAAGAAGCTCTTGGCCCTCGACGAAAAGAGCCTCTGATTCGATGCTTCGATCATTTCTTGCGTTTTTTTGACCATAGCGCATATATCGGCTTCCTGTGGCGAATAGGTACACATCTTCAAGATCCGCGGTTTTTACGGAAAATTGATGTATGTTAAAGCTGTTAAGACGGTCTATAACTGCATTCTTAAACACCTCATCCTTACCATATATATACGTGCCTTGGGAACTGTCGTTGATGTGGGTTACTCTAGGACAGTCTGCCAAGATTTTGGGATTGACTTCGGTTTCCACCTCTACTTTGAGATTTAACTGAAACTTTTCGAGCAGTTGCGGTACTGAACCCGAGGCAATGATTTGGCCCTTGCTCATCACGCAGACCACATCGCTGTACTGCTGAGCTTCTTGCATGTTGTGGGTAGTCATGACAATGGTGAGACCTTGGCGACGGTACTGGTTTAGTACATCCCAGAGTTGCCGACGTAGGTGCGGATCCAAGTTACTCGACGGTTCATCGAGGATCAGTAGTGCAGGTTTGCCCACTAAGGCAATGGCAATGAGCAGCCTGCGCTTTTCTCCTCCCGACAGATCTTTATAGGCGATTTTCTGCTGACGTTGCAGCTCAAAAACGTCGATTAAATCATCAGGATTAACCGGATCCTGATACATTTTTGCATAAAGGCCTAGTGCCTCCCTGACTCGAATATCATTATAGAGAGAGTCTTCTTGAAATTGAATGCCGATTTTACTGCATATGTCCTTGCGCCGCCGCAGATCGGAGATACTTTCGCCAAACAAGTGAATGTCTCCAGTATCGGGCTTTTTTAAGCCTACAATGCAATCTATGATAGATGTTTTACCTGCCCCGTTGGGTCCTACTAGGCAAAAAACTTGTTGTGGATATACGGTAAAATTTGCGTTTTGAACGGCGGCGAACCCGTCGTAACTTTTGCATAAGTTACTTACCTCTATAATGGGGATTTGATCACCGCTTGCATTGGCCGGAGGTGAGCTACTCGACATTGCAGTCATGATTTCCATTCGATGCGAATTTTAAAAACCATAAGGTTGAAGACTTGATGGCACAATATGCATGGCAAAAGGCTATTGGAGGCGAGATATAGGAGACTCAAGATTGCACCGAACAAGGTTTTAGAGAGCACATTTGCCAAACCATAGGCTATATGATTCATTCCAAATGCTACGGAAGAAATAGCGATCGCGTATTGTGCAGGCATATTTAAGATATCAGTTGTATAAGAAATTAAGTAGCATCTCCATAGTACCTCCTCTAAAAAAGATTCACTAAGAACGGAACCCAATAATATACCTATAGGTAATCTTTGTCCCTGATTCACAATGCGTCTAGTCTCCCCAAACATCCATTGCCTTGCCGTCGGGTTGTTTCCCATCCGCAGTTTTAGCCATGCTTGCGATATAATGATCTCAAAAAAATAAAAAGCCACCCCCACGCTCACACCAATAAAAATTGCAATGCCGAGTGACAAGTATATTGGCAAGTCGAACCATATAGGCCATTCAAAGGCGGAGGCCAATATATGGATAGTTGAATCACACATGCTCAGAATCAGAGCCAAGACAGCCGCAAGAGATACCAAAGGTACGATAAAGTCATAGCGATCCAATCTTGAGTTCAGTATCTTTCCGAATAATGCCGAACTACTCATCAGATATAAACATGTATATACTGCATAAAGGATGCCCGGATATGCCAAGACAAAAACAAGACAAAACATGGTTCTCAACGAAGCTTAAGGAAAAGGGACAGGCCCTAGCTTGAGCTCTTTAAATGTGAGAGGCTTATCTTTCAGTCCCATTTTCATGGGTAGTTCGTAAATACGAGGATGTCCCAAATAGGGATATGCACTGACATGCGGCTGTACTAACTCAGGAATGAATGCTTTGACAACCTTTACCTGAGACATCTGTTCATGGGTACAATCAATGATAATAGGGTCTATGTTATACTGTTGAAGAATCTCTTTGAGATACCCTAATTGCCTTTCTGAATCTTTAAATCTTGCCTTTGGCAATTCCGACAGAACCACCGTATCATCACTACGAAAAAATTTCTCTAGGCGTTCGGCATTCTCAGCATATCCATAATATCCAATGGTCTCCAAGAATGTACTCATCTCGGCCAGAGGTTTGTCTGGAGGAGCATCAAATATAACCTCAACACCTCTATACAGTTGTCTTTGAGGTGCTAGCATAGCACATTTCAATTGCAGTTCGGACTGTCCATATTCTAATAAGGCTTGGGTAAATGCTTCTTCTCCATCCAAAGCCACTGCTGCTCCAGCCTGATAGGCAAATTTTTTGTAGTACGGTACCCATTGAGTTGCCGAGATGCAGGGCAAATTGAAAAAGCCGACGTCGTGTAACCAGAAATCTACATCGCTGTCCCGATACTTGATATGTTCTAAGGCTCTGTTAGTCTCCCTAGAAGAAAGTGACCTATCGGCTTCTACTCGATATAGAGGGATATTTGCATACCAAGATACCATTAATGCATCGCGCTCAAAGAGTTCCGTCACTCCCGCAATAATAGCTAGAGGTTCATCTATATGCGAAGCCATTCCAGATGAAGATGAATAGCCGATTCGCGTCTCCTCAATAGACGGAACATAAAAGAAGAGTACGAGCTGTAAAGGAATCCAGATGTCTTCTTGGCTGATGAGCCGATGTCCCTTGATCCAGTTAAATTCGGTGTCGTGAGTAAAGGGGTGAAAAAAAAAGTCAGGGGAAGCGTATTGTTCGTCTGCAAACAAGGGAAGTTCTTCTGGAGAAATAGCATTTTGACCGGCTTTCTGTAGTGAACTATAGGATCCGGCACATATTTCTAAGTCCTTTTTGAAGAAAGCAAACGCTCCTGACAGCCTTTCAACGCTTTCTCCTAGACCGGATAAAAAAGAAGACGCAAGCCTAAAGCCTTTACCACCTGCTATCACAGAAGATTTCAAATCAAAGTTAAGTGATGGCAGACCGAGAATCTGACTCATGACTTGATCTGTGTTCCAGTGCTCACTATTTGCTACTACGGCTTGAGAAATTCCAGCTCCACCGTTATAATTAGTCGAAAATTGGATTGGACCATTAGGAAAGTACCAAGAGAGCATTTCTTGGATTGCTTTACCTTCTTTTTTGCTCATAACGTTAGGCAAAAATTCTCGATAAGAGTTTACGTAACTGTAATCCAATTTTATAGAGACCATAATGGATCTACACCTCCCATTTGAATGTTCGAGTAGAGATTAGATAAGATAGCACAGTTATGACTGTAAGAAACAGTAATGATTTTACGTGCTGAGATATCGGATCCCCGAGCCATACACCAGAGAAGGCTATAACGACATGGGTCAAAGGGGAACCCCAGCTCAAAGTCCGTAGCCAATCTGGAAACATTTGCCGAGGAAAAGTAGCACCTGACATAAAAAACATGGTAAGAAATAAAAATTGGCACAGAGCTTGAGTGCTTCTTGGAGATTTGGAAATACTATTTACTAAGAAACCCAAAGCAAAAAAGCAAGCGATGCAGATTATCCCTACAAAAAGGACAACTATCAAATGCCCGCGAAAATGAAGATCAAAAACACTCTCTGCTACCACGAATAAACTCAAAGCAGAAACAGTAAATACGACTGTCTGCATTATAATGTGAACACAGAGGTAGAATCCAAGCGAAAGCGGGCTGACAACATAGCGCTTGAGAATGCCGAGCAGACGATATTCAGACAAGGAGTTAGTGATGTTGATCAGCCCAGTTTGGCCGATATATGCAGCCATGAGTGCTGGGGCATAGAAATCAATGTATCGTACATCGGGCCGATCCCATAGTGGAGCTTCTCCAAATATAGATCCGAACAGTAAAAAAAAACAGATGGGTAGTACAAATGTAAAGAAGGCAGAAGTAGGTTGACGTAAGAATAATTTGCACTCGACTATCCAGAGTGCGACGAAACTGCGGAGCCAAATAGTCTTGCTCAAAAAGGTCATTACATGAAATCCTTAATCAGTTGAAATGCTATCGCTTCTACTGGTAGTTTTTCGTAGAAGCGCCCCTTTATCTACTTTATTTCCCACAGCAACCACTAAGGTTGTAAATTCTCTACGTCCATCCAATCCCAATAAAGAGTCTGTGCGTTCGTCGTCAAAGCCAAATACCATACACGATCCCAATCCGAGCGCCGTGGCGACAAGATGCAGGTTCTGACTCGCTACTCCGGTTTCAAGATGAGCCAATCGGTATGATCTATAAGTACCATATTTCCATGTAAGCCTCGATATATCAGGGGCAATGAAAATGACGACACTCGCTTCGGATAACCATTCATGATTAGGACAACAATTGACCACACGCCACCGAAAGTTGCCTTTCTCAATTAGTTCCAAGCAATTTTGCATTGGATTGTAGTGGTATAATCCTTGCAGGAGGTCGGATACTCCATTAACCACTAGATATAACTCAGTACATTGTAATCCGCCAGCAGTTGGGAAATTGCGTAGCGCAACGTCGCGGCGATTATATGAAAACATGGTACCCCGTACACCACAGGATTGTCTCAACAGTGTACTTAGCTTTTCGAGCGATAGAGCTGACCCATTGAAATCTCGGACTGAGGTACGACTGTTGATTACTTCCGATATAGATTTGGCCACAGTAGGAAACATTGTCTCCAGTTGAATTTTCTTCGCTCCAACGAATTCTTTGTGTAGGTTCGGTGCAATTTTTTCATTTAGTTTTAGAAAAAACAGCCATTCGTCTTCTGTCGAGAAATCTCTTAGTCCATTTACTACAACAGCTAATTCATCTACAGGTCCATTGGCCGATCTATCCCGTTTGGTACGCTTTATAAGTTCACATAAAACTAGCTGCTCTTGAGAATTGAATCCTTTCAACTCTTGCAGAAGTGCTGGCTCTATAGCAGTAGTAGACTCTGAATGAGGTAGGGAATCCGGTATTTCTACCGCAACGGACTTTCTTTCACCGATTGCCATCTTCTATTTATCCGCGTTAATAGGTGAGAAGGTAAGAAGGGCGTAAACGGACCGTTCTACGCCGTCGGCTTGTACGAATTCGTCTGCTTTTGTATCGAGGAAGTCTTGATGGACGGTAGCCGGGTAGCCGGAGGATGAGTACTGATGCTGCAAATATCCCAGCAGTCGCCCAATATCGAGCAAAGTGTGGCGATAGCCTCGGGGGCCATATATAAGCATGTACCTCCAAGGGCAGGCGATGACGATTAACATGGTCGAATACTCTTCAAGGCGCACGGGCGACGATCTCCAGAAAAGGTCGGGCAAAAGTGTGGCTTCATTTTCCACTTTACGCTCAACCCATAAATAGTCTAACTCTGGGACTACGCGGAAGAGTACTCCATCATTCAACACGAGCAGGTCAGCAGCATAGAGCAAATTGGTCAGAGAGCTTGGTTTGGAAAAGTGGTTCAGTGGGCCTTGGAGCCAATCAGGAAGTTGGTCATAAGGGATTCTCAACCCAGAGCCGTCGGCAATCAAGATTTCTTCATCAACGCGATAGGCGGTTTCAAAGAACCACCGGCGCACCTGTTCAAGCGTTGAGGTATCAGAGGGAATCTGAAGAGTTGAGTGAGGATTCAATTTTGAATTTTCGTGGTACAATTCGGCCACATGCGGTTTTGCCCTAGCTTGTCGATAAAGATAATCCGAAGCCGCCGAGTGGCTTAAGTCAATACTGTGAGGCGAAGGTATAATTGGCAATTCCAGAAACATCTGAAGGTTTTTCAATAGAGAATCTGAAGCAATATGAGAAGATTCGTCAGTCATTTTGCACTCCGTTTAGTGAGTTATACTAGATTGACAGGATATGCTTTGAATTGGGCAGTATCCAATCTAACGAGATGTCTAGAGAAACAAGTGTCTATACCCATTTCTCATACCGACAGATACAGGTGATCTGGGCAGTTTCAGAATTTCTTCGTAATCGACATAGGGCTTTTCAAAGTTGATTCGTAAGCATCGGCCTATCAGGAAAGATTTTCCAGATAGGAGAAAAGATAAGGCGGTACCTGCCGCAAAACCGGCGGCTATGCTGGCGTAGGGGGGAAACGCAAATTGATGGCTGTAAAGGCCATTCTTGCTCATTTCCTCTTTATAGGTATAGTACTCGCTGTTCTGAATAGATAAAGTCGCTTCCGATTGGATTTCAAATTCGTTGTAGCAGCACGTTTCACCCGGCACATAAATGGGACCGATGCAGGATTCGCTTCCGTCCATAAATGCAGACATCCATGGCTTTTCGGCAGAAAGAGCCGTAAGATCCATGGTATGGAAGAGATGAGAAGAGAATACTTCAGAGGTGACGACAACGAAGTTTGAATCGCTAAACAGACTTTCTACGGCCCCTTGATTATGATAGGGTTCTTTGATCGCCTTGAAACGATTGTAACCGAGTTCTGACAGATGAGATTCCAAGCACTCAACATACGACCGTCCTTTTTCTATGTAAGTCTGAGGTAGGTTAAACTGAGCCTGATCAACTGCGACGTTTTCGACTTGTCGATCATCCAGAACTTGCATATGGCCGACTCCAATCTTCGCGAGTTCTTCCGCTACACGGCTGCCTATATAACCGGCTCCTACGATACCAAGACAAATGTTGTCGAATATCTGGTTTTCACCTGTGATGGCATTCAAATAGCTTGCAATAGGGCTCTCATCGGCTGGAGAGATAAACCCTTGAGAAGCCAAAGTAGAGAGCAGCTCTTCTACATCTTCAAGTTCGTCCTCTCCAACTACTTTTTGTTCTTGGAGATCGCGCAGAGAAGCTGGCGAGGCCAAACGACGGAGCACCCGACCTAGAAGATGACTTCTCCCTTCGTCCCGGATAGTTTGGTTGAATTGTGATCTCACACCGTGTAGCACCAAGATCTCATCTTCACCACAAAAAATGAACTTGAGTGAGGGATTGAGTACGAAATGATGTTCGGCAACAATGGGTTCGGTCTTGGTTCTCATGAACATCCTCTTTTCTGGTTTAAGTGCCTGCCCGTATCAATCGTAGACTGCTACGGGCAGGGCGAATCAAAACAGCCTCAGCCGTAATAACAAAGCATTACGGAGATGTATAATAGCAGTCCTAGCTGAGAATCATTGGGTGGGGACACTTATGACGGTGCAATGGCAGTTGCAGCAGCAGCAACCGTTGGTCTTTGCTGGCGATATATGGCTATTAAACTGATTCGATACGATTCTGAGTTTCATAGTGCGTCCTCCTTGGCTTGAAGCCATTAGTTGGGTTACTTGAGATGAGATACTGTAAGAATGGCAGTGGCAGCGGCACCGCTACCGGCGATCTCGCGGGCTATCTCACTATCTTGTGTACGAGAGTGCAACAATGACAGTGGCAACAGCAGCAGCAACCGCCACTATTTATCATCGCCGGTCCCATATACCCTGTGAACTGATTCGATACGATTTTGAGCTTCATAGGCTTTCCTCCTTGGCTCGATCAGCCATCCGTTTTGTAGCCGGTTGAGATGCGACACAGCAGCAATGGCAGCAACAGCCGACCGTTCTGTTTGCTTCCATGTCTTAAATCCTGCTGATGATTTGAAGCACGGCTGAGGCTTCAGCGGGAATAAAAGCGAAAAACGTGCCAAGAAATACGCCAGATAATTGAATCGTCATTTTTGTTCTTTAAGTTATTGTAATTAATTGATTTATACAATAAGACTTCTTTTGACAACAGTCTTCGCTCCAACTGGGCGATACGCCCAAGCGTATCGCCTCCGCAACACCATTGTCGGCCAAGGGTTACGAAAAAAGCAGCTACGGCACCGCGGCTACCCGCACTGGGTAGTGCGTCAGCGTGAACTCACCCGAGAAAATCAAAATATAACACGTGTGCATAAAAATAAAAGCGTACCATAAACTTGCCAGCTTATCTACTAAGGTAAAAACCCCTGCGCTGATAGATTCGGCACGGGGGTTTTTCTTGTAACTTCAAAAAAATTATGTTCAAACTGACGCATTACCCACACCCGCATTTGATTGACAACTGCATATATGTTCACTATATTAAACAGGCGGAGAATTGCTTAAATTAGCAGTCGCACCAAGGAGAGCGACTCCCCTTCCTGCTCCCTCTGATGCTTCTGCTCTCTCCTGCATTTTAAGTCTCCCATTGTCCGCCGGTCGCGCGTCCTTCCCCCTAGGAATCGCGGCTCGTTCTACATATAAACCTCTTATGGAAGCAATGGCCAAGACAGCAACCAACGGCCGCGCCAACGGCAAGGCCACGTACGACGAAAGCAAGATCAAGACCCTCTCTTCACTTGAGCACATCCGCCTGCGGACCGGCATGTACATCGGCCGCCTCGGCTCGGGTGCCGATCCCGACGATGGCATCTACGTATTGCTCAAGGAGGTCATCGATAATGCCGTCGATGAGTTCATCATGGGCTGTGGCAAGCAGATCGACGTCGAGATCGACCAAGGGTTAGTCCAAGTCCGCGACTACGGCCGCGGCATTCCCCTCGGCAAAGTAGTAGAGTGCGTCTCGGTCATTAACACCGGTGCCAAATACAACGACGACGTCTTCCAGTTTAGCGTGGGGCTCAACGGCGTCGGCACCAAGGCCGTCAACGCGCTTTCGGCCCACTTCGTCGTCCGTTCCTACCGAGATGGCCGGTGCGCCGAAGTGCTCTTTGAGCGCGGCGAACTGAAAAAGCAAAAGAAGAGCCGAGCGCCCGATGAGCCCGACGGCACGTACGTCGAGTTTTTGCCCGATCCAGACATCTTTGGCGAATACGCCTTCAACCACGAGTTCGTCGAGCGTCGGATGTGGAACTACGCCTGCCTCAACCGGGGCCTGCGCCTGTATTTCAATCGCCAAAAATTCGAGTCCAAACAGGGTTTGCTCGACCTCCTCAAAAGCGAGGCCGGCGGTTCGGTTCTCTACCCGCCCGCTTACCACAAAGGCCAGTACCTCGAATTTGCCTTCACACACGTCGATAGCTACGGCGAATCCCATCGCTCCTTTGTCAACGGCCAGTACACAGCCGACGGCGGCACTCACCAGAGCGCGTTCCGCGAGGGCGTGCTCAAAGGCGTCAACGAGTTTTACAAGAAATCCTTCAACGGCGTCGATGTCCGCGACGGGGCCTTTGGCGTCGTCGCCGTCAAAGTCAAGGAGCCGGTTTTTGAGTCGCAAACCAAAAACAAGCTGGGCAATACCGACATCCGCGGCTGGATCGTCAACGAAACCCGCGAAGCCATTGTCGATTTTCTCCACAAAAATCGCGAAACCGCGCAAAAACTCGAAGCGCGCATCGTCCACAACGAAAAGCTGCGCAAGGAGCTAAACGCGGTTAAAAAGGAAGCCAAGGAGGCCGCTCGCCGCATCGAGATCAAAATTCCCCAGCTCAAGGACTGCAAGTACCACAAAGGCGACAAGAAGCGCGGCGAAGAATCGACGATCTTCCTCGCCGAAGGCCAGTCGGCCGCTGGCTCGATCGTCTCCTCGCGCGATCCCGAGACCCAAGCCATCTTCACCCTCAGGGGCATGCCGCAAAACCTCTTCGGCAAAACCCGCGCCTCCATCTACAAAAACGAAGAACTCTACAATATGATGATGGCCCTCGGGATCGAGGAAGACATAGACAACCTGCGCTACAACCAAGTCGTCATGGCAACCGACGCAGATGTTGACGGCTTCCACATCCGCAATATCCTGATGACCTTCTTCCTCACCTATTTCGAAGAGCTAGTCACCTCGGGTCACGTCTATATCCTCGAAACCCCGCTCTTCCGGGTCCGCAACAAGCAAGAGACTTACTACTGCTACGATGAGCGCGATCGCCAACGCGCCGAAAAAAAGCTCAAAGGCACCGCGGAAATCACCCGCTTCAAGGGCCTTGGCGAGATTTCTCCCAAGGAGTTTGGCCAGTTTATCAACGGCGACATGCGGTTGGTCAAAGTCGGCGTCCGCTCGCTCGACACCGTCCCCGAGACCCTCTCCTTCTACATGGGCAAGAACACCCCCAACCGCCGCGACTACATTATGGAGCATCTAGTCTAATGGCCTATATCGACAGTCTCTACGACAACTACTTCCTCGAATACGCTTCCTACTCCATCAGGGACCGCGCGATTCCGCACATCGACGACGGGCTCAAACCCGTCCAACGCCGCATCCTCCACGCGCTACACAAGATCGACGACGGCAAATTCCACAAGGTCGCCAATGTAGTAGGACAGACCATGCAGTACCACCCGCACGGCGACCAGTCGATCTACGGCGCGCTCATAGTGTTGGCCAACAAGGATCTCTTCATCGAGAAACAGGGCAACTTCGGCAATATCTTCACAGGCGACGAAGCCGCCGCCGCCCGCTATATCGAGTGCCGGCTCACACCACTGGCCAAACAGGTGCTCTTCAACAAGGCACTGACCGACTACGTCGATTCCTACGACGGTCGCAATCAGGAGCCCGTGGTTTTCCCCGCCAAAATTCCGGTGCTGTTGGCCCAAGGTGCCGAAGGCATTGCCGTCACCCTAGCGACCAAGATACTCCCGCACAATCTCACTGAACTATTAGAAGCCCAAATCGCCTATTTGCAAGACCGCCCCTTCCAACTCCACCCTGATTTCCCCACCGGCGGCCTAGCCGATTTCTCCGCATACAACGACGGCAATGGCAAAGTCTTAGTCCGCGCCCGGCTCGACACCGCCGACCCCAAGCGCATCGTCATCCGCGATCTCCCCTTCGGCACCACCACCGAACAACTCATCGCCTCCATCGAAGACGCCGCGCGCAAAAATAAAATCAAGGTCGGCACCATCTCCGACTACACGGCCGAAAACGTCGAAATCGAAATCAAGCTGCCGCGTGGCACCTACACCGAGGAGGTGGTGGATGCGCTCTACGCCTTCACCGACTGCGAGTTATCAATTTCAGCCAACCTGATGCTGATCAACGAACACAATCGGCCTCAAGTGATGAGCGCCACTGAAGTCCTGCAACACAACGTCGATCGCCTCGTCGATACCCTTAAGGCCGAGCTGCACCTCGAAGCCGAGCAGCTCAACGACCGGCTCCACGCCAAGACCCTCGAACAAATCTTTATCGAAAACCGCATCTATAAGGCCATTGAGGAGCAGACCACCACGGACGAGGTCGCCTTAGCCGTGCGCACCGGGCTTTGGCCTTTTGCCCCGCAGCTCAAACGCGATATTACCGACGACGATATCGAGACCTTGCTCAAGATCCCGATCCGCCGCATCTCGCGCTACGACATCAATCGCGCTCAAAAGGAGATGAAGGAGATCCGCGCCCGACTGCGCCAGATCAAGAAGCATTTGGACGGCATTATTCCCTATACCATCGCCTTTCTTCAGGATCTCATTGACAAATACCGCGACCAGTTTCCGCGCTGCACCGAAATCGTGGAAATCGAAAGAGTCGATGCGCGCTCGGCTGCCAACCGCAACCTCAAGCTCCGCTACGACAAAAAGACCGGCTATCTCGGCCACCAAATCAGTGGCACCACCCTCTGCGACGTATCGCTCTACGACTCTGTGCTCGCCATCCGCAAGGACGGCACTTACTCGGTCGTCCACGCGCCGGACAAACTCTTCGTCGGCAAGGGTATGCTCTACTGCGGCTTGGTCGATAAGGACCTAATTTTCACCGTTGTCTATAAGGACAAGGCCGGGGCTTCCTACATCAAGCGCTGCACAATCGACAAGTTCATCTTAGGCCGCAGCTACGATCTCGTACCCGCCGATTGCAAGGTGCTCAAGCTGACCACCGACTCCGACAAACAGATCGCCCTCAACTACAAGCCCAAGCCGCGCCTCCGCAAACTCAACGAGGTCTTCCCCATCAGCGAATATCCCGTGCGCGGGCTTCGCGCCGGCGGCATCCGCCTGAGTACCAAAGAGTTGGAAGGCTGCAAACTATTGTAGAATCCAAGCGATGGAATACGAGCGGCCGCGTCCTACCTGATGGCTATCCGAGCTTGATCGCGCCTAGATTCTCTTTGAACATCAGCGAGCTAGGGACGATATAGTCGGCTCCAGTTCGCTGATGTTATTTTTAATCGGCACTTAATCACAGCAAGGAAAACGCCTTATGACCGCTACTCCAGCAGCCATGGACTGGGACCTAACGAGCTATTTCGCTGAATTTGATGGCCCGGCCATGCGGCAATTCAAAGATGAACTACAAAGGGACATTGCAACGGCACGCGAACAAGCCGCCGCCCTAGCACCGCTTGCCGAGGACAATGCCGACACCTGGGAGGTCGTATTCCTCCTGACTGAGGGCCTGACCGACCGCCTCTCCCATCTGGGTTCCTACCTCGGCTGCCTCACTGCAGCGGACGCCCGCAACGAAGACTACGCCCGCGAGGAAGCCGCCTTTGCCCTGCTGGCAGCCGAGAGCGAAAAGCTCGATGTCGAGCTCCTGCGCGCACTCAAGGATGCCTCCGACGAAATGTTTGCCCAGTTTGCCCAGCGGCCCGCCTTGGCCGACTGCGGCCACTTCCTCCGCCGCCAGCGCGAAGACGCGCAGCGCACCATGAGCCCAGAAAAGGAAATGCTCTCGGCCGACCTCGGCGTTGACGGCCTCCACGCTTGGGGCCGCCTCTACGACTCAATTTCCGGCAAGCTCGAATTCGACATGGCGTTTCCCGACGGCCGCACCGAGCGTCGCCCCATGTCGCAGCGCCGCGCCCTGATGGAAGACCCCGACCGCCGAGTGCGCCAAGCCGCCTTCGATGGCGGCAACCGGGCCTGGGAGAGCATGGAAGACGTCGCCGCTGCCGCGCTCAACGCCATCTCGGGGACGCGGCTGACCCTCAACCAGCATCGCGGCGTGGACCACTTTCTCGATGTCGCTCGCTTCCAAGCGTCAATCTCGCCCAAGACCCTCGACGCGATGTTCGCGGCTATCGCCGAGCAAATCGAACTGCCCCGACGCATCCTCGCCCTCAAGTCGCAGCTCATGGGCATCGAGGGCGTCGCTTGGTACGATCTGGGCGCGCCGCTGCCGCTGCCCGACCAAGGGCAGCTCTCTTGGAAAGAGGGCACGGATCTCGTCGTCCGCTCCTTTGCAGCAGCCTACCCACACCTAGGCGAGTTCCTCAGCCAAGTCTATGAACGCCAATGGATCGAGCACGCGCCCCGCCCGGGCAAGCGGCCTGGTGCCTTTTGCACCGGCTCGCTGTTGACCCGCGAGTCCCGCGTCTATATGACCTACAACGACACCCTCGGCGATGTGATCACGCTCGCCCACGAAATTGGCCACGCTTTCCACAACTACATCATGCGCGACATGCGCACCTATGCCCGCTTCGACCCGATGACGCTGGCCGAGTCGGCCTCTACCTTCGGCGAAATGATCCTCACCGAAGGCATTCTCGCCGACCCTTCCTTCAGCCCGGCCCAAAAGGCCAGCGCCCTCAACCAAGAAATCGGCCACGGCGCAATTTTCCTGCTCGATATCCCCGTGCGCTACCAGTTCGAGAAAAAGCTCTACGAGGAGCGCGCCGACGGCGAGCTCACAGTCAGCCGCCTCAAAGAGTTGATGATCGAAACCCAGCGCGAAGTATTTGGCGACGCGCTCGCCCAAGGAGGCGAAGACCCTTACTTCTGGGCCTCAAAACTCCACTTCTACATCACCGGCGTAACCTTCTACAACTTCCCTTACACTTTCGGCTTTCTACTCAGTCGCGGCCTATATTCAATGTTTAAACAAGAGGGGGCCGACTTTCTCCCCCGCTACGAGGAATTTCTCCGCCTCACTGGCAGCGACACGGCCGAGGGCGTGGCCCGCCGTGCCTTGGGCCGCGACCTCGAAGATACCCAGTTCTGGACCGAGGCCATCCAGACCTTGGAAGCTCCGCTGGCCGAGTTAGAAAAATTGCTACCCGAGGTTCTACCTAAGCATTCATAAGAAGCCAGCAAACTCTTCACGCTCCAGCCACCTCAACCGCAAGGATTCCCATGTTGCGCTTACTCCTAGTGTTCTCCTTTTGCATCGGCCTAGCCCACGCTGCCGACAATCCCCCAGCCCCCGGCTTCGATGCCGCCGGTTCCGACCCCAAAGCCATCGCCCTAGCCGACGAAGTCATGGCTGCGCTGGGTGGCCGCGCCAACTGGGACGCCACGCGCTACATCACTTGGCGCTTTTTCGGTTTCCGCTTACACGTGTGGGACAAATGGACTGGGGACATTCGCTTCGAGCAAGGCGATCTGACGGTGCTGATGAACATCCACAGCAAAGAGGGCCGCGCCTTCGCCGAGGGTGCGGAAATCAGCGATTCCGACACCCTAGCGGCCAAACTCGACCACGGCTACCGCGCCTGGATCAACGACTCGTACTGGCTGGTCATGCCCTACAAGCTCAAGGACACCGGCGTCACCCTGCACTATCGGGGCCTAGAAGCCACCGAGGACGGCAGACCAGCCGAAGTGCTGGAACTCACGTTCAAAGACGTCGGCGTTACCCCGCAGAACAAATACGCGGTCTGGATCGACCAAGAATCGCGGCTAGTGACCCAATGGGCGTTCTACCGCGAGGCCGCTGACGCCGAACCGCGCTTTACCGGCCCCTGGACCAACTGGCAGAGCCACGGATCCATTTTGCTCTCCGACGGTCGCGGCGAGCGCCAGCACACCGATGTGGCGGTCTTCGACGAATTGCCGCGCTCGGTTTTCACGAGTCCGGACTCGCTGGATTGTTTTTGCCTTTTCGAATAGGTAGGCCACGGCAGCGCTAGGCCGATACAGTCAACACGACAAAAAAAGCCGACCCAGCTATTGGGTCGGCTTTTGCTTTTGCATGGATAGGAGCGCGTTCAACTCATACTGCCCGTAACTCATTCATCCAGGGAGGATACGTGGTGCTATATTCTTCTTGAAGTTGGCACGTGGAGAGAGTTGGACGAGATCAAGGGTATCATTCTTATGTCCAATTTGTACGAGCTGTGCAATCGGCCCCTCTTCTTTTTGTAAGAGGCACCCCAAGTGCCCGAATACGATGACGGCATCCCGCGCTCTCGACAAAGCGACGTTGAGCCGATGTCTATCGAGTAAGAACTGAACGCGACCGTGACTCCTGGTCATTAAGAGAATCACAATGTCCGCTTCGCCGCCTTGAACTGCATCTACAGTAGTAACACTTACGTCGAAGCCGAAATTCGATTCCTTAATCTCTTTGGCAACGGCGGTCCGCTGGGCTTCGTACGGGCAAACCACCAGAACACTGAACTTCATACCTTTTGTATGCCGGTAAAGGCGTTCGATCACTGCATGGAGCGCCGCCCTTTCCGTTGGGTTTTCTATCGACTTAGATGATGGACTTTGGTTGTGGCGATAGTTCAGGACTTTCGTGAAATCGACGAATACCAATCGCTTACTTGTTAACGTCCAGTCACCGTCTTTTCTGTAGGACTTGAGGTCCCCGTCGTAAAACAACTTGCTGACGATGTCACCGATATCCTTGTGCATACGGTACTGTGTTGTCAGCATGCCCTTGCTGGAGTCGGGTAGCTGATCGAATATCTCGTGAAACATGTTGCGTCGAAGGAGTTCCTCGACCTCCTTCAAAGACAACCTGTATCCAATATCCTCATCTAAGACATCGGTGGTCACTGTTGGGGGCAACTGGTTATGATCGCCAACGAGAACGACCTTTCGGGCAACAGAGGCGGGAATAAGTAGCTCTGCACCAAATGCCTTTCCCGCTTCGTCAATAATCGCGATGTCGAACGTGCGATTCCATAATCCATAGTCGCGTCTAGCCATTCCTACACATGTCGCAGCATGGATCCGCCGGGGTCCCAAGAGCCACTTCGCCGCCGATTCTCGGCCTTCGCGCGTGCCCAACAACTCATTCCACCGTTTCCAAGATTCGTTCCCACGCTCTTCTTCGTCTGGCCTCTTTCTTAAGCCCTCTAACAAGCGCAAATGCCACACCGGTTCAAGCGCAGTTCCCTCGACCCGCTCCGCAGTGCCGTAACGCACAACTTCCTCAGAGAGTTCGCCTGCCTTTATCAAGAGGTCGTTGACGAGCTTCGTGACCGCTACATGAGTTGGTGCCGCAATAAGAACGCTAGGCCACTTTGATTCCTGCCCTTGCTTGAACAACGAAGCAAGCCACTCCTTCAGAAGCGTAGTCTTCCCAGTACCAGGTGGCCCCCAGACTGCCACAACAGCTTCGTCAGAATTCAATAACCTCTCGACAGGTGCCTTACCGCGGTGACGGTGTTTAACGGTATCACCTGATAAACCCAAGAGAGTTGAATGAACCCTCTCAGAAGCGAACTTCCCGAGAATGGCATGCTCAAGTGCCCTAGATAGGGTTTGCTGCTGCGAGCCCTCAGCCTGTTCAATTCGGGAAAGTCCTAACGGATTGATATCCCGATAGGTCGCTTCGGACGGAACATAGAGTTCGAGACGGCAAATTCTAAGCCGTCGGTTTTCCCAACTGGCACTTTTCACCTCCCAACTGCGGTCATGCCCAACTGCTCGTAGCCTAGTGTACCCGCCAGCAGAAACGGCTCGGTCAACCCAGACGGGCGGTTCGTTGTCTAAAATCGTGCCAACAACGACACGCCCACCACGTTGGGTCTCGACGGGAAGAAAACCACAGGAACCCGTTATTTGCTGATACTCTTGTTGGTCTTGATAGATCAGTGACAGTTTCCTCAGGTGAAGCGCCGTTCTGCGTTGCAGCAGCATCTGCTTCTGACTGCTGAGTTCCGAATGTATGGCTTCGATGAACAGATTGAAGAGCGAACGATCTGCTGCTTTGTCATCCGGCGTCCCCGGCACAAAAGCGGTGATACCAGCGTGAATGCGAATAGAGATCTGCGGATCGATTTCATCGAAGAGCACATCTTCTAGGACAAATGCCTTGTGTTCCGAATCAACCGTCGTTACAAGTGTGACCTGACCCATCGTGAAGGCAATTCTGCCTGAGTCCATAAGATGTATTCGCCAAGGGGGGGCACCAGTCTCATTGGGGAGGTGTTCGTGTGCCTGCACGAGACTTGCCAACATCGCTTCGTTGACCGACAGCAGGATGGGTGACCAATACTTGCGGCTGCCTCCAACACGAGGATAAGCACGCACACGCAGAGGCTGATCGCCGCGCCGGTGAGTGATCTCTCGTAGTGTCCATATTTCGGGATAGACATCTGCGTTGATCTCAGGTGTTAACCAACTATAATCTTGTGAACTTTTACACGGCAGAAGAAGCGAAGCGCCAAGATACTCAAGCAGGATGCCCTCCTCATCCCGCCGGATGACCTTTGCGGGTAGTACTCCGCCACCATCGCTCAGGTTAGCCTCTAGCAAAGCGGCACCTGTAGTCGTTACATTTGCAACTCGCTTCTCGTGGTTGACATTGAAAAGCATTGCGCGTCCATCGAGGTCGCTGGACCAATCTTCCACTTTGAGGCGGTAGCCATGGAGTTGCTTGGGGATTTTGCCATCAAAATGAACTAGCCCGGCCTCCCTTGGGAAATCATTGGGCAACTGAATGGCTCCTGGACTCGGGATCTCGCTCTGGACACCATTTGCTACAGTAGATAGGTCCATCTTTAGCTGCATCAAATAAGCCCGTTCCGCATTGATTCGGTTTAGGGCAAGGTCAAGTTCCAAAACGATCTGGCGAAAGGAATCAGACTCGCGGAGGCTTCCGAAGGGCTTCTTCAGAATCTCACGAGCTTTTTTGTGGCCAGCATCTAATTCGGTAGCAACGACATTCCTCGTAGCGAGTTCTTGGTCAACGAGAGAATTCAAATTCCTCAGGTAGTCATTGATCAGAGGACTCCTTGCTTTTACATCAGCGGCATAAATTTGAGCAAGCTGTGCCTCTAGCGCATCAATTTCTTCCTGAACCTCGGCGGTACGACGACCGTTCCACCAGCTAACTGCACTGGCAGTGAGACTGATCCCGGCGATGGCGAGTAGAGGGACCATTTCGTTGCGCTACTATTTCTTTAGTTGCACGATTTTGTCGGAGAGCTGCAACAGGTATTGATGTACCTCCTTCTTGTCATCGTCAGGAAGGTCTGGAGCCTTGGCTTTCCCCATAAAATCGTCAAACAGCGACAATAGCCGCTTCAGTACTTCACCTGATTGTGCAAGCTCTTCCATTTTAGGTTTGTTCTGTTCTTGGATCGCCTGCAAATTAGCTTCCGCCTTTTGGACGTCAATCTCAGCTACTCTGATACGCCCCTCCCATTCCACATAGGTGGCCTGAAGCTCTTTGTGGGACTTGAACACATCGCAAACAGATTGGATCGCGACAATTGCTTCCTTATATACCTGCAGCTTTGCGACCTCAACTTTCGCATTCGCTTCAATCTTGGCTTGCGTTATTTCACTTGCAGCACGGATGCCAGTGTCAACGACAGGTAAAGCAGGCGATACAGCAGCCATACCAGCGTTCTTGGCAACTTCAGCGGGGAGGTTCAATTTTTTGTCGGACATCTTTCACTCCTCTGTTTAGACCGAAGTCTCGCTATAGTTTTTGAGTACGTGGCAAAAATCTGTCCACGCGTTTTCCAGCGATTGTAGTTGACTGTCAAAGGCTTCCAAGTCCGGCAGCTCAGATGAACGAATAGCCTCAAGTTCATCCCAAGTCGTTCTGCATACACGGCTACAAGCCAGGGCCAACTCACCAATCCTTCTCTGTATATCCTTTCTCTGTTTTATCGCCTCCTTAGCTAAATTCAGTTGTTCTCTGAGTTGTTTACGTTCAAGTCGCAGCCGTTCTTCTTCGTACGGAATAACTTTTTGTAACCCATCTCGATGCTCTCTAGCGGCTCTGAGATTCAGATAGGAACTCACAGCATCCGCGACTGAAACCACCGCCTCGATAGCCAATAAAGTGGGATTTGCTGGGACCCTCGTCAGACCTTTCTTAAGTCCATGCTTGGCAGCGAGTTTTGCACTACTTGCCATGAAAACGAGCGCGTGTCTGGGGACACGAGTTGCCATCAACTTACCCCCACAATACACCAGGAGGCTGGAAGCAGATGCTTAGCAACCCCACCTGAAGCCAAAGGGATACCATTTTTGCCTAGCGAGGGCAAACAAGGAAAAGACGATCCCCCGAGTTCCCGCACATGAATGCGCTCGTTATCCTTCGATCGCCACACCGTATCTGTGTACGGTTCAAAAAACAGGGTTTCAAGTGGCTTACCGTTCTTCCGTGCAACTGCATGGCATTTGACCATAAGAAAGTCTCGACATCTTAATTTTTCATTCGCCGGACGAAATGGTTTCTTTCCAAGAGGTTCGAAGGCGATCCACAGTCCGGCCAAGAGCCAGTGCTCCGGCGTGTCAACATAAGTTGGCTTCCATGGTTGCGATCCATCTCGACGCAGGAACACTCGCAATCGATCATCCTCTTGGAGACTTGCAAGTATTGATCGCTTATCTTCGGTGACGATGCGTTCTATGAGTGTTTCAGGCAAAGCCTCATCGGTTGCTCGTACAAATATATCCTCCGCTGGTCTGTTACGAGGAGGGCGGGGCCAGTCACGAGGATATTCGTCCTGTTCGCGCTGACCTTCGGCTTGAATGAATCGGGAGGATGGGTATGCAGCACTCGCAAACAGGCCACGAATAGGGTCTGCATTAAGTTCTCTTGCGTGAACTATAGCCTCGACGAGGCGCTTGCCCTTCTTACGCGGACGCCACCTTTTGACCAAGTCCTCCTCGACTAGGACTCCATGCACCTGATCAAGCGTCGAACTCGGTAGGCCTGTAGTAGCCTGAACGTCGTCCCGAGATCTTCCTGCGACGAGATCCTCAAGAATATAAAGCACAACCGGGTCACAGCTTCGCGGCGTTTTTGCAATCGCCCACACTTTGAAGGGCAGGCTACTGAACGCGATAGGTATTTTTGGAGACTCAGGTTGCGGGAGACATTCCCGGCGGCTTCCAACAACTCGCCGTTTCCTCTTATCAGTCAACCAGCCTTCGGGAAGTTCTACACGGATGATTTCGGCCTCAACTTCGTTCCCAAGCGAAACTACTTCAGAAGGATGATCAACCCCTCCCCAGTCGAGTTCAGTGATAGGCAGCCAGACTTGGAAAGAATCCGCGTATAGGACTGCGCCGCGGTCTTGTAATTCGCCTATCTTGCCTTTGACTCGATCACCTTTATTTATGCCTAAGAGCGCTGCGGCGCTTATACTCGCCACCCACCCTCGGGGATCATCCTTGATGAGGACGAAATCGACAGCTTGTTCCTCATGGAGTACATCGGATGGGTGCTCAATGAAGTAATATGCCATCTCGTGCAAGAAGACGACAGCTGTAAGCTCCCCTGAAGAGACCTTGATAAATTTATCGCCGATGTAGTCAACGCGACCACTAAAGAGGTCGCCAGGATTCGGCCCACTCCGAGATGTTGATCTATATGGCCTACCGGATCGTGGACGCTTTTGCTTAGTAGGTTGCTTCTCCCGGCGGGTGCGAGACCCTTGCTCCTCCTCTCCAAAGAGCGAAGACAATAGGTTATTCCAGAGGCTCACTGATCGTCCTGTTGTTATGAGGTAGTCTCATCGGTAGTGTTCTAAGAGAGTTTCGGGAGAAAGCTAGATAGTAGGGCCAGATTCTGACATGAACTAACTTCACGCGGCCCGCAACTCATTTTCGGGCGCGTTCTCCAGCCGCGACAGCCAGTAGGACACGTCGTAGTTCTCGTCGCCAGTCAAGAAGCGCCACAGCTTGATGCGGTTGACGACCTCTAAGCGCACCTCGTTGCCGTACCAGCGGTGGTTGGCATTGAGCAGGGCGGGAATTTCCGCGTCGTCGATATCGTCGGTATTCCACAGCTTCTTTTGCCGCACCGTGGGGTTGAGCCGCAGCTTGAACATGTAGCGCTTGTGGCCAGTTAGATTGGGCTGGGCGCAGTGCCAGATGCCGTGGTGGGCCACGGCCACCGTGCCGGCCTTGCAAACCATCGGCATCTGCCCGAGGAAGTTTTGATAGCGGGCGATGTCCGACTCGCTGATGCGGCGGTAGTGACTGCCGGGCAGGAACATGGTGCCGCCCATTTCGCGCGGCGTGTCGTGGGCAAAGTAAAAGAGCTGGATGTCAAAGTGCAGCCGGGTGTCGATAATCGCGTCGGCGTGCCAAATCTGCCCGTGCTCGTGGTGGGCATCAACCGTATGCACGGCGTGGTGGTCGTAGAGCGGATCGGGGCCAACTAAACTGTGAATGATCCCCTGAATCTGGGGCAGACGCACCACTTGACCGACCGCCGCATCGGTCCACAACTCGGCGAGCGGCGCGCCAGCGCGGCCCCGTGGGACCCCGGCTTCCATCTCCGCGCACGCAGCGCGATTGAACTCGTCGGGCACCAGCTCGTCGAAGCGCAAAAAGCCGTCGGCGACAAACTGCGCCATTTGCTTGGTACTCAGGAGATATTGCTCATCGACCATCGACTGCCTCCATCTTTTCGAGGATGTACTCGTATTTCAGGTAGGACGTGTTGTATTCCATGCCTAGATAGGCCGGGTACTGTTGGGGGAATTGCACCACCCGCCACCCGTCTCGCATGGCCGCCACCACCGAAGGATAGGGCGGTTCCTCGCTATCGCCGCTGCTGGACCGGTCCTCGCCCGTGCCGTCGTACAGCGACCAAGCCACGGTTTGGCTGTGCAAATCGGGCGAATGAGCGTAGAGCACCAATAATTTCTGCCGGAGCTGAGCCATAGCGTCCTCTCGTTAAGGATATTCAATAATAGGACGCGGCACAGCCCCCGGCAATGAGCCGCTCGCCCGCTCAGTTGTTTGAAAACTCGACCAAATGCCCGCCGCACTCGTCTTTCATTTTTTCCAGCGCCCGGTTCCGCAACTGCCGCACGCGCTCGCGGGTGACGCCCATGGACTCGCCGATCTCCTCCAAGGTCTTGGGCTCGCTGTCGTCGAGGCCAAAATAAGCGCGGACGATGTGGGATTCGCGGGCATCGAGCACCTTCAGACAATCGGCCACCGCCGCGCGCATTTCTCCCTCGACGAAGCGCTCGTGCGAGCTGGGCTCGGCCGAGACAAAGGTCTGCGCAAACGTCACCTCGCTGTCGGCAAAAGCCGGGGCGTCCAAGGGCAGATCCGGCTGCCCCATCTCAAAGGCGTTGCGAATGCGCTCCGACGAGAAATCGACGCAATCGGCGATTTCCTCCACAGTCGGAGCGCGCCCCAACTCTTGGGCGAGGACATCGGCTTCCTTTTCGACCTTCTGCCGGTCGCTTACCCTGCTCAGCGGCGGGCGAGCAATTTTACCGTGTTCGGCTAGGGCGCGGAGGATCGCCTGGCGAATCCACCACACCGCATAGGTGATGAACTTAAAACCGCGCGTCTCATCGAAGCGCCGGACGGCTTCTAGCAGCCCGAGATTGCCCTCGGAAATCAACTCGATCAACGAGAGACCAGACTCGTGGTACTCGCGGGCGACGCGAACCACGAAGCGCAAATTGGCCCGCACCAGCGCCTGACGCGCCTCTTCGTCCCCTGCTTTAGCGCGCTTGAAGAGGGCAACTTCTTCCTCGCGGCTGAGCGGCTCGGAGTCTTTTATGTCGCGCCAGTAGAGATCGGTCGCCGAGTACATTGTTTCTTTCTTTTGTGCGTTCATTTTAGTCCTCAACATTTTCAGAGAAAAACTTTTACGTTCACGTTAAAGTTTAAGATAGAACACCAAGTGAACATGCGCAAATACTATCTTTCTTTAGACGCACCAATAGGGCCAAACGTTCAATCCAAAGGCGTTTGACGGCTCTTTTTTTTCTCGGAATGACGCCGCTTGCTGTCGAGGCGACGCGCTTGGGCGGCGCGGCTGGGCTTGGTTTTTTTGCGTTTGGGCTGCGTCTTGAGCGCCTCGGCGAGCAGGGCGGCCAGTTTGTCGAGGCAGTCGGCGCGATTGCGCCCCTGTGTGCGAAACCGCTCCGATTGGATCGACAGCGCGCCCGTGCTATTCAGGCGTGTGGCGAGCTTCTCGGCAATCCGCTGGCACTGCTCGTCGCTGAGCACCGCACTGTGGACAAAGTCAAACTGTAGCTCGACGGAGGTATTGAGCTTGTTGACGTTTTGTCCCCCCGGCCCCGAACTGCGGTGGAACTTGAAGCGCAGTTCGGAAAGCGGGATGGAAAGAGTAGGCGAAACGTACAAGGTTTCCATAATTGGTAGTCGCCCCCAATCCTGCAATCTCGATTGGTACGGCCTGCGGACTTGAAGAGAACCTAATGCCTATTCTTTATTATGTCCCATCTATCACGTTTTCGCCAAGGAGATATCCTCTATGAAACGCTATACCGCGGCAATCGTCGGCTGTGGCTCCATCGGCAACGCCCACATGGAAGGCTACAATCTCGTGGACGAGGTCGAGGTGATCGCCGTCGCTGACCCAGTTCCCATGGCCCGCAAAACCTACGTGGACACATACGGCATCCCGCAGGAATTTGGGACAGTCGAAGAGATGATGGAAAGGGCCAAGCCCGACATCGTCAGCGTCTGCACTTGGCACCTTTTGCATCCGGCACCCACCATTGCCGCAGCCGGCGGCGGTGCCCGCGCCGTCATCTGCGAAAAGCCCATGGCTATCGGCATGGCCGCAGCCGACTCCATGGTCGATGCCTGCGAAGCGCACGGCACTCAACTGGTCATTAGCCATCAGCGCCGCTTTACTCCGGGTTGGGAAAAGGCTAAAGCGCTAGTCGAAGAGGGCGCGATTGGCGAGCCGATCTTCGTCACCAACAAGGTCGCCGACGGCCTGACCAACTGGGGCACGCACTCCATCGACGGCTCGCGCTTCGTGCTCGGCGACCCCCGCGCCCAATGGGTCATGGGTGCCGTCGAGCGCCGCACCGACCGCTACGAGCGCGACACCATGATCGAAGACGCCTGCATGGGCTTGGTCCACTTCGCCGGCGATCTCCAACTTTTTATTCAGTCCGACCTCATGCGCGAGGGGGCTGGGGCCGGCTGCTTTGAAATCCGCGGCAGCGAAGGACTCTTATCGGTGAGCGAAACCCGGCTCCAGATTATGAATGCCTCCTCTAGCGGCTGGCGCTACGTCGATCTCACGCTCACCGAAGGCTCCAAGGCCATTGGCGGCAACACCAACGCCGCTCAAGTCCGCGAACTCATCGCCTGTCTCGAAGGCCACAAGGCCGAACACCGCAACGCCGGCACCACAGCCCGCGACACCGTGGAAATCATGATGGCCCTCTACGAATCGGCGCGCCGCAACCGCGCGATCCACTTGCCGCTACAAGAAAAGGGATATCCCCTCCAACTCATGGTCGAGGAGGGCGGTCTGCCCGTAGAAGTCGAGGGCCGCTACGACATCCGCGGCTTTCTCAAGCGCGAGGGCATCGACGAAGCCAAGTACAAAAAGCTCCGGGACGAGGGCATGGGGCACCACCAAATCATGCGCCAGCTCCACGACGAAATGAATCCGCGTTGAGCAGGGCCGGGGCCGGGGGATATATTGACATTCCCCGGCCCCTCCTGTACTTTTTGTCTTTTTGAACTTGTGCATCCGCACCAAGCGGGTGCCTTAAAAAGGAGCGTCGTCATCGCCAAGTTTCGCAGCTCGCGCCGAGAGGCCGTAGCCAAGCTCAAGTCCGAAGACATCGACTACAAGCGCCTCGATGTCCTAGTCAAGTTTATCACGCCGACCGGCAAAATCGAATCGGCCCGGCGCACCGGTGCCACGCGCAAGCAACAGACGCGCGTCGTCCGCGCCATCAAGCGCGCCCGCTATTTAGCGCTCGTCCCCCATACCCTCAACGACACTCGTTGACCAAGCCATGCGCGCCCAATGGCTGCCATAGGGCTGATTGAGACCCGCGGTCTCGTCGGCGTCATCGAAGCATCCGACGCAGCCGTAAAATCCGCTCCAGTCGAGCTCCTCGGCATCAAGCCCATCGGCGGCGGGCTAGTTTCAACGCACTTCAGAGGTGAGGTTGCCGCCGTCCAAGTGGCGGTGCAAGCCGGCGTCGAAGCCGCGCTCAAGGTCAGCCAAGTGATCAGTCACCGCGTCATTCCCGCCCCCCATTTAGACATAGAAAACCTGCTCCTGCACCAACCCCAAGTAGCTACCCCGCCAGCGCAGCCACCTCCCGACGAGCTAGAGGGCTTGCCAGTCGCCCGCCTGCGCCAACTCGTGCGCCAGCTACCCGACGCTCAGCTCAAAGGCCGCCAAGTTTCGCGGGCCAACAAAGAGGCGCTCCTCCGCGAACTGCGCCGCGCCTCGGAACCAGACACTTAAACCATACGAGGTCTCAGTGGACAACCTGTGGAACAATCTAGTGAAAGGGCTGCAAGAAGGCGCGGCGGCCGCCGCCGACAAGGCCGGCGACCTGACCCGTCTAGCGCGGGCCCGGCTCGATATCGCCGCTGCCAAAAACCAGCTCCACCGCACCCAAGCGGATCTCGGAGCGCGGGTCCACCAGCTTCTCGAAGCCGGTTCCGACCCCGTGACCGACGATCAAGTACAAGCGCTGAATCAACAGATCAAAGAGCAGAGTGCTGCGCTCGCCGATTGCGAGGCAGCCTATGAAGCGCTGCAGAGTGCGGTGCGCGCGGAAGAGAGCACCGCCGATTAACAACCTAGCGGCAGCAGCGTCTGCTGCGGAGTGGCCTTGCATTTGCGCTGGTACGCTTGCGGTTTTTCGCTGTACTGGGTCACCAGCGTCATACCGTCGGCCCCGTCAGCAATTTCTGTAACTTCGTTTAACAACAAGTCTTGTTCCTGAGCCGTCATTACCGGAAATCCGTAGTGGCGGCTCGCGTATTTTAACGGGCCGCGCTCTTCCGTGCGCGCGGCAGCCCATTCCGCGTGACGGGCCAGCCGGGCGTGGTTGTACTCGTTGGCCGCAGGAGGTGTGGAGCGTAGCAAATCTTGCGCGACCCGCACCAACGTCTCGTCAATCTCCACGCCGACCGAATTTCTTCCCGCTGTTAAGGCAGCCGCCAGCGTCGTTCCCGTCCCCGCAAACGGATCAAGCACCACGTCTTCTTTGACGGAAAACATGCAGATGAGTCGGTAGGCCAATTCAAACGGAAAAGCCGCGCTGCGCTCGCGGGTCGGCGCATCAACCAGCCCTTGCGAAGTTCCCTTCACATCGAGCCACACGTCCGAGAACCAGACGTTGCGCTCCTCCCAAAAGAAGGCGCTCTCGCGGCGCTTGGCTTTCTCCGCGGCCGTTGTGAATGTCCGCCGCCGCCCTTTTCTAAGCACGAGAATGTACTCGTGCTCGTAGGTCACATACGCTCCTACGGGCAGCATTCCAGACCCCATAAATTTGTTGGGGGCGTTGGTCTGTTTGCGCCAGAGTATATCGGGCAAAGCGGCAAAACCTTGGCCAAGGAAGCTGCTGAGGATGCGGGAGTGATTGGAGTATAACTGAAAGTCGCCATCCAAGGTGCGGGTGGCGTCGCCAATGTTGATGCAGGCAATGGCCCCCGGCTTCATGACGCGGTTGCACTCCAGCCAAACCGCATCAAGCAATTCGTGCATGAGCGCGAAAGCGGCCTGTCCATTGCCGCGCAACAATTGCTCCCCAATGCGACCGTCCTGGAGCGCAAAAATCTCATCCCACATTTCCACCATCGGATAGGGCGGCGAGGTGACGATCAAATCGACCGACTCATCCGCGATTCCCGCCATGGACTGGGCAGGACCGCATATCAGCTTAGCGGTGGTTTGCATGGATGCCGTATTTCTGTGAAAACTCTATTGCCGCGCCGTTACATATCTTCGGCAAAGCAGTTCTCGTCCAGTTTTTTCACATCGCATCTGATTCCGGAGACCACGTCGCCGCCGTTGATTGCGGCTACTCAATGCCGTATCCTTTCGGTAGCACCCCTCAAGGAGAACAACCATGACACCCCGCATCGACGACCGCGACTGGTCCGCCCTCACCACTGGCCAACGCATCCGCCAACTCGAAGTCGAGGGCTATCTCGTCTTGCCCGACCTGCTCGACGCCGACCACATCGCCCGCCTCAAAGCCATCACCGCTACTTTCGAGACCAAAGCCGTCGATTACAGCAAACGCCAGCGCGGCCGCAGCAACATCCAATTCGACGGCGGCGAAATCACCGCCCTACTCGGCCACCCGCCAACGCTCGCGTTTTTGCGCGAACTGTTAGGCGACGAAGTGATCTTCATGCACTACGGCTATGCGCGCTCCGAACCCGGCCACCCCGGCATCAGCCTCCACGCCGATGGCCAACCCTACGGTTCCCAAATTTTCGGCTTTGAAGGCTCTTGCCCGGTTTTGATACGGGTGCTCTACTATCTCGACGACCTCATCCCAGAGGTCTCGCCTTTCCGCGTGGTCCCGCGCTCGCACCTGTGCCTGCACGCCGACGCCAACCCCTATACGCGCTACGAATCCCATCCCGAGGAAGTCATGGTTCCCTGCAAGGCCGGTTCTGCCGTGCTCATCCACCACCGTGTCTTCCACGGCAACTTCCCCAACGTCGGCACCTACCCGCGCGAAATGCTGGCCATCGCCTACCGCCCCGCTTGGGCCGGGCCAGTTGACAAAATCAACCCCTGGGACGAGGAAGACCTCCAGACCTTACCCGACGAAATTCACCCGCTCTTCGCCGACCGCAACACGCGCCACTGGGACTACGACGGCGGCAACAAGCCCCCGAACATGGCCTCCGAGGCCCCGGGCCTAGACCCCAGCCGTTGGGAACGCGCCTAACGCTATCGAGTGAACACCGTTCCCCGCACGTAAGACCCTTCCTCGGAAGCCAAAAACGCCAAAATCCGCGCTATCCCCATCGGGTCCCCCAGCACGGCGTTCTGCTTTGCTTCCTCTGGATCGCGGCCTGCGGCCTCTGCCCCCTGCGCTATATTCTCCAGCTTCAGCGGCGTTGCAATCCCCCCGGGGCAAATCACGTGCAAGCGCACCCCCTTGGGGCCTAACTCACCTTCGAGCTTGTAGTGCAACCCGTGCTGCCCAGCCTTGCTCGCTGCATAAGCATAGGACGAGGAGCCGCCCCGCACGCCCGCTCCCGAGGCGATAATCAGCAGTACGGATTGGCCGGCTGCCGCCAAGAGCGGCGTCGCGTATTTGGCTGACAGAAAGGTGCCCTTCAGGTTGGTGTCGAGCGTCGCATCCCAATCCTCCTCTGACAGCTCCTCAATCGTCTTGAACGCCCCCGTCAAGACCCCGGCCGAGAAAACCGCCACATCGAGGTGGGCGGTGTGCTCTCTGATCTGCGCGACCGACGCGGCTACACTCTCCTCCAATCGCACGTCCGTGGCATAGAAATGCGCTTGGCCCCCTGCGGCCTCGATCTGCTCCACCGCGGCTCGGCCCTCCGACTCGTTGTAATCAATGATGTGGACGCGCGCGCCTTCTTGGGCGAACAGCTCGGCAGCGGCCCGGCCAATGCCGGTGGACCCGCCAGTTACCAACGCATCTTTGTTTGCTAGCTTCACACGTACCTCCTTCTATCGCGTGCGGCGATGCGGCAAAAGTTGCCAATCTATCGCCATAGAGTATTTTCTACGAGTGATTTGTTCAAACCCCGCCACATGACCACCAATCGCCAACTCGCCGTCTGGCTCCTCGCTGTCTCGGCCCTCATCGTCGTCCTCATAGTGTACGGGGGCTGGGTGCGCCTGACCCGCTCGGGCCTATCCATCGTCGAGTGGAACGTCGTCACCGGCGTCGTTCCGCCACTAAGCGCTGCGGCCTGGGAAAGCGAATTCGCCAAGTACCGGCAGACACCCGAATACCAACTCGTCAACTATGGCATGGAGCTGGACGCATTCAAATTTATCTACTACATGGAGTTCGGCCACCGCCTGCTCGGCCGACTGGCCGGATTGCTCTTTGTGGTGCCCCTGCTCTATTTCCTCTGCCGCCGAGCCATTCCTCGCGCCCACATACCCACCTATCTGGGCATTGGCCTGCTCTTCGCCCTCCAGGGCTTGGTGGGCTGGCTAATGGTCAAGAGCGGCCTAGACGACCGGCCCCAAGTAAGTCACCTGCGCTTGACCTTGCACCTTTCTTGCGCCCTCGCCCTTTTGGCCGCTTGCCTCTGGCAGGCCCTCGGCTATCTATCGTCTGTGGCAAAGGCTCAGCCAGTGCCTCGCACCACGCGCCGCCTTTGCACTTGGCTGTTTGCCGCCATCTGCCTCCAAATCGCCGCTGGCGGCCTAGTCGCCGGGCTCAAGGCCGGACACCTGTCGGACACCTTCCCCAAAATGTTCGGAGTTTGGATTCCGGCCGGCTTGTGGTCTATGCAGCCGCTGCTGGTAAACCTGCTTGACAACCCCATCACCGTCCACTTCCAGCACCGCTTCTTCGCCTTTGCTGTCCTCGGGCTGGCCCTAGCACTGTGGGTAGCCGTCCGCCGCACAGCCCTGAAAACTGGGGCCGGCCTAATCCTCTGCTTGGTAGTGGTGCAAATCGGCTTGGGGATCGGCACGGTCGTCGCGCACGTGCCCTTGGCCTTGGCCTCGCTGCATCAGGCAGTGGCTGTGGCCCTGTTCGCTGCCGCACTTTTCCTCTGCCACCGCGCGTACAGAGGCTAGACCGCCTCATAGCGGTTGATGATCTCGGTTTCGACCGCGCCGTCGGCTGCAATGCGGCGCACCGCAAGCGAGATCCGATGCTCGGGGTTTAGCGCCTCCCAGAGGCGGGTAGGCGCGGCGGCGAGGGGTAACAAGTAGGGAACTCCAGAAAACGCAGGCAGCGGATCGCCATCTGAGTCGTACGTGGTAATGGCGTAACCATAGCCCGGCTCGACGCAGTCGAAGCGGAAGAAGTGGCGTTCGCTGCGCTCGGGATCAAAGGGGCTGGCTTTGAGTATGGCGAGCCAAGCTTCATCGGCTTCCAGATCGACATAGCCCGCTATGCGCGGCGTGTAGTTGGGCGGATCCGGCTCGTGCAGCCAGCCAGCCAAACTCTCGGCAAGACTGCGGCCGGCTGCAAAACCCTCGTGTATGGCGTCGGTATGCACCCCATTGGAAACAATGCTGCGTCGAGCGCAAACGCGCATGGCATTGTAAATGATAAGCGTGGGGTCGCTCAACTTCGCCGGATCGGCCGCTTTGGTCCGCAACACATCGCCCTCGGCGACGAAGATGCGATTGCGGCTGTTGGCACTGCGTCCTGAAATCCAGTAAACCTGCATCCAACTCCCCTCCATAGCCCGACCGATTACAATGCCGCGGCCTACGTAGGGGTTTTCGGCCAGCCGTTGCTGCAAGTTGGCCGCGGCCTGTTCTCTTACTGTTTTTGGCATCATGCCCATAGTATAGGCCAACCCTACACTCGGCAAAAGCGCGACAGTATCCACTTTTTGGCAAAAAAAGCCGGTGCCTTTTCTCGACGGGGAATATCCAGAAAAGGCACCGGCCTGAACGAGGCGCAGCCGAAGCGGTTTACTTAGCTGCGCTTTAGCACTGGCAGACCGTTTTTGCTCTCAGACACCTGATAGCCAGCCGGCACCGCGTCGAGAGCTCCTTCCTTCTCGGTTTTGGCAAAGAAGTAAATCGTCTGCGAGTTCCCGTTTTTGAGGGTCGTAGTCCGGGAATGCAGAATATACGTGACCCCCTTTGAATTCGTATGCGAAAAAGCCATGGCATCTCCTTACGTGTGATATAGAGGAAGCATGGAAGTCGAACGGCAAAGCACGACTTCTCGCTGAGTAGGGGAGTCTTTCTAAAAAAAAAGCCATCTGGCCAAAATCGCAACTACTTTTATAGCCCCTTCATCTTGGGCCAGCACGGCTGGCAAGACGGCTCTTGACTAAGAGCAACCCATAGCGTAGAATATACTTTTCTTTACGTAGGAACTTAAAACCCACCAGGGTTAGGAGCAGCATATGAGCAATTTCAGCGTCGAGGTCAGATCGGACGAACCCTTTGAAAAGGCGCTACGGCGCTTTACGTCCAAAACCCGCAAAGCCGGCTTGTTACGCGACTTGAAGAAGCGGCGTTTTTATACTAAACCCTCGGTCCAGAAGAAGATCAACCGCCAAAAGAGCATCCGCCGACAGCAAAAGGCCATTCGCATGGCCGAGATTGGCTTCGTCCGCGGCGCACGCGGGGCGACCGGCGGGCGCGGAGCCGGTGGACGCGGGGCCGGTGGACGCGGGACCGGTGGACGCAGCCCGCGTTAGGGTCTTTTTGTAGCCAACTCTGACTTGAGCCCAGCTTGGAACGCTTAGTTCAATACCATTAGCAATCGAAGGGAGGTAACCTTCATCATGTCCGAACGTCAAAGTGGATCCGTCAAATGGTTCGATAGTTCCAAGGGGTTTGGTTTTATTCAGCGCGAAGGACAAGACGACGTCTTCGTTCATTACAGCGCGATTCGCGGCGATGGTTTCCGCTCTCTAGAAGAAGGTCAGCAGGTGGAATTTGAAACAGTCGCTAGCCCCAAGGGCCTGCAAGCCCGAGACGTAGTCGTCATCGGCGCAGCCCCTGAAACCGAAACTCCGCAATAATCCCTCCAGACAAACACGAAAAGCGCAGGTCCTTAGGGTCCTGCGCTTTTTTTGTGCCAACCCAGCCTAGTGAGTCTGGAAAAACTCCACGACTTCGCCGTTGGGGCCTTTGAAAAAGGCAATCGTCACGTTCAGCCTGTCCAGCGTCAGATCCTTGGGTTCGACCGTGATCTCGCATCCGGCCGCTCGCACCCGCTCAGTGGCGGCGCGGGCGTCTGTAACCGCCAAGGCAAAATGCGTCACCGGATCGTTAGGGCTTTCGGCCCCAGGTGCGGGCGACTCGGCCGTGGGGGCGAAGAGTTCGAGGTGACTTCCGTCGCCTGCATCCAAGAGCGCGATCTTGCGCTCAGGAGAACCAAATTCGGCGACTACCTCCATGCCCAGCACATCTCGGTAAAAGCTCAGCGACGTTTCCCAATCGCGCGTCTGCACGGCCACGTGGTGCATTCCACAACCGGCGATTATAGCGTTTTTGGCTCCTATCGGCATTGACGTTCGTCCTTTCCTTGCTTTGAGACCACTAAGCGCGCGAAACGCGCGATCGTCTCCTCCAAGTCAAATCCGTACACGGCCTTGTTTCCCGCGACGACCTGTCCGACCACGTCTGCTGGCAGCGCATTGTCGCCGCAACACGCCCCTACCAGCGCCCCGGTAATCCCGGCATAGCAGTCGATATCCGCGTAGCGGCTCCAGTGCCCCTCCCCATTGAGATCGCCTTGGTTGGCTGCCACTTGCAGCGCAAGGGACGGGTCGTCGGGATGGGACAAGAGCGCGGCAAAGGCAATGGCCAACGCCCGGAAGGGGTCGAAGACGCTGAAATAGCGCAGCTCCCACGCAAGGAACTCGGCCAATGCCTCGGCTTTTTTATCGGCGGCTCTCGCCAGTAGCGGCGGCAGTTTCTGCCGGATGAAAGTGTCCCCGAAATACCCTCCCAAGCACAGGGGATCCAGCGCCAATACGGCATCGACCAAAGCCGACGGCGACATATCGGCCAATGCCGCCCCTTGCGCCGCTGCCAAAAGCGCGGTGGCCTCGCGGGCGTAGCCGATTGCAAAAAAATCCGCCTCATAAGCAGCGCGATAGGCTCCTGCGGGATCGCCGGGAAAGAGCAGACCCGCCGATGGCAGCACCAACAGCCCAGCCAACGTCGGATAATTAAGCCCGATACTCCGCGTGGCGAGTACCGCGGGCGACACTCCCGGATAACGCGGCGACTCCTCCCCCAGACAACCGCGGCTAACCCCTTCCCACAGCTCAAACTGCTCGCACGCTAATTTGTCATTGCTGGGAAAGAAATCCCCGGGCCGCTCATACACATCCAACAATCGCCGCGCCACTTCCCGATCCCCCGGCATCCTCCCCAACTCGACGGCCAGTTCCATAAAGAGATAATTGTAGCGCACATCGTCGGTACCCGTACCCGCTGGGGCTTCGCTCACCCACATCCCATGCGGCCCCTTTTTCCCGGTGAATGGATAAAGCCGTGCCAGCCACTTTTTCCCCGTGCGCTTTTCAACGGCGTCTGGCGGCGCGAATTCAAACGGCGCACCCAAGGCGTCTCCCCAAGCCTGGGCCAGCACCGAGCCGCGGATGCGCGATTGCAGCGTCGGTTTCATTTCACCCATCGGGGCCGAGGTTTAAAGCAGATAAAAGAGGATGTAAGCCGCCAGTCCAGTGCCGACTATGGCACCGCCGTAGCAGAAGTAGTGAATGGGAAGGATCAACTTCCGCACCCCAAATTCGTGGAGCATGAAGCGGATGCGGTGCGCCGCATGGTAAAGAGGTAGGACGGCTACGACGAAAAAGAACACCTTGGCCAGCGGGTGGCTGAGCAACCTGCTCATGGCCTCGTATCGGCTCACTTCCGCGCCGACCAAGCCAAGCGGCTCGGCCAGCCCGACGAAGTAAATCAACACGGGGACCAGCATGGCGGCTACCACGCCACCAGCGGAAAATAAACCCCACCAGAAAGGTTCCGTTTTGTCTTGTTTGTAGCTCATGGCTATAGCACGTACAGGAAAATGTAGCCGACGACCGCCGATACGAAGAAAAACCCGACGAAAGCACCCGCCGTTACCAACTTAGGCGGCACGGTAAACGCGCCCATCCGCACGACCTGGACCCGGCCCATTACCCCCAGCCAAGTGATCGTGTGGTAGAGCGCAAAGACAAACGCCACCGCGTAAAAAGCCACAAACGCCGGCGTCGTCAGTAAATCGCGGCAATCCTTATACGCCTCCGGCCCCTCGGCCAGCGCAAAGAGCTGGTAGAGGAAGAGGATGACGAAGACAGCGACGAAGACGCTGCTCAATTCGCGCATCATAAACAGGAAGTAGTTGCGGCTCTTCAGCCACCAAGTCGGCGACAGCTTTGGCTTGTAGGTTTCGTACGACTGGCTCATTTGTTCCCCCAAGGCATGAGAAAGGATTTGAACCAGTTGGTCGTGGTCTCGACCTTGGTGCGCTGGATGGCCGCGGCTGGGTCCACGTCCTTGGGACAGACCACCGAGCACTCCCCGATAAAGGTGCATTCCCAGATGCCCTCACTGCTAGCGGCTACTACCGTGCGCTGGGCATGGCCTTCGTCGCGCGAGTCGAGGTTGTAGCGGTAGGAAAGCGCGAGGGCCGCTGGGCCGACGAAGACGTCTTCCAGCCCATAGACGGGACAAGCAGCGTAGCACAGCAGACAGTTGATGCACTGGCTGAACTGCTTGAACTCCTTTAGTTCCGCAGGCGATTGCAAGTACTCGCCTTCGGCGACCGGCTTTTCTTCCTCGCGAATGATCCACGGCTGGACCGCCTTAAGCTTGTCCATAAAATCGTCTATATCGACGACCAAATCGCGGACGATTGGGAAGTGGGCGAGGGGCTGGACCACTAGTTCATTCGGGTAGTAGTCCTTGAGAAAAGCCGCGCAGGTCAACTTAGGTTCGCCGTTGACCATCATGCCGCAGGAGCCGCACACGCCCATGCGGCACGACCAACGGTACGAGAGCGTACCGTCAATGTGGTCTTTGATGTAGTTGAGCGCGTCGAGGACGACCCAGTCCTCCTGATAGGGAACCTCGTAAACCTGCTCGGTGGGTGCGTCCTCCTGCTCAGGTCGAAAGCGGGTCACCCGAATGCCAATGGTCTTGTCGCTCATAGCTCCTCGTCAATCAGTAGGTGCGCTCTTGGGGCTGCCAGCGGGTAATGACGACGTCTTGGTATTCAACGCGCGGCGCGTCATCGGTGCGATACGCCAAGGAGTGGCAGAGGAAATTTTCGTCGTCGCGCTCCTCGTAGTCCATGCGCGAATGCGAGCCGCGCGACTCACGGCGCAACAGCGCCGAATGGGCCACCGTCTCGGCCACGTCGAGCAGCGAGCCCAGCTCCAACGCAGCAGTCAGGTCGGTGTTAAAAACCGACGAGCTGTCGTCAACTTGGACGCGAGTGTAGCGTTCCTTGAGCTTGGGCAGTTCGGCGCAGGTCGCTTCTAGGCTCTCCTGTTCGCGGTAGATGCCCGCCCCTTGCTCCATCGTCTTCTGCAGATCCGTGCGAATGTCGGCAATGCGCTCGCTGCCTTCGTTTTTGAAAAATGCCTGTTCAATCCGCTGCCACTCGTCGGCAGCCATCTTCTCCAAGCTGTTGTACGACGGTGAATTGACCTCCGCGGCGTACTCGGCGGCATACTGGCCGGCCCGCGCGCCAAATACCAAAAGCTCGGACAGCGAGTTGGAGCCGAGGCGATTGGCTCCGTTGATGGTGACACAGGCCGTTTCCCCGGCCGCGTACAAGCCCGGAATCGGCGTCGCCGTAGTAATGTCGGTGTGAATGCCGCCCATCATGTAGTGGACCACCGGGCGCACGGGCACCGGCTCGTACACGGGATCGATGCCCACGTAGTTTTTGGTCAGCTCGCGCACGAAGGGGATGCGCTCGTCGATTTTCTTTTCGCCCAAGTGCCGCAAATCGAGATGGACATACGTGCCGTACGGACCGGAAAAGACCCGATCGGCGCGCTCCTCGTGGACAAACGCCCGCGAAACCATGTCGCGCGGGCCTAACTCCATCTTGTCGGGCAGGTACTCGCTGAGGTAGCGGTCGCCCTTGTTGTTGATCAGGTAGCCGCCCTCGCCGCGCGATGCCTCGGTCATCAGGATGCCCGTGCCCGGCAGCCCAGTGGGATGGTACTGGACAAATTCCATGTCCTTGAGTGGGCAGCCCGCTCGGTAGGCCATGGACATGCCGTCGCCGGTCTTGATGGCGGCGTTGGTCGTAAAGGGAAAAATGCGCCCGCCACCGCCCGTGCAGATGATAACGGCCTTGGCGGGAATCGCCTGCATGGCACCGGAGCGCACGTTGATCGCTGCCACGCCGCAGGCCGCGCCGTTGTCGTCGAGCAGCAGCCGCGTCCCAAACCACTCGTCGTAGCGATGGATGCGGTCGTATTTGAGCGAGGTTTGGAACAGGGCGTGCAGCATGTGGAAGCCGGTCTTGTCGGCCGCGTACAGGGTGCGCTTGACCGACATGCCGCCGAAGGCGCGCACGCTGATCCGGCCGTCGTCGTCGCGGCTCCAAGGGCAGCCCCAATGCTCCAATTGAATCAACTCGTCGCGGGCCTCCTTGACGAAGACTTCGACTACGTCTTGATCGGCGAGAAAGTCGCTGCCCTTGATGGTGTCGAAGGCATGGCCGTCGAAGCTGTCATCGTCGCGTATCACCGCCGCGGAGCCGCCCTCGGCTGACACCGTGTGGCTGCGCATGGGGTACACTTTGGACACCAAGCCGACGCTGAGGTTCGGATCGAGCTCGACGGCCGCAATCGCCGCCCGCAGACCCGCACCGCCGCCGCCTACGATCAGTATGTCGTGGTTAGGTACATTCACGTTTATTTCAATCCACGCCCACACGCAGGGGGCGACCTTTTGGTAGGAAGGTTTCAATCCACACCCCCACATAGGGGCGATTCTCGCCTTCTCAATGATAAAAAGAGGGCCTCTACACCTAAGTGAAAGAGGCTAAAAAATTAAACCATATCGCCGATAGGAGCAACTGCCCAAGGCGGCGAGATTACGCCGGAGCATTTAGTGCCCGCAGCCGGGCCACTTCGCGCGGGGTGGCGCGCCAAGTCGGGCTGGATTCGTGGCGCAGGGCATAGCCGAGTGGCGTGAGTTCTTCGACTGCGGGGAAAAAGTGGTCCTGCCCCTTGTGAATGCAGTCCATCACCTTGTCGTCAGCCGCTGGATTGCGCTGGATGCGTGCTCTAACCGTCAAGTCCGCTCCTTTGTTCAACAGGTACTCAAAGGTCTCCCAGCCCGTTCCCTGATTGGCACCAATGGCGTGGAAGAGGGGCGTCTGACCGCCCACGCCGTTGCGACCGATCTCGGCGCGGGCATCCAAATTGGCACCGCGCCTCAGCAGCAGACGCACGGCATCCAACTCGTGATATTCGACCGCCACATGTAGGAGGGTGACGCCTCGCAGCGTGAGATGGTCGCCGTAGTCGAGCGAGAAGCGTGCCTTGACCAAGTCGGGACAGCGATCGAGGCGCTGCTCCAACTGGTCGAGCCGTCCTCGGTGTATATCCATCGTCGGCCCGTCCTCAAAGGTAGCCCCTGCTTCGATGAGCGCTTCGACACAGGCGTGCAGATGGGCGGGAGGTGAACGGAGGTACGTCTGCAAAAGCCCGTAGAGGACGCGGCAGTCCCAACCTTCGTTGTACGCGTCGTCGGAGTGGACTCCGAGTTCCAATAGACGCTGCATGTGCTCTAGATTGTGGTTCTCACAACACCCAAAGAGCGCTCCGTTCAATTCGCTCAGCTCGGCACCGAATTCGACCAACAGACGCATGGCGTCCAAGCTAGCGGCGATACGGTCGGCGTACTGCAAGGGGGTATAGCTCTGCCCGTTCGCGCATTCGACGCGGTGGTACACCAAGTGCGGGTGCTGGCGCAGCAGAGTCGCCAAGGCGTCTAAATCGCGCTCGTCGAGGGCCTTTTGCAAATCCGGGCTATTCATAGCCGTATTTTCTAACTGCGTCTTCGTCAAAGCCCATAAAGTGCGCTAGCTCGTGTACCAAGGTGGTCTCCACCTCCCGCGCCAACTCGCCCCGATCGGGGAAGTCCTCCTCCAAAGGCCCCTGATAGAGCGCGATTATCGGCGGCAGGTCGCCGCTGTCTTCGAGGCGGCGCTCGGGCAGGGGCGTGCCTGTGAAAAGCCCGTAGAGCACTTCTTCTGGATCGCCGGTTATTTCCGCGACCAGTTCGGGGTCGGGCCAATCCTCAACGACAATGGCTAGGTTGTCCAGCACCTGACGGAACTCCTCCGGCAGGCGCAGGAGGGCCTTTTCCACCAGTTTTTCAAATGCACGGCGACGCACGGCTGGTTGCGCGGAATAATTGATGAGAGGGCTCTACTCGTCGGCGTCTAGAAGGGACTGAAATGCCTCCAGACTTTCTACTTGGATCGCCGCCCGATGCAACTGCTTGAGACGCTGCAAATCCTCAATGTCCCGTATGCGAGCGGCCAACGGTTCCGCCGCGCCAAGCGCAAAGCGAATCTCCAGCACGTCGAGCAGATCTTCAATGGCGCGTTCTCGGCCCCCTTGCTCAATGCCTTGCTCAATGCCTTGCTCAATGCCTTGCTCAATGCCTTGTTGGGTCAGGTATTGGGCAACGGGTGATTCGCGGATAATATCCATTAGGCCCTCCTTGAAGAAAATGGCAGAAACGGTTTCTCGCGCATACACCAACCCGCTCAGCAGCGACATACCGGCGAGACAATCGGCTTTCGTCGCGACCGAGGGCAAAGTGGGCGAAATCGGCGGGATAGTGCTGCATCAAATACTTGGAAACAATATCAAAGTCGGCCATACCCTACCAACGTTCCGCGATACGCACCGGCATGTCAAGGCAGCGTACCAACACAAAGGCCGCCGGGGTTGGAATCCGGCGGCCTTTGGAATTAGGAACTGATGGTACGCTGCCTTTGGTTGTTATAAGTCCTCGGCGACGATGGCGAGGTTGTCCAGCATCTAGCGAAACTCCTGCGTCTTTTCCACCTCAGACTCGATCAGGTCAAATCCCAATCCCGGCTTGGTGGGCAGCTCAATCCGGCCAGCGCGAGATACCCGTTGAGATACAGACGGGTGCTCAAGCAGCGTTACCGTTTGCCTTTGTCAGATGGAGCGACCATCCACTTGCCCACTTCGGTCGCATCACCCATCGGCACACAGCCGATATGCCCGTCTTGGTTCGCGACCGGCTCGACAATGCGATACGATACCACTGGCTTGCTCGCCCTGCCCGACCTGCGGTACGCCGACAACCCATCCATCGTCAGCGTCGCTCGACCGCCGGTGGCTTCCCAAAAATTGAAACCGCTGTCGTCGTCGTCGCGGCCAGCATGAGTGAACTGCTGCACCGCCGCACTCAACGCGTCCAACGTGCCTTGCTGCGCCGGATGCTCTGAATCTATGAGTAGGATCAAGGCGGCGCGGAAGTCCTTCTGAGACTGGTGGCTGTTTGGGATTCGCGCCCCATGCTCGGCCACAATGCGTTCAATGGACCACGTCGAAACCTGTGAGGCCGTGAAAGTACCATCCCAATCATCCGTCCACTCCCCATCTTCAGCCACCCACAGATCCGGGACTTCCGAGGGGGGAATCAACCCGGCGAAATACAGCTCTATCGGGCTGTACGGCAGGCTGTTTCCTCCATTGGCAACAGTCCCAAAGTCCCCCGCTGAATACCGGCCGCCGCCGTGATTAACCAGATTGGCGCGATCGAATCCGCCCAACTGGCCATTGGCACTGCTGAAACCCCAGTGGGCCCAAAGCGCAGTGGGAATCGCGTAGTTCGCCCACGAGTGCATAATTTCGTGGAGGGACGGCCCATCTAGGAGAGCCGAGTTGTAGGGGAAGTGCAGGATGGCGTTCAGCTTGCCCGCCGACCCGACCGTTTGGTTAGGCGAATACCGGCTCTTGCCCGTACCCTGAATGGTGTTTTGGACTCCCATATGTGTGCCGTAATACTCATAGTGCTGGTTATCTCGGATATCCGCGAGGTTGGAAAAAACCATCAGATAATCAAAGGCGTCTTCGTAGTGGGCGAAGAAGACTTGGGCCAGCGCGTCAAAGTCAATGGGATCCGTTGTGAGCCGACCGGGAATGCCCATGACGACGACCCGGTCGTCATATTGTGCGATGCCGTCATGTTGCGCGACAAGATTCTCGGTTGTAATCACGGGCGTTGTATCAAACCATGGATCAAACTCTACCGTAACCCCTCGGGCCTGCAAGGCGGGAATATGATCGTTGATGGAGGATGCGCTCAGGAAGTTTTCTTTAAGCTGCAGCCATGTCAGGTTGGTCAAGCCCCGCAACGCCGAGATATCCGAAATATTGTTAGCGTGAAAACCCAGCCATGTTAGGTTGGTGGCAAACTCTAGTCCGGTCAAATTGCGGATGCCCGACTCGTCCGCATTCAAGATGGTTAAGGTCGTCATGTCACCCTTGGTAATCGTCGCCCCTCTCGCCTTGCCCAGCGCCGCCGCAATCGCCGCCCGCAGATTGGCGTCGGGGATGGATATCGGATCCGACTCGTCCGCGACGGTCACACGGACGCCAGGCGAGCAGGAATAGGGTGTATCGTCCTCGTCGCTGACGCTGGCTACACACGCCCCGTAGTAATAGGTGCCGGAAGTAGAGGAGGCCGTCAGGCTGATGGACTCGTCCCCACTGGTGCTAGACGCGGCAAGACTGCCCACTTCGTCGGTGCCCAAGAGCATATCCTGCGTGGAAATCGTCGCATCCTGAGAGCGGTAATACGACAGGACGAGGTTTTGGAACTCATCAGTCCCTTGGTTTTGCACCCTCGCCCTGAGTGTGAAGGTCCACCCCGGCGTCGGGGTGTTATCGCTGACCGAAGCGGAAACAATCAGAGCATCCAGATTGTCGAACGCGTCGAACAGGCCGCACAAGGCACAATCGTCGTCCGTGGCCTTGCCCGCCAAATGCTGTCCCGCCGACACCACTAACTCCACCGGGGCTATGCCTGCTTCAACCCGAAAGGCCGGATCCGCATAGGGGACCAACCCCTCACCCGACACGATCAACCCATACACTCCCTCAGCAGGCTCGCCGACGCCGGACACATCCGGCATAACCGAAGCCGTCCCGCCAGCCGAGACACCCGCCTGCCCGTCAACCAGCACCATCCGACCCGTCTGGCTCTCCGCCGCCACCGTCATCCGGTAGATATACACCCCCGCTCCTACCGCACGACCCGCTGCATCCGTCGCGTGCCACGTCGCCGTGTGAAAGCCCGCCGGCCGTTCCCCATCCACCAACGTCGCAATGCGCTGCCCGAGCAGGTTGAACACCTCCAGCCGCACCGGGGCCGCTGCGGCTAGTTGATAGGGAATGATCGTCGAAGGATTGAACGGATTGGGATAATTCTGACCCAAGGCGAACCTCTGCGGCAACGCCCGGCCCGTCAGGGCCGCTAACGGCAACGCGAAATACCCCGTCGCATCAGTGGTCGCCTGCGCCACCGCGCCGCGCCGCAGGTCGGTCATATCGAATATCCGCACTTGAGCGGCCTCGACCGATTCGCCTGAATCCAGCCGCACCCGCCCCTCAATGAGGGGTGCCGCGTTGACGCTAACGCTTAACACGAAGCCGATAAGACTGCTGATTAATGACTTCATCACTGCACCTGCATTGCTTCATAATAGTTAGTCAGGCGATCAGCTTCACATGGCTCGAAATCGAACAGCTTTTCTGCTATTCTGGCTTGTTTTTCAATATGGTATAATGCCGGACAAGGCGTACTAGAAGGCTTAGAGGATATGTTATTTTCTTGGTCTGAGCAGGCCGCCAAGGCGAGGAGAAAGAAAAAAGCGAATAGGTTCACGAGAAAACTCCTTGAGTTAAGAGTGATGGCTTATTGCGGAGGCTACGGAGCCAGCGGTTGGCCGAAATGAGCGTCGAAGGTGAGAGGGTAATGATTCCAGAGCGCACTCTGGCGTACAGACCAATGCCGCGCGGCAAAGGCCAGCCGCTAGGACGCGAGACTAGGGCAGAGCCGCACAGACTGCGGCCAGCCCAACACCGAATAAATCGCGGAACGTCATTCCAGCGATCATCCGGCTCTTGGTGCGAAATACGGGATTTAGAGCTTAACGCTCTATGATGAATTTTGATGGGGGGGGGGGGGGGTAAATCATTGTTTTATAACGACTTACATAAATTGACCAACGGCATCTCTACGCGGACAACAGAACCCAGCCACCGCCAAAAGCTGCACTTCCGGCGGCAGCATCTTTTCTGAGATTGGGTTTCCCACCATGGCCAATTCGTCCTTTACCAGCGGAGCCAAACGCTCCGCGCTTCACGGCGACACGCGAGAATAATATCGCATCAAAACAAAAAATCAAGTCAAAAAATCAAAAACTTCCACCAGCTTCTCAAACGCACGACGGCGCACGACAACGCTACCAATCCGCGACGCTGCCGTCGTTTTCGTAATAGAGTTCGCCACCCAGTTCCTCTGTGTACTCCATCGTCTTTTCCACCTCGGACTCGATCAACTCAAACCCCAACCCCGGCTTGGTCGGCAGTTCGACGTGGCCATCGACCACCTGCCAAGGCTCAACGAGCAACCCTTCGCCCAACCCCACGTCAATCTGTTCCTGCACAAGGAAATTGGGCACCACCGCATCGACCTGCATACAGGCAGAAAAGGCCACCGGGCCAATGGCGCAGTGCGGCATGATGTGGATGTAATAGACCTCGGCCATATTGGCGATCTTTTTCAGTTCGGTGATCCCACCCGCGTGCGAGCCATCGGGTTGGATGTAGGAAACGGCCTGCTTTTCAAAAATCTCGCGGAACTCCCAGCGCGAGAGCAAGCGCTCGCCCGTAGCAATGGGAAACGGCACGTGGTCGGAGACCTCCTTCAGCGCATCGACATTCTCCTGCGGAATCGGCTCTTCGACGAACATCGGCCGCATCCCCGCGAGCTGGCCACACACCTCAATCGCCAGCCCCGGCGTCATCTTGCCGTGAAAGTCGAAGCACAGCTCGACCTCGTCGCCGACCCACTCGCGCATGGTATAGGCGTCTTTGACAAAGGCGTCGATCCGCGCCGGAGGCTCGTGGGCGCGCCACGTGCCTCCCGGCCCCGCCTTAAAGGCCGTGTAGCCTTTGGCCAGCAGCATGTCGAGCCGATTTCGCGCCGAGGCCAGCGCCTCGTCGCTTTGGCCGCGAATGCCCCAGTGCGCGTACACGCGAATCCGGTCGCGCACTGCCCCGCCCAAGAGCATATAGGCGGGGACATTGTAGTGCTTACCGGCGATGTCCCACAGCGCCTGATCAATGCCCGACAGCGCGCTCATCAGCACATTGCCGCCGCGGAAAAAGGCCGAGCGATAGACGTGCTGCCAGTGGTGCTCAATGCGGAGCGGATCCTTGCCGACGAAGTACTCGGCCAACTCTTCCACCGCCGCCCAAGTACTCTTGGGCTTCCCCTCCAGCGTGGTCTCGCCCCAGCCGACGATACCATTGTCCGTAGTAATTTTGACCAAGCGCATGCGCTGGCGCGGGAAAAACTGTTCGATCTTGGCAATCTTCACTGTCTAATCCTTTCGTTAGTGGGCTTCGCGCACTACAACGGCACTCGACTTGCCGACCAAGAAATCGAAGTCAACTCCTTTGTCGGCCTGCATCACGTGGTCGATATAGAGACTGACGTAGCCCCTAGTATCGTGCGGCGCGGGGGGCTGCCAATCCGCCCGGCGACGCGCCAGTTCCTCGTCCGACACATCTAGGTGCAGCCGCCGGGCCGCCACATCGAGCTCGATCATATCGCCGTCGCGCACCAGAGCCAACGAACCGCCAATGGCCGCTTCAGGGGCCACGTGCAGGATCACGGTGCCATAGGCCGTGCCGCTCATGCGGCCATCGGAAATGCGCACCATGTCCCGGACGCCCTTTTCCAGCAGCTTTTTCGGCAAACCCATATTGCCGACCTCGGCCATGCCTGGATAGCCAACCGGACCGACGTTTTGCAGCACCAATACGCTCGACTCATCCACGTCCAAATCGGGGCTGTCGATCCGTTCGTGATAATCCTCAATCGTCTCGAACACCACCGCTCGACCCCGATGCTGCATCAACTCGGGCGAGGCAGCCGACGGCTTGATGATCGCCCCGTCCGCGCAAACATTGCCCCGCAGCACGGCCAAGCCCGCAGCCTCAATCAGCGGCGCGCTTAGCGGCACAATCACGTCGCGATTGTAGCAGGCCGCCCCTGCGACATTTTCGCCGAGCGACTTACCCGTCGCCGTCAAAGCATCCAGATGCAGAGAATCCTTCAATTCCTCGATTACCACCGGCAAGCCACCGGCGTAATAGAAATCCTCCATCAGATACTTGCCCGCGGGCATCAAATTGACCAATAGCGGCAATTCGCTGCCGAGGCGGTCGAAATCGTCCAAGGACAACTCGACGCCGACGCGCCCGGCGAGAGCCAGCAAGTGGACGACGCAGTTGGTCGAACCGCCGATGGCCGCGTTGACCTTGATAGCATTCTCAAAGGCCGCGCGCCCGAGGATATGGGACATCTTGAGGTCTTCGCCCACCATCTCGACGATGCGCGACCCCGCCAGATGCGCCAGCACCTTGCGCCGCGAGTCCGGGGCCGGGACCGCCGCGCCGCCGGGCAGGGTCATGCCGAGTGCCTCGACCATACAGGCCATCGTCGATGCCGTGCCCATCGTCATGCAGTGCCCATCCGAGCGCGTCATGCCGTCCTCGGCCAGCCCAAACTCCTCGCGCGTCATCTTCCCGGCGCGAAAATCCTCGCTGAATTTCCACACGTCCGTTCCCGAACCAATATCGCTGCCGCGGTACTTGCCGTTGAGCATCGGGCCACCGGGTACGACAATCGTCGGCAGATCGACGCTGGCCGCCCCCATCAGGCACGCTGGCGTGGTCTTGTCGCACCCGGTCAGGAGTACCACGCCGTCAACCGGGTTGGCGCGAATGCACTCCTCCACATCCATGCTCGCCAAGTTGCGGAAGAGCATGGTAGTAGGACGCATGATAGGCTCGCCCAGCGAGGTGACCGGGAATTCCACGGGCAACCCCCCGGCTTCGTACACGCCGCGCTTGACGGCTTCGGCCAAGTCGCGGAAGTGGATATTGCACGGCGTCAGCTCGGACCACGTGTTGCAGATGCCGATGACCGGACGGCCGTCGAATTCGTGCTCGGGCAGGCCGCGCTTCATCCAGCTGCGGTGAATGAAACCGCCTTTATCCTCGCGTCCAAACCAGTCGGCGCTCCTCAGTTTTCCTTGCTCTGCTGCCATTGATTCTCCTCTGCTTTTATTTTCTCCCTAGCGGTGAGGCAATCAATCTAGGCGATCTCTTGGCTCCCGCAATATATTAGTAGGGGGCGGTTTGCAAACCGCCCCCTACTCGCGATTAGTTGGATAACATGCTAAATCTCAAACGCATTGCCGTCATTGGGGCTGGCACTATGGGGAGCGGTATTGCCCAAGTTTTGGCCCAAGCCAGCAGGGAAGTTTTGCTCTACGACGCAGATCCCTGCGCCCGCGAACAGGGCCTCGCCGCCATCGCCGCACGCCTGCGCCAACAAGCCGCCAAAGGTCGATTAGAACCAGCCGCTAGCGAAGCGGCCATCGCCGCGCTGCGGGGGATCGACCAACTTGCCGACATCGACACCGCCGACATGGTCGTCGAAGCAGTACCCGAACGCCTAGACCTCAAGCTCGCGATATTCGCCCGACTCGGACAATTCGCCAAGCCAGAGGCCATCCTCGCCAGCAACACCTCCGGCTTGGATATCGACGCGCTCGCCGCTGCGTCTGGGCGGCCGGACAAGGTAATAGGCATGCACTTCTTCAACCCACCTCCAGCCATGCCCCTAGTTGAAGTAGTGCGCGCAACCGCGACTTCGGACCAGACCTTTGCCGCGGTCATGGCCTTGGCCCAAGACCTAGGCAAGACGCCCGTCGCGGTCGCCAACAGCCCCGGTTTTGCGGTCAACCGCATCCTCTTTCCCATGATCAATGAGGCCATCTATGCCCTCGCCGAAGGCGTGGCCAGCGCCGAAGACATCGACCGGGTGATGGTGCTGGGGGCAAGCCATCCCATCGGGCCGCTGGCTTTGGCCGACTACGTCGGACTCGACGTGACTTTGGATATTCTCGAATCGTTCGCCCAGCGTCTAGACAGCGCCAAATACCGCCCTTGCCCCCTGTTGCGCGAGATGGTCGCGCAGGGTGCCTTGGGCCGCAAGACAGGTCGGGGATTTTTCTCCTACCCGCGATAACGGGCCGCCAATGTTACACCTCCTTATCCTCTTGTGCCTGCTGGCCACCTGTAGCTGCTCAATCCGCTCGGCTCCGCGCTATACGGCCGACTCCAGCGTGGCGCGCGAACTTGAAAAGCGTCGCCGTGCCAGTCCCAGCCGCCTCGCGCACGTCGTCGAAGGGTATCTCGGCGTACCCTACAAGTGGGGCGGTAACACCCGCGCTGGCATGGACTGCTCGGCCTTTGTGCGGGCCATTTTCCGCAAGACGTATGGCATCGAATTGCCTCTCACCACTAGGCAAATATACCGCGTCGGCCGCCCCGTCAACCGACTGCAGGACCTCAAACCAGGGGATCTGGTTTTCTTCAGGCTCGCCCTCTCAGAACCGGGTATCTCTCACGTCGGGATTTACCTCGGCAAGGAACGCTTCGCCCATGTGGGCCTAAGCACCGGCGCGACCATTACCTCGCTCGACAACCCTTATTTCCGCCGCCGCTATGCCGGCGCACGGCGCGTCGAGCGCTAAGCAGCTATCTGATCCGCAGATGAACGCAGATGAGACAAGGGCGGGGGAAGGTTGCTTGGGCGCACTCGGAATGTTCGGATGCCTTCTAAGGTGCAATTTCGCCTACTTCTTTTGGCCGGCGTCATAGAGGCCTGTTGCTGCTATCTGGTCTTTCTCGGCGATCTTCAACGCCAAATACCACAGATGTGGGCCGGCGTCTTTCCCGCTTTTCTCTGCTACGCACTCGCGGCGTATCTCGTCCTGCGGCGAGATGTACCTCCCGAACGACCGCACCTGATTCTCGGAGCCGCCCTTGTATTCCGACTTACGCTCTGGTGGAGCCCGGCAACGCTCTCGGACGACATTTTTCGCTACGTCTGGGACGGCCGCGTTCAGCTAGCCGGCATCAACCCGTACCTTTACGCGCCCTCGGCACCGCAGGTGGCGCACCTGCACGACGCACTCTACCACAGCATCAACCACGCCGCCATCCCCACGATCTACCCGCCGTTAGCGCAGCTTTTCTTTCGCGCGATTTGCGCGCTCAGCGCGACGCCAGCCGCGTTCAAATTGGCCCTGCTGCTCTGCGATTGGGGCCTCTGTCTGCTTTTGGCACACAGCCTCGTCCGGCGCGGTCAAGACCAGCGCCGCGTCGTGCTCTACGCTTGGAATCCCCTGCCTTTAATAGAGGTCGCCGGCAGCGGCCACATCGACGCGCTGGGCGTCCTGCTTCTCTTTGCAGCCCTGTACGCACTCCACAGCCAGCGCTGGGCCGCTGCCGTCTGCGCCCTCGCCGGGGCCTTTCTCGTCAAACTAGTGCCTCTCGCCCTGTTACCCACTTTTTGGCGTCGCCCCCGCGCCGGTTGGTTCAACTTCCGCAAGCGAAGTGCCTTACTCCTGTTTCCAACGCTAGGGCTATTGGCCTTTTGGCCCTTTGCCGACGCTGGGGAAAAACTAGCGACGGGCCTTGTGACCTACGTGCAACACTGGCACTTCAACGCGGCGGCCTACTCGCTCTTTCACTTTGCCTTGGAACCTCTACATGCTCGCTGGCTCTGCACCGCCCTTTTCGCACTCGTAGCCCTCGGCGTCCAAATCCACTACCGCGACCCCTACCGCGCCGCCTTCGCAACCCTCGGCGCTTACGTTTTGCTCTCGCCGACCGTGCATCCCTGGTACTTACTTTGGGTCCTCCCATTCCTCGCCTTTTTCCCCAGCCCCGCTTGGATGCTCCTCAGCGGCTTGATCTTCCTCGCCTACGAGGTGCAGATCGGCTATGGCAGCGAAGGCGTGTGGCGCGAAAAGCCGTGGGTTTTGTGGGCGCAATACGCGCCTTTTTACTTGCTCCTCGGCATCACGGCCTGCTACAGACGCCTCAATCGCCGCGACGATTAGCGACCCCTGTCCCGCCGCGGCCACGCGAAGGGCAGGTGCATTAGAGCGAAAACGGCGAGAAAGATGGCGGAGACGACCACTAGGAAGAGCCAGTGCGGGTAGGCGTGGATAAAGGCGAGCTGTTTTGGGGCCGAGAGCGTAAAAAAATAATTGGTCCCGAGATAGAGGTTGAGCGGGGTAATGGCCAAGGCGTAGAGGTGGACGGCGATATAGCTGCGCAGGATCGCCCGCGCCGGCGGGCGGTAGCGGCACCCAAAGGTGAAATAGAACCCCGCGCCGACTAAGGCGACATGGGTCAGGAAATAGCGGATCTCGGCGATCGGGCGGATCGACCCGGTCTCCGAGATCGCCGGGAAACACACCGCCAGCAAAGCACCGACCACCCCCGCGTAATACGCCAGCTCAGACCACAGCCTCCCGCCAGTTGCCAGCCCGGCGAACAGGACGAATACCGACAGGTCGCACAGATGCAGGGGCAGGTTATCGACGATGGGGATGCCAACCGCGAAGTGCCGATAGGCGAACCAGCCGAGTTCGTTGACCAGCACCAAGGCGAAAAGCGCGATCCGAAAGGCCGCATGGGCCCGCCCATCCGGCGGCCACCGCCTCATATTGGCGCAGCCTGCCGCGAAGAGCGCGGCCACCCCAATCCAGAACAGGTGGCGCACTGAAAATAGTTCCATGCCTCAGAAAACCTGTGAAAAGGTGATGTAGATTGCCCTGCGGCCCCCCGAGGTGCCGTAGTCGGCCCGCACGATCGTGCTCTGCCAGTGGCAACGCAATCCCATGCCGCGGCCGCCGCGCCACCCATCGCTCGTCGGTAGCGCGTCGCGGGCGAAGATCTGCCCAATGTCACCGAAGGCCACTAGCCCCAGATACAAATGCTGCCGACGCCATACCGGCAGCCCGCGCCAGCGCAACTCGCCGTTGAACACGATCCGCGCCTCGCCCCGATCCCTAGCACTAGCCACGCCGCGGACCGTACCGCTGCCCCCCATGTCCAGTTCCTCGTAGAAGGGCAAGTCACCGATGGTCCAGTTGACGCGCAGACGGTTGGCGGCCACCAGCCCGTGCCCCAAGGCGCGGAAGTGCCGGTGGTCAAAACTAAGCGTCGCTCCCCGGTAATCTCCACCGCCGCCAACCCCAAAGTCCACCAGCAACTCCTCCAGTACGCCCGAGGTCGCGTTGTTGTAGTTGTCGCGCGTGTCGTAGCGCAGCGAGCCGACGAATTGGGCGAACGCGCCCCCGTCCGAGCCGAGGGGGTCGAGCGCGAAGAGAATGCCATCGGCGGCGTTCGGCTCGATATCGTTGTGGCTCAAACGCCCCCCGATGCGCAGGCGCCAGGGGAAGCGCAGGGTCCGGATCCACTTGACCTTGAACTCCGGGAAGGCTTGCCGGAACGTCTTCTGGACCCGCGAATACCCAGCGATATCCTCGTCGCTGAGGCCGCCGTAGTAATTGGCGAAATCCTCCTTCTCGTAAACCAGTTCGACCTCGAGCCGCCGGCCGGGCCGGAATTCGGGTGTATCGACGAGCACGCGGTGTACCCACTTGCCCTTGGTTGTGATAAACACTTGAGCGCTGTATTTGCGGCGATAGGGTACGCTCTGGCCGTCGTATTCGAAGAGATTGGCCCGCAGCCCGTATCCAGTGCCGTCGTCCGAGCTGAAATTCAGCAGCGGCACCGCGGTCGGACGCCAGCCGACTGTCTCGTGGACCTGCTGGGCACCGCTCGGGCAAGCCCACGCGAACGCCAAAATCGCTGCAACATTAAGGACCCGATTCAGCATAGACAGACCCTCACTAAAGTGGTTTTATGCGCTATGTAGCCGTCCGCATCTCCTGTATTAAGTATGGTCAATCAGCAAATGGAGTGCTACCGGTCCGCGCAGTTTGTAGTGGACTTCGGTAAAAGGAACGCGTTGCCCCCTTGCGATGTCTATACTATGCGGAAAATAGTTCAAAGTGCTTCTGTTTGTTATATTCCTAACTTACGACAATGGCGCAAGGCGTTAATGGCTGCGCGCCTAGGAAGAATCGCGCGTGAATTATTCTGTGAAAAATTCCTTACGCCTCGTGGCCTTTGGCTTGGGGGTGCTGTGTCTGCACGGCTGTCTGGAACTGGTGCGCAGGCCAGCGGCGGGCGAACCCATCGGCTACGAGTACGCCTCAGTCGCCGACACCACAGCCACGAGCGCAGCTACCGTCCAACCCGCGCCGATGCTAGTTATCATAGATCGCCCCAAGCGTTCGCGCCAGCAGTTGCAAAACATCGAGCAGGTCAACAAATACGCGCTCTGGTGCATTGAAAACGCCATGTGGAACGAGGCCCAATCGCACATGGAACGCGCCCTAACGCAAGACAGCTTGTCGGCCAGCTTGCACAATAACTTAGGGGTCATCTACGAACGGCTCGGCATGGCCGACAAAGCGGCTGAATTCTACGGCCGGGCGCGGGCCCTCAACCCCACCCGCGAAGCTTATGTGGCCAATTTGCGCCACCTGCAACAATACCAGCAGGCCAGCCTCGACTCTACAGACTCACTTGATATATTCAGAGCGGACGATGATCCGCGGCCGCGGACCAGACGCCCGGACCATTCACCCACATCCACGGGAGAGTGAACGTGCAGGCTATAACGAGATTCCACAGCCTCGCCTGCGCCGCCCTGCTCGCTTGGGGCACCGCAGACCTCTGCGCCCAAGACATTCTCACCTTGCAATTGCAGCAAGGGTTCGGGAAAAACAAAGTACGCTACCGAGACTTCCAGTGGGAAATCCTCGAAAGCGAGCACATAGAGCTTCACTTTGAGTCTGAATTCCAGAATCTGGCCGTGCAGGCGATCGAGTACCTTGAAGAGGGCTACGATCACATCAGCCAGATTTTGCACCACGACCTTTCGCACCGGCCGCCGGTCGTCATCTATCAGTCGCACTACCAGTTCCAGCAGACCAATATCTTCCCCGACTTTCTGCCGCCCGGCGTCGCTGGCTTTGCCGAGCCGCTGCGCTTCCGCATGGTAGTTCCCTTTGCGGGCGATCTCGACGAGTTCCGCAATGTCCTCGTCCACGAGTTGACCCACATTTTCCAGTACGACATCGTTCACAAAGGCCCCATTCGCCGCATCACCAGCCCGATCGCCCAGCCGCCCACTTGGCTGATGGAGGGTATGGCCGAATACACCACCCCGGGCCGCAACACCATCGATGAAATGGTCCTCCGCGACGCCGTACTCACCGACGGTCTCATCCCCATTGAAACCATGAATCAGGCTTGGGGCCAAGGCAATGTATTCCTCGCATACAAGCAAAGCCATGCGCTCATGGAGTACATTGCCCAGCAGTACGGCCCCGAAAAAATCAGCCGTATCCTCCGCCTGTGGGACAGCCAGCACGACACCGACAAGCTCATGGATCGCCTGATCGGCATGGACTTGAAAACCCTCGACGAGCGCTGGTCGGCCCAGATGCGCAAAACCTACTGGCCCCTCTTGCAGACGCGCGACTACACCTCTGAATTCGCCGAGAAAATAGGCGACGACGAGAATATCCACAGCTTCTCCAGCGCCTGCTGGTCGCTCAGCGGCGACATGCTCGCCGTCTACTCCTCGGACGGGATCGAACAGCACGTGGACATCATCCGCCTGAGCGATGCCTCGCTCGTCGAGCGCGTCACCGAGAGCATGCGCGCCGCCGACTACGATCACCTCAGCATCGGCAGCGGCACCGTGGCTTGGGCACAAGACGGCCAGACCATCGCCTTTGTCGCCAAAGAAGGTCCCCGCGACCGCATCATGCTGTGGAACCTCTACGACAAGAAGCTCGTGCAGACCCTGACTATGCCCGATTTGGATCTTGTCGAGAGCCTAACCTGGTCCCCCGACAGCCGCCACCTCGCCTTTATCGGCACGGGGCAGGGCCAGAGCGATCTCTACATCATTGATGTGCAGACCGGCGAGCGGCGTCAGCTCACGGGCACGCCCGAGCGCGAAGATTATCCGAACTGGTCGCCCGACGGCCAGCGCATCGCCTTTAGCAGCAAGTACCGCAACCAGTTCGACATCAAAATTTACGATCTAACCGAGAATGTAGCGCACGCAGCCATCTCTAGCTCCACCGACGACCTGTGGCCTCAATGGCTGCCCGAAGGCAACAAGCTGCTCTTCGTCTCCACCCGCGACAAGATCAACGACCTCTTCGTCTATCACCTCGACGAAGGCCGCGAATTCCGCCTGACCCGCAGCCTCAGCGGCATTCTGAACCCCGCCCTCTCGCCCGATGGGCGGCAGATCGTATTCAACACTTACTTCAAGGGCCGCAGCCACCTCTACCGGATGGCCATGCCCGAATGGCCCGAGGTCAAGCGCAAAGACGCCCAGCTACTGGCCCGCGTGGCCGAAGCCGTACCGCCAGCCAAAGCACCACCGCCAGTCGAAGCAGAACCACCAACCGAAGCAGAACCACCAGCCACCGAGACCCTAGCCATAGAAGTGCCCTCGGTGCGACCCATGGTAGAGGGCGACGCCGTGCTCTCCGACCAAGGCGGTACCCCGAGCCTAGGGCAGGTCTCGGACCCGAAGGACCCAGATATCCCAGACGACGCCGTGCTGCTAGCCGGAGCCAGCGGCTTGTTGTCGCCCACCGAATCTCAAGAGCCGCAAGCCGCCGTCCAACTCGCCGACGACACCGACGACGAACTAGAACTGCGCCGTCGCCGCTATACCCCCAAGCTCGAATTCGACGGCATCTCCGTGCAGATGGGCTATTTCGATGGGTTTTTATCGTCGATTGCCCAACTGAGCATGAGCGATCTTTTGGGTAATCACTCGCTGGTTTTGGCCACGGATTACGTGGCCGCCCAGGACATAAGCAATGACTTTAACTTTGCCGCTAGCTACAGCTACTACGGCAAGCGGCCCACATACCACGTATCCATTTTCAATTGGAACCAGTACTTCATCAACGATCGCAACTTCCTCGTCCAAGGCCGCGCCCCGGCTCGGGGCATTAGCCGTCTCCAGCAACGCGGTGCGTTGGCCAACGCCAGCTATCCGCTCGACCTGTACCGCCGCCTCGACCTGAGCTATACCTATGTCGGCGAGCAAGAAGAACAGGTCAGTCCCTTCTACGAGCCAGATTCTACTGCTACCAGTACCCATCTGTTCAAGACCGCATACGTCCACGACTCCATTACCTACGGTCTTTTGGGTGCCACCGCTGGTAAGCGCTACTTTCTCTCAGTGGGGCGCACGCTCAGCCTTGGCTCAACCACGCGCTCTTTCTCGCACCTCGAATTCGACTATCGCCACTACTTGCGGCTGGGGCGTTGGTCGGTGCTGGGCTTGCGAGCCTATAGCGTGGGGTCTTTGGGCCGCGACGCCCTCGAATACAACCTAGGGGGGCCGACTTGGTTCCTGCCCTTCTACACGGGTTTCAACCTCAATACTGGCCCGCTACGCGGCTACCAGTTCTCGGCCTTCACCGGCAGCCGGGTCCTGCTGACCAATGCCGAACTGCGCGTCCCCTTTGTGCGTGGCATCCTCTTTGGCTGGCCCGGCACCTTCCTGATACCGGCGATTGACGGCAGCCTGTTTATGGATATGGGCATGGCTTGGAACAAGGACGACGAAATTGACCTGTGGCCCTTCCGCAACCCGCACGCCGCGCTCACGTCTTCCCCACGACAGGTACACGCCAGCGTCGGCTTCGGCCTCTTAGTGTACTTCTTGCTGCCGATGAACTTTGAATTCGCCAGGCAGATGGACCTACAAGGCAACTTCTCGGACTTCAAGTTTCACTTCAGCTTTGGACAGAGCTTTTGATTGCTACTCTCGTATTGCTCATTGGCCTAGCGGGCTGCGGCGGCCGCAGCGCTTTTACGCGCGTCGAGTTTCGCGCCCCGTCGCAACCCGATCCGGTCTTGCGCCCCTACCTAGCGGAAGTCGATCACATCGGCGTCGTTTGCGCGACCAACATCGAACCCTTTCGGGAGCTAGACATCGAGAAGGTCATGGCGCGTCTGTCCAATGCCGTGGTCCGCAGCCTCGGCAACATGCCCAAAACCGAAGTGATGAACCAAGACGAAATCACCTACCAACTCAAGGGGATTCGCCTCGACTCGACGAGCGTCCACCAAGACTCAGTACAGGCCGTTCTCAAGGAAGAACTCGAGCTCGACGCCTTAGTCTTCATCGAACTGAGGCACTTACAGGCGCGGATGATGCCCATGTCGCCCACGCCCTATGGCATGTCGCCCAATCCCGGCATAGACCTGACCATAGATCTCAAGGTCAGCCTGATCAATCTCAACACCAATCAAGTCTGGCAACAGGGGGGCACGCAGCGCAATTATCAACCGGTGCAACTACAGCTTTTCGGCGGCAATAAACAAGGCGAGCGCCAACTGCTCATGGCTCTCGCCCGCCCACTACAACGCTTCCTCTTCCGCATCGCCCCACCACCCAAACCACAGATCCGCCACTTCGACCTAAGCGGCGATTAGGCACAAAAAAGCGGAGGGCAACAAAAGGCCCCCCGCTTTTTTTCTGTTTCTAGTAGCGAAAAGTCAGCGCCGACGCTTCTTGGGCTTGGCTGACTCCTTTGTCGCGGACGATTTGGAGGCTGGTGCCGATGTGGCTGCAGGCGCTTTCGTCGCCGCCCCACTCGGCGGCGAACTGACCGAAGATCGCGATGTAGGCGCAGGCGCTTTGCTGGCCGAGGATCGCGGCGTAGGCGCAGGAGTGCTGCGCACCCGAGGCTCTACCCGCCGCTGCCACACATTTTCTTCGCGGCGCTGTCTTTCGGTCGCTGCGGCCGGGTCGGCAATCGCCGGCGTCGCATTCAGCCGACTCGCCGCGCGCAAATCGTCGAGCTGGCGCGTGCTGACCAGTTCATAACCTGGCGGCACGTAGTAACCGCCCGAACTCCGATAGTACGGATCGTAGCCGTAACTATAGGGGCCATAGCCGCCATAATAGGAGGGGTAGCCGCCGTAATAGGAGGGATAGTAGCCAGAGGTAGGATAATAGCCGCCATAGCCGCCGTAGCCGCCGTAGTAGCCGCCATAGCCACCATAGCCACCGCGCACACCCGGATAGCGGTAGAGATCGTCCATGTAGTCGCGGTCGTCAAACTGGCCAACCGTGGGAGCCTCGACAGCGCGGCTCTTGGCGCGAGCTAGATCCTCGTCGTGCAGACTGGCCGCCTCATAGGGGCTACTGAGCACCGTGTAGCAGCCACTCGCCATCAGCGCGGTTAGCGGCAAGACCGAAAACAAAATAAAAGCCTTCATTTTCATAAATTAACCTCCTCCTTAAGGAGCGTTAAACTCATCTTCAGCCTGAATATACACAAACCAGCAACCGAAGCAAAAAAGAATCCTAAAAGTTGTAGCCCACGCCGACAACGAGGCGATTGATCGCGTAGTCCTCACTAAGGGTATTGTCTGAGTATTCTTCTACTTGCTTAAACGCACCCCGCACCCAAGCCAGATCTATTTGCATGGCCTCGTCGATCAATATCCCAGCCCCGAGGGTAATAAAGCGCCGGTCTTCTTCAATGCGGATGGGCGGATCGTCGGAGTCTGGGGCGCGCGGGCCGATAAAGGGAACCGGGTCCACGAAATAGCCGGCCCGCAGATCCAGCGCAACGACCGGCACCCGGTACTCGGCACCGAGATGGTAGCGCAAGACATCTCTGTACTGCGTTTCAAACGAGGTATCGGCGCGCAAGCCGTAGTCATCGGCCCCCTTGTACTCGCTCTGCGACCACTCGGCTAAATGCAGGCTGCCCGCTAGCGTCAGGCCCGGCACAGCCTCGGCCGAAGCACCCACGCCGAACTCAAACGGCAGCGCGAGTTCGTACGTGTTGCTCCACTCTTCGTCTGGGAATTCCTGGACGGTCCCGTCGTCGCACTCAACGGAGTTGTAATTATCTGCAAGGGGCGAGTCTGGAGTACCTTCTGGGAGTAAGTGTTGGCAAGGGTTTGGGCTGCCATAAGAAGCGGGACCGCGAAAGACATAGCGGATTTCGTGCGTCCCCCCAGTGGTAAACGTCGCGCCCAATCTGTAGCGCGGCTCGTCGCGCGGCGTGCGCAGCATCGCGCCCAAGACAGCATACGGAGTCCACTTATATTCGTCTGTAAAGCTGTCGCGCACGAAAAAGCGCTGCTCAAAGAATTCGTCCTGCGGATCGGCCCAGTCAAATTCACTGACGGCCTCGTCTTCGCCGCTGACTAAACCAAAGGTCGCGCCCAGTGAAACAGCCGGCGACACGTCAATGGCAGCAGAGACGCCCGCCAGCGCCATCTCGCCCTCGTGTTGGAAGGTGTGATCCGCAGCAAGGCCCTCGGCGGCACCCTGTTGATTGAGGCTCCAGTCGAAGTCCTTGATGCGGGTCAGGCCAGCCGCCAAGACCAAGCTGCCGCGATAGACTGGATAGGGATAGACAAAGCCCAGCGAGCCAAAGCGCGTATTGGTCAGCTCGCTTCTCCCTGGAGTGCCGTTGAAAATCGAGTCGTTGGCGCGACTATTGCGCAGGAAAGACACCTGTATCTCGCGCTGCTGCATCTGGGCCAAGCCCGCCGGATTCCAGTACATAGCCGTGAAATCGTCGGCCACCCCAACAAAGGCACCCCCCATGCCCATGGCCCGCACCCCAACTCCAGCAAAGTTGTCGATGGCCCGCTCCTCTTGGGCCACCGCACCGCGGCCCCACGCGCAAAGCAAAACAATAGCCAGTATCTTCATCGGAATTTCCTCCTGTAAGTGACTGACAACTCCCGAATGGATTGGGAGCCGAAGTGATCGCTTTCCAGCGCGTTTTTAAGATAATACGCGACCCTTAGCTGCGGCGCTACGGTCCAAGCCCCTCCGATGTTCAAATAGCCTTCTGCCACGCCCTGACCCTGTAGGCCGTTGTTGCGGCCCAAATCGTATTCGGCGAATAGGGCCATAAATCGCAAGCTCTTGTCGATACCCAACCACGCAGACCAGTCGCTGTCGTCGGCATCTTCTCGTGACATATTGACGCCTGCGTGGACGCCGAGTTCCCCTAGCATTGAGTTGTAATTCTTGCTCAGTACCAGATATATGCCTTTGGATTTGACTTGGTAGCGCTGATCTCTATATGGCCCGATGCCTTGGGAATCGAAGCCCAATAGCAGCGCCGGCCACGTGTACCCCTCTTCGATGATCCGGCATCGAGCAGCCACTGCCACGCGCGGGTACCAATCGACCGCACCGGTGCCAATGAGTTGCTCGCCACCAAAAGACGCGCCCACGCTCAGCCGCTTGAGCACGCCAACATGTAAGCGGCCGACAGCTCCCCCATCGACAAACAGGCGAACATTCACCGCATAGTGCCCCTTATTGACCAATCCGGCCGTCGGGCTATCGACCAAGCTCGTCAACTCGGCCCTGTCAGCCGCTGCCGGACCAACGGCAATGCAAAGACACAGTATTAGCCGCTGCAAAGACCCCTCCCTGTAGCCAATTTCTCAGAAATCTATTTCTTCTACCCCATCCCCTTGCAAGGTAATTCGTCGCTCGCAAGCCTCCCCGTGCTCTAGCCACACATGGCAGCACCTATCGGGCAGCGAGCCATCGGCGCGCTCGGCCCACTCGACCAAGCAGACGCCGTGGCCGTAAAAGTACTCTTCGGCTCCTAAATCCTCAAGCTCGTCAACTCCCCCCAGCCTATAAAGATCGAAGTGATAGACGGGTAAATCGCGGCCGCTACATTGCCCCGCATATTCGTTGATCAGGATAAAGGTCGGACTAGTGACGTAATCGGCCACTTGCAAAGCCTCGCACACACCTTGAATCATGCAGGTCTTGCCGCTGCCCAAGTCGCCGCGGAAGGCCACCACATCGCCCGGTGCCAAGCGGCGGCCTAGCGCAGCGCCCAGCGCGTGGGTCTGGGCCGCCGAGTGGGTGGTGAAAACCTTTTTCACGTTCCCTACTTAGGCTCCATAATCGCCACGGGCAAAATCATTTCTTCCAAGGAAATACCGCCGTGCTGGAAGCTGCCCTTGTAGCGGCGCTGGTACTTGTTGAACTGGGTCGGATAGACGAAATAGAAATCCTCGCGGGCGATGACGAAGCTATGCCCCAATCCCGTCGAAGGCAGCCCGTAGGTCTGTGGATCGGCGATCAGCAGCGCATCCTTTTCCTCGCAGCGGAGGTTTTGACCGTATTTGTAGCGCAGGCTCGAAGACGTGCTGCGGTCCCCATGCACCACCGAAGCGCGCGTGCCGCGCATGGAGCCGTGGTCGGTCGTCAGCACCACCACCGCATCGGTGCGGGCAATGCCCTTGAGGGTTTCAAAGAGCGACGCATTGCCAAACCACGTCTGCACCAAGGCGCGAAAGGCCGTCTCGTTAGGTGCCATCTCCTTGAGCAGGTCCGACTGCGCTTGGCTGTGTACCAGCATGTCGAGAAAATTGTACACCACCGACACAAGTGGCCACTTGCCCAGCGAGGGTATCTTGCGGGTCAATTTCCGGGCCTCGCTAGTGTCTAGCACTTTGACGTAGTGCGAACCCGGTTTGAGTGCGACGCCCATGTCGCGGACCAAATCGTCGATGAATTGGTGCTCGTGCCGGTTGAGGCTGTATTCGTTGTCTTGGACCTCGTGCCATAGGGTGCGGTACTTGTCGGCGATCTCTTTGGGAAAAAGCCCGCTGAAGATCGCATTGCGTGCAAAAGGCGTGGCCGTCGGCAAAATCGAGTAGTGGTAGGAGCGTTTGATGTTGAAGTACTCAGCTAACTGAGGCTCCATCACCTTCCAGTGATCTAAGCGCAGACAATCGACCACGATAAAGAATACCTGTCGGCCCTGTTCGAGATAGGGCACCACGAACTCGGGCACCACATCCACCGACAATGGCGGCGAATCCTCCTCGTCTGCTACCCAGCGCGTGTAATGCTGCTCGACAAAGCGCCCGAACTCGCGGTTGCACTCGCGCCGCTGATCCCCAATCATCTGACTGAGCCCCGCATCGCCCAAGCGCGCCACTTCGATGTCCCACTCGCAAAGCTGCCGATGCACATCAATCCACGTCTGCCAAGTCGCGCCGGCAATCTGCTCGCGGATCTGGCCAGCCCGCGAGACGTAGTGCTGCCCGGCTTGACTTTGGCGAATCTGCCGCGCGTCGAGGAGTTGTTTGCAAGCCATGAAAATTTGGCTGGGATTGACCGGCTTCGTCAGGTAGTTGTCGATGCGGCGGCCAATGGCCTCGTTCATCAGGTGTTCTTCTTCGTTCTTGGTGATCATAATCACCGGCACGTTGGGATCGGCCATCTTGATTTGCTCTAAGGTCGAAAGCCCGTCCAGCCCCGGCATCATCTCGTCGAGCAGCACGATGTCAAAGGGCGCTTGGGCAATCAGGGCGATGGCGTCCTTGCCGTTGCTCACCGGCGTCACCGCGTAGCCTCTTTCGTCGAGAAAGCGCCGGTGAGCGCGCAGTAAGTCGATCTCGTCGTCGGCCCAGAGTATCTTTCGCTTGTCGCCTTCCATGCGTCGCCTTTAGTTATAGAATTTCATTCCTAAAATAACGCTTTATGCCCGAGTCTGTTCCTCAACTCAAGGGCAAAACCACCTCAAAGATCGTACCCTCGCGCGGCGCACTATGCACCAAGCTGATCTTGCCTTTGTGGTATTCTTCGACGATGCGCTTGACAAACACCAGCCCCAATCCCCAACCGCGCTTCTTGGTGCTGAACCCCGGCTCAAAGATGCGCTTGACGTGCTCGGGTTCAATGCCCCGTCCGTCGTCCTCAAACGCGATCTGCACGGCGCGACTTGCGGGCAAAAGCTCCATGCGGATGCGCAAGCTCCCCGCCTGACCGTCCATGGCGTCAATGGCGTTCTTGCACAGATTCTCAAACGCCCAGCTCATCAATTCGGCGTTGATTGGCACCGACGGCAACTCGCCTAGGCATTCCAGTTTGATTTCCTGCCGCCCAAACTGGGGAACGCGACGCCGGAAGTACTCTATCGTCTCCTCCAGCACGGCTACTGCGTCCTCTTCTTTTAGTTCGGGTACCGAGCCGATCTGGCTGAAGCGCGAGGCGATTTGGTCGAGGCGACGCATGTCCTGCTGTATCTCCCCGATCATCTGATCGACGCGCTGCCAACGCTCGTCGCGCTCCGACCTCGGAGCGGCGGCCTCGCTGCTCAGCAGTTCTAGCCACCCGGATAGCGAGGAGAGCGGGGTGCCGAGCTGGTGGGCTGTCTCCTTGGCCATGCCCACCCAGAGCGAGCGCTGTTGGCTGCGCTTAATGTTGCGGTAGCCGATATAGCCGACGAGCAGAAAGAGAACCAACACGCCAATCTGCACAAAAGGGGCGAGGGAAATACGGCTGACTAAGCTTGTATCGCCGTAGTGAATATAGTGCTCAGCCGGGATCCTGAACTCTAGCGGTGGGCGCTGGTTGGCCAAACTATCGACAAAGGCCCGGAGCTGGTCTTGCACCGCTTGGGTGAGATCGTCGCTGGCCAGCGGCAACCCAGCCCCCACCCAAGCCCTAAATTGGCCCTCGGCGTCGGTGATGATTGCGTTGGCCTCGTCCCAATGCAGATAACTGAAGCTAGCGGCCGGCACGCTGAAGAGCAGCGGTTCTCCGGCTTCCATCTCCTGCCACGCCCGTTGCACCTCGACGAGGGCCGCGGCCGAGGTGTCGCTGCTCGCTGGCAGGTTCGTCCCCTGCCACGCCGCGATAGCTCCTTGCGTATCCGCGATGATGACGCGCCCCCCCTTGCAGTAGAGATGCCCCAAGGTCTCTGGCGACCAATAAAAGGGAATGGGCGGATTCTGGATGTCCATTTCCTCGATCAGCTCGTGCAACTGGGCAGTCGAAGCGATCGGCGCGTCCGCTGCTTCGCTGCGCCAAAAGGCCCAGTTGTCCAACAAACTCGACGTATCAATGTCCTCGGCCTGGATGATCTCGCCGCGGTGATTGGTGATAATGCGCGGGAAATCGACCTTGGTGATCACCTCGGTAAAAAGGGTGTGGATTTGGCCTTCTGATGCTTGCGGCGTGAATGAGATCAAATGCGCATAGAGATCAACCCGATTCTTTTCGTGTTCGCGCAATTCGGCGATGATCGACTCGTTGTAGAGCAGGAAGGCCAAAATAGCGGCAATGCCGCCGAGGAAGATGTACGCGCGAAAAACCGGCGACGCGCCCAAGCTGGCTAGGGCACCGCGCCGCCAGCGCCGCCAGCCGCGTACGGGCGACGGCCGCGGCTGAGCATCCGCAGGCACCCCGATCTCCTCTATTGGAACCGAGCGGCGGTGACGGCGGCGCTTGGACGCAGGATGGTCGCGTTGGCTCATCGACAAGAAGAAAAAATCCATCGGCAGCGCGGTGCAGATGGATTTTTCACGCAAAAACGAGGTGGGAAAGCGCTATTTCTTTTGAGCTTGGGGTCTGGGCTCGGACGTAAGGGGCTTTGCCGCTTCGCCGTCTGGGGTACCTTTTTGAACTTGGGATCTAGGCCCAAACGGGTCGGGCTTTGCCGCTTCACCACCCGAGGCATCTGCTGCCGGCGACTCGCTCTTCTTATGGTTTTCCATTGAACAAGAGCCGTGAAAAATCGCGCCCTCGGAGACTGTGAACGAGTCGGTGTACACGTCGCCGGTAAAGCGCGACTGCGTGTCCAACCGCACCTTATCGGCGCGCACGGTGCCATTCACGACACCGTCGATGTACGCGTCTTTGCACTGCAAAGTAGCATCGGCCTCGCCCGACTGGCTGATCGTTAGTTCCCCCGTACAGGTAAGTTCACCTTTGAATACGCCGTCTATTCTGACGCTGTTATCTACCGTCAGCTTGCCTTCAAAGTGGCTACCACGACCGATGATCGTATTGAGCGCTTGTCCGTTGCTAACGGCAGTACCCTTCTTTTTGTTGCTCAGCATTTCTATCCTAACTGTTACGCGTTTCTACGACCCCTTAACCGTGATTTTTGGAATATACAATACAGCATTGGGCGAATCAACAAGCGGTGCGCCGCATCAATTGGCCGCGCGCTTCTTGCGCACGGCACGCAGGGCCTTGCGGATTTCCTCCTGCTCCTGCAGTTGCTCGCTGACCACCATGGCGACCTCGCTCGTCAGGCCCTCGACCGAGGTCGTGGTAATCACCGGAATGCCGTAGGCGGCACTCGTTTCAATGAGATAGTCCTGAATTTTGAGGATCTCTTCCAAGTGCTTCATATAGCGATGAGCCGAGCGCGACGGAGCCTCGCTGGCGCGCTGGGCAAAGCGATCCTCAAAGGCGTCGCGCCCAGGCAATTCCAAACAGATGGATGTGATAAAAGCATCGCCAGCGTATCCCTCTAAGTCCAGCATATCGCTGATTAGGTGTACGCCGTCGATGATGACGCTGGTGTTTTCCTCGATGCAGCGGCTGATGATGGCCTTGACCCCAACGCAAACACTGCGCGCCTGCTCGCGAAACCCGGCGACGACCGCGTCTTGATGATCAGTCGCAGGAACGACCTTCCAAGCAGTGTACGAGGAGGTGTGCAGGGCCGGCACCAACTCCTGTGCAAGCGTCAAGCGCATGACTTGACGCAAATCGTCGGTAGCTACTACCCGGGGAATATCGAGCAAATTGGCCAGCGCAATCGCCAACGAGGTTTTGCCGACCCCGCTGGCACCGCCGATGAGGATGATCAGGGGTTTATCTACATCGCCCCAAGCGCGCCACAAGCGGTAGCGCTCGGCAAAGGACTTGTCAAAGGACTTTTCGATCAACTCTGCCGCCAGATCCTCCAACTCCCAGTGCGCGATGCGCTGGCGGCGCTGGTCAATCAAGCGAGCTTCAATCGTCTGTGCAATCTCGTAGCTCTGGTCTGGAGCTAGGCCAGACGCCTGAATGGAATCCGACAGCAACTCCTTGGAAAAAGGCCGCGACCCACTCTTGCGCTCGACGATGATGGTAGTAGGCTGGCGCTCCCAGAAAATTAGATCGCCGACCTCGTACGCGTCGAATCCCTTGCGAATGGCCCTATGTACGAGCTGCACCATCTCCTTCTTGCGCACCAGTTCTGCTTTGCCCAAAGACGCGCGCACCGCATTGGCCACAGCGCGGGCGTCTTCGTGACTGAAGCCGCGCTCAATCAGGTAATGCACCAGCATCCCGCGCATAAAGGGTATGCGCTTTTTGCCATCGACTATAGTTGCCACGATGAGTGGTCCCTTTTATTAGCTCGTAGCGTTGGCGTCTTCCTACGCCGCAATCGTCTGCGCCAATCCCTCCGCCAGCCCAACCCTCGGCTCGTAGCCCAACTCGGCCCGGGCGCGCGATATATCGGCTGACGAAAAGCGGATATCACCCACCCGAGGCGGGGCGAACATCGGCGCCAACTCGGTCCCTAAAATTTGGTTGAGCGCGTCGATCAATTCCAGTAGCGACGCGCTGCGACCGCAGCCGATATTGTATATCCGCCCGGCGACGCCCGGAGTAGTACTGGCCCTCATATTGGCCTCTACCACATCGCCGACATAGACAAAATCGCGCGATTGGAGGCCGTCGCCGCAAACGGTTGGCGACTCGCCGGCTCGCATCCGCGCGACAAAAATCGAGATGACGCCCGAGTACGGGGAAGACGGTATCTGCCGAGGGCCAAAGACGTTGAAGTAGCGCAAGCCAACTACCTCCAAGCCGTAGATCTGGCTATACACTCGGGCGTAGTGCTCGGCCATAACCTTGGAAACCGCGTAGGGCGACTCGGGTTCAGGTAGCATATTCTCGCGCTTGGGCATTTGCGGGTTGTTGCCATACACCGAAGCCGAACTGGGAAAAACCACTCGGCGCACCCCCGCCTGCCGCGCCGCTTCTAACAGCCGCAGCGTTCCCACGGCGTTGACTTCCTGATCGACGAGGGGCTGCTCGACCGAAGCGGGCACCGACACGATGGCGGCGTGGTGCAGGACGCAATCGACCTGCTGCACTACCTCGGCGAGCAAGGCTGCGTCGCGAATATCGCCCTCGACGAACTCTATCTCGCCTAGAATTTCGGCCAAGTTTTCGCGCCGCCCCGTGCTCAAGTCGTCGAGAACCCGCACTGTGTGTCCTTCTTCACACAAGCGCTGACACAGATGAGAACCAATAAATCCCGCTCCACCCGTAACCAAATACCGACTCATATTTCCTCGCATCAAAGTTGGTTGCGCTAATATAGCAACGCCAAGGCGGCCGCGCACAACGCCTTGAGCAGCGCAATCGACTTGTTGATTTTCGCCTGTGCTTGTATATTTGCAAAACTCACACGAGGCGGTGTGGGAGGCCATGGCGCGCGCTGTGGCCTTTTTTATTTTTTAGCTCTATTACGCTATGCTCCAACAACGCATTCCCGACCCCTGTGCCCTCGTCATCTTCGGTGCCTCGGGAGACCTAACTCGGCGCAAACTGGTGCCGGCCATCTGGCACTTGCATCACCAAGGTCGCCTGCCCCAAGCCTTTCATCTAGTGGGCGTTGCCCGCCGTGAATGGGACGACGACCTCTTCCGCCAAAAGATGAAGGAGTCCTTGGCCGAATTCGTCGGCCCGCTCGACGACAGCGCGCGGGATGCCTTCCTCGCCAAATTCCACTACGTGCGCGGCGACCCGGGCGATCCGGCGACCTACGCCGCGCTCAAAGCACGGCTCGAAGCTCTCGACCGCGAATGCGGCACCGAGGGCAATCGCTGCTTTTACTGCTCGGTGCCGCCGCAGATCTACCGCGACATCGTCGAGCAGCTAGGGCACGCCGGCCTTAGCTGCCAACACCGCGACCACCACGGCTGGTGCCGGATCATCGTCGAAAAGCCATTCGGCCACAACTACGACTCAGCCCGCGAACTTAACCAAGCCCTGCACTCGGTCTTTACCGAAGAGCAGATCTATCGCATCGACCACTACCTCGGCAAAGAGACCGTGCAGAACATCCTCGTCTTTCGCCTCGGCAATTCAATTTTTGAGCCGCTGTGGAACAGGCGCTACGTCGATCACGTGCAGATCACCGCGGCTGAGAGCGTCGGCGTGGAACACCGCGCCGGCTACTACGACCAATCGGGTGCCCTGCGCGACATGATCCAAAATCACCTCTTGCAGGTTCTCTGCGTCATTGCCATGGAGCCGCCTTCCTCGTTTGACGCCGAAAGCGTGCGCCTCGAAAAGCTCAAGGTGCTCAAGGCGATCCGCCCCATCCGCATCGGCCAAGTTGACCGCTATGCGGTGCGCGGCCAGTACGGACCCAGCGAGGACGAACCGGGCTATCTACAAGAAGAAGACGTGCCCCCAAACTCGCGCACCGAGACCTTCGCCGCCCTCGAATTCACCGTAGATAACTGGCGCTGGCAAGGGGTGCCGTTTTACGTGCGCACGGGCAAGCGCATGGCCAAGCGCACCAGCACAGTCACTCTGCAATTCCACCAGCCTCCACACCTAATTTTCGCCCAAGCCGACGCCTTATCCCCTAGCACGCTCACCATCCGCATCCAGCCCGAAGAGGGGATCTCGCTTTCCTTCAACGGCAAAGTTCCCGGTCCCGATGTCCACTTGGGCACCGTCAACATGGACTTCAACTACGCCGATTCGTTTGGCGGCCGCACACCCGAAGCCTATGAAACCTTAATCCTCGACTGCCTGCTCGGCGACGCGACGCTCTACTCAGACAGCGATTGGATCGAGCAGTCGTGGGCACTCCTAACGCCCATCCTCGACGCTTGGCAAGCACCTTCATCGGGTGAGGTGCCCTCTTATCCGGTCAGTGCCGCCGGCCCCAAGGAAGCCAACGAACTGCTCGGGGAGGCTTGGAGAAAGTGGGCACCCCTGTGATCATCGCCGGTGATGTCGGCGGCACCAAAACGTACCTCGCCGCTTTCGACCCAGACGCCCAAGGCTTCGCCCCTCTCGTCGAGCGGCGCTACCAAACTGCATCCTACCCCAGCGCCGGTGCGCTGCTCAAGGCTTTCGCCGACGAGACGCAGATCAACCCCAGCCGCACGGTCTTAGGCGTCCCCGGCCCCGTCCATCAGCTTCCCGTCCGCGCCGTCAATCTGCCTTGGCTCATCGACCCCAGCGAAATTTCAGCGGTACTCAACGATACTGACGTCCACCTGCTCAACGACCTGCAAGCGACTTCCTACGGCACCTTGGTATTGGAGCCGGACGATATGTGTCCACTCAACGAGGGACAACGCGACCCAAAGGGCAACATCGCCGTCATCGCCGCTGGCACCGGACTAGGTGAGGGAGGCTTGTGCTGGGCCGAGGGCCGCTACGCAGCAATCGCCTCTGAGGGAGGACACGCGACCTTTGGGCCAAGTTCCCCGCTCGAAGCCGAGCTTTGGAGTTTCCTCAACGAGCGCTACGGCCACGTTAGCTGGGAAAGGGTTATCTCGGGCCAAGGCTTGGCCGCGATCTACGACTTTCTGTGCGAACGGCATCCCGACCGCGCCGACGCCTCTCTGGCTCCAGAGGCAGAACAACCCGACCGCGCCGACGCCATCGCTCGCGCCGGCCTCGAAAGCCACTCTGCGCTAGCTGTAACGGCCCTCGACCTCTTCGCACTCCTCTACGGCCGCGAAGCCGGAAACTTGGCACTCAAGCTGATGTCTTCGGGGGGAGTCTTCGTCGGCGGCGGCATTGCGCCTAAGATCCTCGCCAAGCTGCGCGACGGCCGCTTTATGGAGGGCTTTATGGACAAAGGCCGCATGGGCGAGCCCCTCGCGGGCATTCCCGTCCATGTCGTACTCAACGACAAGACCGCGCTGCTAGGTGCCGCCTATTGGGGAGCGCAGGTTTAGCCGAGTAATTCTTTGAGCCGTCGGCCAATCTGCTCAGGCTCGCCTTCCTTGAGACACATCGGCCCAAAAATCACCGCACCCTCGTACACATATGTCGGGTTAGCGGCGATTGGCGGCCGACCTTCCTGTAGTTCCCTGACCAGTTCCAACGCCGTCGTGCCCGCGGCTTCCTCGTCGAGCACCAGCCGCGCGGTCGGAATCTCGGAGCGCTTGCGGTCGGCGACCACCGCAATCTCGGCGTGTCGCAGCACTCCGCACGCGGCGACCAATTCCTCCATCAGCGCAGACCAGCGCTGCCGCCGCTCCTCCGGGTCTTCAGCCACAAAAAGGCGCAGCGCCTTCACCAACCCTGCGATCTCCTCCTTGCCGACCTTGCAGGGCCGCCCAATACCGTGCTGCGGGGCACCGGGTAGCTGCGACTTGTCGATCAAACTCGCCGGCGGCTCCCACAACTCGGGCATTACGTCGAGGTCCTGGTGTTGCAGTGCGGCCGCGGCGATCAAATCCCGTCGCCCGCACAAAATCCCCGAAGCCTGCGGCCCGCCGATGGCCTTGCCGCCGCTAAAGGCGACCAAATCAGCTCCAGCGGCAATGAAGCGCTGCAAATTGCTCGCCGGCGGCAACTGCCCCGCCGCATCCACGATCACCGGCACACCACCCTTGCGCGCCGCAGCCACTACCTCTTCCAACGACGGCTGCGTGTGCGCGTACGCCACGTACACAATCGCCGCCGTCTGCTCGCTGATCGCCGCCTCGATCTCCCACCCTTCCGCATCGCGTATTCCCGCTCCAGAAAAGCGGTCGGCAATCCCCACTTCCGCCAGTTCGATTCCCACCGAGCGCACTGCGTGGTCGTAGAAGTTTCGGTGGCTACGCGCCATAATCACTTCGTTCTTCATCCCGGACGTATCCGGCAAGCGGTTCATCTTCCCTGGATCCAATCCGGTCACACAAGCGGCCGTCCCCAGCAACAAGCCCGCCGCCGCGCCACTCGTCACGTATCCGGCCTCCGCACCAGTAATCTCGGCGATAATCTCCCCAGCCCGTGCCTGCATCTGCGCTATATCCACGCAGCGTTCCGAAGCCTGCCGCATGGCCTCGGCCACCTCTGGGTGCATGATCGCCCCGCTCAATCGCGTCGCTGGTCCTACGGCGTTGATAATGGGATCGATGCCTAATTCTTGATATATGTCCATGTTTAGAGCGGCTTTCCCCCCCCATTGTATAGTAAGCCGGGGGCTGGAAAACGAGCACAGAGTGCCCGCACTTCAGCCGCGATCTCGGCGTATTCCGCTTTCCGGTCGTCGAGTTCCAACGCTTTATTGGCCCGGACCCGAGCCACTCGATCCATCCACTCGGCCAACTGCTCCATCTCCTCGGCACCAAATCCCCGACTGGTAATCGCCGGCGTGCCGATGCGGATGCCGCTGGGCTTGCGCGCCGGCCGCGGATCAAAGGGCACGCGATTGAAATTGCAGACGATGCCCGCTGCGTCCAGCGCCTTGGCCATCACATAACCAGTAATGCCCTTGTTGGTCACGTCCATGAGGATCAGGTGGTTGTCGGTACCGCCCGAGCTGAGGGCAAAACCGCGCGCCGACAGCGCAGCGGCCAAAGTCTGAGCGTTGGCGACAATCTGCTGGGCATACTGCTTAAACTCCGCGCTCATCGCCTCCTTGAGCGCCACGGCAATCGCCGCGGTGGTACTGTTATGCGGTCCGCCCTGCAAGCCTGGGAACACCGCCTTATCAATGGCTTCGGCGTACTGCGCCCGGCACAAGATCATCCCGCCGCGCGGCCCCCGCAGCGACTTGTGGGTAGTCGTAGTTACCACATCTACGTGCGGCACGGGACTGGGATGTACCCCAGCGGCCACCAACCCAGCAATATGCGCGATGTCGGCGACCACGATGGCCCCCACCGAATGCCCAATCTCAGCAAATCGCGCAAAGTCAACGATGCGCGGATAGGCCGTACCCCCGCAGAACAGCAGCTTGGGCCGGTTCTCTTTAGCCAGTGCTTCGACTTGGTCGAAGTCGATTTCGCCCGAGTCCCGGCACACACCGTATTGCACGGACTTGTAGTGCATTCCCGAAATGCTGACTCGATCGCCGTGCGTCAGATGGCCTCCGTGCGCCAGCGCCAAGCCCATGACCGTATCGCCCGGCGCGCACAGGCCGACGTACACGGCCTGATTGGCCGGCGAGCCCGAATAGGGCTGCACATTGACGTGCTCGGCACCAAAAACCTCCTTGGCGCGCTCGATGCAGAGCCGCTCGATCTTGTCGATTTCTCGCTGGCCCTCGTAGTAGCGCGCGCCTGCATATCCTTCGGAATACTTATTCGTCAGGATGGAACCGCTGGCTTCGAGTACGGCTTGACTGGCGTAATTTTCAGATGGGATCAGGCGAATTTTGTTGTGCTGACGCCTGTTTTCAGCGCGAATGATAGCCTCGACCTCCGGGTCCACTGCCGCTAGCGTCCCGGCGATTTCGGGCTGCACCGCCACTGCCTCCATTGGTTTTGTCCTCCCCAGCGCGTTTGTTAATTTTGGTTTGAATAGCTCACAAAAATTACGGCGGGGTATTTCTATGAGCAAGTATCTGGGCATCGACGCTAGCACCCAATCCATCACCGGCCTGCTCATCGATGCGGAGCAACGTACTATCGTCGCCGAAGCGTCCATCAACTTCGACGAGCACTTCAAAGCCACGTATGGAGTCGTCAACGGCGTCCTCGACCTCGGTGAAGGCGTGGTCCACAGCGCACCCCTGATGTGGGCTGAAGCACTGGACCTGCTCCTGCAAACGCTCGCCGACCAAGGCCGCGATCTAGGAAAAGTGCGAGCTGTCGCCGGCAGCGGCCAGCAGCACGGCACCGTCTATCTCAACGCCAGCGCTGGCCCAGCGCTAGCCCGTCTATCGCCCGACCAGCCGCTCAAAGACCAACTCGCCGCCATCTTCGCCCGACCAACTTCTCCCATCTGGATGGACACTTCCACGGCCTCGCAATGCGCCGAGATCGAAGCAGCCGTCGGCGGACGCGATGCACTCCTCGCGCTCACCGGCAACGCGGCCTTTGAGCGCTTCAGCGGCCCGCAGATCCGCAAGTTTTACCAGACCGAACCCGACGCTTACGCTGACACCGCTTACATCGGCTTGGTCAGCTCCTACGTCGCTAGCCTGCTCGCCGGTCAACTTGTCGGCGTTGACCCCGGCGACGGCAGCGGCACCAACATGATGGACATTGCCGCACGCCAATGGAGCACGCTCGCGCTCGACGCTACCGCCCCCGACCTAGCCGCCAAACTCCTACCCATCGCCCCCTCCGGCCAGCCCGTCGGCCCCATCAGCCCTTATTACGTGGATCGCTACGGCTTTGCCGACGACTGCCTCGTATTGCCTTTTTCCGGCGACAATCCGTGTAGCCTCATCGGCCTCGGCCTCGTCGCCCCCGGGCAAGTCGCCCTCAGCTTGGGCACCTCAGACACTTTGTTCGCCTGCATGGATCAACCGCGTACCTCCACAGCCGGAGAGGGCGCAGTCTTTGCCTCTCCCGACGGCACGCATTACATGGCCCTGACTTGCTATCTCAACGGCAGTTTGGCCCGCGAGGCCGTACGCGACCAATACGGTATGAATTGGGATCAGTTCACCAGCGCCCTACGCGCCACGCCGCCGGGCAACAATGGCGCTCTGATGCTCCCTTACTTCGCACCGGAAATCGTCCCCAAAGTCCCCACGGCCAACGTCGTTCGCCAAAACCTCGATCCCACCGACGCGCCAGCCAATGTCCGCGCCGTCATCGAGGCCCAAGCCCTTTCCTCACGCATTCATGCGCGTTGGATGGGCGTGGACATTTTCTCACTCTACGTCACCGGCGGCGCATCGGCCAACGCCGAAATCCTGCGCGTCTTCGCCAACGTCCACAACTGCCCGGTCCACCGCTTCGAGACAACCAATTCAGCAGCCCTAGGCGCGGCCTTGCGCGCCGCTCACGCCCACCAATCCACAGCCGGCCACGCGCCTTCGTGGGCAGAAGTTGTCGAGCCATTCGCGCAGCCGGTCGCCGGATCAACCATCGAACCTGAGCCAAGGGCCGTGGCCGCGTACAACGAGCTTATCGGCCAGTACGCCGCCCTAGAACAAGCGCACACTTAGGGCACAGTACGACACAAAAAATATCGAGTTAGATGCTAGATTCGTTGGCCTCCAAATGGGTGTTAGAAACGCAATGTTGACCGAACTTTTTGTTATTAACCCACATAGTGAACAAGGCAACAACTCGGCTTGGCATCTCGACATAGAAGAGGCCGCTTGACACAGGGCCTTTTTTCAACTATTCATGCTTTTCACCTTCGATGTCGAAAACCCTATATAAGACGGGCATTCACGAGTTGTAATAAACTTTTTATGAGCATTGAATTGGCTGTGACAAAAAGAGCGCAGGTTTGCGCTGGACAGATGGCTACCTACTGGGCTGTGACGGCGATTGTCGGGCTGATGGCCGTCGATTCATGGGCTGTGAATTCAGCCGTGCTGGCCAGAGTCGGGAGCGAGGTCATTATGATAGATGACTTGCTCCGCGCCGAGCGCAAGATGCGTCGTTTTGCCGCGGGCAATGCTCGGGAAATGCTACAGCCTTTCATCGATCGCAAGCTGCTGGTCTTAGAGGCCAAGGCGAAGGATTTGGATCAGCACCCCGACGTAGTCGCAAGCGTGCAACAGGCGCACGACCGAAGGCTGGTCGAACGCCTATACGCGGAAGTCATGGGAGACGTTTCCATATCGGAAGAGGAACTCCGGTCGCATTTCCACCAAGGCGGATTGCACAAAAAGCGGGAAGTGCGGGCGAGTCACATTCAGGTAGGCAATCTCGAAGCAGCCCAGGCCGTGCAAGAGCAATTGCGGCAAGGTGCCGATTTTGCAGAGCTGGCGCGCGAACAGTCTCTCGATCGCACATCGGCAACCAAAGGTGGAGACATGGGTTTCTGGCAGGAGGAAGAAGCACAGCACAGCGGGTTTGTCGCCGAGCTTTTTCGCCTACAGGTCAGCCAAGTGTCCGAACCGTACCGCAACTCGCAGGGAACCTACCACCTGATCAAGGCCGCTGAAGAGCGCTACGTCAGTTTTGAGCGCCAAAAGAAGATGCTGCGCCAAACGCTGGAAAAGCAGCAAAAAAAAGATCGCTGGTCCAAATACTTAGCCGACCAGAAAACGCACTTTGATTTTTCAGTAGATGCACAGGTATTGGGTGTATTGCTGCAGCGGGGGCGACTAGCTGAAGGCGGTGTGCCTGTGCTAGAAGCAGGAGACCACGCGCGCATCCTACTGCGCTATAGTGGAGGGAACATCGACCTGAACGCGTACATGGCTTTGGTAGAGGGAGCCGAACCCAAGCGCCGTCCCCACGCCATAGATAGCACCGCCGTGGTCGAATTTGCCCAAGACGAAGCACTGCGCAAAATCCTGCTGCCTCTGCTGGCCCAACAACGGGGGTTGGACCGCGAGGAAGCCGTGGTCCAGTTCGTGCGGGATAAGCGCGAAGAAGCCATGGTCGAGATGCTGCGGCGAACAGAAGTAGAATCGCGCTTCGTCACAGAGGAACAGCGGCGCACTCTATACCGGGACCTAGCAGGGGAATTCACTCTGCCAGTGCGCACGTTTTTTGCCGGTGCCCTAGTTGATTCGGAACCGACTTCGCGCACTATCGCCCAGCGCGTGCGCACCGGTGAGGATATGGCCGAGATCATGCGCGAGTATCCGGCATTTAAAGGACGCGTACGCCAGTTCGACATATTTAACTTCACGTTGGCTGACACAGCGACGGCCCAAGGCGCTATGGCCACCATGATCCAAGCCGTGCAGGGTGTGCCAATTGGCGGCATCAAGGGACCGCTCCCCATCCAGTTGAGCGGCGATATGACGGGATATCTCGTACTCGAAGTACTGGCGATGCGCCCAGAAAAGACTCTCTCTTTTTCTACATCCAAGGTGCAGTCCAGAATATGGCGTCAATTGCGCTACGCCCATCGGCACGCGATTGAAGAAGATTTTGATAGCTACCTAGAGGAGTTGAGGTACAAATATAGGACTGAGATAGTTGTCGATGAACAAGCCCTGTCTAACCTAGAGAAGTAGCGGCTCTGCGTTTCCACGCCTAGACGAGCCCAGATATTCCTACTCTAAATGCGGAAGGAGGTGAATGGATACAACGTTCGCAACTGCAGGAGCAGAAAAGAGCAATATCTCTAACTCTATCCATAAGGAGAAAAGTATGCGCAGGAACTCACTCATAGCAGCAATGTTGTCTGTGGCACTGGCGAGCTTCGCCTGGGGCCAATCCAATGCCAACGGCATTGGCTACTTCGCCTTAGAGGTGCCTGCTAATGTTACCATCACCATTGATGGCGACGATGGCGACTGGGCGTGGTTCGACCCCATTTTCACCGTTGGTCCCGACGAGATGTACGAAATCCAGAAGGCCGAAGTGCTGGACAAGAGCGATCTCGACGTGGCCATTATGACGGCGTGGACGGGCACAGACCGCGACAACAGGCTCTACGGCTTTGTACGCGCCACCGACGACACGCTAGTCGTCACCTCCGACGTCTTTGACGACGGCTGGCGCGACGATGATCTCGAGATCATCACCGACGCCAACGCCAGCGGCGGTCCGCACGACGGCGACGGCGAATCGGGCACGCGTGCCGAGGGGCAGCAGTTTACCATGCACTTGCCGGTCCCCGGCGTGTATGAAACACCCTATGGCGGCGACGGCTCGTGGTGGTTGCGCTGGCAGGTGGTCGAGGAAATCCACTGGATGGACGAGTTTGCCGAGTCCAGAGTGACGACCAATCCTCCGGGAGCGACCACGGGTTCGACCAACGTCACGGTCAACTACGAGTACAGCATTCCCCTCTGGGATTACGCGTCGTTGGACGGTGCGGATAACAGTATCCGCCACGAAAACGAGGCCGGGCAAATCATCCGCCTGACCTATCAGTTGAACGAAGCGGATAATCCCGAAGATCGCCGCACGCATCAGCTAGCAACAGCCGGCGAGGATGGCGCTTCGGGTAACTGCGATGTCTGCTCGGAATACACGCTGCTTGGCGCGGACGAGTACGATCGCGCCGACGGCGGCGCGGGCACCGCAGTGGAATCCGAGAGCTGGGCAAAAATCAAAGCGACCTTCAGCGACTAATAGAACGGTCCTTTGATCACCGATTGGGCGGCGGCATCTGCCGCCGCCCAATAACCGGTAGTGCAATTACACTTCCCGAGGTTAATCATGATGGTACGGTTCGGCGCGTGGCTGTGTTCCCTAGTGATGTTGGCAGGATGTGGACGTTATTTCGACGGGCCAATTCAGCCAGCTCCGCAGGGACAGCAGGAGGCCGATATGGTGATTCAAGACGATGGCTTGATTACCTATTCGTTCGAGCGTCTGGAGATCGGTCTGCGCCCCATGACCGACGCCGAATTGAACCGCAAATTCCCACAGCAGTCCACGCAGGGTCCCGTATCGACTAATCCTTATACTTTCGGCAACTGGAAGCGCATGGGCGAAGAGTGGACACCGCCCAAACATAGCGTATGGCTGCTAAAAGTTAAAAACTACGCCTACCCCAAAGTCGGTGTCGATCCTCTCAGAATCGAGCTAGTTTCAAAGGATGGATATCGCAAGTACGCGCCCTTAGAACCGCTGCAGATCCTAGAATACTACTACTCGTTTATTCAGGGATATGCCGGCAACGAATACCGACGCTTTAACGAGCGCGAAGATATGCTCAAGCGCACTATGTTTCAGGAGCAAATCATCTTCAGCGGCCAAGAATCAGAGGGTTTTGTCGTTTTTCCGAGCCTCGCACCCGACGTGACGGAGTTTTCCATCCACGTCAGGGGCATTGCATTGCGATACGATTACCGCAACGAGCCTGTGGAGACCAAGGATCTAACCTTTCACTTCCAGCGCGAAGTATTTAAGGGGTTTAAGCCACCGCCCGAACTGGTGAATAAGCAATGATGGCTTCCTTTCGGCGAACAGCTTCGGTCGGGCTGATCCTGTCGTTCTGGATTGGGACGGCGGAACTACGAGCCGATGTCTGGGGAGTCGGCCTAGGTGGACAAGCTTGGGAGGAACCAGCGCAGACTATGGCGGGGGTAGTCGTAAGTGAAGGACAGGTCCTAGGACCGGCCAGCTTTTCACTCGATCAAAATATAACTCAGTTCATCGTCTGGGGAGTCGGCGCGCCCAGCAGCTTTATCGCCGAGGGCAACGGACGAGTGTGGAACAATTCAGCGCGGGGCATTGAGGGGTCTGAGGTTCTAGTGGACGGAGATGGCACGACCAGTACGGAAAATCGCTTTAAGGAAGTGGGGGTCAATCAGCGCGGACGCATTTTTTTTATGGATCTCGGGGCTTCGTTTCCAGTTAGCCAAGTTGTTTTTTATCCCCGTGCAGGAGAGGATGAGTTCGTCGCCGGCTACGAGATATCACTCAACGACGGGCGCACTTTCGACGCCAATGACTCGCCTGTTTACGAGGCTGTTCGCCAAGTGACGATCAACCGCGACCCAAGAGTGGATGTGCGCTTCCCAACGCAACTGGTGCGCTTTATTCAACTCAGAGTGCTTTCACCCAATCCCTTTGAACTGGCGGAAATCGAGGTCCACGGCGAAGGCTTTGTGCCGCGTGGGCTCTACGAAACACAGCTCATCCAGTTTGCCCAGCCTGTCAACTACGGCGCATTGACTTTTCGCGCGCGCAAAGTTTCGCTGGCCGAGGAAGGCGAAAGTAGCGCGGGTACCGATGAGCCAGTACGGGTGATTGTGCAGATGCGCAACGGCGTTGACGAAACGCCTCTCGACTACTACCAAATCGCCGACGTAGAGACCCAGTCGGAAGTGCTGGTCAGCAAAGAAGAGTACGAAGACCTGCCGTTAGTCCTCAAGGGCAGCATTCGCCCGGATGCTACGCACTGGTCCTCTTGGACGGAACCACTCATCGCCGACGCTAGCGGTGCGTATTCCATTCCGCTGGATCTACCGGGGCCGCGCGATTTTTTCCAAGTGCGCCTGCGCTTTGAGGGCAATACCTCCGCCAGCATGCAGGTCGATAGCCTAGCCATCGTGCATACGCCGCCGCTGGCCGCACTGGCATTGAGCGAAGTGGCTCTACTGGACGATCCCTTTCCGGCCGGTGGGCGCGCGTCCGTTCCGGCTGGTCGAGATACGGTTTTTACCTACGACATAAAGGCCAACTTAGGTGAGGGAACGGGCTTTGACGGCGTGCGCATCTCGACGCTGATACAGCCCGAGTTTCTCAAACTGGAAATGGGGGATGAGCTGGCGGAGATACAGCCGGATAGCGTACACGTGGACGATACGGGTTTGCGCGTTTATTTCCCATCCCGGCGCATTAGCACAGGAGAAGATGTGCGTCTGCGGATTACGTTTCGCTCGCAGGCGCTGCTCTTTTCCACCCAGTTTATAGGACAGCTTCTGGATACGACCGGCAGCCTTCCCCAGCGCATCGCCGAGGGCGACGCAACGCGGGAAGTGGGGACGGACTCGCAGGAGGTGATTTTCCTCTCCAGCGGCGAAAGCGTACTGCAGTCTTTTGCCGTTTCTCCACCAGTAATAACGCCCAACGGCGATGGCATAAACGATTCGTCCGTCTTCTCTTTTGTGCTCATCCATTTGGTGCAACCCGTCGCTGCGGAACTACTCGTACACGATCTTTCGGGTCGCTTAATAAAAAACGTGCTCTCCGATGCCCTGACTGCCGGACGTTATACCCAGTGGCACTGGGACGGAACGAACAATGCCGGCGACCTAGTGCCACCAGGGACCTATATCGCCAGAGCCTCGATAGAAGCGGCTGCCGATGAAGTCAACCGCATGCGCCTGATCCACGTAGCCTATTAGCGCGGAGAACTGAGCATGACGTATAAAGTGGCGCTGGCTCTTTTGCTCTTGACCCCTTGTTTTGCAGAGGCGCAGGTAGAGCGATTCGTGCTAGGTACAGGAGATAACGACTGGGAAGAACTAGCCGAGTTGATGGGCGGCATATGGGTCGTGGACGGCGGTCTGCAGCCCTACGAATTGGACCCAGTAGTCAATATCGCGCTGGGCGAGAAGAAAGGCAGCTCGCGCGCTGATGTCTTCGGTAACCCTTGGGGGGGAGAGCGGGGGGGGACGCAGAACGCACGCCTCATTCCCGGCGAGCCCGAGGTCCTCGGAGACAACGGCTTTGTATATACAATAGACGGCGACACGACCCGGTCAGTGGCCATTGTCTCCGGCTATTATTACTACAACCTAGGTTGGGAGTTGCCCATCAACCGCATCCGCTTTTTTTCTCCGGCGGAAGGGCGCACCCAGACCGACGACCGCAAGCGAATCACGCCGGGTTTACCACTCAAAAACGCCTACCCCAAGCTGTATGAAATTTGGGCTGCAATTGATGGAGAGCGCTTCAAGCAAGGGCAGTTTGACCTCTTACTAGAGCAGAATCTCAACCAAACCACGCGCATCGCCAATGCTCGTTTTCCCACCCAGCCCCTGCAGTTCATTTTCATAAACTTCCCGGAATTGGGCGTCATTGCCGAGGTAGAGTTTTACGGCGAGGGTTTTGTGCAAAAATCGCAATACCTCTCCAAGGTGATCGACATCGGTGAGCCGGTCAACTTCGGGCAGGTCATACCTTATTTCAACGGGTTTGTCAAAAAGAGCATAGACAGCGAACCCGAGCCTTTGGCAGAAAATCCCATCTCCTTTTCGCTGGAAACCCAGACCGGCCGGGACGATACGCCACAGGTTTACACCATCTACACCGAACTGAGAACCGAACGCGAAGTGAGTTTTGCCGAATGGGATAAAGCGCCGTACGATGATTACGTGCGCCCTGGAGCTCAGGGGCCAGAGCGGCCCGACGTGGACAACTGGAGCTTCTGGTCGGTGCCACAAGGAGCGTCCGCAGGCGAAGGCATAGAGATTCTCTCGCCGGATAATCGGCAGTATCTCAAAATCAACTTCACGATGAAAAGCGAGGATTTGTTCACCTATGGCCGGATGGATTCGCTGGTCGTAGAGTACTCGCCTCTGCTGGTGGATGCGATCGTCGGGGAGGTCGCATTACAGGACGAACCACAGCCGCGCGGGCGCAAAACGGAAGTGCCCTTGGGCGAGGAGCGCATTTTCACTTTTGACGTGCGGGCCGACTTTGAGTCGGAGACCAAGTCGGGTTTTGACGCCTTAAGGCTGCAAACCCCGGGCCGCGTCCAGTTTATAGGACTGGAAATGGGCGATCCCTTAGTCGCTGTAGAACCTGACAGCATCGCGGAAAAACGGGGCGAGTTGATCGTCTATTTTCCGTCCAACCGCATCGCGGCCGCAGACAACAGGCCGTTGCGGCTGCTGTTCAAAACGGGCGTCTTCAGTTTTAACGCCTTGTTTCAGGGAGAGATATTTGTCGTGGAAGGGGAAGGACAACCCCAATCTATTGATCCCGGAGATGCCAATGCGGAGGTATCGACCAATTCCATCGAGGTGCTGGCACTGAGCGAGAAGTTAGATGTGCTGAGCGCATTAGATGTGAGATCGACCGTAGTAACGCCGAACGGCGACGGACGCAACGACACGTTTGAACTAGCCTATTCACTGCTGGGCGTCCAGGCCAGCCGAGTGGTCTTTGAAATCTACGATTTGCGCGGACGCAAAGTGCGCACGATATCGGCCGATTCCAGAAGCGAAGGGCGTTATGTCGAAGAATGGGATGGACGAGGAGAGGGAACGGGACTCGTAGCTCCGGGTCTGTATCTCGCCCGACTTTCCGTCGAAACGGACGCGGGTGACTTCACGCATACGCGCATCATTGCGGTGGCCTACTAAACGGGCTGCGTATATGAGCTAAACGCTGTCGAGGTGTACCATGAGAAAATTCACTGCGATTCGTACTTTGCTCGTCGCTACCCTGTGTGCAGCAGGGGCCTATGCCGACGAACTGCGTCTGAGTAGCCCGGCGGACTGGCAGACGTGGGCCATTCCCAAGGGCACGCTGGAAATTGCCGACGACGGTAGTATCAGCCTAGCGTGGATGCGCCGCAACATAAACGCCGTAGCCGATGCTGCAGAGTTTTCCCATAGCGAAGGCAAGAAACAGGTTTTTGGTGGTATCCGCGAAGTGAATTCAAACCCCCAAGATGCGGCTAATATTATTGACCAAGATCCATCGACTTGGTGGCAGCCGTCTGTCGATGATCCGCTGGAAGATTGGTGGATCGAAATCGACCTCGGCCGGCCGGTATTGGCGCGCAAGTTGCGCTTTGTCTTTCCGGATGCACTCGACGCCAAGCCCTTTCGCAATTTCACGGCTTACATAAGTAACGGTGTAGATACGCGTTATGGCGTGACCTACCACCCGGTCGCCGTCACCACAACACCCAATGTAGAGCGCGTTTTTGAAGTCGATCTGAAACGAATTGAGTTGGGTCTGGCCAGCGGAGAACATCTCATAGAGCAGGATACGCTGGATTTTAACCTAGTCCACCACGTGCGCCTAGTGCCCACGGAAAAAAATCCAGGCGCGGCGCTGGCTGAGATCGAAGTGGATGCACTGGGAGATAATCTCGCCATAGGCACGGTAGAACGGGGTGGGGCGGTGCGAGCGGGGCGGAGCGAAGATAAGGTCGGCACGATCTTCGATGGAGATGTCAATACCAACTGGCGACTTGCCGTCGGCGGAGACCAAGCCAAGGAAGGCAATCTCAGGACCTACGTCGAAGACGGCGATTGGTTCGAATGGGATCTGGGTGCCACGTTCTGGGTAGACCACCTTTCCCATCTAGACCTGACTGTCGGAGACGGAGAAGGGTCTCCTGGCTCTCACGGGCACGGAGCCAAGCTATTTATCCTCACCACCTCGGACGGCACGCCGGCCAGCGGCCTGACCAGCGACCGCATTCGCAGCAATTTCGACTACCAGGAACTCAGCGACGTATTCAACGATAGATTCCCCAACCAGCAGTCGTATCACTTTGCATTCCCGCTGCGAAAAATCCGCCATATCTTCTATCACCGCAGCGGCATTCCAACGCGCCTGCAGATCCGCCAGTCGGTTTTTGAATACATACTCCACGGCGAAGGGCACGTGGCGGCGACGGAAATGGTGTCGGACTTCATCGACCTAGGCTCCATGAAGAGCGTGCGCAAGCTGTCGTGGGACGCCGATTTACCCGCTGGTACGCAGATCGAAATTCGCTCGCAGACGGGCAACACCTTTGAACTCGAGAAGAAGTATTACCACAAGAACGGCACGGAATTGGATTCGGCCCGTTTTGGCAAGCTGCCCAAGAGCGTGCGCGGGCGCATCGACACCCTCAAGCTCAAAGGACCGGATTGGAGCGGCTGGAGCCAGCCCTATGATTTTCCCGAGGAGGCATTCCTCTCGCCTACGCCCAGACAATTTCTGCAACTGCAGATTCAACTGGCCAACGACGATCCACAACTGACGCCGGTACTGCGCTCCCTGACTCTGGAATTCGACAATCCCCTCGTCAGCGGCGGCATCGCCGCGCGCATATTGCCGCGCGAGGTCGGACTAGATTCGCTGCAGCGCTTTACGTATTTGCTGCAACCGACCTTTGCGCGCAACGACCAAGGCTTTGACGAGATCTTTATCCAAGTGCCGGGAACTGTGCAAGAGGTTGGCATACGAGTCGGCGGACAGAGCGTGCAGCCGGGGGAAGTTGAACTAACAGACGGGCTGCTAAGAGTCGGACTGCCGGAGCGGGTGCGGGAGGATTCGGTGGAAGTGCTGTTTACCGCGCAGGTAACGGCCAATGCCACGCTCTTTGAGGCTTGGGCTGGGGACAGCCAGCAGAATGTGCGCCAAGGCGTCGAACCCTTAGAGCCGCGCTCGATGATCGTTTTTGTGCCCGACGTGGCCGGTGGAAATTTGCTGCGCAATGTGCAGGTGACTCCGGTCGTTACGCCCAACGGCGATGGCGTAAACGACGAAGCGCGAATCAACTTTATCGTGGTCCAGGTTGAGGGCAATCCCAACGTGGATATCTACGACCTAACCGGATCGCACCTGCGGACGCTCGACCTAGACGCCGAGGGTTTCGCGTGGGATGGCCGAGACGCTGCGGGAACGGTTTTGCCGCCGGGTGTGTATATCTGCCGCATTCAGATGGAAGCCGACTCTGGAGACCAGTCGGTATATCGCACCATTAGTTTGGCCTATTAATAACCAGCGTGTTGCACAGCAGTAAAAAAGGGAGGGAACAAATGGGCCAGAAGTTTTTCTGTGCTCTGCTAACGGTTTGTCTTTTGGCAGGTGGACTATTAGCCGAAGGCCTGCAATCGGGTTTTCTCAATCCCTATGCCACCAGCGGTGTGCGGATATCGCCCCAGACCATCACGCCGACTATGCGGAAATGGTATCTGCCCCAAACGCTCTACGATATCTACGGCTGGAGAAACTGGGAGTACACCAACTACGCCAAGGATCGCTACGAGCGCTATACCGACATCGTGCTACAGGGCCAGCGCTTTTACGATATCTACGGCAATTACATCACGCGCGGCTGGAGGATCTACGAGTGGGCGCAGCAGCACCCCACGGAAACGGGCAGCGCGATCGACAAGTCTGTGGAGTTCAACAACTGGTTCAACAACTTGGTCATTTCAACGGCGTCGCAGGGCCAATATCACATGGCGTTGACCGTGGGCGAGCAACTGAGGACGACGCTGACGCCGATGACCTTTTCCAAACCACTGTTTAACGGCGTGCAATGGGATTTCCTCTCCGATAAATATGCCCTGACGCTAATCGCCTCGCGCACGGACAATCCCGCTCTGGCGGCTACGGCGACCAACCGCGACCAAGGGGCCACAGTGCGGACGATCTTCACCAATTTGCTTGGCCTGCGCGGCACAGCCCAAGTCGGCGACTTTATCAAGCTGGGCACCACCTACGTCAACGCCGGGCACTGGAATAGCTCGGAGAGCTTCGGCAACAATTCTCTCAAGGGTACGCTCGGCGGCAACCTGCAAGCTGGCAACGTGCAGCGCCTCCTAGTGCGTCTGTCCGACGATTCGCCCGAGGACGGCGAGGGAGGAGCATTGCTCTTTTTGCACCGCGTGTACATAAATGGCGTGGAACATCCCGAAATCTCCGACCGGGCACTGGTAGACGGCGGCATACGGCGGCAGGGGCGCTGGGAGGCCAGCGGCGGCAACAACATCATCATTACCTACGATATCGAGCGCGACTTCACGCCTATTCCTGGCGAAGACGAGATCATCGACTTCAAGGAAATCAAAAAGATCGAGATCGAATTGGTCCTAGCCAATGACTATGCCGTTGAAGTCACTTCCAATATGCAGGTCAACAACACAGGCGAGCCCGTATTTTTGCCCGTCACCCGCGCAGAGAAAAACATCAAGGACGGCTCCAACCAGCGCGTGGTGCGCTTTAGCTACGGCTTGCCGACGGCCAACGAAGTCGCCGGTCTCACCATGGAAATCGACGACCTCTTTGGCGGGTTTAACTTGCGCGCCGAATACAATATCAACCGCAAATACCGCCGCTTTCCCAACCAGAATTTCACCTACAATCAGGCGCTGGGAAAAGAGAGCGCAGAGGGCTACTACGCAACGGCGTCGCACAACGTGTACCCGTGGTTTGCCTATGGCGAAATTTTTAGCATGGACCCGGGCTATCAGACATTCATGTTCGTGCCCGACAGCAACGGGCGCATTAACTACGAAAGTTCTGTAAACAACGTCTATGAATTCGTAGATGACAACGACGACCAGGACCGCTTTCCCGACTGGCGTAGGCGTGCCTTCAGCAGTTCCTCGTCGGAGCGCTTGCTGATCCAGCGGGCTGACGTGGCCGTCTTTCCCGGCTACGACGAGAACAACGACTTAGTGTCGGACTTCAACCAGAACGACAACGGCATGCCGGACTATCTAGAGCCATTTGTGCGCTACGATGTCGATCCGCTGGAATTTCTCTACGGCACGGACATGAACAACAATACCGTGATCGACCGCTTTGAAAACGACGAGGAAGCGGACTACCCGTATCCGCGCGACCACCGCGGTTACAACTTCTACGGTGGTGCCGAACTCAAGCCGGGCAGCCGCATAATGGTCGGTCGCCTGCGCGAGTGGCTACTGAGCAGCAATCGCCGCAACCAGTCGCTCTACGGTCTGCTGACGCTGACGCACGAGGTGCCTCGCCACGGTTTGCAGATGCAGCTCTACAACGGTCTTCGCCGCGTCAAGGACAATATCCCCGAAGACATCATTCTGTGGGTGCAGAGTCCGCGCACGCGGGGCGATATGCGCCCATTCGTCGATCCCATGATTGCACAGAATGCGCTGATCAACACCTCCTTTCTGAGTGCACGCACGCGCAAATACGCCCCGCTCAATCTGGAAACCAAGCTGAAGTACGAGATCTATCACCAGCGCGGAGACCAACAACCGGCAAATTGGCAGGACGAGAAGCTCCTCGCGCTGATCACCAAGGCGGATTTGCCCATTCCGATAGGTAAACACGTGCTGTGGCCTAGGTGGAAACAGCTCTACAAGCGGCGCTCGCCCACGGATAAAACCGAGCTGGAGAATAACGAGCTGTCGGAAATTTTCTTCTTCGTGTGGCAGCAGGAGCTGATCAGCACGATGCGCCTAGAATCCGGCATCGAGTACGAGATTTTCAGGAATATGGTCGAACGGACTGATCCACTGCCCGCCGGATATGTGGACGATTTTGAACAATTCGTGATTGCTGCACAGCTATCCAATCGCTCGGACTATCTGGGCTATCGCCTGATGACCAACATCGGCGGGCGCTGGGAGCGGCGCGATTTCCGCGACGAGACGACGACGGATCTGGTGCTGTTTCTGAGTATGTTTGCTGGATTGCAATAACGCCTAACAAATCTACCTTTGTGCAGTCTGATGTCTGCGCCGGTTAATGGAATTGCATCGACTGCATACTTCCCGCGATATGCGCTCTTTTTATATGCCCATCGTTGCGGTTCTCTTTAGCTGGGGTATGGCGCTGATCGTGGGGTGCTCAAAAGAAACTCCCGCTCCACCGACAGAAGCCATTACACCCAAGCCCGAATTGGCTAGAAGTGCACTGCCGAAATTCGTCGATGCCACGGCCGATGCCGGCATCCATTTTGCACATGTGAACGGTGGTAGCGGTCGTTTCTACTACGTGGAGACCTATGGCTCGGGAGCGGCTTTTATCGACTACGACAGCGATGGCGACGAAGACCTATACCTAGTCAATGGGGCCGTATTGCCGGGCTTTTTGGAGCGGCGCGTGCCGAAAAACGTCCTATATCGAAACAAGGGCAACGGGAAGTTCGAGGAAATAACAGAAGAAGCAGGTGTAGGCGATGCAGGGTATGGCATGGGTGTCTGCGCGGGAGATTACAACAACGACGGTCATGTCGATCTCTATGTCACGAACTTCGGGGCCAATGTGTTGTATCGCAATCGCGGCGACGGTTCATTTGTCGATGTGACAGAAACCGCTGATATCGGCGACGAGCGCTTGAGTATGAGCGCGGCCTTTGCCGACATCGACAACGATGGCGATCTAGACCTCTACGTTTCCAACAATACCGATTTTACCCTCGAAAACCACAAAGAATGCAGGCACGGTTCCATACGCGTCTATTGCGGTCCCGGTCAATACAAGGGCGCGTCGGGAATTATGTACCGCAATGAAGGAGATGGAACGTTTGCCGATGTAACAGAAGCAATCGGCGTTTATAACGACCGCTGTCGTCAACTCGGCGTAGTATTTGGCGATTACGACGAAGACGGCGATGCAGATCTGTTCGTCGCCAACGATATGACCCCGAACTTCCTCTTCCGCAACGAGGGGGGGACGCGATTTTCCAATATTGGGCTAGATTCCGGCGTCGCCTTCAGCCCGGACGGCAAACCCGAGGCGGGCATGGGCACGGACTTTGGCGACTACGACCGGGACGGACTCCTCGACATCGTCGTCTGCAACTTCCAGTGGGAGCACTGTCGCCTATTAAAAAACGAGCGAGGCGATGTGTTTAAAGACCAGATACACGAGTCCAAACTAGACGAACCGACCTTCTCGACATTGACCTTTGGCACGGACTTTCTCGACTACGACAACGACGGCTACCTCGACCTGTTCTTAGCCAACGGACACGTCGAACCAAATATAGAAATCATCGACCGCGCCGGACCTTCCTACGCGCAGCGAGATCAGCTATTCCACAACAACGGCGATGGCACCTTTACTGACGTCAGTACCGACTCGCCGGGCTTGGCCACTGCCTGGGTCGGACGCGGATCAGCTACCGCCGACTACGACAACGACGGAGACCTAGACCTGTTCGTAAGCAACAACAATCAGCGCGGCCTGCTCCTGCGCAACGACGGCGGCAACCGCCACCACTGGCTATCGCTGCGCACCATAGGCACCCACAGCAACCGCGACGGCATCGGCGCGCGCATTCGGGTGGTCGCCGGCGATCTGCACCAGATCGAAGAAGTGCGTTCAGGCAGTTCGTATCTGTCGCAGAATGCGCTGCGGGTACATTTTGGCTTGGGGACCCACACGCGGGTGGATCGAGTGGAGATTCACTGGCCGAGCGGGATAAAGCAGGTGTTGGAAGACATGGCGGCTGACCAATTCCTCACCATCCAAGAGCCAGAAAAACTGTAGAATCAACGTGAAGAATACGAAGGCAAAACGTGAAGTGGTCTAACGGCGTGCTATGGCTGGCGTGGATAACGGCTTTGGGCTGCGGTGGTACGCGAGAAGAAGCGCCCGTCTTAGAAAAAAAGGAAGACCCGCGCGCGATAGAACTGAGTTATTTAGATCGCATTCGCGCCGATTCCAGCGACGTAGCAGCGCACTACGAACTGGGGGCGTTTTATTTAGAACACGCCGTGTATGGAGAAGCGCTGCGATATTTCAGTGAGACCTTCCGCATCGATTCACTGCACGTACGTGCGTTGCTGGGAGCCGGCGAAGTCATGACCCGGCAAGGCGAGTTGGAACGGGCGTTGGCTGTATATCGCAAGGCCATTGCGCTCGCGCCCGATAGCGCTGCGGTCTATCGCCAGCTCGGCCAACTCTATTTGCACACGGACGACGATGATAGGGCGCGAGCGACGTTTGCAAAAGCGTTGCAATTGGCACCTGATCACGCTCCAGACCACTACAATTTAGGCGTGGCACATGCCCGCGACCACGACTACAAGACCGCAGCCCAACACATGCAGCGAGCACTGGAAATAGACCCCGAATACGCGCTGGTGTACTACAGTCTAGCGGATATGTACTGTGCCAAGATGGGGCAATGCGAACGGGCTGTGGATATGGCGAGAAAAGCCGTTAAAATAGAACCTAGGCACGCGCGTTACTGCACGGCATTAGGGCGCGTCTATATGCGGTTAAATCGCCACGAAGAAGCAGAGGCGGCTTTTCGCGCAGCTATCGAGCGCGATTCGGCGGCTGTAGAGGCCCTAAATGGACTGGGAATGGTGCTCGCCCAACAGGGCAAAGAGACCGAAGCGGCCGCTGTACTCGAACAAAGCATCGCCCTGAATCCGGCCTATCCAGAAGCGCACTTGACCCTGTCCAAAGTGTACATGAAGCTGGGAAAGCCAGACGAAGGGCAGAAGCAGATCGAGATGTTCAAGCGCCTTGATCCACATTTTGATACCATTCGCGATCAGCGTTTGCGCCTCAAAGGCCATGCCGACGATGCCGTAGCCCGCTATAATTTGGGCGTGATCTACGCGAAGTTAGGTTTTGCTGAAATGGCTGCACAAGAATACAAAGCCTCGCTGAAGATCAACCCCGCCCAGATACAGGCTTGGCAGAATTTGGGCACGGCCTATATGCGGCTACTGCGAGTTGACGATGCCATCACGGCCTATCGCCAAGCCCTAACTTTAGACGAGGGCTATGCACTGGCGTGGTTTAATCTCGGCAACGCCTATTTGATGAAAGACTATCCGGTGCAGGCGCGCTCGGCCTATGAGCGCGCTTTGGCAATAAAGGAAAACTACGTCGATGCAATAAACGGCCTAGGTAATGCCAAGCTGCGCGAGGGAAATGCCCGGGAGGCCATCGACGATTTTAAAGCAGTTTTGCGAGCCGATTCCACCTATGTCGGTGCCCATTATAGTTTAGCCGTGGCCTACCGCGAAGTAGGAGACTCACTCGCGGCTCAGCAGCAGATGCGCCTTTTCGCGCGCAAGCAAAAAGAGCGCACTCGGTGAATTGGATGCATTAAGGAAAACGCGAAATTGCCACAATGGAGGTGCGTTATGAAACGCTGGAATTTTGTGGGCTGTGCAGTCGTGGCCCTACTGTGGATTAGCTGTGCGACACTCTCTCAACTCGAGGCAAAGCGCATCGATATCAATACGGCCTCGCGCTCACAACTAGAAACGCTACCCGGGATAGGGCCGGCAGTGGCGCAGAGAATAATTGAGGGCCGCCCCTATCACAATGTAAAAGGCCTGCTCAACATAAAGGGCATTGATATGCAGCGCCTAAAGGACATCGAACCCTATATAACTGTCGTCGAGTAGCTATATACACGAAAGGATGAACAATGACGCGATTTGACGATATGAAAGGGGTCTTCGGCCTGCTGCCGACGCCCTACAGAGAAGACCTCGAAATCCACATTGACGACCTGAAGAAGGTAGCCAACTTCTGCTGCGAGAGCGGCCAACACGGCATCGTCTGGCCGGTGATGGTCGGAGAGTTCTGGTTTTTGGGCGAAGAGGAACGTATCCGGGGGCTAGACGCGGTGCTGGAGGAAGTCAACGGACGCCTGCCCGTAGTCTTCGGCTGTTCCGGGATCTCGGTGCCGCAAGTGCTGCTCTACGCGCGGGCGGCGCAAAAAGCCGGGGCGGATTCGATTATCGCCATGACGCCGGCGCGCACTGACGCCGCCACGGCAATGGACCTGTACCGGCGCTTAGCTGGGGTGTTCGACGGACCAATCATGGTGCAGAATGCCGACATGTACGCGCCGTTGCGCGGCGAACAGGTGGCGCAACTAGTCGATGAGATCCCGCAGGTCGAATACGTCAAGGAGGAGCGACAGCCCGGCCCTAAGCACATCGCCGAGGTGGCCGATATGGTCGGCGATCGGGTCAAGTGCATCTTCGGCGGGGCGGCGGGAAAATTTTTGCCCGATGAGATGCGCCGTGGTGCAAACGGCAATATGCCCGCCTGCGAATTGGCCGATGTGCTGGCCAAGATCACCGAACTGTGGTGGGGCGGACAGGAAGAGGAGGCGCGCGCAATGCACCGTCGCCTATTGCCGCTGCTCATTCTCGAAAACCACCCCTTTATGCGCTATATCCTCAAGCGCCGAGGGGTATTCAGCACGCTGGTGGAACGGGCACCGGCGGGCAAGCTAGCGCTGGACGAGGGCGACAAACGAGAGATCGAGACCCTACTGGAGACTGTCGCGGGGGCTATCGAGTCGTTTCCGATATTACCGGAGCACTAAGTCATGTATAAAAATTATCCGCAGATGGACGCAGGATAGTGTTCACAAGACGATCCGCATCTCGAACCGTTCATGCCATTCAGGATAGTTAGACGATGAATTATGGACCGCACTATTCTGTTTTATAGCCTTTGCATACTCGGCGTGGTGGGCCTGCTCAGCGTGCCCACAGCCCGCTCCCTGCTACTGGGGCTCGACACGTCCGCACAAAAGGAGAGCGGACGCACGGAGATCGTCCTCGCCGGCTGGGGCAATACGCAGGAAGTCGCCATGCTCAATCAGCTCATGGCCGATTTTGAAGCGGGCAATCCAGATATAAAGGTCAAATTCATCCACATCCAGCAGAATTTCAATACCGTACTGCTGACCATGATGGCCGGGGGACGCTCGCCCGACATCTTTTATGTGGCACCGGTCACTTTGGGCAACATGTTGTCCAAAGGGGTGCTCCTCAACTTGGAGCCCTATCTGGAAAAGAGCCAAATCGTTGGCGTTGAAGATTTTTTTCCGCAAACGGTCGAGCCATACCGCTGGGACGGCAAGCGCTTTGGCCAAGGGCCGATCTACGGGCTGTGCAAAGACTGGTCGCCTGACTTTCTGATTTTCTACAACAAGAACCTATTTGACGAGGCAGGTATTCCCCATCCAGACGGCAGTTGGACGCGTGAAGAGTTTGTAGAAATTGCCCGGCGCTTGACCAAGCGCGACGAGCAAGGGCGCATCATCCAGTTTGGCGTTTACAACAACGCCAATCCAGAGCAGTGGATCTGGCAGTCGGGCGGGCGCATCTTCTCCGCCGATCGGACGCGCGTGTTGCTCAAAAGCCCAGAGGTGATCGAGGCACTGCAATTTGCCGCCGATCTTTCTACGCGCTGGCACGTGGCACCGGGCTACGCCGAGCAAGCGCAAAGTCCGGTAAACGTGATGTTCGAAACGGGACGCGTGGCCATGTGCTTTTACGGCCAGTGGTTCGTACCCCAATTCCGCAAAAACATCAAGAGCTTTGCGTGGGGGGTCACAACGCCTCCGCGCCACAAAGTAGATATTTATCTGTCCGGCGGCATGGTCGGTTATGGCATATACGCCCATACCAAACACCCACAAGAGGCGTGGCGCTTTATGGAATATCTGGTCGGCCCCCAAGGCCAAGAGGCCATTGCCAAGATCGGCTGGAACATTCCCGGCCGCAGGGCAACCGCGTACAGCCCTATTTTCGTCGAAAATCCCAATCTAAATGCGGAGATTACCCAGACTTTTCTCAAGGCTGCGGAGCGCACCGAATTATTTCATCGCAGCCCCTATATCAATCCCGCCGAATACAATCTGCTCTTTAATCCAGAGTGGGAACTGGTCATGCTAGGTGAAAAAAGCGTACCCGAGGCCCTAGCAGATGCCGCCAGAAAAATCAACCAAGCCATTCGCGACAATATGGCTCTGCAGAAGGCCAAGGTGGACGGATGAAACTCAACCTGCGAGAGCACCTAGAAGGGTATCTCTTCATATCGCCGTGGATTTTGGGCATGGTGCTCTTTGCCCTCGGGCCGATACTGGCCAGCTTTGGTCTGGCGTTCACGCGCTGGAACCTCTTTACAGAGCCGGAGTACGTGGGATGGGCCAATTTTCAGAAGCTGGCGCACGATCCGCTCTTTTACAAATCGGTGTTTAATACAATCTACTACACGGTTTTTGCCGTGCCGCTGGGGCTCGTGCTGGCGCTGGGACTGGCCATGCTGGTCAACCACCGTCTGCGCGGGGTCAATTTTTTTCGCACGGCTTTCTTTCTCCCCAATGTCGTAGCGGGCATCGCGATGCTGCTGCTGTGGAAGTGGCTCTTTGATCCCAATTTTGGCTTGATCAACCTGTTCCTCGACTGGACCGGATTGATGGCGGTGTTCGAGTGGATCGGCATTGGCCGGCCCCAGTGGATCTCATCGCGGGCGGGTGCCATGCCGGGCATGATCTTTATGAGCATCTGGGGTTTGGGCGGATCGATGATGATCTTTCTGGCTGGCCTGCAGAATATTCCCCGCGAGTTAATCGAAGCGGCGGAACTGGATGGGGCCGGGCCGTGGAAGCGCTTTAGATACGTCACCTTACCGCTGCTGACCCCGACGATTTTTTTCCTGACGATGGTCGGCGTGATTGCCTCGCTACAGATTTTTAACCAAGCCTATGTCATGACCCAAGGCGGGCCGGCGCACGCGACCCTGTTCTACGTCCTGTATCTCTTTCAAACGGCCTTCGAGCGCTTCCAGATGGGCTATGCCTGCGCCATGGCCTTGGTCCTCTTTATCATCACGCTGATCGTCTCGCTGATCCAACTGGCGATGGGCAAAAAATGGGTGCACTACCAATGAGCAGCGCCTCTGGGGACACCCTATCGCTACGACGCCAACTCATTCTCTACGCCGCGCTGTCCTTTTTGGCGTTTTGGTTTCTGGTGCCTTTTGCCTGGATGCTCATCACCTCGGTCAAGACGCCGGACGAGGTCTTTTCCCGTCTCCTGCCTTCGGTGCTGCGGCTGGCCAACTTCGTGGAGATCTTCAATCAGCCGACGTTGCCCTTCGGGCGCTATTTCCTCAACAGCACGATCATCACGGTCTTTGGCACGGGGGCGAGTCTTTTTGCTTCCTCCATTGTGGCCTATGCCTTTGCCCGGCTGAATTTTTTTGGCCGCGATGTGCTGTTCGTCGCCGTGCTATCGACCATGATGCTGCCCGCGGCGGTAACCATGATCCCGACATTTGTACTCTTCCAGAAGCTGGGCTGGGTCGATACATTCCTCCCCTTTTTGGTGCCGGCCTGTACGGGCAATGCCTTCCAGATATTCTTTTTGCGCCAGTTTTTTAAGACCCTGCCAATAGATTTGATCGACGCCGCGCGCATAGACGGGTGCTCGAATTTGCGCATTTGCCTGTCGATTGCCATGCCACTGGCCAAGCCGACGCTGGCGACGCTGGCCATTCTCAGCTTTCTCAGTCTCTGGAACGATTTTATGGGGCCGCTCATCTACCTGCACAGCAACGAGAAGCGCACGCTGGCGCTGGGACTAAATGCCTTTGCCGGCATGTACGGCACGCAATGGCATCTGCTCATGGCCGCTTCCGTAGTAGCGACCGTGCCCATTCTGGTGGTCTTTTTTATGGGGCAGCGCTACTTCGAGCGCGGGCTGGTGATGACGGGGATGAAGGGGTGATGTGTCTTCGTGGACGGATTGACTTTAAGGTAAGGAGATTGGACGATGCCTGAAGACAAAGCATGGAAAGAGACGCTGATTGAAAAAAACGTGACGTACCACATTGAGTTCGGGGGGCGACTCTTTCTCATCGAGAACGTCCCGGCGCGAGTCAACGTTGAGACAGGTGAGAAGCTCTTCTCACCGGAGACCGTTGAGCGCCTGCAGCAAGCGGTTTGGGAGCGCTGTCGTCCCGTTCGCACCATCGAGACTCCGGTTTATGAGTACGCCGCTCTGGTCTGAAGGATCGAGTTCTCGGTCTAGTAGTGGCCCAAGGGGGAACGGTAGCTACGGCGACGGAGAAGTGATAAAAAGTGCCGAGTGATAATCGCTAATCACTCGGCACTGATACGAGGTAGCTACTCGCCGTGGAGAATAGGACGAAACCTTATAGACCGGCGTCCTCCTTAGCCTTTCTGAATTTATATACTGCGTCTTTAATCTCTTGAGCAATTTTCTCGACCATATTGTTGAATTCATTGTCATCAACAATATAGCGCATCTGCTCTGTCAAAGAATCAGAGAACGAAACCGGTGGATCTCTATCTTTCAGATCTTTCCATCCCAACCCCCAATTAGTTTTCCAATCAGGGGTCAAATTAAGGTACTCCTCGAAATGGTCTTTATAGCATTCACTAACGTCCTGCCTCTCCTTATTATGGACGATAAAACCGTACCATGGGTCCTTCTCTCCACCTACCTGAAGTAGCATCATAAAACTCGAATCCGACTCAAACCTAGAAACCTCGGCGGTTATTCCAAACTTCTTATTATCAAGCATTTTGACATCATGAACCTCAGCGATCTTTTCTTTTAGCTTCTTAAAGAATTCGTATCGTCTGCATTTCTTTATCTCGGTAATGGAATTATTCAGTTCGATAAAGAGGTCGTAATCTCTGGTCAAAACGTCCCTTATTTTCATCGTGAGTTCCTTTGGTTGTCCAATCAGTTTCTTGATCAATTCCTGATATTGGAATAGTATGTCGTGAAGGCGAGAACTCCTAACCACTGCTTTGAGGCAATCCTCTAGCCACTCAACTATATCGCTTTCGTACGACATGCAGATCACCCGTCTTATGTCCAAGGCTTGCTTTTCATCCTCACCACGAAGGGAATACTCGCTCGGCACTCTACCATAGCGGTAGCGGGTCAAGTAGATCAGCTTTATCTGATCATCCGTAAAGTTCTCTTTCGCGTATTTTTAGTACCTGTACAACTGACCACACTGATCCTGGGCATCATGTATTTTGTTTTCGATGATGATACAGGCGTAGTCCTTTTTCTCCAAGAGTATATCGATCTCCCCGTATTTGCTGTTCGCCTTTCTTTTTACATAAAGGTCTTTAAGCTCACCGTGATCAGAGGAATCAGTCAGTTCTAAGAAGCTGTTGAGTTAAAAGGTTATTTTGTCTAATATATTGTATTATCTTGTGTTATGCTTTTTTTGTTAGGAGGCTTTGAGTATGTGTGGGTATCCCAGTGACTTGACGGATCCAGAATGGGCCTTGATCGCTGGATTTTTTGCTCGTCCTGATCCCCGAGGTAACCCCGGCAAGTATGCCAAACGCGATGTGGTCAATGCCATTTT
>JAJEGS010000059.1 GCA_022819745.1 Candidatus Latescibacterota bacterium | reverse complement strand
GCCTGAGATGGCTCAAACGGTGGATCGCCCACCAACGCCAACGCTTGCCCCCCTTCAATGCACAGTTGGCACCCACAGGAATCAGAACCGTTAGGAAAAACAAAAAACCTAGCAAAAAGTAAAAATGTAAGGGAATCAGACTTTCGATAACAAGCGAACTGAGACAGGCCGGGAAGATCAGCTCGAAAACAGGAGACTTGCAATGAATGAACTTGGGAACTCCACAGGTACGACCCATCCTGACGTTCGGATTTCGGCCACAAATTTTGGCCCCATCGCGAGCGGCACCGTAAATCTGCGTCCATTGACCGTGTTCGTTGGTCCGAGCAATACCGGCAAGACCTATTTTGCCATTCTGATCTACGCCTTGCACCGGATTCTGGGTGGATTTCCTCGGCTTCCGTACCACCTACATCATTTCGGGCAAGGTTCTCGACATAACAAATCGGAGACGGATGCTGACGTGCGGGAAGAAGAGCTCAAGGATATTCTCAAAATGCTGGAAACTGAGGGGCGGCAGTTCAGGTTCTCGGACCTGCCCGAAAGTGTGCGCGACGCAGCACAGGCTGCTCTCGAGGATCCTAGATTTTTAGGTGGGGATCTAAAGACCGAACTCGAACGTTGTTTTGATCTCGAGTCGGCTTCCGATCTTGTTCGATTGTCCGGGCTCACCGATAGCATGGAGGTTTCGCTGGCTGTTGGCGAGGAAGATCGGGACCTCTGGCGTTTCCGCATGGGTATCTCGGAATCGGATGTCACCACAGATGGTCGAATCCAAGACATGGTCATCCTACCCGAAGGGTGGTCGGCTTCGGAATTCATGCTTGGCCGGCTATTCAGCCATTTCCGAGGATTAATCAAAGAGTTACGGGGAATCGAATCCCTCAAAGAGCTACGGGGAATCGAACCCTCACTGAGTTTTTGGTATCTATTTGAAGAACTTTTGTACACAGCCCCCATCGTTCGTGGACAGGGCAAGACGCACTACCTGCCTGCTGCTCGGAGCGGCATCATGCAGAGCCACCGCGTAATAGCCAGCTCCTCCGTGGCGAGCTCCACCCGTGCGGGCCCGGAACGCTTTCCGCAGCTACCAACGCTTTCTGGCGTGGTGGCCGATTTCATGCAGCGGCTCATCCTGTACGAAGAGAGCCGGGCGACTAACAGGCCGATGAAAGCACTCGCCGACGCACTGGAACGCGAGGTGCTTGCCGGTCAGATACAGGCCAAGATGTCTCCATCGGGAGGGTATCCGGAATTTGTGTACCAACCACAGGAAACGGAAGAGGACATTCGTCTGACCCGTGCTTCATCCATGGTGTCAGAACTCGCTCCGGTTGTGTTGTTTCTTCGCGGTGCTGTCGGACGTGGAGATACGGTCATAATTGAGGAGCCCGAAGCCCATCTTCATCCCGCTGCCCAGACCCAGATGGCGGCTACTCTAGCGCGCATGATCCGCACTGGCATCCGAGTGGTGGTCACGACGCACAGCGACTGGTTGCTCAAGGAGATCGGAAATCTGATGCGGGAGGGGGTATTAAGAGAAAAGACCGGTGAATCCACGAGGGAGGAAACCCTGCCGAGTTCGCTTCGGCCCAGCGAAGTGGGAATCTGGTTGTTCCGCAAGGATGGAACGTCGGGTTCGACCGTGGAGGAAATCCCGTTTGACCCCAGCGAAGGCGTCGAGCCTGATGATTATGAAGACGTCGCTGAAGAACTTTACAATCGCTCTGCTAACCTGCAAAATCAACTCGAGGAAAGCGAGCATGAATGAGGTTCTCGACAAAATCCGGACACAAGTGGGCACCGAGAACCTCAGCAATTCGTGCAGACGAGACGGATGCCGGGTGTTCATGGAGGATGTGCCATCTCGTCGAGTCGTGATAGACGCGGATCGGGCGTTTCCGGCTCACAAGATGGAAGCAGGTAAACAATGTGACTATGTTCTTTTTTTACAAATACCAGCAAAGACACTCTCTTCGCGGTTCCGATGGAACTTAAAAGCGGTGGTGTCGATGCATCAGAGGTGTCCGAGCAATTGCAACGGGGCGCGGAGTTCGCCGATCGCTTTGTGCCGAAAGCCTTTAGGACCATCTGCCACCCGGTCCTGTTCCATGGTAAGAGCATTCACCCGAAGCAACGCAAGACGCTTAACCGCGCCAAGGTTCTCTTCCGCGGTCGCCAGTTGACCATCAAGACGGCACGCTGCAATCAACCTAGGAATCTGGCGCGTGCCCTAGGAGACGACGTCCTGAAGGTGCTCCAGGTTTAACGATTCGTACCAAGTGCTCCAGCGCAGAGATATTCCTGACTTATTAATCCCTAAATACAATAGGGGCACCCACAAGGGGCACCCCTACGATAATACCGCGTATTTAACGCTTCCTACTTCTTATCCTCATCCACGACCTTGAAGTCCGCATCGACCGGCTCCGTATCCCCGCCCCCTTGCGGCGGCTGATCGGCGGGACCTTCCGGCGCTGGCTCGCCTTGGGCCTGTTGGGCTTGGGCGTCCTTATACATTTCCTCGGCCAGCTTGTGCGACGCCTGTTGCAGTGCGGTCATGGCCTGCGCGATGGTCTCGTCGTCCGTGCCTTCGAGCGCTTGCTTGAGCGCGGCGACAGCGTCCTCAACGCCTTTCTTGTCGGCGTCGGCCAGCTTGTCGCCGTAGTCGGCTAGGGATTTTTCCGTCGCGTAGATTAGCTGGTCGGCCTCGTTGCGGCGATCGACGGCTTCGCGTCGCTGTTTGTCCTCATCGGCGTGGGCTTCGGCGTCCTTCTGCATGGAGTCGATTTCCTCTTGGCTCAAGCCCGAGGACGACTCAATGCGGATGGATTGCTCCTTGTTGGTGCCCTTGTCCTTGGCTGCGACGTTGAGGATGCCGTTGGCGTCGATGTCAAAGGTCACCTCGACCTGAGGCATGCCGCGTGGGGCTGGGGGAATGCCGTCGAGGTGGAAGCGGCCGAGGGTACGGTTGTCGTTGGCGAACTCGCGCTCGCCTTGCAGCACGTGGACTTCTACCGAGGGCTGGTTGTCCGCGGCCGTGGAAAAAATTTGGCTCTTCTTGGTGGGGATGGTGGTGTTGCGGTCGATCAGCCGCGTCATCACTCCGCCCATGGTCTCGATGCCCAGCGAGAGCGGCGTGACGTCGAGCAGCAGGATGTCATCGACGTCACCAGCGAGCACGCCGGCTTGGATGGCCGCGCCCAAGGCCACGACCTCGTCGGGATTGACGCCGCGATGCGGCTCCCGGCCAAAAAGCTCCTGGACCACGGCTTGGATTTTCGGGGTGCGCGTCGAGCCGCCGACCAAAATCACTTGGTCGATTTCGCTGGGCTGTAGCTCGGCATCGGCGAGAGCCTGCTGACAGGGGGCCTTGGTGCGCTCGATTAGGTCGTCAACCAAGCGCTCGAACTGGGCGCGAGACAGGGTAGTTTGCAAGTGCTTAGGCCCGGTCTGATCGGCGGTGATAAACGGCAGGTTAATATCGGTCGAAGTGGAAGACGACAACTCAATTTTGGCCTTTTCGGCTGCTTCCTTGAGCCGTTGCAGCGCCATTGCGTCTTGGCGCAGGTCAATGCCCTCTTGCTGTTTGAAATCCTCGGCGAGCCAGTCGATGATCTTCTGGTCGAAGTCGTCGCCGCCGAGGTGGGTGTCGCCGTTGGTGGATTTGACCTCAAAGACGCCGTCGCCCAGTTCGAGGATGGAAATGTCGAAGGTGCCGCCGCCGAGGTCGTACACGGCGATCTGCTCGTTGGTGCCGCCCTTGTCTAAGCCGTAGGCCAGTGCCGCAGCAGTCGGCTCGTTGACGATGCGCAAGACCTCTAGGCCGGCGATGGTGCCCGCGTCCTTGGTGGCTTGGCGTTGGGAGTCGTTGAAGTAGGCCGGGACGGTGACGACGGCTTGTTTTACTTCCTCGCCCAGATAGTCTTCGGCCGTCTGCTTCATCTTTTGCAAGATCATGGCCGAGATTTCCGGCGGCGTGTGTTCCTTGCCGTCGATTTTGGCCACGGCCATGTCGCGGCCACTTGAGGCCACTTCATAGGGAACTTCGCTGATTTCGTTGGAGACTTCGCCGTAGCGACGGCCCATGAAGCGCTTGATCGAATAGACCGTGTTCTGCGGGTTGGTGACGGCTTGGCGCTTGGCGGTCTGGCCGACGAGGCGCTCGCCGTCTTTGGTGAAGGCGACCATGGAGGGCGTGGTGCGGCCCCCTTCGGAGTTGGCGATGACCTCCGCGTCTTGGCCTTCGATGACGGCCACGCACGAGTTGGTGGTGCCTAAGTCAATGCCGATGACTTTAGCCATTGTTTTTTCTCCAAGGTTTGGATTGGGATGATGTGTTAAGGCGCGCATGGCCGGACTATTTCTGGCTGCGACGCCCAAATAAATAAAGCAAGATACGTGCCGCAATGTACTAAATATAAATAACATACTGTTTTACAAGAGAATACGGCGAAAAACGGGCAATGTATAAAATAGATTATGGCGACAGGATGGCAGCAATCTGTGTTATCGTGTCATTAATATGAACGCGGCACATTGACAGAGTGCTGCCATCCGGCTAGATTGGCCGCTATTAAGGAGAATACATGGATCAGTTCAAACTGGTTGCCGATTACTCACCCGCTGGCGACCAACCCCAAGCCATCGCCGAGCTAGTCGAAGGCGTGCGGCAGCAGCACGCTCTCCAGACGCTGTTGGGCGTGACGGGCAGCGGCAAAACCTTCACCATGGCCAACGTCATCGAGGAGTTGCAGATGCCGGCCTTGGTCATCTCGCACAACAAGACGCTGGCCGCCCAGCTCTACGGCGAACTCAAGGGATATTTCCCCGACAATGCAGTCGAGTATTTCGTCAGCTACTACGACTACTACCAGCCCGAAGCCTACAAGCCGAGCACGGACACGTATATCGAGAAGGAGGTCGAGCGCAACGAGGAGATCGACCGCTTGCGGCTCAAGGCCATCACCTCGCTGTTGCAGCGCCGCGATGTGGTCGTCGTCGCCACGGTCTCGTGCATTTACGGCATTGGCTCGCCCCGCGAATACGACGAGCAGAAGGTCTCTTTGCGGCGGGGCGAGCAAATCGAGCGCGACGATATTTTGCGCGCCCTAATCGACATCTATTACACCCGCAATGATTTTGAACTGCAACGCGGCTGCTTTCGGGTGCGGGGCGACATCGTCGAGATCGTGCCTGGGTCGGAAGAGCGCGCCGTGCGCATTGAGATGTTTGGCGACGAGATCGAGGGTATCTACCTGATCGACGCGCTCACTGGCGAGGTGTTGGAGCCGCGCGAACACGTCAGCCTCTTCCCAGCCAAAGCCTACGTGACCGACGAGGAGCGGACGGAGCAAGCCTGCGAGCAAATCCTCGTCGAGTTGGAGCATCACCTCCTTGACTTGCGCACCGAAAATAAGCTGGTGGAGGCGCATCGACTGGAGACGCGCACCAAGTACGACGTGGAATTGATCCGCGAGGTCGGCTTCTGTCCGGGGATCGAGAACTACTCGCGCTACATGGACGGCCGCCAGCCGGGGTCTGCGCCGTATGTATTGCTCGATTACTTTCCCGAGGATTACCTGCTTTTTATCGACGAGTCGCACGTGACCGTGCCGCAAATCCGGGGCATGTTTCGCGGGGACCGCTCGCGCAAGGAGACCTTGGTCGAACACGGCTTCCGCCTGCCGTCGGCCTATGACAATCGGCCGCTGGTGTTCAAGGAATTTGAGGAGCGGATGGGCTGGACGGTGTTCGTGTCGGCCACGCCAGCGGAGTACGAGCTGAAGCAGTCGGGCGGCGTGGTGGTCGAGCAGGTGATCCGGCCCACGGGATTGGTCGATCCCTCCATTGATGTGCGGCCGCAAGAGGGGCAGATCGACGATCTCGTCGAAGAGATAAGGCAGCGGGCCGAAAAGCGCGAGCGGGTCTTGGTCACGACCATGACCAAGCGCATGGCCGAAAACCTCGCCGACTACTTTGAACAGCTCGACATCCGCGTGCGCTACCTACATTCGGATATTGAGACGTTGGACCGCGTCGAGATCCTCCGCGATTTGCGTTTGGGGGAGTTTGACGTGCTGGTGGGGATCAACCTGCTGCGCGAGGGTTTGGATTTGCCCGAGGTCTCGCTGGTGGCCGTGCTCGACGCCAGCAAGGAGGGCTTTCTGCGCTCGGAGGTTGCACTGATCCAAACGGTTGGTCGCGCGGCCCGCAATGCGGCTGGCAAGGTGATTTTCTACGCCGATCACGTCACCAATTCAATGCAGCGGGCCATAGACGAGACCTATCGCCGCCGCCACAAGCAGGAGGCATATAACGCCGAGCACGCCATTGTGCCGGAGACCATATACCGCAGCCGGGAAGAGATTATCCAAGCGACCTCAGTACTCGAAAGCGTGCGCGGTGTGGCACCTGAATTGGCAGCCGAGCCGACGATCAACTACCAAGAAATAGAAGACCAAGAAGAACTGCTCGCCGATTTGGAGCAGCAGATGAAGGCCGCGGCGGCCAATTTGGATTTTGAGAAGGCCGCGCATCTGCGCGATGAAATCACGCGGATCAAGGAGCAGCAGGTGAGTTGACAGGCGCGCCGCTAAATTTGACCTGCGGCGTTGTCCATTTTAGATTGATCCGGTCTTGAAGCAACGATATCAAATTTTTTAGGAGTACATTATGTCCAATGGCCACGATGTGATCGTCGACGTCCGAGACGTCAAGATGGTTTACAATGCCAAAAACCGCGACGAATCGACCCATGTCCACGCGTTGCGCGGTTTGACCTTACAGGTGTACGAAAACGAGTTTTTTGCCATTATGGGGCCTTCTGGGTCGGGGAAGAGCACGCTTTTTAACATGATCGGTGCGCTGCAGACGCCCACTGGCGGCGAGGTGCTCATTGAAGGCGTCAATCTGGCCTCGCTCAACACGCAGCAGCTAGCGGCCGTGCGCTGCTTTGAGTTGGGGTACATTTTCCAGACCTACAATCTCTTGCCGGTGATGAGTGCGCTGATGAACGTGTCGCTGCCGACTGTGTTTGCCGGCATGACCACGGCCGAGGGTGAGAGGCGGGCCTTGGAGTGTTTGAAGATCGTCGGCTTGGGCGATCGGGCGCATCACATCCCCTCCGAGCTGTCGGGCGGTCAACAGCAGCGCGTCGCCATTGCCCGCGCCTTTGTCAACAAGCCGCGCATCATCCTCGCCGACGAGCCGACCGGCAACCTCGACAGCAACACCGGTCAGGAGATCATCGACTACATGAAAAGCCTGCAACAGGAGATGGGGACGACGATCATCACCGTGACCCACGACGACAAAATGCTCACGGCCGCCGACCGCATGGCTTGGATCCGCGATGGGCGGCTAGAGCGGGTAGCCAATCGTGAAGACATCGAGATCCAGGTGGGCAGCATCAAAGAGCATTAAACTTCTTACGCCCAAAACGGAATTCCCAAAAGCGCCCGATGCTAGCAGAGCATCGGGCGCTTTTTTTGCGTTTACCAGGACCTGTGGGCGACTCTTAGCGCAGCAGCAACATGCGCCGATGCACGGCCCACTCGCCCACGTCCAGCCGATAGATGTACACCCCGCTGGCCACTTCGCGGCCGTAGTCGTCGCGGCCGTCCCAACTCAGGTGGTGCTCGCCAGCCTGCTGCGCCTCAAGCTGCAACACGCGCACGAGTTGGCCCGCCAAGTTGTAGATGCTCAGGCGGGTTGGCTCGCCCGCTAGGCGGAACGGGATCAGGAAGGAGATTGTCGTGGAGGCGTTGAAGGGGTTGGGGGCGTTCTGCAGGAGCACCGGCCGGCTGCCTTGGGCGTTCGCGGGGATCTCGTAGGCCCGCTCTTCTACCACCACTAGCATGGCTTGGCCCAATCGGGCAAAGTGGGCCAGCTCGGCGGGCTGATAGGTGCGGCTTTCGTACAGTTCCTTGGGCATACCCGGCTGGTAAGCTAGGTCAATCCACACTTCGTCCTCAAGAAAAAAGTCGCGGCCCAACCAGTGGGTTGTTGGACGGGCGGCGTTGATGTCTGTAGAGAAGAACTCTTCGTCGTCCTCTTGATTGCCCTCGGCCGTAGTGTCAGAAAAATCGCCGAAATCGCCGAAGTTTAACGCCACCTCGTCCCCGCGCGGTTCGGGATTGACCTCGACGCCGTCGTCGGGTGCAAACAGCGAGGTGCGCCGCGTCACTAGCCGGTATTCTAAGCCCAGCGCAAGGATGTCGTCGAGCAGTTCCTGTTGTTCGCCAAAGCGGGCGATCTGCTCTTCGAGGGCTTGGATCTTCTGGTACGCCCACAGCCGGGGGATCAAGCTGCCCGAGACATCGGTTTGGGTGAACTCCAGCGGGAAGTCCACACTCACGTTCTCTTCCCCCACGTGGCCGATCAAGCTCAACGTGAAGGTCCCGCCGCCCCGGTAACGGCCCACTTGGAACAGTTCGCGGCCGGCGGCGAGGGCCTCCACTCCGCGCGGGTGGACGTCGTGGATTTCCACTTGATCGAAGCTCAGCTCGTCGAGTAGCAAGATGGGAAAGGTGAAGGACTCAAATAGGTCTTGGAGTGCCGCTTCGATATCGCCTTCTTCTGCGAGGAAGTACGCCTCGCCTCGGTGCTCTTCGGCCAAGCCGGTCAAAAATCCCTGGTCCACGTCCTGCCCCACGCCGATGGTGAAAAGGTGCGCTTGGCCAGCGGACCACTCGCCGATCAACTCGCTCAAAGGCTCTAGCTCGAGTTCTCCGAGGGTGGGTAGGCCGTCGGTGAGGAAGATGACGTGGTTGACCCGGTTGGCGGGAAAGGCCTGCTGCATGGCGCGGCCCAACCCCGCCTCAAAATTGCTCACGCCGAGCGCGTCTTGCTGGTTGATGAAGGCAGTGGCTGCCCTCTTGTTGGCTGGATCGGCGGGCACTGGGGCGGCGGCAAAGGAGTCGGCCCGGTGGGTGAAGACGACAATGTTGAACAGATCGGCTGCGTCCAGCGCGTCAATTGCTGCGGCGAGTGCGCCTTTGACGGCTTGGAGCTTGCCCTGCTGCATGCTCGACGAAATATCAATGACAAAGGTCAGGCTGCGCGGCAGGGGATCGCCTTGCGTCAATTCGGGCAGGGGCGGCAGCCACAGGGCGTAGTAGCCTAGGTCGTCGTTTGCCTGCGGCGCAAAGCTGAGTACGGACGGCTTGGGCCGGTCGTCGGTCTGGCGGATGGTCAGGGTGAAGTCCTCCCGGGGCCTTATCTGCTCGTCGCCGAAGAAGATATTGGCGTGGTGCGCGTCGGGTCGGTCTATCTCAGTGAGCCGCGGCAGTCCCGAGGTCGTTGCCTCAAAGGCGTGCTGGCTGCGCACCTGTGCCCGCAGCACGAATAGCTCCATTTGCAAGGGCTGGTCGGTCTCGGGGGCTAGCGGGAAGGAATAGTCGAGGCGGCCGCTGCGGGATTCGAGGAGTTGCATGCACTCGAATTCGACGCGGCGGCTGCCGTTGGCCGGAAAGGGGAAGATGCTCAGGCGAAATTGGTTAGGGGTCACCTGTTCGAGCAGGGCTGGGTCGATGCGCTGGCGCACGATATCGTCGTAAATTTGGCGCGCCTCTTCTTTTTCGAGGATCAGCCCTTGTACCCGCTTGTCGTCGATCCACAGGACTAGATCGGTGATGATTGCTCCTGCGGGCAGGGTGAATTCGTAGATGCCTTCGAGCGGCAGGGCAATAACGTGGGAAGACAAAACCTTGGGGGCTGGGCACGGACAGGCGACTACGCCGAAGGATGCGGCCTCATAGGTATCGAGAAAAGCGTTCAATCCGGCCAAATCCCCGCTCGACGGCCTCGGCGTGGCCTTCACTTCCACGGGGATGAGCCGACGACCGGGTATTGAGTCAGAACTTAGGCAGTATAGGGCTTTGTAGCTGGGGCTTATTCTATGCAAATCGACCATGCCCTGAACTATAATCAACCAGGATAAGGTCGTCAGTCCCAAATCGGCTAGGCCCGAGGAGTGGCGTTGCGCATGCGGATGAAGGAAAACCGCATGGTGGATTGCAACACTGCGTCGCGTAGAGGCCACAGGGAAGGGATGATACGAATCTCCACGTCGCGGGCGGCCAAGCAGGCGAGAATATCTTCGACGATTTCCACCGAACGGGGCGTCACCCCTTGGCGGGAGATATAGTATCCAGCGCCTTTATCTACCGGTTGGAAGGTTTCATTGGGCAGGGCATAGATGTAGAGGCATTCGGTGCGCAAAGCCTGTAACCAAGCTGTCTCAATGGCCACCACATGGCGGGCAGTTGTGATGCCTAAAAAGCGTTCGGCATCCTCGGCAGTAGTCTGAGGACCGGCGTAGAAGGTGACCCGAGGGCAGTCGCGCGGCACCAAGTAATTGTGTAGTAGGCGCTGACCCACGGCCCAGACCATGCGGCCAGTATGGGTGGTATTGCCCGGAGGCGGGGGACGCGGCTCAAAGCGGGTTATGCCGGGCCGGTCGCTGACGTGGAACAATTCTTCCATGGGACTTGGGGCCGAACAGATTCTTTGCCGCAAGACGGCGAAGGCAGCCCGTTGTCTGTGTCAAGAACTAGATTGCCGCTTCCGCAAACCCTCTTGCAGAAAGACCTCGCGGTTGGGAAAGTTGCCGGGCAGGGTAAAGCCGCCGTCAACGGCGATGAGCTGGCCGGTCATGTAGGGAATCTGAGTGAAGGCGTAGGCGGCGAAGGCGATGTCTTCGGGGCGGCCGATGCGGCGAATGGGTTGGGAACCGCCTGCGGCCATTAGACCGTATATCTCGGACACGGTGAATTCGCGGCCCGATTGCGGATCTTCCACGCCTGAGGGTCGGCTCGTCAGCGGCGTATCGACGACGCCGGGGCGCAGGGCGTTGACCGTGATGTTGTGCGGCCCGCCGTCGAAGGCCGCGCCGGCGACCACGTGATTGAGGCCGGCTTTGCTGACGCCGTAGGGAATGCGGGTGCTCTCGGGGGCGATGTCCGAAATGGAGGTAATCAAGAGGATGCTGCGGTGGAGGGGATCGGCTTCTTGCGCGGCTTGTTCGACCATGTGCTTGAGGGTGCGCTGGGCCAGCCGGTAGGCCCCCATGAGGTTGAGGCTGAGGACGCGGTCCATCTCCTTGTCGAGGTGTGCGACTGGGGTGTCGCTGAAGCGATGGCGGACGAGTTGGCCCTGTTCGTCAGCCACGTAGTTGGCCACGCCGCTGTTGCTGACTGCCACGTCGAGACGGCCGAAATGCGCGACGGTGCGGTCCACTAGGTCGAAAGGAGCCTCTGGCTGCGAGAGATCGGCACCGAGGACTAGGGCTTCGACACCGTGCTCAGCGCGAATGGCCTCGGCGATCTCGGCGGCGCGCTCCTCGCCGGCGTTGTAGTGGACCACCACGTCGTAGCCTTGAGCGGCGAATTGGCGGACGATGGCCGCGCCAATCCCGCTCGACGAGCCTGTGACCAAGCAAGCCGGGCGCGACAAAAGCCTAACCTCGCTGTGAAAGTACGGTCTCGACGATGCGCTCTTGGCTGGGGATGGTCGGCATCTCGAGAGTGGGGCTGAAGGGGATGGGCACGTCGGCCGCGCCGATACGCAAGACGGGGGCGTCGAGCCAATCGAATGCATCGGCGTTGAGGATGGAAGCGAGCTCGGCCGTGGTGCCGTAGCGCTCGACGCCTTCATCGATTACTACTGCATAGCCGGTTTTGCGCACCGAGGCGAGCAGGGTCTCCTTGTCCAGCGGCACGAGGGTGCGCGGATCGACGACCTCAGCTTCTAGGCCTTGGGCCGCGAGATCGTCCGCTGCGGCTAGGGCGAGGCCAACCATGCTGGAGGTGGCGACGAGGGTTAGGTCGGTGCCCTCGCGTTTGATCTCGGCTTCGCCAAAGGGAATGAGGAAATCGTCTTCTTCGGGCACGAGGCCGGAGTCGTTATACATCATTTTGTCTTCGAAGAACAGCACGGGGTTGTCGTCGCGGATCGCGGTCTTGAGCAGGCCCTTGGCGTCGCGTGGCGTCGCAGGGATGGCGACTTTGAGGCCGGGGATATGGGCGAAAAGCGCGTGCAAGCTCTGCGAGTGTTGCGCGGCTGAAGAGCGCCCGGCCCCCATCGACAGCCGGATCGTCAGCGGAACCTTGCACTGGCCGCCCGACATGTAGCGGATCTTGGCTGCCTGATTGACGATCTGGTCCATGGTCAACAGCGAAAAGTCGCCGAACATCAGCTCGCACAGCGGGCGCATGCCGGTCATGGCGGCACCGACGCCGAGCCCGATGTAGCCCGCTTCGGCAATGGGGGTGTCGATGACGCGTTCCGCGCCGAATTCCTCGAACAGGCCCTCGCAGCATTTGAAGATGCCGCCGGAGGCTCCCACGTCCTCACCCATGAGAAAGACGGTCTCGTCGCGGCGCATTTCCTCGGCCGTGGCTAGGCCGATTGCCTCTCTAAACAGCATGTCCCGATCAGGCATATATATCCTCAAAAGCTTGTTCTGGCGGGGGGAAGTCGGCTTCTTTGCCGAATTCGATGGCGTCGAGGACCTCGCGCTCCACTTGTTCGTACAGGGCGTCGAGTTCGGCCTGTTTGGCGACCCGTTTGGCGACCATGTACTGGCCCAACAGGCGAATGGGGTCCTTGTTCTCAGACCACCAGCCGACCTCGTCGCGGGTGCGATAAGTCTGGGCGTCGCCGACGTGATGTCCGTGGTAGCGGTAGGTTTTGGCTTCGATTAGGCTCGGGCCGCCGCCCTTGCGCGCCTTGTTTACGGCCACAGTTACTTTTTCGTACATCTCCAGCACATCGGCACCGTCGGCAATGATCCCTTCGAGACCAAGCCCTTTGGCGCGGTCGGCGATGTCGGTGACGCCGGTGACGCTTTCGTAGGGGGTGTGCTCGCCGTACTGGTTGTTCTCGCAGATGTAGATGACCGGCAGGTTCCAGACGACGGCCATGTTGATTGTTTCGAGCATGATGCCTTGGTTGGCTGCGCCGTCGCCGAAGAAGCAGACGCCCACTTGATCAGAGCCGCGCAGCTTGGCCGACAGGCCGGCACCGGTGCAGATGCCGAAGCCGCCACCGACAATGCCGTTGGCGCCGAGGATGCCCAGCGACATATCGGCGATGTGCATGGACCCACCCTTGCCGCGACAATAGCCGGCTTCCTTGCCCATGATTTCGGCCATCATGCGGTCGAGTTGGCCGCCTTTGGCTAGACAGTGTCCGTGGCCGCGGTGCGTGCTAGTGATGTAGTCGTCGTCGCGCAGGGCGGCGCAAGTGCCGACGGCCACGCCTTCCTCGCCGATGTAGAGGTGGGCCAAGCCGGGCATCAGTCCGCGGGTATAGACGTCCCAGACGTGCTCTTCAAAGAGGCGGATCTCCGACATCTTGCGGTACATGAACCACAGTTTGTCGGGCGTGGCCCGGAGCTTGGTTTTCTTTGCTTTAGGTTTTTTGCGGGCAGTTGTCTTCGCCATGTATGCTATCTCCGGCAATGCTCGTTAGGGCAAAAAATAAGCGAGGTGGGTCCGATATCGTCAAGCGCGAAAAAGCCGGGAAACCCGTGGGGCATCCCGGCTTTTTCGCACTAAGGGCGGGAGTCCTAGCTCGTTTTTTCGAATTCGGCCGCGTGTTCCTGCTTCCACTCGTTCCATTCGTCGGCGTCGTCGCGCAGCTCAAAGTACTTGGTGTTGATCTCGACGAAGCGGTCTTGATCCTCGGGCATGTCCTCTTCGGCGAAGATCGCCTCGACCGGGCACTCTGGCTCGCAGGCACCGCAATCGATGCACTCGTCCGGGTCGATGTAGAGCATGGGCTCGCCTTCGCCGTCGATCGGATGGATGCAGTCCACAGGGCAGACCTCAACGCAGGCCTTGTCTTTGACGTCGATGCAGGTTTCAGTGATGTAGTAAGCCATGGGTTCCTCCCAATAGGTGATGCTATTGCTTCATTGCTTCTCTGATTATAGAGGCCACTTTGTCCCTGTCAAGCGGCGAGATTGCCCAGCAGGGTCGCTGTGTCGGAGTTGGTTTGACAGCGTATTCTCAGGTTGAGGCGCAGTTGGGGGGCATCGTCGCGCTCTACTGCGTACTCGGCACCGGCGAAGAGTTGGGTAAGTACCGGGTCGAGGGCGGCCCGCAGGGTGTTTTCGCCTGCTTCGTCGTTGGTTGCGTTGAGGCGGTCGTTGGCCACTATGAACACGTCGCCGCTGCGGAATTTGACTTTCCCCGCTAGGCTGGGCTCTTCTTCGAGTCGTCGGCAGGCGGTGAGCGCAGCTTTGAAGGCGTTGGCAAGCCGTTCGGTTAGGTCTCCGTCCGCGGGTTGTTTGCGCGAGTAGAGCAAACCCATTTCGGCGCTGTGGTTGTCGAGGCTGTAGTTGGCTTCGTGGCCGACGAGCAGGGTCAGCGGTCCTTCGTCTAGGTGGCTGTAGTCGGCCACGTCGATGAGGACTTCGTCTGGAGTAGTAGGGATCCAACTATTGAAGATGCGAAAAGCCTCTTGGGCCGATAGGGACTCGGGATCTTCGAGATAGAATTTGACGTTGATGCGCTGTAGGGATTCCATAGAGACTCAAGCGGTAGTGCCGGCAGGTACGGCGATTTTGTCGTAGCAGGTGTACGCACCTTCGATGAAGAGTTGCGCTTCCTCGATAAAGCGGTGGACTTGCACCTTGGTCAATTCGCTCGGCGGGTTTTGATGTGCGGCGAAGAGGTAGTTGGCAAATTTCGGCGAGAACAACTCGCTGTCGTAGAAGCGCGCGCGAAATTCGGCTACTACCACCTCGGGCGTTTCCGGTACGTCGTAGAATTGCTCTTTGACTAGGGCGCGGGCCGAGCGCAGCATGGCGTTCAACGCACCCTGCCAAGCGGTTTCTAGCTGGCCCTCGTCGAAGGCGACTTGTGCTTCAAAAACTTCGCGCTCGGCTGCGGCGATTTCCATGGTCGTGATGGAAACGACCTCGCCGGCGCACTCGCCTTTGCCGAGATCATCCATGGTAAACTCGCGGGTGTCGCCCCAGTCTTGGTAATACCAACTGTTTTCCTCGTGGGACGGCACTTGGGTCAAGTCTTCGAGCATGGCCTTGACTTCGCGCTTGCCGATGCGGGAGATGAAGTCCTTGAAGGTCTCGTCATCGGCGCGCTCGGCGACAAAGTGCTGGGCCAAGCGGGTGACGACTTCGGGGATGTTCTTGGAGGGTACGGCACCCGTGGCTAAGCCAAAGGAACCGGCGTTTTCCCGCCACTGGCCGCCCAAGACGACCTGAAAGTGCGGCACGGTGATGCCGTTGATCTTGCGGCTGTTGCCGTAGAAGCCGATGTCGGCCGCGTGGTGTTGGCCGCAGGAGTTGAAGCAGCCGCTGATCTTGATCCGCAGGGCCTCGATGGCCTCGTTGAGCTGGCCGTTTTCCTCGCTGAGACGATTGCGCAACTCAGCGGCTAGGCCGCGCGAGGAGGCAATGCCGAGCTTGCAGGTGTCGGTGCCGGGGCAAGCCGTCACGTCGGCAATGGTTCCGGCACCGGACTCGGCGAGGCCGAGGGACACGAGCTCGTCGTAGAGGTGGGGCAGATCGGTTTCGCTGACCCAGCGCAGGACGAGGTTTTGCTCGACCGTGGTGCGGACGGTTTCGCGGACGTAGCGCCGGCTGATGTCAGCTAATGTGCGTAGCTGGCTAGAGGTTATATCGCCCAGCGGCAGAACCACGGTGGCGACTGCATAGCCTTCTTGGCGCTGCCGATAGACATTGGTGCGGTGCCATTCGGCGAAGCCTTCGCTCGCGGTTGCGCCGTTGAGAGCTTGACCCGGCTTGAGGGGCTGCTCGTCAGTGGCGTGCAGGTCGTCGAGAAACGCGGTCCAACTTTGGTCTTCGGGCAGGATGGCGCGTTCTTCCAACACCAAGCGGCGGAATTCTTCAATGCCGAGCTTGGCGACTAGGAACTTAATGCGGGCGCGATTGCGGTTTTTCTTTTCGCCGAGGCGGGCAAAGACGCGAGCGATGGCTTGGGCGAGGGGCAGCAATTCCTCGGCGGGTACGAACTCGTCGAAGAGCTGGGCTTGGTGTGGCACCGCGCCCAAACCGCCGCCGACGTAGAGTTTAAAGCCGCGCTTTTCCGCGCCGTCGATAGTCTTGACCACGGCGATGCCGCCTAGGTCGTGCATGTTGGTCAGGCCGCAGGCTTCGTGCTGGCAGCCGGAGAAGGCGATTTTGAATTTGCGCCCGAAGTCTTGGCAGTCGGGATGCCCGAGCAGGAAGCGCATGAGGGCTTGGGCATAGGGCGTTACGTCAAAGGTTTCCGTGCGGCAGACGCCGGAGAGGGGGCAAGCGGTGACGTTGCGCACTGAGTTGCCGCAGGCCTCGCGGGTGGTGATGCCCACCGAGGCTAGGCGGCGCATCAAGTCGGGCGTGTCTTCGAGGTGGACGAAGTGGATTTGGAAGTCTTGGCGCGTGGTGACGTGCAGGATTTCCTCGGAGTATTCTTCGGCCACGTCGGCTAGCACTTCCATCTGTTCGGCCGTCAGCCCGCCGAAGGGGATTTTGATCCGCATCATGCCCGGGGCGTGCCAGACTGTGTCTGGTCCCTTGGTCTGATGCTCGGGGAAGAGTAGCTGTTGCGTCTGGGTGCCGTCGTAGCGCTGGCCATTGTCGTAGCGCTGGCCGTACACGCCTCGGCGCAACCGCGTTTCGGCGAAGAGCTTCTCCTCCATCTTGCCCTGCTTGCGCAGGTGGATTTGAGTCTCGAAGGTGTCGATTTCGTCGGCTAGCTCAGCGGACATCTGCCCGGCTAGTCTTTCTTTCCAACTGCTTGCTGTGCCCATGCCTAAAACCGCCTCTGTGTGGTTAGCGTCCGATTAAACCTTATTAACATTAGGGATTTGCAAGAGACTGTCAAGATGAGTCGTTCGCTAGTTTTTCGCGCAGATAGGCGCGGATTTGCGCTCCCCATTCCGGGTCGTCGAGCGCGTAGTCGATAAAGGTCGCAAAATAGGATAGGTGATTGCCAATGTCGTAGCGCTGCTCGTCAACGCTCAAGCGCACGGCGCGCACCGGAGCATCGGCGGCGATTAGGGCGGCAATGGCGTCGGTGAGATATACCTCGCCGCTGGCAGAGGGTGCGGTGGCGCGGATGTGGGCGAAAATGGCTGGCGAAAATACGTAGCGCGCGCTAATGGCCAAGCGGCTGGGGGTTTGCGCGGGCGTTGGTTTTTCGAGGATGGCGGTCAGTTTGGAATCTGCGGCTGTGGCTATTTCGGGCACCAAGATGCCGTAGTGGTGCATCTGGTCTTCGGGCACTTCGTACGCTCCGATGGTGCAGGCGGCGCAATGGCGCAGGTGCGAGTCGATCATCCGCTGCAATAGGGGGCGACCGCTATTCGTGCGCACGATGCTGTCGCCGAAGGCTACGACGAAAGGCTCACCGGCAGCAAAGGCTTCCCCGGTAGCGACCGCAGTACCGGTGCCGGGGGGTTGGGGTTGGTGCGCGAAGAAAAACTCAATGTCGCGCTCGCGGCAGCCCGCGCCGGTGTCGTCGAAGTGATTTTCGATCGCGCTTTTGTTGCGTCCGGTGATGAAGAGGATTTGGCGGATGCCAGCGGTCGCTAGCTCTTCGACGACGTGGTGGACGACCGGCAGGCGGCCCACGGGTAACATTTCCTTGGATAAGGATTTGGTCGTGGGTAGGAGTCGGGTGCCGAGGCCGGCGACCGGCACGATGGCTTTGACGATGTTCATGGGATGGGCTCTCGCAAAAATATGGGAATTATATTACTGATATTACGCAGTCATTATCCTAGGCCTTCGCCGGGGATAATGACTGCGGCTTTCTAGGGTCATTCCCGCGCAAGCGGGAATCTAGTCTGAGCACGGGCTTCCAATGGGACTTGCTGGATGCCTGCTTGCGGAGCCCAGGCATGACAAAGGCTGCGTAACATCAGTATATAATATACAACAGTGCCCAAGAAGTATTTTTAGGAAGAAGACTTGATTTTAGGTTGTGCTTCAAGGGGGTGTGGCTGACGGCAACGTCAAAGACGCCTGTTCAGGGCCGTCAGCCACTTAATTCACTGATGTTATACAGTGGCTCGCTATCTTGTGGTTTATCAAAGCCTGTTGATACAAGATATTGGGGCAAAATTGAGAAGCCTTTTTAAAACTCTTTTTCTGGTTCGCCTCGCTTGAGCAACAGATGGATCATAACAATGTGTATAAAGGCTTCACTATTGCAGGTTAAGACCTCATAGTCTTTGGCGTGAATTCGATAGTTGCCCAACCAAGCAAAGGTTCGTTCAACCACCCATCGGCGTTTAAGTAGCGTAAAGCCATCGCGTGGTTTTTCACCGACATCCAACCCAACTTTATGGGTGCGTTTTAAGTTGGCGACCCATGTGTTGAGTGCCTGCCCTCGATAGCCGGCATCGACCCACACTCTTCTCAACCGTTGAACGCCCGGCCAAAAATAAGCGCTCAACAGCGCCTTTAAGCCGTCGGCATCGGAGATATTGGCGGCGGTGACCTTGCATTGCAGGATCGAGCCTTGGCTATCGACCAGCACGTGGCGTTTGCGCCCTTTGACCCGTTTGCCCGGGTCATACCCTATAGCGGTGCCTTGCGTAGCCGTCTTAACACTCTGCGCGTCGATGCCACCAGCCGAAGGCGTCGGTCGGCGGCCTTGGCGGGTACGATGTTGGCCGATCAGCGCTGCCAAGATCCGCTGCCAATGCCCGTCTTGACGCCAGCGATTGAAGTATCCATACACCGTTTGCCACGGACCAAAAGTCGGCGGCAGCATCGGCCATTGACTGCCGGTTTTAGCCCGATAGAGAATGCCATTGAGGACTAAACGCAGATCACGAGGTGGACGACCCGGACCACCAGGACGCCAGCGACGGGTCGGCAGTAAAGGACGCAGCCGCTGCCATTGCGCGTCCGTTATATCGGTCGGATATTGATACGGCGTACTCATCGGAGACCTTTCGTTCAGGGTTCTTGGTCGAAACCTGAAGGTCTTCGGTGAGTACGCCAACGTCAAATCCTAACAACAAATCGGGTTTTAAAAACGCTTCTAACAACAAATCGGGTTTTAAAAACGCTTCTGAGGGTTTTCTGGAAAACTGCGTAACATCAGTTATTACTTAAAAACGACAGGTTTCAGTCTTGCTATTTTCGTAACTGACTGCCCAACAACGAGTTATACATATTAAATTTTATAAATGGGAAATCCCGATTTTTAATTAGGATTCTTCTGGTTTCCCTATGAGAAGCGTTACCAGAAAATCCCGATTTGGGGCAAACCCGTCGTTTTCAAGTTATTAAGCAGCAGCAGTCGGTAGCTGCCGAGGAGGAGACACCATGCGCATAGTCTGTTTTTTTTTAGCATTTCTTTCTTTTACGGGGGACGCCTCCGCGGGCATCCTCCGCGTTAGCCCTGCTTTTGGGCTTGCGCCCCTCGACCGGGGCTTCAGTCTATGGCTTGTTGGGCCCAAGGTTTGGGTAGGTGTGGAGCTGGATCGGTTGGAGTTGACTTGGGCCGAGGAGGTGATTCCTGACCTCTACCGCGACTATATCAATAATCCCCCCTTTAATGCCGTCGATTATAAAACCCGGCGCATCCGCTGGTCTGCAACCTTTAAGCGGCTTTTGTCCCAAGCCGAGGTCGCTCCCTTCGTCTATGCGAGGCTCTATATAGGGCTCACGCACGCCGAATGGGAATACTACTACCACGACAACTGGTCTGATGTAGGCCCCGAGTTGGGCATAGGGATGCTCTGGCGGCCCCTCAAGCGAGCTAGCGTAGCCATACGGCAGGGATGGGCTTGGGAAGAAAACGACAAGAGGCGGCCCGTGGATAGGTTTTACGTTGACGATAGATATACCACGGTCATCCGCCTTCAGGAAGCCCGCCTGTTGGTGCTGTACCACTTCTGACCGTGAAATGAAAGTGAATTTGACAAATCGGCTCTTGGTCCGTACTAAAGGGGTAGCACAACAGCACGACGTGAAAATCAGGACTGTTCTCTTGTAGGGTACTATTCACGTTGGGCACTCCCGCCCGGCATAACCCAAGGAGGGCAGCATGATGCAACGTTTGACGCTGTTCCTCATCGCGGCGCTCGTCGGGGGCTGCGCTCCTGATGGCACGCTTTTCGAGGCCAATCCGGTCTCGCCTTCTGCCAAGATCACAGCTTCTCGCGATCCTTTCTCGGGCCTCGACGAAGAGGGCCACTTCAAAGGGATAGGACCCTCGGAAGCAACCTTCCGCGCGTACTTCCAAACGATTACCCGTCGCATGGCTATAGCCCTCAAAGACAAGGACATACGCGCCGGGGTGATCAAGGGAATTGCCAGTGCGCCCCAGCAGGAGGCCAATATCGCCAAGCTGCTTTCTTCGCAGCCGCAGCTCCTTTCTACGGTGACAGCCGGATTCAAAAAGGAAGTAACAAGGGCTTCGCTGGCCAACAGCAAGCTGCCCGACATCATCGCGGCCTATGGTGATGGAGATGCCTTCATGGCGGTTTGTGAGGCGATGTACGGCTTGGAGATCCACTTGATGAACGGGGCTTCCTACCAGGGAGCAACGGCCATCCCCGTCTTTCACGACCCCATCATAGATGAGAAGGATACCAAGCGCTGGGATGGTTTTTCCCCGGACGGCGAGCCGGAGACCATGCCCTTCAGCATGGACGGATTTACACGCTCCGATCCTTTTTTCTTTATCACCTATGATGATGAGTTTTACTACAAGCCGGACAACGCCATAGCGGCTCTATCGCCGCCTCAGCTCGGCGAGCGTCCCACCTTCTTTGCGGGGCTTTCCCCGCTTCTGTCTTGGCTTGTGAAGCCCGCTTGGGCGCACCACCCACCCGGCCATTTCGCGCTGCCGGAATGCTACCATGAGAAATCGGGCTACTTGTCGCGCTTTAGGTTCACCGACGACCATGAGTCTGGAAGCTCCCCGGAAATGGAAATTTACGTCAATGCCTCTTTTAAGGTGTTGCCTCCACCTTGGGAGGGTGCCAAGGTGCCCAAGGGCTATTGGGACTACGTGGAAGCCGACGAGACGGATACGTGGTATCCACCGTACGAGGGTAAATACCCAGAGATGTGGACGCATCCCGGGTATAACTGCCAAGGCGATGTGTTCGACGCCTTCGATAGCAACTATAACAAAGAGGACTGGGTCCACGTCAAGGTCATGGAAAGAGACCTCGGCATGTGGTTAAACCCGGACGATAAGGTCGGCGAGTGGAGATTCGTCCCCACGTATTTGCAGACCGTCCACTTGACTCCAACCCATTCCAAAAAGCACGGCATACCCCAGGACGCTTATGTGTACCTGCTTTTCGCAGATCCGGGCCTGAACATTTACAACGAGTAGAAACTGAGGACGGACTGGCGGCGCAAGGGATGTGGGGAAGAGGATGCTATATCAGGGAGTTGATAGCGGACGCATAGCGAGAAGTACCCAAGACTTGAAACAGCCTTGGGTACTTCTTTTTTCGCTCACAGATAGAGTGCCGATCTTGTCTGCGGTCCTGAAGCATTGCAGCCATAAACAACCTGAATGCTTTTCTCTCAGTTATAGGATCAAGCGGAATGCGTTACCTTGCTATGCACTTCGTCCAGTTTCTTCCCTCCCTCCGGATTTTCCATAGTCTCACCCTTCCTTCATTGGTTTGGGTTTTAATGCGGCTATCACCAATAATTACCACCCTTGGGCACTATTATATGATCCCCAAAAATATGGTTGTGCTCTGGGTGTTTGACAAGCAATAGTCAGAGCGATATTATGGGCGATCCACCGGCAAAACAGGAGTTGTTCCCATGAGTGATGAGCGGAGTTATCCCGAACTCAGCGAGGACATGCAGGCGCGCGGTTTGGGGGCCATGCTGCGGATTTTTGGTCCGGGTGCCATCATCGCCTCGGTGACGATTGGCAGCGGCGAGACGGTCTTTGCCTCGCGGGGCGGCGCGGTGTTCGGCTACGCCCTGCTGTGGTGCTTTATCGGCGGCGGCTTGATGAAGTTCGTCCAAGTCTATACGGCGGCGCGCTACATGACCCTGACGGGGGAACATCCGCTTGAGCGCTGGAAGTTTTTGCCTGGGCCGCAGGGGTGGGTGGTATGGGTTATGGCGGTGCTGACTGTGCTTTGCTTTCCGCTGTGGCTGTCGGGTTTGCCCAAGATGCTCGGCGGGCTGGTCGTGTGGATCTTGGGCTGCGAGGGGCTGGCGATATGGGGCGATCCTCGCGTATGGGGCACGGCCTTTGTCGCCTTGGCCATCGCCATTACTATGATTCAGAGCTATGGTGCGCTGGAGAAATTTCAGACGGTGGTCGTCGGCGTTCTGCTGCTCTCGATCCTGACGGCCGCGGCGGCCGCACAGCCCGACTGGCTGGCGGTGTTGATAGGTTCTATTGTGCCGACCATGCCGGCGTATGATCCTTGGCTGATCAGCAAGTATCCGGCGGTGGCGGCGCGTTCGGCTTGGGTGGAGTTGGGCACCTATCTGGGGGCGATCGGTGGTGGCACGCAGGACTACTTTGGCTACATCGGCATGTTGCGGGAGAAGGCTTGGGGGCTGTTGGGCCGCAAGGTGGAGGCTGGCGAGGAAGGCGTGGCCATCGCGTCCGACGATGAAAATATCGCCCGAGGTAGAGCTTGGTTGCGGGGTCCATTGGTGGACTCAGGGGTGTCTTTTATCTGTGTGGTGATTTTTACCATGGCCTTTGTGGTGCTCGGCGCGGCCGTGCTTCGTCCCCAGCACATCGTGCCGGAGGGGATGCAGCTTTTGTCAGTGCAGGCCGATTTTCTTACGCTCCTGCATCCGGCCTTGGTCTATCTGTATCAACTAGGCGTATTCACTGCGTTTTTTGGCACCATTATGGCTGCGTATGAGCTCTATACACGCACCACTCACGAGTGCTTGCGGCCCATCGTCCAGCGGGTGCGCGAGGTACCCGTGGGTCGGCTGCGGCCGTGGGTGGTGGGATATTGTGGCATTGGTGGCGTCGCCATTATGTGGATGGGCGGCAACCCGGTGTCGATTGTGACGCCAGCGGCGATCTTCGGCGGGGTTCTCACCTGTGGGCTGTGGTGCTTGCTGATGGTGTGGACTGACCACCGCTTCCTGCCGGAACCGTTGCGAATGGGGTGGCCGTTGCGGGTGATCAACTTGATCAGCGGCGTCTTCCTCACGGGCTGGGGCCTGCGCGGTGCTTTTGACTTCTTTACGGGGTGAAGCGGCTTGCGCGTCTCCGACGACATCTGGGCGCAGGTCGAGGCCGTATTGAGCAGCGGTACCCGGCTGGCCTTGGCGACTACTGGCGGGGGCAGCGAACTCATTAGCTGGCTCTTGAATCACCCTGGGGCCTCGCGCGCGGTCGTCGAAGCTCAAGTGCCCTATAGCGAGCGAGCGCTGGCGGCGTATTTGGCCTTTGCGGGGCCGCATGGGGCCAATGAGCAAACGGCGCGGGATATGGCGGGGCGGGCCTTTGTAAGAGCCGCGGCCTTTGCCGAGCCGGGGCAGGGTTGTATCGGCGTGGGCTGCAGTGCGGCCTTGGCGACGAGCAGGCTGCGGCGCGGCGAGGATCGGGGGTGTATTGCGCTGCGCTTGGAGTGCGCCTATCGCTTGTACACCCTGCGTTTTGAGAAGGGCGCAGCCGACCGTTTGGAGCAAGAGGAGGTCTTGAGCCGCTTGGCCTTGGAGGCCATAGTGGAGACCTGCGGCGGCTCTGTCGCTGGTGCATCACTGCCGGAGTTTGCGCATCTTGCGCGGCGCGAGCTGACGCTGGACGATCCGCTGGGTTTGCTGTTTGCGGGCGAGTTGGACGTCGTTGAAATGCGTTCTGATGGGGTGATCGCGCCCGAGGTCGAGCGCGGGCAGCGTCTGTTTTTGTCCGGTTCCTTCAACCCGCTGCACGAGGGACACGAGCAGCTCGTGGCCGCGGCGGGACAGCTTAGTGGCCGACGACCGAGCTTGGAACTTTCCATCGAAAATGTCGATAAGCCGCCCCTGCAAAGGAGCGAGGTCGAGCGCCGCTTGGCGCAAATGCGCGGTCGCCTCCCAGTGGTGATGACGCGGTCGCCGACTTTTTTGCAGAAGGCTCGGATCTTTGGCGGTTGTCACTTCGCGCTGGGGTACGATACGGCTGTGAGGCTTTTGCAGGGTCAGTACTACGAGGAAGGGGAGCGGGGTGTGGCTGCGGCCTTGGAGGAATTTGCCGCTGGGGGCTGTCGCTTTTGGGTGGCTGGCCGGGTGGATGGAGATGTGTACCGGACCTTAGCGGATATGGAGGTACCTGCCGAGTACGCGGACCTTTTCGCGGCGGTGCCCTTTAGGATGGATATCAGCTCTACGGAACTCCGCGCTCGGAAGGGTTAGGACGATGACCGAAGAAGAATGGGAAGAGCCTGAAGCGGTGGAAGTGCCCATCGACGGCACGCTGGACTTGCACACCTTCCATCCGCGCGACCTCAAAGAGCTGTTGCCCGACTATTTGGATGCCTGTCGCCAAGCGGGCATTTTGCAGGTGCGCGTCATTCACGGCAAGGGCACGGGCCAGTTGCGGCGCTCGGTTCACGCCATTTTGGGCCGCTTGCCTGAAGTGGAGTCATTCCGTTTGGCTGGCGAAGGCGGCGGTGGATGGGGGGCGACCTTGGTCTGGTTGGCTCCGCTCGACGCTTGACCGTGCTAGGCCCCAGATTTTTCTTAATTTATCCGCTACATATATTTAGATTAGGTTGTAACAAAATCGTAACAAAATCGTAACAATTTGTAGCAACTGTCATAATTTTAAAGAGGTTGCAGCCTCCGGTGTGCCATTCAGAAGAGCGCAAAGCTGGAATCTCGGCTGTTATTAAAGAGCTAGTTCTCACCATGGAATATCGTCCTACCGGCATCCTTTTCAAGCTACTGCAGTCATTGCAGATAGTTCCCTTTCTGCCAATCCTCCTTCTGCTACTGCTATCTGTGTGCTCAACCAGTGCGCAGGATGTTTTTACGGTCGGTGGCGACGAACGTCCTTGGCGCGATTCTGGCACAACTCCTGGGGGCGTGATCGATTTTGTCGAGCAACTGGGAACGATCGAGGACGCCAACGGCGAAAAAGTGTTCACCGTTGGCCTAGATTCCCTGCAAAACTGGATCATGCCGCTGCGCTTGCGCTCTGATTTCAACATCTCGCTCGGTGTTCTTGAACGGGGAGGCTCTGTAGATGTCCCGGGGCTAGATGCCAGCCAGAAAAGTCCAGAGCAATTGGAGGGCATGCTCAATGGCGACCACCGAGTGGCTTTTGATCGCAAGTTCGTGGCCGGCCGCATCGTGCGCAACAACGGCGTCACCATTCGCATTGATCTCGGTGCGCGCTTTGGCGTGGACCGAATCGTGTTCTATCCGAGGATGACAGAGTCGTTTCCCTTTGGCAACGAATTCATGCGGGGATATGAGTTGTTCCTCAACGACGGCTTGCCGCAAAATCTCTATGCCAGTGGTCAGCCCATTTTTACCTCGCCGGTGCAGCGCGACCCAGACAACCGCGAGGCCAAAGTAGATGCGCAGATCAACCCCCAATTTGTTCGCTTTCTGCAACTCAAGTCGATTACCACGCTCGGATTTGAAGTTGACGAGATAGAGGTGTACGGCAGGGGGTTCGTGCCGACAGCCAGCTATGTGTCCAATGTGTTAGATCTGGGCGAGGAGGTGGTCTGGGGGCGCATTGCCTGGAGCGAAGTGACCGCGGGCAATAGCGCGGATTCCAAGATAGAAATCCGCGTGCGCAGCGGGCAGGATACGACGCCCGATGTCTTTTTTCGCAATGCCAATGTAGGTGGTCGGCAACCGGAGTACGTGCCTACCGACAGCGAGGGCAACACGCTGACCAAGGAAGCCTTTGAAAAACTGGCGAAGAACCAGCAGGGGCCTATCAAATCCGATACGGACAACGGTTGGGTCCAGTGGCAATTGGTCGACAATGGCACCCAGCTAACGGTGCCGGCACCTCGGCGTTATTTCCAGTTCCGCATCGATTTCACCAACCTGAGCTTGGATGCTAGTCGCGCTGTCGCCGACTTGGGCTTCGAGTTCGCACGGCCCCCGGTTGATCGCATTGTCGCCGAGGTGGGACCACCGCAGACCGAGATTGGCAAACAGACGACTTTTACGTACTTCGCCCGCATCACCAATACTACGGGGCGATCGGGATTCACGCGCTTTGAAATCGAAACTCCGGCCCGCATCGCGGCTCTCCGTTCGGTGGAGATCCAAGATGGGGCGGGCAATCGCCTAGATGGAGCCGATTTCGGCGGCGATCTAGCCGGTGTGTCTTTACCCCTGAGTGTCGGATCTTTCTCTCTTGAGGCGGTGGAGGACGACCACTTTGCCCTAAACTTGCCTTTGATCGACGCCGATGGTACCCTTTTGAAAATTGTCTTTGATGCGGCCGTGTTCCGCTATGGTACGCGTTTCCAAGGGCGGGCTTTTGCCGATGCGAGTGTGCAGGTGCCGCTACAGACCGAGGGCGGGGATGCTTCAGCCGAACAAGATACCGACGAGTTGCTGGTGCGGATTCCCGTAGGCTCGCGGGTAGCTGGTCCGCTGGCAATCCAGCCGCGGACCTTCACCCCCAACGGAGATGGGGCCAATGACGTGGCGGAAATAAGCTATGCGGTTCAGCATTTGCTCGAACCATCGCCGAGCGAAGTAAGTATCTACGACTTGACTGGTGGCCGCGTGCGGCAGCTCAACTCGGTCGCAGTCCAAAACGGCCGCGTCCAGCTACAATGGGACGGTCGCGGCGATGACGATCGCTTGGTGCCGCCGGGTATCTACTTGGCGGTAGTGGAAATTCGCTCCGACCGGGAGACCGAGCGGCGGTTCAACAGTGTGTCCGTGGTATACTAGGTGCTAGCCAAGTGAGGAGGGGAATTTTGAACAAGCGCTATCTGATTGTGGTAGGTGCTGTTCTCTGCGTGCTAAGCTGGAGTGCGCCAGCTCCGGTTGGTGCCCAAGCGTACGACTCGCGCATGGGTAGAGTGAAACAGGGTGGGAAGGTGGATTTTTCCCCGCAAGGACCGGGGGTATTATTCGATGCGCTAGATCCGGCAGTGCGCAAATGGTACATCCCCCAAGAATTGTATCAGGAGTACCAGTGGAGACAGTGGGAATACTCCAACTACGCCCGCGAGCCCTATCAGCGCTATGTCGATACCGCGTTGGAGGGCGATTTCTTTTACGATTTCTTCGGCAATCTAGTCACTCGAGGCTGGTTGATCTACGATTGGCAGCAAGATCGCCCCCAGCAATTCGGCAGCAGTATCCTCAAAACCAACAGGTTCAACCAATGGTTCAACCGAGTAGCCGTCTCCTCGGACCACAAGGGACAATACTACTACAGCATCACGATTGGCGATGAGATCCGCACCACTTTGACGCCAATGACTTTTTCTAAACCCACATTCAACGGCATTCAGTGGGACTTTGCTGCCGACAAGTACTTGGGCACTCTCCTACTGGCCCGTCCCAGTCGGCCGGCCGTGGCCACTTCTTTGGATATCCCCGATCAGAAGACCAGCGTCACCAACTTACTGGGTGGCCGGGGCATCGTTCAGGTCGGCGACTTCGTCCGGATCGGGGCGACCTATGTGACCGCCTTCCAAGGCCAGACGCTATTCGACGATTTCACCGGCAACCCTTTTGCGGGTGGAGCTCTGACCACCGACCAGAATGCGCTGCCCATATCCCGCATCATTATTCGGCTGTCGGACGACTCGCCCGCAGACGGAGTGGGTGGGGCGGCCCTGTTCGACGACGAAATCATCATCGAGGATGTGGACGGCAACACTTTCCGCGGCAGTGCCATAGGATTCGAGCCCATACGCGAAGGGGGGTTCCAACGGGTGGGGTTTTTAGCTGCGGACGGGGACGAGCGCATTACCCTCACCTACGACTTTACGGACCCTTTGTACACCGGACCCGATCCTACGACTATTGAAAGAGTATTCTTTGAATTGGTGATCTCCAACGACTACAAGGTGGAAATCACGTCCGACCGGCAGACCAACCGGGACTCACAGCCCGTCTTCTTGCTGATCGAACGGGCCGATGACAATATCCGCGACAACTCCAACCAGCGACTGTTGAAATTCGACTACGGTCTGCCCACGGCCAATACCATCCTTGGCGTTACCTTCGAGGCAAACAAGGTCTGGGGTTTTGACTTTTACGGGGAGTACGATTTCAACAAGCAGTACCGCCAGTATCCCAATCTCAATCTAAAGGATCATCGCAAGGCGGTTAACGACGCTCAGGCATGGATGTTCAACCTGTCCAAGGCGTCCTATCCTTGGTTCGCGTTCCTCGAAGGCTATAGCATGGACGCGGACTATTCTACCCGCACCTTCCTAGCGGGTACTCGGGGACAGGACGAAATCGATTACGAAGACGAAATATCCTATATCTACGAGTTCGTCGAGGACAACGATGACCAAGACCGCCGGCCGGACTGGAACCGCTATGGTATGCTCTCGGACAATGCGGTCTTTCCGGGTTTTGACGAAAACAACGATTTCGTCTCGGATTTCAACCAGAACGATACGGAGGATCGCCAGAACTTCATTCCCGATTACGAAGAGCCTTTCTTGCGCTATCACGCCGATAGGCCCGAATACCTCTTTGGCGTTGACATGAACAACAACGGCTGGATCGACCGCTTTGAAAACGACGAAGAACCTGATTATCCCTATGGGCGCGACCACCGTGGCTACAATGTGTACGCGGGAACCCACATCGGGCCCGAGGCCCGGCTGACTGTCGGACATTTGCGCGAAAAACTGCTGGCGGGGGATCGCAAAAACGAATCCACGTACCTGCTCTTCACCTACGAAAGGGATTTTGCCCAGTTGGGCCGTTTGCGGGTATTCGACAATTTGAAGCTGGTCGAGGACGACATTCCCGACAACCTCTTCCAGTGGGTGCAGCCGTCTAATTCCCGCGGTACTCAACAGCGCGTTTTCGACGTGCTTCCGGCCCGCGATACTTGGGTCAACACTTCCTATGTCCAGTTCGATTTCACGCTCGTAGGGAACCTGAATGTAATCAACAAGTTCAAGACTGAAATTTACAACCAGCGCCGGGAGCAGCGCGACCTGCGCGGCACGGCCAGCTTTGTCGGTCTCATCAACAAGGCCGATTACACTTTCCCAGTGAGAAATATCGAACTGGAACCGCGCTTCAAGAGCGAATTTTTGCGCGAGCACCCCGTGCGCCAGCGCGACCCAGAGCGCCGCGAGTTGACCGAGACGCTTTTTCTCATTGCCCGCATTCCGCTGCTCTCCCATACGCTCGTCGAGTTGGGACTAGAACTGTCCCATTTTGAGCAGTTCCGCGACGAGGAGGGGGTGCCGGTCGATCGCGACTTGGAGCCGGATTCCTTCAGTCGCATCGTCGCGGTGCAATTTAATAATTCCTCGGATTACTTGGGCTACAGGCTCCATTTGCAGACGGGGTTTCGCCTACAGAAGCTGACGTTTGAAAATCTGCCCCCTAGCACGACTAGCAAGATATTCATGACGGCCTATGCCGGGCTGGAACGCTAGTGGGTTTGATCTTCGCAAAGTTGAATCAGGTTGTATAACATGGCGATCTGTTGGCAGTCGAAAGGAGGAGAAAAAACAGTCGTCGTTTCAGCCCCGATTGGGGTAGCAAAAAACACAATGACCTCACTCACTAACGGAAAAAGAGGTGTTGCAATGAAGAGGATCAATAAGATATCAATTGCTTTACTGGTATCGGCTCTCATGGTCGGCTCGGCTTTTGGCCACCAAGGGGAGATGAAGTTCATGTTCCAGTTCCCAGATCACCTGACGCCAGTGCTGGACGGCGATATGTCGGACTGGGACATTGTTTCCGATGTGTACAAGATCAAAGCCGAAACCATGTTCAACCAGTTCGGCGCGCCCATGGATCTGAGCGACTTCAATGCCTCGCTCATTTGGGCCTACAACATCAACGACGGCAATGCCTATTTTTCAGCTTGGATTGCCGACGACTACATCAACGACACCGAGAAGTGGTCGACGACTACAGATTGGGACCACTCCGGCGGCATCTTCCGCGGCTTCGACCAGGGGGATGATTTCGAGACCCGCTGGGCCAGTGCCCAGGCCCAACGCTACGATTTGGCCGGCCCAATTTTCAGCTCTTCGGGTTACTATACCCGGATTATTGATGGTACCAAAGCCTGGGCAGGCCAGCCTCCTTACGTGGAGTGGGCGGGCAAGTTTCTCCGTGGCGACGTCAATACTCAGGAACCAGCCGAAATGTTCGGCGAATACTCCATTGTGCCCTTTGACGACATCCATCCCGACGGCGCCGACCAGAGTGTGCAACACAATTGGGTCGAAGGCACAGTTGTCGGCATAGAGGTCAACTGGGGCGACAAGGATGCCGATCCCGGCTCGTACGACGATGCCTATTGGTCTGGTTTTGGTGGCGTAGGTGCTTCTAGGGATGCCGATCAGTTTGGCGACTATCTGTTGGCACCCATCGAAGAGGGGTTGCCCGAGGCTGGGGCTACCGGAGTCGAGGCCAGCACGTGGGGTCAGATCAAGTCCTCCTTCTGATAAGGCTGACTTGACTGCCTGTGCCATAGATGTTGCAGGATAGTTTCAGGCGGGATTTACGGGCGACTGTAAATCCCGCCGTTCTCTTAGTTAGTTGGCGACCAAGCAAAGGAGGCACTGGGTGAGACAGGTGCTGATTGTAGTCCTGATCGCGTTGGGGATGGGCGCGGGCTACCGGGCCGAGGCGCGCCAATTTTACCAACTGGGGGGCCAGGCCGGAAACCCTTGGAGTGAAAGCGGCACTCTGAGTTTTATCGATGTAGCAAAAGTGCCGGGTGCCATCCGCCCGTTCAGCGCTGAAAGAGGCGAGAACCTGATTGCCTCGATGGGTGAGCGAAATGGCGACATTACCAGCTTGGTGAGCATTTACACCCTACCGGCCAATTGGCTAGAAGAGCGCGTGCTGATAGTGGATGGCGATTCTAGTACGGCTTTTGTGCATCCGCCGCGCATCAACTTCTTCCGCGGCCCTGGGTTCTTCTACACTACGCCGATGTTCTTCGACTTAGGGGCACCATTCCCCATCGAAAGGGTTCGTTTTGCAACCCGCGCCGATCATCCGGGGCACAAGATTCGCCAATTTAGGCTCTCTATAAACGACGGCCGGGAAGAGAGCAAAAACGAAAAAGGGAATCTCATCTGGACCTTGGTTCACGACGAGAAGGACAACTTGAGCCCAGTAGTAGAACTGGATATCGAACCTCGGATAGCACGCCACGTCTATCTCCATCCCTTGGAAGTGGGGGAGACTTGGGAAGTGGCCGAGTTTGAGGTGTACGGTCAGGGATTTGTTCCCCAAGCCTCATTTCTGTCCGACCCGATTGATCTGGGACGCGCATCCAGTTTGGGACGCATTTGGTGGAACGGCGACCTCGACCCAGAAGCGAAAATAGTCATCCAGAGCCGCAGCGGCAGCGATGACCAGCCCGAGGTCTATTGGCGCAAGACCGGGGTGGGTGGAGAGGAAGTGCCGTTCGGAGCCAATGGTCGGCCCATGAGCCGCAAAAATTACGAAGCCATGCCCCAGAATGTGCAGGGGAGCATTACTCAGGATCTGGAAAACTGGAGCGTATGGCACACCTATGAGTATGCGGACGGACTCGCCGGCATCCAGATTCGCTCTCCCAGCCCCCGGCAGTATGTGCAGTTACACATCGCTTTTTTCTCTGCCAGATTGGCGGGGGGCCAGATCGACTCGCTGTTTTTTGAATTTTCCCAACCACCTGTGGTCTCCGAGGCGATTGGCGAAATTTATCCTCCTTTTGTGGAGTCGGCCGATCCGGTGCGGTTCACCTATGCGGTGCGAACCCGACTGGAGGAGGATCAAGCGGGTTTCAATGTACTCGAAGTGCGCACGCCCGCTCGTCTGGAGGCCATCCACGAGGTGCGCATCGACCGCGAGGTGGTCGATTTTACCCCGAGTTTCGATCCGGCAGATCCCCACCAGTTCGCCGTCCAATTTGCTCGCATCGACCAAGACCAGACGCTGCTAGAAGTCGATTTCGACGCCCGGGTCTTCAACTATGGGACAGCCTTCAACGGTGCCGTGTTGGATGCGGACAGCGACGAAGTCCCTCAGAGCGTGATTCCCGGGGATGCTGTGAGCGAGTTGTTGAGCGATGATTTGAGTGTTCGTACGCCGCTCAAGGGCAGTCTGCTCAGTGCCGTGCAGGTGGAGCCCAACCCGTTCTCACCCAATGGAGACGGCGTCAACGACCAAGTGCAGTTCTCCTATACGTTATTGCGTCTGACCGATGTCGTGCCCCTTGAGACGGAAATCTATACGCTGGCGGGAAACCGAGTGCGAACTTTGGGCGCTGGGGAGGGGGGTAGTGCGCTTTATCAAACTGCTTGGGATGGGCGGGATGACCAAGGCGAATTGGTAAATCCAGGACTATACATTTATCGCGTCGTGGTAGAAGCGGGCAGTGGTCGGGAGGAGCGACTGGGGTCTATCGCTTTGGTGTACTGATAGAAGATATGAGACACAGAAAACCATGGACTTGGCGAGGATGTGGGCTGGTACTCATGTGGGGTCTTGCGGCGTGTTCTCCGGGTGTGGAGGTCGTCCTCGAGCCCGGTGTGGTAGCGCGCATTGATTCCACTTCCATCTCGGCTGCCGAGATGCGCGATTTTGTCGTCCAGATGCCCGAGTCCTTGCGCCTTCAGGGACAGGGCGATCCGGTGCGGAAGCGCTACCTGCGCAGTCTGCTGGGCAAGTACCTGATCGTACTGGAGGCCAAAGAGCGGGGATTGGATACCGCTCAGGTGGTCCAGACTAAGGCGATGCAGTACTGGCGTCAGCATTTGGTCGATACCTACCGCCAGATCGCACTGGTGCCCAACGTGCAGGTTTCCGAGGAGGAGATACGCGACTATTTCGCCGACAGTGGCCTAGACCGCAAGCGCCAGATGGCGGGCATTCTGGTGGAAGACGACAGCACTGCAAAGCAGATCTATGAGCAACTTGCAGCGGGCGGGGACTTTGCCCAACTGGCGGCCGAATACACCATAGACGAACGGTCGGCTACCCAAGGGGGCGTGTTGGGATTTATCGATCTGGAGCAGGCCCGCAGGTTGCAAATTCCAGACGAGCTGTTTCGCAGTCTGCCGAACGGACAGCTATCTCCGATTCTGCCCATGGGCACGCGCTACCAAATCGTGCGTTTCCTCCAGGATCAGCCCGTGTCGCTAGAGGAGAAACGACAGCAGATTCGCGCTCTGCTCTACGAACGCAAGCGACTAGAGCAAGAAAAGGCGGAAATCGCGTCCCTCACCCGCAAGCTGGACGTGCAGCTAGTGCCAGAGGGATTGGAGCTTCTATTGAATAAAGCGGCACTCCACACCCGGTTGCGACTCTCCCATTTGGCCGACGAGGAGGCAGATCAGCTCCTCTTTACCTATAAGGCAGGCCGGGTCTCTGTGGGAGATTACCTCAATGCTCTGTGGGGGGATATGCGAGCCCTGTCCGGCTGGGGTGTACGGGACAGTGCCGAGGTGGTTGATACAGCGAGGGAACTGGTTTTGGGTCCGGTGCTGTTGGCAGAGGCGGCGCAGCGGGCCGGGTTAGAGGAGCTGGCGGATGGACAACAGCGATGGCGGGAAATACGCACGGAATTCATGATTAAACAGCTACGCCAGGAAGAGGTCATTGACCAATCCGAGGCAAGCTTGGAAGAAGCTAGGGATTTTTACGAGGACAATGAGGATTTGTTCAGAGAACCGGCCCAATACATTGTCGTTGAGGTGCTGGTTGAGACCGAGGTGGAAGCCGTTGGTTTGCTGCGCGCCATCGAACAAGGTGCGACCTTGGGAATGCTCGCCCAAAAGCACACCATCCGCCAAGGTATGCAGGAAGAAGACGGCTTGATGCATCTGGGCGAGTACGAGCGGTTGACCCTGCCGGGGCTCTTCAAAGCAGTAAAAGCGGCCGACCTCAACAAAATTACCGGCCCGGTGCACCTTGAAGGCGGATACAGCATTTTCAAGGTGCTCAACCGTCAGGGGGGAGAAGTATCTCCCTTTTTTCAAGTCGAGAAAAAGGCGCGGGCTTTGGTGCGCGGAGAGAAGCGAGAGCAACTTTTTGAGGAATTGATCGATGACTTGCTGGACAAGTACAAAGAGCGGATCGCCGTATCTGACAGCGCATTGGCGGCGGCCCTACCCGATACGTTCCTGCAGCGCCATGCACGGGAAGCCCCGATCAAGGGCGATGATTAATAAATACGTAAGTACGTCTTACTCGGAACCTGATTCCCTTACACTTTTGAAAATAGGGCTGCTGCCCATAGTTTATGGCTCTCTTTTAACCGCCTAAGATCAAAGGATGGCCTTATGAGCAGCAGCGAACAGGTATATAACCGATTGCTGGGTAGGTTGCAAGCACTCGTGCCGGTATCCAACCGCAAACAGTTGGTCAATTGGTCTTGGATTGCGGTGGCTATTTTTCAAGCCAAGTCGATTGCCTTGAGTCAGATTGCCGTTTTTCTGCCGGGTTCGGCTCAAGCCGCGTCGCGGGTGGCGCGCCTTCGCCGTTGG
>JAJEGS010000031.1 GCA_022819745.1 Candidatus Latescibacterota bacterium | reverse complement strand
CGGCGGACAGACCCAACACGCCGAAGTGCAGAGCGGGGGAAGCTATTTGTCGCACAACGATCTGCGGCTGCACTTTGGCTTGGGCCAAGCCGAGCGCGTGGATCGGCTCGAAGTACGCTGGCCCAGCGGGGCAGTTCAGGTGCTGAGAGACATTGCTGCCGACCAGGTACTGACCGTCGTCGAGCCGAGTCAATAGACGATAGAGACGAGTCTCTGACGTTGCTGTTGGCCGCGGTTGGTCTCTGCGGTGAGGGGATGAGAAACGGGAAGGCCGCCGCGAGGCAGCAGGCTAACACATGAGACTACGGAATCTCATGTGTTAGCTGACGCGCTTTTTCGCGGTGCGCTTGGCTCTTTTGCAGGTTCCCCAATTGCTGGTAGGCGTCGCTGAGGTAGAGATGGGCGCGGTCATTGGCAGGATCCAACTCGACGGCGCGGGCATAGGCGCGGGCGGCCTCGTCGAATTGGGCCAATTTCGCGTATGCCACCCCGAGGTTCAACTGTGCGGCGGCGCTCATAGGGTTGAGTCGGGCGGCCTCAGCAAAGTGGGCGACGGCCCCGGTCAAATCGCCCGTGCGGACCGCGGCCAAGCCGAGTCCGTAGGCGGCCTCGTGCAGGCTAGAGTCGAGTGCAGCCGCGCGCAGCAGGCTGGCCCGCGCCTCCGCATAGCGTTGCTGTTTGAGGAGAGTCATCCCCAGCCGAGTGTGACTGAGCGGATCTTCTTCGTCGAGATCGAGAGCTTGGCGAAAACTCTCGGCCGCGGCGACCAAATCGCCCTGATAGGTGAAGAGGACGCCGAGGCTGCTGTGGGCGTCTTTTAGCTTGGGGTTGATGGCGAGGGCGTTTTGATATTCGAGGATGGCCTGATCGTACTGGCCTTGCAGGGCGAGGTTGAGGGCGAGATTGTAGCGGGCCGTGGCCGAGCCGACAGTCACTGCGCTCCTAGCAGGCGGGGATTGCTCCGAGCCGATGCCCCGGTGGTGCTGGCGGAGGATTTCCGAGCGTGCTAGGGCCTTTTCTCCTTGTTCGCGCTGCCCGGTGCGCAAGTAGAGTTGCGACAAATTGAAGTGGACTTGCGGAGAATAAGGGTTGAGTTCGGCGGCTCGCTCTAGGGCTTCGACGGCTTGGTCGTAGTGCCCTTGAGCGCGGAGTAGTAAGCCGCGGTGGAAATGTGCTTCGGCATCTTTGGGCGCGTACTGCACGGCGCGTTGCAGATGGCTTAGGGCTTGGTCTAAGGCTCCTTGTCGTCGGTAATACAGGCCCAACTTCTTGTGGGCTGGCGCGAGCGTGGAATCTACCTGCAAGGCGGATAGATACGCGCGCTCGGCGAGGTGGGCGCTGTCGCGGTAGCTATACACGAGGCCGAGGTTGTAGTGGGTGGTGGCGCGTTGCGAGTCGAGTTCGATGGCCCGTTGGAAGGCCCGCAGGGCGGCATCGGTATCACTGTAGCGGGCCTCGGCGAATGCGCAGGTCATTTCAATAGCGCCGAGTAGGTCGTAGAGTTCGGGGTCGTTGGGGGCGAGGGCTAGCCCGGCACGTGCTGTTTCCTGCGCTTGCTCGTACTGTCCGACTTGGAGGTAGCAACGTCCTAGATAACGATAGGCGACTTGCGAGGGGGATGGGCGTTGTACAGCTCGCTGCAAGACCACAATCGCGGCTTGGTAGTCTCGATTGTGGAAGTGTTGCCGGCCCTCGACTAGGAGTGGGTCGTCGCGGGCGCAGCCCCAAGCGAGCAAAAGGAGCAGGAGCACGGTCTAACTCAATTCATCCATTGGAATATACGCTTTCGCAGTCGGCTTGGATCACTTCAGTTCTAAAGTTGTGCCGACTCCCCGGCAGCATCAAGAAGGGCGAGAGACGCGGGCGAAGATGCACTTGAGGTAGCGTCCGTCGGGGAAGGCTGGATCTATCGGATGGTCGGCTGGGTGCAGGTTGTAGGCGAGGATGCGAGTGCGGACGCGAGCGCCAGCGGCGGCGCGGCGGACGATTTGGAAAAAGTCCTCTTGGGAAATTCGCGACGAGCACGAGGCGGTCACCAGCAGCCCGCCGTCGGCTATGAGGCGGAAGGCGTTGCGATTGAGTTTGGTATAGACGCCCATGGCCTGTTTGTACTGGCTGCGTTTGCGCATCAGCGAGGGTGGGTCGCAGACGACGATGTCATAGCGGGGACCGCGGTTGGCTAGCTCGTCCACGAAGGGAAAGACATCGGTGATCAACAGGTCGGAGTGGGAGCCTTGGGGGCGGTTGGCGGCGAGGGTGCGGTGGGCGGCGGGCACGACTTGGGGCGATATATCGACGTCGAGGGTGCGGTATGCGCCGCCTTTGAGGGCGTGGGCAGAAAAGCCGCTCGAATAGGAGAAGAGGTTGAGCACGCGCTGGCCGTGGGCTAGCTGCTGGAGATAGAAGCGGTTGGCGCGCTGATCGAGGAAAAAGCCGGTCTTCTGGCCGCGATAGAGGTCGGCGTAGAGGCGCGTGCCGTGTTCTTCGATTTCGACGAACTCGGGCGGTGGTTCGCCGGCTAGCAGGCCGGTGGGACGGTCGTCTAGCCCCTCGGCGCGGCGGGTGCCCACATCGCTGCGTTCGTACAGGCTGCGGGGGGCGAGCAGGGATTGGAGCGCGTCGAGGATGGTGGAGCGTTGCTTTTCCATGCCGGCGGTGTGGAATTGCACCACTAGGTAGCCGGCGTAGTCGTCGGCGATTAGGCCGGGCAGGCCGTCGCTTTCGCCGTGGATTAGGCGCATGGCGTTGGTGTGGACGGCTAGGTCGGTGCTGCGGCGGAGGGCGATGGCTTGGGCGATGCGCTCTTTGAAAAAGGCCGCGTCGATGGGGCGGCTGGGGTCTTGGGTGAGACTGCGCACGCGGATCAGCGAGCGCCGATTGTAGAAGCCGCGACAGACGAAGCGCTCATGTGCGTCAAAGACATCGACGATGTCGCCGGTATCAGCGTCGCGGGGGGGGCGTTCGACTGCGCCGGAGAAGACCCAAGGGTGGCCGTTGCGCAAGGTGCGCTCGCTGTTGGGGCGCAGGTAGAGGGGTGGGTAGGTCATTTTTTTGCGCGTTCAGGGCGATTGGGGGAGTGTTGGCACGGCCCTCTTAGTGGCGAGAATACACAGGATAGAACCACTAGGCATATTCCTTTTGTCGAGTTTTCCGAATTGTCTATATAAGGGAAGTTGCACATCCGAGCAATATACGTTATATAGACAAGTATGCAACGGCAATTTCAAGATCAGGCCATCCGCCAAGCATCGGAGAGGCTAGCCGAGATCCTCCAAAAATGGGGGAAGGAAAGCTCTATACGGTACGATGCAAACTGCCGGGGAAGCTCGTTCCTCTTCGATTCTGTCGTCACAGCGGGACGGTATTTCTTTGCATTGGAATGGAAGGATTCCGGTGCTCTCGGGCCTGTGGCCCATGCGGTCCAGCAATTAAAGCGGGCGACTAGCGACTTGCCCTGCTCGGTGATTCCTCTCGTGGCCGTTCCCTATATGGGAGAGGCGGGCCAAGCGCACTGCGAGCAATACGGTGTAGGATGGCTGGACCTATCTGGCAACGCGAGCATCGTCGCTCCCGGTCTCTATGTCGAGGTGCTTGGGCACGCCAACCGCTACCGCCGCCCTGGGCGGGTCGAAAGTGCGTTCGGCCCGAAGGGATCGCGGATCGCTCGCTGGCTACTGATGCACCCTACCGAGGCTGCTCGTCAACGCGACCTCGCGGTTGCCACCGGCTTAGACGAGGGATACGTGAGCAGGGTTATCAGAAAGCTGGCTGAAAGCGAACTCGTGGTCCGTCGAGCATGCGGCATTGCGATCGGAGATGCGAACAGGCTGCTCGACGCTTGGCATGAGGAGTATCGCTTTGATAGACACAGGCTGCTAATATCTGGCCACATCGCGGCCACATCCGGCGACAGCCTCACACGCGAAATCGCAAGGACATTGACCGGGGACACCGTACCTTACGCCGTGACGGGTTTAGCCGCCGCGTGGGCATGGACGCGGTACACGAGCTTTCGTCTCTCTACCGTATATCTTGAAGAGATGCCGTCAACGGAGCTTACGAGGGCGCTCGGTTTTCGCGAGGAGGCGAGGGGGGCCAATACTTGGCTCGTCGTGCCCAACGACGCCGGCGTCTTTCACGGTGCCGACGAGGTGGAGGGCATACGCTGTGTTCATCCTGTTCAAGCCTACCTCGACTTAAAGGCCCATCCCGAACGGGCGCAAGAAGCGGCCGACGAGATCCGCAGCCAGTTCCTGCCACGGGGCGACGATGCTTGGTAAGCCAGCGACTTTCGAAGGATACAGCGGAGATTTGGCATTCAGGAACCGCGGAGCGAACAAGGATGCCTACGATTTCGCCTATGTACTTAGTGGAATAGGGGTCAGAAATGCGTCGGAGTGTCTCCGGCCATTTTTGGCGGATCCCCACGTCAAAAAAGCGGTCGCCATCATCCGGCAGGACTTCGCGACGCACGATGGACTTGGCCCTAGAAGAGTAGCAAACTTCTTGACGAACGGCACTGACGACGACATTCAAGCCGATGTAGTAGGGGACGTGCTCGCATTCCTCCAAGAGATCTCGTGAACAGACTGGGGGCTGCTCCTTTCTCAGGCTGATGATTCTCGCATTTTACCTATACCTAACCAAGAGAGTCTGACTATATGCAACCTGATCACACCTCGGGCGTCGCCCAATACAGCTTTGGCGATACTCTCGCCGAGCAGGAAGCCCAACTGCGAACAAACCCGCTCCTGCAGCGCTTTAGGGCTACTAGGCAGGCTAAGGTCAGCGACCCAGTGCGTCCCATATACCATTTTTGCAACCCGGATGGCCGCTTAAACGATCCCAACGGACTGTGTTTTTGGCAGGGGCGCTGGCACCTGTTCTACCAGGCCTTTCCCCCTGAAGATCCGCGGCCGCACTGGGCTCACGCAGTCAGCGATGACTTGATCCACTGGCGCGATTTGCCCTACGCCATTTACCCCCATCCCGAACACGGTTGCTGGTCTGGTGCGTCGCTGGTCGATGGGGATCGGGTCATAGTCCACTATTACGGCCACCAACTAGGCAATGTGAGCGCCATCAGCCGCGATCCCCTGTTGTTGAATTGGCAAAAAGTGCCCGGGGGTATCCCCGAGCCCAAGGCCAACGAGCCCAGTCAATCCTACCGGGTTTACGATCCGTGCATTTGGAAAAAGGACGGAGCTTACTACTCGCTTTCAGGGGGCACACTGCCTACTGGCCCGAGGGGCTTGCAGCGCCGGGCGAATTTTCTCTTTCGCTCGGAGGATCTCGAAACTTGGGAATACCTGCACCCTTTTGTCGAAGACGATCTGTTTAGCACCAACGGTGACGACGGGGCCTGTCCGTATTTTTGGCCCATCGGTGACAAACACATGCTGCTGTACTACAGCCATCGCAACGGGGGTCAGTACCTGATTGGCGATTACGACCAAGCGCGCGACAAATTGATCGCCCGCGATTACGGCCATTTCAACTTTGGTGCCTCTTGGCCCGGGGGGATACACGCACCATCGGCCACCCCCGACGGCAAGGGGGGATTGATTGCGATCTTTAATGTCAATTGGGGGATGCCGAGTCTGGGTTGGAGCCAAGAGGAACGCCAGGTCCGTCATTTTGGCTGTTGGGAAGGACAGCAGCTTATGAGTTTGCCTCGACGCCTAAGCTTGAACGCTAGCGGCGAGGTACAGATTGAACCGGCCGGGGATATCGAATCGCTGCGCGGTCGCCATACTCAGATCGCCGACTGCACCATCAAGGGCAATAGCGAAACCGTTTTCGACCAACTCGCCGGCAATGCTATCGAGCTGAGCCTCGAGGTCGAGACTAACGGTGCGCCCCTGATCGAGTTGGATGTTTTGCGCTCACCGGATCAGCAGGAGTACACCCGGATTGCCTTTTATCGGGACCGCAGCGTCAGGCCCCTTGTGCCCGGTAATGAGGTCTCTACGCCGCCCAATAGTGAGGGCACCTACAGCCTAGTCGCCCTTGATTCTTCCCATGCCTCGATACAACCTCAGGCGCGATCGCGGCCTCCAGAGATTGCTCCGGTGTTCCTAGCGCCGGAGGAGAATCTCAAGATGCGGGTGTTCATCGACAAAAGCATCGTCGAAGTCTTTGTCAACAACAGACAATGCCTCGCTGTCCGGGTGTATCCTGGCCGCGAGGATAGTGTCGGCGTGGCACTGCGGGCGGTGGGCCGGGATGTGCGCTTGGTTGTTTTGGATGCTTGGGAGATGAAGAGTATCTATAGCCCAACGGATCAATGACCTTGGGCATTGCCTGCTGCGTCGTTCTGACTTCGCTACCTAATCCCAACTTGGGATCGGGGTCTGCAGTGGATCGTCGATCCAGAGAAAGCGCCCGTTGACGTTGCTCTCGATGATGTCGATCACGAGCTTGGCCGCCTTTTCCGGCGGATCCCCACCCGTTTGCTCCACCCACGCCACCCAGTCGTGGTAGCCGCGCTCGCTCACGGTGTCCATCTTGTCGCGGATATCTTCCCACATCGCGGTCTTGACGTCGCCGGGGTGGATGACGTTCGCGGTGACGCCGGTCCCCTCTATCTCGGCGGCAAGGTGACGGGTGAACTGGTTGAGAGCGACCTTTGCCGTGCCATAGGCGCTGTTTAGCCGCCCGGGTGTGTGCAGCGACGCCGCAGATGAAAGGTTCACGATCCGGCCCCATCCTGCGTCCAACATTCCGCTTAGGAACGCGCGAGATACGAGATAGGGACCCACCGCATTAATCCTGAGCGTTTCGACCCATTCTTCGGGGTCGCTGTCTTTTACGAGGGCGATTGGGCCGAAGACCCCGGCGGCATTGACGAGAACGGTGGGCCGGCCGAGCTCGGCTTCGACTGCGGTTTTGAGGCGGTCAACATCGGCCGGGTTTGAGACATCCGCGGTGAATTGCGCCGAGCGGCGCGCGACGGTTGCGACGGAGAGGCCACGCGCCTCCAGCGCATCTGCGATTGCCCGTCCAACGCCACGGCTGGCTCCGGTGACGACTGCGACGTGTCCTTCGAGGTTCACGGTCCGGCCTCGGCGGGCACTATGGGATTGTCCGAGTCATTCAGGCGCTTCCGCTCACTGCCCCAGTTGGCGGCGCTGCCGTTCCAGTAGCGGGTGTCGGCGGGGCTGTACGAGAAGAGGTAGGACCAGCGCGGCTTGTCGGTGGTGTTGTCCGGGCCGCCGTGGACGGTGTATCCGTGGTGCACGGTGCAGTCGCCCGGCTGGTAGTGGAAGGGCGGCGAGAGCTCCAGCACGGACGTCAAATTCGGGAACTGCTTGAGCAGGTCGCCTTGGTCGTCCTTGAACACCGAACCGAGCGGTCCTTCGCGATGGGAGCGACTGACGAATCGCATGGCCCCCATATCGGGTGTGACTTCCGCCAGCGCCAGCCAGAACTGGAGCTCGCCGACCCGGTCGGAGCCGTGCTCGGACGAGTCCTGGTGATAGGTGGACCCGGTTGCTCCGGGGGGCTTGTTTAGGAGAATATCCACGCGGTAGCGGAGCGGAACGTCCACGCCCTTGAACCGCTTCCTGTTCACGAGACGCGTCGCGTTTTGCGCCATGCGCTCGCTGAACATGAATGAGCGAAACGGCTCGGTCTCTTGATTCCGCGCTAGGCCGGCGCGTGGATTGCCGTGGCCAACCTCTTGGGCGTTGCGATCGACCCACTCCCGTCCGACGCGCAAAAGCTGTGCGGCGAACTCCGGCGCAACGAGCCGTGGCATCATAACCCAGCCGTATTCGTGGTAGAAGGCCACCTCCTCGTCTGTGACCTCCCGGACGATGGTCTCGATCTCGCGCTCCGTCATTGCTTGTCCCATTATTCGTGCTCCTATTGTGCTACTGTATGGTTCGGAACGATAAGAAGTCTTTCTGGACGCGTTGTCAAGGGGTCGCGATCAGCGCGGAACAGGCCTGGACGAACTCCGCCGACGTGGAGGTGTAGCCCACCACGTGCTCGAAGTTCCGCAGCATGATCTTGCGCAGCCACCCCCCTTCCGGCAGGCTGTCGTCCACCGTATCGGGGTACTCGGCCGAGTGGGTGCAATCCCGCAACATTACCACCCGGTAGTTGTGTTCCACTGCGCCGGCACAGGTGAAGTAGAGGCAGGACCGCTGCGAGAATCCCACGGCGATCAGGGTCTTGATGCCGTGGCAGCGCAGATGATAGTCGGTGTGGGTCTCGTGGAACCCCGACCACTCTCGCTTGGGAAAGTCCGGCTCGTGGGCGAGGGGCTGAATCGACGGCGAGTAGTTCGGTTGCAACGGGCTGCGCTGCGGTGCTGGGCGGTCGGCGGCATCTTCGCTGCCCCAGCGGGTGCCGTGGATCTCGCGCTTAATACTGCCCGGTTCGTCGCACAGGGAGAAGTCGTTGTGGATGAAAAACACGTGCATGCCGACGGCGCGGGCGGCCTTCAGCGCGGGTGCAATCCCCTCCTCGACGTAGGGATTCCCCGCGCCGCAGTCTGAATCCACGATCATGAAGGCAGTGGTCGCCAGCGGCAGGTCGAGGTCGGCGAAACGATTCCCATCGGGATTGTCGGGGCCGTAGCCGGAATACCATCGCACTGGAAGTTGTATCGTCGCCATGTTTGCATCTCCTTGTTCAGGATCAAACTTGGTCGAGTGCGTCTTTGAGGCTTTGCTCGACGAGGTCGAAGAGTTCGTCAACCTGGGGCTTGTCGATGATGAGGGCGGGCACGACGGCGAACCAGCTCGGATCAACCCGCAGGATGACTCCGTTCTGCAGAGCCGTCTTTTTGAGTGCCCTGCCCAGTTCCGGGAACGGCTTGAGGCTCGACGTATCCTTCATCAGTTCAACTCCTCTCAGCAACCCCTTGCCCCGCACCTCCCGCACGACGCCGAGCGATTTTAGGCCTTCGAGCTTGGCGGCGAGGTAGTCGCCCATCTTGCGGGCATGGGTATCGAGACGGTTCTCCACGATCTCATCTACCACGGCGATGCCGACTGCGCAGGCCAGTGGATGGCCCGCGTAAGTGTGACCGTGGGCGAAGTTTTCGCCTTGCTCGTAGAAGTACTCCCCCATCCCCTCACGAGCCATCAGCGCTCCGAGGGGAATGGCACCACTCGACAGCCCTTTGCTGCCGCAGATGATGTCGGGCGTCACCCCGAAGGTGTGGGCGGCAAACATCGCTCCCGTGCGGCCGAAGCCGGTGATGATCTCGTCGTAGATGAGCACGACGTTGTGGCGGTCGCAGGTGTCGCGGATGATCTGGAAGTACTCGTCCGTGGGCGTGATGATACCCCCGGTGTTCGACACTGGTTCGAGAATGATGCCGGCCACTGTCGCCGGGTCTTCACTGATGATGACATCTTCGAACTGCTGCGCCGCGAACCGGTTGGCCTCATCCCAGTCGCCGAAGCGGTCGCGGTAGTGCGTTGGGGGGAATACTTTGAGGAAGCCCGGCGGGGCTGGCTCGAATGGGGTTTTGCGCTCTCCCGTGCCGCTGGCCGCCATGGCTCCCATGGTAGCGCCGTGGTAGGCTTGATAGCGGCTGATGAACTTGTACTTATTCGGATGGCCTGATTGCTTGAAATACTGGCGCGTGAACTTAATCGCCGCCTCCATCGACTCCGAGCCGCCGCTGAATGCTTTTACGTAGTTGAGGTCGTCGGGCGTGACGCTGCCGAGCTTTTCGACGAAGTCAAGCGTCACATCGGCCGTGCCGTGCATGGGCGGCGCGAAGGCGAGCTTGTCCCATTGGGCCCGCATGGCCTCTTCGACGCGCGGATGGCGGTGGCCGAGCAGGGTTGAGTAGATACCGCTGATGCCGTCGAAGTAGCGTTTCCCGTCCGTATCCCAGTAGTAGAGCCCTTCCGCCCGCGACACGATGAGCGGATTGTTCATGAACTCGGCCGTCGACTGGTAGTCGAGGAAGGTTCTTCTGAGCAGCTTTTCCTGTCGCGCGTCCACGTTTATCGCTCCCTCTGGTACGGATCGGAACGATAAGAAGCCTTTGCGGACGCGTTGTCAAGGGGCCGTATTGACAACGCATCGGTAAAGGCACTTTATCGTTCCCAATCCGCACCATGTGGATGGAGGCGCGAGATTGAGACACTAAAGGGGGAATGATGAACCAGAAGAGTGATCCAGAACCGACGGCGGAGGCCGTCCCGATCCAGGGTTTTGAGGAGGCCGTTACTGACTACGAGACGTCGAAGGACTGGCAGCCCGTGTCCGACCGCGTGATTCGCGTAGGTATTGCTGGGTATGGCGTGTGCAACTTCGGTGCGGCCTTCCGCTTCCAGGACCACCCGAATGTGACTGTTGCCGCGGTTGCCGAACTGGACCCCGACAAGCGGGCCGAACTGGCCAGAGCTTGCCGCTGTGCGACCACTTATGCCTCGTGCGAAGAGTTGATCGAGGACGACTCGCTCGAGGCCGTTTTCGTTGCCACCGACGCTCCGAGTCACGCCCGGCTGGCCATCGCCGCGCTCAAAGCTGGCAAACACGTTGCATCGGCCGTGCCCGCCGTGTGGGGATCACTGGAGGATGCGGATGCGCTTTTCGCCGCGGCCAAGACTGCCGACCGCAGCTACATGATGTTCGAAACCTCGTACTTCCACGAAGATCTCTACAACATGCGGGAGTTGTACCGAGCCGGCGCGCTGGGAAAAGTCGTCTATGCAGAGGGTGAATACTGGCACTACTTCTCGACGCCGCTGGCCGCGCACGAGGGCTGGCGCACTGGGGCTCCCCCGCAGTGGTATCCCACGCACTCCAATGCCTACTACATGGGCGTCACCGGCGGGAGCTTCACCGAGGTCTCCTGCATGGGCGTGCCCAGCAGCGTCGATCATCTGAAGGCTGCAAACAATCGCTACGGCAACCCGTTTGGCACTGAAATCGCGTTATTTCGCACCAGCGACGGCGGCATGGCGCGGATGGGGGTTAGCTGGGACACGCCGGGTGTCGGCGGGGAGACGGGCCGGATTCGCACGGAGAAGGGGACCTTCTACGGCGCGTTTCAGAATGACGGGCAGGATCCTGTGCCAACCTTCAAGCGCCCACCTCTTCCTCCGGGAGTGGATGCCGGCGGGCACGGTGGCTCTCACGGCTATCTGATGTGCGAGTTCGTCGAGGCGATCCTGCTGGAGCGCACGCCTCTCATCGACGTGGCCCAAGCGCTTAACATGACGGTCAGCGGCATCGTCGCGCACGAGTCGGCGCTGAAGGACGGCGAACTGCTGAAGATCCCGCAGTACACCCTGTGAATCCGTTGACTAGAAGTGGTTTCATAACTTGAGAGAGGCTCAGGTGTAAAACCGCTTCTACACACAATGTCCTCCTCTAGGCTGACGCCTCACGCCCAAACTGCTCGATAGCCTCTAGGGTCTTGCGGACATCGTCCCAGGTAGTAGTGTGGTTGACGATGCACATCCGCAGCGAAAACTGTCCGTGGAGAAGGGTCGATGATACGAAGGCCTGATCGTCCCAAAAGACGTGGGCGAGCACCTTCCTGTTGATTGCTTCGAGGGATTCCTCGTCGAGGTCCATGTCGGCGGGGTTGACCCGGAAGCACACGATGCTCAGCGACGCAGGGGTCAACATCTCTAGGGTCGGGCTCGCCTGGACGTACTCCTCGGCTTGATCGGCCAACTCCATTCCCTTTGACACGGCCTGCCGGAACGCGGCCATCCCAAAGGTCTGGACCGACATCCAAATTTTCAACGCTCGCACCGAGCGGCTCAGTTGCAGGCCGCGATCCGAGAAGTTCGGGTGGTTTGCGCCCCATATTGTGTCTTGGAGAATGTCGTGGTGAACGCCGAAAGCGCGCTCAAGCGTGCTCAGATCCTTGACTAGTAGACAGCCGGCTTCATAAGGCTGAAAGAACCATTTGTGTGCGTCTAGCCCAACCGAATCGGCGCGCTCGATTCCGCGCAGTAGCTTCTTGCCCCGCTCGGTCACGACTGCGAAGCCGCCATACGCCGCATCGATGTGCAGCCAGATGTCTTCCGCCGCGCAGTAGTCGGCCATGGCTCCGAGCGGATCGATGGCTCCGGTGCTGCTCGCGCCGGCGTTGGCGCATATCGCGATGGGATTAAACCCCGCTGCGCAGTCGTCGGCCACGGCGCGCGCGAGCGTCTCCATGTCTAGGCGGAACTGATCGTCGCTCGGAAGCAGGCGTATGCACTCTGGTCGCACGCCGATAATTTTGGCTGCACGGATGTGTGCGCTATGGCTCTGGTCGCTCATGTACACAGTCATCCGCTCGGGGTGGCCCGCTGCTTCTCGCGCTGCGACAAAGGCGTCGAGGCTGGCCGCCGAGCCGCCGCTGGTCAACAGCCCGCCGGCACTCTCCGGGTATCCGATCCAGCGCCGCAACCAGTCGATGACGACCAGTTCTAGCTGGCTCGGGCCGCTCGCAACCAACCAAGTGCAGGCGTTGGCGTTGTATCCGGCGGCCATGAAGTCGGCGAGTACTCCGGGCCAAGTGGGCGCTGTTGGGACGAAGCCAAAGCAACGCGGGTGGTCCAGCCGCGTCGCAATGGGGAGAACATCTCGTGCGGCCTGCTCAATGACTTCCGCTGCTGGCCGGCCCGCCTCGGGCGGCTCCTCTACCAGCCAATTCTCAAGTTCGCGTCGGAATTCTCCTTCCCAAGCATTTTCGCTGGGCAGGCCGTCGATCCGCTCCACCACGAGCTCTGCGGCCTTGCGCGCCAGATCAAGCATCTGTTCGGGTGCCATCTGGAGGCCGTTGCTGTGTTCACCGGCTTCTCGTTTTCCCTCTGATTGTCTCATTCTATCCCTTTGTCTGTGTACCCAAGTGCATTTCAACTGAGATACTGCTTGGCCTCTTTGCCCACCAGTTCCCGTAGGTCGGAGTCGTCAATGCAGAAGATGCGGAAAATTTTGGCTTGGTCCTCGAAGTTGTGCAGCAGTGAGTCGCGCAGGCGGGAGACCTCTGGATCGGCAAAGGTCAGGGGGTCGGTCTTGTCCTCGGGAAGCGTGCGGCCGTAGAAGACCCTCAGATCGACTTCGGGCGTCTTGTTGAAGCTGGGGATGTCGATGAGGATCTCGTGGCCTTGGAACGTGCGGCCGAGCCGTTGGCCAAAGACTTGGCACAGCTCAATTTCCTTGGCGCGGCGCTTGTACGGATGGCGGAAGAGAAAGTCGAGGCGGTTCATCAGAGGCTGGGTGCGCTCGCTGGGGTGGATGACGGCAGCGACCTTGTAGAGGCGGCGGTGGATCGTGCCTTCGAGGAGCTGGGCGGAGGTTTCCAGCCCGAGGCGCTTCTGCTCGCGCTGGAGGCGAGCGATTAGCCCACTCTCGGTGAGGCGGTGGAAATCGGAGAAGTCGAGCCGATTGTGCGGGTGGAGGAGGATTTCTTGCACTGCGCGCTTGAACATGGCCGACGCCGAGCGCACCCCGTGGTGCCAGTACACGTTGCGGTACATTTGGTAGTTGGTAAAGACTAGGGCCTCGACCGCGGAGACGCCCTTGCTGGTGATGGCCAACCGCTGGCGCTCTGGGTCGAACTTGATCGAGGCGATCAGGCGGTCGCGGTTGACGCTCTCGCCGAAGGGGACGCCGCAGAACATGGAATCGCGCAGGAGGTAGTCGATTTTGTCGGGGTCGAGGGTGCTGCTGAGGATATTGGCTAGCAGCAGGTCTTCGGGGGGAACTGCGAGGCCGCTGTTTTCGTAGTCGATGACGTTGGCTACGCGCGCTGGGTTGATCTGGAATTTGTCGGCGATCGTCTGGTAGAGTTCGCCTTCTTGGTCTTCGATGATCTGCCTGGCCCCTTCTTCGTGCCGCATGAAAAAGGGCCGCAATTCTTCGAGGGTATGCGAAAAGGGGTAGTGGCCGATGTCGTGGAGCAAGGTGGCGGCGATGAAGACGCGCACATCCTCGTCGCTTAGCACGAGAGGTGGGTCTGAGTCGAGGAGACGGGCCAAAAACTGCTTGGCCAAGTGATAGACGCCCAGCGAGTGTTCAAAACGCGAGTGGCGCGCGCCGGGGTACACCAGATGCACGTAGCCGAGCTGGGTGATATTGCGCAGGCGCTGGAAGGCTCGGGTATCGACAAGGGCGAGGACGGGAGCGGGGAAGTGGATATAGCCCCAAACCGGGTCGCGGATGACCTTGCCTTCTTCGGCTAAAAGTGGATAATCCATAGTGTTGGCCAATCTAGGAGAGGCGTGTTACTCTGTCAAGAAATATGCGCCGAACTCGTTATGAAAGCGATACTTAGGGCATTTTGTTGCGCGGGCCGTCCATTGACACAAAACCGATTGGCTCCTATCTTCCAACATTTCGTTTGACTAGGGGAAACACTTGCTAAGGAAATAAATTTTATATCTATGGAACGCACGTTGATGATCGTCAAGCCCGATGCGGTCGCCAAAAACGCCATCGGCCAGATTATTGCCCGCGTCGAGGGCGCGGGATTTGTGGTGCGCGCCCTGCGCATGGTCGAGCTATCCGCCGAGCAGGCGCGGGCCTTCTACGCCGTGCATCGGGAGCGCCCCTTTTATGGCGAATTGGTGGAATTTATGACCTCGGGGCCGGCCGTGCCGATGGTGCTAGAGCGCGCCGATGCCGTGGCTCATTTGCGCGGTTTTATCGGCCCGACCAACAGCACAGAAGCCCCGGCGGGCACGATTCGCGGCGACTTTGGCACGGACGTGCAGTGCAACGCCGTTCACGCCTCGGACTCAGCGGCCAACGCCAAGTCCGAGATCGCGTTTTTCTTTGCCGACTGAGCAATCCCATGAGCGCCTTGCTAGTACTCGACGAGCTCGCAGAGGGCCCCAATGCGCTCGCTTTTGATCTGCGCGCAGAGGAGTTGGAGCTAAAAGACGAATTTTTCGCCTTTCCCTCCGGCGTTGAAACCCGCGTTGAGGTGCGGCGCGCGCTCGACAATTTCAGAATTGACGGGGTCGTCACCTGCCGGATTGCCGGCGAGTGCTATCGCTGTCTAGAGGAAGTACAAGAGGAGGTCGCAGCGCGTTTTCGCTTGCTCTTGCAGCGCCGCCAAGCTACCCCCGAAGAGTTGGCGTCTGCCGAAAAAGACGGGTTTATCGAGATTGTCGATCCGGGGACGCGCGAGGTTGATTTGTGCGCGTACATCCGCGAGGCTGTGATCTTGGACTTGCCGATGCGCATACCCACCCCGGAGGCCGATGGGCGGTGTCCGCACTGCGGAGTAGAAGAGTCCGCCGAACCCCCCGCCGAACAGGAGCGAGAAGCGGACCCGCGTTGGGCCGCGCTCGCGCAGATCGAATTTTCCCAACCCAAAGAAAATTCTTGAGAGGAGTCATCCGTGGCTGCAGTACCTAAGAGGAGAATTTCGCGTACCCGCCGCGACAAGCGGCGCACTCACTGGAAGATCAAGGCGGCGGCGAGGACTACTTGCTCCCACTGCGGACAACCCGCCTTGCCCCATCGCGTCTGCCCGAGCTGCGGCTTCTATCGAGGCCGCGAATACGTAGAGCCTGAAGTCTAGGCTGCTCGGGGCGGATGCTTGCGTGACTGAAGAGGGAAAAAAATTTCGCGCGGCCATTACGGCCACTGCACACTTCCTGCCCGACAAGGTGGTCTCCAACGCCGATCTGGAGCGAGTAGTAGATACCTCGGACGGGTGGATCCGCTCGCGCACTGGCATTTCCGAGCGGCGCTTTCTGCCGGAGGACGAGCCGACCTCCACCATGGCTAGCGCCGTGGCCCAAGAGCTATTGGTGCGCCGTGGAATCGCCGCTGACGACATCGACCTAATCATCGTCGCGACCATTACGCCAGACATGATCTTTCCGGCGACGGCCTGCTTGGTGCAACACGCCATCGGCGCCAGCCGGGTCTGGGCCTACGATCTGTCGGCGGCTTGCTCCGGCTTTGTCTTCGCCGTGGCGACCGGCGCGCAGTTTATCGAAAGCGGCGCGCATCGCCGAGTGATGGTCATTGGTGCCGACAAGATGAGCAGCATTCTCGACTTTGAGGACCGCGCGACTTGCGTGCTTTTTGGCGACGGAGCGGGCGGGGTTTTGCTGGAGCGCGGCGAGGACGGAGCCGGCATGATCGACTTTGAGTTATACGCCGATGGGGCCGCGGTCGAATGCCTGCACATCAAAGGCGGCGGCAGCCTGCATCCCCCTTCGCACGAGACCGTAGATCAGCGCATGCACTACATCCGCCAGGAAGGGCGCACGGTTTTCCGGTTTGCCGTGGAAAAAATGGCCGAGGTGTCGGTCAGCCTGCTGGAGCGCAATGGTCTTACGGGCGCAGACCTCAAGCTCTTCGTGCCGCATCAAGCCAACAAGCGCATCATCGACGCTGCGGCTCAGCGTATGGATCTCCCCCCGGAAAAAGTGATGATGAATATCGACCGCTACGCCAACACCACGGCCGCGACGATTCCCATTGCCTTGGCCGAAGCTGCTGATCAAGGTCGATTGGAGCGCGGCGACTTGGTGCTGATGACCGGCGTCGGCGGCGGCCTCACTTGGGGCAGCACCTTGTTTCGCTGGGGGCAGTAAGGTGGGCGGGTGCGCCTTTTTGTTTCCGGGACAGGGTTCGCAGGCCGTGGGCATGGGCCGCGACCTATACGAGCAGCACGAGTCGGTGCGGGCGCGCTTTGCCGAGGCCGACGAGGTGCTGGGTTTTGCGCTCAGTGCGCTTTGCTTTGAGGGGCCGGCCGAGCGACTGACGCAAACTAACGTCACGCAGCCGGCTGTCTTTGTCCACAGCGTCGCCGCCAACGAGTTGCTCGCTGCTATCGGATTACAGCCTGTGGCCGTAGCCGGACACAGCCTCGGGGAATACTCGGCGCTGGTGGCGGCTGGAGTGCTCTCCTTTGCCGAGGCCCTGACGCTCGTGGGGACGCGCGGCCGGTTAATGCTGGAGGCCGGCAGCGAGTGGCCGGGGACGATGGGGGCAGTGATCGGTCTGGACGACGATCACGTCATGGCTTTGTGTCAACAGGTAGCCGATGTGGGGATCGTCGTAGCCGCCAATTTTAACGCTCCAGGCCAAGTCGTGGTGTCGGGTGAGCCGGCCGCGGTGGCACAGGTGAGCGAGTTGGCCACTCAAGCTGGCGCTAGGCGCGTCGTCGAATTGGCCGTCAGCGGGGCCTTTCACTCGCCGCTTATGGCGTCCGCGGCCGTGGAGATGGAGTCGCTGTTGCAGGCGGTGCCCTTTGCGCGGCCGCGCGTGCCGGTGCTGACTAATGTCTCGGCTGCACCTGTGGAAGACCCAGAAAAACTGCGGCTGCACCTGATCCATCAGATCACGGGTCCGGTTCGCTGGAGCGCGACTGTGCAGCGGCTGGCGGCCATGGGCATCAATCGCGCTTTTGAAGTGGGGCCGGGGGCTGTGCTAAGGGGGCTGGTGCGCCGCACTGCGCCCAAGCTGGCGGTCACACTGGCGGGTACCGTGGAAGAAATCGCCGCGGCACAAGGAGCGGAATAATATGGGATTCTTGGACGGGAAAGTCGCGTTGGTAACGGGTGGGTCGCGGGGCATTGGCCGGGCTATTGCTCTGCGCTTGGCGGAAGAGGGTGCGGACTTGGCGATTTGCGCCCGCAACGCTGCGGCGGCTGGTGAAGTGGCTGTGGCTATTGAGGCCCTAGGCCGTCGCTGCCTCGTGCGCCAGGCCGATGTCGCTGACGCCGAGCAGGCGGCTGAGTTGGTGGCGGCGACGATTGCGGAGTTGGGCAGGTTGGACGTGTTGGTCAACAATGCCGGCGTCACCCGCGACAATTTGCTGATGCGGATGAAGGAAGAGGATTGGGACGAGGTGTTGGCGATCAACCTCAAGGGTGCCTTTAACTGCGTCCGCGCCGCGGTGCGCCCCATGCTCAAGGCCCGCGGCGGACGGATCGTCAACATCACTTCGGTCGTGGGATTGCTGGGCAATGCCGGCCAAGCCAACTATGCCGCGTCCAAGGCCGGGTTGATCGGCCTGACCAAGAGCTTGGCGCGGGAGTTGGCCTCGCGCGGGATCACCGCCAATGCCGTGGCCCCGGGGTTGGTGCCGGAAACGGGCATGACGGACAGCTTGACGGAACAGCAGCAGGAGCAGATGATTGCCACGGTACCGCTGGGCCGGGCGGGGACGCCGGAAGACGTAGCGCACGCCGTGGCGTTCCTCGCGTCGGATCAAGCCGCCTATATCACCGGTCAGGTCTTGTCCGTAGATGGCGGCATGGCCATATAATTTAGGTATTAAAAATTTTGCTCATCGCCTATATTTAGGCTCTAATTTAAGACCGCACAGCGGTAAAACTGTTCACTCCTATCCCAAGAGGAACACACCATGGCTTCTATTGAAGAGCGCGTGAGAGATTTGGTCGTCGAGCAACTCGGCGTGAGCCAAGATCAAGTAAATCCCCAAGCATCGTTCATCGACGACTTAGGGGCCGACTCGCTCGACACTGTCGAGTTGGTTATGGCCTTTGAGGAAGAATTCGGGCTCGACATCCCGGACGAGGACGCCGAGAAAATTATGGTCGTAGGCGACGCAATTAAGTACCTAGAGGAGAATAGCAAGGCGTGAACGGCAATCCAGTGCAGAGGCGCAGAGCTGTCGTCACGGGCTTGGGGGTGTTAGCGCCCAATGGCAACGACCTGCCGACGTTCTGGGAGGCACTCATAGCCGGCCGCTCTGGGGTCGGGCCGATCACTAGGTTCGACACTTCCCAACACCGGACTACGATTGCCGCCGAGGTCAAGGGTTTCGACCCAGAAGCAATTCTGGACCGCAAGGATGTGCGCCGCAACGACGCCTTCACCCACTACGCGATCTGCGTGGCCCGGGAGGCGGCTAGCCGCGCTCGGCTCGACATGGAAGCGATTGACCCCGAGCGCGTGGGCGTCATCTGGGGCTCGGGCATCGGCGGAATTCAGACTCACGAAGAACAGCACACTATTCTGCTGGAAAAAGGCCCGAGGCGCATTAGCCCATTTTATGTGCCCATGATGATTTCCGATATGGCCCCGGGCATGATTTCCATGGACTTAGGTGCCAAAGGGCCTAACTACGGCACGGTGTCGGCTTGTTCGTCGGCGGCCCACGCGCTCGGCGAGTCGGCGCGCAAGATCCAGTACGGGGAAGCCGACGTGATGGTGACCGGCGGCTCAGAAGCAGCCGTCACCCCCATTTCCATGGCCGGCTTTTCCTCGGCCAAGGCCCTATCGACGCGCAACGACGAGCCCGAGCGGGCCAGTCGGCCCTTTGACGCCGAGCGCGATGGCTTCGTACTCGGCGAGGGGGCCGGAGCCGTCATCTTGGAGGAATTGGAGCACGCGCAAAGGCGCGGGGCCGAGATCTACGGCGAATTTCTTGGGCTTGGTTTTACTGCCGACGCCTATCACCAGACGGCGATGGCACCAGAGGCCGAGGGCGGGGCGCGGGCCATGCGCATCGCGCTGCAGGACGGGGGCTTGGACCCGGGCGACATCGGGTACGTCAATGCCCACGGTACCTCGACGCCCATGGGCGACCAGCAGGAGACTGCGGCGCTCAGGACAGTTTTCGCCGGCCAGACCAACAGCATGGCCGTAAGTTCGACCAAGTCGATGACTGGGCATCTGTTGGGCGCAGCCGGGGCCATCGAGAGCATCGCCTGCATCATGGCGCTCAAAAGCGGGGTCCTGCCGCCGACGATCAACTACGAAAACCCCGACCCCGACTGCGACCTCGACTACGTCCCCAACGAGGCGCGCCGCGTGCAGATCGACTACGCCCTCAACAATTCCTTTGGCTTTGGCGGCCACAACGTGGCGCTGGTGTTTGGTCGCTTCACCGGCTGACGCTCTTCCCCAGCATCCCCCGAGCACTCCCCGTGCAAACGAGGTTTTCAATCGGGTATTAGGCAGATGAGCTGGATTTCAACTTTGTGGAATCGCCGCAAGCCGGCAGGCGACCCAGAAAAGCTTGCCTTGAGTTCGCGGCGCACCCTCGAAAAGCTGTTGGGCTACCACTTTAAGGACAAGGATTTGTTGGTCAAAGCCCTCAAGCATCGATCGTATGTGTACTCAGAGGAGGGCCGCGACCGCATCGAGTCGAACGAGCGGCTCGAATTGCTCGGCGACGCTGTGTTGGAACTGTTGGTCACCGATTACCTCTTTCGCCGCTTTGAGGACAAGGGCGAGGGCGAGTTGACCCAGATGAAGTCGCAGTTAGTCAGCCGCACGGTGCTGGCGCGCCAAGCAGATCGCCTTGGGGTGGGGGACTTTGTGTTGCTGAGCGCGGACGAGCGCGAGGCCAACGGCGGACAGCGGCCGTCGATCCTCTGCGACGCCTTGGAGTCGTTGATTGGGGCGATCTATATCGACGGTGGCTTGGAGGCCGCCCGCGCCTTTGTCCGGCGCGCGGTGCTGGCGGATTTTCACCAAATAGTCCAACCAGATGCGAACTTCAAGAGCAAGTTACTTGAATACTCGCAGAGCAAGGGCAACGGTCACCCCCGCTACTCGCTTCGCTCAGAAGAGGGGCCTGACCACGACAAGATATTTAGCATCGAAGTGTGCATCACTGGCCAGTGCATGGGCCGGGGCCAAGGGCGGAGCAAGAAGGAGGCCCAACAGATGGCAGCCAAGGACGCCCTCGAGAGTTTGGGCTTGCTCTAATGGGCTTTGCTTGGCGCGTCGTCGATACGGGTGCGAACTGTGGCGCGTACAATATGGGCGTCGATCAAGTTCTCGCCGCTGCCGCTGCCCAAGGCCCGGTGCTGCGGTTCTACGACTGGGACCCGCCGGCTGTCTCCTGCGGCTGGAACCAGCAGCCCGAGCGCGAAGCCAATGTAGAAGCCTGTCGCGTGTTAGGTATTGACGTGGTGCGCCGGCCCACGGGTGGAAGGGCGGTGCTGCACTGGGAGGAATTGACTTACAGCGTCGCCTGTACTGCGGATGTATTGGTCGCGGGGGGCGGGATAGAGGCTACTCACCGCAAAATCGGCGCGTGTTTGGCCGAAGGGCTGCGGCTTTTTGGGGCCCCTGTCGAGTTGGAAAGAGTTGGTCGTTGCGTTGGCGGCTTGCGGTCGGGGCCTTGTTTTGGCAGCACGGCGCGTTGGGAGCTCAAGTGCCAACAGCGCAAGCTGGTCGGCAGCGCACAGCGGCGCTATGGACGTCGCTTGCTGCAACACGGGTCGATCTTGCTCGGTCGGGCGCACGAACGCCTGCCGCAACTTCTGTGGATTGACGAGGACGTGCGGCAAAAATGGACCCGGCAGGTGCGAGCGCACAGCACGGATTTACAGGCCTGTATGGGGCGGCCCATTGATCGGGCCACACTGGTTGCTTGCTTGGTCGAGGGCTTTAGGCGTCAGCTCGGCGCGAAAATGCGTTGGGGCGCGCTGGCCGACGATGAGGTAAGCCGCGCTACGGCTTGGGAAAGGGACAGCGCATGATCGCGCAGGATCCCGTGTTAGAAGTTCGCGACTTGCGGACCTATTTTCATACGGAAGAGGGCGTCGCCCGCGCCGTCGATGGGGTGTCGTTTGCGGTGGGGCGGGGCCAGACACTGGGGCTGGTCGGCGAAAGCGGCTGCGGCAAGAGCGTCAGCGCCTTCTCGATCATGCGCTTGGTACCCGATCCGCCGGGCCGCATTGAGGACGGACAGATCCTGCTCAGAGGGCGCGATTTGCTCGCGCTGGACGAGGAGGAGATGCGCCGCGTGCGCGGCGACGACATTGCGATGATTTTTCAAGAGCCGATGACGAGCCTCAACCCGGTGCTGACCTGTGGGTTTCAGATCGCCGAGGCCGTGGTTTTGCACCAGCAGGTCCCCATGCAGGAAGCGCGCACCCGAGCGATCGAGATGTTGCAGTTGGTGGGAATTCCAGCGCCCGAGCAGCGGATCGACGAATACCCCCATCAGCTATCGGGTGGGATGCGCCAGCGGGTAATGATCGCCATGGCGCTGTCGTGCAACCCAGACGTGTTGATTGCCGACGAGCCGACCACGGCCCTTGACGTGACGATTCAAGCGCAGATCCTCGCGCTGTTGGAGTCGCTACAAGAGTCCCTGCAAATGGCGATTGTGATGATTACTCACGACCTCGGCGTAATCGCCGAGACCGCGGACCAAGTGGCAGTCATGTACGCCGGCCAAATCGTCGAATACGCGGAAACGCAAGCGCTATTTACCCGCCCGCGGCACCCTTATACGCGCGGCTTGCTGCGCTCGATCCCACGACTGGATGCCGAGCAGGAGCGATTGGACATCATCCCGGGCGTGGTGCCCGACGCCCGCGTCTTCCCACAGGGGTGTCGCTTTGCCCCGCGCTGCCCGCTGGCCGACGATCACTGTCGGGCTGAAGCGCCGCCACTGGAGGAAATCGAGGCTGGGCACTGGGCAAGCTGTTGGAAAGCGAGGGACGCATGAGCCAAGCTGCGCCCTTGGTCGAGGTCAAGGGCCTCAAAAAATACTTTCCCGTGCGCGAGGGGTTTTGGGGCCGGGTGCAGGCCCACGTCAAGGCTGTTGACGGGGTCGATCTGACGATTGGACGCGGCGAGACCTTGGGCGTGGTCGGCGAGAGCGGCTGCGGCAAGACTACGCTGGGAAGGCTCATGCTGCGGCTAATTGAAGCTACGGCTGGGCAGGTGCGCTTTGCTGGGGTTGACCTATTGGAGTTGAGCAAAGAGAACATGCGGCGGCAGCGGCGGGACATGCAGATTATCTTCCAAGACCCGTATGCCTCGCTCAATCCGCGGATGACGGTGGGCGGCATCATCGGCGAGGCCCTGAAGGTCCACGGCCTTGCCGAGCGCGCCGAATTGGCCGAGCGGGTGGGGGAGTTGCTGGAGATGGTCGGGTTGCCGGTGGATTGCGCGCGGCGCTACCCGCACGAGTTTTCCGGCGGCCAGCGCCAGCGCATTGGCATTGCCCGCGCCTTGGCGGTGCGGCCGCAGTTTATAGTCGCCGACGAGCCAGTGTCTGCGCTGGACGTCTCGGTGCAGGCCCAGATCATCAATTTGCTGCAAGACTTACAGCGCGATTTGGGTCTAACGTATATGTTTATTGCTCACGACTTGAGCGTGGTGCGCCACATTTCGGATCGGGTAGCCGTGATGTACTTGGGGCGCGTAGTCGAGGTGGCGGCGCGCGATCAGCTCTACCGCCAGCCGTCCCATCCCTATACGCGCGCGCTGCTGGCGGCCGTGCCCGCGCCCGACCCGCGGACTAAGCGGCAGCGCGTCCTGTTGGAGGGCGACGCGCCCAATCCAGCGGCCGTACCCTCGGGATGCGCCTTTCACCCACGCTGTTCAGAGCGCGAGGAAATTTGCACTCGCGTCGTGCCGCACCTCGTCGATCTGGGCGGCGGCCATTGCACGGCCTGTCTGCTCCGCTATCCCGCGGAGTTGAAAAACCGATTGGCTACTGAGGCCAACGAAAAAAACGCAAGATAGCAGGAGAACTATAGCTTATGATGACTTTATTGCGCCAAAAGACGGTGCTCGTTCTGTGGTTTGTGATATTCGCCTTTATCGGCTTAATCGTCGTCGAATGGGGAGCCGACTACTCGGGCGCGGGCACCAACGCCGCTGGCGATGCGGTCGGTGTAGTCAATGGCGAGACCATTTCGCTACAGGAGTTTCAAGACGCGCTGCGGCGGATAGCGCGCCAGATGCCGCAGGAGCAGCGCGCCGATCAGGCCCTGCTCGTGCAGCAGGTGTGGGACTACTACGTCCGCGAGATTATTCTAAATCAAGAATACGAGCGCTTGGGATTTGAGGTGACCGATGGGGAAATTGCCTTTTACACGCGGAATAACCCCCCGCAGGCCGTGCGCGAATTCGCGACCTTTCAAACCGACGGCGCGTTCGACATGGACAAGTACGCCCAGTTCATCAGCAATCCGGCCAATCTCAGCGATCCCAACAACCAAGCCTTAGTCCTGTGGATCGAGAGCACGATTGAGCGGCAATTGCTCGAGTACAGGCTACAGCGGATGCTGCGGGGCACTGCGCAGGTGAGTCCCAACGAAGCGCACCAGCACTTTGCTGAGGCCAACGAAAAGGTGCGCGTTGAATACGCATTTGCCCCCAGCGACGCTGCGGACGACGAGATTGAGGTCTCCGATGAAGATTTGGCCGCCTATTATAAAGAAAACGTGGCCGACTACGAGCATCCCGATCAGGTAAAGATAGAATACGTGTACTTCCCCAAAGTGGCTAGCGCTGAGGATTCGCTGGAGACCAAAAAAGAGATCGGCCGCCTGCGCCAAGAGATCGAGGCTGGTGAGGATTTTGCCGAGTTGGCTGGGGTGGTCTCCGACGATGAGGGATCCGCCGCCCGAGGTGGAGACCTCGGTTTTTTTGGTCGCGGCCAGATGGTTGCGCCCTTTGAAGAAGCCGCCTTCGCCTTGGCTCCCGGCGAACTTTCCGAGCCGGTGCAGACGCGCTATGGCTGGCATCTGATCAAGGTGGAAGAACGCTTGGAGGAAAGCGGTGGGGAGAAGGTACATGCCCGCCATATCCTACTCAGATACCAGCCCTCGCGCACGACTGAAGATAGCCTGCGCAGCCGGGCCGAAGTGTTCCAAGAGCAGGCCACAGCCGAAGGATTTGCGGCCACGCTGGCGGCTTCTGGCACTGAGGCGACGCCCACGAATTTCCTGCGCAAGAGCCAAGCTGTGCCGGACATCAGCGCGAACACCACGTGGCTCGTCAACTGGTTTTTTGAACAGGAGCCCGGGGCCGTTAGTCAGGTCGTCGAGGACGACTTGGGACTGTGGGTGGCGCATCTAGTGGCCAAACGCCCTGAGGGCGTAGCGCCCTTGGACGAGCTAAAGGGCCGACTTGAGCCGTTGGTGCGCGCGCGCAAAAAGGCCGAGCGCGCTGCCGCCCAGCTAGAGGCCGTGCGGCGAGAAGTAGGATCCGGGGCCACCTTGGCCCAAGCGGCGCAAAACGCCGGGGTGGAGTTCCACGCTCCCGAGGCTTTTGCACGCACCGAATCGGTGGAGGGTCTAGGTCGTGCTAACGCGGTGATCGGCGCGGCCTTCCGCTTGGAAAAGGGCCGGCTCAGCGAAGTGATCGAGGTCGCCGAGGGCAGCAAGCGCGGGGCTTACTTGTTGAAGCTGCTGGAGAAGACGCCGGTAGATGAGGAGCAATTCGCCGCGCAACGCGAGCAGGTCATCGCTCAACTGCAGGCGCAGCGCGAGCAGGAGACCGTGCAGAACTGGTTTGCACACCTGTACGACACGGCCGAGATCGAAGACAACAGACATCGCTTTTTCACGTTTTAGATTGGAGAGGAATCATGTCAGCAGCACCGGGGCAAACGCAAATCGGCTTTATTGGCTTGGGGATCATGGGCGCGCCCATGGCCAAGAACCTGCTCAAAGCCGGTTATCAACTCAATGTGTACAACCGCAGCGACCGGCCGCGCGTTGACGAGGTCGTCACGGCTGGCGGCGTGCGCGTTGGCTCGCCCAAGGCGGCGGCGACGGGTGCGGATGTCGTCATCAGTATCGTCACGGATACGCCCGATATGGAGGCCGTGCTGGTGGGCGAGGATGGCGCGATTCACGGGGCCAAAGAGGGCGCGGTCGTCATCGATATGAGCACGGTGTCGCCCAAAGTCACCCGGGAAGTAGCCGCGGCCTTGCAGGAGAGAGGCGTGGCCATGCTCGACGCACCCGTCAGCGGCGGGGATGTGGGCGCGATCAATGGCACCTTGTCGATTATGGTCGGCGGCGACGAGGCCGTCTTTAACCAGTGTCTGCCGGTCTTTGAGGCGATGGGCACTAACATCAACTTGATTGGTTCCAACGGCGCTGGTCAGACGACTAAGCTCTGCAACCAGATCGCGGTGTCGGTCAACAACATGGCTATGGCCGAAGCCCTGATGTTGGCGGCGACCTCCGACTTGGACGTGCAAAAGGTCATTGACGCCATCAGCGGTGGGGCGGCTGGCTCTTGGCAGTTGAGCAACTTAGGCCCGCGCATTGCCGCGGGCGATTTTGATCCGGGCTTTATGGTCTATTTGCAGCAAAAGGATCTGCGGTTGGTCTTGCAGGCGGCCAACGATGTCAAGCTGGCTCTGCCGGCTGTGAGCATCGCGCACCAGTTTTTCAACATCGTCGAGCGCGCTGGTTGCGCCGAAGAGGGGACCCAGGCGCTGATCAAGGCCTACGAGGCCCAAGCCAGCAGACAAGCGCGGGCCGAGTAATCCTCCGAGGTTGGCGTCGGTGCAACTCGAACTGAAAAAGGTTGGGGTCCTGCCCCGCGACCAGGATTTGGACTATCCAGTCGCCGAGGTGCGCGACCTATTTGCCGCGCACGGGATCGCCGTGTGCTTTATCGAGGGGGATGAGCACCCGGGCGACTTGGATTTGGTCGTTGCGCTTGGCGGCGACGGTACGGTGCTGCGCGCTTTTGCGCGGTTCCCGCAGCGGCCGGTGCTGGCGATCAATTTTGGCACCGTTGGCTTTTTGACCGCTGGGGATCGCACGGATTTGGCACGCATCGTCCAGCTCTTAGTCGATGGCCAGTACTTCGTCAGCGAGCGCTTGGTGCTCTCTTGCCGCCATCCCTGCGGCGAGAGTCTGGTCTTCAACGAGGTGACCTTGCGGGCGCACCACAAAATGCTCTCTACGGATGTATTCGTTGACGACGCCAAAATTCGCACCATTCGCGGCGACGGCGTGGTCGTCGGTACGCCGACGGGTAGCACTGGGCTGTTGCTGTCGATGGGCGCGCCGCTGGTTATGCCGGAAGTGCGCTGCATGTTACTCGACGGCATCAACGAATACAACTTCACATCGCGGACTTTGATTCTACCGGCCGAGAAACGGGTGCGGCTGCGCGTCAGTTCCGAGACCGTAGATAGCCACATGGCGCTCATTGCCGATGGCCGCGAGATATGCAGTCTAGATCCCGAGCAGGAAGTGTACGTCAGTCAAGCGGAGCACACGGCGCGGCTGATATATCTCGACGATAAGTACTTTTTTCACAACTTGTCTGAGAAACTTTCTTGGTAGAAGAGATGCTATGCGCGTGGCGGTAATCGGCGCGGATCGTCCTTGGGGGGCGCTGCTAGCGGCTGAATTGGGTGCGGAGTTTGAGGTGGTGGCGTTCGGCGCAGAAGAGATCAGCGACCTAGCTGGCTATCGGCAGGTCGATTTGCTCCAGCGCGAGGCATTAGATCCGGCGCTGGCAGGTGTGGAGGCCATCGTCCACGCGGCGGAAGGCGATCCGGCTGGCGGCGACGAAGGGGTCGTGCTCGATACTGCGGCGCGGGGTACCTACGTGGCGCTGACGGCGGCCTGTGCCGTCGGCATTGAGAAAGCGGTGCTGTTGAGCAATCTCGATTTGCTGCGCGACTATCCGGAAGAGTATATAGTTGATCCACAGTGGAATGCTTTGCCACGGGCCGAGGCCGGGTCGTTAGCGCCGCTTATGGCCGAATTAGTTGGCCGCGAAATTGCTCGCACCGGACAGATCGAAGTGCGCTGTTTGCGACTCGGCGAATTGGATGCGGAGACCACGGCTGACGATGCTGTGGAAGCGGTGCGCCAAGCCCTTACCGCCGAGCGCGAAGGGCACCACTGGTCGCTGGCGCACGTGGCGTCGAGCGGGCGCTTCGCTTAATGGGGTATCATGGCAACGGTGGATGAAGGCAAGGTGGTGTTGTTTGGGGCGGGTGGCCCGGTCGGCGCGTCGGCGATTGCCGCGCTCAAAGATCACTACACGTTGCGGGTGACTGATCTCCGGCCGATGACTGAGGTGGCGTCCGCGCCACCGCAAAGTCCCCGAGCGCCGATCCCAGAGGTGTTGGGGCCGCCGCACGAAAATCGGGTCGTCGATATTACCGATTACGCGCAAGTGCTAGCCGCCTGCGAGGGCATGGATGCGGCGATCAATGTATCCGTCGTCCGGCCGCATCCCGTACTGGCCTTCCAAGTCAACATGGTCGGCGCGTACAACGTGGCCAAAGCCTGCGTGGCCTGCGGGATAAAAAGGCTGATCCACACAGGGCCTTTTCACACCTCCTTAAACCACAACGCCGACTATTGGAACGACTTCCAAGTGGAAGCCGACATCCCGCTGCATCCAGGCGACGATCTCTACGCAGTGAGCAAGTATCTCGGCGGATACATTACGCGCGTGTTTGCCGAGCGCGAAGGGCTGGAAGTACTCACCTTTGTCTATACGGATTTTCGGCCGAGGGAAATCCTGCCCGAGGAACATGGGCAGGGCGTGCATCCATACTCGACCTCGTGGGAGGATACCGGAGAGGCGTTCTTGTATGGGCTCCGGGCACCCGAGATGCCGTCGCCGTACGAAAATTTCTTTATCTGTGCACGGCTGCCGCACGACAAGTACCGGCCCGACAAGGCCAAGCGGCTCTTGGGGTGGGAGGCCAAGGACCGCTTCGAGGCATTGTACACGCGGCCTCAGTAACTGATCCGGTAGATTAGACCGGCTTGATCGTCCGAGACTAGCAGTGAACCATCGGGCATTACTAAAACATCAACCGGCCGGCCCCAGTTCGATTCTCCCTGTAGCCAGCCTTCGGCGAACGGCTCGTAGCTGACCGCTCCATCGGCGGCCAAACGCACTAGAGTGAGACGGTAGCCAATCTTGCGAGTGCGATTCCACGAGCCGTGTTCGGCGATGAAGATTTGATTGCGGTATTCCGTCGGAAACATGTTGCCAGTGTAAAAGCGCATCCCGAGGGCTGCTACGTGCGGACCGAGTTCTTGGACTGGTGGAACGAACTCGCCGCAGCCGCGCTGAGCGCCGAAAGCTGGATCGGCGATGTTGGTGCCGTGGCAGTAGGGATAGCCGAAGTGCTGCCCATCGGCGGTTACTCGGTTCAGTTCGTCTGGCGGCAGATCGTCGCCCATCCAGTCTCTGCCGTTTTCCGTGAACCACATTTCTCCTGTTTCTGGGTGCCAGTCGAAGCCGACGGTATTGCGCACGCCTCGGGACACGACCTCGAAGTCGCCCGTGGAAGGATCCAACCTGCCGATCGATGCGTACGGATCGGGGGAAGCGCAGATGTTGCACGGCGCGCCGACCGGCACGTACAGCAAACTGTCGGGGCCAAAGCGGATGAACTTCCAGCCGTGGGCGCGGTCTGTTGGGAAAGAGTCGTTGACGATCTCCGGTTGCGGCGGGTTGTCGAGATGCGCTTCGATAGCGCGATAGCGCAGGATGCGGCTGATTTCGGCTACGTACAGGTCGCCGTCCTTGAAGGCGACACCGTTGGGTCTGTTCAGACCGCTTGCGAGGATGATGACGCGCTCGGCCTTGTGGTCTTTGTCTTCGTCGCGCACTGCGTACACACGACCGCCGGACCGGGTGCCGACGAATAGGGTGCCATCTGGGCTGAGGCTCAGCGAGCGAGCGCCGGGTACCCCTTTGGCGTACACGCGGATGTGGAACCCTTCCGGCAACTCGATCTGCGTCAGGCGCGGGTCTTCGGGTGGTGGCGGGTCCACCGACTTGCCGATCCACCCAGGCAGCAACGGGTGGAACGGATCGATGCTATACGCCTCGATAAGCTGGGCGTCGGCTAGGTCAATTTGTCCGTCTTGACTGACATCGCCCAAGGATATATCGCCGTTGTTGGGTAGAGCGATGGAGGAATCTTCGCTGTACAGGACGGCTAGCAGCGCATCGGCCCAATCAACGCGACCGTTGTTATCAAGGTCGCCTAGTAGCCTGCTCGCCGCTCCTTGATCTTGGGGAAAGCTGTCGAGTGATGCGACTACAATATCGACAGCCTCGGTCCCCACCCGAAGGGCCGGGTCCACGTAGGGGATCAAGCCTTGGCCTGAGACGGTCAATCCATAGACCTGCGCCAAGTCTGATGGCTCTGTGCCTCCCAACTCCGTGCTTACCGGTCCCTCAGAGGCGGCCCCAACTGCCCCGTCGAGCAGCACCATCGACCGAGTCAAGCGCACCTCATCGCCAACCAGCCGATACAGATACACTCCTGCCGCGGCGCCTCGCCCCGACGCGTCCGTGCCATCCCACGTCGCCGTGTGAAAGCCCGCTGGCTGCTCCGCATCCACCAACGTCGCCAAGCGTTGCCCTAGGATGTTTAGCACTTCTAGCCGCACGCGAGTCGAAACCGGCAGTTGATAGGGAATGATTGTGGAAGGGTTGAATGGGTTGGGGTAATTCTGCCCTAGGTAAAATTGTTGCGGCAGAGCAGTCGCACTCAATGCCGCTAGAGGCAGGGCGAAATAGCCGGTTTCATCGGTGATAGTGCGGACCGAGCGGCGCAGATCGGTGGCGTCGAACAGCCGCACCTGCGCGTTGGCGATCGGTTGCCCCGCAGCCAGTCGCACCCGCCCCTCGACCAGTGGCTGGGCGCTGGCATTGACCACTAAGAGCAACCCCATGAGGTATCCTATTACTGATCTCATAACGCTCGTTTCTTTAAAAGAAAATATACGAGTAACATGGGCAACTTCAACAGCAGCGCCGCAGTTAGCTCGGTGAAAGGGTGCGGTTTGCAGGTTCAAAGAGTCCGCCATTGAGCGGCGACGAAGCCTTGACAGGGGACGGAGGGGGCGATACCTTGACTACAATAGGCTGCTTGTATGAAGAAGCATCGACTCCTAAAAAGTCATGTCCAATCTAACAAGGAGCCTTTTTGTTTTACGGCGCTACGGAACAAAATCGTCCGCTCATGCACCAACAACGCCGAGTTGGGTTAATACTCCTAAGTTCCCAAGAAAGGAGGAGTTTTGGGAATAAGCGAAGGAGAACAGTTACAGCCGTTAGATGACGGGGGCCACAAGAAGCTATTCGGTTTAGATATCTATCTGACCCCAGTATTCACAATTTCCAGTATCACCATTGTCGCTTTTGTTACTGGGGCGCTCGTCTTCCAAGAAGCCGCGACGGAAGTTTTCGAAAATACCCGCGAGTGGCTGACTGTAAATCTCGATTGGTTTTTCCTAATTACCGCTAATTTTCTCCTGCTCTTTTGTCTGTATGTAGCCTGTTCACCGCTCGGCAAGGTGCGCCTCGGAGGGGCCGATGCAAAACCCGAATACTCCAACGCAACTTGGTTCGCCATGCTCTTTGCCGCTGGTGTGGGTATCGGTCTGCTGTTTTACGGCGCGGCCGAGCCGATCTACTACTTCCAGAGTCCACCGCTTGGCATCGCTGCCGGAACAGAAGAAGCCGCGGCCGTCGGCATCGCGGCAACCGTTTTTCACTGGGGGCTGCACGGTTGGGGAGCTTACGGCGTCGTGGGACTTGCTCTCGCGTACTTCGCCTACAATCGCGGATTGCCGCTCACCATTCGCTCGGCGTTCTATCCCTTGTTCGGCGACCGCATCTGGGGCTGGCCTGGCCATGTCATCGATACGTTTGCCATCTTCGCCGGTCTGTTCGGGCTTGCAACCTCGCTTGGCTTGGGAGTTAAGCAGCTAACCTCTGGTCTGCATTATCTGTTCGGTGTTCCCGCGAACAACACCACTATGGTGGTGCTGATTGTGGTGATTACATCCATCGCACTGACATCGGTATTGGCGGGTATTAATGTTGGGATCAAGCGCCTTAGCCAGTTCAACATCATTCTCGCGTTGTTGTTGCTGCTAACGGTTATTGTGCTCGGGCCGACGCTCTACATTTTCCGCAGTATATTCGCTGCACTCGGCAGCTATCTCGCCAAAATTGTGCCGCTCAGCAATTGGGTCGGGCGCGAGGACGTGGGTTTTCTGCATGGTTGGACGACATTCTACTTGGCTTGGTGGTTTGCTTGGGCACCTTTCGTCGGCACGTTTATCGCCCGCATTTCCAAGGGCCGCACCGTGCGCGAATTTGCGATTTTTGTCCTCATTCCGCCGCTGGTGTTATGCCTGCTGTGGTTTGGCACCTTTGGCGGCGCGGCCCTCCATCAGCACATCGTTGGGGGCTACACAGGTGTAACCGAGAATGTTGCGGCGTGGAAGCTGGAAATCGCATTGTTCAAGATGTTCGACCAACTCCCGCTGACCAAGTTGCTTTCATCGGTGGCGCTCTTGCTGACCATCGTATTTTTTGTTACCTCGTCGGATTCCGGCTCGTTGATTGTCGATACCATTGCAGCCGGTGGCAGAGTAGATGCTCCGGTAGCACAGCGGGTTTTTTGGTGTACGATTGAGGGGTTAGTTGCTATCGCCCTCCTACTTGGCGGAGGGCTGAATTCGCTGCAGGCGGCTTCGCTCGCAACGGGCTTTCCGTTTGCCTTGGTGCTCTTGGGAATGGCCGTCTGTGTCTGGATGGGGCTGCGCAGCGAAGTGCGTACAGGGCACTGAATGCTGACGGAGTAAACGTTACAAAACGAATTCTTAGAATGAAGATATACACCCACTCTTAAATGAAGGAGGCCTACGATGAAATTTTTGCATAGGCACTTTTTGGTGCTAGTCGCCGCGGCTTTGGTTTGGGCTGCGCCGGCGTGGACGCAAGCGACAGGTACTATCGTCGTCACTGTAGTTGACGACGATAGCGGTCAGGCGCTGGAGACGGCCTTAGTCTATATCCCGGCCTTGGACCTAGGCGGGATGTCGGACGCACAGGGTCAGTTTACTATGGCCGACGTGCCGGTGGGCGAGCACCAATTGCGCGCTGAATTGATCGGCTACTCGTCGGCGACTGCCACGGTTGTGGTAGAGGCTGGGCAAACCGCGACCGTCGAGTTGCGGATAAAACCCTCTGCACTGCTCCTCGAAGAGTTGGCGGTGACCGGCACGGCTGTTAAGAACTCTCACGTTAGTTCGACCTATGCTGTTGCGGTGACTGGCCGGGACAAGATGGCCGAGCAAGGGTCGCCGCAGGCGGTTGATTTCTTCAAGAACTTGAGCGCCAGTCACGGAGTGATCGGCGAGCGCAGCAGTTGGTACAATGCCAACCAAGCCGCCACTCTTTCCGAGAGCATTGCCAACGTCAATCTGCGCGGTCTGGGAGCCTCGCGGACGCTGGTGTTGATCAACAGCCGCCGCCAGACCTATGTCCCGGCGCGCTTGATCGGCGGGCGCTTCGTCGATGTGAATGCCATTCCCTCTATTGCCGTGGATCGGGTCGAGGTGCTCAAAGAAGGGGCCTCGGCCATCTATGGGTCGGATGCGGTGGCAGGTGTCGCCAATTTTTTAACTCGCGCCGACTTTGAGGGTTTTGAGGTCTCGGGTGCGCACGAGTATATCGCTGGCGCGGGCGATTCCAACGTCGGCGCGATCTGGGGTGGGAAGATCGGCGCGGCTCATGCGGTTGTTGCTGGAGAATGGAGAGGGCGTCAGGCGCTGCCGGCCTCCGAGAGGGACTACTTGTTGCAGCCGTGGCATGGCGGCGGGCAGCGCCTTGGATGGTCGAGCTTGGGCAATCCGGGGACCTTTGCGGTTGGCGCGCCAGCCCCGTGGACCGCTGCCATCCACGCCCCGCGTTGCGAGCAGTTTGGCGGCTTCCGGGAATCTTGGACTTGCCGCTTTCGCTATCAGCAGTACGAGAATTTGATCGAGGACATGAGCCATATGCGCGCTTTTGCCGAGATCAACGGCGAGTTGGGCAATGGCACGGAGTATCACTTAGAGGGTCTGGTTGCCCAAGCTGAGATTCCCGAGTGGTACACCACGCCTTCGTATCCTCCCTTTCCCTTGACAGATACGAGCATCATGGAGGTCGCGCCCAACCATCCGGGCCGGGAGGCATTCTGTGCGGACTACGGTGCTGAGGAAGGCGACCTGTATTACAACGAATGCCAAGGCGGCGAGAACTGGTATTTCAATGGCCGTCCATTTGGCAACTCCGGTCCTGGGCGCATACTGGGCCGCGACTCTCGCACTTTGCGCGTGGCGGCTTCTGCCAATGGAGACCTAGGTCAAAGTACCCATTTTGATTTAGGTCTCTCCTATTCCCGCACCGAGGGCAACTACAATCTGCCGGGGGTGTACATCGAGCGGATATTCCTCGGCTTCCGCGGGTTTGGCGGGCCCGATTGTGGTGTTGGCGTGGAGGCGGATAACGAGTCTCTTGCAGGGATGAGGCTCGGCCCACTCAACGGCCAAGTGGCGGGTCAGGGCGATTGCCAGTACTACAACCCCTTCGGCAATGCCATCGAGTTCGCGGATCAATATGGCGCGGAGTTTGCAAGCCAAGCGAATCCCGATTATCGCGCCAACCTTGCCAACAGCCCCGAGTTGCGGCACTGGCTGGCAGATAATGAAGTCGATCTACAGAGCACCGCGGATCTGCTGGTCGCCGATGCGACGCTGAGTGGAACTTGGATTGAGGATGTGGCTAGTTACGCGGCTGGCTACCAGTTCCGTCTGCTCAATGCTAGCGGCGATCCCAACGACGAGGGTGATGTGACCATCAACCCCTGTCCGGTGGTGGGCGATGACGGGTGCTCAGCCGAGGACAGGTTCGGTCCCTATGCGTTCACCAATGTGAATCGGCCGTATGATGAATCGCAGACCGTGCATCGCTTCTTTGTCGAGGTTCCCCTGAGCTTGGGATCGCGCTTTGATACCCAGCTCGCGGCCAACTACGAGTTCCACGATGTGGCGAGCAGTTTCGACCCCAAGTTTGGCTGGCGCTATCAGCTAGTGGAATCGCCGACTCAATCCGTGTTTCTGCGCGGCTCAGTGCAGACGACGTTTCGCACGCCATCGCTGGACGACGTAAATGAAAACCCGCTTTCGACGCTCGAGTGGATCAATGAGACGGGTGCCTATCAAACGGTGGACCGATTCGGCAGTAAAGACCTCAAACCCGAACAGGCTTTTACCTATAATGCGGGCTTCGTCTTAGTCACTGAGGAAGGCTTTGATGCGACGTTTGACTACTGGAGCTACGATTTTAAGGATGTCATCGGGGCCATGCCGCACGGGGCTATTACTGCCTTATATGCCGATGAAGCCAATAATGAGGCCCTGAAGCAGTTCATTGTCTGCCCGGACGGGATAGGTACTGGCACGTGCGCGGCCTCCGAATTGGAGCGGGTACAAGTTGATATCGTCAATTGGCCAGGGGTCAAGACCTCGGGAATTGATTTGCATTTGGGCGGGCATGCGGACGCCGGAGCAGGAGAATTTTCGCTCAACTTGGACGCTACGTACACGCTGGAATACCAGACGAAGGCCCTGATGCTCGGCAACTTGGTGTTGCAAGAGGGGGCAGACGCGGCCGGCTACCTGAACTTTGGCAATCCCATTGCAACCTCTCTACCGAAGTTGAAGGGTCAAGTGTCGGCGGGCTATCACTGGGAAGGCTACCGTCTCGTGAGCTTTTTGAACTACATTTCGTCGTACGAGGACCGGGGATCGATGAACTCCGGTAATGATGCCGTTAAAGAGGTATTCGGTACCATTGACTCGTTCGTCACTTGGGATGTGAGCTTTCTGTGGGACTTGTCCGAGGGCGTCAATATCGCGCTGTCGGGGATGAACTTGCTCGACACGATGCCGCCGCTGGTCAACATTGAGCAGGCGTACGATGGCTTTACGCACGATCCCAAGGGACGGCGATTGAAGCTGGCTGTGTCCTATAAGTTTGGCGGGTGAAGCTGGATAGCAGCAGGTTAACAATACGGGGCCGTCCAAGCTGGTATTGGACGGCCCCGCGTCGTATTTAAGAGGGGACAGTGAGTTCTTACCCCTTCATTCTCTACTTTTTGCTCTCTGGCGGATTTAGCAACAGATAGTTAATCGGCTCCTCCGTGAATTCCACATTGTGATCCAGACCGCAATCATCGGGAAAAGCCTTTTCACAACCGGTGTTGAACATCAGCGGTCCGCGATTCCTGTACCAGCGGATACAGTGGACCTGTGCAATCATATGCCGCGGTCGATCCGACCGATTCGGCACGCCTCGATGCCAGAGCCGCATATCCCTGATCAGCACGCTGCCTTTTTTCGCGCATCCGCTCACGGGGGGAGCAACCTTTCTTTGGGCCTCTTCGGTTTCCTTGTCGATTACGTTTTCCGGGAAGGGGTGCAGATGCGTACCCGGCCACAGCTCCACGGCCCCGTTCTCAGCCGTCACGTCATGCGGGGAGATATTTACTGCCACGCTGGCGGTGGGGTGGGGAGGTTCGTGACCCGGCCATAGAGGAGACCCGTCTCGGTGCAACGGCTGGGTGCCGCTGCCGGGACAATTGGTGTTACCGTTGTAAAAGCTGTTGAAAATCCCCTCGCCTAGGAGAGCGGTGTTGACCTGAATCACAAACGGATTGGCGACAATCTCGAGGAAAACAAAGGGTGCGAACGGAGGCGGTCCCTGTTGCAGGTGGCCTTTGAGACCTCCGGCACCGCCCCACTGCTCCCGATCGATCAAGACCTTGGAATCCTGATCCATCTTCTCCCGGAGGATATCGAGCGGCTCATAGGGGATCGCGTTTTCGATGACGACATATCCGTCCCGCCTGATCGCCTCCACCGCCTTTTTGAGCCGTCCGGGACTTATGCGCCGAGATTCTGTTTCCTTCTTGGTAAGAGAGATTATCATCGATTTCCCCCTTTCAGTTGCCTCCCGGGAATTCTTGAGAAAGGAAATGCGTGGGCGAGAAAAACGGGATTTTGGCTGGTTTTGGAAAGGAGCCTAGGCAAGCAAGTCCGACGCCGTTTTGAATAGATCGTTGACAGTGCCTATCTGCCGATCTATACTGCACGCCGATAATACACATCGTATTATATCACTGAGACGCCCATGATTATATCCCGCATAATCGTCCATCAGCCCGCCGGTTTGTTGCGCATTCTGACCGACGCGGGCTTAGAAGGTCACTGTACCGGCGTTGCGGCCACAGTCGCCGAGACCGACGTGGCCGCGGCGGCCTCCATCCTCATCGATGCGAATCCCGTCGATCGCGAACGGCTATGGCTGGCGTTCAACGAGGCGGACGGAAGGGTGCCTTCCGCCCTGCGCGCCTGTATTGACGTCGCCTTGTGGGACCTCACGGCCAAGGCCGCCGGTCAGCCGGTGTATCGGCATGTCAACGGCTTTCGCAACCGCATCCCGGTTTGCAGGTGGGGTGCGGAGCGAGAGTCGGCGGAAGGAATCGTTGAGGAAGCACAGGAAACGCTGCGTGCAGGTTTCCGGGCGTACAAATTCGCCGCCCTTTGGGACGAAGAATTGCTCGTCAACCTGATAGGCGACGTGCGCGGGGCCGTAGGACCGGATTTCTGCCTGTTATTGGACGGCCGGACGCGGTTGGTTATTGACCAAGCGATACGGATCGGTCGGGTACTCGACGCGGCGGACTTTTTCTGTTTTGACCGGCCGCGGCCCGATAGCGACATGTCCGGCGGCCGGCAGCTAGCTGCCGCGATAGATACTCCGACGAGCACCGGCGTGTCCAGTCCCATGGAAGCGGCGCAGGTTATGACGACTCAGGCGGCTGACCACGTTCGCACTGGGGTAACGCGGGCCGGCGGCATGACGGATGTGCTCAAAGCCGCTCGCTGCGTCGAAGCCTTCGGGGCCTACTGCCATCTGGACGGTTTGGGGATCTGTGACGGTTTTGCCCATTTGCATCTGGCGGGCACCATTCGGAATACGCCCTTCTTGGAGATGAGTGAAAACGAAGCGTCTTCGCCGTTCATCGAGAATCCGCTGCAAATATGCGATGGGTACATCGAGATTCCCACTGCGCCGGGATTGGGCATGGAGATCGACATGGGGGCCGTCAACGAGCACACTGAGGAACTGATTGAGATCTGAGGCCTATGCAGATTCGAGATGTGAAATGTTACCTGTTGCAGGGTGAACCCGCGACGCGGCAGGAGAGTTGCGGAGCCAGAGGAAGCATCGCACCCGTGCCGCCGGGTATATCCGGGCTGCTTACCCACGACCAAGGATTCGGTGCGGTCGATCCCGAGGGATTTACGTTTACCGGGGAAGAACCGGAGCCGACGTATCGCCTGATGATCCGGCTCGTGACGGATGGTGAACTGGATGCGTACGCCAATTACGCCACGGGGTACAATCCCCGGGAACTGGAATGGGAGGCCAAGGCTTTTCTGGCCCGGTATGCCCACATGCTCATCGGCGTGGATGCCTTTGACCGGGAATACATCTGGCAGCGGTTTTGGATGGCTCAGCGGTTTATGTACACGGGTAGGGGGCTGCTCGACACCATCGACCGGATGTTGTGGGACTTGGCGAGTCGAAGTGCCCGCCTGCCGATCTACAAGCTGCTCGGAGCTTGCCGCGAAAGCGTACCCGCCTATTGTAACGTCGGTGGGCGGACCATTGACGACTTAGTGGCCCACGCGGTGAAACGGGTGGAAGAAGAGAGGTTTATCGGCTGCAAGGATCACTCGTATCGAGGGGTGAAAGGCAACGGAGAGATGGCTAGGAAGCTGCGGGAGACGCTGGGCGATGATATCCTGCTCTTTCACGATCCCGTCGAGTCGTACACGGTCGAGGAGGCTATAAAAATCGGCCGCATCCTAGAAAAGTATCACTACAGGTGGATCGAAGAGCCGCTGCAGGACTACGACATCATGGGGCTGAAGAAGCTGTGCGCCGCCCTCGATCTGCCGGTTTTGACCCTTGAATGGATCGGAGCCATCGGCGGACAGCCCTACAATACGGCACCGTACTTGGCATTACAGGCTGCGGATATCGTCCGGCAGCGGGGCATCGGCATCACGGGTCAGGTCAAACAGGCTCAACTGGCCGAGAGTTTCGGCGTCGAGGTACACGGCGGCGATCCCCAGGTTATCCTGTCCATCGGCAACGACCCTGTCTTTGAGGCCATGGGCGTGCAGCCGCGTCCTCCCGAGGAGGAATTGGACTGCCGGGGTACAGTCGTCGTAGAGGATGGTGCCATGTCGATAGCTTGGAGCGACCGTCCCGCGGTGGAACCGGACTGGGACGAGATGGCTCGGAGCGCCGTTTTGGTCATTTGACCGCGGAACGATCTTTACAGTAGTACCTCGGCTAGCTCGGTAAAATTTTCCACCTCTACATCGGGTCGGTACGGCGTTTCTTCGTAGGGCAGGGCGTTGCGGTTGACGAAGGCTCCCCTCATGCCGCAGGTTCGCGCTCCCATCACGTCGAATGAATTGGCCGAAACCATCATGCACTGTCCCACTTCTAGGTGCAGCGAGGTTGCGGCGCGGCGATACACCCCAGGATGCGGCTTGAAGGCACCTACTTCCCCGACTGAGATAATGCGGTCGAAGTCCCAGCCAATGCGATTGGTCGCCAGATGGTTCAAAAAGTCCGACTCGCCGTTGGACAGAGCGACTAGGCGGTAGCGCCCCTTTAGCTTTTCGAGGGCTGGCCTCACATCGGCGAAGGGGTTGAGGTGTTGCCAGGCTGCCATGAGCCGGGGGACATCCCCTTCGGCCGCGTTTATTCCTTCTAAAGCCAAGACGTAGATCAAGGCTCGCCGCACCGTTTCCAGATAGCCGCTGTGGCCCAGCAGGAGGATGTTGTCCTGATATTGCTCTAGGCGCTGGCGCGCTCGCCATTGGTTCCACAGGTGCTCGGGCGGGACTGAAGACCCTTTATCGCGCAGGTAGGACGCGATGGCCGGGGTCAGGCTGCCGCCTAAGTCGAGGATGGTGCCGAACAGGTCGAAAGTGAGGGCTTGTACTGCTGGAAATTTGGTCATATTATTTGCCTCGCTGTGTTTGTTGCGTATGAAGCGATTGTGTAATTTAGTCTATCCGCGAGCGGTAGAACAAACATCGGACTAAAACGACTAGTAGCAATGTGTGGTATTGTTGGGCTGTACGTAAAAAAACGCGACTTGGCCGATCAACTCGGCGCGCTGTTCGCCGAGATGCTGATCTGCATGAGCGATCGCGGCCCCGACAGCGCGGGGTTGGCGCTCTATGGCAATGAGCCGCCGGAAGGCTTTATCAAAGTCACCTTGCGGCACGCAGCCGACGACTACGACTGGCCGGGTCTGGCCGACCAACTCGGTTCTCACTTTAGCTGTGAGGCGAGCCTGCGCGTCAACGCCAACTACGCGGTCATCGCAGTGCGCGCCGACGCCGATTCGCTGGGGCGGGCGCTGGCTGGCTCAGACCCGGGCCTGACGGTGATGAGCATCGGCCGCAGTATTGAGATCCTCAAAGAAATCGGCGCGCCTGCCGAGATCGTCGATCGCTTCGGCGTGCGCGAGATGCACGGCACGCATATCATCGGCCACACGCGCATGGCCACCGAAAGCGCGGTGACTACCGACGGCTCGCATCCTTTTTCCACGGGCATGGACCTCTGCTTAGTACACAACGGCTCGCTGAGCAATCACAACCGGCTGCGCACGCGCCTGGAGCGCAGCGGGATCGAAATCCGCACGGAGAACGACTCAGAGGTGGCCGCTGGTTATCTGATGTGGCGGATGCAGCAGGGGGATACCTTGCAAGCGGCCCTGCAAGCGGCGCTCGACGATCTGGACGGTTTCTATACTTTTGCCATCGGCACGGTCGATGGCTTTGCGGTCTTGCGCGACCCGATCGCCTGCAAGCCGGCCGTGCTGGCCGAGACGGATGAGTACGTGGCGATGGCCAGCGAGTTCCAGGCGCTATCGAGCTTGCCGGGGATCGACGATGCGGAGGTATGGGAGCCCAAGCCGGCGCGAGTGTACACTTGGGGAGGAGCCGATTGATGGGCGCAGAGGTTTTCGACTTGGCGACTGGAGAGTTGCGCCAGCTCAACCAGCGCCTGCACGACTTGACTGACGAGATGGCCAAGACGCCGTGGCGGATTCTGCATCCGCGGGGTGCGCACGCAGTGGCCGCTGGAGTCAATGCGCCGGTGGAAATCGATATCGAAGGCCACGTTGGTTACTATTGCGCTGGCATGAATCAGCACGCCCACATCACCGTCCACGGAATGGTCGGGGTCGGGGTGGCCGAGAACATGATGTCGGGGCTGGTGAGAGTGAAAGGCCACGCCAGCCAATGCGCTGGAGCCACCGGGCACGGCGGCCTGCTGGTCATTGAGGGCGACGCGTCGAGCCGCTGTGGGATTTCGATGAAGGGGATCGATATTGTGGTTGGCGGCTCGGTCGGTCACAGCAGTTGCTTTATGGCCCAGGCTGGCAACCTAGTCGTCTGCGGCGATGCCGACGAGGCATTGGGCGACTCGCTGTACGAGGCGCGGATTTTTGTCCGCGGCCGGGTCGCGGGCTTGGGGGCCGACTGCATTGAAAAGCCCATGCGCGACGAGCACTTGAGCGCGTTGGCCGAGCTGTTGGCGCGAGCGGAGTTGCCCGATGTGCGCCCGGAAGAGTTCCACCGCTACGGGTCGGCGCGCCAGCTTTACAACTTCAAGGTAGATAACGCATCCCAGTACTAGACGCTTATGATGCAATCACACTATAGCCCAGAGGGCCTGCGCGAATCGGCGACCTTTGGCCGCGACGTCATCTACGAGATCCAGCGCGCTGCTCAGACCGGGATCTACGATATCCGCGGTTGGGGAGCCAAGCGCCGGGTGCCCCATTTTGACGACTTGGTCTTTTTGGGCGCGAGCATGTCGCGCTATCCGCTGGAAGGCTACCGCGAGCGCTGCGACACCGATGTGGTGTTGGGCACGCGCTACGCCAAAAATCCGATCCACCTCGACATCCCCGTCACCATCGCGGGGATGAGCTTTGGCTCGCTGTCGGCACAGGCCAAAGAGGCGCTCGGCCGCGGTGCCAGCGAGGTGGGCACGAGCACTACGACCGGCGACGGTGGGATGACGCCGGAAGAGCGCGAGCAGTCGCGGATTTTGGTCTATCAGCTTTTGCCCTCGCGCTACGGCATGAACCCCGACGACCTGCGGAAGGCCGATGCCATTGAGGTAGTGCTCGGCCAAGGGGCCAAGCCCGGCGGCGGTGGAATGCTGTTGGGCCAGAAGATCAGCGACCGCGTCGCCCAGATGCGGACCTTGCCCAAGGACATTGACCAGCGCTCGGCCTGCCGCCATCCCGATTGGACCGGCCCGGACGACTTGGCGATCAAGATTGTCGAGCTGCGCGAGATTACCGATTGGCAGGTGCCGATCTACGTCAAGATCGGCGCGACGCGGACCTACTACGACACGCTGCTAGCGATCAAGGCTGGTGCCGACGTGGTGGTGCTCGACGGGATGCAGGGCGGTACGGGAGCGACCCAGGAGGTGTTCATTGAGCACGTGGGGATTCCGACTTTGCCGGCCGTGCGCCAAGCGGTGGAAGCACTCGACGAGCTGGATATGCATCGCAAGGTGCAGCTCGTTGTGTCTGGCGGCATCCGCAGCGGCGCGGATGTGGCCAAGGCCCTGGCGATGGGGGCGGACGCTTGTTCGATTGGCACGGCCGCGCTGATCGCGCTGGGCGACAATAGCCCGCATTTGGACCCCGAGTACCGCAAAATTGGTTCGGCCGCTGGCTTTTACGACGACTTGCAAGATGGCGAAGACCCGGCCGGCATTTCGACCCAGACCGACGCATTGGCCGAGCGTCTAGACCCGGTGGTCGGCGGTCGCCAGCTTGCCAACTATTTGCGGGTAATGACCATGGAGTGCCAGACCATTGCTCGCGCCTGTGGCAAATCGCACGTTCACAATCTGGAGCCAGAGGACTTGGCGGCGCTGACCATTGAGGCGGCGGCCATGGCCAAGATCCCCTTGGCCGGGACGGATTGGATTCCTGGAAACACGCCAACTAATAAAGGAGCTTGTTGTGACTGAACGCACTGAAATCAAAGAACGCCTCGCCCAAGAGGGCATTGAATTCCTACTAGTACAATTCGTCGATATGACCGGCGCGCCCAAAGTGAAGATGGTGCCAGTGACGGCGCTCGACGATGCCCTTGACGAAGGCGCGGGTTTTGCCGGCGCGTCTATTTGGGGTTTGGGACAGGGGCCGCACTCGCACGATATGCTGGCGCAGATTGACCTCGATTCGTACGCGCGGCTGTCTTGGCAGCCGAACACCGTGCGCTTTGCCAGCAATCTCTTCGTCGATGGGGAATCCTATCCCTATTGCTCGCGCACCAACCTCCAGCGGGTGCTCGCCGACGCCGCGCAACAGGGCTACGTCTTCAATGTGGGCATGGAGCCGGAGCACTTTCTCATCGCGCGCAATGACGACGGCTCTATCCGGCCTTGGGACCCGGACGGGGTGGACTCGCTGGCCAAGCCCTGCTATGACTTCCGCTCCATGTCGCCGGCCATGGCGTACTTGCAGGAGTTGACGCTGTCGCTCAACAGCATGGGCTGGGGCGTGTACCAGTGCGACCACGAGGATGCCAACGGCCAGTTTGAGGTGAACTTCGACTACGCGGACGCTCTGACGACTTCGGACCGCATCATTTTCTTTAAGATGGCTACTTCGCAGATCGCCAAGAAGTACGGCGCGATTGCTTCGCACATGCCCAAGCCATTTGCCGACCGCACGGGCAGCGGCTTGCACGCGCACTACCATCTGGCCGACGCCGAGTCTGGCGACAATCTCTTCTTGGACGAGGGAGATAAGCGGGGTTTGGGTTGTTCAGAGTTGGCCTATCACTTCCTCGGCGGCATTTTGCACCACGCGCGCGCCCTGTGCGCGGTCTCTAGCCCGACTGTGAACTGCTACAAGCGTCTGCAACTCGGCGCTGGCATCTATTCGAGCCGTTCGGGTTTTACTTGGACGCCGGCGTTTATTACCTACGGCGACAACAACCGCACGCAGATGATCCGCACGGCCGGCGAGGGGCATTTTGAAGACCGCACGATCAGCGCCGCAGCCAATCCCTATCTGGCTCTGGCCGCCTATCTGGTCGCCGGGCTCGATGGCATTGAGCGAGGCTTGGAGCCGGGCGAGCCCAATCTGGGCAATATGTACGAGCGCCCCCTCGACGAGATCCAAGCGGAGGGGATACAGGTTTTGCCGCAGTCGCTGGCCGAGGCGCTCGACGCGCTGGGCGCGGACGAAGTGGTGCAGAGCGCGCTAGGCCCTATCGCCGACGAATTCCTCCAGATAAAAGCCGACGAGTGGGCCGAGTACGACAGCCAAGTCAGCCGCTGGGAGATCGACCGGTATTTGACCTCCTGCTGAGGCTATGTCCTACCGGTTGCTCAAATACGGCCTTGAGAAGAAATACTCCGAGCCGCGCATGTTCCGCTCGCCCGAGCGGCTGCGCGACAGCTATGAAGTAGTCATCATCGGCGGCGGCGGTCACGGGCTGGCCGCGGCGCACTATCTCGCCCAAGAGCACGGCATTCGCGATGTGGCCGTGCTAGAGCAGCGCTACATCGGCCACGGCGGCACCGGCCGCAACACCGCAATCATCCGCTCGAATTACCTGACGGAAGAGGGCGCGCGCTTTTACCAATTCAGCGTGGACCTCTACCGCGATTTGTCGCGGAAGCTCGACTACAACCTGTTCTACTCCGAGCGCGGCCACTTCACCTTGGCGCACACGCCAGCCGCACTGCGCACCCAGCGCTGGCGCGCCGAGGTCAATAAGCACCTCGGCATCGATTCCGAGGTCGTCGGCCCGGAGTTCATCAAGAAAACTATCCCCGAGATCGACCTGAACTGTGGCGGGCACCAGCCGCCTATCGTCGGCGCGCTCTACCACCCGCCGGGGGCCATTGCCCGTCACGACGCAGTGGCGTGGGCCTATGCGCGCGGGGCCGACAGCAAGGGCGTGGAAATCCACCAGCAGACCAGTGTCACTGGCATTGAAGTCGAGGATGGGCGGGTCGCGGGCGTGCACACGGACCGCGGTTTTATCCAGACGCGCAAGGTGCTTAGCGCGGTGGCGGGATGGACGCCGCAGATACAGCGGATGGTCGGCTTGCGCTCGCCGCTGGTGGTGCATCCGCTCCAGGCGTTTGTCACCGAGCCGTTCAAGCCGTGGCTCGACGCGATTGTCGTATCGGCCAGCTTGCATACATACGTCAGCCAATCCTCGCGCGGCGAGTTGGTCGCTGGTGCCTCTTTGGATCCCTACGAGCTGACGTCCATGCGTTCGACGCTCGACTTTGCCGAGGGCTTGGCCGGGCACATGCTCGACCTCTTTCCCTGCTTGGCCGACGTCAAGGTGCTGCGCCAGTGGGCTGGGTTGTGCGACATGACCCCGGACTTTTCGCCGATCATGGGCACGACGCCGATTGCGGGCTTTTACATCGACGCGGGTTGGGGCACTTGGGGCTTTAAGGCCTCGCCGGTCTGCGGCTACACCATGGCCCACACCATCGCCCACGACGAGGATCATCCGTTGATCCGCGCTTTTAATCTGTCGCGCTTTGGTTCGTTTGAGTTGGTTGGCGAGAAAGGAGCGGCGTCCGTTGGCCACTAACGACGCAAGGGGGCGACCGTGAAAATCCTCACTTGCCCAATCAACGGGCCGCGTCCACTCTCGGAATTCGTCTTCGGCGGCGAGGTGCGCTCCATGCCCAATCCTAAGCAAGCGGATGACGCTGCGTGGGCCGACTACGTGTTCAACCGCAGCGGCGAGCCGGGTATCCAGCGCGAGTGGTGGTACCACAGTGCCAGCAGCACTTGGTTTATCGCCGAGCGCGACACTGCTAGCGACGAGATCGTTCGCACCTATTTGTGGGGCGAGGAGAACACAGCATGACACGCCGCCTGTCTGCACAGCCTGGGGAGTGGATCGACCGGACGCAACCCCTTGAATTCCGCTTTGAAGGGGAGGCGTTCAGCGGCTTTGTCGGCGATGTGATCGCCAGTGCGCTGATGGCCAATGGCGTGCAGGTGATGGGGCGCAGCTTCAAGTACCACCGGCCGCGTGGGGTGTACAGCTTGGCCGGGCACGACGCCAACGCGCTGTTTACAGACGGCGAGCGCACGCATCTGCGCGGCGACAGCGAGCCGTTGGCTGCGGGTATGGATCTGCGGGCCGTCAACACCATCGGTGGGCTGAAAGGCGATCTGCTCAAGTGGCTGGAGCCGTTGGGCCGCTTCATGCCAGTGGGTTTTTACTACAAGACATTTCACCGCCCCCGGTGGCTTTTTCCCTTTCACGAGCGGATCATTCGCCAAATTGCGGGCTTGGGTCAGATCAACCGCGACCAAGCGGCCACGGCTAGCCCCAAGGAATACGCTTGGTGCGATGTGTTGGTTGTGGGTGGCGGTGCGGCTGGGTTGGAGGCGGCGAGAGCTGCGGGAGAAGCTGGTGCCCGCGTTTTGCTGGTCGAGGAACAGGCGCGTTTAGGGGGGAGTTGGGCGTGGCAGCACGGTGGGGACTGCCACGAGTTGGTCGAGGCGCTCGCTGGTCTGCCCGAGGTCGAGATCCGCTGCGGGACGGTGGCCGGCGGCCACTACGCCGACGGATGGGTCGCCCTGTTCGACGCGGTGCGGATGACCAAGGTGCGCGCCGGGGCCGTCGTCTATGCCAACGGCGCGATTGAGCAGCCGGCGGTCTTTGGGCACAACGACCTGCCGGGCGTGCTGCTCGGCTCGGCCGCTCAGCGGTTGGTGAAGTTGTACGCGGTTAAACCCTGTGACCGCATGGTGGTGCTAGCGGCCAATAGCGATGCGTACGGGGTGGCGCTGGACATGCTCGATGCGGGGGTTGAGGTGGCGGCCATTGCCGATTTGCGTCCCGATGTGACTCCGTACGCCCTAGCGGAAAAAATCGCCGCCGCCGGGGTGCCGATTCACAGCGGCCATGCGATTTATGCGGCCATACCGAACAGACAGAAGGATGGCCTGCGCGGCGCAGTGGTGGCACCGCTAGCCGCAGACGGCACTATAGATGCCCAGCGCGGCACTAAGATCGCCTGCGACGGTATTGCCGCGTCGGTCGGCTGGATGCCCAATGCCGCGCTGCCCAGCCAAGCGGGGGTGCAATTCGCGTACGACGAGGGGCTGGAGCAACTCGTGCCGCAGTCGTGTCCAGACGGGGTCTTTGTCGCCGGGCGCGTTCGCGGGGTGTACGATCTAGACGCGCAGCGGGAAGATGGGCGGGTTGCTGGGCTTAGAGCCGCACACTACGCTGGTCATGGCGACGGCGAGGTGTCCGCGTCCCCGCCGCCGATGCACGAAGTTCGCAGCCACAGCTATCCGATTTTCTCCCATTCGAGCAAAAAGAATTTCGTGGATTTCGACGAGGATTTGCACTTGGCGGATTTCGTCAATGCTCACCAAGAAGGTTACGACAGCGTCGAACTGCTCAAGCGCTACAGCACCGTGGGGATGGGGCCGAGTCAGGGCAAGCTGTCCAACATGAACGCGATGCGGATCTTGGCCAAACTCAACGGCGACACCATTGCTGCGACTGGCTCGACGACCGCTCGTCCGTTCTACCAGCCGGTGCCGCTGGGACATTTGGCTGGTCGGCGCTTTCACCCGATGCGTCGGACGGCGATCCACGATTGGCATTGTGAGCACGGCGCGGTCTTTGCCCACGCTGGCGACTGGTACCGGCCCGAATACTATGCCCGCGGCGACGCCAGCCGCGACGAGTGCATTGTGCAGGAGGCGCAGCAGGTGCGGGCTGGGTTGGGAATCATCGACGTGGGCACGTTGGGCAAGTTGCAGGTCAGTGGCCCGGATGCTGTTGAGCTACTTGAACGCCTCTATACGGGCCGCTTCAAGAAGCAGGTGGTTGGCCGCTGCCGCTACGGCGTGGCGCTCGACGAGAGCGGGGTGGTGATCGAGGACGGGGTGATTGCGCGGTTGGCCGAAGACCGCTTCTATGCGACCACGACGAGCAGCGGCGCGGCGGCTTTTTACCGCGAGATGTTGCGCTGGGCTGCGATCTGGGGCTTGGACGTGACCTTGAGCAATGTCACGGGTCAACTGGCCGCGTTCAACTTAGCTGGCCCGGAAAGCCGCGACGCGCTGGCGGGGTTGACGGACATCGATTTGCGGTCGGGGCCTTTCTCCTATCTGCGAGTGCGCGAGGGCGAGGTAGCCGGGGTGCGGGCAATGGTGATGCGGGTGGGTTTTGTCGGCGAACTGGGATACGAGATCCACGTGCCGGCTTGGGAGGGGGAGCATGTGTGGCGCACGTTGATAGAGGCCGGTGCGCGGCCCTTTGGGGTGGAGGCGCAGCGCCTGTTGCGCTTGGAAAAAGGGCACTTGATCGTCGGCCACGACACGGATGCGCTGACGTATCCCCAAGAGGCGGGATTGGCGTGGGCCATTGGCAAGAACAAGCGCTTCTTCGTCGGTCAGCGTAGCCTACAAATCTACGCCGCGCGCCCAGTTCGGCGCACACTCGTCGGCGTGCGGTGGCCCGCTGATTTTGCCGGCAAGCTGCCCGAGGAGTGCAACTTGATTATGCGGAGTGGGTGGATCGCCGGCCGCGTGACCAGTATCGCCCCGGTCTCGACGCTGGGCTATCCGTTGGGCTTGGCCTTTGTCGAAGCGGATATGGCCGCGCCCGGCACGCAGGTGGATGTGCGCTTGGACGATGGTTCGACGAGTGTGGCGGAGGTGACTGCGCTGCCGTTTTACGATCCTGAGGACGAGCGGCAGAAGCTGTGAGAGGCTAGACATTGGTAACTGACTTGCGCACAGGCCCTTGGGTATGAGCGGAGTCGAAGCATCTGTTACCCCGATCCCTTCTGGGTAGTCAGCCACTAAGTGCGTAACATCAGTTCGTAACTGATGTTACGCATCTGCGCCGCAATGATAGATGTAGGGGCGTCCCTTGTGGGCACCCAAGCGACCCGGCGCATTCAGCCCGCGGAATCCTACGAGGGCAACCACAAGGGTTGCCCCTACTCAAAATGCCTTCTTCGCACTCAGGCTCCAGTGTCCCTCTTGGTGATCCAGTCTGCGGGTGTATTCTACATTGAGATAATCGAGCAGAGTCAGCGATAGGCCGAGCTCGTGGTGGAGGAGTGTAGGTGGGTCCTCGGCAGGATCCCAAACTCGGCCCGCGGCCCCGTGCAGTGCCCAGCCCAATCCCCAGCGCTGGGCGCGCCACCCTAGCCCCAACCGCTCGAAGAGGCCGGTCCGCCAGCGCTGTTGCCAGAAAAATCCCGCGTAGTGCTGGCCTGTGTATGGGCGGTTGCGCAGGGTTTTAAATGCGCCAAAGGGGGCGACGATCACCAGACCAGCATCTAGGGTCCCGTAGCGCTGAATCGGCACCTGACCAAGACCCGCACCGGCTTGGAGCCGATAGTTGGACTCGGCCGGCCAGAGCCTGCCCCGCGCTGGCTCGACGTGCCAGTCGAGCTGGGCATCTAGGCGGGCAAAACGGGCAAAGCTCCCCATCCATTCGTCGCTGTACTCGGCTGCGAGCCGGGCGCGATGCCACGCCTTGGGGTCGAGTCCCCCTAGGTCAAACACCAGCTCTAGCGACGTCATGCGACCCGCGCGGATTGGGGGATTATCCCTGTAGGTTAGGTCCCGATCGGCGCAGAGGTGCTCATAGACGTAACTATCTTTGGACTGCGTGCGGCAGAAGCTGAAGTCTGTCTCCTTGCGCAAACTGCTATGACGCTCTCGATTGAACGCCAGTGTCAGGGTGCTATGCTGCGCCAAGCGATAGCCCGCCTCGGCGCGCCAGCGGGTTCGCCAGTAGAAGTCGAAGTAGTCGTCGAGACTGAGCAGAAAGGGATAGCTGTTGTCGGCGAGTGTATAGAGGGACGAAGGATAGCGTGGAACGGTGCCGCGCTGGTAGTACAGGCCCGTGAAGCTGCGGCCATCCGCCCCCCAGGTCCGCTTTGACCCTACGCCCGCAAAGAAGCGCCCGTACCCGGTGTTGTAGCCTCCCTTGAAGTAGATCCCAGTACGCTGGCCGAGCAGGTTGGTGCCGCGCCAGCGCGAGCCGAAATGCAGCGCATCGACGCGGTTGGCCCACAATTCCGGCGTGAGCTTGCCTCTAGCTGCTGTCGGGATTTCTGCTAGGTGCTGGCCGAAGAACGTCAGACTCGTGTCGAGGTGGACCCCGGTTGCCCCGGCGACGACATCGCGCAAGAGCGCATCGTTGACCAAAGTTTTTTGTGCCAGCGGATCCTCCCCGATCACAGCGGGCACCTCTTCGCCCACCCGCTGTTCGTGGAGCCGATAGAGTGCGGCGACCGCTTGCTCGGCCAGCGGCTCGAAGCCTTGTTGCAAGTCCGCAAAAGCCTGCGCTTGTCGGCGGGTCAAGGGCCACTCAGCTCGCCGTTTGTCTAGAAACTTGTCCCAGGTCGGCGAGTGCGGTTCTACCAAGAGGGTTTGTCTTACGTTGAACGCATAATCAATCGACGGTGCGTCGAACTCATAGCCCCTGAACCGGGTCCAACCGCGCAATCGCGCCTGCGGCGTGGGCGCGCCACGGAGGCGACGGATGCGTTCGCCGCCGGTTGTTGTGCCCAACCGTCCTTCGATCTCGTATTCGGTCTCCACCGGCAACCAAACTCCAGGCGCGAAGCGGGCAAAGTGCTGCTTGAGCCGGTAGCCAAGCCCGTTCTCCGTTGCAAAACCGGCCGGATGCAGTCGGCGATTCGGCCAAAGCTGCGCCTCGACTAGGGCATACTCGCCGTCTTGGACGACCAGCGCGCCCGTCCAGCCGGGCAAGGCATTGGTTTTTGGCTGCATCGAGATGAAGTAGTGGTCGTCCTTGTGGCCGACCAGTTGGAAGGAGTAGTGTTTCAGTGCCTGCGGGTGCGTCGGCCCTGTGAAAACCTGCCCGTGGAGCGCGATTTCGTCGTCGTAGAGGTTGAACAGATACTTCGCCGCCGCAAAGACCTGCATTGAAGCGCTCACGTTGGCCGTGTGCTTTTTGGCCTTTAACTGTTCGCGCAGTCCTTTGTCCCGATCTCGATACAGTTCGGCTAGGCTCTCGCGGATCGCCGCGATGTACTGATTGCTGTAGAGGACTTGGCGCGTATGCGCCTCGACCCGGTAGCGGTGCGCAAGCGGTGTCCACGCGCGTTTGCGGCGGATCACTTCGCGCATGATGCGCACCGCTGGGTCGTCGCCGTCGATAATCAGGCCCTCGATCTCAAGAGGTATCGGCTGCAAACGGAATTCTAGAGGGCCGGCCTCGGCCATCAGCAACTCAACGGGCGCGTATCCTATGTGCGTCGCCCTGAGCGTCACCGGCAACGCATCTACCACCAGCCGAAAGGCCCCCTTGCCATCGCCGATAGTCCCCCACGCTTGGCCTACCACCTCGATGTTGGCCCGCGGCAGGGCTTCTCCTGTCTCCGCATCAAGCACTACGCCATGTACCACGACCTCGGCTTGGGAATCAGCCGCGCAGTATCCCAAGAGAAAGAAGGCAAACCAGACCATTACTATTGGCGGAAACATACGCTGGAATGACTACAAGTGGTCCCAAAACTAGCGTCGGGCCGCATCAAAGGCCGTCAAATGCTTTGGTATTGAGCGTTTTTCATAGGGCAAGACGCTCTTGATCCGACGCTTTTTCTCCACACAAGGAACCGAACCCGGAGTTTTGGGA
>JAJEGS010000021.1 GCA_022819745.1 Candidatus Latescibacterota bacterium | reverse complement strand
TCCCAAAACTCCGGGTTCGGTTCCTTGTGTGGAGAAAAAGCGTCGGATCAAGAGCGTCTTGCCCTATGAAAAACGCTCAATACCAAAGCATTTGACGGCCTTTGATGCGGCCCGACGCTAGTTTTGGGACCACTTGTAGTCGTCACGAGGGGAAACGCGCCGCGCACGAGGCGATGCCATTCAGCAACGGCCCGCGAATGCTCATCGTCATCAGCATCGAGAACTGCGTACAGCGCGGAGGTATCGACGAAGACGCTCACCTGCGGTAGGCCTCCTGCAGGTGGAGGTCGTGTTGCGCGGCTCCATCGCCGCCGCCGGATCGGAATCGGCCGGCCACCGAGATCGCGCGTTCAATGCGCTCGTCATCGGTCGCGGCTGTCTCCACCGACCGCAGCAGGAGATCAACTCCTTGGCGAATTACCGTCGCCATCGAAACCTGCCGCTCGGCAGCGATCCGCTTGACGCACCGCGCTTGTTCGTCGGTCAACTGAATCTGTGTGCGAACCATTCGGCTAGCTCCATGTTATCATATTATGCCATAATGATAACAAATCGCTCGGCGAAATCAATCCGACTCTTAGTTAGCAAGTCGATCTAACTTTCCTGATTTCGCATCTTCCCAAACTGACGACTCTCCCTGAGCAAGCGGATTGCTCGGCTTCAAGCCAAGCCTCCAAAGAGAACGGGCCCTAGGTCGTCATCGACCGGGGCCCGTTTGTCATCTCCAAAGGGAGATCTTATCATTGAATCAGCTTATCGTATTCTGCGTGTGTTCCAATCCAGAACCAAACCAAGCCTTTCTCAACCTCCACGGCGACAGTCCGGTATTTGATCCCCACTCTTGCAGACCAATACCTTTCGACCTTCTTCAAATGTAAGGATGGATGTCTCGAATCCCGTTTCATCAATTTGAAATTTTCATCTGCCAGTTTCTGAATATTTCGCGGGAGTTTTCGATAACACTCCCAAAACGAAGGAACTGCAAAGTGATTCACAATTCTTTGCAGTTCCCTGCCCGAAAGTCTACAATTGCTTGCTCAGCAAGTTGATCTAACCTTCCTGATTTCACATCTTTCTCAAACTGTCGATCCCAAACTTCGGCATCGAATTCATCAAACCATTCCCTGAAACGGGAAAGTTCATCCGCCGAAAGTTGGGAAACGGCTGATTGAAGTTCTTGCACAGCTTGCATGACTAAATCTCCCTTTTCACTAAAATCTCTTCGACCTGAGGCTTTTCACCCGGCGTGTCTTCTGATCGTCTCACGGCCTTCCGGCTGGGGATGATTGTTTTTAAGATACCCAAATCAGACTACCCCGCAACGAAGGTCACCCCATAAAAGTCCACTATAAAACCGATGAGCCACTCCGTCCGACGCCATCTGCGCCTTGAAATCGAGGCGTACGATAAGACCATCCGCGCTTTCATTCCCGCGTACGAGGAAATGCTAGCGCGAGCCGCAGATGCCATTGCCGAAACCAAACCGAAAAAAGTAATCGACCTCGGCGCTGGCACGGGCGCGTTGGCGCAAGCCGTATTGCAACGATGTAAGGAAACGACAGTCGAACTAATCGACGCCGACCCCGAGATGCTCGACCAAGCCCGCGAGCGGCTCGCGCCCTTTGCCTCCAGAGTGCAGTACACCGCGCGAGCGTTCCAAGGCCCACTACCCGCCTGCGACGCGGCGGTCGCCTCCCTCGCGCTGCACCACGTTCCCACCCTAGCCGAAAAACGGACGATCTTCAGCGCAATTCACGCCGCGTTGCCCCCAGGCGGCATATTCGTCAACGCAGATGCAACCATGCCCGCCGACCCATCCTCTCGCCAAGCCGAATACGCGACTTGGGCGGCCCACCTCGTCTCCTGCGGCATCGCCGAGAAACGCGCCTATAGCCATTTCGCAGAATGGGCCGACGAAGACACTTACTTTCCAATGGAAGACGAACTCGCCGCGCTGACCGACGCCGGTTTTGCCGCGACCTGCCTGTGGCGCGTCGTACCGGTCACAGTCATAAAAGCAGCTAAGGCTGTAGCACCTGGTGAGTGACGAGTTACAGCAGAAGGGCTACATCAGCTTGGGCAGCAGCAAAGCAAGGGCGACGCTGACGAGGAGACCGGCGAGAATCTTCGCCAAATCGGAAAGCACCAGCCGAGACACTTCCTGACGGCTGCGGTGCTTCTCGTTCCAAGCGATGGCGATCTCGCGTCCAGCCAGCAGACCGACGAAAACCCACGTCGTGCTCATCGGGAGGTTGCTGACCTCCTTGAACAGGAACAGCACAACGCCGTAGATCAAGTCCACAAAAGTCGCCGAGCGGATGTCAGTGGTGTTGGTCTTGGTCAGCACCACCTTCTGGATGGTACCGCCGTGGTTGTAAAAGATGAAGGCGAGTAAAGCCAACATGACGACGATGCTCGCCGCGAACCATTCCACGGCCAGGTCGCGCGGCAGGAAAACATAGATATTGGCCAAGTCCTGTATCAGCCACTGGCTCCAGAGAAAACCGGTCGAGCACCACTGCGCCACGGTCCACCAAGGACTCGTCGGCCCATCCGTCCGGTTGAAGCGGGACTCAAGACCTCGGGTGACCAGTCTGTAAATGAGAATAGCGGCCACGAAGGCGGTCGCGTACCCCGACAACGATTTAATCAGCATGCTCGGCAGCGCCTTGGGTGCGAAGATCGTCAGGGTCAGGAAGGTGGTGCTGACCGGGATGCCCCAGCGGGTCAGCAAGAGCAGGACGAAAGGTGGGACGCAGTAAATCCAGGAGAAGTGATCCGGCACCGGGATCGCCTGAAGTCTGCCGTAAGAGACGTCGCTGTGGACGATCCACCCATACACGAGAACCACCGTCAGGATACTACCGGCAAAGAGCCAGAGCACCCACCACGGACGGTGGGAATTGGAACTGAGAAAGGTCCCCAAAGTCTGAATTGCATCATTGCCGACAATCGAATACGAGCCGAGCAAGAACCCGACGATCATCAGTGCTTCTGGACTCATTTTTTGCTATCCCTTGAGAGTTTTCGCTAATACGCAGAAAGTGAAGATCAGCCGCCTCGCTGAGCAAAGGTATTTACTCGGCCACAGCCGAGCAATGGCCGAGCTACACCTCTTCTGCACGGCAAAGCAATTTGGCCTCAGCCCGTCGCGCCATTATTTTTTAGACCACCATTCATCGCATTCCCGAGCTATTTAATGACCGCTAAAATCCTCCCCCTCCTCCTCCTCTTCGCCTTACCCATTCAAGCCAAAACTCGGATCGAAGCGGCCTATGAAGCCGGCGAACTCGACTTAGAGACCGCCCTGATCTACCAAGTCCTCAGCGTGCGCGCTCCCGACCAACTGCCAGCCATTTATCGAGAGTCCGGCGGGCTGGCGGTTTGCGGGACCCCGCACCTAGTCCAAGCCATGAGCGCGGCTCCCAACCTGAGCGCCGGTTTCCAAGCGCGCTTGGGCAAGCTGGTGAAAGCCCGACCAGACGCCCAACACTATCTCCTCTCGCCATCGGGACACTTTCGCGTCCACTACGATACCGAAGGAGTCAATGCGGTCTCGCGCAAGGACGCTGACGCCAACGGCATTCCAGACTACATCGACCTCACTCTCGCCATCCTCGACAGCACTTGGGTGCTCGAAATCGAGCAACTTGGCTACAAGCCGCCGCCCTCGGACAACGGCTTGGGCGGTGGCGACGAATATGACGTTTATGTTGTCGAACTAGGAGTCGGTCGCAGTTATTATGGGTTCACCTATCCTGGGACGGCCGGTATCACCACCTACAGCCATCTCGAAGTTGACAATAATTTCACCGACCCGGGCTACAAGCAGACCCGTGGACTGGACGCCTTGCGCGTAACCATCGCCCACGAGTTCCACCATGCCCTTCAGTTTGGCTACTACGCAAAGTTCGACGGCAGTTGGTGGCAGGAATCGACCTCGACTTGGATGGAGGAAGTGGCCTATCCGCACATCGACGACTATCTCCAGTACTTGACCTACTTCCTCGGCGAACCCCAACGCGCCCTCAACTCCGGCACCTTTGGCAGCTTACACACCTACGGCAGTGCGATCTTTTCTCTCTTCCTCGATCAGCGCTACGGCCGCGAATTTAACCGCTTGATCTGGGAAGAACTGGGCCAGAGCAAAAGCATCCATCTCGATCATTTCGACCGCGTCATCCGTCAAGCCGAGCCGGGCGGATTGGGCGTTGTCATGGGCGAATTTGCCGTGTGGAACTATTTCACCAACAACCGCTACCGCGACCTATACTATGCCGAGGGGAACTTATACCCCACCGTCCCCACCCACGACATCGCCGTCGCCGAAGCGGTCGTCCGCGACACCAGCCTAGTAGTCGAAGCCACCGGCAGCGTCTATCTGCGCCTTGAACCGCAACTGCGGGCGGGCGGGGTCGATCTGTTCTTCGACGCCGACCAAGGGGCATGGCGTCGCCACTTGCTCTTAGTCGGCCCAGACAGCGTCTCCGTGCAGCTCGTCTCCGAACCGACGGTCCGCATCACTAGCTGGGACCAGTTCGACGAAATCGTCCTCGTCGCCACCTCGGCTGAGCACACGGGCCTAGCTCACCAGCACCTACTTACCGCGCAATTCGATCCCAATCTGACCAATCCCGACCGGCCCGCCGCCCTCGCCACCCTACTCAAACCCAACTACCCCAACCCCTTCCGCCCCAGCCAACATCCACACACTCGGCTGGCCTTCGACCTAGCCTTCCCCAGCAGCAAAACTCGCCTCGCGCTCTTTACCGCCAACGGCACACTCGTCTGGGAGCAAGACTTAGGCCCGCGCCGGGCGGACGAATACGACGATGTGGTGTGGGACGGTCGCAATCTCGCCGGCAACCCCGTAGCCAGCGGCATCTATCACCTGCTCCTCGAAGCCGACGGCACCGCAGCCAAGCGCACCATAGCGGTGGTGCGCGATTGAGTAGCCGTCTGCAAGTTCCAGCGTTGACAATCGCGCTGTGATGACGTATGATAATGACCAAATTATACGTCATCTGTGGAGGCGACTCATGCAGACCAAGCTCACTCTACGCCTAGAGGAGCAATTGATCGAACGGGCTAAAGCTCATGCCAAAAAGCGGGGAAAATCCGTATCGCAGATGGTGGCCGACTATTTTGCGCTACTGGACCGAGACGATCAACCCGAGACCCTGGCACCGCTCACTCGTTCTTTATACGGCACCTTGGGGAACACTGCGGTCAATGAGGATACATACCGAAAACATCTCGAGGAAAAATACCTGTGAAAGTAATGGTCGATACCAATGTCGTACTCGACTTGTTGCTAGACCGGACGCCACACGCAGTGAACGCAGCGCAGATTTTCTCTTTGATAGAGCGCAATGTCCTCGTCGGCTGTCTCGGTGCTACCACTCTAACCACCATACACTACTTGGCCACAAAAGCCGTCGGCGCGCCAAAAGCACGGCGGGAAATTCGCAAACTACTCCGTCTCTTTGAAGTAGCCCCCGTCAACCGAGCAGTGCTAGAAGCGGCACTGGCGGCGGAGGACTTCCGCGACTTTGAAGATGCTGTTCTCCACGAGGCGGCACGCCAAGCCGACGCCGATGCCTTGGTGACGCGCAACCAAAGCGATTTCAAAGCGGCACTATTGGCGGTTTACGAACCGCGCGAATTGATCAATATCGTCCAAGCCCGCCATACTCACCGCACCAAAGAAGTCCAGTTGGGACACTGCCGGATCGACAGTATTGACGATGTCTCTCAAGCACTGTCCACAGCAGAGGAAGAAGACTCTCAGTGAGGCTGAGCGATACTAACCTCTTGGTAGAGGTCTAAGTCTTGTCAGCACCCCCGCGCCGCGTCTCCCTCCGCGCCGTTGCCATCGGGGCCATCGGCTGCCTCGCCATCGCCGTAGGCGAGCCTTTTAGCGTCTTGGTGATGCGCAGCTCGCCCATGGCCGCCGACTACTCGACCGGCGCGGCCCTGTTCTTGTTTTTTCTTTTCACCTTACTCATCAACCCACTCGCCAAATTGCTCACCGGCACCAGCCTGCACACCGGCGAGTTGGCCACCGTGTACATCATGATGATCGTGGGGGCCGCCATTCCCTCTTGGGGCCTGACCATGAACCTAATCCCGCTCCTCGGCGGGTTCTTTTATTACGCCACCCCGGAAAACGACTGGGCCAATACCATCCAGCCCTACATATCGCATCTCTTCGTGCCGGAAGACAGTGCAGCCATCCAAAAGCTGTTCGAAGGTAATGCCCAAGGCGAACGCATCCCTTGGGGAGTTTGGGCGACGCCGCTGATGGCGTGGAGCCTGTTTGCCGTCAATATGTACTTCACCACGCTGTGCGTGCTCGTCGTGCTGCGCAAGCAGTGGGTCGAGCGCGAGCGACTCAACTTCCCGCTGGCGACCTTGCCCATAGAAATGAGCACCCGCGCCAAGGACCAAGCCATCGCGCCTTTTTACCGCAATTACCTGACTTGGATCGGCTTTGCCATTCCCGCGCTCATCAGCTCCATCAACGCCCTGCACCGCTATTTCAACTTCGTCCCCTCGATTGACCTCAACCTCTGGGTGCCCTTTTTGCGCAACTCCATCTGGGTCAACTTTCGCCCGCACTTCGAGGTCGTCGGCCTCTCCTACTTGCTCAACCTCGACATCTCCATGGGCATATGGGTCTTTGCCCTGCTCAATATGTTGGCCATCGGCTTGTGCCGCATGACGGGGTGGAACATCGGCCCGGAGCAACCCTATTCTTCGCCCTCCCCGCCCAGCATCGCCCACATTGCCCTCGGCGCGTTGTTCTTTTTAGTGCTGTCCAGCCTGTGGAGCGGGCGGCAGCACTTGCGCCAAGTCTGGCGCAAGGCCCTGCGCGGCGACGACTCCATCGACGACAGCGGAGAATTGCTCCCGTACCGCGTCGCGGTCTTTGGCTTTATCGCGAGCTTTTCTCTCGGCCTGTTCGCGCTCTACGCTACCAACATGAACCTGCCGACCGCCTTTGTCTTTCAGCTATCGGCCCTCGTGATCTTCGTCGGCTTAGCCCGCATCATCTCGCAGGCCGGGTTGGCCTATTGCCGCGCGCCAGTGGCTCCGGCCGTGTTCACCGTCAACACGCTCGGGTCGTCGTCAGTGGGTGCCCCGGGCCTGACGGCGCTGGCGCTCAACTTCCCGTGGTCTGCCGACATCCGCACCTTCGTCATGGCCTCAGCCGCCACGGGCCTCAAACTAGCGGAAGTGACGCGCCTAGAGTATCGGCGCGTGTTCTGGGCCATTGCCGCGGCCATCGTCGTCACCCTCGCCGGCTCAATCACCGCAGTCATCTATCTTGCGTACACCTATGGGGGCATCAACCTGAGCAGTTGGCAATTCGGCTATATGACGACCTATACTGGCAACTGGATTACCAACAACCTCAACAACATGCAGCCCACCTACGGCTGGCATTTGTCCTTTGCCGGCCTCGGCGCGTTCTTGATGGGTCTGTTGACCTTTATCAAAAACCGCTTCGTCGGCTTTCCCATTCATCCCATCGGCTTAGCCATTGGGCTGCCGCATCCCGTGCAGCTAATCTGGCCGTCGGTCTTCTTCGCTTGGCTGCTCAAGGCGCTCATTCTCAAATACGGCGGTCCCCGGCTCTACACGCGCTTACGCCCGTTCTTTTTAGGGCTGGTGCTGGGCGCATTTGGCTCAGCCGGGTTGTGGCTCATCATCGACACCTTCACCGGCATGACGGGCAACCGGCTGATTAACATCGGCTAGCTAGGCCAGCTCGTGGTCGATGCCGAGCTTGATCGAACGCTCGGGGTGCTGATTGATCTCCATGTAGGCGTCAGCGGCCGCGGCAAAGGGCGCGATCGGATCAATCAGATCGTCGGCTTGCAAACGACCTGCGACCAACAGGGCCAGCGACTCCGCGCGGATGCGGACGAAATCCCAACTCGCCTGCGGCAATGGCTCGCTGTTGGCGCGGCTGGAGATGACTTGAATGCGGTTGCGGTGCCACTCGCCAGCCAAGCGCAAGCCCTGCTCGCCGTGGTAATACGCGGTCGAGACCAAGGTGCCGGCGTAGCAGGTAGCGCGCATGGCGTCTTCAAACGCGCGATAGGAACCGCTCGTTTCAAAGGCGATGTCCGCGCCGATTTTGTCGGTGTGCTGCTTGATCTCCAAGCCAGCGTCCATGGCCACCGGGTCCAACGCCAAGTCGGCGTCGTGGCGCAGGGCTGCGGCGCGTCGCCGCTCAATGGGATCAACGACCGCCACCCAACGCGCCCCGCACAGCCGCGCAGCCTGCGCGACCATCAGCCCAATAGCACCGAGTCCAAACACGGCGACGCGATCCCCCAAGCGCACTGCGCCATCGCGCACCGCGCCGACGGCAAAGTCGGCCGGGTCCCAATACATGATGGCTTGTGGCGAGATTCCGTCCGGGGCCTTTTGCACGCGCGCTGCCGCTATAGTGTGCGTTTCGCGGATAGGCAAATGCGCGAAAACCCGGTCGCCTTCTCGCAGCGTTGTCACCTCAGCACCCACTTCGACGACCGCGCCCAAGCACATGTTGCCGAGGCGGCGGGGGAAGCCACCGGACGCGGATTCGCCGCGTCGGTGCAGGCGCAATTCGCCGTCCCAGCGGTCAGAGGCATCGGGCGTGTCGGCGCGGAAACCGCGCAGTTCCGTGCCGTGCTTGACCGAGCTAAAGAGGCTTTGGACGCGGATTTCGTCCGGGGCTAAGGGCGGTTCTTGGTATGAACTGAGGACCGCGTGGCCGGGGCGGTCGGCAATCAATTCGAGCGGCATGAGGTAACTCCTATGAGAGAGGTTAAGTTGCGTTGACATAGACAGGCGGTTGCAAGCATGGCACACTTCGACAAGCTCAGTGTGCGCTAGGTTCAGTGTGCGCTGAGCTTGTCGAAGCGCATGTAGGGGCGTCCCTACGGATGCACTAGGAAACGAATTCGTTGACACCGATGGCGTTTGCGAGCTGCCCCTACAAATGCGTATCCTGATTATAACATGAACGCATACCAACGCTTCGTCCGCCCCCTCCTGTTCCGCTGCGACCCAGAGCGCATCCACGAGCAAACCCTCGCGCTTGCCGAGCGAGTCGGTTCTTCCGCATTTGGTCGCCATCTGCTTGCCAGTCTCTTTGCCTTTGCGGACGCGCGGCTTTCTACCCAAGTGGGCGGCTTGCACTTTGCCAATCCGCTGGGCATGGCCGCGGGGTTCGACAAAAACGGCCGAGTGATCCAAGCGCTGGCGGCCATGGGCTTTGGGTTCGTGGAGGTGGGGTCGGTATCGGCGCATCCTTCGGCTGGAAATCCGCGACCGCGCTTGTTCCGCCTGCCGTTGGACGAGGCCATTGTGGTCAACTATGGGGTGCCCAATGACGGAGCTGCGGTCGTAGCGGACCGCGTATCCCAGCGGCCAATCGCCGTGCCCTTGGGGATCAACCTCGTCGAAACCAATACCGGACGGGCCATTGAGCCAGATGCAGTCGTAGCAGAACTAGCCGCGGCCCTAGTCCCCTTTGTCGGACAGGCCTCCTACATCGCGTTCAACCTCAATTGCCCGAACACGACCGGCGGCGTCAGCCCATTCACCAGCGGGGAACACTTGCGCGACTTGCTGCGGGAATGCGCGGCCATCGACGACCTGCCCCCCATCTTTCTCAAGCTCACGGCGCACACCGACCCAGCGCGGCTGGACTGGATGCTGGAAGCGGTCGATCCGTTTGCCTTCGTCAAAGGCTTCATCTTCAACCTACCGCCGGGAACGAACTATCCGCTCAAATCGCCGGCCCATCTTGTAGGTCCGCTACCCGGAACCTTGTGCGGCCGGCCCGTTCAGGCCCTGATCGACGAAACCGTGCGCTTCTGGTACGGGCGCATCGACCGCCAACGGCACGCGATCATCGGCGTGGGAGGGATTTCATCGGCCCGCGACGCATACCGCAAAATTCGCCTCGGGGCTTCGCTGGTGCAGCTATACTCAGCGCTGGTTTTCAGGGGGCCGGGAGTAGTGCGGCAAATCAACGCGGGGTTGGCACACCTGTTGGAGCGCGATGGATTTGCCGGGGTGGCAGACGCAGTCGGCATCGACAACCAAGCAAAAGCAGCGGTGTAGCCATACTACCGAATGCGGGGGTTGATCTGCAAATCCCACGCGCGCCAGTAGTACTTGAGCGGGTCGTCCGCGTCCCACTTGGCGTAAAGGTCTTCCCAATCCGTAAAGTGCATGTGCGGCTCCAGCGAGTCTTCGCGCACCGGGTGGCTCATGGGCTGGTAGCGATAGTCGAGCGAGATGCGCAGGCGGTCGCCGCTTTGGTTGTCTTGGCCCTGATGCGCGGTGAGGCTGTGGCATATCAGCACATCGCCAGCGACAAAGTCTCCACCTGCCCACAGCGTGTCTTCGGGCAACTCGACGGCGTGGCCGCCCGCGCCGGTCGCCTGATGCACGTCTAGCTTGCCCAGCTTGTGGCTGCCCGGCGCTACCGCCAAACTGCCCAGCGCAGCCGGACAGTCGCCAGCCGGAATCCACGCGGTCCACGTCTCGTCAGTGCCGCCGATGTAGAAATTGTCCTGGTGCGGCGGGGTAGTATGAGTTAAAGCGTTGGGAAAAATTACTCGGCAGATATTGCGGCTGTGGGGCAGGGCATCTTCGCCAAAGAGCGTGGCGAACATCGCCATGATTGCCGGATGCAGCGCCAAGGCGTTGAAGGCGCGCAACCGCTGGACATCGATGTAAAAGGCGATCCACTCGGGCGCGTTCCCTTCGATGAAAAGCTCCCCATCGCGCGCGATGCCGTCCATCAAAGGCGCGTCGTCGTCGAGCCAGCCGTGCTGCTGACAAACTTCGAGGATCTGGCGGCGCAGGTCGAGCACCGACTCTGAATCCAGCAGCGAGCGGAAGAACAAATAGCCCTGCTCAGCAGCGCGCTCGCGCAAGGCGTCGGGCGCGTCGAGCAGGGGGGTGGAATCGACGAAAGGTTCGAGGTTAACCATGGTTTGCTGGGCCATTAACTCACTCCTCTTCTTTGTCCCAAAAAGCGTGTAAGATAGCAATGTACTCGTCGGAAAGTCCGTGCTCAATCGCCCCCTGAATGACGGCGTTGAGGTATTCCTCCGAAGGCGGGTAGTGATGTCCGGCGTCGAGGCGGGAGAGATACGTCCAAACTTTGCCAAGTCCGGGTATGGTTATTTCCTCCCGCCGGTACTTGGTGCCCTCGCTTTCGTAGTGGTCGAGGCGTCTGAAGTCGTCCTCGGTCATTGCATAGACAACGCCTTCGACGTACGCGTCTTCGTTGGGCCGGATGCTGGCCACGCCCATGCCGCTGCGCGTAAAGGAGATCATCGGGAAGCACAGCTCATAGCCTTCCAAGCGCACCACAGAGTGGACGCGGGCACCTGGGCAGCGGGCCTGCATCTGGCTCTGGAGCAAGTTGGACCCGTAGGTGAAGTAGAGCATTTCGGCCATTACCCGATCTCCTGTGGATTTTGACAAAGAGTGCGGATATAGTACCATTCAGACTTGCCGCACGCAAACCTTCATCTTCTCTGAGGAATCATGGGCTTTGAACAAGCAGTAGCCAAAGTGCTGGACCACGAAGGCGGCTTCGTGGATGACCCTGCCGACCGGGGCGGCATGACCTTTATGGGCATTTCGCGCCGGTGGTTCCCCGACGAACCCCTTTGGGAGAAGATCGACGCCCTGCTGGACGAAGGTCGCAATCCCAATGAGGCGATGGACGAGCTACGCCCCGACGTGAAGGACTTTTATCGACGTGAGTTTTGGGACAAGCACGGTTGCGAAACCTTGCCCGAAAGTATCAAGGAGCGCCACTTTGATTTTACCATCAATGCCGGCGCGGGATCATCTACCAAGATCATCCAGATCCTTGGGAATGTCTTTTGCCAAGAGGAACTTGGGGGCGTCATCGACGAGGATGGCCTTACCGGTCCCGCCACCCGTCGCGCCATCGAGGCATTGGGCAATCTCGGCGAGGATATGCAAGAAGTTCTACCGATTGCGTACCGCTCCCTGCAGGGCGTCCACTTCCTCGATATCTGCAAGGATGATCGCAGTCAAATCCGATTCATTCGCGGCTGGCTACTCAATCGAGCCAGCTAGCACCCACCCTTCGGCTGAGCTCAGGTCGAAGCCTGCTGTGGGCCTCGCAAAACGCAAGATAGCTTAGTTTGGCAGCCAACCAAAACAAAGGAAAACACCCGTGAAAGCTTGGCGTTTCTATGCCTTCGGCGACATGCGGCTCGACGACATCGAACTAGCGGCCTGCCCACCCGACCACGTGCTAGTCGAGCCGCTGGTAGTCCAACCCAGCGCCACCGAAGCCCAGCTCGCCTTTGGGATTCCAACCCTAGCCTACGACAATGTCAAGAACCGGCTGGAGACAGACGCGCCGCTCCAGCTCTTCGGCCACGAATTTTGCGCCCGGATTGTAGAAGTCGGCTCAGCCGTCACCGGCTACGCACCCGGCGACCGCATAGCAGCCCGCGCCAAGCTGCCCTGCGGCGACTGCCCCATGTGCCACTCCCAGCGCAGCGACGACTGCCGCCGCGGCCCGATCATCGGCTTCCAACTGCCCGGCTGCTTTGCCGAGCGCGCCCTGCTCCCGGCCATCGCGCTGGTCAAGGTCGATGACCGCATCTCCGACAGCGAAGCCGCCACCCTGCAATCGCTGAGCGACAGCATCGCCGGAGTCGAGACCGCGCAGATCCGACCGGGCGATTCGGTCGCCGTCTTTGGCCAAGGCAGCATGGGCATCGAGAGTATGCAGGCCGCACGCGCCTGCGGCGCTGGCCAGCTCATCACCGTGGATGTGCGGCCCGAGGCATGCGAGATTTCGCTTGCGCTAGGAGCCGATCACACCATCAACGCCAGCGAGGACGATCCAGTCGAGGCCATCCGCGACCTGACCGGCGGCGAGGGTGCCGACGTGGTATTCGAGTGCGCCGGCGGCAGCGTCAAGCTGGGACTAGCCGGCGACCGGGCACTCAAACAGGCCATGCACGCGGTGCGCTCCGGCGGCAAGCTGGTGGGCGTCTCTTGGTTTGGGGGACCCCTAGAACTGGACGTGGACCTGATGCGAGAGCGCAGCCTGCGCTACCTCTTCCCAGACATCAGCTCACAGGCGCACCTAGAGTACACAGTGCGCCTAGTAGCCTCGGGGCGCATCAGCATGAAACCCACCATCCGACACGTGTTAGAGGGAATCGACAAGGTACCAGAGGCATTTGAAATCACCGCGCACAAAGCCCAGTACCAAGCCATCAATCCCGCACAGGTCGTGATCGCCACCTAGAGATGACTTGACTGCGGATCGTCTCGTGCATCCTAATTCTGCGTCCATCTGCGTCCATCTGCGGATTATCTTTAGATCGCTGGATAGTTCAACGGCATCCCCGTCTTGCCCAAATCGTAGTGCGCTATGTGCCAACGCCCCAAGTTGGCGCTGAGAAAGAGCGACCGATCCGGGCCGCAGAAGGCGATATTGGTCGGGGCCGCCATGGCAGTGCCCTCGTAATCATCGGCCAAAACGTCGAGTTGGCCGTCGGCATACTGATAAATGCGGTCCGGGCGATAGCAGGAACAGTACAGAGTGCCCTCGTCGTCGAAAGCAAGACCATCGGGAACAGTCTGCGGGAGTTCAAACACGGTTTCAGCGGCACCGGCGCGGCCATCGGCCTCGATCTTAATACGAGCCACGCGGGGGTTGATGCTCATGGCCACATAGAGGTATTCGCCCGTCGCATCCAACGCCGTGCCGTTGGGAAAGTCTGCCAAAGCGCGGCTCCAGACCTCGCCTTGACCTCCTGGAGCGATCTTACAAATCCAACCGTCGTTTTGGTGCCAGCCCCCGGAATTGGACACATACAGGTTGCCAGCCGCGTCAAAAACCGGGTAGTTGGCCACAGTCAGCGGCACCTCGCCCGCGCGGTCGCAATACGTGCTGACCGCGCCATCCGGCTCGACGCGCTTGACGTCGCCGTTACAAACGTACAGGCGGTGCTGGGCATCCTGACAAATGCCGCCGACAAAGCCGTCAACTCGGGCGAACTCCTCGAACTCGCGCCGGGCCAAGTCGATGCGGTAGATCTGACCTGCTTCGCCGCCGGCATAGGCATAGCCATCGCAGCCCCAAGCAATGCACTCGGGGTGATCGAGGCCGCTGCCAAAGTCGCCGATAATCGCTGAAATTTGGGTGTGAGTATCGAGAAGAGCCATAGCGTTCCTTTCGCAATAGAGGTGTCAGATCGGCCTCGACGGTAATTCAAAGTCGCCGCGCCGACAAGCCCTTATTGACAGCCGCCCACGGGTGCGCTATGGTCTGCTCTCCCAACATCCACCCCACGAGGCCCCGTGCAATTTTCACGACTAACGCCAGAACAACGCGAATTCTTCGACGCCAACGGTTATCTCATCATCCCCAACGCGCTCGACCCGGAGACCATTGCGCAAGTCGCCACAGCCGCCGACCGCTTGATGGACGACTTCGCCTACGAAGGCTTTTACCAGCACCGCCGCGACGGTATCGTCCAAGACCCCACCCTCGCCAAGCTAGCTACTTCCTCGGCGCTCGTTCCACTCGTCATCCAACTCCTCGGCACCCATATCCACATCACCAACACGGCCCTGATCTACAAACACCCCCAGCCCGCCACCGACCCCGGCGACTGCACTTGGCACCGCGACGTCGGCGTCCACCTCGACTTGGGCCACGTCCATCTCCCGCGCGTCGGCCTCAAGGTCGGCTACTGCCTCACCGACATGGACGGACCTCACACCGGAGCCACGCTCTTTGCGCCCGGCAGCAATCGCCTCGCCGAACCCATCGTCATCCCCAAAGACCAAATCCACCCCGCAGAATATCTCGAACCCCGCCTCAAAGCCGGCGATGCCTTTCTCTTTGAAAGCCGCATATACCACGGCGCGGAGATCAACAGCCAGGACCACATCTCCAAAGTCGCGATGTTCGGCTATCACTATAGCTGGATCCGCCCCGACTACTACCTCCGCTACTACGCCGACGAGGTCCAGCCGAGCGCGGCCGTGGTCGCCAATCTCGATGACGTCGGCCGCCAGCTCCTAGGGGCTACCGCCGACGCCCAAGGGCGCGAAGACCCCAACGGCATCCACTGGTCCATTGCCGAATGGGCCGCCGAGCACGGCCTGTCTTTGGAAAGAGCACCGCAGCGAATCGACGCGGTGTGAGGTTAGCACGGCACGCTATGCGCGAGGAAAAATCTTCGCGTCGAGAGATTATGCATTTCTTGGTAACATCCATGCAATTTGCTAACTCCCTTTAGCATTTTGCATGGATAATAGTCGAATTCTCTTTATCTAAACCGCTAAACCGCATCTTTATCAGAACTCACGCGAAAGAACTCATCTCTTGTTGATAGTCTATGCGCACAATGGCGGCAAACGGTTCGGCCGCCCGTGACTCCGCCTCTATCCCACCGCACCAAACTCGGCTACGGGGCCGCCGATTGGGGCTTGGCCGCCGTGGAGTCGATGGTGCAGATCTACCTGTTCAAGTTCTACAACGTCGTCGTCGGTCTGCCCGCACTCTACACCGGCCTAGCGCTAGCTTTGGCCATTGTCTGGGACGCCATCACCGATCCCCTCATGGGCGGCATTTCCGACCGCTCCCGCTGGTCCGGCGGGCGACGACGGCCCTACTTGCTGCCCGGAGCCGGGCTGTTGGCCGTCTCCTTCATCTGGATTTTCAACCCGCCGCCCCTCGACAGTAACGCCGCCCGCTTCGCCTTTTTGTTGGTCTCGTTTATCCTGCTCAATACCGCTATGACCGTGGTCGGCGTACCGCATTCGGCGTTGGGTAGCGAACTGAGCTTTGACCGCGACCAGCGCACCCAACTTTTCGCCTACAAGCGGCTTTTCGGCACCGTGGGTGCTCTAGTCGGCCTGTGGCTGCCCGGACTCATCTTGACCCAAATGGACGGCCACGCCGACCCGACTGGTGCCCAAGCGCGCGGCTTGGCCAGTTGGTGGTTGGCCGCTCCCATTGTGTTGGGTGCTTGGGTCACGGTCCGAGCCACTCGCGGCCTCGACCGGCCCGCCGACCACGCCCAACCCAAAAAGCCGCTCCATCTCTGGCGTCTATTCGCCGACCAACGAAACACTTGGGCCAACCCCTTTTTCCGCGTCCTGTTGCTGGCCTTTCTAGTCGCCACAATCGGCCGCACGTTCAACGCCTCCACCGCACTCTACTACTACGAATACCGCTTGCAGCTAACCGAGCAAGAGACCATCGGCTGGATCTTATTGCCCTTTTTCTTGAGCTTCCTCGCCTCTTTGCCGGGCTGGATCTGGGCTGCCCGCCGCTGGGGCAAAAAAACGGCCGGGGTCATCGGCGTCTGCGGCTTGGGCGTCTCCACTGCCGTGGCCTATCCGCTCTTTCCCATCGGAGAATTGGCCGCGCCCCTACTCTACGCGCTAGTGGGCGGGGGCTTGGCCGGAGCCGTCGTCTTGCTCGACGCCTTAGTCGCCGATACCATTGACTACGACAAACTCAAGACGGGCCTCGACCGCGAGGGACTCTACTTTGGCGTCTGGCGCATGGGCACCAAGCTGGCCCGTGCTTTGGGGTTAGGTCTCAACGGCGTCTCGCTCTGGCTGATCGGTTTCTCTGCTGCCACAGCAACACAAACCCCCGAGACAAGTTGGCGCTTAGCTTTGCTCTTTGGACCGATGGTGGGTATCCTGTTCTTCGGGGCTGGACTCATCCTGTGGCGCTTGCCTTTGACCGACGAGCGACACCAGCGCATTCAGCGCCTATTGCGACGACGCCGTCAAAGACTACACATTTCACAAGGGGATTAAGGGGCGCGGAGACTTAAACTCAGTGCCGCGTGTCGCGTACTGCGAAATCGCACCCAATAGAAAGGTTCAAGTGCCCCCATGAAAATCCGCCCCTTCAGCGCTAGTCACCTTTCGCGCTGCATTCTAGCCATCCTCGCCACCAGCTCAGCCTCCATGACCCACGTCCAAGCCGACTCCGACCGCATCCAGCCCTACGCCGCCAATCCGCGCTACTGGCAGTACAACGGCCAACCCATGCTCCTGCTAGGCGGCACGATCAAAGACTGCCTCTTCCAAATACCCGACCTCGAAGCCCATCTCGACCTGCTGCAATCAGTCGGCGGCAACTACGTGCGCAATACCATGAGCGACCGCCGCATCTACGGCTATGAGATCCCAGCTTTCCACCAAAATGCCGACGGCCTATACGATCTCAACCGCTGGAATCCGACATATTGGCAGCGCTTTGCCGACCTTTTGCGCTGGACCGCCGAGCGCGACATCATCGTCCAGATAGAAATGTGGGATCGCTTTGACCACAGCCAAAGACATTGGGAAAAGAGCCCCCTCAATCCGGCCAACAACATCAACTATACCGTCGAGGAATCGGGCCTAGAAACGGACTATCCCGCCCACCCAGGCGGCAATTGGCAGCCCTTTTTCTACACCGTCCCCACCTTGCGGAATAACCAAGTCTTGCTGCCCTACCAACAAGCTTTTGTCGATCAAGTCCTCAAGCATTCCCTCGCTTACGACCACGTGCTCTACTGCATGGACAACGAGACTAGCGGCGACCCAGCGTGGGGTGCCTATTGGAACGACTATATCAAGGAGCAGGCGCAGCAAGCGGGCAAGACCGTTGAAACCACGGAAATGTGGGACGAGTGGGATGTGAGGGGGCAAACGCATCGCGCCACCTTCGACCACCCGGAGCAGTATTCTTTCATCGACATCTCGCAGAATAGCTGGCAGCGCGAGCAGACCAATTGGGATCGCGCCCAATGGGTGTGGCAGTACATCGCCGCGCAGCCCCGACCGATCAATTCGACCAAGATCTACGGCGCTCAGACGCATAAAAACCAAAGTCGCGGCATCGACGACCGCCACGCCACCGAGTGCTTTTGGCGCAACCTCATCGGCGGCTTTGCCTCCAGCCGCTTTCACCGGCCGGATTCCGGCATCGGACTAAGCCCCCAAGCTCAAGCTCACATTCGCAGCGGTCGCATGCTGTCCGAGGTCTTCGACTTTTTCAACGCCGAGCCAGATTCCGATAGCGCCCTGCTGCGCGACCGCGCTGCCAACGAAGCCTATCTCAGCCGCGTCCCCAGCCGCCAGTACGCGCTTTACTTTACCGATGGCGGTGCCGTGGGTCTCGACCTGACCGGGACAGAAGGCACCTTCCAAGTCCAATGGCTCGACATTGCCGCCAGCACTTGGGTATCCGCCGACGAGGCGGACGGTGGTACCATAGCGCAACTGGCTCCTCCCCGAGGCGGCCCTTGGGTCGCCCTGCTGACGCGGCGCTAACAGGAGAGCAAATTGTGAATTATATCTGCGTCACATCTGCGTCTATCTGCGGATCATCTTATGAACGATTTAGGATTGCTATATGACCACTAGCGACCGCGTCTTCTTCGGCCAGACCGATCTTCAGGTCTCGCGCTTGTGCCAGGGCACGGCCTTCCGCCACCTGCCCCGCGCCGACAGCCCCCAGTCCCTAGCCGTGCTCCACCACTGCTTGGACCAAGGCATCAACTTTTTCGACACAGCGCAGGCCTACGGTTGGGGCGGGGCCGAGGAGGTGCTGGGGCGGGCGATCTCTGGTCGCCGCGACGAAGTCGTCATCTGCACCAAGGTTCCCGCCTCGCTGGCCCCTACAAGCGACGGCGACCCCGGCGAGCGCGTCCGCTACACCCGCGCCCATCTCACCGACCGCCTCGAAGAAAGCCTCCACCGCCTGCGCACCGACTATGTTGACCTCTACCTTTTGCACCACCGCGACGAGGGCACGCCGCCGGAGGCCATCGCCGAGGTCATGGAAGATCTGGTGCAGGCCGGCAAAACTCGCTACTGGGGCGTCTCCAACCATAGCGCCGCCGAAGTAGAAGCCTTTCTCGCCCTAGCCCCCATCGCTGGCGTCGAGGACTACTACAACATCGCCGGCAGCCACTGCGACGAAGCGGGACGCTCGCGCGTGGAGATTTACGAGGAAGAAATGCTGCCCTTGCTACGGCGCACCGGACTAGGCTGCCTAGCCTTCAGCCCGATGGACACCGGCCTGCTGGCCCGGCCCAACGACCCCGCTATCTCCGCCTTAGTCGCCGCCATCGACCAAGTCGCCGCTGACCTAGGCACCTCCCGCGCTGCCGTCTGCGTCGCTTGGGTCCTGCATCAGGGCATTACCTGCGTACTCGCTGGTGCCGAGAGCGCCGCACACGTCGACGCCAATCTCCAAGGCACCCGCCTCCAACTTCCCGCAGACGGGCTCGCCGCCCTCGACCAAGCGCGACAAACCTATCGCGCCAGCCAACAGGAGCAACGCCCGTGAACATCGTCGATGCCCATATCCACGTCTGGTCCTCCGACTTCGATCGGTATCCGCTGGCTCCCGGCTTTACGCCCGCTGACCTATGGCTGCCCTCCTTTACGCCCGACGACCACTTCGCCTATAGCCGCCAGATCGGCAAAGTCCGCCTCAACCTAGTGCAGATGACCTGGTACGGCCTCGACCACCGCTACATCCTCGACCTAATCGCCTCGGATCCCGAAACCTACACAGGCACCGGCATCGTCCCCGGGGTCTCCGACGTATCGCTGGCCGATCCGGGCAAGACCATGCTTGCCTTGGCCGAGGGAGGCATTCGCGCTTTCCGCGTGCGCGGCGGCAGTACCGGTCGTCCAACCACGTTTGGCCGTTCGGACCGCTGGCTCGACTACCCCGGCTACGAATCCATGTTCCGCACCGGAGCCGAGCACAACCTAGCCCTCAGCTTCCTCATGGGACTCGCAGACATGCCCGGCCTGGTCCGCCTCTGCCGCCGCTTCCCAGAGACCCCGGTCATCCTCGACCACATCTGCGGAGTACGCATCCGCGACGGCGTCTGGCCCGAAGGCGATATCCGCACCCTCTGCAACATGGCCCGCTACCCGCGCGTCATGGTCAAGCTCGGCCCGTTCCAAGCCCTCGGCAACGGCGAGGCCCCTTATCTCGACCTCCTGCCCCTCATCGAGCGCATCGTCGATGCCTTTGGCCCCGAGCGCGTCATGTGGGAAAGCGACAGCGGCGGGCCCGTCCGCATGCAAGATCCCACCAATGACTTCGCCGCAGCAATCGCCCTAATCCGCGACCACGCCGATTTCCTCAGCCAAAGCGACAAGGAGCAAATCCTAGGTAAAACGGCCGAGGACTTCTTCTTTAACCGCTAGGAAAGGACCGCCATGGAACTCACCGACGCCCATCTCGACGAATTAGACCAACGAGGTTTTATCATCCTGCCCGGCTTCCGCCACGGCGAGGACCTAAAAGCAATGCAGCAAGCCCAGCGCCGCGTCCTGCCATCGTGGGATGAAGTAAAGGACGACCCGCCCCCCGGCCGCGCCACCCTCACCGAATTCCCGCCCTCCGAAATGGCGCTGCTGCGCGGCATCGTCCACCACCAAGCCTGGGCCTTCGCCAAGAAGTGGTTTGGCACTAAGCATATCCACTTCCGCGCCGGCTGCATGATCGCCCGCTATCCAGGTTTCACAGGCGGCGGTACCGGCTCGGACGCCTCCGCGCTGCATCTCGACAATGGCAACAACTCGCTGCTGCCGCCCTCCGACTCAGCCCGCGCCTTCGGCCAGCTCGTTTTCTGGCACCACCTCGAAGCAGTCGGCGAAGACCAGGCACCGCTGCGATTGATCCCCAAAGAACATGGCCGCGACATGAGCAAAGCCGTGCCGCTCGTCTGCGAAGCCGGCACCCTCTGCGTCTTCACCAACTACACCATGCACTCCGCCAGCGACTATCTGCGCGCCGACGGCCAGCGCTACACCTGGGGCTTTGGCCTCGGTCGCGCCGACCACTACTGGGAGGGTTTCCGCCACTACACCGACAAGGGCCAAAACCCGATCTTCCGCGAATTCATCGGCACCCTCACCGCAGCCGAAAGAGAAGTCTTCCGCTTTCCGCCCGCTGGCCACGCTTATTACACACCGCAAACCCTCGCCGCTCTCGAAGAACAGTACCCCGGCTGGAACGCCCGCAATGAGTACTAACGTGGACCGCCAGCAAACCCGTCTTTTGTTCTAAACGCTACATGCCGATCAGTCTATTGCTGGCAGTGGGCGATGGTTCGGTTAGAGGATCTGCCTTGATGCGCCCTCCCCCATTCCGTACACTCCCCCGCAACTAACCCATCTCACCATCCCCAAAGGAGTCTCCATCGTGAAAATCGGCCTCTACGCCTCCATGTTCGGCAAAGACGATCCGCCCACCCTGCAAAGCATCGAAAGCTACATCGACCACGCCTACGACCTCCGTCTCGACCTAATCGATTTCCGCCGCGACCGAGGCTTTAGCTCCGAAGACGCCTCCTACCTCATCAAGACCAAACTCGCCTGCATCGAAAAGGGCCTTGCCATCGGCTATTTAGCTTCCGGTGGACACTTCGTCGGCAGCGACGAGGACCTGCGCGCCAAGGTCGCCACCGCCAAGGGCGACATGGACATCGCACTGATTTTGGGTGCGCCCATGATCCGCCTATTCTGCGGCCAGCCCCTCACCGACCCAGAAGAGCGCGCCCGCGAAATCCGCTGTTTCCAAGAGGTCGCCGACTACGGCCTCGAAGTAGGCATCGCCATGGGCCTGCAAAACCATCCCTCCACCGGCGACGACGTCATACGCATCATCGAGGAAACCGACCGGCCCAACTTCAGCTTCCTGCTCGACACCGGCCAGTGGTGCGGTTCGCCAGCCCGCAACCGAGGGATTCCCGACCCAGACCACGACATCTACGCCTACATGAAGCAGACCGCCCATCTGGCCACCCATGTCCGCGCCAAATTCTACAAGATCGACAGTGGCAAGGAGGAGTGGATCGACTACGAGCGCATTGTCCCCATCCTCGCCGAGGCCGGATACAACGGGCCGCTCTCCGTCGTCTTTGAAGGCAAGGATATCAACGACTGCGACGACAAAGAGGTCATGCGTTTGGCAGCCGAACAACTGCGAGATTTGGTCTCCCGGCTCTAACGCCAATCGCTGATACATGTAGGGGCGGTTCGCGAACTGCCCCTACTGATGCGCACAGGCCCTACTCGTCGGCGTCTAACAGGTAGCTGGGCACCTATATGGCCGCCGAATCAGAAGGCGTAGCTCAGCGCCACACTGGGCGTCCCCGCCCGCGCGCCGGCTTGCAGCTTGAGCCGCTTGCCGTACTTAAACCGCACTCGGTCGCGCTTGGTCTCAATCACTTGGATGCCGTGCAAGAAGTCGTAGATCATACTGCCGGCGATGGCAATCACTCCCAACGCAACCAGCGGCCCGCCCGCTCCGCCATCGCGCTGGAGCTCGCGCAGGCGGTACTTGGGCGTCTCGCCTTCTAGCGAAACGGGAATCTTCTCGTAGCGTCTTTCTTTCCCGTTGTCCCCGGCGTTGATCGTCAACACATCAAAATCCGTATCCGCGAACTCGCCATCTTCCCAGAGTGCCGCCCCAGCGATAATCGAGGCGACGCCCGCAAGACCCGTGGCCAAAAGCCACTTCCCCGTCGTGGGTTCCCCCGCGTAAAAGTGCATCATCCCCGGCACCGGAATCGCGCTCCGCATCAATCCAGTGGAGATGCGGCGGTTCATGTCCTGGTACTCCTCGTAGGTCATGTCCTGCGGTATGGGCATTAGCGGTGCCTCGTTCAGCACATCGCCCGTTCCCTGCGATAGAACTGACGATGGCTGGAGCAGCATAGCCACCGCTCCTACCATCCCCCACATTGCGAGTTTTCTCATGGTCAATACTCCTGTGTTAAAATGGATTTTGATAGCCTGTGATGAGGCTGATACTGAAGGTCCGAAGTCCAAACATCAAATTACCAGTCATACTGTCCTTTTCTCTGGAGAAATCGCCCAGAGTCGACCAATACACCCTTCAAGGCTTTTTCCACACCGACATCCAGAATAGGACTACTGTAGGTATGAGCACCTTGAGTGTTGTCGAAAAAGCGTCCTGCTGGATCAACCATAACATAACTCCCTGTCATCATCTTATTACTTTCCGGTACTACATCTATCCCCTCATTTTCAACCACCCGATTGCTTTTTACATACTGCTCAAACTGTTCTGTCGTAATCGCTAACTCATCAATATGCGCATCGTTTTGTCCCTTGACGGGGAGGACCTGCAACAGCTTCCATCGTTCCGGTTTTGCCAGTCTTATAAAATGGGTAAAATCATCTTGCCATGTCATAGAGGTTACTACCGTATTGATTTTCAAACGCATTCCACATCGCTTTATCTTATCAACAATTTCCAGATACCTTCTCTTCGTTAAGGGAACCCTAGACCGGATTGCACGACCGAGATATTTCAATTTTTCTTGATCTAAGGTATCAATACTCAGTGCGATCCAGTTCAGGATTCCACTTACGCTGTCTAGCCAGCTATCGGTAATCCTTGATCCATTGGTGACAATAGAGGTCGTCATCCCATGTTCTTTTGCTCGTATAATCAGGTTCGACAACCACGGACAGAGGGTAGGTTCACCACCGGCAAAATTGATCTTTTCAAAGCCTGATTCGGCAAGCCGATCCACAACCGAGATAGCATCGTCCTTCGGCAAGTGCCCTTTGGGCAAAATGCTTTGCTTGACATCTTGGAACGGGGCAAAGCAAAACCGGCAGCGCATATTGCACGGCTCCCATAGATGAAAGTTGACCGCTGGAATGTCCTGTGAAGCGCTCACGACGTGCCTCCTTGTCATTATTTGGAAAATCCGCTGTCGTTATACTTGAACCCCCAAACACAGCAAAAACGTTACCGCTATATTTTCACCACGTCGAAAAAGCCGCCGCTCCATGACCATCGACCGCATCTTCCACCGAGTCATCGCCAACAACTAGCCCCAAATCTCCCACGGCAAAGACTGTTGGCGGTTTACAAAACTCCGGCGAAGGACGATCCGGCCACTCAGATCGGCCAGCTAGCAATCGGCTGTGATTTATAACTGATGTTCCGCAGCTTTCTCTCGTCTGCCACTTGTGGCCCTGTCCGGTGTCATTCCCACGAAAGCGGGCTTCACCGCGCCTTTAGGCGTGACATATAGGGCAGAGCTGGCACTCGGCATGTTCAGACCGTTTCAAAGCCCGTGCGTAACGTCAGTTATAACAACACCTAAGCACGGCAATGGTGTCCCTGCTATTGTCTATCTCAGAAAGTCGAAGAAACGGCGAGGCGGTCTAACCGACTGGTCAAGGAATTTTTCAAGCTCGTTGCGCTTCATGGCGATCTGGTCGTTCACGCTCGCGGTGTCTTCTAGTATCCAGTCGGGTATGTCACTTTTGATCTGACTCGACGCCATGGGTTGCACTCCAACAATTATCAAATCGCCCGAGATGGCCCAGCTCCCTGTGGGTGGGCGGCTGTCTTTGGTGTACTTGTCGCGATGGAGGAGGTTTTTCAATACCAAACGAGGTCGTTCAAATGCGCGACTTTGGTATTCGTCCAGCGTCATTGTTTTACACCAAGTTGGCAGTTTTGAACCCGGCGGCAGATTTTCCTCAAAGAGGCGACAAAGCACCGACGAGGATAGCTCAAGGATGTCCACATCGTGGTGTTCTGCGCCGATGATGGAGTTCATTTCTTGCAGAACTCGGTTCAGATACTCCCGGTAGAGAGCCGTGGTCAACTTTTCACTGATACCGGACACTGATCTTTGAAGATTGCGGCGAGTTGGAGTGTCGTCGCCGGGCAGCGATGTTCGGGTGTAAATCATCAGACATCGCTTTATAATCTCAGGCGGGAAGTTGCGGGCCTCTGCATTCATAGACAGCGCGAAGCATGGATACTCAGGATACTGTATCGTTTCGTCCTTGATGATTTCCGGTGCATGACGGCTGAAGCGATCTCGGGTCACGTCGTCGAACACGACGGGGAACCGCTTGTATGATTCCTGCAAACCGCGCAGATTGCTGCGCGTGAAGTACCGCGTCTCGACTATCCGGGGATAGGAGAACATGGACCTCATCAACGTTTCGATCAGGATGCTCTTGCCGCAGTTGCTCTGACCGTATAGCACAGCGAACATGGGCTGGTCGAAGCTAAAGTTTCCCTTTCTGAGGGCGTTATTCCTTAGATCGCACATTAGCGGCGAAAAGTAGAACCAGCACATGAACGTGTAGTAATCCCGCTGCAACCTAGAAACGTCCCCTGCAAATCCGTTTTCGTAGTTTCCAAAGAACTCCAGCCATGCCGCTACATCACTTCGCACCTCGGCAGGGTCAGCCTCTAGGCTCAATTCGTTCCCCGACAGGATGAACCTTTTTCCATCGTAAGACAGAAACGTCCTAGGGCCATCGTCTTCCTGCCTCGATGTCACTATTCGGGTCATCTGCTTGACGATTCTCGACGCGAATCGAATGTGGCCTTTGCCGTCGGGACGAATATCCGCTAGGGCCTGTCGGCGGATCGGTGTAATGCGTTCTACCTGCGACAGAACCTTTGAGATACTGTACTCGGCTTCGGACTCCTGTTCGGGTGGAACGTATATCGTCATTCCGCTTGGGCTAGAATCGGCTTCCTTCAGTATAGGAGTCTCTTGGATTGGCATCAGCTCGGCCAAGATGGGGTTCTCTCTGAGGGGCACTCGACTAGCGGCGATGGCACGTACAGCCTCATATTGGGTGAAATAGTGCGTCCAAGCCGCATCGTCGTTGTCGAAGGCGATCAGGGTCTCGGCTTGTCTGCCAGAAAACGCGGTCTCGGACAGATTAGCCGATCCGACGATGACACGCCTGAGTCCCTCTCTTTCTAGCAGATAGATTTTGGCGTGGGCGATGGCGTCCTTCACTACGAAGAAACGCGCTGTTCCTTTGGCGGCACGATCGTAGATAATTCTCCGGCGCTCGTCAGATAGCCCTGCGACCCCAACAAAGCCTTTGTTTAACTTTTCGTCCACGACGGTCTGGAATGCCAAGAGATTCGCGGCGTCCCGTGTCAATATCCCATTGTGTCCAAAGACGCACTCGAAATCATCGTAATCGAAGTCCCTTAGTAGCCCTAAGATCATCGGAATGCTTGGGGTGTACGTGAGTGTACGCATGGACGAAAAACCGCCGAAGAGGTCCATATCAAAACGCTCGACTCTTTCGGCACGTGCATAAACGACTTCCAGCCCGTTGCTTTGCGTACGAGAGTCAGGATCATCAAAGGCAAAATTAGGTTGTAGCGTCATCGGCAATGTTCCTCGTGTTTAATTTTTTACGCAGATCGAGAAGCTGAATCCCTTGACATTGAATCCGGCGTTATGCGAAAATCCGCTGGCGTTATACTTACCTTAATAACATAACTCTTCACCCGCTTGCAGGGCTGGATCGCCTGCTGCGTGCGTATATTGCGTATATGTAGAGAAGCTCCGACATATAACGATCTGGCCACTTAGGTCGTCCAGCCAGCCTTCAGTTGTGCCTTATAAGACCTGAGCACGGCAATGGTGTCACCCCTATCGGCGGGCTCACTAGGAGCCGTCCCACTCCTTGCCCTAGGACCGGGAGCGGCCTACTTTCCTTGGGTATCCGGCCAGACTCCTCCGCTGTGAAGCCGAGCGGGAATATATCGCCTTCTTATCTTCCCAAGCAGGGTGCGTGGCCGCAACACCCATCTTTCACGCGGAGAAATCTCATGAAGATAGCACGTCTGCTAGGGGTAGGTTGTACCTCGCTCGTCCTACTCGCCTGCAACGGCCAAGAAGCCAAAACCGACACCCCGGCCAAAGTGGAAACCGAAGAAGAAAAGGTCCTCTACGCCTTGGGCCTAGCCATAGCGCAAAACTCTCTAGAGCCGTTCCGGGGTCAATTCAGCGACGCGGAAATAGCAGTGGTCATGCAGGGCTTTGCCGACGCCGTCAAGGGCAGCGAGCCCATCGTTCCCCTAGAGGAATTCGGCCCCAAGATCAACCCCATGTTGCAGGAGCGCATGCAAAAAGTTCAGGCCCAAGCCGAGGCAGAGGGCGCGGCCTTCAGGGAACAGGCCGCCCAAGAAGAAGGTGCCGTGCAGACGGCTTCCGGCCTCGTCTTCAAAGAGCTGACGGCCGGCACTGGGGCCTCGCCCAAAGCCACCGACCGAGTCAAAGTCCACTACCACGGCTCGCTGATTGACGGCACGGTCTTCGACAGTTCGGTGGAGCGCGGCGAGCCCGTCACCTTCGCTCTCGACCAAGTGGTCAAAGGCTGGACTGAGGGACTGCAAATGATGAAAGTGGGCGGCAAGGCCAAGCTGACCATCCCGCCCGAGCTAGCCTACGGCCCAGGGGGCCGCCCAGGGATTCCGGCCAACGCCACTCTGATTTTTGAAGTCGAACTGCTGGGCATTGAGTAAGGTTCACGCCTCCCACTCTGCGTAAATATCCGCGATCACCTCGTCAATCGGCGCTCGGTGCGTCTCTGCGTCGAGCACCGACGCCTGCGCCGAGGCTTCGGCGAGCAGGGCCGGCAATTTAACCTGTTCCGCGTCAAAAACGTATTCGTGCCAGCCGGCCTCCGTTGTCAGGAGTTCGGCTCGACTCAGGTCAGGTGCCTCCTCCCCACTCGTCTGCAAGCGCAACCGACGCCGATCCCCGAAGTGATTGCGCAACTCGTCAAAGGGACCGTCAAAGGCGATTCGTCCCCGATCTATCATCACAATCCGACCGGCTAGCTGTTCCAACTCATCCATGTCGTGGCTAGTAATCATCACCGTTACGCCCTTCTCGCGGTTCAGATCCTTGATAAAGTCGAGGATATGGCGTCTAGCCAGCACATCGACGCCGATCGTCGGCTCGTCCAAGAAGAGAATCTCCGGCTCGTGCATGAGCATCAGCCCCAGATCTGCCCGCATCTTCTGCCCTAGACTCAACTGCCGCGCCAGACTGTCCATGAACTCGTCAAGGCCCAGCAACTCGCGCACAAAGCCGAGCATCCGCTCGTAGCGCGCCTGCGGAATATCCCACACGACCCGCTTCCATTCAAAACTCGCCGACACGGGTTGGTCCCACCACAGTTCCGTGCGCTGGCCAAAGACCACGCCAATGCGGCTGACATAGGCCACCCGGTCCCGCAGCGGGTCCATTCCCAAAGCTCGCACGCTTCCCGACGTCGGTGCCAGCACGCTCGACAGCAGCTTGACCGTCGTCGATTTGCCCGCACCATTGGGGCCAGCGTAGGCGACGATCTCGCCTCGGCGCACAACAAGGTCCACATCCTGCAGGGCGCGAACCTCGCGCACTCGTGGCCGAAAGAGATTCTTGAACACATCGCGCACATGGGCCGAGCGCTGGCGCTGGTAGAAGGTCTTGTTGACCCCCTTTAACTCAACTGCGATGTCCCCAGCGCAAGTAGCGCTGCGATCCAGTGTGTCCATAGTGATTCATTCCTTTCTTGATAGCTATCAGCGCCACCAGGCTCAGGGCGCAGGCGAATATCGGCGTAGTCCACAGCGATCCAGCACCTTGGTCAATCCCGAGTAGAACCCGACAGGGATACCAAGCGACAAAACCCACCGGCAGCACGCTCAACAAGCCGTTAACCAAGAGCGGATGCAGCCCATCGAGCGGAAACGACTTCAACTGCCAAGCAAAACTAATCGTGCGGGAGCTGATCTCCTCGGCACCCACGGGCGACCAAAACGCCAGCGCGCTCCACAAATAGGAGAAGGCCAAGACCACCATACAGGAAGACAGCAGGTGGACTCCATAGCACAGCCACCAGCCAGATTCCACAGTCATATCCAACTGCCCCCAAGACCAAGCGCTGATCCCCAACCCGACGATGGCTCCCCAGCAGCCGGAGAAGGGTATAAAGCCTTCCGTGAGCAGGGCCATCCACAAGGGCTGCGGCTGCACCAAGGTGTGGTCGAGTTGGCCGCGGCCGATGCGGCGACTGATGGCCAGCACGTTGTAGCGGAAGAACATTTCAAGCAGTCCCTGTACTAGGGCGGCGTAGCCAAGCATGAAGAGAATCTGGTCCCGGCTCCACGCCCCGATCCCAGCAAAGCGCTCGGCCAGCAAGAACACCGCCATTACCCCCGAGAGGCTGAGGACGATGTCGGAGACGACGTTAATGAGAAAAAACTTGAAGTCCCGAGTCATCCACATGAAGTCGAGATACGCCTGCACCCGCCAGCGCCTGATAACCTGGACTACGGGGTTGTGGTTAGCCGCCATGGGACACCAGCCTTTCGCGATTGTGGCACCACAGCGCGTGCGCACTAACCCACAGCACTACAGCCCAGATTACCTGCAAAGGGATGAGATCCTGTGGATCGCCCGTGCCGGTGTAGAGACGCAGTGGTGCCGACGCCAGCGACGCGAAGGGCAGCCACTCCAGATAGTCCCCGAGGCCCCACGGCAACAGCGCCAGCGGCACCAGCCGACCCGACAACAGCACCGTCAATGTGGTGCGGATCCGTTGCAGCGCGTACACGCTGTGCTCCAAGAACACCATGCACGCAGCAAAGAACAGATCCAATGCCGTGCCCACCGCCACGCCCAGCGCCAAACTGAGCAGGAACCACAGCCCAGCCGTCCACGTCTCCGGCAAGGGGTCAACTCCCAGCAGCGGCGCAATGAGCAACAGCGGCAGCGCAAAGAACAGCAAACCGGGGATCCAGCCGCCGACCATCTCGGCCAGCATCTGCCCGTAGATCCCCATCGGCCGCAAGAAGCGGTTGGCTATATTCCCGCTCCACAGATCGTCGTCGATCCGGGTGCGGCCCGATAGCTGGTCGGCAAAAATTGCCGCGACCATGGTATAGGTCAGCACCGCCTCCAAGCTCATCCCCGCAACCACGCCCTGACCCGCCATCACCGTGCGCCAGAGCGAAAGCAGGATCACCACGTGAAATAGCCGCAACGCGAAATCGCCAATCAGGCCCCAGATCGCGTCGTTGAGCGACTGTGTCGCGACGATGGCGATGGTTTTCCCGTATTTGTGCAGTAGTGTTATCATCAGTTATCTCCAAAAAAAAGACCGCGGACAATAAGCCCGCGGTCTCTAAAAGTCATAAAAAAGCCGGAAACGAGGCTCCCGGCTAAATTATACAAATCATTGTTTATAAATGCTTTAGCTTGGCCTCTTCAGAGCGGTTTGGGCACACCTATCCTATGCGAGGCCCAAGTGGAGCCTCTCATGCGGCTCAATTCGATGCCTATGCGCAGGGCAATAGATAAGAGGCAGTTGTTCGCTTGCATGGCAGGTCAATTTATGGAGGAGGGTTTACCATGTCAAAACAGTCTTATCCCAACCCCGTCGGCAGTGGATGGTACTTCACCTCGACTTCCACATCTGCGACTTTCAGCGGACTCACCAAATCGTCCGGCCGCTCCACCAGCGCAATCTCCAAGCGGTTGGCTCCCTGCTGCGGCCGCACCTCCTGCAAATCAAAAATCAGCCACATGCCCTGATATGGAACGACCTTATAGCCGTACTCGCGACGACATATCTCCCCTTGCAGCGACTGGCCGTTGAGCGCGATTTCCAAGCGGTCGTCCGAGACCAGATCAACGATTCTGATCCGCAAGAACACCTGACTGACGCGGCCTTCTTGCGCGTCGTCAGCCAAGTAAAAGGGAATGGTATGCTGTGCCCTATCGTCGGCCGCGATCTCCACCGGCAGTGCCACTGGGTATTGGTTTTCCGCATCCGCCGACCGCCGCGCCAGCACGTAGTGCTTGTCCTTCTCCTGCATCAGTTCCCGACTGCCCAGTTCGCTCAGCGCGCTGCGCTCCTGGTCTCCTAAGGGCCAGGGCATAAACCACGCGTACAGCCCGTCACAGCCCCGATCCAACAGATTCATCGCCGCCGCCCGCAGTTGGGCAGGAGTGGGGCAAACCCGCTCGGCCCCAACCGATTCATCAGCTACGTAGGGCTGCAAGGTACCATAGACCGCCGCATCGGCCGCGTGCGCGGCCTCGACCAGCCAATCTATCGGCATGTCCCCGTCGAGGATCATATAGCCGTAGCGGATCGGCACCAAGAAATCCACTAACCCGCGCTCCAGCCAAGTCCGCACGTCCAAGCCCTGCGCCAAGTTCATCTCCTCAGTGGGCAACACCCGCGCTCCGACCACCCCCGACCGCTGCCCGCGCACCCGCTCGGCGAGTTGCTCTACGTAATCGGTCAAAACGGGCGTCGTCGCCTCCACATCCTCCTCCCGCAAAATGCGCGGTGCCCCGCCCGGCAGGGCAAAGTCCAACTCAACACCATCGGTTTCGTACTCGGTCGCCAGTTCCTCAACCACTTGCAAGATGTGCGCCCGCACCTCCGCGTGAGCTAGCCCGCCACCGCCGTCGGCCAGCTTATGGGTCGACTCCATATTCCCGTAGGCGGCCATCCGCAAGCTAGCCCAGAAATCCATTCTATGGTCGTGTGCCCGGTCGATGAGCACTGTCAGCGGGTCGAGCCCGCGTTCGATCAGGCTCTGCATGTTGTGCCAAGTGCGCCAATAGGCGGCCTGCTCAAAGGGCTGAATATCCGCTCCGAACATCATCCCCACCCGCGATGGATAGAAAAGCCCGTCGCCGCGCTCGACCCCGTAGGCAAAAGTATCCACCCCCGTGCCTGCGACCTCATCCACTGGCACCCAAGCGTCTTCGAGCGCCATCGGCGGCTCAAAGGCAAAAAGATAGTAGTGCCGAGCATCGTTAAAGTAGATCGTGCGCTGCTGTCGCATGTCGTATCCTCCTCATTTTAAGGGGAGTTGTGCCCAAAAACCATATTCGCGGCTAATAAGCATTAATTATTAACTATTGACAATTGTGGGGGTAAAAAGAAGACCTTGACGATGTGAAGGGGCTGTACGTTAATGAGAATGCCCCTTGCACTTTCTCAGCGGAAGTGGATCGCCTATGCGGTCCGACGCGACCAAGAGTAAGTGTCCGTCGGAGAACATACCGGGATCGGATTTATCGCATGAAGATTGCTGCCTATCAGGCACCACTGCTCGAGAATGGCTCAATGGAAGCATTGAGCTATTTACGGACACAAATAGATGTATGTGAAGACAAAGGCGTCGAGATACTGTGCTGTCCAGAGGCGGTCCTTGGCGGCCTAGCAGATTACTCCGACAGGCCGTCCGAACTGGCATTCAACATCGAAAATGGTCAATTGGAAGAGTTTCTTTCGCCTCTCACCAGCAAAACAGTGAGTACGATTATTGGCTTTACCGAGTCGGCAAACACAGGACTCTACAATACAGCTATTATTTTTCACCGCGGGAAGGTATTCGGTCGCTATAGAAAGGCGTATCCGGCGATTCGCAACTCGATCTATAATGCAGGCGATGAACTGCCTACGTTTACGCTCGGATCGTTGACATTTGGCATCATCATCTGCAATGACACCAATTACATCGAGCCATCTCGAGTCATGGCAGCCAAAGGGGCGACTGTTCTCTTCGTTCCCACGAACAACTGCTTGCCGCCTAACAAGGCCGATGTAGTAGCTAGGGCTAGAAGCGCTCAGATCGCACGAGCAGTCGAGAATGGCTTGACCGTGATAGCGGCTGACGTCGCGGGGCACCAAAACGGATTTGTTTCCTACGGATCAACAAACATCATTGATCCCAATGGAGCGGTAATTGCTTCGTCAAAGCCATTTGTTGAGGATTTGCTCATCGCGGACATTGAACCAGAAGCTGACCAAGAAAGACGCGGATGGGATTCGTCGAAAAATCCAGCGATTGTCAGAGCCTTCCTCGAAGAGTGTTACCCTGAAAGTTCACAAGCTCTAAATGCCTTCGACTGAATGCGATAATGTCTTCAGCCTCCGATACTCCGCGCGTTTATATAGGTGCCTATGGGCTTTGCCGTGATCCGTCAGGTCGGCTTCTCTTGGTTCGCATGGCTAGCGGACTGGACCAAGGAAAATGGACTATGCCAGGCGGCGGGATTGAGTGGGGAGAGCATCCAGAGGCTGCTCTGCTCCGCGAATTGGAAGAGGAGACGGGCATCGCCGAGGTCGAGACAATTGGAATCACTGAGGTATATTCACACACTTATCCCAGAAGCGTGGAGCGTCCGCACGACTCGGTTCACCACGTCGGTATCATCTACAATGTTACTGTTAGCTTCCTCGACCTCAGATTCGAGCAAGACGGCTCGACGGACCGTTGCGAGTGGTGCACCGAGAATCAAGCCCGGTCGCTGCCACTCACTGCGGTGGGGGCATTCGCAGTTGACCTAGCGTGGCCGGCGTCTTAGCCCCGCGTTCTGTTGGTGAAGTGGAGGTGCCGCCCAATATGCAGTGCCCGGCTTCGGGCTTCTCCCTTCGCACAACCGCTGCGCGGTTAGGGGATGGCGAAAACGTCAAACGTCACCCTCAGTCTCGGAGATTATGAAGACAAAAAGGACAACCATCGCCGCAGTGGCTCACAATTGCTCTACAGGCGATTCGGACAAGAACCTAGCGCTGATGGAGGAGGTCCTCGCTGGTGGAGAAACCTCTGAGACAGACATATACGTTTTTCCGGAGCTGAACATCTCCGGCGGTGTAATTAAAACCGATCTTGTCAATCTCGGAGAAACAGTTCCCGACGGACCCCACGTGGAGGAAGTCTGTGCCTTGGCGAAGAGATACCGAATAGCCATCTGCGCTGGACTAGTTGAGTCTGCAACAGACGGTATGTTCCTAACGCATTTCATTGCGACTCCGGATGGGTACGCGGGAAGCCAGAGGAAGCTAATTCCCCAGAACCCAACTAAGGCAGGTCCATTCAAATCAGGCCAAACCCTCACACCCATTGACCTAGACGGAACCAAAATAGCGATCTTAGCCTGCGCTGACTTTCTGCTTCCCGAACCAAGCATAGCTGCGGCTTTGGAGTCGATTGACCTGATCCTTTCTCCAACCGATTCTTTTGTCGCGTCTATGAGCAGCAAGCTGAAAACCTTGCAGGCGGCAAGGGCAATGGACTGCAATGCCCATATCATCGCCGCTTTCCGTATCGACGCACAAACGCAGTCTGAGCAGATTGCAGTCTTAGCATCGGATCCTGAGGGTAGGACGCTTCTACATAGAACAACTTCGAACCCCGGAACGCACGTCTTCCGGCTTGATGTGGATCTTCAGCGGACGCCACCTCGCTGGGGTGGGCTACCAGCGAGGGTTCAACTGCTGGAGAAGATGCTGATGCCCTACTCGTGCTGAGGTTCAAGACTGAGACAGGCATTTAACACGCCGGGCTGCGGCTGCGCCTCTAATCCAACCAAGCTTCGCCACATACCTCGATAACCCACGAGAACGGAGAATCAATGGAACGTATATCAAGAGCGTCTTCCCATCCGCAGACTTGGCAATTGTCCCTCCACATAGTATTGGTTCTACTCTGCCTGAGGGCCGCCCCCGCCTTCTCCACCATCGACACCCTCGTCGTCCTGCACACTAACGACTTTCACGGCTATATCTCGTCCGACGGCGACCGAGCCGCCGGACTAGCCCGCATCGCCACGTACTTCGACCGCGAACGCGCTCGTTCCTCAAAGGTGCTGGCTCTGGATGCTGGAGACTGCGTATCCGGCACGCCCATCTCAACTCTCTTTCAGGGGCGACCGATTTTTGAGGTGATGACAGCCGTCGGCTACGACGCCGTCGCGCTCGGCAACCACGAATTTGACTATGGCTGGCGCGAAATCCTCGCCTACCGCGATATCGCCGACTTTCCCCTGCTGAGCGCGAACGCGCGCGGCCCTGCTGGCGAACTAATCGCCGACGCGCCCTTCGCGACGCTGAGTTTGGAAGACCTACGCGTCGGCATCGTCGGCGTCACAACGGAGAAAACCAGAGACATTACCACGACGAAGGGCAACGAAGGAGTGACGTTCGACGGAGAAATCGCGTCCGTCCGTGCAGCCATTGACTCGATCAAATCCCATGTCGATATCGTCATCCTCCTGTCCCACGCCGGTCACGTTGCTGACAGTACCTTGGCCGAATCAGTGGACGACATCGACCTCATCGTCAGCGGTCACAATCACACTGTCATCAGTCCTCCTCAGATCGTGCGAGGCACTCCGATCGTCCGCGCCGGTGCTTATACATCGCACGTCGGCCACGTCCAAATGCTCTACGACCATGATGCGGGAGAGGTAACAAAAGTCGAGGGGTTTGTCGTACCCGCCGCTGACGATCGACTTCAACAGCCGAACCCCAAGGTAGCTGCCATCGTAGCAAAATGGGAAGATCGCGTCTCCGAACTGGTCGACATCACCATCGGACACACCGAGCGAGACTGGAGTAAGGAGGAGATGTACATGCTCGTAGAGCACATCTTGGCGACTCGGTCCGGCTCGGATATTGGCTTTTATAACAAAGGGGGCGTGCGGAATCGCTTGTATCAGGGCAACATTACGGCCCGTCACATCTGGACCATCCACCCCTTCGGCAATCAACTCGCCATCGTGCAGATTCTCGGGAAGGACATTGGCGGCGAACTATTAGAGCGGCTAACCACTGCGGACACGACGATTGATCCTGATCGTCTCTATACCGTGGCGACGAACTCCTTCGTCGTCGAGCCGCCTCGGCGCGAGTCATTGATCGGGACTACCAAGTCGGTATGGCTCGAAGAGGATCTGATCCGCGACGTAGTTATCAACTACATCAAAGAGGGCGGTCCCATCGACGCGCTGTTGACGCCGACCACAACGGAGGAATAATCCTCTACGGGGTCAGCATCTTGCAGAAGCTCACCCTCCGACCAACCCCTCGTAAGCGTAGTGCCAGTCCTCCAAGTGATTGAGCAGTACCCCTGACGTCCACGTCGGGGGACGCTGCAAGGTAGCGTGGATTTCGGCCTGTTTGGCGGCGTTGTGCTCGCGTTCGAGCAGGCGCTGGTTAAAGGCCGCCACCGCCTCTTCCTCAATAGTACCTTCCTGCCGCACCCAGTCCTCGAATGCGAGATACGTCGGCATCTCCTCGCGGAGAAACGCCAGAGCTGCGTCCTGATCCACCTGCAGGGTCTGCAAACAGCGCTGGTCGAGGCTGCCCTCGGCGCAATCGGGGTAGTCGAGATGCAGCCAGCCTCTGGCGCGCAGACAGGTCTTGAGCCAAGTGCGCGGTAGCTGGCAGATGCCCAACGGGCCTCGGTCAATGCTGCTGAGGGTAGGAGCCACAGGCCCAGACAGGCCCGGGGCATCGGGGGTGAGGACGCGAGCAAAGACGCGGCGATGGAAAAGATGCCAGTCCTGTAGGCAGTTGAGCAGCACGGCCGACACCTCGGTCGTCTCCTCCGGCGACCAGCCTATATCCCCATAGGTCTCGTCGATTTTGTCCGGCCTATAGTGGGTGCGCGGCACCAGCGACTCGTTCCAGCGCGCAATGCGGGCATCCTCGTGGGTACCTTCGGCGGTCACCCACTCCTCGAACTGTAGGTAGTTAGGCCGCTGATCCCACAAAAAACGCAAGGCACTGTCTTGGTCGATGCGCAGCACCTCCAGCACGTATTTGTCGAGACCGCCACTGCAAAAGGGATAGTCCTCGTCGAGCTGTCCGGCTTGGTGCAGAAGGTTTTTCCACCACAGACGCGGTAGCTGGGCCACGCCTAGCGGCCCTTGACAGAGAGTGCTGACCAATGGAATCACAATCTGCTCCTTTCAGGTAGCTGCCAACTCGAACAGCGGTGTATTCTCCTCGGCGCGGACCCGCAAGTCCTCCACTTCGGCATCCGTGAGCGGCGCGAGGCGGTCGGCCATGGCTAGGGCCATTTCAAAGAGGGATGCCTCACCGGGCGGCAGGGCGGCAGTGATGGGCTGCGATAGGGCAAAGCGCAGGGCTAGCTCGGCTAGTTCCGGCTCGTCAATGGGATCGTACCAACATTTGGCGTAGCGTTTGGGTGCCCCTTGGGGCAGGCGCGAATGAGCCATGGCTTTGAGGGCAAGGCAGGCGGTGCCGCGCTCTTGCGCCTTGGCCACGACTTGGGGGCCGAAGTCGGCTCGGAAGTAATTGACCCAATTGACGGGAAAGAGCACCGAGTCAAAGGGGAAATAGTCCAGCAGTTGCAAGGCAATTTCAGCCGAGTGGGCCGAAAAACCTATATAGCGCACCAAGCCTTGATCGCGGGCTTCCACGAACGCTGCCAAGGCTCCGTCAGGGGCAGTAGCCGCAGCAAAATCCTCATCCGTGGTCATGGCGTGCAATTGGTACAGGTCAAAGTGATCAGTGCGCATGGTCTTGAGCGATTGGCGCAACTCAGCCGCGGCACCGTCCCGCGTGCGCTGGGTCGTCTTGCAGGCCAAGAATACATCGCTGCGATACGGTTCCAAGGCCGGTCCCAGACGCTCCTCTGCGTTGCCATAGGACGGAGCCACGTCAAAGTAATTGACGCCGCGCTCAACGGCCCGCCCCACCAAGCGGGCGGCCTCAGCCGCTTCCACTTGGCTGACGACAATGCCGCCAAAGCCGATTACAGAGAGATGTTCACCCGTGGTGCCGTAGGGACGTCGCTGCATGGATATTCTCCTATTTTTCGGTGGAATATAGCAATAACGATCCTCTAGATGTGGATCGTCCTGTGCATCCTATTCTGCGTCTATCTGCGTCCATCTGCGGATTATCTTGGAAGTGATGGGTTATTGTCAGCAACCTACTCAAACACCGTCTCGCCGCGCTTGTGCCCTTCAATGTAATCCCAATCCATCTCCACGCCCAAACCCGGCCCCTGCGGCACGGGCACGTGGCCTTGGGCATCGACGTTTTCCAACTCATCGGTGAATTCGGGGGGATAGACGGGCGGCTTGGTGTTCTTCACTAGCGGATGAAGCAGGCCCAGTTCGTAGTAATTGGTGTTGCGGATGGCGGCAATGCAGTGGCGGTGCGCCAAGCCACCGCCGTGGAACTCGCAGTCGAGACCAAAGCCCTCGGCCGCGTGAGCGACCTTCATCGCGCCCGTGATGCCGCCGTCCTCAAACGTGCCGACGCGGACAAAGTCCGTGCCGCCGTGAGCGATAAAGTCCACGTGCTGTTCAAGACCAAAGATGTGCTCGGTCTGCAAAAGCGGCGTCTTGAGCAATTCTCGCAACTTCTTGTGGGCAAAAATCGACACGCCGCCGTCCTGATAGGGATCCTCCAGCCAGAAGTAACCGGCCTCGTCGCAAGCGCGACCCACGCGCAGGGCATCCGCCCACGTCTCGTATTCGCAGGCCGGATCGATCATCAGATCCATCCGGTCGCCCACGCGCTCGCCCACTGCGAGCACATTGGCCACCTCGCGGGCGATGGGAGCATTGCCCCAGCCGTGAATCTTAAATGCAGGATAGCCGATCTCCGCGCACTGCTCGGCAAAGTCGGCAAAGGCTTCCGGCGTGCTCAAGCCGCCATTCTCATCGCCGTGGTAGGTCGAAGCATAGGCGGGGATGGTCTTTCTCCAGCCGCCCAAAAGCTGCCAGATAGGCGCGTCGTACACCTTGCCAGCGAAATCCCACAGCGCCACGTCAACGGCGCAGATGTCAGTGCGGGCAGAGTGGCGCAGACCACGCTTGAGATCGTTGTAAATCCGCTCGCGGGCAAACGGATTCCGACCGAGCAGGTAGCGGGCGACATTTTCGGGCACTGGAGGGCCGAGGCATTCGCCAGTGACACCAATGCTGGTATGGATGCGCACCACGCAGGGCGTCAGTGACAGCGTCGCGCCCTGCAGGTAAACCTGGTTAAAACCGTTGTAGTCCGTGCCCATGTTTTCAATCTGATGGGCGAAGTAAATGTTTTCGATCTTGGTGATTTTGGGGTCGGGCATGGGGTTTCGTTCCTTTCGGAAAAAGGGAATCAGCAAAAGGATTTAGGCATTTGATCCCACGTTTTGTTGTCCAGCGTCCGGCCCGTCTTTTTCTTGAATACGCCGCCCCATTGTTTAAAAAAGAACGGCACATCACTCCGCAGACAGAGGTCCCGGACGGATCGCACCCAGTCGGCTTCCATCGGCCGGGCACCCGGCCCAGATTCACCGCCGACGATGACCCAGTCAATATCCGTCAAGTCCATATCATACAAAGGACCGAGCAACGGTTCGAGAGACAGAAACTTCGTCTTTGCTCCAGTCTTCTTGAGCCGTGTCATCCGCCCCAACCATCTTGAAGATTCAATGCTTGTGCCAAGCCAGATGTTCGGCGTCCAATTCAGCCTTCCATCGAGCTGTGCAACGCGATCCGGACGCTTGGTAAGCACTTGGAACGTATGCTGAGACGCCTCGTTCATGGTTGCAAATACCGACTCTATGAAAGCCGAGGGAACGGACTTATGGAACAGATCGGACATGGAATTAACGAATACTAGACTAGGCTTCTTCCAGCTAATCGGCTCGCGCAAGGCTCCTGGGTGGACCGTAACCGCAAACCCGTGTTTATATTTTTTCGCTCCCATCGCTTGCAGCCTTTGCGACATCCTTTCGGCATAGCAATGCTTGCAGCCATGGCTGATCTTCGTGCAACCGGTCACCGGATTCCACGTAGTCTCGGTCCATTCGATTTTGGAACGCGTGGACATATTTACAAGTCCTTCAGAATATGCTCCGCTATACGTCTTGCAGGGCCGATTCCCTTCGGGTTCCCAACGCAGAACAGAAACTCAAACAACGCTGAATTCTTTGAATTCTTTAGCGCTCGGGATTCCTCAAGAAATCTGTCCCCGAACAATTGGATCAGTTTGTTCTTGTATATTCTAATAAGTCCATCGATTCCTTCTTGGCGCTGCTGTTCTTCATCTCCAAATAAGCTGATTTGAGGGTTAATGCTGTACAGCTCTCTCCAACTTTCATCGCCATATATGCGATTCAAACGGTTGACCCACTTTTGAGAGATATTATCCGGCTCGCGTTTCTTCGGCAACATCCGTGCGATTGCCGATTCGAACCGAGTCAACCTCATTTCCGGCTAGGACATCGCTATTTTCGCTCCCACTATCTTCTAAAAAATTCGTCCAAACAGTAAATGCCGTACAGCGTACATGTCCTTACAGACTCTTCAATTTATAGAGGTGGGTTCAGGCGGCGCGGCGGTTTTCGGTTCCCTACCGTCTCCTCTCAGGCAAAAACCGTCAGACGGGCGGGATTGGCGGGATTGACGGCCCACAGTTCCGCTGGATCGTAAACGCGCACTACCTTCGGAGGGTGCGCCGGTAGTGTCCACTCTGGATTGAAGCGCGCGATTAGCTCGGCGAGATTTTTATAGGCGATGCGGTCCTTGAGGTCGTCGTCAACCGGGGCTTCCTCAATGACCTTCTGCAATATCCTATAGTCGTAATAGGGCAAGTCGGCACCAAAAATCAGCCGCTCGCGGCCCACCTTGTCGGCCAACCACGCGAAATCCCACTCAGAGCCTGGCCCGTCCGGGTACTGGACGACCTCGAAAAACACATTGTCGTACTTGGCCAGATTCTCGGCGGCCCAAGTGCTGGCGTGGGCGATGAACGTGCAGTGCGGGAACATCGCGGCGATGCGGTCCATGAGCGGGTTGTGCATATGCAGGTTGACCAAACCCTCGCGAGCGGCCGCAGCCTCGACGAAGGGAATGCACCACTCGGCGATGGGCGGATGGCCGACGATGCCGACCAAACCCAACTCGCTCATGGCCTTTTCGGCCTCTTCAATGCCCAACTTGCCAAAGCGCTCCTCAATCAAGGCCAAGCCAATGGGAAAGACGCCGGGAAAATCGCGGCAGGCGCGGGCGATGACCTCGTTTTGATGGCGAATATCCACGATGCCGCGGGCAATCGGGCTGCCGACGGCAGTGGGCATGGAGATCGCAGCGTGGATGTGAGTCTCGGCAAAGCGCGTGAGGCACATAGCGGTGTTTTGGCCGACCGGCGGCACGCGGTCGATGGTGCGGCCAATGTGGTTGTGGCAGTCGATATAGGGACGCATTCAAAGCTCCGTTAGGTCAATGGCGCGGCGCGCTTGAGTGGCACGGCGCGCCGCCTCAATGATGCTGAGGTTGTGATAGGCTCCCGCGCCGGTGATCGGCGGCGTATCCCCTGCCGCTAGGGCGGCAAACGTGGCAGTGAGATAGCCAGCGTGACCAGTGCGGTTGCGCTCTGTGACGTCGAGCGGAATCTCGGACCAAGCACCCGTCTCCCGCGAGAAGCGATACAACTCCCGGCCGCGACCGACGACGCGCAGACAGTCGCCGCGCGTGTGTACTTCGCAGAGACCGCCTAGCTCGCCGGCACCCCCGCCGACCATGCCCCACGAGGTCGAGACCGTGGAGATGGCTCCGTTTTCGTGTTCGAGAAGCAAGAGCGCCACATCATCGACGTCGATGTCGAAAAAGCGCGTCTGTACCCTCGCCTCGACGTAACGCACCGGCGAGCGCATCAAGGTTTCGAGCGAATAGATCTCGTGGTATCCCGTATCGCCGATGCAGCCACCGCCCGCTGCTTTAGAGGCTCGCCAGATCCTAGCCGGGTTGGCGCGGTGATGAGCCTCGGTCATGGGAAAGAGCGATTTGGCGCGGCCAACTTGCGGTTCGGGCAACTCGTCCCCTTGCAAGAGCGCGATGGCGTGCAAGGTGCCGGGAGTAAAGACGGCGTTGTGGACGACTGTATAAACGACGTCGTGGCGCGCAACAGCGTCTAGCACGGCCGAGCCTTCCTCCAGCGAGGTAGCCATCGGCTTTTCGCTGATGACGGTACAGTTAGCCTCAGCCGAGGCAATGACTTGCTCGGCGTGTAGGTGGTGTGGCGTGGCGATGAGGACGGCGTCGAGAGCGGCTTGGGCCAGCATGTCGCGGTAGTCGGCGTAGCGCTGGGCGGGCGGGACGCCGGTCGTCGCACCGACTTTAGCCAGATTGTCGTCGTCGGGATCAGCTAGCGCGACAATGCGTACCGTATCGAGTTCACACAACGTCGGCAGGTGCTGCAATTGGACGATGCCGCCGCAGCCGATTAGTCCGAGGCGAATAGGGGTTTGCATAGGCTCGGGTAGGAGCGACCGGCCGGTCACCCTTCTTAATACGGCGTATCCTTGGTGGTGATGGGGCACCAACGGGCGGCAAACAAATAGTCGAACAAGATCTCCGTCGCCTCCGGTGTGCCAATGCGTTCCAAGGTCTTGGCCGCCTTGGCGCTGACGTAGCGGTTCGGATCGTCTAGGGCTGCCACCACGGCCGGCTGCACGGCCTCGGCGACCGGGCCCAGTCGCGCCAAGCCCAAGGCGGCATTACGCCGCACCCATTCGTCGTCGTCGCCCAAAACTCCGGCCAGTTCCTCTAATACCGCTGAGGGCAATGTTTCCATAGTACCCAAGGCTTCGGCGGCGTGGCCCCGCACCTTGTCCGACGCATCGCCCAACGCCCGCTGCAATGCAGGCACCGCTGCGGCACCCGCCCGACCCATATCGCCCAAACAATCGACCGCGGCTAACCGCACAGCCGGATCGTCGTCCGCGCAGGCTTGCGCTAGCGCCTCGACCGCAGCCGGACCGGCTGCGGCCAAACCGTAGCCAGCGTTGCGCCGCACGTGTTCCGACTCCTGGCGCAAACAGTCCATAAGCGGCCCCACGGCTGGCTCCCCAGCGCGACCGAGGGCATAGGCCGCCGCTTGACTCGCCGCCTCGGAATCGCCCATCAGCGTCTGTAGATCACCGTCGCCAGCAAGGCCCTCAGACTGGCCGCCGTACCATTCCCACATACTGTGCCACATGGGTGTCTCGGCATGACCGTTCCCGCTCCAAGGCTCCCCGCTCGCATCCCAACTAGGCCCGTCCGGTTCTTCGAGACGAACGAAAAGAAACTTCACCATATAGCGAGCCTGTTCGGTGCTATTGGGCGTGGCTCGGTGCCACAGGTCGTAGTGGACAATGCCGACCGTCCCAGCCTCCCCTGAGAGCGCGATTTGTCGCTCCTCATCTTCTTGGTCGAGGTGATTGCGATAGTGACTGCCGGGGACAACACCAGTGGGGCCGCGCTCGACTGGCGTGTCCTGCGGATAGTAAAAGGCCATCGCCCAGCGTAGCCGGTGGTGCCGCCGGCTCCAGCTATCCTTGTGCAGCCGCTGCCCTTCCGAACCCGGCTTGTTGAAATGGCAGAACCGGTGCGGATGCAAATAATACCCCGGCCCCAAAATACTGGTCAGGGCTCCCGCCACCTCGGGCTGGTCAAACACCTGCTGCAAGTCGGGGATGCGGGGCAATAGGTTGTTGCCCGGATTGCCCTCGGCAGCCAAGACCTCCTCTATCTGCCCATAAACGGATCGGTGAAAATCCGCGGGCAAATCCGTTTTGACCATTGTATAACCGTCGGCGATGAAAGACTGCATGCGGCTATCGTCCAACAAGATCGAGTCCATAGCAAGCTCCTCGTTTAGTGCGTGAGCGCCTCGCCCGGCATCCGGTTCCAAGGCACGGGTTCGACGGTGCCCTCATAGGTGGGCAGAAGGTCGGCAACCCGTGCTCTATCTTCGTCGTCCCAGCCAACCCATTCGCGGGGGCGGGCAATAGCAGCGCGGAGGCCGTCGGAGAGCAGGTCGAAGTACGGGAAATACCACAGGGTAATGACGGTGCGGCGCTGGGCCGACTTGTTGGCGTGAGCCGAGTGTAGCAGCCGCGCGTCGCCGATGACCACATCGCCCGCCGTCACGGGTACATCCACCTCTTCGGGAATCGACTGATAGGCCGGATGGTCGGAATCGGCCACGCGGCGGAGTTCGTCGGTGTGGGCATCGGGCACCTCGTCGTGCATGCGGTGGCGCTGCAGATGCGAGCCGCGCAACAGGCGCAGGCAACCGTTATAGGGCGTAGTATTGACGAGATAGTACATCAGAAAAAGCTGCTGGGGCAGGGGCGTATAGCTCGAAGGATCGTCCCAGCCCCACCAGTCCTGATGCCAGAACAGCGCCGGGCTGTTGGGCGGCTTGCTAATGACGTAGCCAGACATCCACCGAGGGCGCAGAAAGCCCAAGGTTTCGAGCGCGGCGCGGGCGGGTGGGTAGGCGACGAGTTCGGCAAAAATGGGATGGACACCCACATCGATCATGCTGCCGGTAGAGCGTTGTTGGGCGCGGATTTGTTGGCTTTGAGCGTCAAGGAGTTGGTCGGTGACTTGGCGCAGACGCTGGAGGATGTCGGCGTCGAGGACATCTTCTACCAAGCAGTAGCCGTCGCGGATGAGCTGGTCGAAGTTTTCTTTGGAGCCTTGTTGGGACATTGATGTTGTTCTCGCTTTCATATTCTCCTGCGAGGGCCGCCGTCAAACACTCTCGGCCACCATCTCCCCTTGGCGCGAGCGCTCCTGCAAATCGTAGAGCGAGGAAATGGCGTCCTTGTACAGCGGGATGGGAAAGGTGCGGTCCTCAAAGCGCGCTGCCTGTGGGATCCGACCGCGCACTAGGCGCGCATTGGCCTCGGTCTTGTACGTCATCTCGCCGGTGTAAATCGGAAAGGCATCGGCAGCGCGGTAGCTGAGGATCAGCGTGCGCCGCGGCTTGTCGGAGACATTGGCGATAGAGGCGTGGGGGGTCATCGCATGCATGAAGATGACCGTGCCCGCTTCACCGGGGATTGGCACGGCGAGTGATTGATCGACCACTTCGGTAACCCGGCCCTGGAAAAATCCGTCCGTGCTGTGCGACAGCAGCTCACCCTGATGGCGGCGGGGGATAACTTGCAGACAGCCGTTTTCAACACTCGCATCGTCGAGATAGAAAAGAATGCTTACCGAGCCGCGATGAGTCAGCGGGTAGTAGGAAAGGTCCTGGTGCCACTCAACGGGCGAGCCGACGCCAGCCGGCTTCATGTTGATCTTGCTGTAGTGAAAGACCAAGTTCGGGCCGAGCAGGGCTTCGACCGCGTCGAGGAGGCGCTCCGATGCGGAGAATTCCCGGAAGACCTCGTAGTGACTACAAGGCTCGTACAGTCGGCGCACCTGCGTACCGTCGAGAGGTTGGTTAGGCTCCATCTCCATCCGGGTGGCGTCGTGGTTGGCGAGCGTATTGCCGGCGCTGACGGCGTCCATCTCGCGCAAGAAGGCCGCGACATCCTCGGCGCTGAGGAAGCCGGGGACGGCGACGTAGCCTTCGGTGTGGTAGTGTTCAACTTGTGCGGTGGTCAACATGGGTTGGTTCCTCCTTACCATTTTTCGATAGCGCCCATCAGCATTTTCTGCTGGTCGGTACCCGTTTCGCGGACTTTCTGCGCAAAGGGGCCGTCGAAGGGCTCGCGGGATTTCATCCAGGCGGTCTGGTAGCACATCAGGCAGACGCGGCGGCGCACCGCCGAACGGTTGGCCGCGCCTCGGTGGTAGAGGCAGCCGTCGAACATCACCGCCTGACCCGGCCGGGCGAAAACCCACTTCTCTTCCGGGAAGCGCGGATGCCCTTCGGGCGGGCGGAAAGGGGCGCGGTGGCTGCCGGGGACGATGACGATGGCACCGTTGTCCTCGTCTAATTCGTCCAAGTAATAGCCGCAGTTGATCTGACCGGGCAATGCGCCGTAGGGCGTGCCGTCGGGATCAATGGGCCAAGGCACGTCGCGGTGCCAGTTCTGTTCCTCCTGTCCCGACTCAGTAATGCGGGCGGTGGCACTGTGAAGTTGGACGCAAGTGCCCAGAATGGCCTGCATCCTCTCCAGTACAGGCGGGTTGTCGAGCAGGAAGGCAAAGTCCTCGTCCTCTTCTAAGAGCTGGTGGATAAACTGCCTGCTGTCCCCGCGCGCACAGGCCGCATCAAGAGCCATGCGTAGAATCTCAACCTGCGCCTCGGTGATGGCGTCTTCGACGACGAGGTAGCCCCACTTGCGAAAGAAAGCCACATCCTCGGCGATTTCGGGCGTCAGCTTGGGATTGAGGTGCTGCGGGTAAGGCGGTTGCGCCATGTTTTTCGCAGAACTCCTGTGTGCATTGCGGTCGTCGGCTGGCAAAATACATATTGCGCGACAGGCTCTTTGTCAACGAAACGAGCGGCGTTTGGTTGACCCTGCGCTGGCTATGATGCTCATTACGGGGCGCGAATCCCGCAGTTTGACCGGTGCCAAATCGTACCGACAGACGCACACAACCTATTTACCAAAAAGGAGCAATCCATGAGTTATCTAAATCCCCGCGCCATCGCCATTGACACGCCAATGCCGCCGCCTGCTTGGGCGCTGCTGGAGTGGGAACTGATTCGAGCGCAAACGAGGGGATGCACAGAATTCTTCGACAAATACTTCGACGAGCGGGGATATTTGGAGTGCATCCCGCGCTGGGGCGGCAACGACGGGCCGGACGACGCCATCGAGAACCTAGTCCACTGGCCCGTGCTCTACGTGCTAGGAGGTGGAGCCCATCTGTACGATATGTGCCAGTTAGCTTGGGAGGGGCATCTCAAGCAATACACCGAGGCCAAGACCACGGAAGTGCCCTTTACCCGGGACGGGATGTACTACCGCGAATTCCCAGTGATGTTCGATTGGGTACACAACGGAGAAGGACTGACGACGTTCAACCTGCACGGCTTGATGAATCCACGCGAACAAGCCTTTGAGCAGCGGGTGCGGCGCTTCGCCGGATTTTACATGGGCGACGATCCCCAGGCACCCAACTACGATCCGGAACGCAAAATCATCAAGAGCCTGTTCAACGGCAGCCGCGGCCCGCTGCTGCGCAAGGCCACGGCGCTCGATTGGGCCGGCGATCCGCTCGACGAGGTGCAGGAGCGCTTCATTCCCCTGCACGGAGAGCGCAACTTCGAGGAGATGCTGGCCCACTTCAAAGACTACACCGATGTCGTCGGCGACCATCCGCAGAACATGGTGGCGACGGCCTTGGGACTGAACGCGTACGCGCTGACGGGCGAGGGCCAGTACAAGGACTGGGTACTCGAATACGTCGAAGCCTGGCGGCAGCGCACGCTGGCCAACGACGGGATCATCCCGACCAATATCGGACTCGATGGGACCATCGGCGGCGAGTGCGATGGCAAGTGGTACGGAGGGTGTTACGGCTGGGCCTTTACCGTTGAAGTGCCCCAGACCGGGGAAATGTCCAGCCGCAACACGCACGGGTTGGGGATTTCGGGCTTTGGCAACGCGCTGTTGCTGTCGGGCGAGCAGAAGTTCGTCGATGTGTGGCGACAGATGATCGACAAAATCAATGCCAACGGAAAAGAAATCGACGGGCAAATGATGTACCCGCATATGCACGGAGACGAAGGCTGGTACGAGTTCCAATCGGCAAAGTACGCACAGGGAGCGCAAGAGGTGTACTACTGGTCGATGGACCGGGCCGATCTGAGCCGGCTAAACGCAGACAGCGGCTGGTTCGGCTTCTTGGAGGGACGCGACTCCACCTACCCGGAAGCGGCGCTACAGGCCGACTTTGCCCGCCTCCGCACGCAAATGGAGAAGGTGCGCCGCGACCCAACGACGCCAGACACCCGACTGTCGGACAATCCCAACCCATTCAATCCGGCCATTCCGGGCGGACTAACCCAACTCATGTTGGGCGGGCTGACGCCGCGCCACGGCTCGCCGCTGCACTGCCGAGTGCGCTACTTCGATCCGCAGGCTGGGCGGGCGGGAATGCCCGAGGGCGTAGGGGCGCTAGTGGAACGGCTCGGCACCGACTCCATGACGCTGACTCTGGTAAACACAGATCCAGTAGCCGGACGCGCAGTAATCGTGCAGGGCGGAGCCTACGCCGAGCACCAGTTTACGAGCGTGCGCGTGGGCGGGAAGGAAACCGCAATAGATGACTCGTCCTTTGCAGTGGAGCTAGCGCCAGGGGCTGGGGAGACATTGGAGATCGGGATGCGTCGGTATACCAATGGGCCGACGTTTGCGTTTCCCTTATGAGAAAGCAGCCTAGGGAGCGATGCATGGACTTAGAGCCCCTAGCAAAACCCAAGGACGCGCCTCTTCGAAACATGGGCATCTCGCAACCATTCATGTCTTATGTGCTGCCCTTCCTGTTCGCAATTTCGGCTAGCCACGCCGCCTCGCTCTCGCAAGAGGAAAGCCATCGAAAAATGGTGGCCCTTTTGGCGGAGGTTCGCGCACAAAATCTCGACGAGAATCCCTATCAAGGCGAAGGTCAGCTACGACAGTTAGAAGATCAGTTGCAGGCGCTGACCGATGCAGCCCCCATCCAAGACCGAATTCGCCTCCATTTTCGCCTCGGGATCGCCGAACTCTTCTTGGGGCGGGAACGCCGTGCCATAGAGTATCTCACCGCGGCCGAAGAGATGCTCGCGGGCCAACACTCGGTCCCTGCTCAGGTAGTAAATGAGATACACTTCCGCCTAGGGCTGGCGTGGCTGCGCTTAGGGGAAACCCAAAACTGCGTCCTCAACCCCAGCGCCGAGCACTGCATCCTGCCCATTCGCCCCGGCGGCTTCCACACCCTCCCCGAAGGATCGAGCCAAGCCATCCCCTACTTCCAAGCCGTGCTCGATAATACCGCCGCAGAGGAGCGCCTACGCCTAAGTGCCCGCTGGCTGCTCAACATCGCCTATATGACCTTGGGGGAGTACCCCGAGGGAGTGCCGCCCGCTCATCGGATTCCCCCCGCAGCCTTTGAGTCCCAAGCGGCGTTCCCGCGCTGGGTCAATGTGGCTCCTGCGCTCGGACTGGACACCTTCAGCCTTTCTGGCGGGGCCGTGGCCGACGACTTCGACGGCGACGGGTATCTCGATTTCTTCGTCTCGACATCGGATTTGGCCGGACAACTGCGCTTTTTCCGCAATGGGGGGGACGGCACCTTTGCAGACCGCACCGAGGAGGCCAACCTCAACGGGCTGTTGGGCGGACTCAACTTAGTGCAAGCTGACTACGACAACGACGGCCACCTCGACCTCTTGGTCCTGCGCGGGGCTTGGTTCGGCGAGCATGGCCAGCATCCCAATTCGCTGCTGCGGAATGCAGGCGATGGCACCTTCTTCGACGCGACCTTTGCCGCCGGTCTGGGACAAGACCACTACCCAACCCAAACCGCCGCTTGGGCCGACTACGACCTCGACGGCGATCTCGACCTCTACATCGGCAATGAAACCACCGACACCTTTGTAGCCCCCGGCCAACTCTTTCAAAACCGAGGCGACGGCACCTTCGCCGATGTGGCTCCCGCCGCTGGCGTTGACCAATACGCCCACGCCAAAGCCGTCGTCTGGGGCGACTACGACGGGGATCGCTGGCCCGATCTATACGTGTCCAATCTCGGGCAGCCCAACCGGCTCTACCGCAATCAAGGCGACGGCACCTTCGCCGATATGGCTCCCACCCTCGGCGTCGTTTCCCCCCGGGCTAGCTTTCCAGCCTGGTTTTGGGACTTCGACAACGACGGCCACCTCGACCTGTTCGTCGCTGCATACTCGGCCACCATCGCCGACATCGCCGCCGCGCATTTGGGCCACTCAGTGTCCGTAGAACAGGCGCGGCTGTATCGCGGCGATGGCCAAGGCGGCTTTGTGGACGTGTCCCAAGACCGCCACCTCGCGCAGCCAACCAAACCTATGGGAGCCAACTTTGGCGATTTAGACCACGATGGTTTTTTGGATTTCTACTTGGGCACCGGCGACACCGATTACGCCGAGCTGATGCCCAATGTGCTGTATTGGAACCAAGCGGGTCAGCGCTTTGTCGATGTGACTTTTGCCAGCGGGTTGGGGCATCTGCAGAAGGGGCATGGGGTCGTATTTGCCGATGTGGATCACGATGGCGATGTGGATATATTCGAGCAGATGGGCGGGGCCTATCGCGGCGACGGCTTCGCCGATGTGCTATATGAGAACCCAGGGTTCGGCCACGGCTGGCTAGCTATTGAGGTAATAGGGGTAGAGTCGAATCGATCGGGGATCGGGACGCAGCTACGGGTCGATGTGGTGGAGGGAGGCCAAAGGCGGTCGCTGTACCGGTGGGTCGGCAGCGGCGGCAGTTTTGGCGGCAATCCACTGCGTCAGTACGTGGGGTTGGGTTCAGCCGAGCGAGTGGCGCAGCTAGCGGTTTTCTGGCCGAAAAGTGACAGGGAGCAGGTGTTCGACAAAGTGCCATCGAACGCGATCATCCGGGTCACTGAGGGACGAGACGAACTGGAGATTTTAGCATTCCCCTCTTTTAAATTCGCCGTCGAACATCCCAAACGGGCCGAGCACCATCAGCACGAATAACACCGGTCGGCTCACCTCTAAGGCGTGCGCTCGACCTGCACCGCAATGATATCTAAGTCGTGGTATTTCTGGTGCCGCACCGCAGAGGCGTAGTGCCGCAACAGCCGGAACGAAATCTCGCCTTCGTCTATTATCTCGGGCTGTTCGCTCAAATACGCCAGCCGGTCTTCGAGGTTTTCTCCCGCAGCAGTCGCCAAAAATTCCAGTTCCACCGCCCCTTCGGCGGGCCGTGCGGTGAGGATCAAGTGCCGTCCGTTGGCCGCATCGTCCTCAGCTTGTTGCGCCAGAATCGCCAACGTCTCTTCTCCGGCAGCGCACAGCCGCTCGGTCGCCGGATCGTCCCAGCCGATTTTCGCGGCAAAGGCGCGGAGGAACTCGTCGATCTTGGATAGCGAGGCAACAGCTAACTCGACCTCTAGACGTCGGCGGCGCGGAGCCGTCAACTCCATAAACGCAGTCAGCAAAATCGCGGCAATACCCCCAGCGGTCATGCCGTTGCCAAGCAAGGTGCCCCATGTCTTGCCCAGTAAGTCGGCAAAGATCACCTGATTCTGAAAGCCCACCCCAATCCAAAACGACAGCCCCACCACCACGGCCTTGCGGCTATTGAGGCCGCTCTCAACGACCAGCTTCATACCCTGCACGAAAAGTATGCCTATTAGCAGGGTTACATAGGCCGCGCCCACGGGATTGGGAATCGCAATCAGCAGGGCCGTCACCTTGGGCGATAAGGACAGCACCGCAAAGATGGCCCCGACATACACCCCAACGCGGCGCGCGGCAACCCCGGTGAGCTCGGCGAGCGATATGCTGGTTGAGTAGGTCGTGTTGGGGGGTGCCCCGAGCAGCCCGGACAACAGGTTGCCCGTCCCATCGGCGTTGAGAGCGCCTTGGACCAAGCGAAAATCAGTTGCCCGCGGCCGACGCCGCGAGACCCGTTGAATGGCAATGCCGTCGCCAATGGTCTCAATCGCACCTACCAAGGTTACGACCACAAACGCCGGCAGCAGCGCCCAGAATTCTGCACTGAACGTCAGGTCCAATCCCGGCCACGCGCCATCGGGAAAACCGATCCAAGGCGCGTCGATTACTGGCTGAATGTTGAACAGTCCAAAGGGAGCTGCCACAGCGCAACCCACCGCAATACTGATGAGCGGTGCCCACAGTCGCCAAGCCCCCGGGGCGCACAGCGCCAACACCACAAGAGTAGCGAGCGTCGCGCCAGCCGCAGTCGGAGCAGCGGCCGACGGCGTACCCTCGGGCACATCCGTCAGCAAGCCGAACACGATCGGCATGACCGTGACGGCGATCAGCATGATCACCGTGCCGGAGACAATCGGTGTGAGGATCCGGCGCAATAGCGAAAGCCGCGCAGCTAGGGCAAACTGAAACAGCGACGAGACCACGATCAAGCTCGCCATCAGGGACGGTCCGCCCTGCACCAGTGCCGTGATGCAGACCGCGATGAAGGCACCGGAGGTACCCATGACGAGCACGTGCCCGGCCCCGATCCGCCCGACCCGCACCGCTTGCAGAACCGTGCTCGTTCCACTGATCAGCAGCGCCGCGAAGGCGACCCAAGTCAGGTAACTCTCCGGCTGGTTGGCCGCCCGGCCAATAATGATCGCGCTGAGCACCACCGGCGCGATGATGACTACCGCGGCCTGAAAGCCAACCCCAGCGGCGATGGAGTGGGGAGGGCGCTCGTCCGGCTCGTAGCGGATGTATTCATTTACTTGCGCCATTGATAAATTTACCCTTTCAGTCAGGTTGCACTGCCAAGCCTGCGAGGTCTATATCATTGCCCCGGAAAATATGCGACGATTGTGCAACTCGCGCCAAAAGCCTCCGTCATTCAGAGACGCCATACCACCAACAACTGGGCCGTACTCTCATCTTCGTCCGTTCCGAGCTTGTTGAGCCAGTACTGGTATTCAATGCCGACCATGAGCTGATTGGGCGCTCCGACCACTTTGCCTAGATCCCAAGTAAACTGCGGCTGAGAGAGAATGGAACTTTTGACTTCTTCACCAAATTCGTTGGTGCGACCGCCCAAGTACTCGGCATGACCGACAATCGCCAGAGACAGACTGCCAACATTGATGGGCAAGGCCCAATTGACGTTCAGTAGGAAGCTGTTGTCAGTTTTGGGGGCACCGCCTTCGCCGCCAATGTTGTCATCTATATAGGCCGTCAGGTCCGTATTCAGGAACAGGAATCCCGGCAGGTCCCAAGAGGCCCGCAGACCGGGCAGGTATTTCACGACGTTGTCGTCGCCGCTGACGTTGATCCCAGCAATCAGGGCAAAATCCCGAATGGGGCCGACGCGCAATTCCCTGTTGGCCAGCTTGCCAAAACTCAGGGTTGGAGACCACTCGCCGTAGAAATCTCGATCGTTGAAACCGTCGCGCTCGTCGTCATCGAGGTAGTCGATAAAGAAGAAGCTATCCCCCAACTTCCATCCCGCAGCCTGTTGCACGGTAAAGACAAGAGTCTGTTGCTCGGCTGACGAGAATGGATTCTTGTGTTTGCCGTACTGCAGATGGAACTCGGTTTGCGAGAAGGCTGCCGCCTCGGTGGCTAGCAGCGCGACTAAGAAAATGCCGGCGAATGCTGTTCTCATTGTTATCCTCGTTTCTCCTCGTTGCAACAATGTAGCGCGGTCGTGGAATGACCGCTATCTATGGGCCTGCTCTACTGGGAATCTGCCAGTCGTGCTAACGCCTCTTGAGCAGATTGGGTTAGACGGGGATCGCCCCGCCACTGCGCGAGAAAATGCTTGTACGCGCGGATGGCTTGGCGGGGTTGCGCCGCCTCTTGGTAGAGAGCGCCAAGTGCATAATGCGCTCTGGCGTAAGTAGAATCCGCACGCAGAGCGGCTTGGTACTGGCGCTCTGCCTTGGCATGGGCCTTCTGTTGGGCATAGAGGTGGCCCAAGTTGTAATGGGCTTCGGCAAAGTCGGGCGCTACCTCAAGCGCCTTTTGGTAGGCCGTCGCCGCCTGTTGAAGATCGTTCTTTGCTAGGTAGAGATTGCCCAAATTGTTATAGGCTTGGGCATGGGTAGGCGCTAGTGCCAACGTGCGCTCTAAGGCGGCCTCGGCCTCCTCAATACGGCCCTGTGCGTGGTAGAGATGACCGAGCGCAAAGTAAATTTTATAGCGGGCCGAGTCCGGGGGACTGTGCGCTAGGGCCTCTTCGCACACCCGCAGTGCCCTAGCCAGCTTGCCGTGCTGGGCGTAGAGGCCGCTTAGCTGGAGGCGCGCCTCCAAATGGGTGGGCGCACTGGCGAGCAGCAACCGGTACTGGGCTTCGGCTTTTTCCCACTGCCGGAGCGCGAGATAAGCACGCGCCAAGCGCAAACGAACTGTGACGTTGGCCGGAGTAGCGTCGAGGGTCTGCTGTAGCTGATTGATGTGGTCGTGGAGACGTCCGAGGCGTTCAAAGCGGTTTTGCAGGCGCTCGGCCTCGGTCGTTTGGCCAAGAGCGAGGAGCACGTTAGCTAAGTTGTAGAGGGCTTCCGGATGTAAGGGACTAATGGCGAGAACTTGGCGCAGCATCTTGGCCGCTTCCTCGGGACGATTCAATTCGCTGTAGAGCAGACCCAACTGACGCCAAGACTCGCCGTGCTGTGGATCCTTTTCCACGGCTTCTTTTAAGATAGCTTCGGCTTTTTGGTACTGGGTTTGGCGGATGTAGAGCGCCCCGAGTTCGCTGCGGGCTTCCATCAAGCTGGGGTCCGTTTCAATAGCTTGCAACAGTGCTCTTTCGGCTTTGTCGTAAAAACCTTGATTGACGTACAGCCGCGCCAAGAGCTGCAGGGCCGCCGTCTGGGTCGAATCCAGTGCGACGGCTTTTTCAGCTAAAGCTACTGCTTCGGGAATGCGCTGCTGGGTGGCATAGATAGCACCCAACTTGTAACGAGCTTCGGCATTGTCTTGGTCCAACTCCAAGGCGCTTTCGTATTCGCGCACCGCCTCGGCCAATTTTTCAACGCGGGTATAGACATCGCCCAAGCGGATGTGGAGGTCGGCACTGGGCGCAATGCGGAGGGCCTCGCCGTAGGCGGCTATTGCGGCTTCAACGCGAAAATCTTCGGCGTACAGATGACCCAAAGCCGCGTGGACTTCCCGGGAAAATGGGTCGCGATCAACGGCCTGCAACAGAACGGCCACCGCCTGATCAAATTCTCGCAGATCGCGCAGGGCACGAGCGAGATTGATGTAGAACGCGATGTCTTCTGGGGCTTGGCGCACGGCCGCTTGATACGAGGCGACGGCTTTTTCTAAGGCTCCATCCTCGTAGTGAATATTGCCCAGATTATTGCTCGTCGCAGCCAAGGTGGAATCGAGGTCAAGGGCTTTTTGAAAGTGAGTAGCGGCTTCGTCCAAGGCACCGCGCCGTTGGGCCAACAGCCCCAAGCCATCGTGGGCGAGGGCATAGTTTGGATCGAGGTCGAGGGCTTTGGCGTAGTTTTGCTGGGCTTCGTCGTAGCGACCGGCTTTCGTATAAGCCACGGCCAAATTGTAGTACGCGGGCGGCGCGGTGGGGTTTTGGCGGGTGAGGCGGAGGTGCTTTTCTAAGGCGTCGTCATCGAGGTCTTGGGAGCAGGCCGTGCCCAGCATTAGAAGGGCGGCGCAAAAATTGTACAGCGGTCGTAGTACGAGGGAGTTGGTGATCATCTGCAACTCCTTGGCATCAGGGTTTGGATTGAATTATGTGCAGGATCTGATCGGCCGCCACCGCTTCCATTGTCTGCAACGCGCCGTCGGGCCAGCGGATTTCGACTGTAGCCTGAGTGGCCTCTCCTAGGCCAAAGTGGAGACGAGGATCGCTACTCGCAAGATAACTACCGCCCGACTGGCGCTCCTTGACTTGGCGCTGCCCACCGGCCGTCACGGCCACGCGGGCGTGCTGCGCGGTGCTCCCCAACTGAATCGTCAGCCAGTGCTGCCGGTTGCCCCCGTCGTTGCGAAGCAGGTTGGGGACGGCGGCAACATTGGTCACTAGCAGGTCGAGATCGCCATCGTTGTCGTAGTCGGCCGTGGCCGAAGCGCGGCTTACCGCCGCCACCGCAAGCGCGGGACCGAGCCCAGCAGAGACATCGACAAAGCGGGTCCCCCGCTGGTTGCAGAGCACCTGATTGGGCTGCGGATAGGCATGGTCGGGGTGTACTTGAGTAATTTTGTCCATGACATGGCCATTGGCGACAAAGAGATCTAGGTCGCCGTCGTTGTCGTAGTCGAAAAAATTGGTGCCAAAGCCCAGCGGTTTGTAGCTACACTCAGCCAAGCCGGCGCGTTGGCTGATGTCGTAGAATTGCCCCTGCCCATCATTGCCGTACAAGGTATTAGTCTCTTGGGCAAAGTTGGTCACAAAAATATCTTGCAACCCGTCGTTGTCCCAATCCCCGAACTCCACCCCCATCCCAGCTTCGGCCAAGCCATCCTCGTTGTAGCGCCCTCCGGCGTAGAGGCCGACCTCGGCAAAGCCATTCCCTTGGTTTTGGTAGAGAAAGTTCATAGTGCCATCGTTAGCCACGTACATGTCGGTGTCGCCGTCGAGGTCGTAATCTGCGAAGGCCACGCCCAAGCCGCGTCCCTTGTGGATGATTCCCATCTCCAACGTCACATCGCGGAATTGGCCGTTTTCGTTGCGGTAGAGCACATCGCCTACCGGCTCGTAGAACTTCGGCTCGCAATAGGAGCGAATGCCGCCCTCGGCACAGACGATATTGTTCTGCGGGTCAAACTCCACGTAATTGGTCGCGTAGAGATCCAAATCGCCATCGAGGTCGTAGTCTAGAAAACCGCAACTAGTACCCCACCGGGCATCGGCCCCACCCACGGCGGCGGTCGCGTCGGCAAAGCTCCCGCCACCCTCGTTGCGCAACAAGAGGTTGGGGCCAACGTTGGTCACGTAGAGATCCACGTCTCCATCCGCATCGTAGTCAGCGGCGGCACAGCCCATGCCGTAGCCGGTGTGCCCGGCTCCCGAGACAGCCGTCACATCGGTGAAGCCGCCAGCGCCGGTGTTGTGGTACAGGCGATTGGTGGGAATCGGATCGGGGCGCTCGCCGCTTAGGGGTGCGCCGTTGACCAGATAGAGATCGAGCCAGCCATCGCCGTCAACGTCGAGGAAGGCCGCCCCGGACCCAAAGGTTTCGACGTAGTAGTATTCGCCCGAAAAGCCGTTGTAGTGCTCAAAATCGAGACCAGCCGCTTGGGTTATATCGACTAATTGAATGGGGTTGCAGCTAGGGTCAGCGGTGTCTGGCGGTGGAACCGGGCGGGCTGTGGTCTTGGGTTTTAGGTCTATGGAAGGAGCGGTCATATCGGCTAAGTCAGGAACAACGCTAAAGTAGGCACTGGGGCGGAAAGACTGGGCAAAGGTCGCGCCAGCAAAGGTGGCCTCCTGTTTGAAGCGGCTGTCGACAAAGAACGCTGACGTGCGAAAGTGAGCACCGACAAAGCGGGCCGGACCGGCAAAGACGATGCGGCGGAAGGAGGCCATAGCGGAAAAGTCGGCGCGCTCGAAATGCGCTGTGCCGCGGAAGTAGGCCGCAGTGAACGCAGCGGCTCCCGCAAAGCGGCTTTGCGCGAACAGGGCGTCCTCACCAAAGCGAGCACCAGCAAAGGAAACGGTCGATTGCCACCCTGCTTCTTTGAAAGAGGCCAAATCCGCAAAGGAAGCATCCTGAAAAGAAGTGGAGCGGGCGAACACAGTCTGATCGAAATAGGTCGCGTCTTCAAATTGCGTACGTTCAAAGGTAGTTTCTCCGCCAAAGTCGCTCTGCTGAAAAAAGGCCGCACCGGAAAACTGGCTGGCCGAAAAATCTACTCCGTCGGCAAACAAAGTCCGTTTGCAATTAGCCGTGTCCACTACGCGACAATCGCGGCAGGAAAATTCACCTTCGAGGCGGGTTTCAAGCAGGGAGATACCCTGTTGGAAATGGGTACCAGCAAAGTGCATCGGTTGCAGAAAAACGGCGCGTTCTAAAACTACGGGATTGGTAAAGCGCACGTCCTCAAAGGCGAGCGCCGCGCGCAGAGTGTCACCGGTCAATTCAAGCGGCCCCTGCACCACAATGCTATTGTATTCGAGTGCGGTGTCGGCAGGGGCTTGTTGGATTGCTGCGGCGAGGTCGCGGGCGAGGATGAGCTGGTAGGCCTTACCTTCTATGGTCACTTCGTATTGGGCTATCGAGGGCAGAGGAGCTATCAGGAATAGCAAGAGAAGACGATGGGCCGATGAGTAGAATACCATAGTTTGCGGGAAAGCTCAGGACGTTGACTTTTTGAGAGGGTCTATAATATCCAACACAAGGGCAGGGCGGCAAGGCGCACTTTCTTGACATAAGGGGCACATACTGCTTGTTTAACGCCCATCTCAACGCAAAATCACTCTTATAAGCGCCAGCATACGTCGAAAAGTATAGACCATGCCGAACTGTCAGTCAGCTTTCCTCTTTGCGCTGTGTATTTTTGTGTTTACTCCCTTAAAAACCGTCCACGCTGAATCTCACGCTCCGGAGCCGGCAAAAATTCTCAAGCCCTTTCCCGAGCCAGCCGCAATCATCGACCCACCGTGGATGGCACGCCGCCAGCAAACCCAATTGGAGGCGGCCCAAGCCTACGAGGTCTTTTGCGACTTCTCCTTTACCGACCAACTCAAAGCCAGCGGTATTGAGTTTCGCAATAGAGTGGTAGAGGATTCCGCCAAGGACCATATCCCGGTTCACTACGATCATGGAAATGGACTAGCGGTGGGGGACGTGGATGGCGATGGCCTCTACGACCTCTACTTTACGACCCAAGTGGGAGGCAATCAGCTATGGCGCAATCTCGGCGGAGCGCGCTTTGAGAATTACACCACGCCGAGTCTGGAGCTGGCCGATAAGATCGGAGTGAGCGCATCGTTTGGCGACATTGACAACGATGGCGATGTCGATCTATACGCCACGGCGGTGCGGTTGGGCAACCAGCTTTTGATCAACGACGGGGCTGGCCGCTTCGAGGATATAACCGAGCATTCTGGTACGGGCTGGCAGGCGCACTCGTCGTCCGGCGAATTCTTCGACTACAACAACGATGGCTTGCTGGATCTTTTTGTAACCAATGTGGGAATCTATACCAAAGACGAAACGGGGACGGCAGCGGTCGATCCAACGCGGCTGGAGGAGGGGGCAACCTATCAGTACTACCGAGGTTTCAAGGATGCCTTCTCCGGGCATTTGAAGCCCGAGCGCGCCGAACAGAGTACACTGTTCAAGAACCTCGGACAGCGGGTTTTCGCCGACGTCTCGCACGAAGTGGGATTGTTGGATTCGAGCTGGTCGGGCGATGCCAGTCCGGTGGATTTCAACGGGGACGGCTGGCAGGACCTCTACGTACTCAACATGCAGGGACATGACTCCTACTACGAGAATGCAGCAGGGCAGCATTTCGTTAAAAAGAGCCGCGAAGTGTTCCCCAAAACGCCATGGGGTTCGATGGGAATCAAGGCTTTCGACTACGACAATGACGGCCGACTGGATCTCTTCGTCTCCGATATGCACTCCGATATGAGCCAGCCGGCAGGGCCTTGGGACGAAAAACTCAAGTCGTATATCCAATATCCAGACGATTTTTTACTAAGCGAGGGATTAAGTATCTTCGGCAATGCCTTTTACCACCACCTAGACGAGGGGCAGTTCGAGGAAATCTCCGACCTAATCGGTGCTGAAAATTATTGGCCGTGGGGGTTGAGCAGCGGCGATCTCAACGCCGATGGCTGGCAGGATGTGTTCGTGGCTTCGAGCATGAATTACCCCTTTCGCTATGGGATCAACACTGTCTTGCTCAACGACCAAGGGCGCGGCTTCCTCGACAGCGAGTTTGTGTTAGGAGTGGAACCGCGACGCGACGGTCGCACCGCGCAGCCGTGGTTTGCCCTCGACTGCGACGAGGCGGATTTAAAGCACAAGCTCTGCGAGGGGCAGGAAGGGAGCTTGCTGGTGTACGGCGCTTTGGGGACGCGCTCGTCGGCGCTGTTCGATGTGGAGGGCGATGGCGACCTCGACATTGTGACCAATGAGTTCAATGGGGTGCCGCTGGTCTTGCTCAGCGACCTGAGTCAGCGTCGGACGGTGCGTTATGTGGAGGTAGTACTGGTGGGAAAATCGTCTAATCGGGATGGATTGGGCGCAGTGGTCGCAGTGGAAGCAGGCGATCAGGTATATACCCAAGCACAGGATGGGCAGTCGGGGTATCTGTCGCAGAGTGTTTATGGACTCTACTTTGGCTTGGGAGAGGCGGCGACAGTGGATCGCCTAACAGTGCGCTGGCCTTCGGGTCAGGAGCAGACCTTGGACGGCCCCATCCAGACCAACCAGCGACTCACCATAGAGGAACCATAGTAGGGGCGGTTCGCGCTCCGCACCGCCCCTACATCCGCTGGCGGGCTTCGACAAGCTCAGCCCGCATTGCGCCGATCGAAGCAGGGCGCTGAGCTTGTCGAAGCGCACCCCCGGAATCAACGTACTCGCGCGTAACATTACTTCTTAAAAAAAGAGCATTCAGTGTGGAAGAACGCGATCGGGACCTAGAGCAGTCTGAACAAAAGGCGCTCTTGGTCCTGTTCTTTTTTTCGGGGGTCAGCAGCTTAGTCTATCAAGTAGTGTGGGCGCGGATGCTGACCGTGGTCTTCGGCACCACCCTGCTGGCTACTAGCACCGTACTCAGCGCCTTCATGGCTGGCCTAGCCTTGGGTAGCTATGTTTTGGGGCGGTACATCGACCGCTGCAAGCACCCGCTGCGAATTTTTGCCGCGCTAGAAGTCGGCATCGGTCTTTTTGCTCTTTTCTTTCCCACTATTAGTGCGAATTTGGGCAATGCCTACGGTGCTCTAGTGGGATTGCAGGGGAACTTCTACCTCTTTTCCCTCGCCCGCTTCGGCCTTTGCTTTGCCCTCCTCCTGATCCCCACGGCGCTGATGGGGGGCACCCTGCCGGTCATGGCCAAGTTTGCGGTGCGGCGGCTGGGCAGGTTGGGCGGTCGGGTCGGACAACTCTATGCGATCAACACACTGGGCGCAGTCGTCGGGGTATTGGCAGCGACCTTCGGATTGATGGAAGGGTTGGGTCTGCGAGGGACGACGCAAGCCATCGCCGCGGTGAATTTCTTGGTGGCAGGCGCGGCTTGGCTGTGGGGGGGGCAACGGGCCGTAAGCGTCGACGAAGGGGCGGCAGTAAAAGAGACCACTCACTCTGACCTCGTCCTGTGGGGCATGCTGGTCGGCTTTGCCATCTCCGGTTTTGCCGCCCTAGGCTACGAAGTGGCGTGGATGCGGCTATTGATGGTGAGTTTCTCCTTTAATTCACACTACGAGTTCAGCATTGTCTTGGTGGCCTTTTTGAGCGGACTGTCCTTGGGGGGATGGTTGGGCAGTCGGCTGCTCACGCGGCGGACAGATTTGCTTGAGATTTTTGTCGGGATCCAGTTTTTGATCGGCGCGTGCGGTGCCCTGTCCGTGCTGGCCTTTGCCCATTTATCCGTCCTCGTGGAGCCAATCCAACGGGCGGATTCGTGGTGGATGTCGCGAACCGGCGTGTTTTTTACAGCCGTCGCCATCATGTTGCTGCCGACCGTGGCGATGGGCGTTATCTTTCCGCTGGTCGGCCAAATCTACACGCGACAACTGGCGCGTCTGGGGCGCGGTATAGGGGACATCGGCGCTGTCAACAGCTTGGGCGCGGTCGGGGGAGCCTTTGTGACGGGATTTGTGCTGATTCCGCTGCTGGGGACCGAGTGGAGCGTCAAGGTGCTGGCGGCGTTGAATGGCTTGGTTGGCCTGACCATCGCCTTGATTAGCCAGCAACGCAAGCGGCTGGTCTGGAGCGGGGCGGTGGGTTTGGCACTCCTGCTAGTCCTAGTACCCTCGGATGTGCTGCGGCGCATTGCGGAGCCGACGGCTGTCAACCGAGAACTGGTGTTTTACCAAGAGGGTGCCGAAGGCGTCATCACCGTCGAACAACAAACCGATGGTTTCCGCAAAATGGCGCTCAATGGGGGCGGTCAGGTGCCGACCGATTACAGCTCGCTGCAAATTTTCCGCCTCCTGGGCCATTTGCCCCTTCTCCTGCATCCCGATCCGCAAGAGGTGTTGGTCGTCTCCTTGGGCGGCGGGATCGCCTTGGGTGGCGCAGCCCAATACGAGCCGCGACGCATTACTTGCGTCGAATTGGTGCCGGAGGTGATAGACGCGGCCCGGTTGCACTTTGGCGAATTCAATCACCATGTGCTCGAGAATCCGGCTGCGTGGAATATCGAATTAGTTATCGACGACGGTCGCAATTTTCTCCTCTCCAGCCGCGACACCTACCAAATCATCACCGGAGACGCCACCCATCCGACGAGCGCCGATAGCTGGGTGCTCTACACAAAGGAATTTTACGAGTTGTGCCGGGCACACCTGAGCACCGACGGGATCATGGCCCAGTGGCTGCCCTTTCACGGCCTGCCGCCAGACGACTACAAGACCATCGTGCGGACCTTTCAACACATCTTTCCCCACGCCACCTTGTGGCGCTCAAACAACTATTCGATCATGGTGGGGACCATGCAGCCGCAGGCAATTGATTGGGAGTTGCTCAACGAAAAGATGGCACCGCCGCGAGTACACCGCAGTCTGGAGGGCATTGATCTGGGGAACGCATTTGCGCTCTTGAACACCCTGGTGATGGACGAGGTCGCCCTGCGGCGCTATGTGGGGGAAGGGCCGCTCAACACCGACGACCATCCCTACATCAGCTTTGTCAGCCCGAAGGGCTACAGCAGCGGCTCGTGGGAGGTGTTGGAGCATTTGACTCCATACCGCACCTCGGCCCTGTCACTGCTCACGGCACCCTCTGCTACAGTACGAGAAAAAATGGAGGTCTATTTTAGGGCTGGCGAGCACGCGCTAGAGGGGGATATCATGCGGCTGCAAAACCGCGACCTAGCTGCGGCAAGGGCCTACCAGCGCGCGCTCCAGGTGAATCCCGCGGATAGATCGTCGGCCTATTTCCTCGACCTACTAGCCGAGCAACTTATCCGGCGACCGCCCCAAGACGAATAGGGTCTATCTATGAGTCAATTCGTCGCCAGCGACAAAGGATGGATGCCGTATCGGGCCGTACTTGTCGGCGCTTTGATGGCCGTGGTGATCAACACGGTTTTCCCCTATGGCCTTCTGGTCATGGGGACCCTCGATTGGACCGGGGATTTCATCGCCCTGAGCGCGATTTTCCTCCTCTTCCTCCTGCTATTGATCAACATTCCGCTCAAATGGATCAGGCGCAAATGGAGCTTATCGGCCCAGGAGCTAGTGGTAATCTACGCCATGATGGTCGCGGCTTCGGCGATTCCTTCCACGGGAGTCACGGCGCAATTGGTCCCCTTTTTGGCCGGAGTCTATTACTATGCCACGCCCGAAAACAACTGGGCCGAACTGCTCCACCCCTATATCCAGCCGTGGCTGGCACCGCAAGACCCGATGGCAGTCAAGTACTTCTACGAAGGGTTGCCCCAAGAGGTGGCTATCCCCTGGGGAGTATGGCTGGTGCCCTTGTTGGCGTGGGCTTCTTTTTTGGGCGCGCTCTATTTGATGATGATCGCCCTATCTGCTCTGCTCCACGAACAATGGGCCCGCAACGAGCGCTTGATCTTCCCTCTCGTCCAGTTGCCGCTGTACATGATCCACGAGGACGACAGACCTTCGGCGGTCAACCCCTTTCTAAAAGAACCGCTGATGTGGTTGGGGTTTGCCATTCCCTTCGTCCTCTTGGGAATCAATGCCCTACACAAGTACTATCCCTTTATTTCCCCCATCGAGTTGTCAACCCAATTGACCATCTTCCACGATATGCGGGGCGTCTTGTTCAACTTGTGGTTTATCGTCCTTGGCCTGACGTACTTCCTGAGTCTGGAGATCTCCTTTAGTCTGTGGTTTTTCTACTTGCTCAACTTCTTCCAGTTGGGCCTTTTCAACACCCTCGGGTTCAGCATTCCAGAGATCCGGCTGATGCACACCGAAGGGTCCATCGCCACCGCCCAGCAGGCCATTGGGGCGTTGATTGCCCTCGTGGCAGCCAGTTTGTGGACCGCCCGTCGGCACCTCAAAGAAGTGGTCGTCGGAGCGTGGGAAAAAAAGGACCCGAAAGAGGGCTCAGGGCAGATACTCTCCTACCGCAAAGCCGTGTGGATCCTGATCGGGGCCTTCCTTTACGCGCTCTTATGGTTGAAAAGCGCGGGATTACCCGTGGGGGCGGCGCTGCTATTGCTCGTTATCGCCTTTGTGGTATTCGTCGGTTTGACGCGGATCGTCGCCGAGGGGGGGATGGGGTATGGCCGGACGCAGATGACGCCGCCAGCCTTTGTGATCAATGCGCTGGGCACGGCACCTATTGGGCCGCGAGGATTGATGGTACTCGGGTTTGCCAATGGCTGGGCCGGGGATATCCGCACGACCATGATGGCGGCAGCCTCCAACAGCACCCGACTAGCCGAGGTCGTCGGGACGCGCCGGCCGCCGCTGTTTTGGGCTTTGCTCATAGCAATCGCCGTGAGCTTGGTCGCCTCAGCTTGGACGGTGCTTTCCATCGCCTATACCTACGGCGGGGTCAATCTCCACTACTGGTTTTACAGCATCATGGGCCGCTGGACGTTTAACGATATGGCGGCGAATCAACTCAATCCGGTGGCCGCGTGGAATTTCTGGGGCCCGCGTGGCGCGTTCACCGGCTTGGGGGCCGGGCTGATGTTTCTATTGTTGTACCTGCGCCACCGCTTCTTGTGGTGGCCCATCCACCCGATCGGCCTGCCGGTGGGGGGAACCTATGTGATGTTTTTCGCTTGGTCGAGTATGGCGCTGGGCTGGCTGGCGAAGTGGATTGTATTGCGGTACGGCGGAATCACACTCTTTCGCCGCCTGCGGCCCTTTTTTCTCGGCATGGTGTTGGGCCAAGTCAGCAGTGCAGGGTTGTGGATGGCGGTGGATCTGATTGCGGGGTGGGATGCCGTGGTGACGCGGTGGTAGCTCATTCGGCCAGCTCCTACAATTCCCAATTCCTAATTCCTAATCAGCGGGCTCGCGCACAGTCAGCATCTGATTGGCCGCCACATCGCGCAGCGTCTGGACTGTGCCGCTAGGCCAGTGGAGGACGACGCTTTCGACGCTGGAGGCAGCGCCCAAGCCAAAGTGTACCTTGAGATCGCTGTGGGAGAGAAAGCTGGTGCCACTGCGCACCTCGGCGACCTGGCGTTTACCTTGTGCGCTTATTTCGATGCGGGTGCCGATTCCATCGCGGTTGCTGCGGGTGCCTACGGTGGCGATTTGCAAGTAGTTGCCCTCGTTGCCGCCATCGTTGCGCAGGAGATTGGGCGTGCTGTTGAGATTTAAGACGAAGAGGTCTATATCGCCGTCGCGGTCGTAGTCGGCAAAGCTAGCACCTCGGCTCACCTCGACTAAGGCAAAGCCCGGCCCGGCGCGTTCGGATACTTCGGCAAAGGTGCCGTCGCCCAAGTTTTGGTAGAGGAAGTTAGGCTCGGCATAGCTGCTGTTGGTGTGGGGCAAGTCGGCTTGGGGATAGGTGTGGCCATTGGCCGCAAAGAGGTCTTGGTCGCCGTCGTTGTCAAAGTCGAAAAACCCCGTGCCCCATCCCACCTCGGGAGTGCCCCGCGCCGCAACGCGAGATACGAAGGATACGTCGAGGAAAAATCCACCGCGCTGATTTTTGTACAGGGTATTGTACTCGCCTTCAAAGTTGGTGACAAAGATATCGAAGTACCCATCGTTGTCGTAATCGCCGACCGCCGCGCCCATGCACCCCTGTTCGGTGCCGTCGCCACTATAGGCCACGCCCGCGCTGAGGCCCTCATCGACAAAGGTGCCGTCGCCTTGGTTCTGGTACAGATTGTTAGGAGCCGAGTCGTTGGCGACAAAAATATCGGGCCAGCCATTGCGGTCGAAATCGCCGAATACTACTCCGTACCCATAGTACTTTGCGCCGGCAATACCGGCTTCCTCGCTGCGGTCGGCCAAGGTGCCGTCACCATTGTTGCGGTAGAATACATCTTCGGCGGGAAGCAAGCCGCGCGGACCGCAAAAAATATCGACGTTCTTCCATACGCAGGGGACGGTAGAAGTATAGTCCCGCGAAAAGTCGATATAGTTGGCCACGTACAGATCGACATCGCCGTCTAAATCGACATCGCCGAAAGCACAGCCGACGCCCCATCTTTCGTCTCCACCACCTGCTTTTTCAGTAACATCCTCAAACGTGCCATCGCCCTGATTCTGGTAGAAGGTATTGCGGCCGAAATTGGTCACATACAGGTCCAGATCGCCATCGTTGTCGTAGTCCGCAGCAGCACACCCCATGGCCCAACTCGTGTCGCCCACCCCAGCGGCGGTAGTGACCTCAACAAAACGATCCCCTTGGTTACGATAGAGGTGATTGGTCGGCTCTTGACCTGGTGGAAAGCCTTCAAAGCGGGAGCCATTGGCCACGTATAGATCTACGTCGCCATCGCTGTCGTAGTCGAAAAAGGCCGAACCACCCACAGCAGTTTCAACGATGTATTCTTGGGTGCTGCCCGAGACGTTCCGTGCCGTGATGCCGAGTGCGGCGGCTTGATCGGTGAACTGAGTAGGCAGGGGTTGGGCTGCTAGGAGGGCCGTACACAGGAGGATGAAGACCCCGCTTACCAGCGCGTGCATCGTTTTTGCTGTGAAACCAAAGACGAGGACAGTGAGAGCGTCATACTTTAGGGAGCGGGAATTTTTTCAGCAAAAAACTGGAGATCGAAATAGTTCAAAGACCCATCATCTACTTCCACGGTGGGCTGCAGAGCACCACCCCGGTACTGAGTGAGAAAAATATAGGACTTGTACTCCCGCTCTGAAAGACGTTGCAACAGACGCTCATAGTGTCTGGGGGTAGCGACGTAAAAGAAGGGTCTTAGGTAAAATTCGCCGCAGAGGGCGTGGGGAACCCAGCGCTGGTTGGTAATGACGACCTCTTCGCTGCGCTGGCGCATCTCGCTATTGAGGCGATAGGAGAACTCTTTCTTCTCCGCAAGAATCGAAACTCCATACACCTGAGCGGCAAAGCTAAGTACCAGCACAGCACCCACCGCTAGGACGCCTGCGCTGAAGTAGGACCGCTGGCGTTCTAGCCAGTCAATCAAGTTTCCGGCTGCTAAGACCGCGAAGAGTGGGTAGAGGAACAGAAAGTAGCGGTTGCCCCAGTGGATGCCCATGGAACCCACCTTGGGCGCGGCCAAGGCGTAGAGGGCAGCAAAGCTCAAGGCGACCAACCAAATCCAGCGTCTAAAAGAAGGCGCGTCAGAATCGGCCGAACGCAAGAAGGCCAAGGCTACAAAGGGAGCCGATGCAAAGAAAGCATTGGACGACTTGAGCATGTAGTCGATGGGGCTCGCAAAAAAGAAATAGCCCCCAAGGGATAAACCGGCGCTTATCAGAGCCACCACGCTGTACGCGGGTACGGCCTTTTGCAAAGCCGGGGGCGCAAAGCGCGGGCTGAGTACAAAGACAATGACGAACGGCAGGGCGAGGACGAGGGATAGCGAGGGGATCGGGTTGGATGCTATGAAGAGGTTGTAAAATACCCGCGGCCGCGCCGCGAGATGGTGGACCCAGTCGGCGGCAGTGGCTAGGTGCGTATTCAAATGATAACCAAAGGGATGGCCGATGGTCAGCCATTGGAAAAGCCAGAGCGGCAGGAGGGAAACCAAGAGGATCAGGGCCGACGAGACGAGAATTTTTAACCTGCCGGCACTGGCATAATAAGCGGTGCATAGGGCCAGCACTAGGCAAAGCAAATAGAACTCGTCTCTGAAATAAACCGATAATCCGGCCGCGGCCATGCCCAAGAATAGGTGCTTGGGGACAGAGTCTGCGAGAAACTGCAACAGATAGCGCACACTCCAAATCCCCAAGCAAATCGCCGGGGTGTGTTCCCAGAAAACGAGACTGTAGAAAAGCACCGGCGTACAGAGTCCGGCGGTGAGGACGGCGACATGCCCGACTGCAATTCGCTGGGAGATCAAATGCGCCAGTTGGGCCAAACCGGCCAGCATCGCTAGCGAGGAGAGCGCCGGTAACAGATAAAGACCCCAATGGCCTAAATAGTCAAAGAACAGGGCCGAGATAAGGGCAAAGACCGGCGAGAAAACGGAATAGAGTTTGCCGGACTCGACGCGCGTGAAATAGTAGGGCAGGGGATTATAGACGAAATCCGGATCGACGATCTGTCCCGGCCAAGGGATGGAAAAATCTGTGTAGCGACTGTTGGCTAAGGCTTGGACTTGGAGGAATTTGTTGGCGTTATCAGTAATCCAAAAGCCGCGTTTTTCGAGGGCGCAGAGGGCGGCGAAATAGCAAATGGCGATGGCGAGCAGAGAACACAGGATTGATCTGCCGGGATGGAATCGGCGGAAGAGGACTACCATGTATGAAATGCAGCGGAATTTAGCGGTGCGGCTTACGGCGCACTAGCCGACAAATTGTCGAAGACGATGAACTGATGCTCGGCCAACCCCAGTTGCTCGGCTAGTTCATAACCAGCGTTCATAGGCAGCGAGGGGTTCAATTCCACAATCATCAAGTCCCGCTCCCCGGTGCCGATCCGGCCCAACTGGGCCAGTCCATCCAAGTTGCTCAGCAGGGCGTTGCCGCCAATGTAGAGGCTTTTACCCACTTGCCCGAGATTGTCCAACCCATCCAAGTTTTGCAGGACTTGGTTGCGGTTTATGCTCAGAGCGCCTCCGACCTCCGTCAGAGCGTTCAACCCTTCCAAGCTCTTGAGGACGGGATGCTCATCAATGGCCAACCCACCCTTAATAGTCGCAATCCCGTTCAATCCCCGCAGGTCTTCGAGCGCACCATTGAATATGAGCAGCAAATCCCCCTCTACCACTGAGAGGCTACCTAGACCCTTTAGGTCTCGCAGGGCCTTGTTATCCCTGATTTTGATGCTACTCCCCACGTGAGTCAGCCCGCTCAGACCATCTATGTTAATCAACTCGGTCGTGGCATCGACGAAGAGATGGCCATTGACGCGCCTGAGCGCTTTAAGCCCATCCAGATCCCGCAGCGAAAAATTGCAGCTAATCTCGAAATTTCCCCCTACGCGTTCTAGCTGTTCTAGCCCTTGCAGTGCAATCAATCCATTGGCGAGAATATCGAAATCTCCCTCTACGTAGCTGAGATTGTGCAACCCCTTCAGGTCCGTCAGTGCCCCGTTATTCCGAATTGCGAAATCTCCCTCTACTCCGACCAGATTGCGCAGCGGCTCCATGCTACTCAAGTACGCATCCTCCAATAAAAAATCCCCCTGCACCACAAAGGCTCCCTTCTGCGCCCCCGCCCAAGCATCTAACTCCTCCTGAGACTCAATAACTATCGCCCCAGGCCCGCCAACCGCCAGCGGCTCTTCAACTCCCTCCTGACAGCCGATCCAAAGGGTGGCTCCTAGGACAGACGCGCCAAAACCCCATCTCCAACTAGCCATACTCATCCCCCCTGCACGTCTTCTTCCTCCTCTTGAATTTTCAACAAGTTATCCTCGAAAATTTCGACCGAGTACTTCTTGTGTAACCCGCGCATATACTGCACGTACGCCTTTTGCGAACGTGCAATTTTCACATAAGCCCGCGCCCGTCGCTCCGAAAAAACATGGTAGGGCTTCTTGGGGGCCGGTTGCTTTTCCTCCACCTTAAATACCGAATACCCTCCTCTCACCTTTACCGGTCCCCCTACGTCCCCCACCTGTAGCTCTTTGGCTACTTTGTAGATATCTTGGTACAGCCCAATCGGACTCAAGACCAACTGCCCCTCGTGGTGCGCCCGCTCCTTGCGAATCGTATAGTCCCTAGCCAACTGCACCGCGTCAGCACCCCCCACCAACTCCTCTTTCAGGCTGTGGGCCTGCTCCTTAAAGGCCACCAGAATCTCGGTCGTGACAATGTTCTCAAAGCCCTGAAACTTCTCGGGATTTTGATCGTAGAAGGCGCGTGCCTCTGCATCGGTGATCGGCGGCAGCCGCTCCTCAACCTCTCGCTTTCTCAACGCGCTCACCAGCATATCGCTGCGCTTATTGTCCACCGCCGCGAGGATTATCTGATTTTTATCCAGTCCCTTGTTGCGTGCCTCTGCCAGAAACATCCGATTGGGGACGGCCGAATCCTGTAGATAATCGACGATCCAGGTTCGCTCGTAATCGCGCTCATACCCCTCTGCTTTCTCCGGTATGCTCAGCACGAGATCGTCAATGGTGATCGCGCCGCCGTTGTAGCGGCACAATATCTCTTCGCCCTCTTCGGGCGACGCCACCCGTTCTTCAGGCGACAGCACTAGGCGCATCAGCACGTGGTCTATCTTGTCGTAGTGAATTTGCGGCGCGTACTGGTCGCTGAGCGAATCGCGCAGGGCTTGGGCGCGCTGTAGGCGCTTTTGGGCGAAGACCTCCTCCCTGACGAATCGGGCTACCTCCCGAAAGGTGACTGGCGCGTCGTCTAAAACCTTGGCGATCACGTAGCGCTGCGGGTCGCCGCCCCACGGCAGCGGCTCGGAAACCTCGCCGACCTGCATGGAAAAAATGCTCCGCAGCGGTGGAGCCGTATCGTCAATCGTATAGTACTTTTTTACATCCCCACCCTGGTCCCGCGTCGCCTCGTAAAGCGAGTGCTCTCTGGCCAGTTGACTGAAATCAGCGCCAGCCTCTAGTTCGTCGAGCAGGTCGAGGGCCTCGTCTCGGGTCGCTACCAAAATACCCGCATAGCGCAATGCGCGATCCCGGTGCGAATCCCGGTAGTGCTGCATCAACTCCTCTTCGACAATGGAAATCCGCTGATCAATCTCCATACTTCTGTAGAGCCTGACGGTCTGGTCCTGGGCGAACTGCTCGAGCTTGTGCTTAAACTCCCGTTCGTCGCCAATACCAGCTCGTTCCGCTTCGGCGAGCAATAGTTTCTTGTCGATTAGTCCATTGAGTAGAATCCGGTCGGCCTCGACACCGGTCTTACCCATCTGGTAGGCTTTGGGAATATTCGCGGCATAGGCCCTGAACTCGCCGACGGCGATGGGTTGGTCTTCTATCTGGGCGAGCACTAGATCGTCTTGGGCTATACAGGGAAGCCAGAGTCCTAGGATGCAAACGCCTGAGCGCACTATTCCATTCTTCATAAAGCTAAAACCATAGTTTGGAGGGTTAATAAATCAGCCGGACGATGGCGACTTCGACATCCTTGGCCTTGTCTGAATCCACTTCGAGACGCAAGAGATAGAGTCCGGGGGGTAGCAGGTTGCCCGCATCATCCACGCCCTCCCAAGTAGCCGAGAACCGACCACTAGCCGCTGTACTATGGGCCACCTCGCATCGCTTCACTCCCGCCAAATCGTAGAGATCAATCGTCACGGGCACATCGCCGCTGAGGTTTACCAGATCGTATTCAATCTGTAGCACATCGTTGACGCCATCGCCATTGGGGGTGAAGAGCGGCGGCGAAAGCCACAATGCCTTGACCGCTGGATTGGCCACCGTACTCAACCCGACGCTCAGGGTATTGCTCTCGGCCAGATCATCGGCGTTCCCCGCCGTGATGCGCTGGCGCACCTCATGGGGGAGTTGACTGTCGAAGACCCGGCCCGAAAATACCGTGCCTACCTGAAAAACCTCAGCCTGAAATTCGACCTCGACCAACTCGCCCGTGCGGTTGAGATCGATTCGCGGTACTTGTACCACAAAGCTCTTCGCGTCTCTTTCCGCGATGGTAAAATCCTGTTCTTCGCCGCCGATGTACACTGCGTCAATGCTCGTGACTTCTATGGGGGTGTCGATCTCAATGCTGTCGAAGCCGAGATCATTTTGCTCTAAGTTGGGCAGGATTTTGTAGATGAATTGGACGACCTCGCCCACCTCGACTTGGTGCGGCACGATCTCGGCCAGCACTTGGCTGGCCACCGGAGGTTGGGAGACGCTAAACTGCAAGTACTCCATGCGTCCGGCCGCAAGCGCCCGCTCCGAGAGAAAGTCCGCCTTGAACTGCAAGTAGCGCCGAGGCCGTAAACCCACTAATTCGGAATGCCCCCGATCGAAATCGAGCGGCGGCGTCCAGAACTCCCAACTTTCGTTGTCCGGGCTGATCCCGGCTTTCTCGCCTGCCTCCAGTCTGTTATAGCGGTCCAGAGTGAGCGGTTCGCCGCTGACTGCAAAGCGGGAGCGCTCATCGCCTCTGAACGTAAAGCGCCAGTAGAAATTGGGATCCGTGTCATCGCCGCTGCGCATGCTCAGATTGACCGTTGCGCCTTGATCTCGGCTGCCCGACCAAGTCAACTCACCTAGGCTAGAAGCCATGCCCAAATCAATGACATTGGATACATAGCTGGCCTGCGAGGCAAAGCCATCCCCGAAGATCTCAAATTCGGCGATCTCCCAATTGCCAACAGGTGCCTTAAAAAGAATTTCGGCAATGGGTCGATCGGGCAGTTCCAAATCGAGAAAGGGCTCCAAATTATTGGCGACTGAGAACACGACATCGTAATCGAGAAAGGCCCCGCGCCAATGGTATTGCCCTTCTCGGGTTCCCTTTTTGCGCGAATCGCCGTCGTTGGTTCCTATCTCGAACACCTCGATGAAGCGCTGGTGGGCAAAGCGCTCCGTGGTAGAAATTTTGATGCGTCGGATGGGAAACAGTCCGTTCAACTCAAACCAGATGCCCTTCTTGCACGGCGAGCAGTCGGCCGACTGGCTGCGGCCACTGCCCAAATAAGCAGTAGTCAGATCGCCGTCCATCAAGAAGTCTAAGAGGGCTTCCGATTGCCAACCGTAGGAATTGTTCGAGCGTATGCCGCCGCCCCGCTCCCGAATCAGCGGCGTCAGATTGACGGTGGGGTCTAGACGCTGAGGCTCAATAGAATGGGTTGCAACCTCCAAGAGGTCTATCCTGCCGAGCTGTTTTTCGTCCACATCAGCCCAAGACAACTGGATAAATTCAAAGTCTCCATCCACTTCCGGCGGCGGTAGCTCCTCCCCACCAATGCGATACACGGTGAGCGCCTCGACTTCAGCTAGCTCATAGCATAAGCTCCCTACTAGCACAGCCGACAAAAGTCGCAGCAATTTCCCTCTCATTATCTACCTCCTGCTCCGGTAGATGATCCAGATAGTAAATAAAAGAAGGGAGGGAATAGAATTCCCCCCCTTCTTTATGAGGCGCTTATGCGGCGCAAAAACCGCTTATTTGCCGAATGAAGCCTTGATCTGGCCCCAAGTGTTGTCTTCAACGGCTGTGGGCGCGATACCTTCAAAGGCGGAATCGTCAACGCCCAGCAGCACCCAGTCGGCCAAGAAATCAGCGTCGCCGAAGGATTCGATGTTGGGACTGATGGCCCAGCGCGAATGACAGTTACAGTCGTCGGATAGCTCGGCATCAGTATCGAAGACGTGCCCTGTAAGGCCGATGATCTGGTCCTGCTCGAAGTCGTGCAGGACGCTTCCGGCGGGATCTTCCCAGTTGAAGTCGTCCCAATAGACGCTCCACCATTCGGCCCGTTGGCGCATCTCCTCAAAGGAATTGGGAGTCGTGCCGCTAAACCAATAGGCGTGGTCGGAGTACGGCGGCGTGTCGTACCAGGTAGCTTGGGTCATCCAAAACCAGTTCCACTCTCCCTCACGGGCTTGGCCATTGTCGAACCAATAGTGGCTGATTTGGGCATGGCGACCGCGCTGGCGTGCTACTTCCTCTTCGGTCTGGCCTTCCAGATCCCAGAAGGAGCCGCCCGAGTGGTCGGCATCTACGGTCGTTTCGACCGACTCGTTGCCCAACTGGTACTTATCGTCGAAGCGCTCGTAGGCCCAGTAGATGCGGTTGGTTTCCTCGTTCCAAGTGGGAATCCAGCGAAAGGAAATCGAGGACACGTCCAGATCGCCGGTGTAGATCCACGGCCGGGCCGTGCTCTGTACGACGCTCTGCTCGGTGATCCAAAATTCCTCGGGAATGATATCCCATTCGCTCAGATCGGCATCTAAGACCGGCAGGTGAGTCTCGGGCCATTGCCACACCGCGCCGATAAAATCGGGCGGATCGTGGGCTTGTACCTGGGTGCTCAAGCCAAGCAAAAGCACAGGGGTAAATAAGACGGATAAAGCTTTCTTCAAGGCGACCCTCCTTTTTAGAGGTGTGAGGTTTTGCAAGCTAGTACGGTAAAGCGATACTCGGGTTCTACGCCCTGTAATTAATAAAAATAGCCTATAAGGTCAAGCAAAAATCACTTTAAGCCGGCGATAATCGATAGAAAACTCAAGCCCGAGGTCTCGATCTCTCGGCTCCGGTCAACAACCTCCAACGAGCGGCGATCGAGGCGGATGCCCACCTGAGTGGTTAGCTCGTAGCCTAGATATTGGCTGGTATTGGTCAGTTGCAACGCCAAAACCGAGCCGCGAAAATCCCCAGTGAATAGCCCGGTTGCCAGTTCGTCTTCCCTTTCTTCGAGGTCGAAGAAAGAGCGCTGCTCCAAGCCGAACTCGAACTCAGAGGTCTCAAACACTGGAACGCTGCCGACAAAGAAGAAAATGCCGTCCCAAGAGCGCCGCGTGTCGAATGCTCGGCTAAAGGGCACCTCGCGCAGGAATTCGCTCTTGAGTTTGGGCCTGAAACTCAGCGACCGCCAGTAAAAGATGTATTCTATCTTATTGATCAGTCCGACAAAGCCCGAGGTCCGTCGCCCGTTGCGTCCCTCAGGGCCTAGCGGGTCAAAGGCCACTCCAGAATCGCCCACCTCGTCCGGTGCGTCGCGCAAAAATTCGCGCTGCCGCCAAGTCTCCCATTTGAAGCGATGCAGAGTCCGCCACAAACGCGGGCTAGAATACTCCCAGTCGGCGTAAAAAGTGTTGATCCAAGTATCCTCCGCAGCCAAGGGATCCAATACCGGCACATTGCTACCTGCCGACTCAGCCGCTGCGCCGAATGTGCTTCTAGGAATGATCCATTGCACTAAGTGGTCGGCGATCGCGTCTTCGGCCTTCTTAACCATGTCGAAAATCCGCAGACGACCCCACCGCGACCCACTCTGCTCCAAGATGAACATTCCATAGCTAGTCAGGTTGCGGCGATCGCTCGCCAAGCGAATTTGCCGCAACTGACCCATCCGTAGCTGGATACCCGGTGCCACCTCGAGCCCGCCGAAGACATTGTAACCCCAGTGGTCTCGCTTGTAGGGATAGTCCGGCTCTTGGTCGTTCTCAAAGCGCTCTACCCACCCATTGTTGTTGAGATCAATGCCGAAGAGAAATTCTGGGCGATCCGCGGCATAGCGCAAAAAAGGCTCGTCGTAGTCGGGAAAAAAATTCACTCGATCGATGGTGCTATTCTGGTTGAAATCCGATATGAAGTCGCGATTCTCGTCATATCCGGGGAAAACCGCCGGATCGGCCACGCCGCGGACCTCGATTTCGCTGCGGCGCTCGGTGGGGACATAGCTGCCTTCTCCCACCCGCAGCCAGTCGGGCTGTCGGTCGTTGTCGTCGTTGTCATCCACAAACTCGTAATGCAGGTTGACGGCCTCGGGGGCATAGTCTGACACCCCATCTCGATTTACCGTCAGGACGCTGGTGCGGTATCCATCTTCCATGCCAAACCCCTCACCCATAAAGCTCCAAGGGCCCTCCCGGAAGGCCAAATTGACTAACCAGCCTACTTCATGGGGATCCCCCTCAATGCCGTTGATCGCACGGTGGGAATCGCGCCCTATGCTGGGGTACTTTCGGTACTGGGTATTGAGGTTTATTTCCCCGTAAAAATCGAAGCCGTGAAAATCCCGCACCTCGGCCGTCAGACCGATGATCTGGTTGGCCGTAGGTAGCCCATAGTCGAAGACGACCTCGCGCTGATTCAGTTGGTTCTTGATATTGCCATCGGCCCGCGCCACGGGTAAAAATTGAGGCACGTTAAATTTGTCCGTCTGCCTATTGGAACTGACCCCGACGCGGTAATCGTTGGCTAGCACGAGGCGAAAGCGCACGTCTCGAATGGCGCTAATCGCGGCTTCAGCTTCAGATAGGGTGAGATCTAGGTGTTGCTGGAAGAGCGCACGCAAGGTTCCCTCTTCCCCCGCCGTCTCCCTAGGAGCCAAGTGATATTGCAAAATGATCTGGTCCGCACCATCGGCCGTTAGAAACCCCCGGTCTATCTTCCCTCCCTCAATGGTCGGTCTAAAGCCGATACTGCTGCTGAGGATGACGGTATCCCGCTCCACGTGGACTAGCTGATCTTGAATCATCTCCTGACGGCTTAGGGTAGTGCGGATCTCGATCTCCTCGCTAACCAAGACGGCACCGCCCTCGCCATCTTCTGGCGAGTCGTCCGACAGCCGCACCAAGAGCAGATCAACCCGCTGAGCCAGTTGTCCCGCCGTCAGGGCACCCTTGAACACATTCCCTTGGAAGCTCTCGTTGCTGCCGGTGTTGTTGTGGCTGTTGACGAAATTCATCCCCAACGTAAAAGAATCAGTCAAGTCGGCTTCAACTCGACCCGCAGTGAGGTTGGTAGCGTACTGGAAGCGCGCGGTGCCCCCCGAAAGGAGCGGGAACGAAATCCGCGAAAAAAGCCCTGTGGCGCGAAAGCGGTCTGCGGCGAAGTCAGCTACTACCCCGTTAAACCCCGCCTTGCGGAAAGTCATCGGCGTTAGGGTAGTCCATATCTCGTCTCCGACCATCACAGAATAGCGGTACTGGCCCTTGGAGTCCCCGGATATGACCAAGCGGCTAAACCAGTTGTTGTACTGGCCACCTTTCCTGATGGAGGAACTTTCGGCGATCAGTGGTTTTGTCTGGCGCCAGTCGTACACCAGCCAGCCTCGCGTAATGAGGCGTCCGAAGGGATCGTAGAAGAGTTCCCCCTCTGACGAGGGGTTGATATAACGCCTGTGGGCTTGGCGGGCGTAGTTGGTGTACTCCCACTGATTGCGGCCAAATTCGCCAAACAGGGGGGCCGGTATGTACCAGCGCTGCACAGTCGGGTCCAGCGCCTCCATATACGTAGTCACGCCGGGCACGTGGTAAATGACGCGGTTTCCCACCCGATCTCCCAGACGGCCCCCATAGTCGACTTGGGCAGCGGCTCCTCCCCACAGACCCAACCCGGCTAGGACAGCCAATATAATGTAACGCGCCCTCATCCTTACAGTCCGGCGTAAATGGTGATGAAGCTAGTGGTCTCGGTCCGGCCTTTGGTGAGCCTGCCAAAGACCCGGGGCTCTACCTCCTGTACCAATTCGGTGAAGGTGCGGCCGATACGCAGGCCGAGTTGCATCGTCAGCTTGTAGCCCAAATAGTTTGAGTTGTTGGTTAACTGCACCGCAAAAACCGCAGAGCGCAAATCACCGGTCTCTTCGGCGATACCCTGCTCGACCATGTCCTCCTCCTGCTGTACCAGTTCGTTGAACTGGGCCAACTCCACCCCGAAGTCAATTACGCTGCTGTTGAGTAGGGGCACTTGGGCCAAAAGCGAGGCAATCCCAGTCCATTGCTTTAGGTCTTCTTCCGTCTGCACAAAGGCGTCTTGACGGAAGTACTCACTTTTGAGCCTAGGTTGTAGGAGGAAGCGGCCTAGGTGCAGCTTGTACTCGAATTTGTTGATCAGGCCCAAGAAGGAGGGCGAACCAGCCAATATCCGGCCATCGATGTCGCGAGCCTCCTCTTGGGCTTGGCTGTAGCGCTCGTATTTGAGTTTGTTGACTATCTCGAAATTGGCAATGGCGGTGTAATCCACCCCCAGCCACGCGGTGTTGATATAGGTATCGGGGAAGAACAGCATATCCGCTACCAGCGGCGGCGTGGGCGCGTCGAGGAAGGGTAGCGGTGCCCGCCGGTCATCGGGAATGGTGTCCGCGACTCGCTTGAGCATATCAAAGACCCGCACCCGTCCCAAACCAGGGTAGTCCTTGTCGAGGGTGAACATGGCATACGAGGTTTGGTTGTCCCGATCATCCGAGAGCATGCGCTCGTCGAGCCGCCCTACCAGCAAGCGCGCCTCGGGTAAGAGGTGAACGCCAAAAAAGACGTTGTATCCGCGCCGGTCGGGCTTGTAGGGATAGTCGGCCAACTCGTCGTCCTCAAAGCGGTCGATCCAGCCGTTGTTGTTGAGGTCAATGCCAAAGAGCAGTTCGGGCCGATCGACGTGATAGCGCAAAAACGGCTCTTCGTAGTCGGGAATGGAGTTGGGTACCGAGCGGTTGTCGTTCTGGTTGAAGTCCGAAATGAAGTCGAGGTTCTCGTCCCAGCCGGGAAACACCTCCCGGTCATTGGCCTGCGAGCCTACCCGGGCCCAATCGGGCCGGCGGTCTTGGTCGTCGTTGTCGGCGACAAATTCGTAAACCGAGCGTACGGGATCGTCATAGTACACGTCCCCTTGGGGCAGGGAGACAAAAGCCGAGGTCGAATAGTCGGCATCCACCGAATAGGCTTCGCCGTAAGTAAAAAACGGGTAGGCCTCTTTGGACAGATTGAAGATGGTGGCCTGACCGCTCTCCGTAGAGATCTCGTGCCCTTCGTTGGCGTTAAACAGGGCGGCATTCGGGTACTGGAAATAGCGCAGGTTGTTGTTCCACTCGCCGTAGAAATCAAAGCCCCACACGTTCTTGCCTTCAATAGTGAATCCGGCGACCATGTTGGCCGAGGGCAAGCCGTAGTTGAAAAGAACCCGCTGGGCGTTGGATATGTCTTTTATATTGCCGGAGGCCCGCCTTATGTCGATGAGAACCGGCTCGGCTTCTTCAATGACCTGATTGGTCAGCGGCGGCGGCGGCACCGGGCGCGTGCCCGTCTGCAGATTGGACCACATTTCGACCTTGAAGTCATTGGCTAGCACATAGTCGAACTCCACTTCGACTATAGAAGTTAGATCCGGCCCCACATACGCCGGGTCCGTGAAGTCGTAATTGAGGATGATTCGCTCGGTGCCGTCGGCGGCCACAAAGCCAGTGCGCGGAAAGCCGCCGAACACGGTCGGCCACTCCGCTCCCTCGCGCACCACCTCGTCCAGCGTCAAGACTGTCTCTAGACCCGTCTCGAAATCGCGGCTTTTGATGCGTATATCGTGGCTGAAAAGGGCCGCGCCGCCCTCCTCATCCTCGGGGCTGTCGTCGCTGAGGACGATAGCTATGGCCGTAACCGGCGTACTGGTCTGGCCCGAGGTGAGGTTGCCCGCGAGGAGATTGCCTTCAAACATGTCCAAGGCGGTATTGGCGTTGTGGGCGTTGACCAAGGTCCCGCCCACCGTAATAAAGTCGCCTACCTGAGCGAGAGCCCGGCCACCGAGCAGAGAAGTCGAATTGGACTGCCGTCTAGGATTGATGGTCACGCCCACGGCCGGATCATTGATCCGCGAGGCCAGTACGGTGGCGGCGTATTTGTCTGAGGCGAAGTCGATCTGGACTCCGTTGAAATTCGGTTTGGAAAAGGTCATCGGCGTGAGGGTGGTGCGGATCGCGTTGCCCACGGTAATGGCGTAGGAGTACTGGCCCCTGGAATCGCCGCTCACGGTCACTGAGCTGAAGAACTGCTCGAATTGGCGGCCCTTAAAGATACCGCTGCCCAACTCTTGCGGCTGATCTTGACGCCAGTCGTACACCAGCCAGCCGCGGTTGATATAGTTGCCGAAAAAATCGTAGAAGTAGTCGCCCTCTAAGTTGGTGTTGATATAGCGCTGGTACTGGTCGCGGGCGTAATTGGAGTACTCCCATTGGCGCCACCTGAACTCGTAGTAGAGTTCTTGGGGCACGTACCATCTCTGTACGGCGGGATCTAGGGATCCAAAGAGTACGCCGGGGCCCCGGGGCTCAAAACTGACTTCGCCGCCGCGCTGGATCCCTAGGCGGGTGCCGTAGTTTTGGGCGTGGAGTACGGTTTGGAACGCGACCAACAGCGCCAGCCCAATCGTTAAATTCACTCCGCGGACATTCAATGCCGCACCCTCCCAATTCTACATGGTAAAATTCATCGCGAAGGTATCCCCCTCGCCCAATGTCAATACGCTACTCCGACAACCCCCACCCGCTTCTCCTCTCCGGTCCCCGCATCCAAAGCAACAGAAAAGATATAGTGGCCTGGAGGGACCGCATTGTCCTCATCGTCGCGCCCGTCCCAAAAACGGGGGAATCGACCGCTCATATCCAAGCCTTCGTAGAGATTGCGGATTAGCCGGCCACTTAAATCGTAGATTCCAAGCCGTACTCGAGTCGGGTGGGCGATGTTGGTAATATCGTAGGTAATGGCCACCCGCTCGTTGACTCCGTCGCCATTCGGGGTAAAAACGCTGGGGATGGCCGCCACATTCACTAGCAGCTCGTCGGTGATCGGCACGTTGACAAAGAGGTTTTCTGGATCGAGAGTGCCCACGGCTTTGCGGTCGGGATCATCCATGTCCTCCCGACTCAAATCCGCGGCATTACCGGCCAACACCACTTGCCCCAACACCTCGTTGTCGGCGTTGAGCGCCCGGCCGGCAAAGCGAGTTCCTAGGCGTAGTACCGTATTCTCAAATTCCAAGGTCAAGAGCACCCCATCCTCCTCAATCCGCGGGAAGGCCATGATCAAGGCGTCGTCGCGCACAGCTACCACGCTAAAGCCATCCTGTTCGACCGGAAGCGTCGCGAGGGACACGCCGGAAAAATTCGCCGTTGCTGCCGTGCCGTCGGGCCGGCGTATTTCCACTTGGCCAATCGACTCGGTGCGCAGCGGTGTGCTGATTTCAAAGCGATCAAATCCTGCATTCTGGGGCTTGGATTTGACCAGTACGCCATACGTGAAGCGAGTAGCTTGGCCTAAAATGGCGGTGCGGGGCAGGATCTCGGCGATGAGGGAGTCGGCGAAGACGGGCTGGAAAACATCCCAAGCCATTCCGCCGATGCCAGTAGCCGCATCGACATCGGCGTTGAAGAATTCGATCATAACTTGAAAATAGCGCCGCGGGCTAGGCGATACGATCAGCGTTCCCGCCCCTTGCGCCTGGAGTTGGTCTGGAGCGACAATACCCTCAAGCGAATAGGGGGAGGACCAAGGACTCCAATTGGTGAGATCTTCGCGTATCACCGATTTCTGGTCGCTCGACAACTTGTTGTAGGCCGCTTGGTCAAGGGTGATCTGGGCCCGCTGTTCAAAAGGCAACTGGCCAAAGGTCAAAAGCGCCTCGCGCCCGTCCATCTCTTCGTTGTCGAGGACGTTGGCGACCAAGTCCTTGAGTTCGCCGTCTTCTACATCTTCGGCTCTCTTCCAAGGCGCGTCGATGGGGATGTCGAAAACAGTATCGCCCCGCTGTTCAACTCGGCCCGAGGACTGCTTGCCGATCCGGGTGAACTCGACCGGCTGGGGATCAACCCCAGTGCGGGTGCGGACCTCCACCCTAGAGCGAGTTGGATCGCCCACCTGCTCTGCAACCCAGCGCAAACGGCCCAAAAGTGCCTGGTCGCCAAAGTCGAATACATTGGAAATGTACACGGCCTGCGGCACAAAACCCTCGCTGAACACTTGAAACTCGGCGATCTCAAAATCCGCAGCCGTCAGGGATTTGAGCCGCAAAAAGCGCACGAAGCGGGTGGGAATTCGCACATCCACCACCGCTTCTTGGTTCTGCCCTTCAAAGGCGACAGTTTCCCAAATTAGACTGCCTTCGCGGCGCGATTCGGGTTGGCCGTCATTGACGAAAATTTCGTAGCCCTTCAAAAAGTCGTCTTGGGACTGGAAATCGGGGGCTGGAAAGGCCGGATCGGCGTTGCGCGGAAAAAACTTGAACCGATTGACGCCAAAAATGGCCCCCAAATCGAATTCTATGAGCAGGCCAAAGGCCCCGGTACCCCCCGTGCCCGAAGATTTCAGTACTAAAGCGGTGTTTCCGTCGTCGTCGAACATCTGGGAAAAGTCGGCTTCGAGAAAGCGGAAGGAGGGGATGGGCGTGATGACGCTGCCACCGCGCTTCTTGGAGTTGACGCCGATCAATATGTTGTCCGTCGTATCGGCCTGCTGCGGAAAGATCCAATACTCCCGCTCAAAGGGAGCAAAGTCGATGACGCCGCCGGGCGCATTGGACTGATCGACTGTCGCCGCGTCGAGAATTACTAGGGCCGGAACCTCCCCACCACCACTCTCCCAAGATAATCCGCCTTCTCCCCCTAGTTGGACGACTTCCATTTGGGCACCAACTGGTGACTGGGCACTCAACGCTCCGAGAGCTGAAAACAGGATAAGCACCCTAAGCGCGATCCGCCGCCTGTAGTCCTTTCGACCTGCCATGAATTGTAGCATGGTTGGCATATTTGTCTGACTCGACTTCTCTGAGCTAAGGCAACTAACTGTATGAAATACGAAAGGATACAGCAACCAAAATCCGGCAGCGTATAGCAGCTACGGTTGGTTGGCTTCAATCTGGATCTCGCCCGTAAACCCACCGGCGCTCAAACGCTCCGCCAGGGCCTGAGCCGCGCTACTCGGCAGGTTTCTATTGGCCCGAATCGCCAGCCGACCGCCTACTCTTTCGAGCGTTGCCAAGCCCGCTATACTCTGCAATTTCTCGTTAAATTGGATGAATAAATGGCCTTCAATAGTCCTGAGTTCTCGCAGCCCAATCAGATCCGTCAGGGCACTGTTGCCAAAGATGGATAGCACCCCCCTTATTCGGCTTAGGCGGTGCAGCCCTTCCAAACTGAGCAGTGCGCCATTATCGACGACCAGCAAATCCCCGCCGACGTAGTCTAGGCGGTGCAGCCCCGCCAAACTTTGCAGCTCACTATTGCCGATGATCAAGAGAAGTCCCTCAATGCGGGCCAAGCGGGCCAAGCCCTCGAGCTCGGGCAGGACGCTATTGGCCTGAATCAGCAAATCGCCGCCGATGCTCTCGCACCCGGCCAAACCCGCCAACGATACCAGCGCATCGTTTTGCTCGACTCTCAGACTGCCCCCGATCTGACTCAGGTTGCCCAAGCCCGTCAAGCGCTCCAGACGGGCGTTGCCGATGACCAATACATTCCCAGCGACGCGCTTGAGTTGTTCTAGGCCCGTTAGCTCGACCAAGGCTCTATTTCTCTTGATCCGCAAAAAGTCGCCCACATCCTCCAGCCGCCGCAGTCCCCCCAACGCTTGCAACGCCCGATTGCGCTCTATGGCCAGCCCGCCCTTTAGGCGCTTGATTCCCTCCAACCCCACCAGACTTTCTAGCGATCCATTGCCGACGACGAGGACCTGTCCCTCTATCGCCTCCAATCGCTCCAGCCCCTCAATGCGGGCGAGGCGGCGATTGAATTGAATCCTGAGCGACCCACCCACGCGACTAATCCGACGCAATCCCTTCAGATCGACCAAGGCATCGTTGCGCTCGACTATTAAGCTACCCCCCAATTCCTCCAGAGACCGCAACCCCTCCAAATCCACGAGTTGGGGATTGCGCCGGATTCTCAGACTGCCCCCAATCCGCTTTACGTGGTGCAAGCCCGCCAAACTTTGCAACGAATCACTGTGCTCAATACTCAGATCGCCTCCTATGTACTCGAGCCCCTCCAACCCATGCAGCGTTTCCAGTCGGTCGCTCTGCACGAGCAAATGCCCTTCGACAGACCGGCTTGTCAAAGCGCGGAGATCGGCTGCCGAATTGATGACAAACCCCTCTGCTGGTCTGTTCGACTCCGCCGCTTGTGCTGGACCAACACTCCAACACAACATCCCAATCAGCAGTACAACCAAGGCTCTATGATCCATTGTGGGTTCTCGGGCTAAAATCCTCCTAGCCAACGCGAAGAACGCACCGTCAGCGAGTAGGTTGGACTACCCGTACAATCTGATTGGCGTCAACAGCGGCCAACGTCTGCACTTGGCCGTCGGGCCAGCGAATCGCTATATCCGCCTTTGTCGCCCGACCGAGGCCAAAATGAAGGCGGGGATCGTGGCTGGATAGATAGCTCCCCCCGGATTGGCGCTCCCGCACCTGACGCGCACCGCCGGCGGTAACGGTGACGCGGGCACCCAGTGCATCTCGCTGACCAGCGCCGATCAAGAGGAGTTCGATCCAGTGCTGGCGGTTGCCCCCGTCGTTGCGCAACAGACGAGGCCGCCCGGCCACGGTGGTCGCCAGCAAATCCAGATCGCCGTCGTTGTCCCAATCGGCTGCCGCCGCGCCGCGAACCACGCTCTCAACGACAAAGTCGGCACCCAATTGGTCGGAGACCTCCTCAAAATGGGCACCGCCTTGGTTGCGCAGCATAAGGGCGGGCTGGGCGTAGCGGAGGTCGGCGTCGAGTTGCTCGATATTATCCACCACGTGCCCATTGCCGACATATAAATCGAGGTCGCCGTCGTTGTCGTAGTCCATAAATTTGGTCCCGAATCCCAAGGGCAGATAACTGGGTGCCCCCAAGCCGAAGTGGGCGGTAAAATCGGCAAAGCGCCCCCGGCCATCGTTCCAGTAGAGGGTGTTGGTCTCGCGCGAGTAATTGGTCACGAAAAGATCGGCGTACCCGTCGTTGTCGAAATCGCCGAAATCTACCCCCATACCGGCTTCGGCATGCCCATCTTCGTTGTATTGCACCCCGGCTCGCAAACCGATCTCGACAAAGCGCGTCCCTTGGTTTTCGTAGAGAAAATTCGGCGTGCCGTCGTTGGCCACGTAAATATCCGTATCGCCGTCCAAATCGCTGTCTGCAAAAGCCACGCCCAGTCCCCGTCCCACCGCACGGATGCCCATCCTCTTGGTCACATCGACAAAGCGCCTCCCCTCGTTGCGATAGAGCACATCTCCAATGGGCGCGTACGTGCTTGGCTCGCAGTAAAAGCGAATCGCCCCCCGCTGGCATTGGATATTGCCCTGCAAGCTGAAATGCACATAATTGGCCACAAAGAGGTCCAAATCCCCGTCGTTGTCGAAATCCAAAAACCCGGTGCTGGTGCCCCAGCGCCCGTCGCCCACGCCGGCTATTTGGGTAACGTCCGCAAAGCGCCCCTCACCGTCATTGCTCAACAGCACATTGGGGCCGAAGTTGGTCGCGTAGAGATCTTGATCCCCATCGTTATCGAAATCGCCCGCCGCACATCCCATGCCATAGCCCCGGTCGCCAGCTCCAGACGCGACACTGAGATCGGCGAAAGTCCCATCGCCAGCGTTGCGATAGAGGCGATTGATGGGCGGAGTCGAGGGAAGGGGTCCCGAGAGATGGGCACCGTTGATCAGGTAGAGGTCCTGCCAGCCATCCCCATCGGCGTCAAAAAACGCCGCGCCCGCGCCAAAGGTCTCGACATAGTAGTATTCGCCTTGAGCGCCGTTGTAGTGCTGGAAGTCAATCCCGGCCTCTTGGGCGACTTCCCGGTATTGCACCTGTGCCTCTGCCGCGACGACACAAGCGCACAAGATGGACAATACTGCGTATCTTCTCATATACTAACTGGTCGGTTACTTTAATCGGCAATCTAACCGCATCGACAAACCGGAACCCTCGTGCAAATGCACCTAAAAAACGGACGATCAATGGCCCGCGATCACCTGTCCTGCAGAAGGGTCTCGTCTTGGCTTGGGGCCGCCCTTTGTCTCCTCATCTGCGCCTGTGGCCCCAAGGAGCGAGACCCCTTGGTCAGTGCCGGAATGTACGCCTTTGCTCAGGAGCGCTACAGCGAAGCCATCGTCGCCTTGCACAAGGCACTGGCCTCACGCGCCGACGATTACGAGGTTCACCACTATCTCGCCCGCTCTTACCTAGCACTGGGCAAATTTCCCCAAGCCCTGCGCGCGATCGAACACGCGATTGAACTAGCCCCCAAAAAAGACCAGACGCGCTCCGAGTTATACGAAGTCCTCGGCATCATCCACACAGCCCGCTACACCTCCAGAGCGTATAGCCAAAACCAGCACCGCGATGTCGAAGCAGCGCGGGCCGCCTTTGAACAAGCGACCGCGCTCGACCCCCACCGAGCAACGGCGTACTACAACTTGGGCTTATTGCACGGCTATCGCAAAGAAGTAGATCAGGCCCAAGCAGCGTACGCAGCGGCCTTGGCGGCAGATTCCACCTTGGCACCAGCCTACAAGAAATTGGGCAAAATCCAGCGGGAAAAGGGGTTCCCGCCCGAGGCGGCTGGAGCCTTCAAAAAAGCGGTGCGCTTCGACCCGCAGGATGCCGAAGCGCACTTTCTCTTGGGATTGGCTCATCGCGATATGGGCGATAATGAGGCGGCTTTGCAGGCGCTACTCAAGGCCACCGAACTCAATCCCGACTCGCCCAAGCTCCGCCTCAACCTCGGCAATGTATATCTCCGCCTAGGCCGCCGCGAAGAGGGCAAGCGGGAAATGGCGCGTTCTGAAAGCCTGCGCCAGCAGCATCGGGGTCTGCACTCCGAAATCTCCCCGCCGACGCACAAATCACTCCCCATCGGCTCGGCGCGAGATCACTACAATATGGGATTGAAGCACCAGATGGTCGGCGAAACCGACCAAGCTTTGTTAGAATTTCGTCGCGCGGTCGAAATCAAACCCGATCACCAAGACGCCCACATCGGCCTCGGCCTCCTCCTCGCCGAGCAAGGCCGACAAAGACAGGCAGCCCGGTATTTTCAGCGGGCCATCGAGCTGGATCCAGAAAATCCCGTTCTGTACGTGCATCTAGGCAATGCTCACTATCAGTCGGGATCACTCGAAAGGGCGGCCCAAACCTTCGCCAAGGCAACCCAACTCGACACCTCTCTCGTCGAGCCTCACTATATGCTCGGTTTGATCGCCGCCCAGCAGCGCCAGTTCAAAGTGGCCACGCGACTTTTTGCCCAAGCCACGGCCCTCGCACCCCAATACGCCAAAGCCCACTTCAACCTAGGGGTAGCCCACGCCCAACTCGGCGACTTTGCTGCGGCTCGGACTGCCTACCAACGCTTTGTCGAGTTGGAGCCTGAAGACGGACGCGGACACCTCTATTTGGGCGATGCCTGCGAAGCACTCGGCCTGCTCGAAGAGAGTCAAAAGCATCGAGCGCGTGGTCAGCAGCTTTTAGAACGAGACGAAGACGAGCGCTAATAGGCCACGGCTAGCGTGCGCACCAATTTCTCCTGCCCTAGCTCAGCCCCCGACGTATTGGCATCCAGCCGCAAATGCATTGCGTACACCCCCGGCGGCACGAGCGTTCCCTGTTCGTTCCTTCCGTCCCACCCCATTTCGTAAATCCCCGAGGCAAAATCCCGCTGCTCGGCTAGCCGACGCACCAAGCGTCCCTGCAAATCGTAGATAGTCGCCTCAACCCGCTGGCTGCCCTCCACCAACACCACTGAAAAGCGCAACGCCACCTCGTCGTTGACCCCATCCCCATTCGGCGTCAATACTGCTGGCTCGACCACTAAATCCGCAAAAATCGAGCGACTCTGCGGCTGCCCCACCACCAACAGCCGATTGCTGCCAACAGTCTCCACAGCTTCCCCAGGATCGACGCGCTGCCAGATACCCTCCCCATCTTCTCCTTGACGCAGTTGCACCTTTAGCGGTCCACCGCGAGAAAACAGACGCCCCGCAAAATCTATCCGCAACGCCGTCACTTCGCTTCCCGGCTCCAGCGGAGCAAAGGACAAATGCACCCGGTCCGCCGCCGCGGCCAACACCTCCGCCGCCAATGGCGAAAAATTCTCCCCGTCCGCGCTCCCCAACAACCCGTCATACGTCAGTTCCATGCCCGCCGGTGCTTCCAACAACAACTCGTTGAACCCCCCATCCCCTGCGCCAAACTCAGGTCGCACATACACCGAAAAAGGAGTCTCAGCCCCCAGCCGATCCACCTGACTGGGCACTACCTCGCCCAAGAGCCGCCGCGCCACCGGCTCGGCAAAGTTCAGCCGCAGCCCTGACAAACTCGCCGCCACATCCGGTGCGGCCGAGCGCAACGTCGCCCGTACCTTGAGAAACTCTCGTGGTGACGGCGAAGTAATGGGGCTGCCTCCCGGCTCGTCGTAGGGCACACTCCACGGCTCCCAGTCCGCGCCGGCGACTTCCTCGGACACAGTCTCGCCGCGAAAAATGCTCAATAGTTTGTTGTAAGCCGCTTCGGAGATTTCGGTCCCATCCTTTTTGAAGTAGTGTACGATCTCGCCCAAGGTGTCGCCGGTGCGGGTCTGAAGCAGCACCTCGGTGCCAGGCGGCGTGTGGGCATTCCACTCGAGGGAGACCAAGTTGCGGCTGCCCCCCAACCGGATCAGGTCCGACTCGAGCTGCACCTCTGGCAAGAACCCCTCGCCAAAAAGTTGTATCTCGCTCATCCTGGTAGCGCTCCGGTTGGGAAGGCGCACATGTTCTACTTCGTACACCAAGCGAAAAAAGCGCCCTTTTACCGGATTGAAGTCATTGCCATCGACGTTGAGGGCCCCCGCGACGCCCCGCTTTACTTGCTCGCGCCGCACGGCAGTGATCCACTTGAGACCCCCGTCCACCTCCCGCGAACCGTCCGAAAATTCCAATCGATGGTTCCCAAGGGCGTACTCCGTGAAACTCATCCTGTGGCTGTGGATCCAGAAGAACGAGCCCAAGTCAATGAACAACTCATCCTCTAACCGATTCTCGATGCTGAAGAGGGTCAGCCCCTCTACGCTGGTCACATTGCCGTCGATCATCAATTGGGGATTGATGCTGCCGGGCACCGTAGTAGAAATGGAGCCATTGCGCCGCAAGGCCCCACTGGCCAAGTCGTCGCCTTGGGTCCAAACTTCGAGTTCGGCCAACCGAGGCCGCTCGCGCCGAAAGTAGCGTATCGTCCCCCGCCGCTGCGGATCGAGGGCCTCGTACACTTCCTGTTTGACCACGATCTCCCGCCCGTCGGCTTGGCGCTTGCTATATTCGATGATCCCTCGGTCCTCGGAGGGTAGCTGGTCGTACTCCTCTGGGGATACTTCTCGGCCGCGGCCAAAATCGCTGGCCTGCACAACCACTTGGACAAAGCGCCCTACAGCCCGGCGCTGGTCGAGCCCTACTGGGTCGAGTTCAACCTCAAAGGTTCGCTGGCTTTTGTTGGGCTTTAGCGTCTGGAGCACCGGAAAGAACTCGATGCTCGACCCGCCGATTGCCTGTACTGGCTTCTGTCCGTCCGACACCAGTACATCGAATAAAAGAAAGGGGTCGCCCATTCCTTCCTCGACGAATTTTAGCGCGATTTTGTTGATGAAGACAACGCGGCCCAAATCCACCGTAAACCACCACTGAGACGACAGATCTACATTCTCATCGACTGGATCGGGCTCCCAATACGTGGTCAAGTCGCCATCTAGGGCGGCGACGACTCCTCTGCGGTTGGATCCACCCTGAATGGCGTCGAGGAGGACAATGTCTTCTGGCTCTTTCTTGGAGAGGTAATCTGGGGGATTGTAGCGCAGAAAATCGACAATATCCAGCGCGGCGTTGGTATTTTTGTAAACGCGATTGGGCCGCACCTCTCCGAGTGGAGAAATCTGGATGGTACCGGGCGCAAATTCCCAGTGGTCCCAGTGGTCAGATCCGACGATGACTTGGTTCGCACTGCGGTCGATCCGGTGCCCTGCTTGAGCCAGCAAATCCTCGGTCCCATTCGACCAAAGCACGGCACTGACCAGCACAAAGCGCGCGAGGAGTTTCGTGCGGATATTCATCGGCGGCACCTTTCAAAACCGTGGAGAGTCTGAGTTTTAATGGTCCATATACGGGGGAATCTAACGCCCCTTTGGTCGAGAAACAACATTTACTATCCTAATGAAGACGCATAACGCACTTGACAACTTCGAGAAAGGGACGCGATGGAACTGAATTGGCGAGAAATCGACCGCTGGATTTTTGGCGAGGCTTGGACCGGCTCGCAGATCGGCGACCACGTAGAGATGTTGTGCGAGCAGATCGGGCCGCGCTGGGCTTCTTCGGAGAGGGAGCGCCAAGCAGTAGAGTACCTGCGGGAGCAGTTTGCGCAGGCGGGACTGGCCGATGCGGCGCTGGAGGAGTTTGCACTGAATACCTGGGCGTACGAACGGGCAAAAGCAACAGTAGGGGATATGGAGATCGACCTCTTGCCCTACAACCGCTGTCCACCGTGCGACCTCGAAGCCCGGATCGTCAATGCGGGCTATGGCACAGAGCACGAAATCGACCAAGTGCGCGGCCAGCTCAAAGGAAGCATCGCCGTCATGCACCTAGCACTGGAGCCTTTTACCGCGCCCTCTCCGCCCAATGTGCGGCTCGCAGCACTGTGCGACGCTGGCGCGGTGGCGGTGGTGGCGATTGATCCAAAGGACGGACGGCGAGTGGAGTACCACAACGGCGGCGATTGGCGCGAGCCAGAGACCGCCGAATTGCCCATTCCGGCGGTGACGACCTCGCGAGAACACGGGGCACTGTTGCAGAAGTGGGCCAGTGAGGGCAAGCGGCTCAAGCTAACCGTTGATAGCCGGTTTTACCAAGCACCGGCGCACAATGTGGTCGCTTCGATTCCCGGGGCGCGGTGGCCTGAGGAGCGGCTGATGTTGGGCGGGCACCACGACACGGTGTACGGCGCACCAGGAGGCAACGACAATGCCTCGGGCACCATTGCAGTGCTGGAGACGGCGCGGGTCCTAGCCGGACTAAAAGCAGCGCTAGGCGTCGAGCCGGGGATGAGCCTGTGCTTTGCGACGTACAGCGCCGAAGAGCAGATCTTCCAAGGATCGAGAGAATACGTGCGGCAACACTGCGCCGCAAAGCCGCGGCTGGCGATCAATCTCGACGAGCTATCGACCGGATCGATCAAGGGGTTAGTACTGGCGTTTGGACATCTGCGCGGCTTGGTACAAACTCAACTCAATGCAATGGGCGACGGGCTAAAGTGCCACGTCATGTCCCAACTCGACGCGACTTCAGACCACTTTCCCTTTTTGCGCGAGGGCATTGACGCGGCGCATCTGTGGCGCTGGCGCTTTAGCGGCCGACACGCCGATTCCAACTACCACCACGAGCCAGCCGACACCGCCGACAAGCTCAACGCGCGGGAGTTAAAAGAATACGTCGGACAGCTAGCGCGCCTGTTGCTGCGACTGTCGCACATAGCGCCCGAGGAGTGGCCGGAGAATCCGATGACCAAGGAGGCGGCCGAAGAACGGCTAGCAGCCGAGCGCGGAACCGTGGTGCGGGTGTTTTAAGACCAGACGTAGATCTCGTCGTCGTCCGGGGACATGGCAAAGAAGATGGCCAGCACCGCCCGTGGCTGATCGCCGACGACGGCGGGCACCTCGTGAATGTTTTCGGTAAAGAAAAAGTAGAGGTCGCCGGGTTCGAGCTGAACTTGGACGCGCTCAATGCCCTCGCGGGCGACGTAGGCAGCGAATTCCTCGCGCCCCAAATGCTCGGTGAGCGCGGGACGAAAGGGACAGTTGTACAGGTACGGCTCCCCGGTGCCGCCTTCCTTGGTGCTATTCTGAAAGCAAAGCACCCCAGCGAACTGGTGTTTGAAGCGCGAAATCTGGTACTCGAAAGCCCGAGTGCGCTTGGCGACGGAATCGTAGTGCGGGCCGTGGCCGGTCTCCCGGTGATAGACGCGGAAGATGGCCGGGCCGTAGAGGCGACCGTCCGGCTCGCGCGCGGTCTTGACCTCTTTGCCGGGCGCTAGTTGGCCAAGGGCGTCGTACATAGTGCGGACCGGATCGTCATAGCCGTCGAAGAGGGTCTCAAATAACGCCAGCGTCTCCGCGGAGTGGGCGTGGAACTTTTCGCGGTCGCTGCGGTGGTGGCCAAAACTAGTGCCAATATCGACGCGACGCGCTTGGCCGTCGCCGACCTCGTGGGGGTCGTAGAGCAGGCTGCGCTCGTAGAACCGCCGCATCAGCGCCCGGCAATGGGCGGGGTTGTAGTGCTGGCGCAGCACAAAGGCCGGCACCTCGCCGCGCGCTAGGGCCATCAGCGGCTCGGGGTACTGGGCGAGGATCTCGGAGATGGGAGCTTCAAATGGGGTCCATATTTGGGAGGTTGTCATGGCGGGAAATTTAATATGCGTCGCAAGCTGAGTCCACACGGACTATTCGCACGATACAAAGACATGCTCAAAAAGGTTGTAGCTGCCGATTGAAAAATTCACCATACATCTGAAGTCCAGAGGCTTGTAACGTGGAATATCGAGAGCGGAGTCGCGGATGCGGTGAAACGGGCGTCAGTACGCTAGCCCGATCAGACGCACGGTATCGAATCCTACAAAGTGTTCACACTTAGCCTGAGAATGGCGAGATCGCTTTACTGCGCAGATAATCGACGTTCATCTCAATTCCCAAGCCGGGCCGGTTGGACAGATGTAGGCAGCCGTCTCTGACATCCAACGGATGGTCGATTAGCACATCATAAGCGTTGAGCTTGGCGCGACTGGTCTCTAATTTGTAGAAATTCGGGACTGTCATCATCGTATGCGCCCCAGCCAGCACATTGATGGGACCGCTTGCATCGTGTGGCGAGATCGGCACGTAGTACGCCTCCGCCTGCGTCGCAATTTTCTTCAACTCTGAAATACCACCCGCCCACGTCACATCTGGCATGATATAGTCCGTGAGTTCATTTTCAAGAACTGGCACGAACTCATAGCGGGTCTGGAGCCGCTCACCGACACAGATTGGCACGCTGACGTTCTGTCTGACCTGCTTCAATGCGTGGTAGCTTTCAACGGGGACCGGCTCTTCAAACCATCCGATGTTGTAAGGTTCCAACCTTTTCGCGAGCCGAATCGCTGTTGCAACATCAAACCGACCGTGACAGTCAATGAGAATTTGAATGTCAGGTCCGACCGCTTCTCGAATTGCAGCGATCACATTTGCGCCCTGTTCCTCTCCTGCGGCATCCATCTGCCCACTCAAATAGCCATTGGCTTCTTCCGGATGGTGAGGGAACGGATCGGTTTTCAACGCGGTATGACCTGTTTCTGCAATCGCTTTGCAATGCGCTGCCGCGCTCTCTGGGTCTTGCCCACCCCCTGGATGCGTGTAAAGAGATATCGAGTCCCGAACGGGTCCCCCGCCAACCAGTTCATAGATTGGTAATCCCAACTGCTTACCGCGAATATCCCACAACGCGATATCAATAGCACTGACGATATTTGAGGTGGCACCCCGTGTCCCCATGTAGGTGAACGCTCGGAAAACCTTGTTCCATATCGTCTCAATGCGCGTTGCGTCATCGCCTTCAATTAGACTGCTGGTTTGTGCAAGCATGGCACAGACTGCTCTATTTGCTACTGGGCTGGTGCCGGTAATTTCGCCCCACCCTGTGATCCCTTCGTCTGTTGAGACTTGAACGAAGACATACTCTCGTTCTCTGTCGGGGCGGTCACCGGCGGTATCTAGGTAAGGCGCTGGTGATTTAACGAGCCACGGTGTAACCCCAGTTATCTTCATCGTTTAACTCCTGTTTTCTAATAACATTGATTTATGTAAGAAGAAGCTACAAAGCCTACGCGAATTAACGCGAATCTACGCAAAAAAAAAGAAAGACTAAAGATGGGCAACTCGCGAATGCGGTGAAGCGGACGTCAGTACGCCAGCCCGATCAGACGCACGGCATCGTCCTCGCCAGTCTGAGCGCCCAGATCAATGCGGCAGAGGTAGATCCCCGGCGGCACGACCGCACCCTGTATATCAACTCCATTCCACAGATAAGACAGCAAACTGCCCGTCGATGACGGGCTCAGCCGCGCCACCTGGTGCCCGCTCAAGTCGAAGATCTCCACTTGCGGTGCAGGCGCGGCGACCTTCAAGACGGCAAAGCGGATCGCGACCCGGTCGTTGATCCCGTCGCCATTGGGGGTGAAGATCGGTGGGTCTATCGCGAGGTCGTCGATGAGCCATCGGCTGCTAGTCAGTTCGGGCAAGAGCACGATATTGGCGCGACGGGACATGGCCTCCACCGATTGCCACAGACCCGGTCGCTCGTTGGTGCCGAGGTCGAGGGCGAAGAGGGCGGCGTTCTGCAGGACGCGGGTAGTAAAGCTGACTTCAAGCGAGTCGGCGGCGATCACCTCTGGCAGGGCGATGAAGAGCGAGTCGCCCCGCACTTCCACCGCCACGGGATCGATAGGAGTTGCCCCCGCGCTCACCTCGACGCCAGCCTTGAGGTCGACCGGCCCAGGCAGGGTAAAGCGCAAGAGGTCGAAGCCGCTGTCTGCGGGCAGCGCACGCGTCGCCAAGAAGTAGGTGAAGCGGGTGGCCTCGTTAGGGCGCACCTCGCGCGGCTCGATGCGTCCTAGGGCCTCCTGCACCAAAGCCTCCTCAAACTCGATCGCCAGCGAGTGGACCGTCGGCGCGAACTCGGGGTCGTCGGTGGCGAAGATCAGTTCCAATTGCACAAAGCGGCGCGGACTCTCCGACTTGAAGGGATCACCCGAGGACTGGTACTCGTTGCTCCACGCGCTCCAGTCCTCGCCCACCACCAAGGCGGTGTCGATGGGGCCTTTGAGAACCTTGGGCAGACTATTGTATTTCTCCTCGGTGACCTCGTCCCCCTTCTTGTCGTAGAAGGTGTATTGCTCGCTGAGCGCGTTGCCCGAGCGCGAGCGCAATTGGATGCGGGTGTCCGCAGGCAGCTCGGCGTCCCAAGAGAGTGCGTTGATGACCTTGGGACGACCATCTACGGCCCCCAGATCGATAAAATCGGACCGCAGCACGACCTCGGCGGGATAGCCGGGAGAGAAGACCATGAACTCCCCCCACTTGGCCTGGCCCCAGCCGCTGTCGGTGACGCCGTGCCAGAACAAATAGCGCATTTTGCGCGGTCTGAAGAGATAGCGGATATAGAGCAGGCGGTCGCTACCGGGGTTGAGGTGGGTGAGCAGTTCGGCGTAGTCGAAGGGCTCCGCCACCGGCAGGCCGCTGACCAAGGCGCGGGTGCCGTCCGAAAAGAGGATGGTGTGGCCGGGACCGGTGCCGCCGACGCCAAAGCCCAGAGTACCCTCCTGCTGGCGCATCGAATAGATGAACATCTCATCGACGAAAAACACCGCGCCCATATCGACTCCGAACCACACGCCGTTTTCCTTCCAACCCAGTTCGCCAACGCCTGAGGAAATGGAGTTGTTGGTGTTGAGATTAGCGTCGAACAGGTTGGCCGTGGCCGTGGCGCGGGCCCCGTCGGTGAAGGAGCCGCGCCGGTCGGTGCCGATGGCGATATTGTCACCGATGCCGATGACCTCGATCTCGGCGAGGGCCCCGTCCGCGCTTTGTTCCTCGGCCATGATACTGACGTACTGGATGAGCTGGTAGTGGTCGCGGCGATCCGGCTCTACCCGCAGGCCGGCGTCGATTACCAAGGTACTGTCGTTGCCGGAAAATCCGAGGGGTATGGCGATGGAGGTCGCCTCATTAGGTCGAGTGGTGCGATAGACCGAGCGAAAAAGAAAGACGTCTTGGGTGGCGACGATGCGCACGCCCGTATTGATCAGCACGGTAAACTGCCTGAAGGGACGGGCCCCTTCCCGGTCGGGAAAAATCAGGCGGATTTCGCGAGCGAGTACGGCGCGCCCTAGGTCAATGGTGATAAACCAGTCTTCGGGTGCCGCACCGGGGTCGGGCTGCCAGAACGTCCCGGGATCGCCGTCGATGGCCAGCGCGGCCGTCTCCGGGCTAGAGCCTACCTCCCAGACGCCACCGAAAACCGAGTCGCCGCGCCCTTTGGTCTCGTGTGCGAACAGGTGGGCGTCCTGCACCGCGTTGATATCTTTGCGGAATTTGACCAGTTGTAATTGTCCCTCGCTCCCCACCTGCGTCAGGCCGAAGGGCTTTTCCCAGGTCGCCCATTCTGCGGCGCTGTCGAAGACCAGTTGGTCGGCGCAGACCGGGACGGCGCACAGCAGTAAGGCGCAGATGGCGAGGTGCTTGCTCGACATAGCCATTACCTCTTAGTAGGCGATACCCAGAGGGAGAATCTGCGCCGAGGTGGCAAATTCGGCATTGGGGGCGACACTCAGGAGATAGACGCCGGGCGGTAGCAGTTCGCCGCTCTCGTCGCGTCCGTCCCATTCGGTTTCCTGTGGGCCAGCGGCTTGCCGCCCGGCGTCAATGCGGGCCAGTCTGCGTCCGTCGAGGGCGTAGATCTCCAGCGCAACTGGGACCAATTCGGGCAGGCGAAAAAGCGTGTAGCGGATTTGCAGGCGATCGTGGATGCCGTCGCCGTTGGGGGTCAGCACCGGGGTCGAGACGCTCAGTTCTTGGACCGCGCTCGGGGTAGAGTCCGCCACCCCCAACACGTGCAGGCTGTTGGTCGATAGCGCTTGGCTGGCGTCGCCACCGATGACCGGCTGTGGCAATACCTCGCGCTCACTGTCGGAGACCTCCCCGGTGAACGTGGTGGCGAAGGAGAATAGCGCGGTTGAGAAGAACAGGCGCAGCGGCGGGTTGTCGGCGCGGGTGATGCGGGCGGGCAGGCGGACGAGCAGGCCGTCTGCTGACTCGATAATTTCGGCGGGTGAGACCATTGCGAGCGGTTGGCCCATCTCCAAGCCGGCGAAGCGGGTGCGGCTGCCCGTGCGGATGCGCAGCGCGTCAAAGCCCGGGGCGTCAACCTGCGAAAAATCGGCCCGCAGGTCATAGACGAAGTCAGTCTCCTGCCCCAAGGCGACCTCGGTGAAACCGCGCGCCGGTTGCGGGTCGGAGCGCAGGGCGACCTCGCCGATAATGTCGCCAGCCAAAAGCGGGGCGGTCTCGATCCACAGCGAGTCGAGGCGAACGAAATCGTCAAAGGACCGGCTTTCGAGCGCAATCCGCAATTGCAAATAAGAACCGCTGCGCAGGTTGAGCGGCAGGCCCGGTTGGGTGAAGGGCACCGACCAGAAAGTCCAGTTCTCGTCGTCGTACCCGATGGAGGCGCGCAGACCGGGGCGCGGTTCCAAGGTGACGATGGGTGCCTCGAGGTTGGGGCGGAACTGGCGGGTGCGTAGCTGGTTTTCGTAGCGCTCGCGCGAGACAACGCGTTCAAAACCCGTCGCCATGTACTCGTGGTAAACGGCGGGGTCCCCGTCGCGGCCGGTGCGCACTTCGATCTTGACTCCGACCGCTGCGTCGGGCGTCTCCACGGGCGTTCCGCCGACCATGCGCAAAGGCGTAGTCCGCCAGAACAGCCGCCCGAAGTTCACCGACTGGCCAAGGTCGGTGATGCTGGTTTTGTAGATGGCCTTGCGGGGCACGCCCTCGGCGAAGAGCTCGAACTCGGCAATGGTGCCGGGTGGGGCGTCCCGGTATTGGCCGCGGACGAAGGAGGCGAGAAAATCCTCGTCGAGAACCGAGACCTGCCGCCGATAGCGCACGAAGCGCACGTAGCGGCGGGGGAAGGGGATCGCGACGCGCGGCTCGAAATTCTCATCGACATCGGCGATGATATGTGAGAGAGGCTCCAGCGTGCCTTCGACGACGGGCCGCTCGGATTCGCTGGCGACGGACACGTCGTAGCCGGGAATTGCGTCGGTCTTGAGGGGCGTGCCATCGGAGCGGAAGCCTTGGCTGGGGGTGGTAAAGCCGAAGGAGACGGCCGGCACGGCAACGGCCATATCCATGGTATAGACCTCGCGTTCGAGCGGCACGGCGCGAGGCGGGTAATAGGTGGCGTCGTCGCCGTCGATAAGCAAACTGCCGCTGGGGGCAGCCAAGCCGTCGCTCCACTTCCAGGTGCGCGGGGTCTCACCATCGACATAGCCGAGGATGATATCGCTGGGGTCGCGCCAGAAAACCCAGTTGTCGAGGTGGGAAAAAACCGTTTTTTCAGGCGTCAGGTAGATGGGCTGAATGGAGCCGGGCGCACTGACGAAGTCGATGAACAGACGCGTGGTGTCGCTTTCGCTCCACGCCAGGCCAGCGCCGCCCAGCTTCCACGCCGAAATCTGAGCGAGGGCCGGCTGCGCCATCAGCAGCAGTGCGAATAACAATACGCGGCCGAATGAGGAAAGCTTCAGAGCCATCGAGTGCTCCTTCAATACGCATAATAAATAGTAACTGATGTTACGCAGCTATCGTTATCTGCGGTTTCCTACCGCCCTGCCCGGTGTCATTCCCGCGCAAGCGGGAATCCAGTCTTGTACGCGATGCGGATTTGGCTCGACACCCTGTAGGGGGCGGTTTGCAAACCGCCCCTACTCGTCCTCTCCGTCCTCTATCGCCTCGATATCAAAAGCCGCCGCGATCAACGCCCGCGTGTAGGGCTCTTGTGGCGCGGCGAAAACCTCCTGCGTCGGTCCCTGCTCAACTACCAACCCCTCCTTCATCACAATCAGCTCGCTCGCCAAGGCGCGGACCACCTTCAAATCGTGACTGATGAACAAATAGGCTAGGCCGTGGCGCTCTTGTAGTTGCAGCAGCAGTTCGACGATCTGGGCCTGCACTGTTTTGTCCAACGCACTGGTCGGCTCGTCGAGAACCACGAAGCGCGGCTTGAGGGCTATGGCGCGGGCGATGGCGATGCGCTGGCGTTGGCCGCCGGAGAACTCGTGCGGGTAGCGGTCCATGGTCAACGGGTCCAGGCCTACTTCGGCCATAGCCTCGGCTACTAGCTGCCGACGCTGGTGGTAGTCGCCGCCGATTGCGTGAATCAGCAGGCCCTCCTCGATAATCTGAAAAGCCGACAGCCGCGGACTCAGCGAAGCGAAGGGATCCTGGAAGACGATCTGCATCTGCCGGCGCAGCGGGCGGATTTGCTTTTGCTGCCAGCCTTGGATATCGCGGTTGTCGAATTCAATGGGGCCTTCGCTGGCCACCAGACGCAAGAGCGCCTGCCCCAGCGTCGTCTTGCCCGAACCGGATTCGCCGACGATGCCAACGGTCTGCCCCGCGCGGATACTGAGCGAAATTCCATCGACTGCTTTTACATGGCCCACAGTGCGGCGCAGCAGGCCGCGCTTGATGGGAAAGTGGACCTTGAGGTTGTGGGTGCGGATAACTTCGGGCGCGTCCTCGTCGATCGGAGCCGGTTCGCCCTGAGGCTCGGCGGCTAGGAGCGTGCGGGTATAGGGATGTTGCGGAGCGGTGAAGAGAGACTCGGCGGCATTGTGTTCGACGATCTCGCCACCGCTCATCACATAGACGCGATCAGCCATGTGGCGGACGATACCCAGATCGTGGGTGATTAGCAGAATCGCCATGCCCAACCGGGCCTGCAAGTCCTTGAGCAACGCGAGAATCTGCGCCTGAATGGTCACATCGAGCGCGGTAGTCGGTTCGTCGGCAATAAGCAGGTCGGGCTCGTTGGCCAAGGCCATGGCGATCATCACCCGCTGGCGCTGCCCACCCGAAAGCTGGTGCGGCCAAGCGTCTAAGCGCTCCTCGACATCGGGGAGGCCGACCAACCCAAGAAGCTCCATAGCTCGGTCGTGCGCTTCCACGCGGCTCAGGCCCCGATGCAAGATGAGCGTTTCGCACAGTTGCTTTTCGATCGAGTGCAGCGGGTTGAGCGAGGTCATCGGCTCTTGAAAAACCATCGCCACGCGGTTGCCGCGCAATTCCTGCAACCGCGCCGACTCAGCGCCCAACAACTCTTCACCGTCGAAGCAGACGCTGCCGTGGGGATGGCTGGCGCGCGGGTAGGGCAACAGTTGCAGTACCGAGAGCGCAGTCACCGACTTGCCCGAGCCGGATTCGCCGACCAGCGCCACGGTCTCGCCGCGTTCGATGCTGAGCGAAGCACTGCGCACGGCCTCGACATCTTCGCCCTCGACGTGGAAGCGCACGCCCAAGTCTTCGATGGTCAGCAAGCTCATGCGCCGTCCTCCCCGGCGTAGGTCTTGCGCGGATCAAACGCATCGCGCACCGCCTCGCCGATAAAGACCAACAGCGACAGCATCACCGCCAGCGCTAAAAAAGCCGTAAAGCCCAACCACGGTGCCTGGAGGTTGCGCTTGCCTTGGTTGAGCAGTTCCCCCAGCGACGGCGAGCCGGGCGGCAGGCCAAAGCCGAGGAAGTCGAGCGAGGTCAGCACCGCCACCGAGCCGGTGAGCACAAAGGGCAAAAAGGTCAGGGTCGAGACCATGGCGTTGGGCAGCACGTGCCGCCACATGATGCGACGGTTGCTCTGGCCGAGGGCGCGGGCTGCTTTGACAAAGTCGAAGTTGCGCGCGCGCAAAAATTCGGCGCGGACAACTCCGACCAAGCCCATCCAGCGAAACAGCAGCAACAAGCCAAGGAGCCACCAGAAATTCGGCTCCACCACGCTGGCGAGGATGATCAGCAGGTAGAGCAGCGGCAGGCCCTGCCAGATCTCGATAAAGCGCTGGAAGAGCAAATCTACCCAGCCGCCGAAATACCCTTGCACCGCGCCCGCGGCAATGCCGACCGCAGCGCTGAACAGCGTCAGCAGTAGGCCGAAGAGCACGGAGATTCGGTAGCCGTAGAGTACGCGCGCCACCACGTCGCGCGCTTGGTCGTCCGTGCCGAGCCAGTTTTCAGCGTCGGGCGGGGAAGGAGCCGGCTGCTTGAGGTCGTAGTTGACCGTGTCGTAGCTATAGGACACCAGCGGCCACAAGATCCAGCCCTTTTCCTCAATTAGCTCCACGACGAAGGGGTCGCGGTATTCGGCCTCGGTCGCAAAATCGCCGCCAAAGGTCGTTTCGGGATAGGTCGCGAGAACCGGGAAGTAATAGCTGCCGTCGAACCGAACGACTAGCGGGCGGTCATTGGCGATGAACTCGGCCGGCAAGCTCAAGGCGAAGAGACTCCAGAAGATCCAGAAACTCCAAAAGCCGCGTCGATTGCGGCGAAAATTGGCGAGCCGCCGTTGATTGAGCCGCGACAACTGCAAGCCCAGCAAGCGCGTCGGAGGGGGCGGTGGGGCGGATACAGCGCTCATGACTCGCGGCTTTCAAAGTCGATGCGGCGATCGACCAGCGTATAGGTCAGATCGCCCACCAACTGCATCAGCAGGCCCAACAACGTGAAGAAATACAGCGTGGCAAACATCACCGGATAGTCTCGGCCAATAGCCGCCTCATAGCCCAGCAAACCCAACCCGTCCAACGAGAAGATGATTTCCGTCAGCAGCGCACCAGTGAAGAAGATATCGACAAAAGCACTGGGGAAACCGGCGATGACGATCAGCATGGCGTTGCGGAAGACGTGGCCGTAGAGCACCCGATTTTCGCTCAGGCCCTTGGCGCGGGCCGTGGTGACGTAGAGCTTGTTGATCTCGTCGAGGAAGGAGTTTTTGGTCAGCAAGGTCAGCCCGGCAAAACCGCCGATGACCATCGCCGCGACCGGCAGTGCTAGGTGCCAAAAGTAGTCGGCGATCTTAGCAAAGAGGCTCAGTTCATCCCAATTAGACGAGGTCAGGCCGCGCAGCGGAAACCAGTCGAGATAATGCCCACCGGCAAAAACCACGATCAGCAGGATGGCAAAGAGGAAGCTGGGGATGGCGTAGCCGACGATGACCAGCCCCGAGGTCCAGACGTCGAACCGCGAGCCATCGCGCACGGCCTTGGCGATTCCAAGGGGAATGGAGATAAAATAGACCAGCAGCGTAGTCCACAGCCCCAGCGAAATCGACACCGGCATCTTCTCTTTGACCAGATCGACGACCCGCTGGTCGCGGTAAAAGCTCTCGCCAAAGTCGAAGCGCACGTACTGGCCGATCATCTGCAAGAAGCGCTCGTGTACCGGCTTGTCGAAACCGTACATGCGTTCGAGCTCGGCGATCAACTCGGGGTCGAGCCCTTGGGCACCTCGGTATTTGCTGCTGATCTCGCCGCCCGGCGTCGCGTCGGTGTCGAGGGTCTCGCCCATGCCCGAGCCGCTGACCCGCTCGGTAGCGTCCGTGCCAAAGCCCTGAATCACCGCGATGGTGCGCTCAACCGGGCCGCCCGGTGCCGCTTGGATGATGAGGAAGTTGATGGTCATAATGCCGAAGAGAGTCGGCACCATCAACAGCAGGCGGCGGAGGATGTAAGCGCCCATAGAATCGGGCTAACGGTCCTGTTCCAGCCGCGCCGCCTTCTCCGCGTCGTACCACCAAGTGTAGGGCATGACGAAGTAGTCGCCGGTGTAGGGGGCAGACAAGGCGGGTTTGCCGAATTTGTCCCAGTGAACCACGCGGAAATTGTCGCTGTACCAGTGCGGGATGGTGTAGTGACCCCACAGCAATACTCGGTCCAGCGCCCGAGTCGTCGCTACCAGTTCGGCGCGGCTAGGAGCCTGAATCAGTCGTTCGACCAATTCGTCGACGACCGGGTCTTTAATGCCAGCGACATTGCCACTGCCCGGCTCGTCTGCGACGGCGCTGGTCCAATAGTTGCGCTGCTCATTGCCGGGACTGTGGCTCTGGCCTCGGACTAGAACAATGACGTCGTAGTCAAACGTCTGGACCCTGTTTTGATACTGGGTCCGATCGACAATGCGGATCGTCGCTTTGACGCCGAGGCGTTCGAGGTTGGGGATCATCGGCGCGACAATGCGCTCCCACGACGAGCTGGAGAGCAAAAATTCGATTTCCATGACCTCGCCGGTCTCGCCGTGGGTCAGGACATCATCGGCAACTACCCAGCCCGCTTCTTGCAACAGCTTTTGGGCAGTGCGCAAGTTTTGGCGGAGCCGACCCGAGCCATCGGTGGTGGGTAGCTGAAACTCAGTAGTAAAAAGTTCATCGGGAATGCGGCCTCGGTACTCCTCTAGAATTTCCAGTTCCCGACCCGAGGGCAACCCCGCAGAAGCCAATTCCGAGTTGGCGAAGTAGCTGTTGCTGCGGGTGTAGAGGCCGTAGAACAGGTTCTTTTTGGTCCACTCGAAGTCAAAGGCGTAGCCGAGGGCTTGCCTCACCCGAGGATCTGCAAATTTGGCGCGGCGCGTGTTGAACCAGAACGCCTGCATACCAGCGGCGCGCTGATGGGGCAGTGGGTCCTTGACCAGCCTGCCAGCGGCCACGGCTTCTCCCTCGTAAGCCGTTGACCAATCCTTGGACGAGCTTTCGCGGCGGTAGTCGAATTCACCAGCCTTGAGCGCCTCGATGGCCACGGTCTGGTCGCGGTAGTAATCGAAGTGAATGCGGTCGAAGTTGAAGCGACCCTTGTTGACGGGCAGGTCGCGCCCCCAGTAGTCATCAACTCGCTCGTAGGTAATCGAGCGCCCGGCCTCGACCGCAGCGATTCGGTAGGGCCCGCTGCCCAGCGGCGGGTCGAGCGTGGTCTCCTCAAAGTTGCGGCCCTCCCAGTAATGTTTGGGCAGAATGGGCATCTGGCCGGAGATTAACGGCAGTTCTTTGTTAGTCTCTCCGCTGAAGATCAATCGGACTTGGTGCGCTCCGACTTTTTCGGCGGTCTCGATGGCCGCAAAATAGTTGCGGAATCTGGGATGTCCCTTGGTCTTATAGGTCTCCAGCGAAAAAATCACGTCCTCGGGAGTTATGGGCTTGCCGTCGTGCCAGCGCGCCTCCGACCGCAGGGTGTAGAGCACCCAAGCGTTGTCGGGAGGAACTTCGATGCGCTCGGCGAGGCGACCGTATCCGACGGCGATCTCGTCTTCGGCGCTTTCAGTCAGGGTGTCGTAGATCAAGCTGCCTAGACGCGGCGGCTCAATGCCCTTGAGGATATAGGGATTGAGGCTGTCGAATGTCCCAATCCAACCTAGGCGTAGCGTACCGCCCTTCGGCGCGTCGGGATTGACATATTCAAAATGGGTAAAGTCTGGTCCGTATTTGAGCTCGCCGTAGAGGGAAATGCCGTGGCCGACGTAGTTGTCGGCACGAGCGGGAAGCGTCGTCAGGACGGCGATTAAGAAAAGTGCGATGTGCATAGTCAACTTTCTGTCAATGGACGATTCAAGCGCGGCATTCACGACGTTCATTTGGATTCCAAACGCGCTGCCTTTTCCGCGTCCCACCACCAAGTGTCGGGAAAGCCCAGCCCATTAGGTGCGGGCTCTGGCATTCGCCCGAACTTGTTCCAATAGGCCAAGCGATAGGAGCGGCTGTGCGAGTCGGGGATCACGTAGTGGTTCCAGAGCAAGATGCGGTCGAGGGCATGGGTTATCGCGACCTGCGTTGGACGGTCGGGGGCGGCGATCTGGCGCTCGATCAGTTCGTCGATGACAGGGTCGGCAATGCCGACGTAATTGCGGCTACCCGCCGATCGCGCCGCCGTACTCGACCAAAAGTTGCGCTGCTCATTGCCCGGACTCAAGGTCTGACGCCAAGAGGCGACGATGATGTCGAAATCAAAGTCCTGGACGCGGTTCTGGTACTGCGCCGCGTCAACCGTGCGGATAGTCGCCTCAACGCCAAGGCGTTCGAGATTTTGCACGAAGGGGCTGAGGACGCGCTCGTACGACGAGGAACCAAGCAAGAATTCAAAGCGCATTACCTCGCCACTCTCAGCGTGAGTCAGCTTCCCATCGACCACAGTCCAGCCAGCCTCGGTGAGCAATTTCTTCGCCGTGCGCAGATTTTGGCGCAACTGTCCCGATCCGTTAGTAGCCGGCGGCGCATAGGCCGTAGTAAACACCTCGTCCGGTATCCGCCCCCGGTACGCCTCTAAAATTTCCAACTCCTGTCCCGCGGGCAGCCCCGACGATCCGAGGTCCGAGTTGCCCCAATAACTGTTGCTGCGGGTGAGGAGGCCGTAGAACAGATTCTTGTTAGTCCATTCAAAGTCGTACGCATAGGCGAGCGCCTGCCGCACCTTGGGATCTTTGAACTTGTCGCGCCGGGTGTTGAACGCAAAGCCCGACATGCCGCGGATGAGTTGATGTGGAATCTGCACCTTGATCATCCGTCCCTCGGCGATCGGCGCAAAGTCCTCGTAGTCTGTAGCCCATTCCTTGGAATTGCTCAACAGGCGATAGTCGTACCCCCCCGTCTTAAAGGCTTCGATGGCCACAGTCTGGTCGCGGTAGTACTCGTAGCGGATGCGGTCGAAGTTGTGGCGGCCCTTGTGTACGGGCAGGTCGCGCGCCCAGTAGTCATCAACGCGCTCGTAGATAATCGAGCGGCCCGGCTCGAACTCGGCGATTTTGTACGGGCCGCTACCCAAAGGCGGCTCAAGCGTAGTAGCGGCGAATTCCCGCCCTTCCCAATAGTGCTTAGGCAATACTCGTAGCTGGCCGATAATCAGCGGCATTTCGCGGTTGGTACCTTCCTTGAACTCGAACTTCACTTGGCGCTCGTCGAGGGCGAAGACCGTATCGACGTCGGCGTAAAAAGTGCGAAAAAACGGGATGCCCTTAGTGGTGAGGATTTTGAAGCTGAAAATCACATCAGCCGCGGTCACCGGAACGCCATCGTGCCAGCGCGCTGCGGGGTGCAGTTCGAAGATGATCCAAGAGCGATCCTCCGGCATCTGCATCTGTGCGGCGAGCTGGCCGTATTCGGTGAACGGCTCGTCCTTGGACTTAGTGCAGAGCCGGTTGTAGAGCATCAGCGAACCAGCGGCACCCACCCCCTTGAGGGTAAAGGGGTTGAGGTTGTCGTACGTGCCGATAGCGGCGAGGCGGATTTCGCCGCCTTTGGGAGCGTCGGGATTGACGTAGTCGAAGTGGGTAAAATCAGGCCCGTACTTGGGGTCGCCGTAGAGCGTGAAGGCGTGGGCGCTGAGAACGGGACTGTCCGCGGCATGGGCCACTGAGGCGAGGATAAAGCAGAGAACTAGTGAGCGCATGGTCTGCATGAGAATCGTCGTTTAATGTGAGGGTGATAGAATGGAAAATTAGTGCGCACATAGACTACAAAATTAACCTGAAAACGCATTTACGGCCACCGACGCGGTTGGCCGCAGCACGGCTCTGTTCTATCTTGGCGACGTATAATTCGCTACGCGAGGAGGACTGCCGATGCTGATGCCCAAACAAAAAGAACACTTTGACGTCTTTGGCTTTCTCTGCCTGCGTCAGGCGTTTTCCCCGGACGAGATGGCCGAGATTACCCAAGCCGCCGACCAAGTGTGGCACGAGGACCGAGGCGGCCAACCCGACGACGGCCAGCACCAGGGCCTTGCGCCTTTTGCCGAGCTAAATCCCCGGCTTTTGGACTTAGCCGAGGACGACCGCATTTTCCAAGTGGCCGCCGATCTCTTAGGACCCGATTTCCTGTGGTCGGGATCGGAGGGCAATAAGGAGGGGCATACCGAAAAAGGGGAGCACAACTGGCACGCGGATCGGCCAGGAGCCGCAGAGACCGAGTATCGCCGACTCAAAGTGATGCTCTACCTGACGCCCACCACCAAAGAGCAGGGCGCGCTGCGGGTGATTCCCGGTTCGCACCGCATGCCCTTCCACGAGTGGTTGTGGCCCTTACAGGACCACCACTTCAAGGACGGCACGATCGGCGACAGCTTCGGGGCGAGGGGCGAGGACATCCCTGCCTGCGCGGTGGAGACTATGCCTGGCGACGTGGTCTTTTTTCACCACAGCCTCTTTCACGCGGCCTATGGTAAGTTCCCCGAGCGGCGCTACGTTGCCTTCAAGTTCGTCACCCGGCCCGATACCGAGGCCAAGCTGCGGTCCATGCAGCACTACGCAGCCGGAGCCTTCGACGTCAATCCGGAACTCCTAGCAAGGCCCCGACTGCGCTCCATTGCCGAGGACCTGATCGCATTGGGCGAACAGGCGAAGGCTTTAACAGGTCGCTAGAGGCATCTTAGGCGTTGACAGGGTTCTCCCGTTCCGCTAGCTTCAAATTCATCCTTTAAGTTCGTCCACTGCCAACGCAACCCAATGTGGCTCAGTCAATTAGGACCCTGGGGAAATTGGCCTGCCCAACAAAGTGAAGTGAGAAAAGCACATGAACGCGCGTCAGTCAGAGCTTGACTTTGGCGGGAGCAGAAGCAGAACACCGTCTGGCCGAAAAAAACCAGATGGAAACGCCACGACAAATCTGGTTTTCTCCGCCCACCTCGGAAACAACGCGGATGTATTCCCGGCTATCTTAAAGCTGCATATTGAGAAGGGTGCCAAAATTGCCGATGTGACATTTGGCAAGGGCGTCTTTTGGCGCAACGTCGACACTGCAAAGTACGACTTGCATCCGTCAGATATCGCAGACGGCACAGACTGTCGCAATCTTCCGTATGAAAGCGAGTCCTTCGATGCGCTCGTCCTTGACCCGCCCTACATGGAGGGGTTCTTCCGCAGCGGGAACTCGACCAAAGCAGGCGCGGGGACACACAATGCCTTTCGAGACCACTATTCCAACGGACACGAAGCACCGAGGCGCGGCGGCGGGAAGTGGCACGCTGCGGTTGTAGAATTTTATGAGGAGAGCGGTCGCGAGGCTCACCGAGTACTGCGCGACCGAGGCGTATTGATCGTGAAGTGTCAAGATGAAGTCAGCGCGAATCGTCAGAACTTGACCCACGTTGAGATCATCAACGCCTACGCCGAGCTTGGATTTTTCTGCAAAGATTTATTCGTTGTCGTCCGCCCAAACAAACCTGGAATGAGCCGCGTTCTCAAACAGGTTCACGCAAGAAAGAATCACTCCTACTTTCTTGTATTCGTGAAGATCCCAAAGGGCAAGACCGCGAATCAGATGCGCTCCTGAATAATCTCATTCATAAGCGTGAAAGGCTCGTCGCTGAATGGCGGTCTCGGGGGCCAATGGACGGTTACAAGGGTCGCCAAAAGGTGCTGGCGCTGATATGGAGTGTACTTCTTATAATTAGACGTGGGAAGGTCCGAGTTCTTGGCGAAGACAAACCGCCACTTCTCTTCAAACGCAAATACGTTGACAGCGAGGATATCGAACTCTCCCTTTTGCAAACATGTTGTCGTTACGCGGCTTTTGTCTGGAAGCACGATCTCCCGGCGATCACTCGCATCGACTTGAGCCTTTCCCATCCATCCTTCTTCGGTCTTCTCGATCTTCGCGCTCTGTAGCGATTTCGATTCAAAGATAAACTCCCGTCCCTTGTACCGGATGACTCGATCGCCTTTCTTCTGCCTATCGTGGTCATCGTGCTTGGTAACCTCTGAAACGTCGTCGCCTGACAGCCAGAGCTTTTCGAGCTTAAGTTCTGCTAAGTACCCCAGAATCATGCCACGGAGACTAGGGTTAGCCTCTACTAGCTCCGTAAGCTCTTCTATGGTCACATCCCATTTGTCGAGAATCGTTTCGGGCATATTATCGCCTCTCAAGCTTTCTACAAGCCTTATTATATAATGAGCTTACGGGGAGTTTGGTCCCCCAAGGCAGTCCAAAATCGCATTCCCTATACCGACGGCAATTGCGGCACGACTTGGTTGGCGAGCAAGTCCATCGAGCGCTCCCACAGCGGCCGGTCGTCCCAATCGTGGGCGATCATCAGCAGCGTGTCAAAGCCCCCGGTCGTCTCCCACAAGCCCGCTAGCTGATCTACGCACGACGGCACGTCGCCTATTATGCACAGATTCCTGATCAGATACTCGGGCGTGACCTCCTCGTCGGGAACGTCCGGGTCGTGCTTGGTAATGTGAAGCATTTTGGCACCGCTGAGTACGGCGATCAGGTATTCATAGGCGCGGCAGAAAGCGCTCTTTTCGTCGAGGGCGTAGTCCCAAGCGCGCGCTTCGTCATCGGCGACGAGGATGCTGCGCGAGATGCGCCAGCGGGTGCGCTCGGGCGCGGGCAGACCGGCCTCGGTGGCCCCGGCGCTGTAGGTCTGCCAGTGCTGGGTCAAGGTCGAAGGAGCGACGAGATTGGTGCTGATGGGCAGATAGCCCCGCTGGCCGGCCATGGTTGCGGCCATGGAGTCGCTTCTTATCACGCTCATGCCAATGGGTGGGTGCGGCTGCTGGTAGGGCTTGAGCAGTTCGCCAATGCCGAGTTCGGGGTTTGCCTCCTCAATTTTGATGTGGTAGAAATCCCCCGCAAAGTCAAACGGGGCCTCCGCCTGCCAGAGCTTGAGGACCATGTCGATGCTCTCGACAGTCATCAGCCCTTGCGTTTTGGGATCGGGCAGGTCAAAAAGGCCCCAGTCGGTAGCGACGCCGCCTTGGCCGAAACCGCAGTTGAAGCGGCCCTTGGATAGGTGATCGAGAAAAGCCAGCCGCACCGCGACATTGACCGGGTGGTGCTGCGGCATGATGGAGACGCCCGTGCCCAAGCGGATGTTTTGCGTCAGGGGCAGGACGTGGGCGATGAAGAGATCGTTGGACGGAATCGGCTCCCACGCGACAGTGTGGTGCTGGCCGACCCAAGCTTCGGTGAAGCCGAGCTGGTCGGCGCGGACGACGAACTCGACGTCCTCGGCAAAGCATTCGGTGCGGTCTTTTTCCGGGGGATGCAAGGGCATCATAAAGGTGCCGAGTTTCATGGTAATCCTCCTCTACGGGCGATGTAGGTATGCAGTGTTTTTTAACTCAATATCCCAATTCCCGCTCCATGTCTCCAACCACATCCGCGATCACCTGCGCGACTTCCTCGACCTGTTCTTCGCTAATGGTAAAGGGCGGGCTGATGGCAATGTGGTCGCCGCTAACGCCGTCGATCAACCCGGGCGACCCGGGCATGATGAGCACGCCTTTGGCAAAGGCGCGGTTGACGACCGCGGCGGACACGCCCTGAGCGGGGTCAAAGGGCGTGCCGGTCGCCTTGTCCTTGGCAAACTCCACGCCGGTAAGCAGGCCCTTGCCGCGCACCGCGCTGACTATGGGCGAGTCCATTAAGGGCAGCATCTTCTCCAGCATCAGGTCGCCCATCTGCGCGCAGCGAGTGACCAAATCGTGGTCTTGGATGTAGTTCTGCACGGCGAGGGCAATGGCGCAGGAGAGCGGATTGCCGCCGTAGGTGTGGCCGTGGACGTAGTGGTTTTGCTTTTTGTAGATCCCGTCGTAGATCTCGTCGCGGACTAGGGTGGCGGCAATGGGCGTGTACCCGCTGGCGAGGCCCTTGCCAGTGGCTATGATGTCTGGAATGGCGTCCCAGTGCTCAATGCCGAAATTGAGGCCCGTGCGTCCGTAGCCGGTGACCACTTCGTCGATGATCATCAGGATGTTGTAGCGGTCGCAGATCGCGCGGATGGTAGGGAAGTAGTCGGGCGGCGGCATCAGGCCACAGCAAGAAGTGCCCGAGATCGGCTCGGCGATAAAGGCGGCGATGTATTCACTGCCTTCCTGCTTAATAACCCGCTCCAACTCTTCGGCGCACGCCAGCGTACAGGCGGGCCGATCTTGGCAGTACGGGCAGTGATCTGGGTGGGGGAAGGTGATGTGCGGGAAGTCGAGCAAATAGGGCACGTAGTCTTCGCGCCAGGTGGAGCGGCCCGACATGGAAAGCGCGCCGATGGTGTTGCCGTGCCAGCTCTGCCAGCGGGTGATGACTTTGAACTTCTTCGGGTTGCCGGTCTCGATGTGGTACTTGCGGGCGATCTTGAGCGCGGACTCCGTGGCCTCGGACCCGCCGGAGATGAAGAACACGCGGTTGAGGTCGCCGGGGGCTATGGCGGCGATTTTGTCGGCGAGGTCGATTTGCGGTTGGGTGAGGAAGCGGGCGTAGGTAAAGCTGACCTTGTTCGCCTGCTCCCGCATGACCTCAGCTATCTCTGGAACGCCGTGACCGATGGAGACCACGTGGACGCCAGCGCAGGCATCGAGGTACGCGCGGCCGTCTTCGGCGTAGAGGTAGCAGTCTTTGCCGTGGGAAATCTGCGGCCAGTTGTCGGTAATGACGCGGTGAAAAATGCGGTCAGTGGTCATGAATCCGTCCTTTGTATGTAGTAGTGGCAAGGGCCTGAAGATACAAAGTCCCAAGAGGCCAGCATAGGGCGCGACCGATTTTGGCGGCTATTCGGGGTGCAACCCGCTCAATATGTCGATATGTTTCTCTACATACCGACGCTCAACGTCCGTGAGACAACAAACAGGTGATATTGCAAAAAAATTGTAGGCGAGTGCTAACGGTGTGGCTGCTTTTGGCAGGGTCAGCACAAGCGGCAACCCTGAGCGGCTTTGTCACCGACGCCGACAGCGGCGGAGCTCTGACCCGCGCCACTGTCACAGTCGAAGGACTTCAACTCAGGGCGATCAGCAACAACAGCGGCTACTACGCGGTCGTGCAAGTGCCGGCTGGCACGCACGTAGTAAGCGCGTCGTACGCAGGCTACCAGACCCGGTGGGACACGCTGCACTTTGGCGCGGACGAGGCCGTACGGCTCGACGTGGCGCTGGTACCCAAACCAGTGGACTTAGGCGAGCAGGTCTCGGTGGAGGCCGAACGCATCAGCCTCCGCGCCAAGCCTTTACAGCAGATGCCTGCCCTCGGCGAGGCCGATCTCTTGCGCGGCTTACAGCTACTGCCGGGCGTCCAAGCGGTCGCGGATATCAGCAGCGGCTTGTACGTGCGCGGCGGCGGCCCCGACCAAATGGCTATCCTTCTCGACCAAACTCCTCTGTACAATCCTTCCCACCTCTTCGGTCTCTTCTCGACCTTTAATCCAGACGCCATTAAGAAGGTCGATCTGTACAAGGGAGCCTATCCCGCTCCGTACGGCCGCACGCTCGGGGCGGTGCTCGACGTGAGCAATCGCGAAGGCAACCGCAAGCGCACCAGCGGGCGCGGCGGCGTGAGCCTGATCTCGGGCCGCTTGCTCACCGAGGGACCAGTCGGCCAAGGTTCGTGGATACTGGCCGGTCGCCGCACCTACTTGGACGGCGTATTCAGCGCCCTCCGCGCACGCGGGGAAGACATCCCCTTGAACTATTTCTTCTACGACCTCAACGGCAGCATCAACCAGCGGCGGGGCGACGACTCCTACACCGCGACCGCGTACTGGGGCCAAGACGACCTGCGGATTGAGTTAGAAGACGACGAAGAGTCTTTCGTCGATCTGCGCTGGGGGAACCGCGTCCTGACTGCGCGCTGGACGCGCGCGTTCTCGCCGGCCCTGTTCGGCCACCTCATGGCCGCTGGCTCAAAATACGAAAGCAGCATCGCGCTCCGTTTCCTCGACGCGCCCGTCCGCATCGCCAACAGCATCCGCGACCTGTCGCTCAAAGGCGATTTGGATTACTTCGCCAACCGCCATCACACGCTTTCCTTGGGACTGTTGGCCACCTTGTTCGAGTTTCACTTTGTCCGATCTTTCAACGAGCGGACCCAACTCGACTTGCGCCAAGAGCCAGTGCTGTTGGAAGGCTACGTGCAGGACGAGTGGCAGCCCAGACCGACCACACGGGTGCAGCTAGGTGGACGGGGAACGTACTTCAGCGAAGGAAATCGCTGGCATTTCACACCGCGGCTGTCCCTGAGCCAAGCGTTGAGCGACAAAATCCGCGTCAAAGCCGCCGGCGGCGTGTATCGCCAACACCTGCAACTGATCACCACCGAAGCCTTCAGCGGCGGCGATTTCTGGGTGCCTTTGGACGACACCGTCGAGCCGGGGCGATCCTATCAAGCCGTCACCGGCGTCGAGTGGACCCCCTCACAGCGCTACCAGTTTTTCGTGGATGCCTATTACACGAATCTCGCCAACTTAGTGACCATAGATACCGAACTGCCTGATGACAACGAGGAAACGCACTCGGAAGCGGTGTTCAAAAGCGGCGGCACGGGCTGGGCCAGCGGAATCGAGGTCTTTTTGCACCGGCGCACCGGCGCACTCACCGGGTGGGTCGGCTACGCGCTCGCTTGGACGCGGCGCACCTTCCCCGAACTCAACGACGGCCAGCCCTTTCCCCCCAAACACGATCGCCGCCACGACCTGTCTTTTGTCGCCTCCTACGGGGTGGGCGCATGGCGGCTCGGCGCGAACCTCGCGTACGCCACCGGGCAGGCATTCACACCGGTCTCCGAGTCACCTGTCCAGCGCAATAGCGCCCGCCTACAGCCCTATCACCGCCTCGACGTCAGCGCTAGTCGCTCGTTCGAGCTGCGAGGAACCGCCAGCGAGTTCTACGTGCAGATATTCAATGTGTACAGCCGCCGCAACGAGTGGTTTGTGCAGCTTGATTCGGTTGATCCCGAAGTCGATCCGCGCAAGATCAAGCAATTGCCCATAATCCCCACGCTGGGCTTCAACTTCTCTTTTTAGCAGCAAAATCCAAAGTCGCCATCTTGACGTGTTGGAATTCATTTTGCGGTAATATATGTCTAATATTTGCCTAATATATATTTATAATTTGTATAGATATGACACATCTAAAAAGGTTTTTTATTGCGTAAATCACCTGAATATATTGACAAATAATAGACAATATCTATATTCACACGTATGGAATCGACGCCGGGACATTCTATCAAAGTAGTAGTGCGGCGGACCGGGCTTTCGGCCCATGTCATCCGCGTCTGGGAAAAGCGCTATCAAGCCGTGGTGCCCGCGCGGACGGCGACCAATAGACGGGTTTATTCGGACGAGGACATCGCGCGCCTACAATGGTTGCAACAGGCAGTACAGGCCGGACATAGCATTGGCCGCATCGCCCATCTTTCCACGCCCGAGCTGATGAAGCTGGTCCGCGCTGAGCAAGCAGCGGCACCGTTGGCTCAGAGGACGACCGATGAAGAGGACGAGAAAAAAGACCCCGGCGAATTCCTCGAACGAGCCTTAGTCGCAGTGCAAGGGCTAGACGCAGTCTCGCTCAAAGAGCAATTGGTTCGCGCCTCCATAGCGCTGAGCCAGCAGCATCTGCTCGAAGAAGTGGTCCAGCCGCTTATGGAGCGCATCGGCCAGATGTGGCAGGAAGGCACCTTGAGAGTATCCGACGAACATATGGCTTCGGCCGTGGTGCGCAGCTTTATCGGCAACATACAGGCCAGTTTCCAAGTATCGAAGGCTGCTCCCCACGTCGTCGCCACCACGCCCGCAGGGCAATTGCACGAGATGGGAGCTTTGCTCGCTACGGTCGTAGCCACGTCAGAGGGCTGGAATTCGACGTTTCTGGGCCCCAACCTACCGGCTGAGGAGATCGCCGGAGCCGCCGCGCAAAAGGGTGCTAAGGCCGTTCTCCTCAGCATAGTCTATCCGGGCGACGATCCCCATCTAGGCGGCGAGTTGGTCAAATTGCGCCGTCTGCTAGGCGACGACATTGCCTTGATAGCCGGCGGCCGGACCGCCGCGCATTACCAGCGTTTTCTCAATCAGGCCGGGGCTGTCACCTTGGCTAACCTGAGCGATTTGCGCGATTCCTTGAATTCTTTGCGCTCGTAGGGACGGCCAGTCGGTCGCCCCTACCGGAATACCAAAAGACGCGTACTGGAGTGGGTGTCTTGCACTGAGGGTAAAACAATTGACAACTAGCAATCAAATGGAACATACAAACATCGCGGACAATACACCGCCGCTCAAAGGCTGGCGGCTGGCTTTCCTGCGCTGGTTTAAGGGCGATGAAGCCGCGGCCGCCGCGGTAGTTGAAGACGAGCGGCAGATCGATTGGGTCCGCATGCTACCCTTTGCGGCGCTGCACTTGAGTTGCCTCGGAGTTTTGTGGGTCGGTTGGAGTCCCCTAGCCGTGGGCGTGGCCATCGCGGCCTACTGGATGCGGATGTTTGCCATAACCGGATTTTACCACCGCTACTTTTCGCACCGCACATTCAAGACCTCGCGGCCCGTGCAGTTCCTCTTTGCCGTGTTGGGCAATACAGCCGTGCAGCGCGGGCCGTTGTGGTGGGCCGGGCACCACCGCCACCACCATCGCCACTCCGATGTCGCCAGCGACGTACATTCGCCCAAAGAGCACGGGTTTTGGTGGAGCCACGTCCTGTGGATTACCTCGCGGTCGAATTTTCCCACCCGTCTATACAATGTGCGCGACCTAGCCCGTTTCCCCGAACTGCGCTTTCTCGACCGCTTCGACATCATCGTACCCACCTTGCTAGCAGCGGCGATGTACGCCTTGGGGGAGTATTGCGGCAACCGCTTCCCCGCGTTGGAAACCAGTGGCTGGCAAATGCTCGTCTGGGGCTTCTCCATCTCCACCATCGTCCTGTTCCACGGCACGTGTACCATCAATTCGCTCTCCCATCTTTTTGGCCGCCGCCGCTTTGCCACCCAAGACCACAGCCGCAATAATTTTTGGCTGGCGCTTATCACCATGGGCGAGGGCTGGCACAACAACCACCACTATTATCCAGGGGCGGCGCGGCAGGGTTTTTACTGGTGGGAGTTCGATCCGACCTATTACCTGCTCAAAGTACTGTCTTGGATCGGTCTAGTGCGCGATCTCAGGCCCGTGCCCGAGCGGGTTTACAACCGAGCCGTCAACGGGCCATGAAACCAGCGCAGGGGCGGCGCATCGCCGTGGTGGGGGGCGGTATTTCCGGCCTAGTGGCCGCCTATCTGCTGCACCCCGATCACCACGTCACGCTATTTGAAGCCAACGATTATATCGGCGGCCACACCCATACCTTGGAAGTCGAACAGGACGGGCGTTCCTATGCAGTGGATACGGGCTTTATCGTCTTCAACGAACCCAACTACCCACAATTCAATCGTCTGCTGCAGCGTTTGGGCGTGGCTTCCCAGCCGACTCAAATGGGGTTCAGCGTCAAGTGCGGCCGCACCGGCCTCGAATACGCTAGCACGCCGCTGAGCAGTCTGTTGGCCCAGCGGCGCAATGCGCTGCGACCGTCGTTCTACCGCATGTTGGCCGACATCCTGCGCTTCAACCGCGAGGCATCGGAATTATTGCGCGACCCCAATGACGCTACTACCCTCGGAGACTATCTAGCCGACAACGGCTATTCCAAGGCTTTTGTCCAACACCACATCATCCCCTTGGGCTCGGCGCTGTGGTCGGCCTTGCCCGACCGCATGTACGAATTCCCAGCGCGCTACTTCGTCCAGTTCTTCGCCAACCACGCCTTTTTGCAAGTGCGCGGGCGGACGCCGTGGCGCGTCATCAAAGGAGGATCGCAGCGCTACGTCGAGGCGCTGATCCGCCCCTTTAGAGAGCGCATCCGCGTCAATTGCCCCGTGGCTTCGGTGCGGCGTTTGCACCAAGGGGTGGAAGTGCGCACCCAAGCCAGAGAGCCCGAGCGCTTCGACGAGGTCATCCTAGCCGTACACAGCGACCAAGCACTGCGGCTATTGGCCGAGCCTACCCCAGCCGAGCGCCAAGTTCTGGGAGCCATGCGATATCAGGCCAACGATGTCGCATTGCACACCGACGCATCCGTGCTGCCCAAGCGCCGCCGCGCCTGGGCTAGCTGGAATTACTACATCCCGCCCGACAAGGGATGCCCCGCCACCGTCACGTACAACATGAATATCCTCCAAAGTCTGGAGAGCCGCCGACCCTTCTGCGTCAGCCTCAACCGCACCGACGATATTGCCCCAGAGCGGATCATCGCCCGCATGACCTATCACCACCCAGTCTATTCGCCAACCTCGGTGGCCGCGCAAAAGCAGCGGTCGCTAATCGACGGGGTTGATCGCATCCACTACTGCGGGGCCTATTGGGGCTTTGGTTTCCACGAGGACGGGGTCGTCAGCGCCTTGGAAGTGACGCGGCGCTTTGGCAAGACGCTATAGCAATTCTACATCCTTCTATACGACAATCCGCAGATGGACGCAGAAGAGTAGAAACAAGACGAGATTGCTATATGAACCAGCATAGCTGCATATACGAAGGGCGGGTGCGGCATCGCCGCTTTGCGCCAGTAGCCCACGTCTTTGAGTACCGGCTCTTTATGATGTACCTCGATTTAGCCGAACTGCCCAGCTTGTTCAACGGGCGTTGGCTGTGGTCGTCAGCGCGGCCCAATGTGGCTTACTTCCGGCGCGCTGACCATTTGGGTGCACCGCAGCATCCCCTAGCGGATTGCGTGCGGCAGTTAGTCAAAAACGAGAGCGGACGCTACCCCGACGGGCCGATCCGCCTGCTGACTCACCTGCGCTACGGCGGATACGGCTTCAACCCGGTCAGCTTTTACTATTGCTTCGACCAAGCCGATAGGCGCGTCGAAACGGTGGTAGGCGAGGTAAATAACACGCCTTGGGGCGAACAGCACTGCTACGTCCTGCACTCAGGGATCGACCGCGGCCGCGGAGCGCACAAGTGCTACCAATTCTCCAAGGCATTCCACGTTTCGCCCTTCATGGCCATGCAGCAGGACTACACTTGGCGCTTTACCACGCCGCGCCGCACGCTGGCCGTGCATATGGACAATTGGCAGGACGACAGTCATTTATTCGACGCGACCCTAGTGCTGCGGCGGCGGGAAATAAGCGCGGCAGCGCTGGCGCGGGTACTGGTGCAGTATCCGCTGATAACGACAAAAGTCATTGGTGCCATTCACTGGCAGGCGCTAAAACTGTGGCTCAAACGCTGTCCGTTCTACCCGCACCCCAAATCGTTGACAAAGGAAAAAGACTATGTCGCAACTAGCGCTCTCCCCCGCAGTTAAAAAACGATCTCTCGGCCTCGGCGGCTGGCTGGATCGCTGGGCGCGGCGGTTGGTGTTGGGACAATTGCAGCGCTTGCAGCGCGGTGCGATTTGCCTAGTCGAAGGCGAACAGCGCCGCACCTTCGGGCAGGGCGAAGACGGCCCCACAGTAGTTTTGCAAGTCCACCATCCGCGCTTTTTCCGCGCCTTGGCCCTCGGGGGCACCATCGGCGCGGCAGAAGCCTACATGCAGGGGTGGTGGAGTTGCGACGATCTGCCGACTATGTGCCGCTTGGCCGCGGCCAATATGGAGTGGATGCAGCAGCGCGAGCGGGGCTGGGCCCGGCTGGCCGCACCGGCCCGCATGTTGGGGCATGCCCTCAAACGCAATACGCTCCAAGGCAGCCGGCGCAACATCGCCGCCCACTACGATTTGAGCAACGACTTTTTCCGCCTCTTCCTCGACGACAACATGATGTATTCGAGCGCCGTGTTTCCGCGCCCGGACAGTTCGCTGGAAGAAGCCTCGCGCTACAAGGTGGACCGCATCTGCAAAAAGCTCGCCCTAGTGCCCGAGGATCATCTGTTGGAAATCGGCACCGGATGGGGCGGTTTTGCCCTGCACGCGGCCCGCGAGTACGGCTGCCGAGTGACCACGGCGACCATTTCGCAGCAACAGTGCGAATTGGCGCGTCAACGAGTGCGCGCGGCCGGCTTAGATGGCCGGGTAGAGGTGGTGTTGGCCGACTACCGCGATTTGCAGGGACAGTACGACAAACTGGTCTCCATAGAGATGATCGAAGCCGTGGGACACCACTACTTCGACACTTATTTCGGCTGTTGCGCCCGCCTGCTCAAACCCGAGGGACTGATGCTATTGCAGGCCATCGTCATCGGCGATTGGGCCTACGAGCGGGCGCGCCGCTCGGTTGATTTCATCAAGGCATATATCTTTCCGGGCAGTTGCATCCCGTCGGTGGCGACCATCAGCCGCTCGCTGGCGGCGGCCACGGATATGCGCTTGGTGCACTTGGAGGACATTGGTCCGCACTACGCCCGCACCTTGCAGGCTTGGCGGGCGCGTTTTTGGGACGCAGAAGAACAAGTGCGTCAGCTAGGGTTTACCGAGGAATTCATTCGCATGTGGGACTTCTATTTTTCGTATTGCATCGGCGGCTTTGCAGAGCGCTACATCTCCGATGTGCAAATGCTATTGGCTCGGCCAGCAAACCGCCGCTCGGCGCAGTTGCCCGAGATTGGCCACGGCGAGGTTTAGGGGCACGGCGGATGACAGGGTATCCGCAGATGGACGCAGATGGCGCAGAGGTGAGTAAGGGCAACGAGTCCCTCAGAAACTACCGAAAGCTACGACACCATGTTGAACTTGTTAGCCTATAGTTTGCCGGTGGCTATGGCGGGTATGGCCGCGCTGTATTGGCTGCAGCGGCGACGGGGCGATGCGGGCGTCGTTGACGTGGGCTGGGCAGGTGGCATTGGGTTGGTGGCCGTGGCCGCAGCCTATAGTGGCGACGGTTGGGAGTCGCGGCGGCTGTTACTCGGTCTGATGGGCGCGGCGTGGTCCTTCCGCCTAACCGCTTATTTGCTGATCGACCGTATAGTACGAGCCAAAGAAGAAGACGGCCGCTACCAGATGCTGCGTGCCCAATGGGGTGCCAAGGCCCAGCGGCGCTTTTTCTATTTATTCCAAGCGCAGGCCCTGCTGGTGGTTTTATTCGGCCTACCTTTCGTCGCCGTGGCAGCCAAAGCTCACGCAGGCTGGACCGCTTGGGATGTAACCGGCCTGCTAGTGTGGGTAATAGCGGTAGTCGGCGAATGGGTAGCTGACCGCCAATTGGCCGCCTTCCGCAGCCAAGCTGCTAACCACGGGCGCACCTGCGACCGCGGCTTGTGGCGCTATTCGCGCCATCCCAACTATTTCTTTGAATGGATCCACTGGTGGGCCTACGTGGTCATGGCGGTCGGGTCGGAGATCGGGTGGTTGGCTTGGATCGGGCCGGTGCTGATGTTGTTTCTGCTCTACCGCGTGACCGGCATTCCCTACACTGAGAAGCGGGCACTGGTCAGCCGAGGCGAGAGCTACCGCCGCTACCAGCGCACTACTAGTCCCTTTATTCCGTGGTTTCCCCGCAGAGAAAATGTTGAACGCGATTGATTGGGCCGAGCGGGGCCTGTTGCCCGACGCCCTTATCCGCTGGGGCATCCGCCGCCTCAATCGCGGGCGTCTGCGGCAAGAGCGAGGCACCGACTGCGAGGCCGAGCAAGCGGCCAAATGCCGCTTCATCGCCTCCATGGATCAGGCACCCATCGCCCTGCATACGCAGAGCGCCAACGAGCAACACTACGAACTGCCGCCCGAGTTTTTCCAACTGGTCTTAGGCCGTCATCTCAAGTACAGCGGCTGTTATTTCCCTACGCAGACGGCCAGTCTGGACCAAGCCGAAGCGGCCATGCTGAAACTGACCTGTCAGCGCGCCGACTTGCAAGACGGCCAAGACGTGCTGGAATTGGGTTGCGGCTGGGGCTCGCTGACCCTGTGGATGGCGCAGCATTATCCCGGCAGCCGCATCACCGCAGTGTCCAATTCGGCACTACAGCGCGACTTCATCGAAGAACGCTGCAAGGCTCTGGGACTAGATAACGTCGCAGTGATCACCGCAGACATGAACCAGTTCGCGGCACCGGGACGCTACGATCGGGTGGTATCGGTGGAGATGTTCGAGCACATGCGCAATTACCGCGAGTTAATGCGGCGCATCGCCGGCTGGCTCAAACCGGCTGGCTCGCTATTCATCCACATCTTCGTCCATCGTCTCTACGCATACACCTTTGCCGCCGAAGGTGAAAATAACTGGATGGGACGTTACTTTTTTACCGGCGGCATCATGCCCTCCGACGATCTGCTGCACTACTTCCAAGACGACCTAGTCCTAGAGGCGCAATGGCGGGTCGATGGCCGGCATTACGCCCGCACGGCCGAGCATTGGCTGACCAATCTCGACGCCCGGCGCTCGGAGGCCCTCGCCATTTTGGAACGCCAATACGGAGCAGCCGCAAAGCGGCGATGGTTACAGCGCTGGCGTATTTTCTTTATGGCCTGCGCCGAATTGTGGGGCTACAACGGCGGGCAGGAGTGGTGGGTGTCGCACTATCGTTTTAAACAGAGGGGGTAGCGGCAGGACGGGTTTAGGGGGTTAAAAGAAAGTGGTACGTGTCGTATCAGCATTTTAAACGGAGAGAGAATGGCAATTATTAGGTATTGTATGATAACTCTGTTGGTGGCCATGCCCTTGGCGGCCCAAACCCCGGGAGTTACCCTGAGCGGATTTGTCACCGACGCCGACAACGGCGAATCCCTGCCTCTGGCCTCCATTGTCCTGACTCAGGTACAGTTGGGCGCGGCGAGCAATAGCAGCGGCTACTACGCCGTCAAAGAGGTCCCAGCGGGGACGTACGAGGTGGTGATTTCGTATATAGGCTACAAAAGCTGGCGCGATACCCTAGCGTTCAGCGACCAAGATGTGCGCTTGGATGTGGCCTTGCAGGTCGAGTCGGTGGACCTAGAGGAGATTGTGATCCAGGCCGAGCGCAGCGAAGAACTGGAGCAGGCCACCCAGAGCAGTTTTATCGCCCTGCAGGTCGAGCCGTTGCAGCAAATGCCGGCCATTGGCGAGGCCGATCTCCTCCGCAGCTTGCAACTGCTGCCGGGCATCCAGTCGGCGTCCGATGTCAGCAGCGGCCTGTACGTGCGCGGCGGCGGCCCCGATCAGACGGCCATCCTCCTCGACCACATCCCCCTGTACAACCCCTCGCACCTCTTCGGCTTCTTCTCGACTTTCAACCCCGACGCCATCAAGGACGTCCAGCTATACAAAGGGGCCTACCCGGCCGCGTACGGCCGCACGCTCGGGGCGGTACTCGACGTGAGCAACCGCGAGGGCAACCGACAGCGATTCAGCGGCCGGGGCGGCATCAGCCTGATCGCGAGCCGCTTGCTGGCCGAAGGGCCAGTGGGCCAAGGCTCGTGGATGATGGCCGGCCGCCGCACGTACTTGGAACCCATACTCAGCGCCATTCGCTCGCGCGGGGTGGACATCCCCTTGAACTATTACTTCTACGACTTCAACGGCAAAGTCAACCAGCGGTGGGGCGACGACACCTTTACCATGAGCACGTACTGGGGCCAAGACGATCTGCGGGTGGATGCAGAAGAAGAGGATGAATCCTTCGCCGATTTGCGCTGGGGCAACCGCGCCGTGACCGCGCGCTGGACGCGGGTGTTCTCACCAACTCTGTTTGGGCACTTCATGGCCGCCGGCTCGTCGTATGAAAGCATCCTCTTGTTCAGTTTCTTCGACACGCCTTTCAGCATTGCCAACAGCATCCGCGACTGGTCGCTCAAGGGCGACGTGGATTACTTCGCCAACCGCGACCACACTCTCACCCTCGGCTTTCTGGCCACTCTATTCGAGTTCGACTATTCCCAGTCCTTCAATCAGGAGGAAGAGTCCTTGTACCAGAGGTCGGTGTTGGCCTCGGCCTACGTCCAAGACGAGTGGCAAGCCGGGCCCACTACGCGGCTGCGGCTCGGGGGACGAGGCACTTATTTCAGCGTCGGCGATCGCATGCACTTCGCGCCGAGGCTGTCCCTGAGCCGCGCCCTCAACGACAAAATCCGCATCAAAGCCGCCGCAGGGATGTACCGCCAGTACTTGCAATTGATCACCACCGAAGTCTTCAGCGGCGGCGATTTTTGGGTACCGCTGGACAGCAGCGTCGAGCCGGGCCGCTCGTATCAAGGAGTCGTAGGAACCGAGTGGAACCCCTCGCGGCGCTACCAGCTCTCCGTGGAGACCTACTACACCGACTTGGCCAATCTGGTGGTGCTGGACAACGCGGTGCCCGTCGATAGCGAAGGCACGCGCTCAGATGACATATTCAAAAGTGGGGGACGCGGCTGGGCCAGCGGAGTCGAAGTCTTTTTGCAGCGGCGCACTGGGGCACTCACCGGCTGGATAGGCTATACGTTGGGCTGGACGCGGCGCACCTTCCCCGAACTAAACCGTGGACGCGCCTTTCCCCCCAAGTACGACCGCCGCCACGATCTGTCTTTCGTGCTCTCGTACAACTTGGGAAAATGGCGCTTAGGTTCAAATCTCGTGTACGCCACTGGACAGACCTTTACCCCGGCCTCGGCCCGCTATTCGCTGCGCGAGCCGACCACTGGATCGCTGCAAGACTACGTGCTACCAGCCAACCGCAACAGCGCCCGTCTGCTGCCCTATCACCGCCTCGATGCCAGTGCCAGCCGCGAGTTCGGGCTGTGGGGCCTCGATGCCGAGTTCTACTTGCAAATTTTCAATATCTACAGTCGGCGCAACGAGTGGTTCGTGGAGTTCAACACGAACAATCCCGAGACCGAGCCGCAAGTGATCAAGCAATTGCCCATCGTGCCGACGTTGGGTTTCAATTTTTCGTTTTGAGGAGGAAATCGTGCGCTACGTTTTTATCGCCCTGTTCCTGACGGCCTGCGCTGCCGAGCGCCAGCCAGGTGAGCTATTCGGCTCGGTGGAGGAAGGCAGCGAGTTGGTGGTGGACGGGGTGCTGATAGTCGATCAGCCCCTACCCGAATTGTTCGTGCGGCGCATCCTGCCTCCCGGCCAAACCTATAGTCGGGATGCGGCGGGGGTGCCCGATGCCCAAGTGCGCGTCTTCCAAGGGGATCAGATCTTTGAGTATGCATCTGATCCAGCACCCGGTCGCTATTTGCCACCGCCAGAGGCCCCTCTCGTGCAAACCACGACCGAGTACCGGCTAGAAGTGGATGTCGGGGGCAAGAAGGTGCGCGCTCGCACCACCACGCCTGAGCGAGTGCGGGTGCGCCAGATGGTTTTATTGGACGAAGACACCCAAGAGATCATGCGGACTCTCAAGTCATTTGCCGAGGTGGGGGACGAAGTGTACACGGCACCAGAGAATCAGCTTACTCATCTGGAGGGCTTGATCGAAATCCACTTGGAAAAGGCAGGAGAAGCGTACCAAGCGGCGCTCTTCGCTTTGGAAGAGGACGCGCAATTGCTCGACGATGATTTCCCAGAGATATACGACCGGGACCCGGAGGACTTGCTAGTCAACCAATCGCCGCCCTTTGCCGCCAGCGACGGAATCGTGCGCTGGCCGTGGTTCGCCGTGGTTTATACCGGGCGTTCGCTGATAAAGGTGTACGCAGTCGATCACAACTGGTTCGAGTTCGCCCGCTCCAGCCCCGACTTCCAAGAAGAACAGGGCGGCTTTGGGGGGCTCGCTGGCGAAAATTTCGAGCGGCCGCTCTTTCAGGTGGAGGGCGGCATCGGGCTGTTTGTGTCGGCGTCGGTGGATTCGGTGGGATTTGTCATCCTGCCGCGACCGTGACGGGTCGAACCGTCTGATCACTGATTGACCAGTGAATATGTTAGCAAAAGTCGATCTTCTACGACTTCCGACTCAAGGGTCTGGCCAGACATCTGAAAGCGTCGTAGCATAGAGCGTCCGCAGTTGACAAAAGCCTCCTGTTCAAAGAGACCTTCAGGTATAGGTAATACACATTCTTGTGCTCCGGTCTTCTTAGATCCATCGATGGAGAGAGCAACATAGACTGATCTATGTTTGCATCTTTCGATAGCCCTTAGAAGACGCTCAAGGGTGAATGTCTGAGCACCGTAGAGGATGGCTTGGGTATGTTGGTATGGAGGGTCGCAGTAGACTAGGTCGCCCGGTCTGGCTTGCTCCATAGCTTCTTCAAAGTCTAAATTAAGGAATTGGGTATTTCGAACTCTAGGTCCCCAAAGGTCCACCCTCGCCGAAAAGGAGTCGGGGGTGATGGGAGTGTGGACACCGCAGGGAGTGCTCATGTGGCCGTTTGTTGTGAAGCGGACGACACCACCGTAGCACGCGCGGCTGAGGAAAACAAGGTCTGCTGCATTCGGATTCCTATTGTAAGACGCTTTGATGGCCTCGTAGCCTTCAACTTTTTTATTTCCGGCACAGCTATACCATCGCGTCTTGTACCACTGCTTCAGGCGTTCAGGATCATTCTTGAGTGCTTCGAATATCCCGATCAAAGGGACAAGCGCGTCGGAGGCTACTGCATCCCTTGGAGCCAGTGTCGCAAGGACGCTACCCGTGCCGAGAAATGGCTCGAAATAGGTGCCGAACTGATTCGGAAAATACCCGATTATCTCATGTGCGAACCGTTGCTTGTTTCCGACCCACTTCAGGAGTTGCGTCTTGAATGGGTGCGAGAGGCTCACTTGACCGGCTGCTTTGTGGAATAGCCCCAACTGCATCTACTGCCGTCTTCCGAAAGGTAAAAGGATGGATGATAAACATATCCTATTTTGGGATATTGTCAAGGTAAATACCACCCTATCAAGAAAATTACTACTACTAACTCGATGAGCCAACGCGATGGGGGAGCAGGGAGAACGAAACCACGAATATGTAGCCTTGCGTTCATTACTCCGAGCGATTCGCAAGGAGGCCGGGGTAAGCCAGACTGAATTGGCGACGCGTTTAGGGGTGCCTCAGTCATTTGTCAGCAAGGTCGAATCCGGCGAACGTCGCATTGACATCGTCGAATTGCGCAGAATATGTGTTGCCCTAGAGTGCTCGCTTGGGCATGTGATTGCGTTGTTTGAACGAAATCTTGATGAGATAAAGGAGACGAATTGAAGGCAGACGCTCGATTTAGCGGCTTGGATCCCGTATTCTGGGCAAACGTGCGGTCCATCAGTGAGACACTGCGCTATACCGAAAGGCCCACAAAGAAGATTCGCGTCTATTCGCCAGGCGACATGATCCATGCTATGGAGACTCTCGGATTGGAGTGGGGGCATTTGGCCGACCAAAGCGGCAGTATTACTGCACTTGCGGAGCAACTCCAAGACTATTTCAAACACCGAGCTGAGGTCCTGAATACATACGTCGAACCACGGCTGATGGATGCCAACCGGGCTCGCAACACGTTCGAGCAACTCCGATCGCAATTCTCACCAAACTGTCCGCTACCAATGAACAAGCAGAAGGGTTCCATGAGAGCGCACAACTTCTTGACGTGTATCGTGAATATGCTCGTCGAGGATGGGATCAAAGGCCTGCCTTGCGACTACGATCCTAGACGACTCACGACACTGACGCAAGGAGCAAAGCCAGCCCGCACCCTATCTCGCCGTCTCGATGGCTGCTTCCCCGGGACAGTCAATCCGATCGCCGCATGGGAGATCAAGGAATACTACTACACAACTACGTTCGGCAGCCGAGTCGCAGACGGAGTCTATGAAACCCTACTTGATGGATACGAGATTGCGGAGGCGCGTGAGAGTCTAGGGGTTGACGTTCAGCATCTTTTGATAGTGGACGCCTACGGTACATGGTGGGACTTGGGGAGATCATACCTTTGCAGGATCATCGACATGCTTCACATGGGCTATGTAGATGAAGTACTTTTCGGCTATGAAACAGTTGAGCGTCTGCCGGAAATCGTAGAAGGCTGGGTTACCACGTACAAATCACGTACTAAGTAACCAGCAACTCTTCGACACTCAGGGTAATCGATCCTGTCCTCACCGCTGGAAATCCCTCCAACGCACCTGAATTTATTCCTCGCCCTGCGGCCTCCTACCTGCCAGATCCCGATCCATTAGAAAGAGGCCGTCGCGGCTTTCGATAATCAGCTCCATGTCGCTGACGATATTGCGGACGATGGCTTCTTCCTCCACCTGCTCGTTGACGAACCACTGCATGAAGGTATGAGTTGCGTGGTCGCCCTCGGCGAGGGCCTCATTTACTACCGCGTAGATTCGCTTGCTCAAAGCTCGCTCGCCTTCTAGGGCGAACTTGAAGGCGTCCAACGGCGAGTCCCACTCGCTGTGTGGCTCAGCTATGGCCTGCAGGCGCACGCGGCCATCGCGGTCGTTGATGAAGGCGTAAACCCTTTCCGCGTGCATCAGTTCCTCTTGGTATTGGATCTTCATCCAGTGGGCAAAACCATTGAGCTCGAGGTCCTCGAAATAAGCCGCTAGCGACAAATACGTATAGGCCGAGGCAAACTCGGAATTGAGCTGATCATTAAGTGCCTGTTGCAGTTTTTCGTTAAGCATCTTCTCCTCCTTGATTAGCAGTTCGCGGCCACAATACTGTGGCCGGACTGCTCAGTCGCCTGCTTGAGCACTCGGCTGCGCTCGTACAGCTCGGCTAAGTCCATCTCTCTAAGAAACACCAAACCCCGCGTAGCGCGAATCAGGGGGCTGGGGTGCTCTTGAAACCACTCGCGGCCGAGGCACATTTTGATTTTCTGATACTGTTCCACCTGCACCCGGCGCGCCAGCTCGGAGAACGGACCGTCGTGCTCATAGCTGGGGAACGAAGCGTCGCGCTGAGAGATAAAATTACTCATAAACGCGCTCTGCATCACTGAGAGCATGTTGAGCGAGACCGGCACGAAAATGTTGGCCTCGCTGGGATCGAAGCGGTACCACACATTGCGATAACCCCAGACCTTGATGGGCGCGTCCTTGCGCTGCCGCTCGTAGCGGCGCAGGGCCTCGGTGACGGCCTGCAATACCTTGTAGTGCGTGTCCGGGCCGCTGGCCTCCGGGTCCAGCGCCACGCTGACCACATCGGGGGCAACTTCTTCGAGGAGCGCGAGCACGGGCAGTACATCGCCTTCTACTGTCGGATCCTTGGTGAAGAGGTCGCCCGTGTAAAACCCAAGGCGCAAGTGCTTGACGCTGGTGCAGTCCCACCCGAGATAACCCCACGTGCATTCAGCCTCCCATTCTCTACACAAGCCCTTGAGGGTCTGGACTTGGGGTGCGTCCTTCTGACCAGGATAGCGGCTGGCAAAATAGGCGTCTAGCTCGGCTAGCAGCGCCTCAATGCCCTCGCGGTCCTCGACGCCATACAGCTCGACGAGGTTCCGCAAAAAGCGCCGCGCCATACCTTCGTCGCACATCCCTGGGTCGTCGGCTGCCACACCGTCGAGATACAGCCAAACATCGCGGTTGCGGCCGTGCTCATAGCTCGGCGCAAAGTAGCCTTCGGCCAGCAGTTCGGCGCACCTAGGCAAGAAGCGCCGCAACCGCTCGATGTGATCCTCGATAAAGCGGTTAGTCACCGCGGTGAAGCCACCGGTGAAGCAGACGAAGTAATGCACATTCGTAGCGTCGCGCACATGGCGGACGATATAGGGCAGATAGCCGAGCATCAAGTCGTCGTGGTGCGGCTCGGTGTGGAGGAAGCGCGTGCTGGAAAGGGTCTGGCAGCCCCGCTCAATCTTGCCAATCAAGCGGTCGCGCACCATGCGCGTCAGGGACTCGACCGGTTCGGCGCGCCGCTGCAAAAGCACCGCACCCAACTCGTCCTGCGCCAGTTCCGCCTCGGTCAAATCGACGACCTTCTTGTCCAGTTTGCAGGCGAGTTCAACCGCGATCTTTTCCACCGCTTCGTCGTCAACGGCCTCCTGCTGCTGCAAAAGCACCCGCTGCCGCACCCGCAGCAACTTGGCCGCACCGCGCGTGATGTAAAACCGCGCGCGTGGCAGGCGGTGCAGGACCGAGGCCGGATAGCGCACATCGGCCGCTTCCTCTATGGCAGCCGCGACAATCCCCGCCTTGGCCTCGCCCGCGGCAATAATCACGGCGCAGGCATCGGGACGGGCGGCGATGGTGCCGAGGCCGATGGTAATGACCAACCGCTTGCGCGCCACCTCCATGCCGCCTAGATCGGCTGCAGCCGCAGCTTGCGTCTCGTAGTTGACCTCGGTCAGCCGCGTCGTCGAGAAGTGGTCTGCGCCGCGCACGTTGAAGCCAATGTGACCGTCCGGGCCGATGCCGCCCAAAAAGAAGCCAATGCCGCCAAGGGCGCGAATTTGCTCCTCGTATTCCAAGCACCACTGGTCGATCCTTTGCAGCGCGTCTTGCTGCACTTGCTCCAACAGGGTGCGCGCGGGCCGATGGCGCAGCGACAAGTCAACCGCGCCGTCGGGCCACACCTCGGCGAGGGTCTGGCCGGGCCGCAAGCCGATCTCCGCGCAATTGATCAGCAGTGCTTTGGCCGGGTCGAGCCCAAAGCCGTCGATGTAGAAGCGGTTTACATAGCTGTAGAAGCTGTTTTCCTGCTGAGGATCTATTGGATAGAACTCGTCGATCTGCACGAATTGCAAGCCGCGCAGGTCTGGTTTGCGCGCCGGATCAACGCCGGCTTCTGCGAGCATGCGCTGGACTTCGGCTTCGTCCCAATGACGCACCAGCCGCTCGACCCAGCGGATGAAGTACTGCGGAGTTTTACCCGTCGGCAGCGAAATCACGCCCTCGGGATGCTCCTGCACCCATTCGATGAAGCGCATCGCCGCCAGCTCACCCAGCCCCGGGAAGTTCTCCACCACAATGGTTTTGATCTTTTCGGTCGGCGGATAGAGGGCGTCGAAGGGAGAGGCGGCTACGGCGCGGCGCTCGACAGGGGTCAGTTCTCCGGTTTCGACCATCGGTTAGCTCCTCTTGCAGGTGACCGGTTCGAGACCGCTGGACGCGCACCTCAAGCCCGCTCATTGCGTACCTAACCTGTGGAAAGTGAACAAGCGTATAGAGTAAATTAGAAAGCGAAGGGAGTGGGGTAAAGACTGCCGGGGTTGCGGCTGGCAATCGGGCACAGTTGGACAGTAGGTGGTTGCAAGCAGCAACCGTTAGTCGCGTAGATCGTTCAGTATTGTTTCCACGCTGTTTTCTGGATTGTTCACGTCAAATGGAAAACAAGACAAAGACAATTCCTCATCAAACTTGTATAGCAACTCTTTCTGAAACTGCTCCGTTTTCGGATAGACAAGCGCGACCTGCTTGCAGCCATACTTTTTTCCATAAGCGAACAACTGGTACATATCAGCCTGACTGATGCCGTGTTTTAGGTCGTCGCCGTCTTCGTTAATCCGCTTCCATTTCGTATCCAGAATGATATTTGTCTTGTCGCCAGACATCAGACAAATATCCGGTTTCATATAAAAGACATCTTTGTCGTCAATGCTGGCCAATGGTTCTTGCGGCCCCTGCTCGCTCACGCAAAATTGCTGTTGATGTCGCCGAAAACACGCCGCAACAAAGTCCTCAAACACTTCCCACATCGGGAACAACAGCGCTTGGTTGACATGTTTGCCGGCAAACGTGGTCAGACCGTGATCGAACAGAAACAGCCCGACCCATTGCATCACCGCCCCGTAATGCTGAGTCGAGCGATCCATCCGATGCCGATGCTGGTTCCAGTCGCTTTCGAGGTTCGCCGATTGCGGAATATCGGAAAAGAAGATACGCAACTGATGGAGCAACTGCTGGTTTCTCGGCTGCCGCACGAAACCGATCAATTTGTGGATGGTGCTGTGAATCAAGCGATTGGCCGGGCGGTTGGCGCTGAACTCGTCATAGCCGACGTAAAAACGCGCACGGTTGGCCGAATTTTCACGAATATGCTGTGGAAACAGGATTCGTCCACGCAGGCAAGGCAGATTGTCTTCCTCCGGTTGATAGTGACGTGCGAGGCCACGCTGTGTAAGCAAAACGAGGTTGTTCAGAAATAGGTGAACAAACACCTCCAGCATATTGAAACTCCGCACAGCGTCGATGTGACTCTCGTTGAATTGTGCCAACGATTTGAGCCCGCGCCATGATCGAAGCATCTTAAAGAAAATCTGTTTGGTCTCTCCCGTGTCTTTGGCAAAATCTACTTTCGGCAAAATTTCGAGCACGGTTCCCTTGAGCGTTTCAACAATACCGACGTAGTTTTGAGCGTATAGACGGTTGTCTTTTAACGACAAGACAGGGCGGTAGTTGCCCTGTCCATCCGTTTGATTAGCAAGGGCAAACTTCTCTAGATCTGTCTGCTCGTCCTCTTTAAGCCCCTCCAGTTCTTCATGTTCTTTGACGACGGGCATTGTCAGGTATCCTATTCAGCTTCATCGGTTCCGCTTTGTCTTCTTTCGTAGATCGCTTGATAACTTTCGGGGGCCTTCCATTTGCCATTATCATAAGGCAGCAATTCATAGATTTGTCTCTGTTCATCGATTAGGTCCGTGTTTTTGAACAGATCATTCTCAAAGGGAATTTTGCTAATGAACCCGTTGCCATTCAACACCAAGTCGATTTTTTCCCAGTGATCGTAGAAGTATTCCTGCAATAGGGGGATGATCTTGTTCTTGAAGGCTGCTTCGAGAGATTCCAAGTCATCAATATCCATGAAATATGTGTGTCCGATCTGGTGCTCTCGATCAAGCAAGAAATGGATACGCTCGTTCATTACAGCAAGTAATTCTTGGCAGTTCACGTCTCCCACATTCGTACTGATTTTGTCATGCTCTGAATCCGGCATCATCTCAATAAACTCAAACCGCCGCCGCAACGCGGTATCCAACAGCGCAATGGAGCGATCAGCAGTATTCATCGTGCCGATGATGTAGAGGTTGTCCGGTACGCCAAATTCCTCTTTGGAATAAGGCAGGGTAACAGTTGCTTCGTCATTCCTTCCAAGCCGCTTGGATGGTTCAATCAGCGTGATCAACTCGCCGAAAATCTTGGCGATATTGCCGCGATTAATTTCGTCGATAATCAGGACGTAATTCTGATCTCTATCTTCGTGAGCCTGATCAGCTATTTCCCTGAAAACACCTTTGTGTTGTTCATATTCAACACTTTTGCTTCCATCGCCAGCCAGAACAGGTCTGATACCCTCAATAAAATCTTCGTAGGTAAAGTTCTGGTGAAATGTCACCATTTCAATCTGACCATCCTCTTTCAATCGATCAAATCGCTGCTTTACCTTTTCACGGCCTTCCCCTTCAATCTCATCCAAAGACTTGCCGTCGATAATCGCCACGGCATAATTGACCGTATTCCATGTTTTACCCGTACCCGGTGGGCCATAAAGGATTTGGTTCAAGGAACATTTTATGACGTTCACTTCCTTTTTCTCGTTGTCCGGTTTAGTTTGAGAGCCATTTTTAACGGAATTCCCTGTCAAACTTTTAATCAAGTCAAACGAAGGTTTATAGACCCCTGTTTCTTCAAAGGCCAAATATGTATCATGTCGGCTTGGATCGAGCTTTCTAAAAGCATATTGTTCCGTATTATGGGACAAAGGATGTTCCGATTTATTTATCCATAAGACGTGAATTATGCTTTCTTCTTCCCATCCGCCTTTATCGGCATATTCATTTTGATAAACAACACCAATCGCTTTGCCTGTCGCTTTGCCTTTTTTTATTCCCCTCCTGACCAGAATGACGTCACCTAGGGCAGGTTTGATTAGATCAGGAAAATCACCACCACCAGTATAGACATAGTTGTTTTCTTTGAAATTAAGATTTTCATCTTCGCTGGAATCCCAATAATCTTTTCCGTCATCAAATACATTAGTGCTTATATGAAAAAAATTGTTGCTCACTTTTATGCGTCCACTTCCTTGCATCCATAAGAACAAATTGATTTCATAGGGCTGACACTCTGGAAATACTTCCTTGATCTCTTTGAGAAAAGATTGATACTTCTCATAGCCACCATCTTCTATCTCTTTCTTCATTTTTGGCCACGTTGGCAAACCCAAGGCTTCTGACAAATGAAAAGTCTTCTTATCTGCGGTCATAAAGTATTCGGGATTTATTAAGAATAGGGTTTGAGTCAATCTCGCAACTCCAAATCCATTTATTTCGAGGGCCTTCTCAAAATCATCTGGATCTATCTCTGGGTCGTTCTTTACCGCCTGCCTAAACAAACGCCAAAGCAAATCGGACTCAAAATTTCTTCTATTGTAAAAACCTTTATAAAGGGGATTGGGAGTAGGAAAAATATAGTAGTCACCTATACCCATATCTGGAAGCAGGCTTTCAATTTCAAATACATGGCTAACACTATCGTACACTGGCTCTAGCTGATTACTGGTATTTTTTGAAGCTAAAAAATAAAAAAACGAAAAGGGATCAATACCCTCATCGCCATATTCAAGCAGAGGAATATCTCCAGTCCATTCCACCTGACGCGCTTTTTCAATCAGATATGCTTCGCCTCCCTCCTCAATTTTTCTTCCCAACTCTCGAAACCACGGCACCCAACTGTATATCTCTTTCATTTTACAATCTCTACTTGTTTGATTGATTCCTTAACTACGCGAGACCAAACTCGAACTTACGACGGAACTCGCCAGTGTGGAATGCCAGATTCATAATTCTGTTCGCTCATAACCCAACCCTTTTGCAGTCAGTAGAAGACCCTTATCTACCACAACACCACAAAAAGCAAGATACTCGCCACCGCCAAATAAAGCCCAATCCACACCCCCGGCCGCAAATACCAGCGCGGCCCGTCAGTTCCCACGGCAAAAGGATACTCCGGTCGGATGGGTGCTTCCGTCAGGGTCTTCTGCAACCAAGTGCCTTCCAGCGCCGCGAGCCGCTGGCCCATGAGTGGACGCAGTACAGCCGGATCTTCGTGGCGAACGTAAATCAGCCCGCGCAATTCTTCGTCGCGCACCGGACCGCGCCGCCAGTCGATCACCTTTGAAGCGACGAGCATACTCAGCGCGGGCAGCACCAAGTTCCACAGATAGGTCCACCAAGTATTCTGATACCACACCGGCAGCGGCCACTCATTGAAATCGGCCAAGATCGCCGACATCCCATAGCCTAAGCCCACCAGCAAACCGACGATCCCCGTTTGGCGATGCACCCGCGTGAAAACGCCCACCAACATCACCGTCATCAGGGGCACAGCAATGGCCCCGGCCAGCCGCAGGTAGAACAGTAGCATGCCCTTCTCGCCCAAAAAAGGCACGTACACAAAGCCCAGCGCCAGAATGATCGGCACCGAGATCCGGCCCACCTTGGTGTAGTGCGCGTCCGTGCCGTTTTTGACGATGAAGCGCGCGTACACGTCGCGCACAAAAAGCGAGGAAATGCCAATGCCGATCGAATCAAAGGTAGAATACCCAGCCGCCACCAAGCCAGCGACCACCAAGCCGACCAATCCCGCCGGCAGGTACGCCTCAATCATCAGCGGATAGGCCCGGTCAACGATCTCCAAACCGGGAAATTGCGCCCGCGCCATCGGCCCCAAGCTGACGTTGAAGAACAGACAAATCGCCGTGGCGATACTGGCCACCAGCGCGGCCATTTTGAAGTCCCACTCCGAGCGCGCACCCAAGAAGCGGATGGCCTCGTACTGATTGATGATCGCGTATGTAGTCAACACTACCAAGAAACCGAATATCACCACCATTGCGGGCACGCCATCAGGCGAATAGCCTCCTACCTTCAGCAGCGCGTCTGCCAGCCCCTCTTCGGCCGCCTCCAGCCGCGTCGCCACCCCCTCCCAACCGCCTAGTCCCGAATACGCAAATCCCCACAGGACGAACGAAGCCACGATCATCGTCGTGCTTTGCAGGGCGTCGGTCAGAACGCCAGCCCGCAGCCCGCCGCGCACGATGTAGAGCACCGAGCTGATGGCCACGCCCACCACCACAAACCAACACGTCGTCGCCTCAATGTCGGCGACGATGTGCAACACCAAGTACATGGAAAAGAAGATGTTGCCCAGCACATTGGTCCGCGACTGAACATTGATCAAGACCGCCAGCAGCCGCACGGACGGCCCAAAGCGGAACTCCAGCCACTCGGCGTTGGTAAAAACCCCCGAGCGGTACATCGGCACGATGACGAAGAAGCTGAGCACGGTCCAGCCCACGGCAATGCCCAGCCACCACTGCGCCAACTGCGACAGCCCGAGGTTGTAGGACCCGCCGACAATGCCGACGTAATCGCCGCTATCAACGGCCGTGCCAAACGCCGACAGCCCAATCACCCACCAAGGCATGGACTTGGCCGCGAGGTACCAGTCGAAACTCTCTCCCTTGTTGCGGAAGGCAATCAGGCTATAGGCGACGATGCCGCCGTTGAGCACTACCACGACGGCCCAGTCTAAGGCGGTCATCGCATCACGGAGCCGGTAGGTGGTAGCCGTCCTTGCCGACTGTTATCTTGGCCAAGATCCCGGGGTTTTCCGGCGGCGCGCCCCCTCCGTAGGTGACGTAGAGCGTCTTGCTTTCCTCGCCGCGGCCAAACGCCACATTGGTCGGGACCACGGGCGTGGGGATATAGCCCAGTTCCTCACCACTGGGCGCATACACCACAATGCCCGGGCGCGTCATATCCCGCACCGCCACGTACAGGTTGCCCTCGACATCGACGACTAGGCCGTCCGGCCCGTCTTCGGGATAGTAATCGACGAGCACCTCGCGGAAGGTGGCCGTGCCGTCGGGATGTAGGTCGTACGCCAACAGCGCCATCCGGCCCTTGTGCACCGGCGTGCCTTCCAAGCGGAAGATCCCCGTATTGCCGTTGTCGTTGCTCACCACGTAGAGCGACTGCTGGTCCGGGGACACGCAGACGCCGTTGGGCTTGCCCGCGTCGGTAATGATCCGCTCAATGGTACCGTCCAGGTCAATGCGATAGACCGCCATCACCGGTTGGTCAATCGGCTCGTGGCCCAAGTAGCGCGGGTCGCTGAAGTAGATGCGGCCCTTTTCGTCGATGGAAATGTCGTTGGGGGCGTTAAAGGGGCGGCCTTCGTACAGCCCGGCGATGATCTCGGTCTTGCCGGTTGTAAGGTCCGTGCGCGTCACGCGCCGCCCCCCGAAATCCGCTCCTTCAGCAGCAATCAGCCGACCCATCGCGTCGAACTTGAGGCCGTTGGACATGCCGCTGGGCGAGCGGAAGACCGCGGTCTGGCCGGTCTTGGGATCGTAGCGCCAGATGTGCCCGGCCTGCATCCCCGATTCCATGGAAAAGGTAATGTCACTGAAGTAAACCGAGCCATCGAAGGCCACGGCTGGCCCCTCGGAAAAGAACGCGCCGTCGAAGAGCACTTCGAGCTTGGCGTCTGGAGGTATAATCGACGGATCTCCCGTCGGCTCTTGGGCGAAAGCAGTGCTGGCCACCAAGGCCAGCGCGATTGTAGCGAGACGTTGCATCATGGTATCCCTCCTTGGATTGTGTGAAAGCTAAAGACCAAATTGGTTACTGACGCTACTCACTGTCCTTCCCGTGCGCTAGGTGCTGGCACGGTTCATGTCATGCTGAGAGAAGCGAAGCATCCCATACCTAGGGGGTTCAGTCAGGAAAACACTGCATCGTACAACCGCCGGACGCCTTGGCAATGCTCCTCCAAGACCGTCTCCAGCGGCTCGTCCAGTTCCAGCAGTTCGGTTAGGATTTGGCGGTCCTCCTCCTCTTCGGGCACCGCGTACACGGGCTGGGCCTCCTGAATTTGCAGCAAGTTTTCTAGCTGCCGCAAAAAACGATAGGCTTCCTTTAGGGTCTGGGCGTCCGCTGGCGCAAGCAATTCGGCCCGGCGCAGGCGCTCAATCGCCGTCAGGGTATTGTGGGCGCGGATTTGCGAATGGGTATGGCCGTTGAGTAGCTGCAAGCACTGGACGATGAACTCAATGTCGCGGATGCCGCCAGGCTGAAGCTTGATATTGTTTTCACCGGCCCTACTCGCTATTTCAGCTTCAATGCGTTGCTTGACGCGGGCAATCTCTTGGCGCGGGTCGTCCGCGAAATGGCCCGGAAAGCCAAAAGGGACCAGCATCTGGCGAAAGCGCTGCCACACTTGAGTTGAACCAGCGGCGCGGCGAGCCTTGATTAGCATTTGGCGTTCCCACAACTCGCCTCGTTCCTCGTAGTAACTCAAGTAGCTGGCCAAGGGTCGCACTAAGGCTCCATCGATTCCGTCGGGCCGCAGCCGCATGTCAACGCGATAAAAAAATCCTTCCCCGGTCATCTCGGTCAACAACTGGATAAGCCGTTCGCCCAAGCGCCGAAAAAACTGGCCGTTATCTACTGAATAGCCACCGCGCGGAGCGCGCGTTTCGCCTTCTTCGTCGTAGATGAACAACAAATCGATATCCGAGCTGTAGTTGAGCTCTTGGCCGCCGTACTTGCCCAAGCCCACCACGCAAAACTTGGCCGGCCGGCCGCGCTCGTCCAGCGGCCGGCCCCAGCGCAGCAGCAACTCCTCCCAAGCCCACTTTAGGGCCTGATCTACGATCCCGTCGGCCAAGTCGGCCAATTCGCGGCCGACCTGCCGCACGTCTTTCATGCCCAGCACTTGGGCCGCGCCCAACCGCAGTAACTCGCGCCGCTGGAATCGGTACAAGGCCGCTAGAGGATCGTCGTCATCCGTCTCTTGGCTTAAGGAGCGGCGCAGGGCAGACAGGGCCAGCGGCTGGCTCAGGTAGGTCGTCTCGGCCAGCAGCCAATAAAGGTGCGCCGGGTCGCGCATCAATACATCGGTTAAAAAGCCGCTGTAGCTCAAAATCTGCGCCAATTGCTGCCCCAAGATGGGAGTGTCGTTGGTCCGGTGATGCAGCGCCGTAATCCCGCCCGCTCTCTGCAAGAACCGCTCCAACCGCCGCAGCGCTTGGTCGGGCTGGACGGACTGGCTCACCGCCGCCAGCAGCGACACCGGGGGATCTAAGGCGTAGGCTGGCCCCGCCAAATCGACCAACAGGTCCAGCCGCCGCAGCGCTTGATAGGGCTGGTCAAAGCCCAATTGCGCTAGGGTATGGCACGCTGGCCCGGTCGCTTCTTCAAAGGTCCGATGGGCTAGACGCAGACTCTCTTGGAACGCAGGCATCAAGCGCCTCCTTTAATGCTCACGCCCTCGGCGGCCACGGATCCAGACAGGCTCCGGTCGGCCGCGGCCCAGTCGGTCGCCAGCGGAACGCATCATACGACTGGTATTCCAAATCCAGCCACGGCGTCTCCAGCCGCTTGTACCCCTCGTAGCGCGACGTCAGTGCCGCTTCGAGGATGCCGCTGGTCAACAGTGTGCGCTCGACCGGATACTGGGCCTCGCCGGTCAGGAACATCTCTTCGACGTTGAGCGACAGGTAGCTAAAATGCGCGTACGCTCCTTCCAGCCCGCCGTGCCCTTGGGCGTGGAACTCGCAGGCTTGCACCTGACCATCAACTCGCGCCGCGTACGCCAAATCGTGGACGTAGCCGTTGAGCATCAGCACCGCCCCCCGCAAGCCGTCGCTGTATTCCACCGCAAAAAGCGCCGGATTTTGGCAGTGTTCCTCCATCGTCCCCTCGGGCTTATCGACAATAGTCGCGCAGGCGGCCTCTGCTAGTTCCCGCGACCACAATCCCTCGTCAGCGGCCCTCCACACGGCCTCCCCCTCCAGACAGGTCACTGCCGCCACTCCCGTCTCACCTCCCTGCCGTCGTTCGACCATGCACTGGAGCACTTCGAGCGTGTGGAATCCGTAGATATCCAACCCGGAAAACCCAATCGCCACCGCCTCCTCCACCAGAGTTTCCAACTCGTGCTCGACCCAAGGCTGCCGCCAACACACCGGCAGCGAAGACCCACCCATAAACGCCGCTCCCACCTCCTGCGCCCGTTGGTACATCCACAGCGCATCAGTCCAGCTATAGGACAAGTGCTTGTCGTTGAACACCGGCACCCCCCGCTTCGACGTCGCCATCACCCCGCAGATTTGCTCCATAAAGTAGCGCCGCGGATAGAGCTGCTGCTCCTTCTCGTTCCAGGCGTAATCCCCGTGCTCGCCAATGGACAGCACCCCATCCACTACCAACTCCCGTCCCCCCAGACACAGCGCCGCCGAGATGCTGTTATAAATCGGCACCCCGTGCTCTTGGGCCATCGCCCGTCCCATGTCGTTTTCGGGAAACTGGTCGATGTACATAGACGCGATCTCGACCCTCGGCGCGCACAAGCCTTCGTCCGTGGGAAATCCCTTGAGGAACTTGGAGACGATCACGTCGGCGTGCGACCTAGGTCGGTATTCGGTGATGATCGCCGCGATTTTCTTTTTGCTCATCTTTATCCCACTATTTGATCGCCGCCAACGCGGCAAACAACGCCTTGATGTACCCCACCGAGTACGCCAACCCCCGCGTCAGTGCCCCCTCGTCTCCTTCCAGCGCCGGTATATGGTCTGGATTGATGCACCCGTCGAAACCCACCCGATCCAGTTCCAGCAAAATTTTGGCCATATTCATGTCGCCGTCGTCGAGTAGGGTCTCCTCAAACCCCCCAGCCGTGGCCAAGCTCCCGCGCACATTGCGCAAATGCACCATGAAGATCCGGCCCTTGCGCCCGTAATTGTGCACCTCGTCGAGCACCAACGGCAAGCCCCCAGCCTCAGCGCGCGTGCCGCAGCAGTAGAGGTACCCAACTTGGCGGCTGGGAAAGGCGTCGATGACCTTGTGAAAACCCAAGCCGCCCAACGGCGTATCCGGCAGCGGCGAGTCCGAAGGATGAATTGCCAGCTTGATGTTGCGGTCTTCGGCAATGGGCACCAAGCGCTCGTACACCGTGCAAAAGCGCGCCCACCAAACATCGAGCTGTTCTAGCGAAGGTGGCCCCTCGTCACTCTCAGCCAAGCTGCGGCTCTCGGCTCGGTAGTGGTAGCCGCCTCGCCGCGGCGAGTTCCAGCGGTGAAGCATCCAGGGAAATACATCGCCGTGGAATCGCTGCCGCGCAATGGGTGCCCCGGCCTCGGCAAAGACCTTCAGTGCCGCAACCGTGTTTTCCAACTCCTTCTCGCCGTCGTCCTCCCCGGACATGAACTTTTCGGTTATGTCCGGCAGGGTCACGCGATTGAAGTCCAGCCCCCAAGAACGGATTTTTTTTCTTATTTTTATCACGGCGTCCAAGTCGGGATAGCCCTGCTCTTTGACCCCCGGGAAGTAATCGCCCGAGCCAAAGTCCAAACAATCGACCCCGAGTTGGGTGACGTAGCGCAGGTACGAATCCGACAAATCGCCGTGCCAAACGGATATTTTGAACATTGCTCACTCTCCTTTTGCGGGGCACAAAATAGCCAAGTCCCCCCAATCCAACAAGCAGCATCCCTCTTGCCCATAGGAAGAAACAACATGCCAGCACAGCCTCCCGACTTCACGCTCACCCTAGACGTCCGCGACTACGAATGCGACTTACAGGGCATTGTCAACAACGCGATCTACCAACACTACCTCGAACACGCCCGCCACCAGTACTTGCAAAGCCTCGGCCTCAGCTTTGCCCGCTTCCACGAACAGGGCCACGACTTGGTCCTCACCCGCGCAGAAATCGACTACAAGGCTCCTCTCCGCAGCGGCGACCGCTTCACAGTCGAGCTGCGCGTAGAGCGGGAGAGCCGCCTGCGCTTTTGCTTTGTCCAAGACATCTTCAGAGAAGCCGACGGCGCACACGTGCTACACGGCCGCCTCATCGGCACCAGCCTCAACCGCGACGGGCAGCGCGGCTTTCCGCCTGAGATAGAGGAACTGTTGGCGAATCGCTGATTTCTTGTCGGACGTGAGCGCGTTGCGCTTGTTTTGCGCAATCGTTACGCTCAGTCTCGTTCCTTCGCTTTAGGAGTCGTCATGCCGGTATCCTACCCCCGCATTCCCTACGGAGAGGCCGATTTCAGGCGCATCCGCTTGAATGGCTGGCTCTACGTCGAGGACTTAAGACACCTCTAAGCTACTTTTGCGGGAAAATGGTATAGAGGTGCTGAATCAATCGGCGTACCTGTTGCGACACGCTCGATTTCCCCAACCTCCCACTCCTGTATCCTTTCCGCTACACTCCAGCACCTCCGATCCCCTCCTTCTCTCTGAACCGCTGCCGTGGCCCGATTTTTGCTTAGCTGTGTTTGTATTTGTATCCCAATTGGATATATTCTCTCCAGCGCGTCAGCGCTTAGCAGCAAGGCTCGGATGGCCGCTTTTGATAGTGTTTCCAAGTCCCTAATCAGCACCTATCCGCAAGACTTTTTGGCCTTTCTGCTCGGGCACTCGCAGGTGCAGATGCTGGATATGCTCAACCCGGAGCAGACCACCGTTGAGACGCAGGTGATGGACAGTCTGCTGCGGGTGCAGATCAACGGACAGGAGGCGTTAGTTCACTGCGAGTTTCAGACCACCGACAGCACGGCCTTGTCCATGCCGCTGCGGATGGCGCGCTACATGGGACGCTGCCTTGCTGAGTATGGCTTGCGCCTGTTCTCGCATGTGATTTACTTGCGTCCCGACGCGGGTCGGCACGATCCGGGGCAATACATCCAAGAAGATGTCGGTTATGAGGTGGTGCTGCGCTACAAGGTGATCCGGCTGACCGAACTGGATGGGCTGGCGCATTTGGCGTCGGGCAACGTGGGCGTCCTACCGTTCACGCCACTGATGGGTCGTCCTGAAGGGATGGATGTGGATGCGTGGTTGCGCCGATGCGTAGAGACGACCGAGGGGTTGACTGCACCTCGGTCGGTCAAAGCGAGTGTGCTGGCACACATGGGGGTGTTGAGTTCGTTGGTGTGCGAGGAATCGACCATTTTTTCTCTTATCTCGGAGGAGATCATGGCGGAATTTCCATTACTTGAGACTTTGCGCAAGCGAGCGTGGGAGCAAGGCATAGAGCAAGGCATAGAGCAAGGAGGCCGCGAACGCGCCGTTGAAGACCTGCTCGACGTGCTGGCGATTCGCTTTGGGCTGGCCGCGTCGGATCCGTTGGCCGCCCGCATTGGAGCCATCGACGATGTGCAGCGCCTCAAGCAGTTGTTCCGGGCGGCCATACAGGTGCCCAGCCTCGAAGCCTTTAGGCCCCTGCTAGACGAAGCCGAGTAGGGTCTCCGCGTAACGTCAGTTACTCAGTTAGCTTCCTACTTGAGCACCAGTCCCGCTTCTCGTAGGTACCCCTCACACTCGGCCAGAGACTCACCGACCAGCAACACAGTAGCAAAAGAACGGGCCTGCGCTGGATCAGTCGTAAAAAGCACCCCGCCACTCAACTGCTTGCCATCGGGCATCAGCCGGGCCGGATGCGCGGCCTCCAGCACAGCAGCACACTCAGCCAAGTCGGCAAACCCAGCCGCTGCCACCTCGCGCCGGCCAATCACCAGCCACAGAGCCGTACGCGCCGAATTAACCGCCTGTTGCAACTTGAGCGCCACCCGCCCCATCGTCGTGCGCGGATTAATCTCCACAATCGGCTTTAGCCGCACTCGGTCACGGTCGCGGTACACCATGGCATCCACACCGACCGGCCCCTGATAACCAGCGGTGCGCAGCGGCTCAACGAGCCATTCGGCAAGCTGTTCGCCCAGCTTCGGCAAGCGGCGGGCATCGCGCCCATCGCCGTAGAGAAACCGCTTCACTTCCTCTTCAAGGCCAGCGGTAAGCGAGCCGACGAACGAGCCGCGATACTGGCCGCGCCCATCAGTGAGAAACCGCGTCCAGCCAGCCACTGTCGTCTCACCTTCGGCCCCCAAGTCAAAATGCAGCGACAGATCAACCACCTTGTCGAGCCACGGTTCTATTACAACTTGGCCTTGCTGCCGCAAAATATTCTCCAATCGACCACGCTGCTCCGCGCGTAGTTGTCCTCCCCGACAGTGGATTTGGCCGCGCCCCGAAGAGCCGTAGATAGCCTTGACGACCACCGCATCAAAACCCGCCTCCGCCAAGCGCTCTATCTCCGCTAGGACTTGGTCTGTCGTCTCACAAGCCGTGCCGACGACATCCGTCCCGCAGAAATAGTCGTCCTCCTGCATCGCGAGAAACTCGCCCAGCCGCGCCGCGCTCCACGACTTGGCATAAAGCGACCGAATCGCCGCGCTCCAGCAAGTCCCTTCTCCACCGCGAGGCAAACCCGCGACCAACGGCGCAAACAACTCGGCACTGTCTGGACTCCAACCCCAGGGCCTGAGCGCGTTGACCTTGCGCTCGGCAAGCGCCGCTAAACCTTCCACACTGCACTCGACGAACTCCGGAATCGCAAAGCCCAACCCCTGCATCCGCCGCAAAAAAGCTGGCGAAGGCTTCTCGCGCAAAAGAACCACATCGTCGCGGACGCACAACAGCATGGGCAGCGCTTGAAAATCGGCCTCCAACTCAGCCACCCGCTGCGACGGCGTAAGACCCGGTCGCCCCAACGCCACCTGCTCTTCGCAATTAGCGTTGAACCAATACACGGCAGGACAACGCCCCCGCGACTGCGAAAACAGCTCCAATTCGTCGATATAGTCAGCGGAAAGCCCAGCTTGGAGCCGACCCGCGCGATTGAAGCCAATGCCCTTGGCCCGGGCCGGCCCCAGCGGGAAGCGCAGTGCTTGGCGATAGGCATCCCACTCGGTCAGCCCGGTCTCCTGCCAGCGCCTAAACCACGTCAGCCCGTGTTTGACGTGGCCTATTTCGTCGCGATAGATCCGCTCCAGAATCGCCGCAGTCTCCGGGTCGTCCAATTGCCGATAGACCTCGGCGTAGTGCCGCGCGTAGTCGAGATTGGCTTGTTCGAGGGTCAGGCTCAAGCCCGTTACAAAGTCCATCGGGGTCTCCATCGGCCCGATAGCCTTCCAGAAAAAATCGCCGACCGGGATCTCGCCAAATTGCACCCCAATCTCCTGCATCCGCTGCTGGTAGAGCCGCACGTGCTCCTGCTCGTCTCTGAGCGTCTGCACCAAGCCCCGGCGAAATTTCTCCGGTGCCTGCGGAAATTTCAGCAGCGCCAGCGCCATCAGCTCCAAGGCGAGCAACTCGTGGTTGGCAAAAAAGTGCAAGACCAGCCCGCGCTCTTTTTCGCTGTGGAAGTGGCGCACGTCGCGAAAGCGGAGCTTTTCCCGGTGGTGCCACTCATCTAGCCCCAAGCCGGGCGGGCGACCCGGCGCACTAGGGTTCGCAATCCCCGCACCGGGCGCGTGGTCCTCGTAGCGATCGAGGGCGACGAGTTTGTCTTCCCAGCGCGTACCGAAGAGCACTTGCTCGGCGAATTGGCGAATTTCCATGCCGGGAATATAACGCATTCCCCGCCTTGACACTTGGCTCGGCCCGCCTTATCTAGCCCACCCTACCATTTCCAAAAGGAGCTCCCAATGCAGGTCCAATCCGTCGAACTCATCCACTTAGACGTTCCGTTTACCGACCACACCAATCAGCACATGCAGTACTGGCTACCGCACTGGCGCATTGTCCAACTCTGCAAAATCACCCTCGCCGACGGCACCATCGGCTGGGGCGAGACCATCCCCAATTATACGTGGGCCAAAGTCCCCGAAGACATCGAAGACCGCATCGTCGGTCGCGCGGTCGGCGATTTGCTGTGGGAAGATGCGCTGGGGGCCGGAGTCCAGCAGGCGCTTTTCGACGCCGTGGGCAAGGTCTTGGGTGCCCCCGCTTATCGCCTTCTGGGCACTAAAGTCCGCACGTGGTGTCCGCTGTCGTGGTGGGCGATGGACATGCCGGCCGCAGACTGGGCGCGCCAGTGCGCCGACGCCGTCGCACAGGGCTATACCACCGCCAAACTCAAGGCGCGGACTTGGTACGACCTGCACGCTTGTATCCAAGCCATTATTGAGGCCGTCCCCCCGCAGTTCAAGCTCGACTTGGACTTCAACGGCACGCTCGCCAACGCCGCCAGTGCCGTCGAGTTTTTATCAACCTTGGAGCAATACCCGCAGGTGGCCATGATTGAGACGCCGATCCCCCAATCCGATGTGGCTGGCAACGCCCAAATTCGCAACCACATCCGCCGCCCGCTGGCCATGCACTACGGCTCGCCGCCCATTCTCACCACCCTGCAAGAAGACGTCGCCGACGGCTTTGTAGTCTGCGCTGGAGCCCACGGCATCGCGCAGCAATCCGCGGTCGCCGACGTGGCCAACAAACCCTTCTGGCTCCAGCTCGTCGGCACGGGCATCACCACTACGTGGGCCGCTCATTTGGGCGCGGTCTGCCCCCAGAGCAAGTGGCCGGCCATTACCTGCATGAACATCTGGGAAAGCCAACTGTTGGCCGACCCCATCCAACTGCGCGGCGGCTACTACCGAGTCCCAGAACAACCCGGCCTCGGCATCGAGATTGACCTCCAAGCCATAGAGCAATATCGAGTGGATTACAGTTGGGTCGATCCGCCCCGCCACGTCTATCGCTACGCCCGCGCCAACGGCGAAGTCACCTACTATGGCTGCTCCAAACAGGATCTCCACAACGAATACCCCCGCGACGCCATGCCCGTCTGCGAAAGCGGGTCTGAATGCCTCCCCGTCGAAGACGACGGCAGCCGCGAGTTCGCCCAGATCTACGAAGCCGTGCAGGATGGAGGGACGTTTAGAAGGATCGAGCAGACCAACCCGTGAACAGGAGCTCTTACCCGCGCCGCTACGACCTCGACGCCCTGCGCGCCACGGCGATGCTGCTCGGCATCGCATTGCACGCGGGGTTGTCCTTCACGCCGTTTCCCTGGGCAGTCCAGGATGAGCGGCAAAGCGATTTCTTCTGGCTGTTATTTGCCGCAATCCACGGCTTCCGCATGCCGGTGTTCTTTGTGCTAAGCGGCTTTTTTACAGCCATGCTTTGGCGTGGACGCGGCTTAAAACCATTGCTCTCTCACCGCTTTCGCCGCGTGTTGCTGCCGTTCCTACTCGGATTAGTAACAATCGTTCCCGCAGTGAACTGGATCAGCGGCTGGGCCATTGCATCTGGATTAGAAGCCAACGCAGCCAAGGCCGAAGAAGACACTATCTGGAACGCAGCCAAGAACGGGGACCTCGCCGCTATTGAACGGCACCTGCAAGGCGGAGCCAATATCAATGGCATCGATCCGGCCTTCGGGCAAACTCCCCTAGTATGGGCCGCGCTGGTCGGCCAGCTTGAAGTCGTCGATTGGCTGCTGCAAAACGGGGCCGCGGTCAATGGCCGCACCAAGGATGGCGGGACACCCTTGCACGCGGCCGCGTTCTTGGGACAAGTGGAAGTCGCCAAATTGCTGCTTCAGTACGGAGCAGACCCCGAGGCAAAAAACAACAACGGCGATACGCCTCGGGCGGCTTTGGAGGTGGACTGGGAACTGACGCGGTATTTGGCGGGCTTGTTGCAGATCGAACTCGATGCGCGACAAGTTGAGGACGGTCGCGTTGAAATCGCCGGATTTTTCAAACAATCCCCCACTGGCGAAGGTCAAGAAAAAACCAACAAGTCAAGGGAGGAATCGGCCGAGTTCCTCAAAGCGATGGCGTCGCCGATCTTTGCTGTGCCGCTTTTTCACCACCTTTGGTTTTTGTGGTTCCTCTGCTGGTTGGTCCTCGTCTTCGCACTCTACGCCCGCCTCGCCGATTGGCGGCAATGGCAGGGACCGCCCAAGTGGCTGGTTCTTTCACCCATTCGATTTCTCTATTTGATCCCTCTGACCATGATCCCACAGTCGCTCATGGGACTGGTCTTACCCAGTTTTGGCCCAGACACCTCCTTGGGCCTTCTACCCATGCCGCACATATTATTTTACTACGCCCTCTTTTTCTTATTTGGCGCTCTGTATTTCGACTGCGACGACCCAGACGGCCGGGTCGGAAAATGGTGGTGGTTGGCGCTTCCTGTGGGGCTATTCATCGTCTTCCCGCTCGGGCTCGAATTTTCAACGGGTGCATTTGGATTTCGCCAGGAGATATTCGATCCGGCCACGGCCCGGACAGCAGCGGTGGCATTGCAGGTAATCTACGCCTGGATGATGACCTTTGGGTTCATCGGCTTGTTCCGCAAACTCTGCACCCGCAAAAACAACACCATTCGCTACATGTCGGATTCGTCGTACTGGCTGTACGTGGCGCACGTACCGCTGATCATTGGCGCTCAATTGGCCGTGCGCGATTGGCCGATTGCTTCAGGGGTAAAGTACTTCCTAGTCTTGCTCGCAGTCACCGGCCTTCTATTGCTGATCTACCAATTTCTCGTCCGCTACACTTGGCTGGGCCGACTGCTGAACGGTCCCCGCGTCCGTCCGACGAGCTAACGTTACACTCCCATGTCCGCAAGAGCATTCTCGTAAGCGCCGTACGTCGCATCATCGAAGAGGACGAAACGCACCTCATCGAGACAGTCGTGCGCTTCGAGGAACTGCTTTACCGCATTGAGTGCGACAACCGCGGCTTGCGCGACTGGATAGCCATACACACCGGTGCTAATGGATGGAAATGCAATCGTCTTGATACCGTGTTCCACTGCGAGTCGTAAACTTTCCCGATAGCAGCTAGCAAGAAGTTCAGGTTCACCAGCGTCTCCACCCCGCCAGATCGGCCCCACAGTGTGGATGACGTGCTTCGCGGGAAGATTGCCACCCGTCGTGATAACAGCTTGACCCGTGGGACAACCGCCCTGCTTGGCGCGAATTGCGCTGCATTCCACCGCGATAGTCGGTCCCCCAGCGCGGTGAATGGCACCATCGACGCCACCGCCGCCCATGAGCCGCTCGTTGGCAGCGTTGGCAATCGCATCGACGCGTTCCCTTGTAATATCCCCGCGCACGAGCGCGAGGGTCGTTTGGTTGATTTTCGTCGTCATAAAGAATTCTCCTCACCGCCGCTTTCTCTTCGCGGACCTTCGCTACAACAACTTCATGCGTCGCGTGACTTCCGTTGATACGCATCGGCCCAGTGCGTTGCGGCGCATTCGCGGTCTTCGTTGCCAAGCGCACTGGCGATGGCCTCGCGCACCCCTTGGGGCCGAATGTGCGGAAAGGTTTGCCGAGCGGCGTTGTCGCGGACGACCGTCGGATGGCGAATGCTGTCGATCAGCTTCCGCCCAATTCGGGCGTATAAGGGCGTCACTAGACCGAGCCAGAGGCTAGAGAGGCGCGGCGTCAACAACGGCACGGGAATCATCAGCCGCTTGAGCCCACGCTGCCGCGCGTACTCCCGCATCAGGTCGCCATAAGAAACCGCATCAGGACCACCGATTTCAAAGATCGCATGGTCATCGGTTTTTAGATCGAGTGCAGCCGAGAGATATTGCAGCAGATCGTCAATCGCTATCGGCTGTGCCGTGACGTTTACCCAACGCGGAGTGACCATCACGGGAAGCCGCTCCACCAGCGAGCGAATCATCTCAAACGACAGACTGCCAGAACCAATGACAATAGAGGCGCGGAACTCGACGACCAGCACCCCCGATGCGCGCAAGACCTCAGCGACTTCCTGCCGGCTTCTAAGATGCGGGGACAGTCCCTCGCTCGTTGCGCCGAGACCGCCGAGATAGATAATCCGCCCGACACCGGCGCGCCGCGCCTCTGCGCCAAAGTTGTGCGCGGCCCGGCGATCCTGTTCCTCAAAATCGCCCTTTGAACCCATGGAATGAACCATGTAGTAGGCAACCTCGACGCCGTCCATAGTCCCTGTTAGGCTTTCACGGTCGAGGACGTTGCCGCTGACTACTTCCGTCGTTGGCGCAACGCAAAATTGGAGTGCCTCGGGACGCCGAGTCACACAGCGCACCCGATGCCCGGCATTTTCCAACACGTGCAACAGCCGCCCGCCGATGTAGCCGGTTGCGCCCGTTAAGAGAATGAGGGAAGTCGTTGACGGTGTAGGCACTGATTTCCGTTTCGCGAGGGTGCTTATGGCCACAGAGCATCAGCGGCCAACAGATTGGAAAATTGCGATAATGGCAGAATCTCAATGCCATCTGCCGTTTGTAACTCAGGCCCTGCGGGATAGACGACCATGCGTCGGCACAGCCCCTCTAAGTCGGCTAGCACTCTCAATCCTTTGCACCAAGATTCGGCAAAGGTGCCGCCGGACTTGACCTCAATGGCGACAAATTCTCCCCCGCGTTTAAGCAAGAAATCGACCTCGGTTTGGGTTTGCGCAACGGTTCCCCAATAGAAGCATTCATCACACAGATTGCGATAGTCTGTGTACGACCGAATCAACTGTGCAATCAACCCTTCAAATAGGACACCGCGTTCCTCTGGTGTTGGAGGCGTCGTGACCTTTTTCATGGCTCGCACAATACCGGGGTCACACCAATACCATTTGGGCAATTTGCGTTCGCGCACGCGCAATTGGGTCTCATAGGCAGGAAGCTGAAAGCAGAGGAGCGTTTCCTCTAGGATCTCCAGATAACCCGTCACCGTCGTGCGGGCAACCTGGGCTTCTCTGGCAATGTTGGTCACGTTTAGGGTCTGACCGTGAAAGAGCGCCGCAACGGGCAGAAAGCGCGCGAATCCCGGCAAGTTGCGCACTAGGGCTTCAGCTTGAATCTCTTCTTTGAGATACATCTGCGTATAAGCAATGAGCGTCTCGGCCCTGTCCTCTGAGTCCCATACAATGGGCAGCAAGCCGTGTTGCAAGGCGTCGTCGAGCGCAAATCGCTCCCCCAACTCCTCGGGAATAAAGGGGTGCATTGCGCGGTACAGGGCACGCCCTGCGAGCAGGTTGACACCTGCCTGTTTGAGCTTTCTTGCGCTGGACCCGCACAAGACAAAGCGCAGCCCCTTTTCTTCGATAAAACGGTGTACTTCATTGAGCAGCGCGGGCAGTCTCTGCACTTCGTCTAAAACCACCCAGCGGTCACTGGGCACAGCCCGCAGTTCAGCCGCCAGGAGCCCTGGATTTGCAAGCAGGCGTTGGTACGTATCCTCGGCGAGCAAATTGATGACGTGCGCATCGGGAAAAGCGATTCGCAAATAGGTGCTTTTGCCAACGCCGCGCGGTCCTAAGAGAAAGAAGCTTTTTTTAGGGGCTTCAAATATACGCGGAATCGTCATTCGACTATGTTGTCGTCATTTTTCACAGTAATTTGACGACAACATATACATTTTTCATGGGCTGTCAAGTTGTGGATGTATTCATAGCAGATGGATTCAATGCGCGAACGCCCCAGAAGGTCGTAGAAGCGTTGGACTGCACCCTCGACCACAACGGGGCACACAACTGGATTCCTCTATTTCACGTCGATTTCTTCCAGCCGCGAGATGCGTTGATCCATATTGTCGAGAACGGGCTTGGGGTCGTCGATGAACATCCGGGGAGAGTTCAGCCGACGGCTATGGACTTGGTGATGACGCTCCAAGGTCTTGAGGCTCTTTTCCAACTCTCGGAGAGCCTGATGCATCTCAAAGTGGAGTCGTCTGGGACGGCGTACCCGCAAGGCTGGCTGACCGGCGCGTTTGTAGAGTTGGCGCAGCCGATCAGCTAGCTGCTCCAGCCGTTCGCTATTCTTTTCTTCGGTCCGTGCGGAATACAGGACGATCAGGGCGATGGCTAGGCCGAAAAAGACTGGGAGAAATGAGGCTAAATAGGTCGGTTCCATAACAACCCCTATGATCAGGTTTCGTCCATCCGCCGCAGCTACAGTACGCTATCCTTCTCTTCGGCGCGGGGCACTTCCTCGCTGCGGATGAAACCATGTGCAAAGGGCACAATGGAGAACCCGCAGGCCCGGTTCCTTCCCTTTGGACGTGCGGCGTGGCGGCGCAAGGACAATGCGCGTGTTGGTAACGCGGCGGCAGTGGGGGCAATAGGTAGTGGACATGGATAATCCTCCGCAAAAGTTGCCAATAGAACTACGCGTCGATAATTCGCCGACGCCCACCTTTCAGCCGATCCAGTACCTCCAGACACCGCGGCCGACGGTGGTTTTGCTCTCTCAAGGAAGTTAGATACGCTTCCCATTCCTGCTTGCGACCGGCCCGAGTGAGCGCATTTTTCATTTTCCGCAGATAGGGAATCGCTGCCTCGTACCCACTCGTACTGACCCGGGCGATCTGCTCCTCGGCGGTTTCCCGCCAAATGTCTAGCGCCCGCTCCGGGTGGGCCGACTTGATGGCCTCGGCCACCTCGGTGGGGTTGACGATAAAGTCATACAACCTCAATCCACCCCTTCTGCGGCCGGCATAGTCGTACCACTTGAGCACCTCATCCGGCTTCTTCTCGGCAATAGCCAACTCGATTAGTATCCCAGTCATCGGTGCCTCTGTTGCCTCAATGTTGGGTACTTCGACTTCAGGGGACGGCAGAGGCCAAGCGATCTTCGGATCGCTCTTGCGTTTCCGACCGACGCCGGGTCGCCGACCGGTTTCCAGATAGTGCCGCGCCCAAGCCTCGACGCCCTTGCCGACGCGCGCCTTGTGGGCGGCTTTGCACAGAGCTTGGAAGCCGTGCAGGCCAGGATTGGCAAAAAACTCCTCGGCCTGAAGAGCCAACCCAGCGAGCGGATTGCCACTGCGTCGATTAATCGTCTGTAGCTGCTTATGCAGGGCCGCTTCAATGCCCGGATAGATAGGGGCAGTCGCCTCCATCCCCTGACGGCACCAGTACCGGGCCTCTTCCCAGCGGCGTTTGGCCATCAGGAGGTCCACCAAGTGAGCATAAGTGTTGGTGATGGGCGCTTCGCGCTCCCACAGCGGGATAATCTCGTCTTGGCGACCAGCCTTTTCCAAGGCGCGCGTCAGCCAGTCGGCCATTTGGCTCCGTTTGAAGTTAGGCAAAAAGGCATCCTCTTCCGCAACGGGCTCAATGGCTTCGAGACGCTGCGCTAGCCGGTCGCACACCGCGGACCAATCGCTTTTGGCGTAGCCTTTCTTCCACAGGCGTTTCAAGCCAGCGGCGCACAGACTGTACCCGTCGGCCTGCTCCATATCTATGGCCCATTCTATCTGGTCCGCTGGCGACAGGGGAGCCGTATCTAGGGCCTGAAAAAGGACATCGAGGCAGTCGGCGAACGCTGCGTCGGAGTCGCCTTCGTGATCGTGCTCAAGTGCCCGGCTGCCCGCGTCCAGCAACTCCGGCCCTAGTCGCACGACCGCGTCGGCCTGTCCGGCTGCGACCAACCCTTTGAGCGCCGCCTTGAGGCGACCTACGTTGGCCGCAGGGTCTCGGTCGTTGTATTCGTCCCATAACGACTCTTCTAAGGCATGGATCTCGCGGCGGATCATCTGGAGAATTTTTTGCGTCTGCCCGGAAGCCAAATTGCGGCGGTCGGCGAGTAATTGGCGCACCGCGTCGTGCGCGTCCGCGAGTTCAATCACCAGCGCTACGAGTTCGGCTTTGGTCTGCTCCTCGAGGTACGGACGCAGGGAAGCCGCTTTGGATTTCTTGGATTTTGAGCGCCCGGAACGCGCCTTGACGTTTTCTTCCTCCTCTCCCTCCTCGTCCACTATCGCTTCTAGTTTCAACAAGCGCGGATCGTCCTCGTCAATTTCGCCAATAGCGCTATCGGTCTTGAGGCATTCCAAGTATTCCAGTACCACTGCCACCGCGTGCTTGCAGGTGTCCCAATAGGGACAGGTGCAGGCGGATTCCAAGCCGTTCCTCTCGGTAAGGCGAACCCGGGTGGCATAGCGCCGCGTTCCTCTCACCCAAGCTGCCAACGTCCCGCCCTCAGTGCGTCCCAAGTTTTCAACCGCTCCTTTTCTCTGATAGGGGCGTCCTCGTCCGACGATGACGTTGCCCGCCCATTCTTCTAGGTCTTCCCAAGTGAGTTTCGAGAACGGGTCAGAGGGCTTTTGCTTTTTAGTGGTTTTCTTTTTTTGCCGCGCCATATTCGTTTATCCCGCTACTCTTGGATGGCGATGTTGTGGCTTCTTATATCAATTGTCCTAATAAGGGCCATATGCGACATTCCTACAACGGGCTTTCAGGGAAGGTAGGCGAGCGATGGAGACGAGGAACGCGAAGATCAAGGTAAAGACAGTCGCCGTCCGTGCGTGGCTAGTGGCCCTTCTGCCAGCCCTCGCGGCTCCCGCCGAGAGCCTGCAGGTGGGGGCTTCACCAGCGCGGCGGTTCAGGAGGCCGTGTCCAGAGCCTCCGCAGGGGACACTCTAACGAATACGGCTACAGCGCCCAGGTAATTCGCATCCTGCAGCACATATCCGGTCTCGAACTGCCCTATTTCCCCAAGTAATCCAATAGCTGGGAAGGATCGCCATGCGAGAAAAACGAGAAACCAAATACCGGGTCGGCGTCATTGGCTGCGGACGGGCTGGCACCAGCCGGGCCCGGGCCTTTGATGTGCATCCCTTGTGCAAGGTGGTGGCCATTGCCGATACGGATGCAGAAAATCTGGCGTTGGGTTGCCGCCGCTTCGGGGTGCCCGGCTACACCGCCTACGAGGAAATGCTGGCACGCGAGGCGATCGATATCGCCATGCCAGTGCTGCCGGTGAGAGCCAACGCCGGAGCAGTGGTGGCCGCAGCCGAGGCCGGGGTCAAGGCCATCTTTTGCGAAAAACCGCTGACGGCCCGGCTGTCCGAAGCTGACCGCATGGTGGAGAGCTGCCAGCAGCGGAGCGTGTACCTGGCCTCGGGCGTCATGGTGTCGAGCCATCCAGACTACCGCCGGGCCTACGAGTTGGCCGCAGGGGGGGCGCTTGGCCAAGTGCAGCGCATCAATCTGTACGGCGGCAACGGCCAAGGAGGCTGCCACGGTTTGAACCTGACGCGCAAGTTCGCCGCCAAGGCACCGGCGGAGTGGGTCGTCGGCCGGGTCGGAGGCGACCCCCACAGCGATTACGAGGAACCCTACGAGGAAGGAGCCACTGGTTTCGGCGGAGTGGGCGGGTACATTCGCTTTGGCAATGGCATAGAGTGCTTCAGTAGCTTCCCGGGCCCAACTTGGCGCGGCATCGAGGTGGTGGGCAGCGAGGGGCTGATCTGCAATTGGAACAATACGGGCCTAGGTTTGCGCCTGTTCAAGCACAGCGGTCGAGGGGCTCCTTTGGTCGAGGAGGAAGGGGTGTTCGAGCAATACACCGAGGAGGAGAGAGGGTATGACGACGAGGGCTGGCAGGATCCCGGGCCGGTGATGCGGGCCATTGTCGAGGATATCGTCCGCGTCTTGGAAGAAGGCGGAGACTTGGCAATCACCAGCGGCGACGATTTGCGCCATGCCCTCGAGTTGGCCATAGCCCTGCGCCAATCGCACCGGCAGGGCAGCGTCCAAGTGTCCCTGCCCTTGGCAGATCGCTCCCTAGTGATGTACCCGGAAAAGACGCGCTGGAACTACAAGAAAGACCTCATAGGTCGAGCCGCCTATATGGCGCAGATGGCGCGCCAAGTCGAGGGAAGCGCATGATCAGGTGGTGAGCAGTATTGTCAGTTCAGACAATACATACTCAGCAAGACCCTCGACAAACCAGTCCTGTGCATGCATGAAGTCCGGTCGTTCTGGAGCCACAACGACGATTTGGAGGGCGTTATCACGGGCATAGTCCAGTAGGCCGTTATTTGCATCCATTGAGACGCCTGCAACCAAAGCTACCTGACCTTCCTCAATCCAACCCCAGCCCTCGTTTGAGCCTTTAAAGTACTTGGGTTCATTTATATGCACTTTTTGGCTACCGGCCCATTCGTGTAGCCCGTCAAAATTGCCCGTAATGATGTGCTTCAGTATCCCGTGTTTCTCCAATTGTGCAAGAGCCGCATGGGCTTCGGTGGGACTGGCTGTCATAAAGCGGGTGTAGAATGTTCCCAGTACCAGAGCCGTCTCACGAGGTCGGTGTACTATCCAATCGGCAACAGCCCCGGGAAAACGGTAATTGTCGATGGGGAATTGCTCCTGCAGTCCACCTTTTCCGTCAAACGCGGGAATACCTGCCGCGGCCGATAACCCAGCGCCCGTAAACGCCACTAGCGGCTTACCCTGAATGCGACGCGCGAGTTCCGCCACGTCAACAGCCTCAGCCTGTTCAGGGGCTTGCTCCGGACTTACGGGGTAGTAACCCCGCGTATCTTGCAGTTCAGGCTTCTTGCGGGCACGGTCAGATCGCAGTTCAAAGTAATCATTGAAATAAGGCTCTCTAAAAATGGCGGGATTCTCATGTGAGAGTAACAAATGAGTTGCGACCGTTCCATCGCGCGTTGGTTGGGAAAAAAATTCCAACTTAAACTCCTCCCAGACGGCTTCGAGTCGATTTTCCTGGTGCAATGTAGTAGACCACAGGCCATCCGTGATAGTCTGTCGCAGAGCACTAATTTCGGCAATCATCTCCTCCTGCTCGTGTTCGCAGGAATGGGCTACCAAGAGATTTGCCAAGTCAACTTGGCCTTCGCTGGAGATAGCAAACTCGCCATAGAATCCGAAAAATCCCGACGGTCCTCCAAAATTGAAATCCATCCCATAGAAGCCCCCAGTTTTTTCTTTGTACCACTCCAACTGCTCTGAGGTTATTTGAGTCAGCCTGATCATACGTCTCCAATTCTCTTTCCCATTTCGAACGTCTAGTTCCAGGACGGCGTCTCCGTCGAGGCCAAAAGTTAAACTGGTCCGGACGTCGCTATCGGGCTCGCAGTGTTTCGCAATCAGATGTTGGTCCTGAGAGCCTGTCGGTAATCGCCAAAACGAATTAGCTCCTCTCTAACCGTGTTCTCATCCCATCTCGATGCCCAGTAGGTGGCACCATGAATCAACATTAGCATTCGCTCAATGTTGAGTGCCTGATTTTCCTCTGATGTCCATGGGGGCTCACAGAATTTCTTGTATTCGTCGAGGAAGACTGTTTCCAATTGGGGGTCGGTCCGTTGATATCGCTGAGGTGCCCTCAGAGGCACCTCTGAACTACAATCCATGTAATAGATCGACACGCACACCTCAAACACGCGACGTCCCCGGAGCATGTGGTTGCAGTCGATGAACCAGAGCTGATCATCCGCATCGATGATCATGTTCTGTGGACCAGTGTCCAAGTGCAGGGAAGTTTCGATCAACCCGGTGCGCAGAGCTTGAATTGCTGCTATCCAGCGCTCTGCTTCCTCCGTGTATTCCATATACAAGTTGTAGAATGCCTTTCCCTTGGACAGTTCCTTCATCCTGCGAACGTCCTCGCTCAATTGTTCAAGAGCAACATGATTCTGAAAAAGGCTTTCTTCGCCTGGTAGGTCCAGATAGTCCACCCCAGCATGGTGCAGTTTAGCAATAGCACGGGCGACGAGACGGACATCTTCGAAATCGCTCCTCTGAGGTGATCTTCCGCGGATGAAGGGATAAACCTCGATAGTAAACCCCGACTCCGTGGTTGAGAAAGTTTCACCTTGTGGAGTTTCGTATGGGAGACCTGTGAATACTCCGCGAGTCTTTAAATAGGCCTGAAATCTATGGATCTGTGAAATTCGATCTTGAGAAATCCTACTAGGGTCGGAAATCCGGATTACGAGCGTCTCATCCGGATCTACCCGCTGGATTTTCACTACATGAGCAGTGTTGCTACCCAAAGTGGCATACTGTCCGTCCCATTGGATGCCAAATTGCAGGTGGAACCACTCTGGACTTGGGAGGACGTATTTAGGATCTGTTTTGTAGGTGGTCATATGCTACATATACTCTGGGAAAGTACTTGCCTTGGGACGAGTATCGAGCTTTTTTTGCGTCCTGCGAAAGCAATCTATAACCGCTCCCGAAAAAGGTACAACGACAATGTCTCATTTGCCCACCATTCAGATCGAAACCTTAACAACCATTCGCCAAGATGCCAACCACAATGCCTTCACGGATCTTTGCTCTTACGCAGGCAAATTCTACCTGACCTTCCGGAGCTCTCCCGACGGCCACGGCGTCGCGAGTTCTGGCAGCGTCGTCATTCTCGAGAGCGACGACGCTCGCAGTTGGTCAGAGGCATTCACCTTTTGCGTCCCAGGCCGCGACACGCGCGATCCCCACTTCCTCGTCTTCAAAGGATCGTTGTTCGTGTACACCGGTACCTGGTTGCTGCCAGAGGAGGGCCTCCCTCTGAATCTCAACGAAGCTATCGGGTACGCTGCGTGGACCGCGGACGGATCCGAGTGGAGCGGCCCGACGCAGATGGAGGGCACGCACGCCCATTACGTCTGGCGGGCGGCGGCGCACGGCGACCGCGCGTTTTTGTGCGCCCGACGGCGGCGCGCGTACGCGTCCGGCATAGCAGACGAACAGGAGCCCGAGTCGATCGAGTCGGCGATGCTCGAAAGTGCTGACGGCTTGGTGTGGTCTTTCCGGTCTCTCTTCGTCGAAGATTTTGGCGATGAAACCGCGTTCCTGTTCGACGCAGACGATTCCGCGGTGGCACTGGTTCGCGGCGGCGGCGAAGTGCCAGCTCGCATCTGCCGGTCAGCGCCTCCCTGGACGGTCTGGACATCCGCATACCTCGACCGCAATGTCGGTGGTCCCTTGCTGACGCGCTGGGGCGACCGCTACCTCGTAGGAGGGCGCAAAATCAAGGCAGACGACACCCGGACGACTTCGCTCTACTGGCTGCACGAAGACGCGCTGCACGAAGCAACAGAGCTGCCGAGCGGCGGCGACTGCTCTTATCCCGGGTTTGTGGCGCTGAGTGAAGAACGAGGACTGCTGTCTTATTACTCGAGCCATGAAGGCAGCACAGCCATCTACCTCGCCGAGCTAACAGTGCGCTAGTCGTCTGCCTAGAGGTGCTCTAATCAGTAATCCCGCAGGGCACCGTCGGGTCCAACCACCGGCTCCCGGGCATACGGCTCAGGCGGATAGTGCGGGAACGCTTCGTCGTTCAGTTCAATTCCAATGCCGGGAGTCTGCGGCACAATCAGGAAACCGCCCTCGCGCCGCAGTGGCATCTCGACCAGATCCCGTTTCGGGGCGTCGTACTCGTCCCGTGGATACTCTTGGATAGCGACATTGTGGATGGCGGCGTCGAGTTGCACGCACGCTGCGGTCAATACGCAACTCAACGGGTTGTGCGGGGCAACACCCACATAGCTTGCTTCGGCCAGCGCCGCGATCTTTTTGCAATTCGTAACTCCACCGGCGAGCGACAGATCCGGTCGTATATATGAAGCCCCCTTGTGGATCAGCAACTCGCGGAACTGGTAAGTGGTGTAGAGCCGCTCGCCCATGGCCACGGGCACCGGCATATTGGCCGCAACATGGCCCCACGCATCCATGTTCTCAGGCTCGATGGGGTCCTCGAAAAAAAACAAGCCATAAGGCTCAAGCGCCTTGCCCACCTCAATGGCCTCCGGCGGCGTAAGGCGGTTGACCACATCGACCATGAGATCGATCTCGTCACCCACGGCGTCGCGCACCGCCTGCAAGGTAGCCGCGGCGTGCTTAGCCATGCCGCGAAACGACAGTTGCTCTAAGCTTGTGCCCTCGCCAGACGCAAAGGCACCGAACGGATACAGGCGCAGGGCGGTGTAGCCAGCCTCGACCATGCGCCGCGCATCTTCGGCCAACTCCGCCGGGGAGTCGCCATGCAGATGTGAGTACACGCGTACGCGCTCCCGCGTAGGACCGCCCAGCAGCGAATGGACAGGTAGCCCGGCCGCCTTGCCCTTGACGTCCCACAGCGCGATGTCGATTGCACCAATCGCGGCCATGGTGTCTGCGCCGCCGCGAAACACGCAGCGGCGGAACATGTGTTGCCAGTTGCGCTCAATGTGGAGGGGATCCTTGCCGATTAGGTACTCGGCGCAGTAATCCACCGCCGCAATGGGCGCAAACGGCGTACCGCTAGTGCCACTTGCGGGATGCAACTCGCCGACGCCCGATATGCCCTCGTCGGTATGCACCCGCACGTACATAAAGCGGCTGGCCCGCAGAGTCTCGATCTTCGCGACTTTCATATCCGTTCCGGCTTCCTATAAATCAGCTCGCTGCTGTCTCAACTGCACTCGTCAAAATCACACCACAACGCCTCCCTCGCGTCCCCGCAACGCCCCACTCCCCACCATCGCGACCTCTAGCGCCCTCAGCCCATCGCGGTGATCCACGGCAAAGGGCGCTCCAGCGCGGCACTGGTCTATATAGTGGGCTACCTCGGCCTTGTACGCCGGCCCGAAGCGCTCGATAAAAAACGGTACTTCTGCTCCGTAATCGCGCAGGGCGAATTCCCGCCGCTCGATTAAGCCCCGCCGCCCAAAGGCCTCCACTTCCACCGAGAGCGAGTCCTCACTAAAGGCCCCCACATGCACTAACCCCTCCGTCCCATAAACCCAAGTCTCATTGCGATACCCTGCTACGTGGTTGCGGCTCACCGTCACTTGGCCGATTAGATTCTCGGGAAAGTACATCTGCAAGAGAGCATCGTCGAAATCCTCTTTGACGTCCGTGTGCTGCTGGTTGTAAAGCAGACTGCCAAAACCAGCTAGCCGCTCGGGCCGCTGCCCGCCGAGCCAGAGAATCTCGTCGATATTGTGCACCGCCATATCCGAGAGTATGCCAGAGCTATTGTACCCCTCGGGCGGCGGCACTGGATCTTCGAGAATCGAGACGATCTTGAACGGCGCGCCGATAGCGCCTTGATCTAAGAGTGCTTTGGCCCGCAACAGCGGCGCGTCAAAGCGACGCATAAAAGCCTGCATCAGCGCCGTGCGGCGAAAGTCGTCGGCGTCTAGATAGGCGGCAAACTCCCGCGCTGTGGCCAGAGAGTGCGTCAGCGGCTTTTCCATCAAGACCCGCCAGCCCCCGTCGATCAAAGTCTGAGCCTCGCGGTAGTGGTTTTCAGTGCGCGAGGCAATGAACGCGCCGTCGGCTGCATTAGCGGCGACTAGGTCTTCCACGTCTTTGAAAACACCAATCGCCGTTTCTTGACCGGCCTGTAGCTGAGCCGCGACCTCGGCGGCCAAGTCGCCGTAGCCGTCCACTACGGCGGTCAACGCGCAATCGCCTCGCTCGCTGGCCAGTTCTTGGACGTGGCGGGCGTGGAATGCGCCAATCCGGCCGACGCCTATGACCGCTATTCTAAAACGTTCCGCCATGGGCAAGATTCTCATGCCGCCAGCGCCCGCAAATGGTCGCGGAAGCGAATGGTCTCCGCCAGCGTGTCACAGCCTTCATAGCCCTCTCCCCAGCAGTACTCCAACTCGAGCCAGCCGCGATAACCGCTCGTGCGCATGACTTCCAATATGCGCCCGAAATCCAAGGTATTGCGCTCAAAGTTCGCTTGGCCGTTGCCCCGGCACGCCCCTCGGACGTGGAAGTGACTGGCGTGCTGAATCAAGACCTCCACCTCGGATTCGGGGATGCCGCGCGGAATGAAATGGCTGTAGTCCAAGGTCAAGGTCAATCCTGGAACGTCCCGCACCAACCTAGTCGCCGACTTAGGATGGGAAGCCAGCGAGCCGATGTGGGGTTCGATTCCGTAGATGATGCGGTGCTGGCGAGCCTGTTCCACCCGCCAGCTCAACTCTTCTACTGCCCGGGCCCAAGAGTCGCCGCGCTTTTCGTCGCGGAAGTGTACCCCAGGCAGCCCGCTAACGTGCTTGGAACCGCATTCGAGGGCGTATTCGAGGGTTTTGAGGAACCAATCGCGCGCTTTGTTTCGACGCCTCTTTTGGGGATTGTTGATGGCGTAGGACTCGAAGTCCAGTGCTGTCTGCATGAACACGTCGGCAGCAACTAGGCCCCTAGCCTCTAGTTTCTTCTTCAGCCGTCGGGCCGAGCGCCGCACATTCTCGAATTCGCGCGATGGCTGCAAATGAGAGCGATCTTCGAAAAGGCCGATATCCACCCCCTTGAGCTTCAACATCGCAATCAAGTCGAGGACATGATCGTGGGGCAGAAGCGGAAAAGTGAAGTCGGCACAGGCCAATTTGAGTCTCATAGTGCTTTCTCCTAAGGTTAGTCTGCATCTTCTAAAGTTCTCTTACCTCAATTAGTGAGTTGGTTGCGATAGGGCCAGAGACAATCTGTTCCCTCCCCGAGGGCCAGCGCACGGCGATCTGATCGACTACTTTGGCATCGCCCAGTCCGAAGTAGAGTGGATAGAGACTTTGGGAGAGGTAGCCCGACTGTCCATCGTGGATTTTGGTATAAGTCTGGGTGCCAACTCGAACCTTCACCCTGGCACCCAGTCCGCTTCGGTTCGACGCCGTGCCGATCAGCTCAACCTTGAGAAAAGACAGGTTCTGCTTTTTAGCACTCAGATTGCTGATCAACACAGTAGGCTCGGAATTAAAATCGTTGGTGACGATATCCAGATCGCCGTCGTCATCCAAGTCGAAAATCGCCGAAGAACGGCTCCCCAATGCGCCCCAGACTACAACAGTGCCGCTTCGGTCCTGACAGTGTTGGTGATTGCGGTCTTTCCAGGCACAATCCAGTTCAAACCACGGTTGGGCCGTGCGTCCGCCGCGCCTAGGCTCTACCCCCAAGATGAATTCGCTGTCCAAGAATCTTTCGCCCCGGTTGTTCAACAGAACGGAGTTGACCCCATATCGGAAAGGATAATTCATGCTGGAGGCTATAAAAACGTCCTCGTACCCATCGGCGTTGAGGTCGCCGACGCTGAATCCCCAGGGCCAGTAATTCTCAGCGCCGATTTGGTCCGAAATTTCTTCGAAGTGCCCGTCCCCTCTGTTCAGGTAGAACGCATTGCCAAAGATGCTATTGCCGCTGCTGCGCAGGAACTGTTCAGACCATTGCATGCGGGATTTGAGTTTTTCGCGCTCGACTCCAATGTTTTCGCTCATGTCGGAATGCATGTCGGTGATATAGAGATCCATTTTGCCGTCGTTGTTGTAATCGAAAACTTTGACTCCCATCGACCCCCAAGGGGTTTGGGGAAAAACCTCGCGGCTCTTGGCGACAAAATGTTTGCCCCCGACGTTTTCGTAGTACTGATCGTGCCCCTGCATATTCAAAACGTATAGATCGGGCCAGCCGTCCTCGTTGACGTCGATGGGGCTGGCGGCACCCGACCAGCTCTCGTCCTGCAAACCCACCTTTTTGCTGACATCGACAAAGCGATTATCACCCTCGTTTTTGAAGAGGATGCTCGTTTCAGTGCGTTCGGGCTTGAGGTGTCCGCTGAAGCCGTCGTTGAAGCCCGCATAGTACTCGTAAGGGCTATTTTTAGAATAGCTCGCCTTTTTAAGCTCCTCGGTAGTGTACTGACCTACAACAGTGAGAAAAATATCCAACAATCCATCGCCGTTGTAGTCAAAGAAGACCGCGGCAGAGGGATGTCCCTTATAGTCGAGGCCGGAGTCTTTGGAAATATCTTTGAATGTGCCGGTACCGTCGTTTTCAAAGAGGATATTGCCCTGGCGCAGGACGGTCACGTAGAGGTCTGCATCGCCATCGTTGTCGATATCGGCGAAAGAAGCCGATACCCCAATCGATTTGGCCGCCACACCCGCCCTCTGGGTAATATTCTCAAATTTGCCGCCTCCCAGATTTCTCCACAGTTCGTTGTCGCCAACTTGGGTGACGAAATAGATATCGTAGAGGCCATCCCCGTCCACATCGGCAATGGCTATCCCATTGCCGTGGTCGTAGTGATTCGGCCTGTAGTTCTTGCCCGAATCGGGAGTGATCCTGTTGCGGAAGCGGATAGCACTGTCTTCGAGTTGGTCGGAGAAGGCAAAGTCGCAAAATACATCGAACTCGGTCTCGAGTTGAGCCTGTCTGCGACTTTCCAGCCACGGAGGATCGATGATCTCTTCGGGAAAAGGCAACTGGAGTGGATCGGTTTGCCCGGTGGAAGTCGAAGGCTGGTCATCGCCATTGGTGGAGGGCCTATCGCAGGATCCGATGGCCGCGAGGATGATTAGAAGGACGAGCCCTACTTGTGTCGTTGTCTGCCGTGTCACAATCCGTGTCTCCTATCTAATTTTTAATCCCATTTGAGATGCATGACCGACCCGAGTACAAAAGAACGCGGCACCATTTTGAAGTCAAATAGACCACCGGACTCGCACTGGCCGGAGTGTCATCACTCAGGCTCATTGCTCCCTTTGCGGTGCGCCTGCCGCAAGTTCTGCTGCAGGCGCACCAGCGGGCGCACTTTCCCATAGCGGCTGACGTACTCGTCCACCACCTGCAGGCCGCCACTGTAATCGCCTTCCACCCCCATGAGGGAAGCCAAGCGATGGTAAGCCTCCCATCTGCCGGGCTCGACCTCGATGATCTGGCGGTAGAACTCGGCGGACCATGCGGAGTCCCTGTACTTCTTTGTCAACGCGTCCATCAAATCAATGAGATCATCGTAGGTTGCGTTCCTACTAGTGCCGTAGGTATCTAACAGTTTTTGCGCGGCGCGCTCGGCGTATTCGAAGGCCAACTGGTGCTTGCCCATCTGCTCCAGGTACGTAGAGGCGCTGTAATGCGCATGCCAGACAAAAGGAATGCGCTGGCTGGCCCACGCTAGCAGATGGACCAGCGCTTCATCCATGCCCTTTTGCCGATAGAAGTCGGCTAGCTGCATGACAGCGGCTTGGTAATTGAACAACAAGGGAGCGACTCCGGGATCGCTGGTCATCTCCCGTCCAAGGAGGTTGCGCCATTGAAAGACGCGATAGAAGTTGCGTTCCATCTCCTGCGGGTCGAGTCCCGATTCGCGCTCCCTAACTAGTCGGTACGCTAGGCCGTTTAAAGACAGGTAGGGCGTCAGTCCAACTTGGTTTTCGACCGGTACTGCGACCGAAAAAAAGATGGGCCTTTCCCAGTCGTTCCACTCGACGATTTTCAGCACCGCGATATCCTGAACGCGAAGCATGCGGTGCTCGAAGGGTACCACTTCGATTGCTAGGCCCGCCAGTTCAATAGTTTTAGGCCTAGGCCAGTGGCGTAGCCCCAGATCAACGGTCAGCACCGAATCGATATAAGTATCAGTGTAGTGGATGTCGATGGAGGAGAGACGCTGGCGCAGTTGTTTGATGTACCAGCCGGTATTCAAAAGTCCCAAATGGACGACGCCCACATCCGGGCGAATGCCCTCCACTTCCTGCAGAAACCACAGCGGAAAGGTGTCGTTATCCCCATTGGTGAACAGGATGCTGTTGGGGGCGCACGACTGCAGCAGATTGTACCCGTAATCGCGCCCCAGATAGTCTCCCGTGCGGTCTACTTGATTATACAGCTTGACACCCATCCCCACCGGTAGCAGAACGCCGGCACCCGCCAGGGCCACCAGCCAGCGAGTAGAAAGGCGCAAGCGCCGTCCCAAGGTCTCGACCAAGCCACTCCAACCCAGACCCATCCACAGGGCAAAAGCATAGAACATACCAACAAAGACGTAGTGGCGTTCCCGCGGTTGCGGATCGGACATATTCAGGTAGGCAGACAGCCCAAAGCCCATGGTCGCGAAGAGTGTCAGGACAGCCAGAAAGCGCCGCCAGTCCCTGCGAGCCTGCCATAGCAGACCGCCCAGACCCAGTAGGTAGGGCAGAACCGAGACGGCTACTGACTGCCGGGCAGGATCGGTGGCTCGGCGGAATTCGACTGCGCTTTCCCCGAGAGGAAATTGAAACTGCGCGAAAAAGTACTTCATCTGGAGGTGCCAAAACTGGTAGAGGCGCGAAGCCTTGGCTTCCAACATGCCCGCCAGCAGACTCTCCGTGCCGTATTGCTCGCGTCCAAGAAATTTGATGAGGGCAGCCCAGGTTTCCGGGTCGTTCTCGTCGATGACCGGATTCAGTCCCGAGCGAATATAGAAGGTCGCATAGGTGGAATAACCTAGGCCGAAGAGCACCAGCGCGGCTATCAGCAGCCCGCACGAACGCCTGTCGCGGCGGTAGAGATAATAGAGGCCGGCAGCCAGCGCCAAAATTAGCGCCGCTCCACCTGTCTTGCTCGGCCCCCATACCGCCATCGCGATCAGACTGCTTCCACCTAAGCCGAGTAGTACCCAAATCAGTCGCCGGAGGCCCGAGTCGGCGTACCCGATCAGGATCAGGATCGCCGGAATGGTCAGCAGGCAGAGAAGATGGACCCCGCCACTCAGACCGAACATATATGCGATGAACAAGAGCCATCTGTAGCTGTGCTTATCGAGCGGCCCGACCGACCAGCGCAGCGCCAACCAGACGCTCAGACAAACAAAAAAAATGGAACAGGCATAAACTTCGGCCTCAGTGGCGTTGAACCAGAATGTGTACGAACAAGCCAAAGAAAGGGCGGCGACCACTCCCCCGGCCAAGACCGCCAGCTCCTGGTTCTGACCGGGAGACGGCGTCCCTCCGCTCTTGAGAGCGCCTCGGGCAAGAAGAGTAGTAGTGGAGAAGACGCACCAGATGGCAGCAGCCGATATTAGGGGCGATATGAACACCACGCGCTGCTCCACCGCGCCGATGGGCAAAAGCGCAAAAAGCCGGCCCCAAAGGATGTAGAGAGGGGCTCCAGGAGGATGGGGTATGCCCAGAGTATAGGCACAGGCGATGAATTCGCCGCTGTCCCACAGAGAGATAGTGGGGGCCATGGTCTTCAGGTAGAGGCCCAATGCAATGATGAAGACCCCCGCCCCGACTATATTTTCGCGTCGCATGTCGGAGTTGAAGCTAACGGCGCTGAATGGAATCCAAGCAATCTCTGCTGGCCGCTGCTAAGATTAACCCCAAAAAATAACGTTCCAAGTCATTCCTGTGAAGTGATCGACGATGAGGTAGAAGCCGGCTGGTGTGAAATATCCCAAAATCATACCCATAAAGAAGGGACGGGTTTTCCGATAGAGTCCCACTCCCCCGTACTTGAGAACTACAACCTTGATCAGCCAGGCCAAGAACATATTGAACCAGAGAGCGTCTATGATCCATATCGGCCCGATGGCATAACCCAAGGGATGTAACGGCCACCACACATAGAGCCAGCGCGCCACCATCAGCAGTGTCATAATCGTCGCCCCGATGGCGGTATTGATCCAGTTCCACACCTGCGGCTCCAGTGGTGTGCGGATCAACTTTTCCGCATAGCTGTACTCCCCCCCTCCCCAGATCCACAAATTGATGGCCCCGTACTGATGGCCCAAGGTCATGATCATCCAGATCGCCGCGCCTAGGGACACAGCTAAGGCTAGGAGAATCACCCAGAACAGCGCCCGTTTCCCGCCTCCCAACTCCTCGCCCAACCGGAGGCTGTTGGCGCACGATACCATGACGAAATTGCGCCCGGTGGTCCACAGAAATGTGGTTGCCAGCACGACTAGTCCTTGGGGCCCAAGGACCGATGAACCCACCGCCGACACCAAGATGCCAGCCGGCACCACTGGCGGCTCGCCATCCGACAGGCCGCCTTCTGCCACAACCCGGGAGTATCCGAAGAGAACCACCATCCCTAAGAAGAGTATGGCCAAGCCAAACACCATTGGCAGTCCTGCCAACCACAACCACCCCACCGCGCTCACACTACTGGCCATCAATACGATTACCGCCCCTCGGTAGGAGAGGATTTCCCCAGAATCATCCACACCTGGATCTCCTAAGAAGGCTTTGCGCAAAACTCCTCTCAAGTGCCTGCGCGCCGACCACAGACCCCCCAAAAACAACACTAGCATCGCTCCCATAGCTTGCTGAGCTAAAATTAGATTATGCACCCCATGTCCGGCGGATTGTGTCTGCGGGCTGGTAATGCCTAGAATTCCGAAAATCCCCCGAACCGCGTAGGCCAGTAAATTGAAAAACCACAGACTGAAGGCGATCTCGGTTTTGAGAAAGTAGAAAAAGCCAATAATGTTGAAACGCAGAAGCACGTACATATCGGCTACGCCGTGAAATATCGACAATCTCAGGTGGAGCGGGTCTACCTCCTTGGCAATGGGTATAATCTCCGGGAAGTAGTTGTAGAGTCCGTGCAGCGTGCCCCACAGAGCCGGGATGGCAAAGCCGGCCCACATCACCGGGTTCTTAAAAAAAGGGCTGACGCGTTCGCCATAGCGGCCTTGCTCGGTCATGGCCAAGGACACCTGCATCAGCGGATAGATCAGGCGCTCGTGTTCGACCCACTGCTTGCGCATAACGATCATGAAGGAGATCATCACCAAGAACAAGGCCCAGACGAAGGGCAGCCAAGCCAAAAACACCGGCCGCCAAGCCGCCCAGGGAATCGGCTCATTCCGGCCCCCACCCTCGTAGAATTTTTTGACGATATCGACATTGTGCACCATCAGCCAGTCGGGGATGTAGGGATGGATGAGTTCCCGCCACTCGTTTTCGGGCGTGGCGTAGTAATAGGGATAACTGATAGCGCTGAGGAATTTGCCGACGAAGAGCGTGGGAATCGGCGAGGCCATGACCATCATTATATAGACGACCAGTAATTCCCCTCGGTTGAGGCCCGCTCGGGGGTGGATCAGCTTGAGCAGGGGGTTTAAGATCAAAGTGAGGACAAACAACAGAAAGACGGCCCCAGGCATGCTGGTCCCTAGCGCCATAAACGACCCGTGCAGGTACAAGGTCCCATACGCCGCCCCGGCCGAGACAGAGAAGGCACAAAAGCAGCCTACCGAGATCGCTCTGAATGTGAAAGGGGAAGGTGCTTTGGAGAACGAAGAGATCGCTGATCAACCTAGCTGTGAAGGTGTGCACAAAGTTGCCGACGGTAGGGCTTATTCTCAGACTATTTCCACCCGTCGCTTTTCCGCCGCCGACTGATAACAAACCCCAGCAGGACTATTATCGTCAAGTATACTAGCCGCCTAACCTTGTGTGCAAGTATCACTGATCCGGTCGGCCTGTAGGGTATCAGCTCCTAAGGGCAAGTGCGTTAAAGGTGGAGGTGTACGCATCCCTACTTTTAAGAATACATAGTGCAATAATTTAGTTGACAGACCACTCGGATTGTCAGAACATGTAAACTCAATATGGATGGGAGGATGGACATAATCCTCTCACTTTTTTTGGGGGTTGACATGCGGAAAACAATGAAGCCCCAAGCGAAAAGATCGGCTGCGATGGCGATCACGGCGATCTGGATTGCGGCCATGTCGGGGATTAGCTGGGGAGAGGTGCGGCAGTGGACGGTGGGGGAAGGCGGCGAATCCTGGGCTTCGCAGGAGTTGGCCTCGACGGCTCTCGACTTTTCCCAGACGGGAACTATCAAGAGTTTGGGATTTGATCTCCAGAACAATATCACCCAGCAGTTGAGCTGGGTCAGCGCCCGCCCGATAGGGTTTCTCGAAGAGCGCGCTCAGGCCCACGTCTGGGACAATACCACCTTGAGAGAGTCGCAACTGGTGATCGTAGATGGGCAAGATACTACCTCCACCGGAGATCGCTTCAAGGAATTCGGAGTGCAACAGAGTGGGAGAAGATTTGAGTTCGACCTGGGGACCCGGATTCCGATAAATAGAATCCTCTTTTTTCCACGTCCGTTTGGCGTTGATGATCAAGGACGACCTTATAGTGAGGACTTCATTCGGGGCTATAGTCTCTTCTCCAGCGACGGGCTAAACTTTACCCAAGACAATAGACCGGATTACAGCCTCCTGCGGCAGGTGGAATTCACTCGTGAGGACACGGCAGAGGTTCTGTTCCCGTTGCAGTTTATTCGCTTTATCCGCCTGCATGTAAATTCTCCGAATCCATTCGAAATCGCCGAATTTCAGCTTTTTGGTACCGGCTTCGCTCCCCAAGCCAGTTATACCTCCAAGATCATTGACTTGGGGGAGGCGGCCAATTTCAGTCGGCTCGAATGGACGGTCGAGGGACTGCGTCAGGAGGGCACCAATCAGGTCGTAGTGGAAGACTCCGACACAGAAATCGCCATCCGGATGCGCACGGGGACGGACGACAATCCCCGGGTTTTTTTTCGGCTGGTAGATCGCTTTACCCGGGAACGAGAGGTAGTGACAGAGGACGCATACAACAAGTTAAGTCAAAATGAACAGGGCGGGTTTCAGGACGACCAGGCCAACTGGAGCCTCTGGTCATCGCCCTTTACCTCCTCCGGGCAGAGGATCGCCCTGCCCAGTCCGCGTCGCTACTTTCAGTTCGAGATAGCCATGAAGAGTCGGTCCATTTTAGACGGCATACAGGTCACTTCTCTGAGCGTAGAGCACTCTATTCCGCCGCTGGCCCAACAATTAATCGGAGAGGTCTCTGTGCTGGACGACCCCCGTCCTCCGCGCAGTGTGGCCGTCGTGCCGGTCGGCCAGTTCGTCACCTTTGCCTACGATCTCATCGCCGATGTTGCGGGAACGGACATCGGCTTTGATGCCATCCGGATATTCACCCCCTCGTCGCAGCCAAAATTTGGCGAACTCTCCATAGGGAATCCTCCTGAAAAGGTAGAACCCGCCGGGATTATAGAGGAACTCGGCAGCCTGACCGTGCTCTTCCCCTCTTCCCATCGGATAACCGGCCGAGACGGCCTGCAGATCATTTTTGAGGCCCAAGTGTTTGTCCAGGGGAGCTTCTTGAACGCCGAGGTCTTCGATACCCAAAGCGAAGAGGTCCCTCAGAGAGTTTTGTCGGGCGATGCCAACCCCGACGTGACGACCAATACGCTGCGGGTGCTGACTGCAGCCGAGTCTGCTAGGGAGGTCCTGTCCTCTTTCGAGGTCACTCCGAAGGTGTTCTCGCCCAATGGGGATGAGATCAACGAAGAGGCTTTGATCGCGCTCACCCTTTCACAACTGGTAGTACCAGTGGAGGTGGAGGTGGCCATCTTCGATCTCGCGGGTCGGAGAGTGCGGACCTTGGCTGGGGAGGAGCGGAGCGGAAATCACATAAGGCCATGGGATGGACGGGATGAGAACGAGAAACTGCTTCCAGTCGGCATTTATCTGGTCAAGGTTTCGGTTAACGCCGACCAAGAAAGCTTTGTGCAGGCGGAGACTGTGGGAATAGTGTACTGAGGAAAGGACTGTTCCGATGAAGAATCTGGTCAAGTTTTGCGCTTTTTCTCTCCTGCTAGTCCCGTTGATAGAAGAAGAGGCCAAAGGGCAGGTGTTCCAGGTGGACCAGGAGTGGAATTTTCCCGCCGGGACCCTCCAATTTGGGGCAGATGGTTCCATCGCCCCGATAAAGTTTGAGTCGTCCATCAACGCCGCGCTCGACGCGGACCAATTTACCTACGAGACAAAAGAGCAGGGAGAAGTACAGGGAGGGGTGTGGAAAGTCGGATCGAACCCGGGCGCGGCCGCCAATATCATTGATGGAGACCTCGAGACCTTCTGGAAGCCCGATCCGAATGACCCGGTGGAGAATTGGTGGATCGAGATCAACTTGGGACGGACGGTCCCGACCAGCAAGATTCGCCTGCACTTTCCCGACCAGCAAGGGGCAAAACCCCTAGGGGTGTTCCGCGTCCTCGGATCGAATGGCGTTAGACAGGCGCAAGGCCAGGATTTCTTTTTTTTCGACTTAATTGGCGGCACCAGCAGACTGAACGAACAGACTCTAGTCGAATACCCGGTTCAGGCCTTCGGCAGGGTGTCTAATAACCGCTTGTTTGGTCCTGCAGTTCTAGCGGGCCCAGACACCTCGACCACCTACGGACCAATCCAGTTCGTGCGCATTGTCGTAGACGCCCAAACTGCGGATGCGGCCCTCGCCGAAGTGGAAGTCTTCACCTTTGGGCAGAATATTGCCCTTACCACCTTTGATCGCGGCGGCACTATAACCGAGCCGACTGGTCGCGCCGGTGCCTTGGTCGATGGGGACCTCAGCACCACCTGGCAAGTGACTAGTGTGGACCCGACGGCCAAGTTCAGTTGGAGTTGGGATCTGGGGGCCCATTTCTGGGTAAACCGGATTCTCGAGCTAGCGCCGCTGGACGCGGCGCAGGGGCAAGGGGCATACGCCGCCACCTCGGGCCACCAGAGAGTCCAGTTATTTGTCTCGGACGGGGCCAGACGAAGTCTGGCCGGAGAGCTAGAATTCGATCTGCTCTTCGATTTTCCCGATGCGATTGGCTGGAACACACCCCAGTGGCTGAACTATCTCATGTTTCCTCCTAAGTCCATCCGCCACATTCTGCATATTTACGTCGGCAACAGAAGCAGTATTCTCAACGATATCGCCATCTTTCCGGTCGGATACATAGCCAAAGTAGAGATGACCTCGGGCTTTGAGGATTTGGGAGATCGGCCCAAGGTGCTTCGCTCGCTTAGCTGGGATGCGGACTTGCCCGCAGGTACCAGGGTGCAAGCCCAGACCCGCTCGGGCAATACCTTTGAAGAACAGACCATTTACTACGATAAAAATGGCAACGAGGTTACCGAGGAACTCTACAACAAATTGCCCAAACCCCGGAGAGGCAAAAAAGAAGCAGTCCTAGTGGAAGGGGCAGACTGGAGCGGCTGGAGCGATCCCTATCGATTTTCCGGACAGGAGTTTCTTTCTCCAAGTCCGCGTCGGTACGTGCAATTTGCGGTCTCCCTGATTTCGGACCGACCGGACACGGCGGCGACCTTGCGTTCGCTTTTTCTCGATTTCGACGATGCTTTCCTGATGGGGGCGGTGGGCGAAATCGAGCCCAAAGAGGCCCGGCCGGGCGTTGCCCAGAAATTTGTATACCACCTTCGGCCCCAGTTCGGCCCGGGAGATTCCGGCTTTGATCGCATCCGGGTGGAAACCCCTTCCCAGGCGGATGCCGACAGCTTCTCGGTCCAGATAGACGGCAGCCCAGTGGTGCTGGAGGCCGAGGCCGTGCAGTTTTTCCCGGATTCTCTCATAGTGAAGCTTCCCCAGCTAGTGGAGCAGCAGCTAGTAGACATCGAGATGTATGTCAATGTAGTGCAGAGCCCGTATCACTTTAGGGCCTTTGTCGGTAACGCTCAAAACCCCGAACTCTGGCAACCAGTCGATCCCGATGCTGATGTGCGCTTCTCGACCACGGTCTTCTTGCCCGATGTCGTTTCGAGTGATCGGCTTATTGCCAATTTTTCAGTCCAGCCTGTCTTTACCCCCAACGGCGATGGCGTAGGGGACGAGGCAAAGATCCGCTTTAATATTTTGAAAGTGGATCTGCCGGCCCAAGTTCAGATCTACGCCTTGGACGGTAGCTTGGTGCGGGAATTGGAAGGACAGCGTCAGACAGACGGGTTATGGCTCTTTACTTGGTCCGGTCAGGACCATAGCCAGACTCTGGTGCCGCCCGGGATCTATATATGCCGGATCAACCTAGAAGCGCAGACCAGTGATGAGGCTTTGGCCCAAACAATCAGCGTGGTCTATTAAGAAGTTCTCAGCAGGATAATGGGAGGTGATGTATGCCGCAGGCAATAGGCCTTTTAAGACCAGTAATGTTGCTTCTCTTGAGCTGTATCATATTGGGAGAAATCCCGGCAAACGCTCAGTTATTTACCGGATACCGCCCCGTCGAAGAGCCAGGGATCTACGGAGCACGGGTCCGCCCTGGTGCCTTGGCTCCCAACCGCCGGAAGTGGTATCTGCCCCAGAATCTCTACTATGAATACAGTTGGCGGGGGTGGGAGTACAGTAACTATGCCCGGCAAAACTATCAGCGCTACGTGAACATTCTGCTCGAAGGAACCCGGCAATACGACCTCTTTGGCAATTATATCGCCCGGGGATGGAAGATCTACGACTGGACCGAGAACAGTCCGGAGCGGCTCGGAAGCGAGATATTCAAGAACGCGTTTTACCAGAGTTGGTTCAACAATGTCATCGTGTCGTCTGCCCAGAAAGGCCAGTTCCACACTTCCCTGACCATAGGCGATGCGCTTCGCACGACCTTGACGCCCCTCACCTTTTCCAAGCCGACTTTTAATGGTATCCAGTGGGACTTTCTCACTGACAAGTACGCTATGACCATCTTGGCGTCTCGACTCAGTGCGCCCGGCTTTTCGGCCCTCACGCAGACATCCGGACCCAGCCGATCCGAGAACACCTCGAGGCTTTTGGCCGGCCGAGGGGTTGGACAAGTAGGGGACTTTGCGCAACTGGGGCTGACCTGGGTCAACGTCGCCAACACGAGCAGTACCCTGACCCTAGGGGATAATTCCTTAAAAGGCGTGCTGACCGAGCCCCAGAACCAGGGCAGCGTGGAAACCGTGGTCGTCCGAATCTCGGACGATTCCCCAGAAACCCCGCAATCGGGGGCACTCCTCTTCTTCGACCAAGTGGTCGTCAACGGGAAGCCACATCCGGAAATCACCCCCTTGATACGAGGCGGGATTCGCAGTGAGGGCAACCTCGAGGCGCGCGGCACAGATGTGATCGAGCTGATCTACGATATCAGGAACGATTTCCGACCGACGGAAGAGGTCCCGACCTTGGGGGATATCTCCAAGCTGGAGTTCGAGTTGATCATAGCTAACGACTATCGGGTGGAGGTCTCATCCAACAAACAGACAGATCGCCTCGGAGGTCAGGTCTTTTTGCCCGTTGCCCAAGCTGAGAAGGAGGTCGTCGACGGGTCCAATCAGCGCTTCATTAGATTTGAGTACGGCCTGCCCACAGCCCACGAGGTAATTGGTCTGGATTTGGAGATAAACAACTTAGGAGGCCTAGACCTGCGCGCCGAGTACGCAGTAAATCGACGCTTCCGGCGCTTCCCCAACCAGAACTTTGGGGTCAACGACCTCGCCGCAGAGAAGGACCGGGCCGACGCGGCCTATGTTACCGCCTCCTACAATGACTATCCCTATTTCGTCTACACAGAAGCCTTTGACATGGCTCCCGACTACAGCACCACGGCCTTCATCTCCAATTCACTGGGGGGCATCGACTACAGCGACGAGCAGCGGCACCTGTTTGAGTTCGTCGACGACAACGACGATCAGGACCGCTTTCCAGACTGGCAACGCATCAATCAAATCGGACTGGTCGGGGATGTGGGAGGGGCGGGAGCCGACAACAACGTCTTTCCCGGACTCGACGAGAACAACGACTTTGTCTCCGATTTCAACCAGAATGCCAACGCTAGACCCGACTATGCCGAGCCCTTCCTGCGCTACGCAGTGGATCCTCCAGAGTTCCTCTTCGGAATGGACATGAACAACAACACGCTCATCGACCGCTTCGAGGACGATCGGCAGCCGGACTTTCCCTACGAACGGGACCGCCGGGGATACAATATCTACGGAGGGCTGATGCTCGCCAAGAGAGCGCAAATTACCATCGGCCGGCTGCAGGAACGGATGCCCAGCAGCGCTAGGAAGAGCCGCGCTACCTACGGACTGTTTACGGCAGAAGTGAATATGCCCGGGTGGAACATCGGTCTGGTCGAACACGCCAAGCTGGTAAAGGACAATATCGCGGACGACCGACTGATCTGGATAGATCCTACGGGAACGGAGAACTTCAGCGATCCCTTGGAGAATCAGGACACCTTTGTCAACACCTTGTACCTCCAGACCAGGTACAACCGGATTCGCGATCTGGATATTCAGAGCAAGATCAAGTACGAAATCTTCAACCAGCGGGGAGAACAGGCCGACGAGCTGCGCAATCGCTCGTTCTTCGGCATGATCAACAAGGCGGGGTACGCCATTCCAGTGGGGGAGGACTTGATATTCTGGCCTAGGTGGAAGAGCACATTTCGGCGCGAGACCCCTTCGGCAAAATCGAGCCTGAAATCCCGCGACCTCGAGCAAACCCTATTTCTGATTACCCGCTACTCGCTGCTGCCGGGAACATGGGTGGAAGGCGGGGTCGAATTTAGCTGGTTTGAAAACTTGGAGCAGCGACCGGAAGAGCCACCGCCGGGCTTTGTCGACGACTTCCGCAGCCAGGTTTATTCGATCCTCATTTCCAACACTTCTGCTTACTTGGGCTACCAGATAACCGCGAATACAGGTCTGCAACTGCGGCGTGCCAAGTTCAAAGAAGAGGATACCAGAGATGAATCCATCGGTTTCGTGCGCGTATTTGCCAGCACAGGTACGGATTGATATGTACACAATGAGGATGGATTGAGCGCAATCTTTTAAGGAAGATGTGTTATGAGAGGTGTCTTTTTTGCGCTGATTGCCCTAGGGCTGCTGGTTAGCCCTCGCGAGTCGGCCACCCAGCTAATTGAGTTGCGCCTTGGCGGGGAAGACGGCCAGCCCTGGGCCGACCAGACCGCCTTGAACGTGATGGTAGATTTGACCTCTAGCACAGGAGCGATCCAGCCCCTTTTCCTCGATCCCAACGTGAACGTGGTCACCCAGATCGGCCCTTGGTTCCGCTTCCGCGAGCCGGTCGAGTTCGACTATCGTCCCGGCATGCCCCATGTCTGGCGGGCTGTTGGTTCCATCCGCGAGGTCGGCCGAGTTGCCGATGCGCTGATATTCGTAGACGGGGACCGCAGCACCTATTATGCCTCCTCAGGCTTTACCGCAGCCGGTGGCCAAGGGGGGGTAGAAGGCGAGTTTTACTCCATCGATCTGGGCACGCGGATCCCCGCCGAGCGCTTTGTAATGCTTCCACCGGAGGGTACTGAGCCGATCACCCAAGAACCCTACGACCCCAACTACTTCTTCCCCCGCTACGAATTGACCGCTAGCAACGATGAGGTGGCGATAAAGCTGCAAGACGGCACTTGGTGTACCAATCACTTCTGGTGCCGCGGGTTCTACATTCCGCTGGACACTGTGCTGGCCTCGGTGGAGGGCAATCTCGAATCCACGATCGATGTAACCTTTCCGCGCCAGAACCTGCGCTTCTTTCGCCTGCGCTTTATTCCGGACTCGCAATGTTGTAGAGAGGGTCAAAATACCGCGTTCGCGCGGTATGCGGTGTCCGAGTTGGAGGTGTACGGCCGCGGCGTCGTGCCCGAGGTCCGCTGGGAGTCCAAGGTCATAGACTTGGGACAGATCGTCAATATCGGCCAGGTCCACTTCGGCGTCAGCACTTGGCGCAAGGACGCGGTCGCGTCCGAACCCCAACCCGATCCCGAAGCGCCCACTCAGGTCAGGGTGTCCGTGCGTACTGGCTTGGACGACGAACCGGTAGCCTACCACACCTACAACGACTTGCGCCAGCCTACCGAGGTAAGCGCCACCGATTACTCCCGCCTCAAACCGCGGCGCTGGCCCTTTGACCCGCTGGCGGCCGGCTGGGCCGGACCGATCACTGAAGACCGGGACAACTGGAGCTTCTGGTCGCCCCCGCTCGAGCAGTCCGGCGAAAAGCCCCGGGTGCCGCGCGGCCGCTTTATCATGCTGCGAGTGGAAATGGACAGTGAGAGCCTAGAATCGTTTGCCCGCATCGACTCGCTGGTGGTGGAGACCTCGCCACTATTGGCCGAGCGGGTGCTGGGCGAGGTGGCCGTGGTGGACGATTTGCAGCCCGAAGGCAGAGTGGCCCTGCTGCCCGTCGGCGAGCCGACCGAGTTAGTCTACGAAATAGGTGCCGATTTCGTCGCCGGCCAGACCGGTTTTGATGGGGTGCGGATATTGGCACCCTCGGGTGCCGAGTTTTTGAGTCTGGAGATGGGTGATCCGCCACAGCCAGTGACTGTGGATCCAGCCGATGTGGTACCTGAGGAGCAGGGGTTCATCGTGTACCTGCCACGTCCGCTTAGTCCAGACGGCGACTGGCGGTTGCGCCTGCGGCTGGAGACGGCATTGTACAGCGCCTCGGCGGCTCTGCGAGCTGAGGTGTTTCATCGGGAACAAGCCGGGTTGCCGCAGGAAGTGGAGAGCGGAGATGTCAGCGACGAGATGGGCACTAACCAGTTGCGCATAGTCGCGGTCGAGTCGTCGCTGGGATCTGTTCTGCGCCAGTTAGAGGTGCAGCCGTCGGTGTTTACACCTCAGGGGGACGGCATTAATGATGTAGTGTCGATCCGCTTCACTTTGTTCCAGGTGCTGGGGGGGACAGAGGTAGAGGTGGGCCTGTACACCTTAGGGGGACAGCGGGTATGGCAACAGATGCTGGAGGTACAGAGAGCTGGCCCGCAGGAGGAGGTGGAATGGGATGGCCGGGACGAAGCCGGCGCATTGGTGCCGCCTGGAGTGTATGTGGCGCGGGTGCGGGTGGGGGCGGATCAAGGGGATTTCGATCAATTGCAGGTGGTGAGTGTGGCTTATTGAAGCTCAGAAGCGTCGCAATATATCGCCAAGAGGTGATTAGGATGAGGACATTTGTACTCAGCGCAATCGCGTCAGTAGCCCTGCTGTTGGGTGGTTGCGGCTACAAATTGGGCTATCGGCACTTTCCCGGGCCCATAGTGCCCGTTGCCGAGATTCAGCAGACCGAGGAATTTAACGTCGGCGATGACCGCAGCATCACCTTTGTCAAGGGTCGCTTGGAGGTCAGCCTGCAACCTATAACTGCCGAAATGCTAAACCGGCAGTTTGAAGTTCATTCGGCTTCTCCTGCGGGCTTTTACCGCGACAACCCGTACCAAGCTCCAGTCAATCCGTATACCTACGGCGACTGGAAGCCGTCGGGTGAGGAACAGGCTCCGGCCCGTTTTGCGGTCTTTCTGCTAAAAATAAAAAACTACGCCTATCCAAAGGTGCGCGTGGACCCGGCCTCGATTGAGATCACAGCCCCCAACGGACGGCGCTACCAGTCGCTTAGCCGCACCGCCCTGATCGAATACTACTGGCCCTATGCAATCGCCTACGCAGGCAATACCTACCAGCCATTCAAGGAGCGAGAGGGCATTCTGAGGAAGACGCTCTTCAACGATGATATGATCTTCAGTGGTCAGGAAAAAAGCGGGTTTGTCGTCTTTCCTGCGCTGGACGACGATGTCGAGGATTTCGAGGTTCGGATCGAGGAAATGACCTTGCGTTTCGACTACCGGGACGAGCCAATAGAGACAGTCGATATTCCCTATCAGTTCACCCGGGAGGTCAGCTATGCCCTCGAGCCGCCCGCCACTGAGCAGTAGGAGAGAAGAGCGTTGGTACTAGTCGCGTTTTTTTTGTGGCTGTTCGGTTGCGGTAACCCAGCGGACGACAATGTGGTAGCCCGGGTCGATACAGTGGAGATTACGGTCGAAGACTTGCTTCGGTTCAATACGGATATACCCGCTCTGCTCCGCTCTGAGGAGCAGGGCGTCCAGATGTGGCGCGAACACCTCGACAGCATGGTCGATATGGAGTTGATGTTACTCGAGGCTCGGAAGCAGGGCATAGACCAGGATTCGGAGTTTCTGGCTAAATGGGAGCACGAGCGGCAGCAAAAACTGATCCGGGAGATCCTCCGCCGGGAAGTCAAAGAGAAGAGCGCTTTTTCGTCAGAGGAGTTGCGACGTCGCTTCGAGCAGTCCAAGTGGAACCGGATGCTGAAACTAGCCCGCATCCAGGTGGAGACCGAGGAGGACGCCCGCAAGGTAGTGGAAGAGCTCGAGCAGGGAAAAGGGTTTGGGGAAGTGGCCAAACTTCGTTCTACCGATCGAGAGACCGCCTCCCAAGGTGGCCTGCTCGGTCCCCTCTACGGGCGTGGAAACGTAGAAGAGCAGGGGATGCCGGTGGAGGTTGCAGAGGAAGTTTTTGAGCTAGCGGTAGGAAAGATCAGCCGCCCCTTTGAGATTGGGGGCGGATACGAGGTCTTCCAGATCGTGGCCGAGAGCCCTCCCCCTGCTAGTTACAGCTTGATCCATGCCCAAGTCCAGATTACCAAAGCCGCTTGGGCCCGCCGCGAAGAGCTGATGGAGGAGTTGGCTACCCAGTTCGAGGTGGAGCTGGACCAGGAGGGCATTGTTTTCCTGCTGGCAAGGGCTCCGAGCTCTGACGCGGATACGCTGGATCTAGCAGAGCCGGACCAGGAGGTGGTTCTGTGTCGTTTCGATGGCGGACAGTTGACCTTGAAAGATTTCGTCGATACCTACCAGAGAGTCCGCCGCTTCCGCTCGGTCAGATTTGATAGCAGCGGCATCACCGAGTTCATCCATCGGGAGCTTTTGCCGATCACCCTCCTGTCCAAAGCAGCCCTGCAGCAGGGAATTGATCAGGACTCGTCGGTAGTCGCTTGGCTGGAGGCCAAGAAAAAGACTATGCTGCTCGAAATTTTAAAAGAGCGGGAGGTGGATCAGCAGATCAACCTGAGCGACGAAGCGGTGCGCTCCTACTACGAAAGCCATCTACATCTTTTTAAAAAGCCCGAACAGATCACTGTCCAAGAGATTCTGTGTACAACCCAGGAAGAGGCCAAGGAGGTCTTGGAACGGATACTGAACGGGGAAGATATGGAGCGTTTGGCCGAGCGCTACAGTATCAGAAGTGGGGTCGAGAGAACCAAAGGTTTAATTCATATGCACGCCTATGGACAAGCCAATTACGGCGGCCTCTACGACGAGGCGATGAAGGCGGAGGTGGGTGAGCTAAAAGGCCCCGTCCAACTCGAGGAAGGCTACACAGTATTTAAGGTGATGGAGAAGGCCGGCTTGAAGCCCGATCCTTTTGAGAAGGCGTCGTCGAGAGCGCGATATTGGCTGGCGAAAGAAAAGGAAGAGGAGCTACTCACCGCCCTACTTCACAGTCTGAAGGAGAAGTACGCCTCAAAGATCGTCCTATTTGAGGACCGCTTGAAGAAAATGGATGCAGAAGCCGATATCTAAAGCCTGGTACTGCGCTCTTTTTACGGTCCTCATCACCAGCGGCTGTGGCGACCAGCGGTCACAGGAGCAGGCCGAGGCGGCATACGCCGAGGCCAAGCGTCTGGCTGAGACCGGCAGCTATATCAAAGCTATCGCAGCTTGCCAGCAAGCCTTGGAAGTAGATCAGAACCACCTCGCGGCACTCCTGCTTGCCGGTTCCATCCTCCAGAAGCAGGGCGATTTTGAGCTGGCTATTCGGCACGTCGCCCAAGCTGTGCAACTCTATCCGGACAATGTCGAAGCCCGTATTGCGCTGGGCGATCTGTACATGCGCAAGCGCCAGAATCACCTTTCTGCCTCGGCCTACGAGGAGGCGATTTCGCTGGCTCCCGACCGCATTTCTCCCTATCGCAAGCTCGCCATAGTCCTCAGTGCTCAGGGCCGCTATGACGATGCGGTTGCAGCCTTGAGCAAGGCAGTTCAGCTCGAACCGGAGAATGCCGCCACCCACTACAATCTGGGAGCGGTCTACGAGCAATTGGCCCACGCCGATTCTGCGATTGCGGCGTACGAGCAGACAGTGGCCCTCGATTCCTCTTACGTCGATGCGCACTATCACCTCGGACAGATCTATACCAAGTTAGGGTACCTTGAAGAGGCCGAAGCTAGCTTTAGAACCGTTCTCCGCCACGATCCGGGATACGCCCGTGCTTATACCTTGCTGGGACAGGTGCAGCAGCAACAAGGGCGGACGGCCGAAGCAGAGACCGCTCTGCGGAAAGCGCTTGCCGCCGATCCCTTTGAAAAAGAAGCCTATCACCGGCTCGGGACGCTTTACCTCAGACAGGCAAGGACTGAGGAGGGCCAAAAGTTACTAGCTGCTTTCCAGCGTCTGCGGAAAGCGAGCGATGATATCAACCGCTACCGATATATCCTGACGCTCTATCCAGAGGATGCAGATGCCCATTACAATCTCGGGGTGCTCTACGCCGGCCTAGGCCATTTCCGGGCGGCGGCGGCCGAGTACCAACAAACTCTGCTCATCAATCCCGCGGACCTGAGCGCCCGCAACAACCTAGCCAATATCTTTTTCCGGCAAGGGAAAATAGCCGCAGCGATCGGCCAATACGAGAAGATCCTAGAGCTCAACTCCCGCTATGTCCAAGCCTATTACAACCTCGGGAACGCTTATATGGCCATGGGCGATGTGCAGCGGGCGACCCAGGCTTTCCAGAAAACCATCAAAATAGAGCCCAATCACGCCGACGCGCACTACAGCCTAGGCATGATCTACCTCGGGCAAGACCGGAAGGCAGAGGGCGAGGCGGAACTGGAGATATACCGGCGTCTGACCGAATGATATCAGAGGTGCTGGAAATAAGCTCACGGGTTTTTCTATGGTGATAATGAAGTATGTAGGGTACTGTCTCGCCGCAGCGGTTTTTCTCCAACTGCCGGCAAAGGCCGAGGTCCAGTTCGTCGATGTTACTGCTGCGGCTGGGATTGCCTTTCGCCACCAGAATGGGGCGACAGGGGAAAAGCATCTCCCGGAGACGCAGGGTTCGGGGGTGGCTTTCTTTGATCACGACGCCGATGGCTGGCTCGACCTATACTTTGTCAACATCGCCGGGGCGGGAGCCCTCTACCGCAATCGAGGCGACGGGCGCTTTGAGGAGACCACGGCCACTGCCGGGGTGGCCGAATCGGGCCACGGGATGGGCTGTGTCGCAGCCGACTACGACCAAGACGGCGATCTAGACCTCTACATCACTTGCTACGGGCCCAATATCCTCTACCGCAACAATGGCGATGGGAGCTTTACCAATGTGACAAGCCACTCGGGGGTGGGCCATCCGGGTTGGAGTGCAGGAGCGGCTTTTGCCGACTACGACCAAGACGGCGATCCCGACCTCTATGTGGCCAATTACGTGGAGTACCCGCCGGAGGTAAACCCGCCCTGCATTCAAGCCAAAGGGCTACAGGTCTATTGCGGACCCGAGGCCTTCGACCCACAGGCGGACGTCTTCTTCCGCAACGAGGGAGACGGAACCTTCGCAGACATTAGCGATGCAGTCGGCTTGCTGCCCCGGGCGGCCAAGGAATTGGGAGCTTTTTTCAGCGACTACGACCAGGACGGCGACTTAGATCTTTACGCGGCCGGAGATCGCACACCCAATCTGCTCTACCGCAACGACGGGGATCGCTTCGCCGAAATCGGTGTCCTAGCCGGAGTTGCTTTTAACGACGCTGGAGAGGCTCTGGCCGGAATGGGGGTCGATTCGGGAGACTACGACAACGATGGGCTCTTCGACTTCTTCGTGACCAACTATCAGTGGGAGACCAACAATCTCTACCGGAACTTGGGCAACGGTTTTTTCGCCGATACCACCTTCGAATCGGGATTGGGCATGCCGAGCCTGAGATTTCTGGCTTGGGGAACGGCCTTCTTCGACTACGACAACGACGGAGACTGCGACCTCTTCGTGGCCAACGGTCACTTAGATGACAATGTGGAGCTATTCGACACTAGTGTGAACTATGCCCAGCAGAACCAACTTTTCAGGAACGACGGTCGGGGTAGATTTGCCGATGTGACTAATTCGGCGGGATCGGGCTTGGCACTGGTGCAGGTGAGCCGCGGGGCGGCGGTCGGAGACTACGATGAGGATGGAGATGTAGATCTAGTGGTCTCCAATAACAATCAGCCAGCCGCACTCCTGCGCAACGACGGGGGGAACCAAAATCACTGGCTGGCTATCAAACTTGTCGGGAATTATGCCCCTGCCTCCTCTGGTCATTCACAGGACCAACTCCGGAGCTCCTCCAGCAACCGGGACGGCATTGGGGCCTTGGTCAAGGTCGTGGCAGGTGGTCGCTTGCAGATCGACGAAGTCAGGAGTGGGTCGAGTTTTCTGTGCCAGGATGACCTGCGTCTCTATTTTGGTCTTGGTGCATTACAAAAAGCAGAGCTAGTGGAGGTGCGCTGGCCTAGCGGTATCGTCGAACAGCTCGCGGACGTGGAGGCGAACCAAGTACTCACTCTGTACGAACCGGATACATCCGTGAAACCCAAGCATTAAAAGCAGGAGTACATGTGCATGGTCCGGGTTTTGTCGATTGCGGTGGCCATTGCCGTGCTTGTTAGCTGCGGAGATAATGATGCCGGCCCGGTATCATCCATTAGGACCGATGACTGCTCTGAAGTAGAGGTACATTGGGAAGGGGATTTTTCGCTTGCCACCCCAGAGGATCTAAAGGCCCTAGCAGGCGATGGCAACAGTTGCTTCAGTATCAGTGGCAAGTTGGTCATTGAGCGAACGACCCTGACCGGCCTGGAGGACTTGCGCAACCTCTATAGTGTCGGTGGTTTGCGACTTCATTCCAATCTAGCCCTGACCAGCCTAGAGGACTTGCACAACCTCACCCGCATCGAAGGGGATCTGGAAATCGTCAACAATCGAGCGTTGACCAATGTGGATGGCTTGCACAGGCTCACCCGCATTGGGGGCAAGCTGGAAATTAGAGACAATGCGTCCCTGACCAGTCTGGAGGGCCTGCGCAACCTCACCCGCATCGATGGGGACTTGGGGATCTTCGGCAATGAACCTCTGGACTATGAAGAAAGAACGCGAAGACATGCTCTCAGCATCGGCGACGAGCAAGCAGCGCGCGAGTCCAAGGGAAGCATCTTCAGCGACGGTGAGGCCCTGTCCAACCTAGAGGGCCTGCGCAACCTGCAAAGCATCGGGGGATCGCTGAAGCTCGGCCTCCCTATTGTCGGCTATAACTTTGGTCTAACTACTCTGGAGGGGCTGCGCAGCCTACAAAGCATTGAGGGCGATCTGCACATCCAGCACAATTTTGCGCTGACCAGCCTAAAAGGGTTGCACAACTTGCAAAGCGTCGGCGGCGAACTGCATATCCTGCACAACGACCTTCTGACCACTCTGGAGGGCTTGGACAACCTGCGAAGCATCGGGGACAACCTGAGTCTCTACCGCAATATCTCTCTGACCAGCTTGGAAGGGCTGCACAACGTGCAACGCGTTGGAGATGAATTGATAGTTCGCGACAATAGACTGCTGACCAGCCTAGAGGGTCTGCGCAGCCTCCAGAGCGTCGGCCGGGCTGTGATGATCTGGGGCAGCGATGCCCTGAAGGACCTAAAGGGCCTAGACAAGCTCACTCGGATCGAGAATCTCCTGATCCACGAAAATAAATCTCTGGTCTCTCTCAAAGGCTTGGACAACCTGCAAAGCGTCGGAAGCGTCCTACAGATAGATGGCAATAGGTCTTTGGCCAGCCTTGACGGTTTGGACAATCTGCAAAGCATCGGGAAGCGCCTGTGGATTGAAGACAACCCCAACCTGCCAAGCGATTTGGTCCAGGCATTTGCCGCCAGAATAATTGAAGGTGGCTTTGGGGGCGAGATTACCATTATGGGCAACCGGCCATAGTGGAAGCTCACCGCCGGATACATCTCTCGTCCTGTCTTCTAATCTGGCCGGTTCAAAGCACAAGTAGCAGGAATGGTGTTAGTGGGTAGGGGTAAACCGACAGACCCCATCGAATGAAATTCGCAATCTGGGGGCGACTTCATAGGGCCAAGGGTTAAAACTGTAGGGGAGGTAGTGGCACGCTAAAACATGGCGGAAAGAGTCTGGTTCCAGAATGGGGCCACCGCGATGGATCAATCTGCCGTGGAAGAGCACCGCATCCCCTTTGGCCGCTTCAACCGCAATTTCCGGAAACCCATTGCGCTCGAATAGGGCGTCGAACGCATCTTCGTGGTTCCAGCCGTACCAGGGTCCGGGCTTGCCGTCCTCATCCTCTCTGAAGTCCTTCTTATCGAGTATCGGTCCTCTATGGGATCCGAGTTGGACATGAATACTGCCATTGCGTTCGTCGACATCCTGGAGGGCAATCCAAGCCGACATACATCCCGGCAGGTGAAAGGCATCTTGGTGTCGGCGCTGTTCCGATCCTTTGTAGAAGTACATAGTCTGTATTGCCTCGGGCTCATCGTCGAGACAAGTGCGCAGCGGCTGGCGCAGCCGGGGATTCAACATCCAGTCCATGGCCATAGGATCGTACAGGTGCTGATTCCTCGTCCGACTCCAGTCATCGGCATTGCGGGGTGCCATGTTCACAACCCAAGCCGCAAACTGGAAACCGTCGATTCTCTCGCGGCCCGCATGCAGATCCATCATGTGATCGACGAACCGATCGCACTCATCTGGATCGAACAAGCCTTTGAGTATGGTATAGCCATCCTGCTCATACTGAGCTTTTTGGGCCGATGTTAATTCTACTGGTTCCATCATAGCCTCTTGTTCGGTTGATATCTTCCTATAGCCTGTCCCACTCTGTGCCTCGGCGATTGGCCAATGAGCGAGGCGTCAGATCGAAGAGGGTTTCGTGGCCGTGGAAGAAGCGGTCCAACTCGTCCACCATCAGCGTGAATAGACGGGGGTAGCTGGGGGCTGTGACCCCGGCGATGTGCGGACTGAGAAAGACATTGGGCAGGTGAATAATCTCGCTGTCGGCCGGGATCGGCTCCGGGCCGAAAACGTCCAGTCCGGCGATGATGTCTCCCCGCTTCAGCCGTTCGATCAGAGCATCGGAGTCGACGATCGGACCGCGCGAAACATTCACGAACACGGCCTCCGATGGAATCAGATCCAATTCGCGCTGGCCGATCATGCCCTGAGTCTGGGGAGTCAGTGGCGCCAAACAGACAATGGCGTCGGATTGGGAGAGGACGTTGTCCAACGAGGTTTGGAGAAAACCCACGGCGTCCGCCATTTCTCTGGGCAGGTAAGGATCGTACACCCAGATATCTGCCTCAAAGGGCCGTAGAAACTGAATCAACCGCCGGCCGATATGGCCACAGCCGATCAACCCTACTCGCTTGCCGGTCAGATCGCCGCGCAAATAGCCGGGATCGTCAGCGCGGGAAAAGTTGGTATCACCGGCGATGATGCGGCGGAAATAGGCACCGGCATTGCGCAGGGAAATAAGGATCAAGGCCAAGGCCCATTCGGCCACAGGATAGGAGGTGCCATTGGTGGTGTCCACCGTGCGGATGCCTCGCTCCCAGGCGGCTTCCACATCGATGCGTTCGGCGAATCGGTCTCCCGCCACCTCGCCGACGATCTTCAGCTTGGTTGCCCGGTCCATGACCTCGGCGTCGATCCGCGGAGCACCGCAGCAAACGACGATCGCATCGGCGTCCCCCACCTGATCGAGCAATCGGGCTTTCAACTCCGGGCTAGGGCTAGGGCTGAAGAAGGGCACACCGTCCTCGCAGGCGAACCAGTGCCAGTCGGCAAAGACATTGAGTCGTTCCAGATCCGGGGCTGTCAAGTAGTTATCGCGAACTTGATGATCGCAGACCAGCATTATCTTTGGACGAGGAGCTGCCATAGATCCAGATCTCCATTCGGGTTTGTCGAGCAGATATTACAATAACAATACTTAAAAAATAAACATTATTGCTTGACTTCCCTAAACATTATTGGTTTAATGAAGAAGGTAAAGCGTCCCACGCATAGAGTCCGGTTTTCTATTCCTTCTAATCCCTGAATTGTACTTTCGTACAACTGGGAGACCCTCTATTAGGTCGTAGTTTGAGATTATCTCAGCCCGACCGGACAGAGTCGCATGAGTTCCAGTGAGCTATAGCGCTGCTCGGCGATGCCGGCGGCCATCGCCGGCGTTCTGGGTTGCCAACGCCCTTCGTCGGTGCGCTGGCGCAAGGCGCGCTGGGGGTGATGAAAATTGTAGCGCAACGCGCCAATCCAACTGAGCGCATCATGCCGATCCGACCGACGCGAAAAGCACAGGGTTTTGCGTCCCTTTCGTGCGTTACGCATCCGATCGGTCAGGTTGAACCGCTCGATGGCACTGGTATTGGCTTTCGTCCAGCCCAACTGTGCTACGACCTCAGCCAAGCGCCCCTTGCCAAAGCGGGGTCGGATCTCGACCCGTTGGACTCGTCCGCCGTGCCGATGCTTGACAAGCTGGGCGTATACCAAGCCTTGGGGGATGCGAACAACCGGGGCTGGCTGGCGGCCCCGGCGATGGCGTCGAGGTACCGGATAGGCTCGACCAAAGGTGGCCACAATCGCCTCGGGATAGGTCGGCTCGCCATCGGTAAACAGCGCCGGCAGTCGCGCATCACACGAAAGCCGCGCCGCCGCATCGGCCACCACTTGATGAATCGTCTCAGTCGTACGGCGACCCGGCACCAGCGACACCAGCAATTTGCTCTGCGGATCCAAGCTGTTGGCATCCCAATAATCCCCCCGTTGACTCGGATCGTCCATCGGCGTCAAGTGCCGTTGTTTTTTGGCCACATACGACCATTTCTCATCAAATTGGAGCGCCCTCGGATGCACGTTCCGCACCAGCCGGTCATGCAGTTGATAGCTGACCGGTCCGCTCACGCGCAAAAGGCGGCTAACCGCCTCCTTGGACACCCCCACCAAGCGCGCCGTGGCATTCAAGCCACAGGCACTATCCAAATGCTCGATCACCGACACGGCTTGCGCCTCGCTGATTTTGCAATTAAACAACGCCGTACCTTTACGCTCGCTGAATTCCGCGCCGCAGCACCCACAGCGCAGATAGCGAATCCGGTCGGCTCCATAGGTCTTGCGCACCCGCAGGTTGGCTTGGCCGCGTTGGCCATAGGTCTTGCATTGGGTATTGAGACAGCACAAATTTTCCAACGCTGGTCTTGGCTCCTTCATCGGTATCCCTCCTTACTTGGTGGTTTGGAGAGATAAATAAAGGGAACAAGACCAGCACTTGGTTTAACTAGACTGAGATAATCTCACCTTACGACCCTCTATTAAGGAGGAGGTCTAAAATGAAAAAATTTACTCTTTTGCTTTTGCCGTGTGCGTTGGCTCTGGCTCTTAGCGGGCCGGCTTTGGCACACACGGGCTTGGAGTTTTTCCTGCAAGAAGTGCCCGATCCTGACGCCATGACCATGGACGGAGACGACAGCGACTGGGGCTGGTTCGACAACGATCTCGCCTTGGACAGCAATTTGGATTTTTACGTGACATCAGGCGAAGTTGCTGACCCAGAGGATTATTCTGCCACTTGGCGGATAGCCTATTCTCGTCCGCCAGACAACCGGCTCTACTTCTTTCTCCGGATTCAAGACGACTCCCTGCGGCGGCAGGAGCCCGACTTGAAACGCATGTGGCACGATGATTTCACCCAGTTCAACCTCGACAACGACCACTCGGGCGGTCCCGGCCTAGGGGCCAACCTCGACGAGGCGAGCAACCACCAGCGCTATCATCTGCGCATATTGCCGGGTCCGGATGGAGTAGCGGCCTTCAACAGCCAGATCGAGGTACTCGGCGACGAGAAGTTGAGCTGGACTCAGGATGTAGACCTTTTTGGCAACGCCACGGACATATGGGATCTTGCCTGGACGGTTACCCCGCCGGATGCCCAGCACGGCACTCTGGATATAGAGGTCACTTGGGAAGCTCGGTTCAAAACCTATGACGCCGTTGGCCTGAGCGAGGCGGAGAGCGTCAGGCACGTGTATGAGGATGGTCAGGTCACCCACCTCGGGCCGCGACTCACCGATAACGACGGCAGCCTGTTTCAGTACGATTTTTATCTGCAGGATAGATTTACTGGAACTCAAAACCCGGCCCAATATGGCACAGAGGGGGATCAGTTTCCCGACTGGTTTTTGATAGGATGCGAAGACTGCCCCAATGCCGGGGGATCGGGAGCAACCGCAGTGGAGAGTTCCTCTTGGGGCCGGATAAAAAATCATCTGAGCAATCAGTTGCGCTAAGTATTTTTTAGTTGATTTTTCATTCTGACGCTAATCGTCGAACATTGGGCAGAGAGTATATCTCTGCCCAATGTTGGTTCTGCGCTTAAGAGGCTCATAAATCGGCGTTTGATGAGGGTACTTCTCCGAAAAATTCTTGACTTCTTTCTCTAAACTCAACTAACTTATATATTCAATTCTGTCCCGTTGGTTTCATTGGAAAAGAAAGGTCCATGTACAGTAAACCCACCTTGGGCGATCCAGCCCAAGCCCATGTCGGCCATATGTGCAGACTGGGAAACTATCCATAGGAGAGGAGTTCAAGCATGACAAGATTCGCAATTTTGCCTTTGGCATGCGCGTTGGCTTTGGCCTTTAGCGGGCCGGCTTTGGCACACACGGGCTTGGAGTTTTTCCTGCAAGAAGTGCCCGATCCTGACGCCATGACCATAGACGGAGATGACAGCGACTGGGGCTGGTTCGACAACGATCTCGCCTTGGACAGCGCTTTGGATTTTCACGAGAGAAATGACAACGTCCTTGATCCATCCGATTACGCTGCCACTCTCCGGCTGGCCTATTCTCGTTCGCCAGACAACCGGCTCTACTTCTTTTTCCGGATTCAAGACGACTCCCTGCGGCGGCAGGAGCCCGACTTGAAACGCATGTGGCACGATGATTTCACCCAGTTCAACCTCGACAACGACCACTCGGGCGGCCCCGGCTTGGGGGCCAACCTCGACGAGGCGAGCAACCACCAGCGCTATCATATGCGCATATTGCCGGGTCCGGATGGAGTAGCGGCCTTCAACAGCCAGATTGAGGTGCTCGGCGACGAGAACTTGAGCTGGAATCAGGATGTAGACCTTTTTGGCAACACCACGGATATATGGGAACTTGCCTGGACGATTACCCCGCCGGATGCCCAGCACGGCACTCTGGATGTAGAGGTCACCTGGGAAGCCCGGCTCAAAACCTACGACGCCGTTGGCCTGAGCGAGGGGGAGAGCGTAAGGCATGTGTATGAGGCTGGTCAGGTTACCCACATTGGGCCGAGGCTCGTCGATAGCGACGGCAGCTTGTATCAGCACGATATGTGGCTGAAGGATAGATTTACCGGAGCTGAAAACCCGCTCACCTATGACACACAGGGAGATGGGTTTCCCGACTGGATTCTACTGGAATGCGAAAACTGCCCCAATGCCGGGGGCTCAGGAGCAACCGCAGTGGAGAGCTCCTCCTGGGGCCGGATCAAAAGCCATCTGAACAATCAGTTGCGCTGAGCATCTTTTACATCTGATTTTTTCATTGGACATTGGGCAGAGAGAAACTCTCTGCCCAATGTTCGTTCTACCCCAAGACTCACCGGCCATGCCATTCGTCCTTTCGCCGCTTAATCCCAATACTTCCCGTAGAGCACCCGGAGCCGCTCCTTCGCCTCTAAGGGAATCACCGCTGGGTCGGTGATGATGGCGCTTTCGGCAGCACGCAAACAAGGACAAGCGGATTCGGCTGGCAGGCGCGTGGCTACCTCGGCGACGATCTGCACGGCTAAGGCGCTGTTAGCCCGCAGCACCGCTAGCACTTGCTCAATGCTCACGTCTTCTTCCTCCTCGTGCCAGCAGTCGTAGTCCGTACCCGTCGCCAGCAGTGCGTAACACATCTCCGCCTCGCGCGCCAGCTTGGCCTCGGGTAGAGCGGTCATGCCGATCACAGCCGCACCCACAGCGTTGCGGTAGAAATGCGACTCAGCGCGAGTGGAAAAGGCCGGCCCCTCCATGCAGAGGTACGTGCCGCCCGCGTGGACGTTGGCACCTGCCGCCTGTGCCGCCGCGATGACCTCGCCCCGCAACGTCTCGCAGAAAGGGTCGGCAAACATCACGTGTCCGACGATCCCATCGCCGAAAAACGTCGATGGGCGTTGTCCGCGCGTGCGGTCAAAAATCTGGTCGGGCACAATCATGTCCCCAGGCCGAATCTCTTCCTGCATGATGCCGCAAGCGCTGATGGCCAAGACGTGGTTCACACCTAGTTGCTTGAGCGCGTGGATATTGGCGCGCGAGGGGACTTCGCTCGGCAGCAGCCGATGCCCCCGGCCATGTCGCGGCAGGAAGTGGACTGTGCGCCCGCCGATGCGCGTCTCGACAATGGCGTCCGAAGGCGCGCCAAAAGGCGTATCTAGCCGGTGCTCGGCGACCGTTTCGACTCCTTCTATGTGGTACAACCCCGACCCACCAATGACGCCTAAAACTACGGATTGACTCATCATCGTCTCCTGTGAGAATGCAAGTGCCTGATAGCGACCCTATATTATAACACCATGCCCCCACGCCTGCTCAAAACCTCGGTTCGCGAACTCGTCGGCTTCGTGCTGCGCTCCGGCGACCTAGTTTCCGGCGGCTTTTCCCGTCCCGACCGCCTAGTGGAAGGCACTCGCGGCCACCAGAAGATCCAGCGCGCCCGCCCCGCCGACTATCAGGCGGAAGTGCCCATCTCCTACTTAGTCGAAACCGACGAAATCGCCCTCGAAATAAGCGGCCGCATCGACGGCTTGCTCGTCGAAGACGACGCCGTACTCGTCGAGGAAATAAAAACTACCGAGGCCGACCTCGACGAGATCGCTGAAAACCCAGCGCATTGGGCACAGGCCAAGCTCTACGCCTTTATGGTCGCCGAGCAAAGTGGCCTCGACTCCATCGACATCCAGCTAACCTATCTTCAATTAGAAACCTACGAGCACCGCGAGGACCGCCGCACCTTTGCGCTCGACGAACTAGCGGCGTTTTGCGCTGATCTCATCGAGCGCTACCTGCACTGGGCGCGCATCTACCAACAGTGGTGCGCCGAGCGCGACCTTTCGCTAGAGGCGCTCAAATTCCCCTTCGCCGAGTACCGGCCCGGCCAACGCGACCTCGCCGTAGCCACCTACCGCACCATCGACGGCCGCGGTCGCGCCTTCGCCCAAGCACCCACCGGCATCGGCAAAACCATCTCGACTCTGTTTCCCGCCGCCAAGGCCCTCGGCTTGGGTCATACTGAAAAAATCTTCTACCTGACGGCCAAAACCAGCGGACGCAGGATCGCCGAAAAGGCCATCGACGACCTGTGCGGCGGGGACGCACGCATCAAGAGCCTGACGCTGACGGCGCGCGACAAGATCTGCTTCAAACCCAATGGCGGCAGCACCTGCGACCCCGAGCAATGCGAGTTCGCCCGTGGCTACTACGACCGCATCAACGACGCACTCGAAGACATCTTTACCCACGACGCCTTCACTCGGACCCTCATCGAAGAATGCGCACAAAAGCACACCGTCTGTCCCTTTGAATTTTCGCTCGATCTCGCTCTGTGGTCCGACGTCATCATCTGCGATTACAACTACGTCTTTGATCCACGCGCTTTCCTCAAGCGCTTCTTCCAAGACACCAGAGGGCAATACGCCTTCCTGATTGACGAGGCGCACAATCTCGTCGATCGGGCACGCGAGATGTTTTCAGCCGATCTGTGCAAATCCGAGATCTCTGGGCTCAAGCGCTTAGTCGGCAAGACGCATCCCGACTTGAGCAAACAGCTCGACGCCCTCAACCGCTACTTTGCCAAGCTCGGCAAAAAGGTTGAGCAAGAAGGCGACGGCGAGTGCTGGATTAGCCCGCAGCTATCAACGGATTTAATGGCGCTGGTTCACAATGTCCTCCGCGCCGCCGAGAAGGTCCTAGAGCAAGGCGCGGCCTTGCCCTTTTGGGACGAATTGATCGAATGCTACTTCCGGGTGCTGGGCTTTGAGCGCATCGGCGAACTGTTCGACGAACACTACACCACATACACCGAAAAACAGGGGCGGGATATTCGCTTCCGGCTGTTCTGTCTCGATCCAGCGCACAATATCCGCCAAGCCCTAGAGCGCGGCTGCGCGGCTGTATTTTTTTCGGCCACGCTCTCGCCGCTGGCGTACTTCCGCGACCTGCTCGGCGGCGAGGAGGGGGATACCTTGTTGAGCCTTGGTTCGCCCTTCCCGCCCGAACACCTGCGCCTGCTGCTGGCCGACCACATTGAGACCACGTACAAAAAGCGCGGCGAGAGCTACGACGATATCGCCGAGTCCATCGCCGCCCTCGTCAGCCAGCGCGTGGGCAACTACCTCGCCTTTTTCCCTTCGTACAAATACATGGAGGAGGTGGCGACGCGCTTTGCCGAGGCACACCCGGACATCGACCTGCTCGTCCAAGAAAGCGGCATGTCCGACCGCCAGCGCGAGGCGTTTCTCTCCGCCTTCGACGCGGAACCATTGCAGCCCGAGCAGTACACAGTGGGCTTCGCCGTGATGGGCGGCGTCTTCGGCGAGGCAATCGATCTAGTCGGCGAGCGCTTGGTCGGTGCAGCAGTCGTCGGCGTTGGCCTGCCGCAACTGTGCTTGGAACGCGACCTGATCCGCCACTATTTCGACGAGCGCGAGATCCCCGGCTTTGCGTATGCTTACGTTTATCCGGGCATGAACCGCGTGTTGCAGGCCGCCGGCCGCGTCATCCGCACTGCGAGCGACCGAGGCGCTATCCTCCTCGTCGATCGCCGCTTTGCACAAAGCCGCTACCGCCAGCTCTTTCCCGCTTCTTGGCACCCAGTGCATTCCGTCCGCAACCCCGCCCATATCGCCCAAGCACTAGCCGAGTTTTGGCACCATGACCCTGCGCACACTTAGCATCCTACTGCTCTTGCTCTACCCTGCGCTAGTAGCGGCCCAAAGCGTGTTCGCCGCCGCCAGCTTAAACTCTGCACTCTCAGAGTTGGCCACCCACTACGAGGGAATGTGCCTGTCCGTTGCCAGTTCTTCGACCTTAGCCAAACAGATCGCCGCCGGTGCGCCAGCCGACATTTACTTTTCCGCCAACGCCGAGTGGATGGACTATCTCCAAGCGCACCAGCACATTGAGCAAGACACCCGCGTCAATCTCCTCGGCAACGCCCTCGTGATCATTGCACCTAGGGAAGAGCCTTTCTCCGTCCGCTTTGCAGGGAACTTCGACTTTGCCGGTGCTTTCGCTGGCCGCTTGGCCCTCGGCGACCCCGATCATGTCCCGGCCGGCCAGTACGCCCGCCAAGCCCTAGAGGCGTTGGGCTGGTGGCCGGCGCTCAAAACCCGCATCGCACCCGCGCCCGACGTCCGCGCCGCCTTGGTGTACGTCGAGCGCGGAGAGTGCGCCGCTGGTTTAGTGTACGCTACCGATGCGGCCCAAAGCGACCGCGTAACAACCCTAGCGACCGTGCCGGACTCACTGCACCGCCCCATCGTCTATCCAGCGGCCATCGTCAAGGACCGCGCCAGCACTCAGGTCCGCGACCTGCTGGCGTTTTTTAGCTCAGATACGGCCGCCAGCATCTTCCGCAAACACGGCTTTACCTTTTTGGGCGACCAACGTGTTCAGCGCTGAGGAAGTGCAGGTCCTTTTGCTCTCGCTGCGCGTGGCCTTTTGCTGCGTGCTGCTGAGCCTGTTGCCGGCCGTGTTGCTGGGGTGGCTGCTGGCCCGGCGGGAGTTTCCGCTCAAGATCGCGCTCGACGGCCTCTGTCACCTGCCGCTGGTCCTGCCGCCGGTGGTCACCGGCTATCTGCTCCTGTTGCTCTTTGGCCGCCGCGGTCTGTTCGGCCCGGTGCTCGCAGCCTTCGACCTCCAGTTGGCCTTCGACTGGAAGGGCGCGGTCCTGGCCTCGGCCGTAGTCGGTTTTCCCCTGATGCTGCGCTCCGTGCGCCTCGGGATTGAGAGCGTGGACCCGCGCCTAGAACGCGTCGCCCGCACCCTCGGCGCTGGTCCAGTGCGCGTCTTTCTGACTGTGACCTTGCGCCTCGCCGCTCCCGGCCTGCTGGTCGGCTCGCTGTTGAGCTTTGCCCGCTCCTTGGGCGAATTCGGCGCGACCATTATTTTTGCCGCCAACATTGCCGGACAGACCCGCACCATTCCTTCGGCCATTTACACGTATCTCAACCAACCAGACGGGGAAAGCCGCGTCGTCGGACTAATCGTGGTCTCGGTCGCGCTTTCGCTGTTGGCCCTCGTGGCCAGCGAGTGGTCCGCCCGTCGCCTGCGCTCGACTTAGCAATGCTCCGCCTCCGCACCCAACGCCAACTAGGCCCCTTCACCCTCGACGTAGATATCGAGTGCCACCACGCCGTCACCGCCATCTACGGGCCGTCGGGCGCGGGCAAAACCTCGCTGCTCAATGTGGTCGCCGGGCTAGTGCGACCGGACGCCGGCGAAATATCCTTGGACGGCCAAACCCTCTTCTCCTCGGCTCAGCACATTGACCTGCCGCCCGAGCATCGCCGCATCGGCTACGTATTTCAAGACGACTTGCTCTTCCCGCACCTGAGCACTGAGGAAAACCTGTGCTATGGTCGCAATCTGCTACCGACAGCGGCACGCCGCTTTGCCCTAGACCAGATCGTCGATCTGCTCGAAATCGGCTCCCTGCTCAAGCGCCGACCAGGGCACCTGTCCGGCGGCGAGCGCCAACGCGTCGCCTTGGGCCGCGCCCTGCTCACTTCTCCACGCCTGCTGCTGATGGATGAGCCACTGGCCTCGCTCGATCAGGGCCTCAAAAATCGCATCATCCCCTACTTGTGCCACGTCCGCGACGCCCTCCAGATCCCCATTCTCTACGTCAGCCACTCGGTCGCCGAAATCCTCGAACTCACCAGCCAGGTAGTAGTCCTCGACCGCGGCCAAGTAGTAGCGCACGGCGACTTCTTCACCATCGCGGCCCATCCCCAAGTCCTGCCGCTAGTCGAAGAACACGGCTTTGAAAACGTCCTCGACGTGGAAATCGCGGCGACCGACGCGGAGCGAGGCGTCTGCGAAGTCCTGTGTCACGGTCAGCAACTCAAAATTCCCTACTGCGAGCAACCCACCGGCAGCCGCCTCTTCATCGGCATCCGCGCCGACGACATCGTCCTCGCCCGCCAGCGGCCCGAAGGGCTGAGCGTGCGCAATGCATTGCAGGGGACCATCAGCGCAATTGCCGATGTGGGAGGGAAACAGCTCATCTACGTGGATGTCGGGCGTCGGCTGGCCGCCAAGACGACCCCAGAAGCCATCGAGGAAATGCAACTCGGCATCGGCGACCCAATCTACTGCCTTGTCAAAACCCATTCCATCCGTTTGGGGCCGCAGTTGAACCGGCCCGAAAAACGTTGACACGGCAAATACTCGCCTTTTATACTCTTTACAAATGGTACAAGCTGGGACCTGATCACTTCCAACCTAAGAGACTCGCCATGAATGTCATCACGGTTGCCCGTCAGCTCGGCAGCTTTGGCGACTGGATCGCCGAGCAGTTGGCCGCCAAGCTAGACTACGAATTTATCGACCGCCGCCTCGTCGAAGAGATCGCCAGCATCACCGATACTTCGGTCGAAGAGGTTGAGCGCTACGACGAGAAGGGGGAGGGCCGCCTCCGGTTCTTCCTCAAGAAATTGCTCGTGCCCGAAGTCGCTCCGGGGACTTTTCCCCTATCGGCTGCCGCGTACGCGCCCGAGTTTGGGCTCGAGTTCCCCCACATGCGCGAGCACGAGGTCAGCGAAGCGACGTACCTCGACCGAGGCACGTATCAGCTACTCATCACGACCCTCGTGCAGGATTTCGGCCAAAGCGGCAAGGCCGTCGTCGTCGGCCGAGCCAGCCAGGTCGTCCTCGCCGATTTCCCCAATGCCTGTCACGTCAAAATCATCGCCCCGCTCGAAACGCGAATTGAACGATTGATGCAGACCCGCGACATGGATCGCGAGCAAGCGCAGAAACTCATCGAGCAACACGACCAATGGCGTCAGAGCTACCTGCGCAACTTCCACAACGCCGACTGGAACGACCCCCTACTCTACGACCTGACGATCAACACCGGCAAAATAGATCGAGAGGACGCCGTTGATCTGCTCGCCGGGTTCTTAACCGAATCCTAGAGATCAAACGAACGGGGCACTGCTTTCCCCCCTGCCCCGTGTAAAAACGCGTCGTCTGGCCGCGGCCAGCGCATTGCGTACTGCCGGCTGCGCTGGCGGCGGTAGCCAGCATTGTAGTACGTACTCGCGGCGAGCCAGTGCAGCAGACGGGCCGTAAGTTCGTTTTGCAGTTCTTGATGCTCGGGTCGGCCCCAGAGATTCCACAACTCGTGCGGGTCCTGCTCCAAGTCGTATAGCTCGCCCTGATCTTGGCCGATGTAATAGACCATCTTGTGCCGCTGGCCGCGCATCATCACCTGATAGTTGTCCTCGCAGAACACCCACTCGCGCGGCGCGCAATCCGCGACTCCCTCCAAGTACGGCCGCAGCGAACGTCCTTCTAGATAGCTAGGCACCTCCACGCCAGCCGCTTCTAGGATCGTCGGTCCTAAATCCATCAACGAGACCAAGTCGCCGATCTCGCAGCCCTTTTGCGTCCGCCGACTGTCGCGCACAATCAGCGGCACGTGTACTATCGGATCGTACATCAGCCATTTGTACGCCAGCCCGTGATCGCCCAACAGCTCGCCGTGATCTGAGCAGAAAAGAAGCAAGCTATTGTCCAAGAAGCCCCGCGCCTGCAGCGCGTCGAAAACTTCGCCCAACTTCTCATCCACCGTTGTAATTTTAGCGTAGTAGTGCCGCCGCATGTGGGCGATATCCTCTTCGCTGGGCGAGTACATGTCGATCGCGGACTCGTGCTCGGTCTCAGCGTGTGTTTTTCTCTGCGCCGCGTGCTGGGGCGGCTTGTCCTCCAACTCGCCTTCGCGCATTACGCGCGGGGGCATTGGCCGCCCCGCGTACTGTTCCAGATGCCTCGGCAGCGGGTCCCACGGCTCGTGCGGTCCAGTAAAACCCACCTGTAAGAAAAACGGTTGTTGGCCCTTGTAATCGCGAATCCAAGTAAGGGCCGAGTCGCCGATAAAGACATCCGAGTGAAAGCGCTCCTCCAAGTGCCAAGGGACGCCTTGGTATTTCTGCAGCCAATCGGGGTCGGTCTTGTTGCGGTCGTTGGGCCGCTCCAAGCCGTGAATCCGCAGATAGCGGCCCCAATCGTCGTCCGCCCCACCCATGTCGAGGTTCCTGTTAGTGGGATTCTCCACCACGACCCGCTCGTGGAAACCCCCGGCAACATCGCGCGGAGCAAAGTGCATCTTGCCGATGTTGACGCAGTGATAGCCCGCGTCGTTGAGGTCTTGCACCCAATTGCGGTGACTGGCCCAGTGGTCGAAGCTGTACACGCCGGTATTGTGCGGGTACATACCCGTGAAAATCGCCGCCCGCGAGGCAATGCAAGTCGCACCTGGGCAAAAGGCATTGCGGAAGGAAAGCCCCTCCGCGGCCAAGCGGTCCATCGCCGGCGTAATCGCGTAGTCGTAGCCCCAAGCGCCGATTGTGTCAAAGCGCTGTTGGTCGGTCATAATGAGAATGATATTGGGTCGTTCAGGCATTCGGTATCTCCTATTCATTTAGGAATTAGAAATTACGAATTCCCGGCCCCAGCCTAATTCGTAATTCGTAATTCATCACGTATTCGGTATCTCCTCCAAACCTGCTTCTGCAAGTGCCCCCAGTAGCGACGGCACGCCAAAAAACACCAAACTCAACGCGGTCGGGTGCATAGCCACCGCGCCCCGGTAATCCGGGCGGTCGCTCCAGTCCTGTTGGTCAATCAATTCGGCGAGCACTGCGCGACCTACCTCCAGATAGCCCTGCTCCCCAGTCAGCCGCCAAGCGTACGCCAGCGAGCCGCAGAGCACGCCGTGGTAGCTTTGGGCGCAGGCAAAGTCGGCGTCAAAGACGCCTTTACCGCCGCAAAACCAATCGACAGCCCGCACGAAAACCTCAGCCACATCCGCGCGCCCGGTCATTCTGTGCATCCGCTCCAGCCCGACCATCAAATAATGAGTCTGATAGCCCTTTTGCTCCTCGTAGGGCAACACCCGCTTCAACGAGCTAAAGCTCCCCCCCAGCGCGAGGTATTCTTCGGCGCTAAACGGGATCGCCGTGCCCATTTCCACCGCCAGAGTCGTGCCCTCGGTAGCCATGCCGTACGGCCCTTGGTCGGGCAGCTTGGCCTCCGTGGATACCTGAAAGCGCTTGTGCCAGCTACCGTCCTCGTTTTGGCCGCGAGCCACCGCGTCGTACACCTCTTCAGCGCGACGCATAAAGCGCGCTTCACCGGTCAACTCGTACAGGTAGAGCAAGCCCCGCAGCGCGTTGGCGATGGAGCGCAAGCTGAAGCTGTAGCGCGGGTCCTCGCTCCAGCGATAGCGCAGGAAAAATTCCCCGGCTTCGTGCAAGACCTCCCGCGCCCGCTCGTCGCCGCTCAAGTAGTAGTAATCCACCCAATTGTCGATGAAGGTGTGCGAAGCGCACGGCTCGTCGCCAAAGTGATCCATGCTGTGGCGGAAACAACCGCCGACCATGTAGGGCCGCAACGGATGATAGTGGCAAGTATCCACGTCCAGCGAGTGTCGGGTCATGGCCTCGGCGAGCGCGTAGTAGCGCCCCTCGCCCGTGCGCAAGTACTGCAACCACACAGCGTGGCGCGGATCCCATTCGCTGTTGCACCAACCCCAGCGACCCTTGAAGCGCCAGCCGCCCTCGCTCTCCTCCCACGTGGCCATCACGTCGCCCCAATCGAAAAACCCCTTCCAGCGATAGCGCTCGATGTGTCCTTCCATCCAAGCGACAAAGCCCGTCAACATGCGGTCCGAGCGCGGGAATTCCGCGCCGGTTGCCAAGCCGCCCACCGCCCCACTCTGCACCACCCAATCCGGCGCAACGCTCACCTGTGGCGGATGCAAAAGGCCCTGCAACCGCTCGCCGTCGGCGGACCCAGCGCGAAAAAAATCGACGAAAAACTCGCTGCTCTTCGCAGTGCCTGTGCCGTCGGCATAGACCCCTTCGCCCTCGTGCCAAGCCACCTCCTCAGCGTAGCGCTTGCAACTGAGCCGCCGACCCTCTGGGTCGCGCCAAAAGAACACGTCGATGCCGTGCGCACCCACACCGAGAGCCTTGGGATATTCCTCGGCCATATAGCGCAGCGCAACGCCAACGCCGACGCGGCCGTTCTCAGCGCAAATCCAGCCCTCGGCCCGTTCGCCCTCGGCCCGCGCGGCGCGCTCAACACCTTCGTACTCCTCCCAATAGAAGTGATTGTCCGACCGCTGCGAGAGCAATGAGTAGCGCTCGGGAACCCAAGCCCCCTCCATGACCCGTCCAGCCCCGACGCGCCAAGTTCCGCTGCCTTCGGGCAAAATTGGAACGCGCAAACCCAACTCCTCCACCTCGGTCTCGCGCGGATTGCAGGTGACGATCACCGTGTGCACCACCCGCACCTGCGCCTTGCCGGCATAGGCGTAGATCCGGGTCGCAAAGCGTAGCGGGCGATAACCGGCGTAGTGGTGCATGGGCGCGGTTGACTCGTAGGCTCCTCGACAGCAAATCACCGCCCGCAAGGGACCGGCCTCTTCTATCTCGACGGCGTATTCCTCCACCCCCTCTGACGCCAGACACGTGCCTCCCATCCCGTAGATCCGCCGCTGCGTTCCTCCGACGAACTCCGACTCGGAGATCTTGGCCCAAGCATCGCCGCCGCCCCGAGGTGCAACCTCCACCTCGGAGACAAACGACCCCTCGGCTCGCTCCCCTAACTCTACCCCGTCAAAAATCGCGAATGCCTTTTTTCCTATGCCAAGGCGCAGCGGTCCAGTACACACCTCAAAGCGGTCTTCTCGCTCGACGATTTCCACGCCTTGGACATTCCCCGCGGCTTTTTGGTCCGTGTATCGCAAGGTGTACACGGCCTCTTGCCCCGCTTCCACGTCGGCCTGAAAATCCACCAAGACCCACTTTGCGCTCTCGTCCGGCCAGCGGCCCAAGACCCGTAGCTGCACCGGGATCTCTCGGCCCTGTGCGTCCTGCAAAGACAGGTTTTCCACGCCTACTACGGCACCTTGCGGCAGGGGGACGCCCCTTGTCAGGGGGTACTTTCGGCGGTCAATGCCCGCTGTCTCTTTTACTTTTAAGGCAATGCCTTCGTCGGGTATGCTCACGTGACTTCTCCTTGGCCTCGTCTGTGCGGCGAAGGAAAATAAGCAAGCGACCAACGCCTTACCAATCCGCATTGACCCGCCTCCACCCCCCTCCTATCTTCTCGCTGCCCAAGCCAAAGGAACCATCCCGTGAAACCAGACCAAAACCTGAACGCCCAAAAGCTCCTTCCATCAATCCAGCGCTTTTTAACCCTTACCGGTGCCAAGATCCTCGATCTCGACAGTACCTGGGACCCGGACCGCGGCACCCCAGTCTTCACCCAGCAGGGACGCTACACCACCCGAGGCTGGACCGAATGGACCCAGGGCTTCCAATACGGCTGCGCCATCCTGCAGTACGACATGACCGACGACGCGCGCTTCCTCGCGCTCGGCCGCGACCGCACCATCGCGCACATGGCACCGCACGTCTCGCACATCGGCGTCCACGACCACGGCTTCAACAACCTCTCTACCTATGGCAACTTGCGCCGCCTGATAATCGAAGGTCGCATCCCGCACGATCAGCGAGAACTGGATTTCTACGAATTGGCCATCAAGCTGTCGGGCGCTGTGCAAGCCGCGCGCTGGACCGAGACCGCTTACGGCACGGGCTTCATCCACTCCTTCAACGGCCCGCATTCGCTCTTTTCCGACACCATGCGCTCGCTGCGCATCTTGGGAACGGCGCACCAGCTAGGCCACGCGCTGATGGGCGAAGGCGACAAGCGCATCAGCCTGCTCGGCCGCTTAATCGAACACGCCCAGACCAACGCCCGTTTCAACGTGTACTACGGCGAGGGGCGCGACGCGTTTGACACACCCGGCCGCGTAGTCCACGAATCCATCTTCAACGTCCACGACGGCCAGTACCGCTGCCCCAGCACCCAGCAGGGCTACACTCCGTTTTCTACTTGGACTCGCGGCCTGTCGTGGGTGCTTACGGGCTACGCCGAGCAGCTAGAGTATTTCGCCACACTCAACGAGGCCGACGTCGAGCCTTTCGGCACCAAAGCCGACCTCGTGCAAACCATGGAACAAGCCGCCCTAGCCACCGCTGAATTCCACATCGCCAACAGCTTTGCCGACGGCGTACCGTTTTGGGACACCGGTGCTCCCGGAGTCGCCTCCTTTGGCGCGATAACCGACCAGCCCTCCGACCCTCACAACGATGTCGAGTCGCTCGACAGCTCGGCCGCAGCCATTTGTGGCCAAGGGTACTTGCGCTTGGGCAACTACTATTTGTCCAAGGGGGACGAAGCAAAAGGAACGCGCTATCGCGCCGCGGCCTTCACCATTGCCCGCGCCCTCCTAGAGGAACCGTATCTCGCCGTCGATCCCCAACACCAAGGCATCACCCTCCATGCGATCTACCATCGTCCCAATGGCTGGGACTACGTGCCCCAAGGCCGCAAAATCCCCTGCGGCGAGGCAGCCATGTGGGGCGACTACCACACAATGGAACTGATGAGCCTGATCAAACGCGAAGCCGAAAACGCCCCTTATCCACTCTTTTTCCAATAGCGAGACCTACCGTGAAAATCACCGCCATCACCCCCATCATCGCCCGCTTCGGCAACCGCCCCCGCGTCTTGGTCAAAGTCGAGACCGACGAGGGCATCACCGGCTGGGGCGAGACCTACTCCATCGGCCCCGACCTGGCCGTCGGCCCGACCGTCGATTATTGCTTTGAGCTAATCAAGGGCATCGATCCTCGACGGATCGAGTTCATCATGATGAAGTTGCACCAGCAGTTTCGCTTTCCACCGGGCGGGATCGGTCTGTCGGCCATTTCCGGCATCGACCACGCACTGTGGGATATCTCCGGCAAAGCCGCGGGCGTCCCGGTCTATCAGCTTTTGGGCGGCCATGCCCGCGACCGGGTGCGCGTGTACCGCGGGATCGGCGGCCGCGACGGCAAAGAGGCCGCCGACCAAGCCCGGCGTCTGAACGAGGAATACGGCTTCACAGCCTTCAAAACCAGCCCTTATCAGCTCGATCCAGACGCCCATCGCTGGGGCCGCGTCTGCTCCGAGGCGACCAAGTATTTTGAAGAATTGCGCGTCAACTGCCCCGACGACTGGGAATTTGCCTTCGATCCGCACGCCAAGATCTTCGAGCCGATTCGCGCCTTGCAGCTAGCCAACGCCCTCGCACCGTACGACCCCTTTTTCTACGAAGAGCCTATGCGCCCCGAGCACATTCCGGCGTGGACCAGCCTCAAGTCGCAGATGCAGGTGCCGTTGGCCACCGGCGAGAGCCTCTACGCCCGCTTTGAGTTCCTCGATCTAATCGCCAACCAAGGTGCCGACATCATCCAGCCCGACATCTGCGTCTGCGGCGGCTTGCTCGAAATGCGCAAGATCAACGCCATCGCCGAAGCCCACTACATCAGCATCGCCCCACACAACCCGATGGGGCCGTTGGCGACTGCGGTCAACCTGCACTTTTGCGCCTCGGCACCCAACTTCAAAATCCTCGAATACCTCCTGCCGACTGAATCCGAGTGGAACGATTGGGTTGACGAGCCCTATCTGCCCAAAGACGGCTACTTAGAGCTGCGACCGGACCGGCCGGGCCTAGGCGTCGAAGTCAACGAAGAAGCCATCGCCGACAACGAATACATTCATTGGGAGCGCTCCAGCCCCACGCGTCCCGACGGCTCGACCGGGTACATCTAATGCTCAGCCGCGACCACACCGCGCTCGTCCTCATCGACATTCAGGGCAAGCTAGCCTCGCTGATGCACGAGCGCGAGGCACTCTACCGCCAGCTACAGATTCTCGTCCAAGGCGCACAGATTCTCGGGTTGCCCATCCTATGGCTAGAGCAATACCCCAAAGGGCTTGGCCCTACCATTCCCGAGATCGCCGACCTGCTATCCGACCAAGAGCCACTGGCCAAGACCTGCTTCAGCGCCTACGGCCTCAGCGCTTTCCAAACCCAACTGCGCCAGAGCGGCCGCCGCCAGATTCTCCTAGCCGGCATCGAAAGCCACATCTGCGTCTATCAGACGGCCCGCGATTTGCTGGACTCGGACTACCAAGTCGAAGTCGTCGCCGACGCCGTCTCCTCGCGCACAGTCGAGAACAAGGAGTTGGGACTGCAAAGAATGGTGGCCGCTGGCGCACAGATCACGGCGGTGGAAATGTGTCTATTTGAACTGCTGCAGGAGGCGGGGACGGCGGAGTTCAAGCAAATTGCCGCCTTGGTCAAGTGAGCGTGCTGTTACCTCTGAGGAACGGCATCGTTTCTACAAGGCAACAGCACGGCGCATACATCACATAACGCTACCAGAGGGAACGGGCATCTGCCAAGCATGGCCTACCTTTTGCTTATAGGGGGGAGTGCTTACATTTACCCAAAGAGGACCTCCTCATGGCCGAGCAATCGCCCAAACCCGTCCAACCCACTGAATCCACCCTCGCTCTGAGCTTCCTGCGCGAGGATATTCAGGACCTGCGTCAAGACGTGCGCCAAATACACGAGCGCATTGATCAGACCAACGGACGCATCGACGACCTGCGCACCGAGATAAGCGGGCGCTTCGACCAAACCAACGGACGCATCGACCAAACCAACGGACGCATCGACGATCTGCGCACCGAGACCAATGAACGCATCGACGACTTAGCCAAACAGCTCGATTCGCGCTACGCGCGGTTGATGGCCATGCTCATCGCCTGCACCAGCATCCTCGTCACCACCATGGGCGCAGCCGTCGCCGTGCTCAAGTGACGCCCTAAGCTCGCTCCGGGAACCGCTCCCGGTACTCTCGATCAAATTCTTCGCTACCGTCGTCGAGCCGCACTTGGAGGTCCATTCCCGGAGCAAAGCCGGTGATTTTGCCAGCGGTAAAATCGCCCCGATACCCTCCGCCCGGTGCCCACAACTCCCGACCATCGGGCCAGCGCACAACGTGTATTTGGCGCACTGCCGCTTTCGCAAAATCCGGCTCGACGCGCAGGCGCTCCACAGCATCCCGGTCCAACTCGACCCCCAAGCCCGGAGCCTCCGGCACCCGCAGATGCCCGCCCTCCACGGCAAACTCCTGTACCAAAACGTGCGAATAGATGTTGACGCAGGGAATCGCCGGCCAGCGCGCTTCCTTTAGCACCGCCCCCAAGTGCGCTGCAAAGATCGCCGTCAGACCAGTGCCCACCATCTGCAACCAGAACGGCATTTGCGCCCGAGCAGCCAAGTTGCCGTCGCTCAAAACGCGGCTCACTCCGCCACCGATGACAAACCCGTCGCACACGCCCTCGCGGATTGCCGTCATGGGCGGCGGCTGGCCCATGTGCATGGCGATTGGACTTTGAATCTTGCGCCGCAGGAGCTTGTTGCCCTCCACGTCGTCCTGCGGAATCGGCGACTCGACGATCGCCAGACAAGCATTGTCCCGCTCTAAGCGCCCAATGAGCGGAGCGGCTTGGTCAACCCCCAGCAACATGGTGTTGAAGTCGGCGTCCAGTTTGAAGTGCTGAGAAGTGGCCTCATCCACGGCCTGTAACTGCGCCGCAATATCGTACCAAGGCCGAGCCTTGACCTTCATGGTGGTAAAGCCATGCGCCTCGGCCGCGCGCGCCTCGGCCGCCCACGCTGCGGGCGGCATACTTTGCGCCCACCAAGAAACCGGGCAGGTGTCGCGGTGCTGCGGCCCCATCAGCCGGTGGCAGGGTACTCCTAAGTGCTTGCCGGCCGCGTCGAAAAGCGCCATCTGCAAGCCAGCCCCCAGCGAGTCGTCCCACAGCACCTCGAAAACATTCCGGCCGCGCACGCGGGCAAACTCCGCTTCGCGCGAGTGGCCCCACGTATATCCCTGAATCGTCTCGCCGATGCCGACAACGCCGCCCTCAGTCTCCACTTCGACCAATTCGACGATGGACCAACCCGGCCCATAGACTTCCATGGTGTCGGCGCAGCGCTCGTGGAACGGCACGTGCAGCACGGTGCGCACGACGTCTTTAACAACACAAGAACTCATCGCATCCTCCCGCCGGCCCTACTCGGCCATCCGCCTGAGTACTGCGTGTAGTATCCCCCCGTTGCGGTAGTAGTTGATCTCCACGGGGGTGTCTATCCGGCATGTCACTGCAAAGCGCTTCTCGCCCGCGGCGCTCTTAGCCACCACCTCCAACACTTGCCCCGGCTGTAGGGCGTCGTCGAACCCCTCGATGTCGAATACCTCCTCGCCAGTCAGCCCCAGCGAGTGACGATCTTCACCAGAGGAAAATTGCAGCGGCAGAATACCCATCCCGATCAGGTTCGAGCGGTGGATGCGCTCGTAGCTCTCGGCGATTGCGGCCTTGACGCCCTGTAGGAAGGGGCCTTTGGCGGCCCAATCGCGGCTCGAACCCGATCCGTACTCCTTGCCTGCAATAATGATCGACGGCACGCCTTCTTCGATGTAGCGCATCGCCGCCTCGTAGATCGTCATCTGCTCGCTCGAAGGCAGGTGGCGCGTCAAGCCCCCCTCGACGCCGGGCACCAACTCGTTGCGGATGCGGATATTGGCAAACGTGCCCCGCATCATCACCTCGTGGTTGCCGCGCCTAGAACCATAGCTGTTCCAATCCTTGCGCTCGACGCCTCGGTCGGCGAGGTACTCGCCCCCCGGGCTGCCGGCAGCGATTGAGCCAGCCGGTGAGATGTGGTCGGTCGTCACACTGTCGCCTAACTTGGCCAAGACGCGCGCACCTTGGATCGGTTGGATCGGCTGGACCTGTTTGGTGAGGCCGTCGAAGAAATTCGGCTTGCGAATGTACGTGCTCTCCTCAGCCCAAGCGTAGCGCTTGCCCTCGGGCACGGGAATGGCGTTCCAAGTCTCGTTCTGGCGGAACGCATTGCCGTATTCTTCCTCGAACATCTTCGGCGTCAGCGAACGGGCAATTGCATCGCGGATCTGGTCCTGCGAGGGCCAGATGTCGCGCAGGAACACCTCGCGGCCCGCTTGGTCGCGGCCCAGTGGCTCGCGCTCAAAGTCAATTGTCGCCCGGCCCGCGAGCGCGTAGGCCACGACCAACGGCGGCGAGGCGAGGAAATTGGCCCTCGTCAACGCGTGTACTCGGCCCTCAAAGTTGCGGTTGCCGCTAAGCACGCTACACACCACCAAGTCGTTGTCGGCCACGGCTGTGGAGATTTCCTCGGGCAAAGGTCCCGAGTTGCCGATGCAGGTTGTGCAACCATAGCCGACCGTGTGGAAGCCGAGAGTCTCTAGACTCTCGGTGAGGCCGGCCGCGTCGAGGTAGCGCGAGACGACCCGGCTGCCCGGCGCCAAGCTGGTCTTGACGTAGGCTGGGACTGAGAGGCCCCGCTCGGCCGCGTTGCGCGCCAACAACCCCGCCCCCACCATCGCGCTCGGATTGCTGGTATTCGTACAAGAAGTGATAGCGGCGATGAGCACTGCGCCGTGGTCCAGCTCAACCGCGCCCTGATCGCCCAATTCGACGGCGACCTTTTTGCCGCTGTCCTCCACCTCAAAGCGGTCCGTTAGCGAATCGGCGAAGGCACTCGGCACGTCCTTGAGCGCAACCCGATCCTGCGGTCGCGTCGGACCGGCCAAGCTCGGCTCGACCGTAGCCATATCCAACGCCAAGTGCTCGCTGAAAATGGGATCAGGAGCGTCCGCGTGGTAGAACATGCCCTGCGCTTCCATGTACGCGCGGACGCGCTCGACCACCGCCTTCTTGCGCCCGGTGAGCGTCAAATACGCCAGCGTCTCCTCGTCAACCGGGAAAATGCCCATCGTCGCCCCGTATTCCGGGGCCATGTTGGCGAGAGTCGCCCGGTCGGCCAAGCTCAGCTCGCTCAAGCCCGGGCCGTAAAATTCGACAAATTTGCCAACCACGCCGTGCGCGCGAAGCATCTGCACCACTGTCAGCACCAAGTCCGTCGCCGTCGTCCCGGTGGGCAATGCGCCCGTCAGTTTGACGCCGACCACTTCGGGCAAAAGCATGTAGATCGGCTGCCCCAACATCACGGCCTCGGCCTCAATCCCGCCCACGCCCCAGCCGAGGACGCCGAGGCCGTTGATCATCGTCGTGTGGCTGTCTGTGCCCACGAGGCTATCGGGATAGAACTCGCCGTCCTGCTCCTGCACCACCTGCGCCAGATATTCCAGATTGACCTGATGCACGATGCCAGTGGCTGGCGGCACCACGCGAAAATTGTCGAACGACTCCTGACCCCAGCGCAAAAACTCGTAGCGCTCGCGGTTGCGCTCGAATTCGCGCGCGGCGTTCATGGCCAGTGCCTCGCGGATGCCGTAGTAATCGACCTGCACCGAATGATCAATGACCAAGTCAACCGGAATCAGGGGATTGACCTTCTCCGGGTCGCCGCCCAAATCGGCCACGGCGTCGCGCATCACAGCCAGATCGACCACGGCTGGCACGCCGGTAAAATCCTGCATCACCACCCGCGCCGGTTTGAAGGGAATCTCTTCCTTGCCCGCGGTCTCGGGACTCCAGCGCGCAATGCGCTCGACATCCTCGCGGGTAATCTCAAACCCATCGCACTGCCTGAGCGCTGCCTCTAGCAAAATTTTGATTGAATAGGGCAGCCGGCTCACCTCGGCCACGCCGTCTTGTTCTAGTTTTTGAATGCGGTACAGGACGCCGCTACCGCCGCTGCATTGCAACTCGCAGCGTGCGCCAAATTCGTCGTTGTTAGTAGGCATATAAAACCTTTCAGGAATAGAGAGATGTTTTGCGTCGCGTTTTTACCGTTTGCTGATGCTTTCGCAGCAACTTGGTACGTTCTTGCCAGAAAGCCAGTTGTTCTTCGATTGTCATATTTGCGATTTGATCGTGAATTCGTTCTGCACCACGGCGTTTCATCTCAACACAATCAAACGCCTTCTTTGTCTTCATAGTTGATCGTCTCCCGAGGGGAATGGGGATGTTTTAGAAATTTGGCTTTAATATATTCAAGACCAACCCTACCTTCCACCTGCCGCCCCAAGCCGCCATGCACAACCTGCGCCAATTCCTCGACCTCCTACGCCGCGAAGGCGAGCTCGTCACCGTTGACGCTCCGGTTTCTTCTGAGCTCGAAATCGCCGAGATCCATCGCCGCGTCCTCGCTTCCGCTGGTCCGGCCCTGCTCTTTACCCACGTCGAAGGCGCGGACTTTCCCTGCGTCACCAATCTCTTCGGCACCCCCCGGCGCGTCGATCTGGCCTTTGGCCCTAGGCCGGAGCAGTTTATCCAACAGCTAGTGCAACTCGCCCAAGACCTGCCCTCGCTTTCGCCGGGCAAGCTCTGGCCGCACAAAAACCTGATCCCCGCCGCGCTCAAGGTCGGGCTGAAGACCGTCGGCAAAGGCCCCGTTGGCGAGTGCGTCCAGTCGCCGCCCAATCTCGAACGGCTACCCTTGCTCAAAACTTGGCCCGAGGACGGCGGGCACTTCATCACTCTGCCGCTGGTCTATACCGAACACCCCGATACCGGCCACCACAACCTCGGCATGTATCGCATCCAGCGCCACGATTCCCAAACCCTCGGCGTCCACTGGCAAATCCAAAAAGGCGGCGGCTTCCACTACCACGTCGCCGAGCAGCGGGGCGAAGATTTGCCGCTGGTCATCTTCGTCGGCGGACCACCAGCGCTGATCCTCGCGGCCATCGCACCTCTGCCCGAGGATTTGCCCGAGCTGATTTTGGCCTCCCTATTACAGGGCAAGCGCCTGCGCCGCGTGCGAGGCTCCAGCCTACCCTTGATTGCCGAAGCCGAATTCGCCATTGAGGGCGTGGTGCCGCCGCACGTGCGCGAGCCAGAAGGGCCTTTCGGAGATCACTACGGCTATTACTCCCTGCAACACGACTACCCAGTGCTCCAAGCCAAACGCCTCTACCACCGCAAAGACGCCATCTTCCCGGCTACCGTCGTCGGCAAGCCGCCGCAGGAAGACATGTTCCTCGGCACCTACATCCAGCAGCTCATGGCACCCTTGAGCAAGCTGGTGATGCCCGCGATCAAGGCTATGTGGAGCTACGGCGAGACCGGCTATCACTCGCTGGCGGCCATCGTCGTCGAGGAGCGCTACCCGCGCGAGGCCATGAAATTCGTCTTTCGCATCTTGGGCGAGGACGGCGGCCAGCTCAACCTCACCAAGTTCTTGGTCGTGATAGATCGCCCCTTGGACTTGGGCGACTTCCGGCAGGTGCTCGCGTATGCCCTAGCGCGGGCGCAGCTCGCAACCGACCTTTTCGTCATCGCCAATCTCGCCATGGACACCCTCGACTACACGGGCCCGGCCGTGAACCAAGGCAGCAAAGGAATCCTCATCGGCGTGGGCGATCCAGTCAACGACCTGCCCGGGGAATTCAGCGGCGACCTGCCCGGCGGTGCCCGCGCCGCCGAGGTCTATTGCCCCGGTGCCCTCGCGGTCCAAGGCCCGACGTACGCGGAAGATCCCGATTACGCCCAACACCTCGCCGCAGACCGGGCCGTCGCAGCTTGGCCGCTGATATTTTTGGTTGACGACGCCAGTGCGGTCACCAAGAACGTCACCTTCCTCTGGAGCACCTTTACCCGCTTTGAACCGGCTGCCGACACGTATGCCGCCGCCGTCCAACTCCGTCGCCACCACCCCTGCTATACGCCGCCGATCGTCTTGGATTGCCGCATGAAACCCGGCTACCCGGACGAGCTGATAACGGACGAAGAGACAGCGCAAAAGGTCAGCCGGCGCTGGCAGGAGTACTTTCCCCAAGGTGGCGTCGAAGGCGCGGAAGACCGACTCGGCTACACCGGATTTTCCCTGTTGGATTAACCCTGAGCAGAGGCCGCTTCATGGATGATACTCTAGCGTTTGCCCCGATCGCCGAACTCGCCACTCTGATCCGCCGCGGCGAACTCTCCCCGCTCGAACTCACCGAACTCTACCTAGAGCGCATCGAGCAATACGACCCAGCGCTCAACGCCTATCTCGCCGTCACGACCGAGCGGGCGCGCGCCCAAGCCCGCGCTGCCGAAGCGCAAATCGCGGCCGGCACCTACCTCGGCCCCTTGCACGGCATTCCCCTCGCCTTTAAGGATCTCGTGGATGTCGCGGGCCTGCCGACTACCGGCGGCTCAACCCTGCTGCGCGACAACATCGCCGCAGCCGACGCCACCATTGCCCACCGCCTCTTCGCTGCAGGAGCCGTGCTCTTGGGCAAGACGCATCTCGTGGAATTTGCTTTTGGCGGCACCGGCGTCAACCATCACTACGGGACCCCAGTCAACCCCTGGGATCCCGAAGTCCACCGCCTGCCGGGCGGATCGTCTTCTGGCTCGGGCGTGGCCGTGGCGGCTGGGCTGGCCCCGGCCGCTCTCGGCTCGGACACCGGCGGCTCAGTGCGCATTCCCGCGTCCTTTTGCGGCCTCACCGGCCTCAAGCCCACCTTTGGCTTGCTCCCCAACACCGGCGTCTTGCCCCTCGACCCTACCCTCGACAGCATCGGGCCTTTGTGCCGCACAGCGCAAGACTGCGTCCTGTTGTGCCAAGCCATGGCAGACCCCCTGCCCGGTGATTCGCTTGTGGATCGCTTGGAAGGCGAGGTCGCTGGCCTCCGGCTGTGCTTCCCGCGCGAGTATTTCTGGGACGATGTCGATGCGGAGGTCGAAGCAGCGGTGCGCGCCTCAGCGAGCGTGTTCGCCGATCTCGGCGTCTATGTCGATGAAATATCGCTCGAAGTGCTCGACGACCTAGTCGAATGGCGCAACGGGCCTAGTACCACGGCCGTCGAAGCCTACCTCTATCACCGGCGCAACCTCGAAGCGCACCTCGATCAGTTCGATCCCATTGTCTCGGCGCGCATACTCGACGGCCGCGATATCCTCGCCGCGGACTTCCTCCAGCAGCTTAGAATACGCGACGAGCTGCGCCACAAAGCCCGCACGGCCCTCGAAAACGTCGATTTCCTCATCACCCCGACTACCCCCTTTGCCGCTCCGATTCTCGACGAGATCGACCGCGACGACGTCTATTTCCTCATCAATGGCCTCTGCCTGCGCAACACCATCGCCGTCAATCTCCTCGACCTGTGCGCGGTTTCCCTGCCCTGCGGGTTCACGCGCGACGGCTTGCCCATCGGCTTGCAGCTAATCGGCCACCCCCGCGACGAGGCGCGGCTGTTGCGCCTCGCCCGCGCCTTTGAGCAAGCCACCGACTACAATCTTCTCACGCCCGCACTCGACGACTTCGCCTAGCAAAATGTGACCGGGTGGCTTGCCAATATACGGGGTCATTTCTATATTTTTTGCTTTGCGTGCTCCCATCGTCTAGCGGTTAGGACCCAGGGTTTTCAACCCTGTAACCGGAGTTCGAGTCTCCGTGGGAGCACCATTTTTATGTACGCTACACTACGCTGAGGAGGAACTCATGTTCGACATCGGCATCTTCGCCCCCTTTGGGGCCGACCACGATCGCAACATCGCCTATTGCCGCGACGCCGGCGCTAGCCACATCGTCTTGAGTACGGGCACCATCTCTTCAGACGACGCACCCGCAGCCGACGCACTCAAGACATTAGCCGACCAATACGCCAGTGCCGAAGTTGTGCTAGCCGGGCTGACCCCGCCGCGCCTCAGCCTCGACGCCTGCGTTGATGACGCATCCCGCACGCGCGAGGTAGAGTACATGCGCCGCCTGATCGAAAACATGGGGCACGCGCAAATACCCTTCGTGCATTTCTATCTCAGTGCCGACGCGGCCCCCACCGATCCGGACGAGCGGCAGCAGCACTGGCAGGGCTTGGTGGGAATCTTCCGTGAGCTCGGCCAAATCGGCGAAGAGGCCGGCGTGCGGATCTCCACCCACACGTTCCACGTACCCGACCGCCTGATCTGGAACAGGGAGACCTTTGGGAATCTAATGGAAGCAACCGACTCTCCGGCCCACGGCTTGACCTTCTGCCAGGGCAAGTCGCAAATGGCTGGCGACAGCCTGCCCGAGGTCATCCGCCACTTCGGCGACAAGGTCTTCATGGTCCACGTGCGCGACATCGCCACCAAGGCCCAAGGGCCTTCTACCCCGGAAATCGAGCAGCGGCTGGCGGACTTGGGCTATCTCGAAGTGCCCTTCGGCTCGGGGGAAGTCGATATGGTCGGCACCATCCGCGCCCTCAAAGAGATCGACTACCAGGGCCAGATTTACCCCGAGCACTTCCCGTCCATCGCCGGCGACCACGCCGCGGGGCTAGCTTGGACTCTTGGCTACATCCGCGCCTTAGACCAAGCGGTCGTTGTCTAATGGGTAGGGGCGATTCGCGAATCACCCCTACAAGACATCGGCCACTGCGCTCCCTTCGACAGTAGGGGCGACTACGTCGGCAAATGGACACACCCTTTTAGCCGCTCTATATTTGCCTTTTCAACCCCATTGGAAAGGTCCTGCCATGTCTCATCTTACCTCCGCCGACAAGCGTTCCTTTAAGGAAAATGGCTGTCTCATCGTCCGCGGCGCACTCACGCCCGCGCAAATTCAAGCTGCTCAGGACGCCCTCTGGACCGGCATTGACGCCGACCGCGACGATCCTGCAACCTGGGTCGAAGCCGGCCCGCGCACCCCTGTGCCCTCCCATCACCCGGCCATCCGCGCCACCGTCCACGAGTCGCCGCTCTTTGCGATGATGGAGGAAATGGTCGGCGAGGGTCAGCTCAATTCCGGCAGCGCCGGTCCCGCACTAGTGTATCCAGCCAAAGACAAGGCTTGGTCCCTGCCCGCGCGCGGCCATCTCGACGGCTACTACACCCCTACCAACGGCGTGCCCGAAGGCACGGTCGGCTACATGACCATCAACGTCACGATCTACGTCGAAGACATCGACTCACAGGGCGGCTGCTTCACCTATTGGCCCGGCAGCCACAACGTGGCGTACGAGTACTTCAAGACGCACTCGCTGCTGTCGGTGCAAGGCGGCGTTTCCAGCGACGTATTTGCGGAGGGAACCTTCCCCCAAGGGTGCGAATTCGTCGGCCAAGCCGGCGATGCCATCTTCTGGCACGGCCAGCTCTTTCACACGGGTTCCAAGAACGTCAATCGCAACATCCGCATGGCCCTCATCGGCCGCTTCTCGCGCAAAGACACCAACGATATCCGCTTTGAGACCTGTGACGATCAATGGACGCATTGGGAGGGGATTAGCTGATGCACCTCGTCTTCAGCCCGACCCTCTGCCCAGACCTGCTCTTGCCCGAAGTACTCGACCTCGCCAAGGCGGCTGGCTTCTCCCGCCTCGAACTCTTCCGTGCGTACACCGAGAGCACCCCCGTCCACCGCGACTGGTCTGTACCTATGGTCCGCACCGCCATTGCGGACGCCGACCTGCAACTCGCTGGCTTCAATATCCGCAACCTCACCGGCCGCAAGGCCGACTCCGACGAGCGCAACCTCGCCTACAACCTGCGCCAACTCGAATGGGACATTCACTTGGGCCGCGCCCTCGGCGTCAAAACCCTGAACACCAAGGGCGGTGCCCGCACGGACGAGGCGCTCGCCGACCTCATCGAAGGCGTCAACACGCTCCTCGACAACATCCCCGATATCGTCCTTAACTTGGGTAATCACAAAGACAACCGCCTCCAGGGACTGGCCGACTACCAAGCGGTGATGCACGAGCTACCCGAGCGGGCGCGCGTACTCTTGGACACCGGCCACTTGCTCTCGGTCGGCGAACCAATCATGCCCTTTGCCGAGACCTTCGCCGATCGCATCGGTCTCATCCACTTGCGCGACCAGCAGGGCGAAAAGCCCGTGCCCTTCGGGGCAGGCGAATTGCCTTTTGCGGAGTTATTCGAGCTGTTAGCGGATAGCGACTACGACGGCCTCGTCGTCGTCGAGCTTGAGGAGGTCGATTGGGACGAGCCGCTGCCAGCGGCTATTGCCGCACGAGAGTACGTCGAAGCCCTGCGGCCCCAATACTGAGGCCGGACAGTTCTCGGCTGAATTTGGGCGTGGTATTCCGTTTAATTTGCCTACGGACTCAAGGCGAGCCTATCCGCTTCGGTAGGCTCCAAGAACAGAATCCTATTCGTCCGCTCTTCCATGAACAGCGCGAAATGCGCCAAGACATCTCGGCCCAACAAGGAAGGAATGCTGGAAGGTTGTCCAGGTACGGGTTCAAGAATGGCAAGGTCCAAGTTCGTTAAAAAAACGTCAAACTCCAGTACTGCCTGAACCATATATCGCTTTGTGGATAAGCCGCCTATGCCCTGAAATGGCAACCCCGTCCGCAACTGTGTCAGATCAACCCCATAGACCCTAGACATTCGCCGAGCATCGCTATGTCCGAGCAACGTGCGATCCGCGCCGGTATCAATTAAGAATCGAACATCTATTCCAGCGATGCTCATATCGGGGAGATGAATGGATCCGTTCACATAAGGACGCTTTACGGAGCCGGTTGAGCGAAAATATCCTTGGATCATTGAACGGCCAAGATCCAAACTTCATCTTCGGCAGAGACCTTCTCTATCACTGTTCTGCCTAGTGGTAGCCCACGAGCCTTCAGGTCATCCAATAGCTGATCAAAGTCGAAACTGGCTCCGACGACCTGCTCGTCAAATACGGCCACCCACTGCTCTGGGTACTGCTCTAGTAACTCCTCGTAATGGGCGTCGAGGAACTGCCCGTCTTTAGCAAATTTTTGCAGTTCCATCTTTACATCGAGCATGCCGTGCCCTTTTCCGTGAAATAGTGCACTACCGACGATTCGTACATGGTCGCCTCCGCAATGACGGTCATCATTGTTTCTGATTTATACACCAAACCGCTCAAAATGGCAAGATCGGCCAGATAATTGGCCTTGAGGGTCTCGTCCATCGGCACCGCTTGTGCTCGGTGGACACACTGGCGCAACCATGCTTCCGCATCCACCCCCGCTGGTGGCTGCATCAGCAGCGCAAACATGCAATATCCATGCCAGCGTCGCGCTGTCTGGTAGGGGGCTTGCGGTGTGTGCTTACCGTGTCAGCAAGCACACACCGATGGGTGGTTTACGCGCCGTGGCTACTGGGGGCAATCGGGAGGGCCTCTTGCAAGCACTGCACGATCGACGATAACGATGGTTGCTGATGGGGAGCCGTGCGTAACATCAACTTCTAACAGTTCATCTGGAGTTTAGAGTCTGTCAGGCTACCGCAGCAGGATGAGCTTACGCGTCAAGATAGCCTCGTCTGTCACCTGCCGATACAAATAAGCGCCGCTAGCCACGGAGCGACCTGCGTCGTCCCGGCCATTCTAGCGGAGGCGATGGTAGCCGGCTCCCTGCGGCCCCAATACTGAGGCCGGACAGCTCTCTCCTGAGTTTGGGCGTGGTGCCCCGTATGAACTGTTTTGAACTTTCGATTAAGCGGCTTTTGGCTTGACGTAAATTTCGACTTGCATCCCTGCCCGCGTCAGCATATTAATCAGTTTATCCACACTAAAACGACTAATCTCCCCCTTCATTAAATTGCTAATGCGCGGTTGGGACTCGCCAAAAAATGCCGCGGCTTGACGTTGGGTCCACCCTCTAGTTTCGATGTACTTTTTCAGGTTGAGCATTAAATCAGCCCGGACTTTTAGGCTCGCCGCTTCTTCCCGCTCAAAACCGATATCCTCAAATACGTTGTCGCTGCCTCGGGTCACTTCCATAGCGAAATCTAAGGGGAGCTTAAAACGGCTTCCACTGGCTTAGGCACCAATTTAACGACCTTCCGCTCGCTTTCTTGCTGGCGCTCTTTTGCTGCCGCAAACAAGGCTCGCACGTTATAGCTGTGTTGTGCCGCCAATTGATCGCGAATTGTGCGAACTTCCTTAATGATATCATCGTGGTTCATCATTTTCCTCTCCTAACAGTTCCTCTGGAGTGCAGATGATGGGTGGTTCATACTCCTTTGAACGACACTTTCGCTCGACTTGTTTAAAAAACAAAAATTACGCATTAGGCCCATGGCAGACAAAGCTGAGGTCGGGCGCAGCACATCCTAGGGCCGATCTCGCTCCTGCTGTTTGCCCCACCCCATCTCACCTCATACATTCCCCACCTAGACCCCCACTCAGGAGCCTGATCATGAAAAAGATTACCACCGCCGACTTCCGCGACTATCGCCGCGACCGCTTCATCGACGCCCAAACCACCCGCGCCGCTCGCCTCGCCCCCACCTATATGCTCACCAACGAAATGGGCGTTGACGGCGATATCTGCGAGGAACTCACGCCCGCTCTCTGCGCAAAAGTCGAATTCGATATCCCCTCGGCCAAGACCAAAGGAGCCGAACTGCTCTTTTACGTCAACGCCGACAAATCCACCGGCGACAAACCCATGCGGCTCCAAGTCAACGGCCATGTCCTCACCCACCGCCAGGATCGCGAGCGCATGCTCACCGGCGGTTGGGATCGCAAGAAAATCGCCGCCAAATACCTCAAAGAAGGCACCAACGAATTCGTGTTCTCGCACAGCGGCGTGTTGCACATCGACCCCTTCCCGGGCGGTCTAGCGGACACGCCCCCAAGCCGTTCGAGCCGCAGCTTTGACGGCGGCAAGACTTGGCACCAAGGCACCTTGGGCGAAGCCCGCGCCATTGAAGGCGAATATCTGGTGCGGCTGCGCGTCAAAGGACATCCGCCCCAAGGGACGCTCTGCTCGCCGGTTATCGACCTCGCCGACGAAGACGGTAGTGGCCGCATCGCCCCGAGGATGGGGATTCGCCGCCTGCATCTGAAAGCGCGAATGCGCCAGCCGCAGGGGACCCAAATACACTTTGAACTGCGCGCGGGTTCGACGCCTTCCTTTGATCCGCGCACCTGGACGGCTTGGGAACGAGACACCGCCTTGCAGTGGCCCGGGCGCTTCGTGCAGTGGCGCGCCATTCTCGAAACCGACGCGGCCAACAAGACCCCGACACTCCAGTCCGTCACCCTCGAAGCCGATATCGAAGAGGACGCCAAGAGCCTAGCCCCCTTCAAGCGGGCAGAATTCGACCAACCCGAGTTTGTACACAGCTCGTACCCCTTCGCCTATATGGGGCTGCACCCGCACCAAGAGCGGCTGCGCAAGCAGTACCGCCTCGACGAAGTCATCGCCGCAGGCAAAACCGAACTCGAACAACTAGCCCTGTTGCGCGACTGGGTCCACAGCCAGTGGCTGGGCTGGCAATCCGACAAATATCCCCATTGCCCCTCTTGGAATCCGCTCGAAGTCCTCGACACCACCAAGGGCGACTGGGGCTTCGGCATGTGTACCCACTACGGGGCGGTCTTCGCCGGCTGCGCCTCGTCCCTGGGGTGGGTGGCCCGCTCAATCGTCGTCGATCACCACTGCTTGGCCGAGGTCTGGTGTGAGGAGTTGCAAAAGTGGATCCTTGAAGACGCCGGGCCGGCCCGCGAATTCGACGCCACCTACGAAATCGACGGCGTGCCCATCAACGCCTTGGAACTGCACGAGGCTGCGGCGGACGAGCGGCGCGAAACGATCATGGCCAACAAGCTGCCGCAAAAAGTCGTCGAGCCCATGAGCAATTATATCGACGTCTTCTGCCGCTTCGGCATTCCGCTGCGCAACACGCACCTGATCTTCGCCGAGCCGGCCGAGCTGCGCCACGGCGCTGGGCAATACCACTGGGATGGCTATCTGTGGTGGTCGGACGACGTCGATCCCCGTTACGCCGAATACTCCTTGCAGACCTCTCGCATCGGGGACTTCTACTGGTCGGTCAACCAGACGCGGCTCTACCTCCAGGTGGCGGAAAAGGCGCACACGCTGCAAGTCGATATAGAGCACACCGCGCCCAACTTCTCGCACTTTTTGGTGCGCCAAGACGGCGGCCCGTGGCGCGAGGAGCGCGAAGCCCGCTTTGAGTGGACGCTCGCCGAGGGCGAAAACGTGCTCGAAGCGCGGGCGGTCAATATTTTCGGCAAGCAGGGCCGCATCGCCAAAGCGCGCGTCGAAGTATCGTGAGCATTCGGATCGTCTTGCGATCCCATTCTGCGTCCATCTGCGTCCATCTGCGGATTAGCCCGTGAGCGCCTCGCTCTCTCTGGCCACGCGCGCCCTGCGCGGTTTCCTCTGGAATGGCAGCGCTTCCGTTATCCAGCTCGGCGTCATGCTGGCGCTCTACAAGCTTTTACCGCTTGAGAAGCTGGGCCATTTTGAGTGGGCACTCGCCCTAGTGATGCTCCTATCGCTGGTCGGCGACTTGGGGCTGGGCGCGGCCTTGGTCCAGCTACCGGACGCGGGAGAGGAACACTTCGACACAGCCTTCTGGACTTGTTTGAGCTGGGGGCTCCTGCTCACCGCCGCAGTCATCGCTGCCGTCTCTTGGCTCGCTCCTCTTTTGGGAGGCGAAGACCCGCACACCTTCAGCCGCGTCCTGCGCACGCTCTGCTTGGCGATTCCCTGCGCCTCGTTGGCGGGTCTGTTGCGGGCCAGACTTCAGCGCGACCTCGACTTCCGCGCCGTGGCCCTTTCCGAACTCGTCTCGGTCCTGACCTTTGCTTTCACAGTGACGCTGTTACTTTTCTGGCGACCCGAATTGGGCGTCTTGGTCCCGGTTATCGGCTCGGTCGTGCGCGAACTAGGTCTCTTCAGCAGCCTCGCCCTCTCGGCCCGCTGGCTTCCACGCCTGCGCTTCCAGGTCCAAGCACTGCGCCAGATCCTTCGCTTCGCGCTAAATCTCACGGGTTCGCGCGTAGTGGCCCTGCTCAATACCAAGATCGCCTATTTCTTTATTTTCGTACCGCTGGGGGCCACGGCCCAAGCCTATTACAGCTTGGCCGAACGATTGACCTTGCAACCCCTGACCCGGCTGGCCACGACCATCCAGCGCGTCTCCTTCCCAACCTTTTCGACAATCGTAGATGACGACTCGCTTCTGCGCCGTGGCTACTTGTCCTCGGTACAAGGCTTAATACTAGCGCTAGGTCCAGTCCTCGCGGGGATACTCGTCTTCGCGCCGGAGATTGCCGCCTTGCTCAACACCGAGCCGATGTGGACGGTGCTGCGCCTGCTGGCCGCCGCCACGCTTCTGAAAGTCGCCAGCACCTTGGTCGGCTCGATTTTCATGGCTAAAGGCAAAACCAACTGGTCCTTCTACTGGTCGCTCTTTAGCATGGGGGTGCTGATCCCGGCCCTGTATTTCTATGGCCTGCCGCGCGGCGTCGAAGGCGTGGCCAGCGTCATCGCCGCCGCCGCCCTGCTGTTCTTGCTGCTGTCTCAGTACCTCGTCAACCGCTTGATCGGCCTGCCTTTTGCAACCTATCTCTCCGCGCTCAGCCGCCCCAGTTTGGTGGTCGCCTGCGTCTTCACCGTTCTCCTGCTGGCCCGCCCCCTCCTGCCCTGGTCACCGCTCGCCGTCCTCGTCGTCGGTGCTATCCTCGGCGTCGGCGCGACCTTGACCGCCCTTTTCCTCTTCGCCCGCGACCTTTGCCGCACCTATTGGGCGAGCCTGCGCGGAGCTTGATTCTTTCCAAGCGCAACGTTCACGCCGATAGCGCGGTGAATTTTGCGCGGATGTTCTTTTTGGAATATGTTTTTAGGGAACTGCTCTAAAGGAGATTGCGCTATGAGCGAGATACAAAATGGCCAGACTGGCACTCTTCGCCTCAAGACCGGCCTCGCCGAAATGCTCAAGGGCGGCGTCATCATGGACGTCGTCACTGCCGACCAAGCCAAGATCGCCGAAGACGCCGGGGCAGCCTCGGTCATGGCACTGGAAAGAGTGCCCGCTGACATCCGCGCCGAAGGCGGGGTGTCGCGCATGTCGAGCATAGAAAAGCTGCGCCAGATCATGGAGGCGACCTCCATTCCGGTCATGGCCAAATGCCGCATTGGCCACTTCGCCGAAGCGCAGATGCTCCAAGCCCTCGGGATCGACTACGTCGACGAAAGCGAGGTCCTGACCCCGGCCGACGAGCACTATCACGTCGATAAGTTCGCCTTTGAGGTGCCTTTCGTCTGCGGCTGCCGCAACCTCGGCGAAGCCCTGCGGCGGATTGGCGAAGGCGCGGCCATGATCCGCACCAAGGGCGAGGCTGGCTCGGGCAACATCGTCGAGGCCGTGCGCCACATGCGCTCGGTCACCGACGAGATTCGCCGGCTGACGATTCTGCGTCCCGAGCAGCTAATGACCGCAGCCAAAGACCTAGGCGCACCGTATGAACTGGTCCGCTGGGTCGCCGAGCACGGCAAGTTGCCAGTGCCCAATTTTGCCGCCGGCGGCGTCGCCACGCCAGCCGATGCCTCGCTGATGATGCAACTCGGCGCGGAAGCCATTTTCGTCGGTTCTGGGATCTTTAAGTCGGGTGACCCGGCCAATCGCGCCAAAGCCATCGTCGAAGCTACCACGCACTACGACGATCCAGAGGTCCTGATCCGCGCCTCTGAAAACCTCGGCGAGGCCATGGTCGGCATCAACATCAACACCCTCGAAGAGAAGGACAAACTACAAACCCGCGGCTGGTAGGACGCCGCACAGATGCAAACGGAAAATGCCCCGTCTCTGCTCTGTCAGGGACGGGGCAATCTTGTGATATGATTGGAATTTTGGGATTGCAGGGCGACTACGCGGCCCACGGCAAGATGCTCGACGCATTGGCCGTCGAATCCCGCGTGGTCAAAAAACCGGAGCAATTGTCCACTATTGACGGCCTAATCTTCCCCGGCGGCGAGAGCACGACGCTAATTAAGCTCATGGACTCTTGGGAATTCTGGGCACCGCTGCGGGACTTCGCCGCGGCCGGCAACCCCATCTTCGGCACCTGCGCCGGAATGATCCTATTGGCCAAAAGCGTCTCCAACCCGCCGCAGAAGTCCCTCGGCCTGATCGACATCGACGTCGAGCGCAACAGCTATGGCCGCCAAGTCGATAGCTTCGAGGGAACGGGCGTCTGGGCGGCAGATGGGCAACCGCGATCACTGCCGATGATCTTCATCCGCGCACCCCGCATCGCGCGGTTGGGCGACGAAGTCGCGGCGCTGGCGACCTGCGGCGACGATGTGGTCGTGGCGCGCCAAGGCCAAGTGCTCGTCGCCTCGTTCCATCCCGAACTGACCAGCGATTTGAGCCTACATCGCTATTTCGTCGATATGGTCGGGCGCTAGGAATTTTTCTACCTGCTCAATCCAATCTCGACTAGGCCTGCACGAATTTCGACTAACCTAAAAGGAACCGTCCATGATCGTCGACACCCACGTCCACATCTGGGAAATGTCCGAAAAATATCCCATCGGACCTACCGCCCCGAACTGGACCTCCGAGCCGGACGAACCCGCCACCGCGGACGAGCTAATCGAGGACATGGACCAAAACGGCGTTGACCGCAGCGTCTTGGTGCAGACTAGCTGGTCCACTTGGGACAACGGCTATATCGCCGATTCGCAGGCGCGCTTCCCCGACCGCTTTATCGGCCACGGAATGCTCGACCCGCAAAATCCAGACAATGCCGATCAGGCGCGCTATTGGATGGAGGAACGCAGCTTAGTCGGTTTTCGCTTCCACCCCATGTACTACCCAGACGAAAAAGTCCTGACCACGCCCCAGAACCGTCCCCTGTGGGAAGTCCTAGCCGCAATGGGCGCTGTCATCCAGTTCCACCTCAACGCCGCCTTCGCCGATCAAGTAGCTGAAATCGCCCGCCGCCATCCGCAGATGCCCCTGCTGTTGGACCACATGGGCTATCCCAACCTCGACGAGCCAGCCGAGGCTTTTCAGCCCATTGTCGAACTAGCAAACTTCGACAATGTGGCCGTAAAAATCTCGGATGTCCACGGCCGCTCGCGGGAAAATTTCCCCTACGCCGATGTGCATCCCTTCATCCAGCGTCTGCACCACGCCTTTGGGGCCGAGCGCATGCTGTGGGGCACTGGTTATCCGGGGCACCACCGTACCAAGCACAACTGGCCGACCCTAGCCGAAGAGTTGCGCCTAGTGCAGGAGGGTTTCGACTTTCTCAGCCCACGCGAAAAAGACCAGATGCTAGGCGGTACAGCCGCCCGTATATGGGGACTGACCTAACCTTTACAAGTTCGTTCATCCACAATCCACAAGGGAGACCCGCATGACATTGGACACCAGCGACCAAAACATATATCAAGCCATTGGCGTCGAACCCATCATCAACTGCCGTGGCACCTTTACCATCATCGGCGGCTCCGTCGAACTTCCCGAAGTTGTGGCGGCCATGGAAGCAGCCTCGGGCTACTTCGTCCAGTACGACGAACTGGCCGAAGCCGTCGGCCAAAGACTGGCTGAAATCACTGGAGCCGAATGGGGCCTGATTCCGGCGGGCTGCGCCGCTGGCCTCAAGCACATCACCGCAGCTTGCGTCACCGGCGGCAATCCCGAAAAACTGATCCGCATCCCGGATTTGACCGGCTTGGACAAAACCCAAGTCATCATCCCCCGGTACTCGCGCAACGCCTACGACCACGCCCTGCGCAGCATCGGCGTCGAAATCGTCATGGTCGAGACTCGGGAAGAACTTGAGCAAGCTATCAATCCCCGCACCGCCATGATCTACATAACCACGGGGGCTGGCTCTGCCACCGACCAGCCGCTTTCCCTAGAGGTCATTGCCGACGTGGCCCGGCCGCACAAAATCCCTATCCTCGCCGATGCCGCAGCCGAAAACCTCACCATTCCCAATGTCCACTTGCAAAGGGGTGCCACTGTCGTGGCCTATAGCGGCGGCAAAGCCCTGTGCGGGCCCCAGTGCGCCGGCTTAGTGCTGGGCGACAAAGCCTTGCTCCAGTCGGCTTGGCAATTCAGTTCGCCGCACCACGGGCCGGGCCGCGACAATAAAATCGGCAAGGAAGAAATCATGGGGATGCTGGCCGCGGTGGAAGCGTGGGTGCGCCGCGATCACGACGCCGAATGGCAGACTTGGCTGTCTTATCTCGACTACATCGCCCAGCGAGTGCGCGATATCGACAGCGTATCGACCGAGGTCAACGATCCCACCGGCCTATCCAACCGCGCCCCAGTCCTCACCATCAGTTGGGACCCAGCCGTTTTGCACATTACCGGCGCAGAAGTCGCCGAGGATTTCGCCCGCAACAAACCTCGCATTGCCGTGGCCAGCGGCGGTGCCAACGGCCGCACTTCCATCGGCATCACGCCCAACCAGATGCAGCCGGGTAACGACCAAGTGGTCGCCGACCGAATCCACCGCATTCTATCCGAACAACGGAGTCCTCAATCGACGGAGCTAGCCCCTCCGGCAACCGACATCAGCGGTTCTTGGGATCTCACCATCAACTATTCGAGCAGCAGCAGCCAGCACCAGCTATTCCTCGAACAAGAAGGCCATTGGATTGGCGGCACCCACATAAGCGATTTTTCCCAACAGCAAATCGCTGGCGTCATCGAAGGCGATCAGGTAAAGCTGCGCAGCCAAGTGAGCCGCCCAGGCGATACCATCCCCTTCCTGTTTGCGGGCCGCGCTGCGGATGACCGCATCTCGGGATTCATTCACCTAGGCGAATACCGCAACGCCGATTTCACCGCCTGCCGCTCCCAGTACGCAAAATCGCCGATCTCTATTGCCATACCCGGCGGAGCGCCGCTGGCGACCTAATTACAAACCAGCGAATCAGGATGAGTCCGGCGTGACCGTCTTCCAGCGCAAGGTCTGCGCCGCCAGCAGTTCGGCATCCGGCGTCGGCAGATCGCCGGTCGAGGGCTTGAAGACGCAGCCCTCGGCGAGCTCCGTGGGCGGTTGCGACAGGTCGCGGCGGTAGAAGCGGGAGGAGGGGAACAGGTCGCCCGGATAGGTGAAGTTCTCCAGCGTCGCCAGTTCCACGCAGATCGATCCCCCCAGAGCACTTTCGAGCATGCCCCCGACCCACACCGGCACGCCGGCGTCCCTAGCCATATCGTGCACGGCAAGGGCATTGGTCAAGCCGCCGATCCTGCCCGGCTTGATGTTGATGTAGCGACAAGCACCGATGCGCAGCGCCTGCTCGGCGGTGCGCGGATCGACGATGCTCTCGTCGAGACAGATGGGCGTACCGATCTGTCTGGCGAGCTCGGCGTGATCAAGCAAGTCGTTATACGCAAGTGGCTGCTCGATGAAGGCGAGGCCCATACCGTCGATGGCCTTGAAAAACGGCAGGTCGTCGAGGGTGTACCCGGAATTGCAGTCGATGTGGAAGGTAGTGTCGGGGAAGGTGCTGGTGACGATTTGCAGCATTTTTAGGTCCCAGCCCGGGGCCGCTTTCAGCTTGATGCGCGGGAATCCGGCATCGACGGCTTGCTGGATGTTCCCGAGGAGCATGTCGTAGGAGTCCTGGATGCCGAAGTCAGCGCCGGCCGCCACGTCGCGGGTTTGGCCGCCGAGAAGCCGGTGCAGGGGGGTCCCGGTGATGCGGCTCTGCAGCGTCCACCAGCCGATCTCCACGGCCGCCTTGGCGAAGCTGTTGCCCTTGAAAATCGCCAGCCGCTGGTTTAGCTCCGCGGCCGTGTCGTACTCGCGCCCCACGACCCAAGGCCCCATCACCTCGGAGACGTGGTAGAACGCAGACCCGGCGCTCTCATTGAGATAGGTGGGCGCGAAGAAGGGGGTGCTTTCCGACCAGGCTTCGTGCTCACCGCTGGTCAGCTTGACGAGCACTGAGTGGATGTCGGCGTCTTCCCCATACGCCGTGCGCCAGGGATAGATGAGCGGCATCACCACATAGTACACGTCAAGTCTGTCGATTCGCATCTAGCGCTTCGCCTTTCCGGCCAGCGTCGTTACCGCTTCGACCAGTGTGTCCAACTCTGCGTCGCTGGTGTAGAAGGCCACCGAGATCCGCACGCCGGTCGGATCGGTCATGTACGTGCCCCGTTGGACGATCTGCCAACGCTGCCTGAGGGCCGTGGAGACCTCGTCGCCCTCCATCCCTGCGATGGCGAATGTGACGATGCCGCTTCGGGTCTCGGGGCGGCGTGAGCTGACGACCTGCACACCGGGAATGGCGTCGAGACGCGCCCACAACTCCTCCGCCTTGCGGCTCGCCTCCGCGGCGATGGCCCGAGGCCCGCCAATGCGGGTCAGGAAGTCGAGGCTGGCACCGACTCCCGAGTAGAGCACGCTCGCCGGACTCCCCATCTCGTACTGTCGCGCTGAGGCGGAGGGATCGTGCGGACGCCGCAACGGCTTGAGAGTCTGCTGCGCATCTCCGCGGACGTAGAGGAACCCCGTGCCGATTGGTGCCAGCAGCCACTTGTAGCAGTTGGTAGCGTAGAAGTCGCAGCCCATGCCATGGAGGTCCACCGGCAACTGACCCACCGCCTGACAGCCGTCCCACAGCGTGAGGATTCCGCGGGCCCGAGCCAAGGCGCAGATCTCCTTAGCTGGCAGCAGGGTACCCGAATCGGTGGTGACGTGACTGAAGCAGATCAGTCGGGTGCGCGGCGTGATGGCCTGTTCCACTCGTTCTAAGATCACGTCCTTGTCGTGATCCAACTCGACCTCCTTGATGACGGCCCCCTCCCGGTCGGCCAGCCCTTGAACGGCCTGAAGTGGTACCGGATGCTCTTCGCTGGTGATCAACACCTCGTCACCCGGTTCCCAGCGCAGCCCCCCCAACACCATGCCAAAGCCGTCGCCGGTGCTCATGGTCAAGGCGACCTCCGTCGAGTCGGCCCCGAAAAAGTCGGCGATCTTCGCAGGGATCTCAGAGGCGGCTTTGCTCATCGCTTCATACCAGTCGATGGGACTCAGACCGCCATCGGTCATCTGCCGGTAGCCAGCGGTGATCGCCTGACTCACGCTGGCGGGTGCTTGGCCGACCCCGCCGGTATTGAGATAGACGCCGAACCGCAGGCCCGGGATCTGCTCTCGAATCTCAGCGACATCCATTCGCCTGTCCCTCCCTATCGAACGCGCACCCCGGCCTGAAAAACCGCCCTGACGTCGCTGAAAGCGGCCACATCTACCGTCGGATCGCCCCCAAAGGCGGCAAGGTCCGCAGCTTTGCCGACCTCGATGGTCCCCACCTCGTCGGCAATACCAGCCGCTTCGGCCGAGACCCGGGTCGCCGCGACGAGGGCTTCGGCCGGGGTGAAGCCGCATTCAACCAGTAGCTGCAGGTCGTAGTCTAAGTGGCCGAATTCGAGGCTGCCCACTCCTGAGTCCGTGCCGGGCACCACGCGCTCCTTCAGGCAGTAGTCGAGCATCTGCCGCATCACGTCCAGCCGCTTCTCCGCTCGTTGTTCGAGATGGGTGAGCGCTGCCTCCTCTTTGGCACCCATAGCTCCCTCGTCGCGCAGCTTGCGCAGGCGCACCATCTCCGGGTAGTTGGTCCACGCCTGCAATGTGGGGCTCAGCCAGATGCCGGATTCGGCCAACATCTCGGCTACTTTCGGATCGAAGCGCATCACGTGGTCCGATTCGAGGAACTCGACGTGCTCGATCAGGTCGATGCCAGCCTCAACGGCCCGCACCATCGACTGCGTGGCGCGGCAATGGGCGACAGTAAGACGGTGAAACTGGCGCGCCTCGCCCACTAGGGCCTGCAGTTCCTCAGTCGAATAGGAGGCCAACCCCGGAATCGTGCCGGTCGTCCCGCCACCGGAGGCCATTACCTTGATGTAGTCGGCCCCCTCGTGCACGAGCCGACGCACTGAGCGGCGGATCTCTTCCTCTCCATCGGCGATCTCGTTGCACATGTGGAAGTGGCCCCCCGTGCAGGTGATCGGGCGACCGCTGACGAGCAGCCGCGGCCCGGGGATGTATCCGCGTTTCAGCCCTTCCTTGAGGATAAACCCAACCTTGTTGCGGGCACCGTGTTCGCACAGGGTAGTGATACCGGCGCGCAGGTGCTTGCGCATGTTCATGGCCCCGATGAGCACCATGGTCTCGTCGCTTTCGAGGAAGGTCAGGTCGTAGCGGCGGCCGTCTCCCGGCAGACTGAGGTGAGTGTGGCCATCGATGAGACCGGGCGTCAGGCAGCAGCCGTCGAGATCGACGGTCGAGGTATCGGGAGGCGTCTGCTGCTCCACCTGTGCCAATGGTCCGACTGCGGCGATCGCGCCATCTCGTACGAATACCGCCTGCCCGGCCTTGGCACTGCCGCCGAGGCCGTCGGCGAGCAGTCCCGGGCGAATCAGTACCGTCTGTGAATTCGATTCGGGCATAGCTAAGGTTCCCTCGATTTTGTGGAGAGTTATGAGCCTTCGGCTACAGTCCTCTTCGACAGCCGAAAGAGCGAGCGGAAGGCCTTCGGAAAGTAATACAAAACTTCGTGGACGACGAGGAACTCGCAGGGGAATCTATGAGTATTGACCGTCCGTGGGGTCGTTGTTACGTTGTTTCAAGGTAACAAGTTGAGGAGGAAACAATGCCTACAATCAGAGTGTCGGCGGAGACAATGCAACGCCTCAAGAGGTGGGCAGACCCCCTAGAGGACACGGCGGAATCAGCAATCTCCAAGGCATTGGATGCGGCTGAAAAGGTTGCCAAGGAGCCGCATACCACTCCGCAGCGCGACAGATCCCAAGACAAGTGCGAGTCATTCATCGACCATCTGCTCGCCATTCCCAACGTCGGCAACGATGCTGATTTCGAGCGCGACCGCTCGGGACCTCAAGCGCAGCAAACGACGAAGTAGCCATGCCATTCACCGACGCCCAAATCGAACACTACAAAACCCAAGGCTACCTATCCGGCCCGCGCGTCTTATCCGACGAGCAGATCAGCGCGCTCAAGGAACGCATCGACGACATTCTCCACGGCCGCATCCCCTTCCCCAAACACCTGATGGGAGAAACCGTCGAGCAGTCCCGCGCCAAGGGCCAGCTACCCTCGGTTAAGGTAGTCAACATCTTCCGCCGCGACCCGACCTTTGCCGCCCTCATCGACAACTCGACTATCAGCGCTCTGGCACACCAACTCATGTCCGGCCCGGTGCGCGTGTGGGAAGACCAAATGATCTACAAGCCAGCCTACGACGCGGAAACCGCCTTGGCCTGGCACCAAGACTACACCTTTTGGAATCACGTTGGCCCAGCCGATATGGGCACCTGCTGGATCGCCCTAGACGACGCCACCGTCGATAACGGCTGCATGCACGTCATCCCAGGCAGCCATCAATGGCCGATGCGCTATAACCGCGAAGACGCCGTGGTTGACGACCCGCATTGGCTGCTGCAACAGGAGGGGATCCCCGACGGAGCCGACCTCACTCCGGTACCCTGCGAGGTCAAAGCCGGACACTGCCACTTCCACCACTGCCGCACCTTCCACGGCTCGTACGGCAACAAAACCGACAACCCACGCCGCAGCTACATCATGCACCTCATGCCCGGCTACACCCGTCGCTTGGGCGACAATTGGAACGAGCGCATGGGCAACGTCGAAACCGTGGGCGTCGGCGAAGTTCTCCAAGGGCCGGACTACCCAGAGTTGGTAGCCGTGTGAAAGGCTTCCCCGCACCTTCCGTCGCGGTCATCTATAGCCCCAACTCATCGGTTGACCGAACAGATTCCTCCTGACGCGGGCGATCCAGCCACCATTTGCGCGCACTAGCGCAACCTCTCCGCGATTTTTCGTGAACCTAAGGTGAATTATCGGATCATATATGTGCGATCCGATCACTACAGGTACGGCATTGAGGTAGAGGCGTGTTCTCAGACCAAGAACTCGTTGCCAGTTGTAAACAAGGCAGTCAAGATGCCTTTGGCCGGCTTGTGGACAAGTACTGGGCAAGCGTCGTTGGAACGGTTTTACCCCTTCTCGGCGATCCCGACGATGTCGAGGATGCCGCGCAAGAGGCATTCATCAGGGCTTACCGGTGCCTCGACGACTTGAAAGATCCAGACAAGCTCCCGGCATGGCTCCATGCCATAGCTCGCAACGTCGCCAGAAAGATGCTGCGTCAGAGACAGCTTGAGCAGCAACGCCTACCGGATTACGAGCTGAGCAGCCATGTGTCTGATTCGGACCTGGGGCTGCCCCTTGGGTACAGGGAGCTTAAACCCTTGGTCAACAGCCTCGCGCCGCCGGACAGAGCCGTCGTCACCCTATTCTATCTGGCCGGTATGGAACTCAAGCGAATCGCAGAACAGCTAGACATACCCGTCGGTACTGCAAAAAGCCGACTCCACAGATCGCGCAAACTGATGCGAGAAAGGATCCGAGACATGGCACCAAAATCCCACGAGCGCACCGATCCTCTCAACAAACCTCCACGCGATGTCATCGGGGGCATGCGGGGGCTTATCAATTGGCAGGTGGTTCCAGCGGATGAGGAACTCTCCTCTTGGCGTCCACCCGCATGGTCCGACCAAAATGCTCTGAAGAAGACCTGGAAAATGGAAGGCAACGCCATTGTTGGCACCAGCGGGAAACCCAGCGAGGAACCGCCTTCGCTGATCGCCGGCGAGCCGACTTGGACCGACTACGAACTCTCCTTCTTGATGACGCCGATTTCAGGAGGAAACGCACAAGTGGGCTTCCGTATGTCCGCGGACGAGCGCAGCTACTACCTGTTCGATTTTCTTCTAGGATGGCAGGCAGTGGGCATCTACCGAGTGATCAATGGCTGGCTCACCAAGCTGAGCGTAGTGAACCACGCCCTTCACAGGGGCCAGGAGTACGAGGTCCAAGTCGCCGCCCGGGGAGCCTCTCTTACCTCGTATGTCGATGGTAAGCTGGTCAACCAGCTTACCGACGAGACCTTTCGCATGGGCACCTTCGGCCTATTGGTGTGGCAGAGTAGCACGGCCTTCCGAGACGTGAGGTACCGTCTTCTGCACTAAGCGCTGTTGGATGTAGCGCGGCTAATTCACAAGACGCTAGGCAAAGGGAAATGTGCCGTCGTACCCCCTAGGCCGCGACACGTGCCAGACGCCCTCGTGCATCGGCGTCATCTGGTAGTGACACACCACATTGCTGCGCTCCATATCGTCGCGCTCCTTGGCCCCTTGATGCGGTATGTGGCTCAAAAAGACGACGCAATCGCCCGCCTTGGGGTAGAGGACGACGTGCTCTTGGGCGTCACACCAAGCCGCGAATTTGGGGCGGTTCTTGGGGTAGAGATGGGGAGGCTCCTGCAAATGGCCGTTTTTGACGTATTTGAGGTGGCCGTCTCCCGGCCCGTTGTCCTGTAAGTAATAGGTCGTATTGACCCCTACGGGTTGGGCCGCCAAGCGGTATTGCTCGACTTGGCGCTTTTCCTCCCAATAGCCGTAGAAATCCATGTGCCACTCCTGCAGGTACGGCCCTGGATTGATGTGCGCCCGCAGGCTGCGTAGCTGGCATTGCTTGCCCATCATGCCCTCCAAATAAGGGCGCACGCTCGGATGGCCCACCAAGGGGGCGAAGGTCTCAGGCTCGCGGTCCAAGAGCGAATCGAACCACATATTGCCCACGGCGTTTAAACCCTCCTCCCAGCCCATTTCGCGCGCATGGTCCACCCGCTGGCGCACCAATTCCGTCTCTTGGGGACTCAAGGCCCCTTTGATCAAGACATAGCCATCGCGTTCCAATTGGTCTAGTTTATCCGCCACATCCTGCATTATTTTCAGTCTCCTCTTCCTGTGGGTCGGCACTATCCTCGCCCGCTTCGACGGAGGATTTGTTGGGGGTGGTCAAGGCGTCTTCCCAAGGATTGATGATATTGACGTCTATATCTGCGAAGTCCCCGACGTTCCGCGTCGCAACAGAGAGATCATGAACTTTGGCTGTCCCGGCGATCAGCGCATCCCCCAAGTCCAGCACGCGACCACAGCGATGCGCCTGCGCCCGGAATTGGGCAGCCCGCTCTGCCCCGGTCCTCTCCAAGGGCAAGATGCGATCCTCATACGCGGCAATGAACTCTGACAGCACCGACCGCAACCCGTCGCGACGTTGTCCCGGCGGCAGCAGTTGCAAGCCGAACTCCAACTCATGCAACACTAGCGCGGATAACCACAAGTCGTCTTGTTCGGTCAGGAATGCGACAACCCGCGGATTGGGCGCGTCCTTTGTCAACTCCGAGACCACATTGGTGTCTAGCAGAAACCCGCTCACCCTGTGTCTCCAGACGCGAATGGGATTTCCCGCCGGGACTCTCTATTTCGGGTGGTCTCAAGGTTCGCGCCACGGGGCATGTTGGCTACCAGCCACTGGCCCATGGGTTGGCGCTGCGATTCTTTCTCGGCCCATACGTGGGCGGGAACTACAACGAAGGACTTCCGCATACCGATGTGTTGCGGCCCTTCCTCTTCGGCGCGACGCAGGACTTCAGACAAACGCGCCTTGGCCTCGGCGACGGTCCAAACGCGATGGGGTGCTGAGTATCGGGTGGTCATAGCTCCTCTAGCTGGGTTGCCGTTATAGTCCAATATAGACTATGTTGGCTGTCGCATCAATGCCTTGTTGCGATCTGGGTGCTCAAGGAACGGCGGGCAGTTCGAAGTACCCGAGCTCAGCCATGCGCCGCAGCCAGCGTCCTCGCTTGGGGCTACCGGAAGGATTCCGCAGCCATTCGAGCGGGTACATAGACTGTTCCGCTCGTCCGAAGTGCTCGGGCGTCTTCTTTGAGTTGACGGCGCGTTCTCGAGTTGCGGCCTCTTCGACTTCGCCCTTGGGGTTGTTGTAGTACACACAGGTACACATGCGGCGGCCCGCAGCGCCGCCACTACTGGCGTGCCAGCAGCGCATGTCAAAAGCCACCACGTCGCCCGGCTCTGATCGGCAGACATAGGCGGGGACGTCGGCCACGTCGAGTTCTAGAGAGTTCAGGGAGCCGTGCAACTGATCGTGGAACTCGCGCCGGTGCGAACCGGGGATGAGCCGGAGGGCACCGCTCTCGGCATCGACCGGGTCGAGGTAGAAGGCGAACTTGACGCCGAAACAGTCCGCGGATGGATCGGCCCTGTGGTCGGGATGCCATCTCGTATCGCCGACATAGCGGTTGGCATCAGTGCCAATGCCGATGACGTCGTCGCCGTAGAGCTGCTCGGCCACGCCGCAGAAGCGTTCGTCCTCGAGCAGGCTGGCGTACAGGGGGGTGCGCGGGTGCAGCATCATCGTCCAGTAGCGCGTCTCTCCGGTGAAGGGCTGATCGGCGTACACGTGATCGAGCTCAGACTCGTACTCCTCGCGCAGAATCTCGACCTCTTCCGGGGTGAACAGCTTGTGCAGGGTGACGAAGCCGAAGGTTCGGAAGTGCTGCAACTGATGGTCGGTCAACATGGGATTCCTCCGATGCGGCTGATGCGGCCATTGGAAAGGGTTGTCGTATGGCTTGGGCCAAATTAGAACGCGTCCCCCGATTGGGCAAGCTCAGTCCTTGCTCCAATCACCTTCTTAGCAGACGGTGGCGTTCTGCATGGCCGCGAGCAAGTCGGCCGGGCTCATCAGAACCCCCAGAATCGAGTGCTCGCTACCCCGTGGTATTTCCAGCCCTGTGGCGGTAGCCGTTATGCCGTCAAAGTCGCGCGTGGGGTGTACGGGAATCTTGCGATTGGGTCGATCGATGCTGAGATGGGCATACAAGGTGATCCCCAAAGGGCTTTCCAACATCACTTTACTAGGATCCAGATCGAGCTGAATCTTGCCCGTGGCTCCTGCGTCCATCTTCCTGAACCCGTCGATGAAGAGGCCGATCGGATAGCCTAGTGGACCGTCGAAGAGGTAGCCTCGCGTGATGCCGTCCGGGAGCAGAAAATGGGTCACCAACTCCGCTTTGCAAAGGAGGCGTTGGTCTGGCACCGTCATGTCAAAGTTGTCAAACGCCGGCGTCTTGAGACCGAGCTGTCGGCCGAGTGCAGTGCCGTAACTATAGACACATCCAGTAAACGACTCGCCCCACAACTCCAACTCAGTGGTCTCGCAATCGAGGTGGTGCCCCTTGGCGGCCAACTGCGACGAAAACGAGTCGGTCAGGTCCTGCCTGTACTGCTCGGGGTCAATCCCGTCATACCACTCGGCGCGGGGCTCGACAACGCGATCGTCGCCAAGTTGTTGCTTGGCGTAGGCGAGGATTTCCCGCCCCCCGTCGAGCTGAGCGTAAATCGCATCCGGCTCCAGTTGACGGATCGCCGCGCGCCAACGTCGTTCGCACAGCAACTCGCGCTCGAGATAGATCCCGGCGTTCGTGTTGCGCAGGGTTTTCGGATCAGTGGCGGCCAGGTCGCTGTAGAGCATTGAGTGAATCAGATAGACGATCTTTCTCACCTTCATTGGCGCAGTCTCTCCTTCTTGACACAATTATCGTTGACTACTTTTCTAGCATGGACTTGACCTACTCTGGACGTCCAATGACAGCGAAGGGCATTTTATGAGCTTAAACATCAAAAACAAGGAGGTCGAGCGGCTGATCAAGGAGGTCTCTCTTCTCACAGGAGAGAGCAAAACGGAGGCAGTGCGCCGGTCCCTAGAGGAGCGCCGCGCCCGCTTGGCCTATCAAGGTGCCGCCAATGACCGTGGCGGACGGTTGCGCCGATTCCTAGAGACGGAGGTTTGGCCCTATGTGCCGCCCTCGGAGCTAGGTAGAAAGCTGAGTCGGGATGAAGAGGACGACATCTTAGGCTATGGCAAAGACGGCGTATGATCCTCGACTCCTCGGCGATCGCCCAATATCCTCTCCCAAGCTCGCCAGACAAAGCGCCTTGATCATTCCCTATTCAGCTAACTCCCCTTTTTTCAACAAGGCCGGCTCCACATCTCGAGCTCGCCAGACAAAAGGCCTTGATCATTCCCACCAGAAGTAATCCGTCATTCTCTTGTAACCGATAGCCATCCTTATCTTGCACCAACAGCCCCGCTTCAATCAGTTTGTCAAGTACATCTGCCAGTGCCTGCGAAGACTCAGCCAGTTCTGCTGCCAACAGTGCAGCAAACTTTTTAGGGCCTCTCAGCAGGAAGAAAACAACGGGCCAGCACTCGGGCGCGAAGAGGATGCGAAGGCTATCCACAGTATCGGACAATGGGGTGTCTTCTTTTAGAGCTTCGCCTCCGGCAAAGCATACGAAGCCGCTACGGCTCCAAAATCTGAAGCCCACAAGTCCCGGATCCATTCGATAGGAGATAACCGAATCCTGATTCGTCGTATCACAAGTGAGAACTAGAAGTCCTAGTGCCGTCATTAGAGCGGCGTGTCGTTCTTCCTTGTCTCTGAGGTCGCCAATGCGCTGAGCCAATTTGCCGCCGAGCGTTTCAATCCCGAGTTCGCTGTCAATTCCCAATAGCGCATCGGCCGAAGTGCCCAGCGCCTTGCACAAGGCGGGCAACGTCCCAATATCGGGCAACGACTCGCCGTTCTCCCACTTGGAAACGGCCTGCGGACTAACGAGTAGATCGCCCCCCAGTTGTTCCTGTGTGAGTCCCTGATGCTTCCGTCGCTCCTGTATCCTCTGTCCAAGCTCTACTGAGTCAATCATCGCGCGCTCCTTTGTTTTAGGTATGTGCAGCATCCTCCCATCAAGCGATGGTTGTCGTTACCTGCACAACCAAAATAGCGCATTTACCCAGTTGTCGGCATTGAGGAACGCGACAGTAGATCAACTGCTGGTTGAGCTTTTCCCCTAGGTCAGAGAAGCGGCCGCTCGTGACTCCAAGGGGCAAGCTGCTCGAAGGCGCGAGCGGCGCGCAACACAGTCAGGTCCTGCCGCCAGCCGCCGATGATTTGCAGGCCCACGGGCAGGCCATCGACGCGGCCGCAGGGCACGCTGGCAGCGGGCAGGCCGGTGAGATTCACCGGGTAGGTGAAGGCCGTCCAGCTCAGGTAGGTAGTGTCGTGGCCGGCGATCGAACCAGGGTGATCGTCGCCAGCAGCAAAGGCGGTGACCGGCAGCGTCGGCGTCAGCAGCAGATCGTAGTTCTCGTAGAACTCCCGCCATTGGTGGTAGTACGCGTTGCGCTCTATGTAAGCGCTGGCCACGTCCGTGCCGCGAAACTCAAACCCCTCTTCGACGACGGCGCGCAGGCCGGGATCAAGGCGATCGGCGATCTGGTCGAACTGGTCGCGGAAGGAGGCGGCAAAGGCCGTTGACCACAGAACGTGGACGAGACGCCACGGGTCTTCGCCCGCCGGGTGCGCCTCCTCAATGGTGCAACCGAGATCCGAAAAGCGACGGGCCGCCGCCTGTGCAGTCTCGACGACTCGGGCATCAACGGCCGCGTACCCCAAGTCGGGCGACCAAGCCACGCGCAATCCCTCCACTCCAGCTTCGATCTCATCAAGCGCCAACGGTTCCGCTGGCATCGACGTGCGATCCCGCGCATCGGGACCGAGCATGACTTCAAGCATCTGCACGGCGTCGCCAACGGTGCGGGTGATCGGCCCGGCGTGAGACAGAGTCTCCACCACGCTAGCTGGATGCTGGGGTACCCGTCCCCAAGAGGGCTTGAAACCAAAGGCACCCGAGAAGCCAGCCGGAATGCGGATCGAGCCAGCTCCGTCCGTGCCCTGGGCCAGCACGCCCATGCCAGCGACCACGGCCGCCGCAGCTCCGCCGCTAGAGCCACCCGCCGTACGTCCATGCCGCCAAGGGTTGTGAGTCGGCCCGACGACGCGGTTGCCCGAATCTCCCTTCCAGCCCATCTCCGGCGTATTCGTCTTGCCGAGCAACACCATGCCAGCGGCGCGCAACCGCTCGGCGAGGGGCGCGTCAAAGTCCGGGATCCAGTCGGCGGTCAGCAGCGACCCCCGGGTGGTGCGAATCCCGCGCGTCGCCGTCAAATCCTTCAGCGAGCCGGGTATGCCGGCCAAGGGAGGCGGCTCCTCGTCCCCAGCAAAGGCAGCTTCGGCCGCGCGTGCCTCGGCCAAAGCCCGCTCCGGCGTGACTGTGACGAAGGCATTGAGCCGTGGGTCGAGCGTTTCGATCCAACGCAGCACCGCCTCGGCGACTTCCACCGGAGACAGCTCGCGGCGCTCGTACAGACGGCGCAGTTCAACGCCAGAGAGATAGCACAGATCGGTATCGTTCATGCTTCAAGCACCACTTCTCTACCGAGGCGGGACGACTCCATGCACGCCGTCAGCACCGCCACCAGATGGCGGGCGTATTCGACCGTCACCGGTGGCTCCGTCCCCGCGTCAATCGCCGCGACGAACTCGCTCAACTGCCGCGTCGTAGTGTGGTGGTCCTCGCTCACCTCGACCTGTTCCCACTCCCCATCCCGGCCGATGAACAGATCGTTCCTTCCCGATTCAATCCCCCTGCGCAGTTGGAGCATGCCGTCCGTGCAAACGAACTCCGTGCTGAAGCGCCGCCCGCCCGTCCTCCACCACACGTGAATCAGCGTCGAGTACACGCCGTTTTCGAACTGCAAAAGCGCCATGGCCACATCGTCCGCTGAGAACTCGAAGAACCGGCTGTCGATCAGGGCCTTGACGGCGACGACGCGACTGTCCACCCACCAGCAGGAGCGATCGATCAGGTGGATGCCGTTCTGATACCACAAGCCCCCGTGCGTCGTTTTATCGAGGTACCAAGCCGGTCTGTTAGGTTGGAAGGGGCGATAGGCCTCGTCGCAGAGACAGACCAGATCGCCCACGGCCTGCTCGCGCAGCAGCTTCTGCACGGCTCGATTCGTCGGCGAGAAGCGGTGCATGTGACCGACGGAAAGCTGTTTGCCGGTCCGCCGCGCGGCTGCGATCATGGCGTCGCACTCCTCCACGTTGACGGCCATCGGCTTTTCCACCAGCACGTGTTTGCCGGCCTCCAACGCGGCTACGGTTACTTCGCAGTGCAGGCCGTGGGGCAGGCAGACGATGACGAGGTCAACCCCCTCGTCCGCGAGCAGATCCTCATAGGAGGCGTAGCCCTCGCAGCCATGCTCCGCGCAGACGCGGGCTAGGCGTTCCGCGTCCGTGTCGGCCACCGCCCGCAAGTGCGTAGATTCAAGGGCCGCCACCGCTTGCAGATGTCCTGTGGATACGCTGCCAGCACCGATGATTCCGACTCCGTGCATTTCATCCTCGATTCAGAGGGACAGAAGTATAAACAGGCGTTTGAACCTTGGTCAACGTGCCTGGTTGAGCACCAAGTTCAAAATCAACGTTTATTGATTGATGGAGGGGATGGCGGTATTATATTTACACCTGCGTATATTAAGCAAGCACCCCCCGCCGGGTTATCGTTGCATATAAGAAGCTCTATTGAGCTTGCCTTTCCGAAAAGGAGGACCATCGTGATGAAAACTCGAACATTGCTCAATTCGGAATGCATGATTCCCGTTGTCGGACTGATCGTGCTGGCTGGCGTCTTTTTCACTGCGTCTCCCGCTCTGGCAGATTGTCCACTTCCCCCCGGCGTGACGCCTCCTGCGGATCCGCGTGTGACGGCGCAACAGGTGGAAGACGGAAGCGCGACCCTCGAGGAGTTCGCGTTGGCCGTGAGAGAGCGGTCCAGAGAATACGCCCAAGGGGCAGCGACCGCGGAACAAGCGGCATATATCGGATGCATCATAAGGCTGGACGATGGGATTTGGCGTTCCGGTTCCACGTACATCGTGAGCCTGACTCCCGATGGCAGAATATACGTTCACGCGAAGGACATGTCGTTGACGGGGAGGCTGCTCAACCCGGTGATTTACGGAACGATCCTTTCTTCACTGGGCGTTTCCTTATCGGATCTGGGCAATCTGGCATCTCCCGATCCTACTATTGCCGCCCAGGCTTTCGGCGCGGTCATGGGCACATTGTCGCAGGAACCGGACGGCGCATTCGATGCGACTGCTCCTATTCTAGGACTGTCGCCAGGCATACCGGGCGCTTCCGGCCATGCCGCCGTCTATGTCGAGCCCAATTTAGGGGGGGCTCCGATTGTGATGCTCATGGGATTCGATCTCAATGAATCTCACATGGTTCCCATTAGCGATGAAGCCATCGATTACGGCGATCCAGCCGTCAATGCCAGGGACGTGGTAGATCGCGAAACCTTGAAGGCCTTCGTCACGCAAGCGGGGAATTACTTTCTTGACCTCCTGAATTCCGGCGATTTAGCCGCAATGGCGAAAGCGAGGATCGCCCTGCGGGATCCGAACGGGCCTTGGAGACACGGTTCCGTGTACCTCTACGTCCTAGATATTGTCAGCAACGTCATCATTTTTCACGCAGCCTTCCCGGACAAATACGAGTATCGGCCTCTGATTCCAACCGTCACTGACGCTGTGACCGGAGATTTCATTCTGCCTCAGGTCATCGAAGCGGCGAAGGGTAGCCCAGAAGGCGGCTTCGTGGAGTATTACTTCGACGATCCCACCGACGACACAGACAGGGCCGACATCCCCAAGGTGGGATACGCACGCGAGTTCGCCGCTGAAATCCGGAGGGCAGACGGAAGCACAGTCCCGGCTGACTTCATTGTCGGGTCGGGATTTTATGGGCGCGCACCCGATGATGCCCCGACCGTTACCAGCACCCTCACTTCTTGGGGTCGCGTCAAAGCGACCCAAGGCGACCGCTGACCGTGCCGCGCACAACGACGCCGGCGAAATCGTGGGCCAGTGGCGCAACATTCCTCTCAGTTGCGACCAGCGAGGTGCCTCCCTATCGTCGGGGGTCTATATCACCCGCCTGAGCTATCTTGGCGGGGTGCAGACGCAACGGCTGCTCTACCTCAAGTAGCACCGATCGGCGAGACAAGGACGATGTTGCGGCGAATTGCCATTGTTGGTGGGCTGGCGAGTTCGAGTGTAATCCCCTACGGCTTCTGAGCCCCGTTCGTCTCGACGTACACCGAAAACAGCGACTGCGAACAGGTTATGAACAGCCGGTTCTTTTTCGCGCCGCCGAAGCAGAGGTTGGCGCAGGGCGCTGGCAGGTGGATCTTGCCGATCAAGGGGCCGTCGGGAGCAAAACAATGCACGCCGTCATAACCCTCGCCTCCCCAACAGGCCCCCGACCACAGGTTGCCATCCACATCGGTGCGGACCCCGTCTGACGAGCCAAGCCCCATGTCTGCGAACACGCGCCCGTTTGCAAGGCGGTCGCCGTGGACATCGAAAACGCGGATGTGGGTGGGGTATTCGGGGCCGTCGGAGCGCCCGGTATCGACGATGTAGAGCAGCGACTCATCCGGGCTGAAGCAGAGGCCGTTGGGCCGCTGGAAATCCCCGGCCACCACCGTCGCTTCCCCCGAGTCCGGGTCGAGACGATACACATTGGCGGCATTCTCGAACGTATCCCGATGCCCCTCGTAGTCCATCAGAATGCCGTAACCGGGGTCCGTAAACCAAATCGATCCATCCGACTTCACCACAATGTCGTTGGGGGCATTCAACGGCTTGTCCTCGAACTGATCCATCAACACAGTGATTGAACCGTCGTACTCCGTCCGCGTGACTCGGCGCGCGTCGTGTTCGCACGACAGCAATCGCCCCTCGCGGTCGCGCGTGTTGCCATTGGTGTTATTCGATGGCTTGCGAAAGACCGAGACCTCTCCGGTCTCTTCTTCCCACTTGAGAATGCGGTTGTTGGGGATGTCGCTGAACAGTAGATAGCGGCCGTCGCCAAACCACGCGGGGCCTTCGAGCCAGCGCCCGCCGGTCCAAAGCATTTCAAGGGCGGCATTGGCCAGCTTGTACTTGGCGAAGCGCTCGTCGAGCACCTCAATACGGCTATCTGGATACCTCACAAGTTCCATATCATCTTCCCGATTAAAATTAGCGGCTTCTAAACGCGGCGGAACTTCTGCACCCTATCGTGCAGGGTAGCTACTTCGCCGGTGTACAGCGAGCCTTCCTCATCTACCCAAATGCTGTGAGGAGAGTCGGCGAATTGCCCCGGAGCCGAGCCATCCTCGCCCCAGCGGGCTAGCAACTGCCCCTCTATGTCGAAGATGCTAACGCGCGACGGGGCCTCGACTATGTACACTGTATCGTCCGGGGTAATGAAGAGATCCATGGGCATTTCCAAGTCGGTCCACTCGTCCAAGTAGCGGCCCTCGGAGTCAAAGCGCTGGATGCGGTTGTTTTCGCGGTCAACGGCCCAGACGCGCTCGTCGCGGTCAACCCACAGGCTGTGGGGCAGGGCGAATTGACCCGGACCCGTGCCCGCAGATCCCCACGAATGGACCAACTCTCCCGCGTCCGAAATGCGGTGGATGCGGTATTGGCCGTACCCATCGGCCACGTACAAATCCCCAGAAGGGCCGCGCATGGCTTTCGTGGGCTGGTTAAAGGGCTGGTCGGGCGCGCCCGGCACGCCCGGCGTGCCCCACGTGTGGACCACTTCTCCCTGCGGATTAAAGCAGCGGATGGTGTGGCCGTCGGTGTCGGCCGCGTACACCTGGTCCTCGCCGTCAACCCACAGGAGGTGGGGGTTCCCTAGCAGATCGGCCCCCCAAGTGTCGATATAGACTCCATCGCGATCATAGACCAGCAGGGCGGGCGGGTGACGGCGGCCCACAAAGACCCGCCCTTGGCTATCGGCGGCCACTCCGGGCACGACGCCGCCCATGGGGCGGCCTTGGGGGCCTAGGCCCCAGTGTTCGACTACTTCGTAATTATAGGTAGCACTCATGGCATTCCTCGCGGTTAGAGGGCAAATGTCAATGTATATTGGTAATACGGACGGCGGCTTGCAATAGGCACAGAGCAGCTTTGAATATATAATCTAAGCGCAAACAAAAACGCGGAGGAGTGAGCATGAAACTAACAGACGATCATTTTCAGACCTTTGTAGAACAGGGCTTTGTGGTCGTAGAGAATTTCTATCCAGAGGAACGCCGGGCCCAGATCGCCGCAGCCATCCGCCAGACTCTCCCCCCTTGGGAGGTGATCGCCGCCGATCCACCCGCAAGGAGGCGCTTAACGGACGACTTTCCCTACGCCGATATGCTCTTCAATGAATTCATCCTCGACTGGGATCTCATCGAGTTCGTCCAGCGGGTACTCGACACCGAGGACATCTTCTTCCGCTACGCCCACAACTGGGCGCGCTACCCCGACCCCGGAGCCGAGCAGCCGGGCCTGCACATCGACAATGGCAACAACTCGCTCCTGCCGCCCACATCCGACCGGCGCTACGCACAGATCAGCACCTGGTACTTCCCCGAAGCTGTAGAAGAAAACCAAGCGCCGATGCAGATCGTGCCCAAGCCCTATGGCCAGGACCTAAGCAAGCGGGTTCTACTGACCGTACCAGCGGGCACAATCATGATCTTCAACACCCACCTCTGGCACTCGGCGACCGTGTTCAAGGGCAGCGAGGGGCAGCGCTATTCCGCCACCCGGATCTACGGCCGCGCCGACCACTACTGGGAGGGCGTGAGCAGCTTTACCAACCGAGGGATGCAAGATCACTTCCGGGCCTTTATCGGCCGGCTTTCGGCGCGCGAACGAGCACTCTTCCGCTTCCCACCCCCCGGCCACGAATACTACACCCAAGAGACGCTGGCCCGTCTCGAGGAGCAGTACCCGGGTTGGAATGCGCGAGGGGAGTACGACTTGTGAGCGAGGAATGCCGCAAATCCGCCTGCTTTGCCTCCTATCCACAGGAAGCAATATTAAAGAGCGGGTACGTTGGTCAGTAGCGATACGCGCCGATCTATAGTCTCCTTGCGCTATTTTGGCGTAAGTTGAGTATAGACGATAGTTTGGCGGATTGCGCTAATGTCAGCGGTCAGCTATTTTGAGATGGGCGTGAAACTGAAAGGACACGGCTAAACCTGCGGACTGTAGAATCAAGGAGATGAGGGAAATGCCAAACGAAAATGCAGATTTAACAGAAGACGCGAAGAGAGAATCGGAGGAGCGCAGGCGGCGAGTATCCCGGCGCGAGTTCGTCAAGGCCGGTTCCGCGCTCGGCGTGGGCGTGGCGCTGGCACCATTAGTGCTGCAACTGAGAGATGCCGCGGCTGCGCCTGTAGCGAGCGCGGCAGAGGCCGCCAACCTACTGAGCCAAGACGACGTACTCGTAGGCCTGTACGAGGGAAATATCGGCATGGCCGTCACCCGCGCAGCCGAGCGCCTCGACTTCTCGTGGCTGAATTCGGGAGACTCTGTGGCGATCAAGGTGGCGAGCAACTCGGGGAACCCGCATCCAGCGGTGACTTCGCCGGGCGCAGTACAGGCCATGGTGGCCGTGCTCAAGGAAAGGGGTGCCGGCCGCGTCGTGGTCGCGGACCAAGCGGGCGTCGAGCATGTGCGTCTGACGAACACTGGTCGCTTCAGTTCTACGCGCGAGCGCTTTGGCACCAATGGCCTGATCGCGCTCGAGGAAGATGCCGAACTGCACTTCTTTGACGATCAGGGTTTCGAGGACGGGTACTTCGAGGCCAGCTTGCCCGAGGGCCACCGGTGGCCACGGGGTATGTACGTGGCGAATCTGGTCAGAGAAGTGGACCACATCGTCAACATGCCGAGGATCGGGGGCCACATTCTCTCCGGCCTGACCTTGGGGATCAAGAATGCCGTTGGCTGGCTGCGCGACGACAGCCGCCACGACCTGCACAACGACGCCATAGACTTCTACGAGAAATACGCGGAGGTCAACTACGTTTCGGAGATCGCGGCCAAGCAGCGTCTGACTCTGTCGGGCTGCGAAAAGCTCATGCTGCACGGCGGCGCGGACGAAGGCACCGAATACGTGGCCGATCCGCCCATCGTGGTGGCGTCGCAGAATCTGGCCAACCACGACGCCGTTGCGTCGAGTATTCTGGTCACGCTCAACAACATTGCGGGGCTAGCGCCCACTGGCATGGTGTACAGTGCCGATTTCGCTGCTACAGCTAACTCGTATTTCGCCGAGGGGTACTCCGTGGGTGGTACAGACCCGTCGCAGGCGGGGCCGTGGCAGTCGGGCTCCCCGACCACGCGCTACAGCCCGCACCCCTTTGAGAATGGCATCACGCAGGACCGCTCTACCGTGCGCGGCTGGGAGCTCAGCGGCGGCCAGCCCGGTCGCATCGCGGTAATGCTCGATGGCGCACAGATCAATCCCCCCTTGAAGGACGGCATTGAGGCGCACGGCGAGGGAATCTACAACTTCGAAACTCTTTCTACCCCTGCCACCTCCGTAGAAGCAAAGTCTTGGGGAGAAATTAAGTCCAACCTCTCCCGTTAGAATACCTTTTACCTGTTGAGAGAATCAAGAGTCTTAATTCATTTTTACATATCTGGGAGCGTTCGGTTTTGTGCCCGAAACCTGTTCGCCAGATTCGTTTCGCACATCCATAATCAGGAGGCACTATGACCATAACCCTGAACGTCAATGGTCGAGATCGCGCTGTCGATGTTGATTCCGAGACGCCGCTGTTGTGGGTCTTACGCGACGCACTGGGGCTGACTGGCACTAAGTTCGGTTGCGGAATCGCCCAGTGCGGGGCCTGCACGGTTCACGTCGAAGGCCAAGCGCGGCGCTCGTGCGTCACCCCGGTCCGCGCCGTGGCCGGGCGAGCCATAACCACTATCGAAGGCTTAGGGGATCGTGATAATCTGCATCCGCTGCAACAGGTGTGGCTGGACGACGACGTGGTTCAGTGCGGCTACTGCCAAGCCGGCCAACTGATGTCAGCCGCCGCACTGCTACAGTCAAATCCATCGCCGAGCGACGAAGAAATTGACTTGGCCATGAGCGGAAATATCTGCCGCTGCGGGACCTACGACCGCATCCGCAAAGCGATCCGGCGCGCGGCGACCAGTGGTAAGGGGGGCTCATGAGCACCACGAGACGACGTTTCTTGCAGGTTTCGGCGCTGGCGAGCGGGGGATTTGCCCTCGGCGTTGCGCTGCCGAATCCGATGCGCACACTGGCCGCCGAGGCCAGCGAGGACGGGGCGGAGTTGACCGCCTTTCTCCGCGTACACGCCGACGGTCGCATCGTATTCCTATCGCCCAATATCGAGATGGGCCAAGGGGTTTTCACCTCGCATTCGATGATCGTGGCCGAAGAGCTAGACGCCGAGATCGAGCGGTTCGAGGCACGGCATTCCCCGGTGGATGCGGCCTACATAAATCCGCTGTTCGGAGTTATGGGCACCGGCGGCAGCACTTCCACACCGGCGTTCTGGATGCCGCTGCGACGGGTGGGCGCGGCCGCCCGGGCCATGCTGCTGGCTGCCGCGGCCGAGCGCTGGAACGTGCCGGTCGCCCAACTGCGGACCGACCGCGGCCGAGTGATCGGTCCCGGCGGTGAATCGCTCGACTACGGCGAGCTGGCGCAGGATGCCGCACGGCAGACCCCGCCCGCCGAGCCGGCCTTAAAGGACCCGGCGGAATTCCGGCTCGTCGGTAAATCGACCCGGCGGCTTGAGGGGCCGCAGAAGGTTACAGGCCAGGCGACGTTCGGTATCGACCTCCAGCTCCCGGGCATGTTGACCGCCATCGTGGCTCGACCCCCTGTATTCGGTGGATCGAGCCGTGGGGTGCGCAACGAGTTCGAAATCCTCGCCATGCCCGGCGTACACAAAATCAAGTCCATTTCCAGCGGCGTCGCGGTGCTGGCCGAATCGTACTGGCAGGCTAAGCAGGCTTGCGATCGCCTAGAAATTGACTGGGACGCAGGCGCAAACGCCAACCTGTCGAGCGAGGAGCTGTACGGGCGCTATGAACAACTCGCGCAAACTACAGGAGCGATGGTCGAAGACCAAGGCCAAGCCCAAGCGCGGCTGCAGGCGGGCGCGGACTCGGCGGTCTCGGCAACGTTTTTCATGCCCTACCTAGCCCACGCGCCGATGGAACCGCTCAACGCGACAGCCCACGTGCGGGACGGCGAGGCCGAGGTTTGGGCTGGCACCTACATGCAGACAATCGATCAGGCCAATATCGCGCATCGGTTGGGACTGCCGCCCCAAAAAGTCCAGCTACACACGATGCTCACCGGAGGTGCCTTCGGTCGCCGCGCCAACCTCGAATCCGACTTCATTATCGATGCAGTTGAGGCCGCCCGCGACGAAGGCCGGCCGGTCAAAGTGGTCTGGACCCGGGAGGACGACATCCGCGGCGGCAAGTACCGGCCGCTGGCGGTACACCGCATTGAGGCGGCGCTCGGAGCCGACGGCATGCCCGAGGCTTGGCTACAGCGCGTGGTGACCCAGTCGATCATGATGGGTACGCCCTTTGAGCCGTTTGCAGTGAGTAACGGCGTGGACCGCACCTCGGTCGAGGGGGCGATCGAGATGCCCTACGCGATCCCGCATCGCTGTATCGAATTGCACACGCCCGATGTTGGCGTCTCTAGGCTGTGGTGGCGGTCGGTCGGACACACGCACACCGGATTCGCCGGTGAGCACTTTCTCGACATCTTGGCCCGCAAGGCCGGGCAGGATCCGGTCGAATACCGGCGCAAGCTATTGCAAGGCAGCGACCCTCGCCTGCTGGGGGTGTTGGACTTGGCCGTCGAAAAGGCCGGTTGGGGCCAGCGGCTGCCCGAAGGCCACGCGCACGGGGTGGCACTGCGCAAGTCGTTTTCGAGCTACGCCTGCCAGATTTTCGAGTGTTCGCTGGGACCCGACGGTATCCCAGTAACCCACCGAGTCACCTGCGCGGTGGACGTAGGGATCGCGGTCAACCCGTGGAACATCGAGCAGCAAGTGCAGGGGGCGGTTGTTTACGGCTTGACCGCCGCGCTCTACGGCGCGATTGAGCTTGAGGGCGGACGCGTGCGCCAGAGCAACTTCCACGATTACCGGATGCTGCGCATGCACGAGATGCCCCAGATCGAAGTTCACCTCGTGAAAAGTACTGAGTCGCCGACGGGGATTGGCGAGCCTGGGGTGCCGCCGGTCGCCCCGGCGCTGGCCAACGCCAAGCTGGCACTGTCGGGCGAGCCGACCTACCGCTTGCCGTTCGTACAGGCGACACGGAGGAGTTGAGATGTCCAAGATGGAATATGTTCATTACGCGGTTGGGGCCATCGGACTAACGGTCGCGCTGAGCTTCGCCGAAGGCAAGGGTCCCATAGCGCCGGCCGACTCGCTGCGAGACGTAAAAGAGTTCGACGCGATCGAGGACCCGGTGGAGCGGTCGAAGGCCCTGTTCGTCGAGATCGGCCGGGTAATTCAGCACCCGCGCTGTCTGAATTGCCATCCAACGGATGCCCATCCGCGTCAGGGCGATCAGCTAGCTATGCATCGGCCACCGGTGGTGCGCGGCGATGCAAACCACGGCACGGCCGCGATGCGCTGTAGCACCTGCCACCAATCAAAGAATATCGACCACGCACGCCTGCCGGGACATCCGGTATGGCACCTAGCGCCGATCGAGATGGGCTGGATCGGCAAATCGCTGGGTTCGATCTGTGGGCAGCTCAAGGACCAAGAGCGCAATGGCGGGAGGGATCTCAAGGCGCTGCACGATCACATGGCACACGATACGCTGGCGGGCTGGGGGTGGATGCCCGGTCCTGGCCGCGAGCCTGCACCGGGGACGCAAGCCTCGTTCGGAAGACTGTTCGGAGCGTGGGTCGAGAGCGGGGCTCACTGTCCGGATGGTGAGGATGGAGCGACGACGGGGCCGGAGGCACCGATGGATGCTGACTGTTCTAGCTGTCATTAGTTTTAGTGCCAATGCCGCTGAGCGAAGCTCCTATACGCGCTCGGCCTATCACTCCGCCACGTGGCTCAGGACGAGATCGCGCAAAGTCACCATGCCGAGCGGGTGGCGCTCGTAGTCAACGACCACGGCGCGGGAGAGCTCAAAGCGCACGAGCAAGCGCACCGCGTAGCGGGCGAGCATGGCCGACGGCAAAGTCAACACCGGTTTCGACATAATTTCGTACACGTTGACGCGCTCGGGTGCGCGGTTTTGGGCGATCACCTCGCGGGCGATGTCCGCGACCACGAGCAAGCCGAACTCGTCGTCGTCGTCGCGCCGGTCAACGGCGAGCGAACTGACCTCGTACTGCTTCATGAGTGCCATGGCCTCGGCCACGGTCGCAAGCCTGTCGATAGTGTAGAGTTTGGAGCCCATGACGTCTCCGACCCGGATGGTGCGTTTCTCGCTCATATTTCGTCTTCCACTTCTTCTAGGATGGTGGGAAGTTGGGTGGTGAGACCGACGGCGTCCTCAATCGGGATCTGAAAGGCAATGCCAGCGCCGGGCTCTTGCTCAAAGCGCCCGGCATCGCGGATGCGCTCCAAAATGTCGCGCGCCCGCGTCTCGACCACCAAGAACAGGACGACATCGCGTTGGGCCGCCAAGTCGAGACCGAAAAAGGTCTTCTGTGGCTTCAGCCCTTCGCCGCGCACGCCAGTAATAATCGTCGCGCCGGTCGCCCCGCCAGCGCGCGCAGCATCGACCACAGTATCGGTCTTGTCGTTGCTGACCAAGGCGACAATCAGTTTCAGTTTCATAGTTCAAGTCTCCTCGGAGAGGTTGGCGTTCCGCCGGCGACTCATCCAAGACACCACCATAGCATAGCCCAGAACGGACATGATGGGAAAGACGCTGGCGAACGCAATGAGGCCAAATCCGTCGATCAGCGGGCTGCGCCCGGGAACCGTGGCGGCCAGCCCCAAGCCCAGCGCGGCGACCACTGGCACTGTGACGGTCGATGTGGTGACGCCGCCGCTGTCGTAGGCGAGCGGCACAATGGTCCGGCTCGACCGGAAGGTCTGGACGATCACCACTAAGTATGCGGCAATGATGTACCACGGCAGGGGCGTGCCCGTGACAATGCGAAAGCAGCCCAGCGCCACCCCCGCGGCCACCCCGAACGCCACGGCGATTCTGAGACCCCAGGCGTCGATCGCGCCGCCCGAGATCTCCTCGGCCTTGATCGCGACCGCGATGAGCGATGGCTCAGCTACTGTAGTAGCAAAGCCGATCGCTGCGGCAAAGACGTAAACCAGCAGATAGTCGTACCAATCGACGCCGTCGGCCAGACTCGCCTCCCCAATGGTCTCGGGCGCGGTGAGTTGGCGCGCCATGGTCTCGCCGATGGGGAAGAGCGCCTCCTCCAAGCCAATGAGGAAGAGCGTCAGTCCCAACAGGACGAGGACAAACCCGGCCGCGATCCGGCGCAGGTTCGGCAGGTTGCGGCGCAGCACGGCAACCTGGAACAAAACGAGGATGCCGACAATGGGCGCCACATCGAGCGCGGTGGAAAACGCGGTGGTGGCAAAAGTGCGCAGGAACTCCATCTCAGTTCACCATGCCATAGGCCAGTACGAAGATCATGGGCGTCAGGCTGGCAAACGCGATGAGCCCAAAGCCATCAACCATTGGGTTGCGCCCCCGGATTGACGTGGCGAGTCCAACGCCCAACGCAGTGACGAGCGGCACTGTGATCGTGCTGGTGGTGACGCCGCCGGAATCGTAGGCCACGCCAATGATCTCTGCGGGCGCAAACGCGGTCATTACAGTCACCAGCACATAACCCCCGATGATCAGCCGGTGGATCGGCCAACCCTTGAGGATGCGCAGGACGCCGAGCACGATCGCCATGCCGACCGAGACCGCCACCACCATGCGCAGCTCAAAGGCGTACGCAGCGCGCACCTCATCGTCGTCGGCAATGGCCCCGGCTTCCGCGGCAACCTCGGCCGCCTCCGCAGCAACGGCGATCAGGGCCGGTTCCGCAACCGTGGTGCCAAAACCCAAGCAAAAGGCAAAGGCCAACAGCGCGGTCGCGCTCCCCTTGCGCGCAAAGGCCTGCGCAATGGCATCGCCGAGGGGAAAGAGACCGCTTTCGAGTCCTTGGATGAAGAGCGTCAGGCCGGCGACCACGCAGACCAAACCAACGGCGACGCGCCCTAAGTTCGGAAAGGGCTGCTGCAACACCACGAGTTGGAAGAACGCGATGACGATGATGATGGGAGCCAAATCGCGCAGCGCATCGACGATCCGCCCCAATATCGCAAGGCACACATTCCAAAGTCTCATAGTAGTAGCTATTCCTCCGCCTTCTTTGGATCCCGCACGAACGCAACCGACACGCCCAAGGCGACGACGGTCAGGCCAAACACACAAAGAAATGGGATCGCCGGGCTCCAGGCATAGAGCACTCCGCCAAAAAGAGCCGCTACCATCAGCGGCAGCGTAGTCAAGAACCCGGTACCAGGGCCGCCCGTCCCGCCGGAGGAACTGCCGACCGACACAGACCCGCGGCCGATGGCGGCCATCACGCGGCCGCGAATGGCGCTGGGCACGATGTCGGCTAGTAGGGCACCCATCGCCGGGCTGAAAAAGGCAGCGGCCACGCCGATGGCGCACCGAATCGCCAGTACGAATCCAAAGGAGCCAGCCAGCAGATACAGCGGCGTCGCCGCGGTGACCAGCAGCGCGGCGACGATAAACCGCGTGCGTCCAAAGCGGTCCGTGAGAAACCCCGCCGGAATCGTCGTCAGGTTCCGCAGGCCGAACTCCACCAGCAGAATTAGCCCCCACTGCGAAGCCGTCAGCCCGATGTGGGTCTTGGCGTACACCACCCAGAAGGGGCTGGCCAAGCCGTTGGCGATAAAACACAGGATGATCACCACCGACACGGCTCGCAGCGAGCGCGGGAACCCGCGCAGCAGTGCCGGGATGCCGGAGTAGGAACGGCGCAACGTCTGTCCGAGGTTGGCGGCGCTGACCGCTTCTGCTGGCGGCTTGCGGGTCTCGCGGATGAAGATCAAGTTGATCGTCGCACCCGCGGCGTAGGCCGCGCCCATCACCCAATAGAGGATCCGCATCCCCTCCTCGACGCCCCAAGCGTCAATCGCCACGCCAGCCACAAACGGCGCAAACAACGCCAAGCCCCCGGTCAGCGCGGTCATCGTCGCCATTCCGCGGCCCCGGTTCCCAGCAGGCAGAGAGTCGGCGACAAGTGCCGATGAGGCCGGGAAGTGGAACACGGCAAATCCTCGAATCAACATCGCCGCAGCCACCCACTCCCAACTCGGTGCCACGGCATTTATCAGCACGGCAACCGCGGAGAAATAGCCAGCCGCGGCGATCAGCCAAGCCCGGTTCGTATGGTCGGCGAGATAGCCAGCGATTGGAAACGCGAGCAGCCCACCGAGCGGCCCCAAGGCATAAACGATCCCGATCTGCTCTGGCTCGCCACCGAGGGCTAAGACGTAGAGGGGGACGTACGGAAACACCATGGCCCGAGAAAACATGCCTAGGCTCCCCGACGCGGTAAGCACGAGGATGTTGCCACGCAGGAACCCAAAAGTCCCGGCCAGCGACCGCACTATCACCTCCTTCTCTGCTGTCTCTTCTCTACTTCCACATCCGACCGGCACTACGGGCAGATCAGCACTTAGTACTTCCCTGAAGCTGTGGACGAAAACCAAGCACCGATGTAGATAACTGGAGCGTCAATTCAATTGTCGCGGCCCCTTTTTTCTTTTCACCATACACAGCATTGCGCCAATATAATCCCCGATCTGGAGAGCAGCAACGGAACAGGCCCACCTAACTCGTGCCCGGGCAGATTGATTCTCTGGATGCCTCTGTCTATATTGACTCCGCACAGCCTCCTGACCAAGGGCATCACCGTGGGCACTGAAGGGATGAAAGCGCTCTTCGTCTTCTGTCTGCTCCTCCTCTCCACGGCCCGAGAAGCGCTCGGGCGTACCACCATCGAAGTACCCATCTTCGAGGGCGGCTGCGGCCTGACCTTTTTCTTTGAGGCCGCCCGCGGCTACGAAGAGGCCCGACCCGACGTCTTGGTCGATCTGTACGGAGATCCGCGCATTGCCGACAAAATCAGGGTGCGGGTCCTGGAGGGCACGTACCCTGAAGTGACCAACGCCGGGCTCAACTACTGGGCCCTCATCCGCAACGGCCAGGTCCAGCCCCTCGACGAGTACCTCGACGGCCCCAACTGGGAGGGCGACAAGACCTGGCGGCAATCCTTCCTACCCGGCAGCCTCGACCGCTTCCAGTACCAAGATAAGACCTACGGCATCCCCTTCCTCTACGTGGTCTTCGCCGTGTGGTACAACAAGAACATGTTCGCAGAACACGGCTGGGAACCGGCCCGCACCTGGGACGAATTCTTCGCCCTCTGCGAACAGATCAAGGCCGCCGGCATCCCACCGCTGGCCTTCCAGGGACGCTATCCGGGCTATGCCGGAGCCGTCATTGACAATTCCTACTACCACCTAGCCGGCCGGGAGCGCTACTACCAGCAAAAGGACCTGATCCCCGGCAGCTTTGCCAACCCCGAATTCGAACAGGCCCTATCCTTCATCCAGCGCACGGCCCAGAACTATTTCCAGCTCGGCGCTCTGGGGATGAGCCATACCGAGGCCCAGTTGGAGTTTTTCACCGGGCAGACGGCCATGATCTTTTGCGGCTCCTGGCTCAAGAGCGAAATGCAGGGCAAGATACCCCCCGATTTTCGCTTGGGTGCCTTCAACCTGCCCATAGTTGACGCCGGCAAGGCCGATCCCAACGCCATCTTCACCGGCACCGGATACTACTTTGTCATGAAGAACAGCCGCCACCCCGAAATCGGCGCGGATTTTCTCCGCTTTATGACCTCGCGCAAAATGGCCGGCACCTTCGCCCAGATGCGCGATATTACAGTGGCGGTCGAAGGCGTGATGGAGGGCCGGGTGAGCGAAGATATGCACGACCTGATCGACCTGACGCGCCGAGCCACCACTACGTACGGAACCGCCCCCGGCGAGGGTTTCCCGGAGATGAACCAGCCGATCAACGACGTCCGCTTCAAGGTAATGAACGGCGAAATGACCCCTGCCGAAGGGGCTCGGGCCCTCGAAGCTGCGGCCTTGGCAGTGCGCACCCGGGCCGAAAACCCCGACCGGACCACTGTGCGCCACGTGTGGAAACCCGCGCTTTTGCTCGGTTTGCTGGGCTTGGGTGCCCTGTACTGGCTCTATACCACTCTGGCCAAACTCCGCGCCAGCAGAATAGCCTCCGCCGAGAGCCGCGTGCGCCTGCGCTGGGGCGGGGTGCTGTTCTTCGTCGGACCAGCCGCGGCCCTGTACACCATCTTCGTCATCTTGCCTTCCCTCAAATCTTTCGTCTGGAGCCTCAATCGCTGGGATGGCTTGACCGAGATGACCTTTGTGGGGCTGTTGCACTTCAAGCGCCTGCTGTTGGAGAGCGACGAGTTCTGGATTGGCCTGAGCAACAATCTCTTCATCATGTTCGCGATTCCGCTCTTTGTGCTGCCCCTGTCGCTCTTTCTCGCCGTGTGCATTTCCCGCCAGGTGCGCGGTGCCCAACTCTTCAAGATAGTCTTCTTCTTTCCCAACATTCTCGGCGGGGTCGCCGCTACCCTGTTGTGGATGCACCTATACAACCCCCAAGGCGGCCCGGTCAACTCGGTGCTGACGACCTTGGGCAAAATTTTTTCCGTCCTGGGCATTGAGTTGCTGGCCCACTGGTTCCACGGCTTTGAGGGCTTTGCTTGGCTGGCCCAGGACAATCTCTACTGGGCCCTCGTACCCATGTCCATCTGGGGGGCCTGCGGCTTCAATATGATCCTCTTCCTCGCCGCCATGGAGAGCATCCCGCAAAGCATGTACGAAGCCGCGGACATAGATGGGGCCTCGGTCTGGCGCCAGTTCTGGAGCATCACCTTGCCGCTCATCTGGGAAATCCTCTCCATCTCCATTGTCTTCATGGTCATTGGCGGCATGAAGGCCTTTGAGGTCATCTGGCTGCTGACCAATCAGGCCCCGGTCACTGAAAACCACGTCATCGGCACTCGCATGGTGCAGTCCATGTTCCAGGAATTCAAAGTGGGCGAGGCCACGGCCATTGCCGTGCTGCTCTTTCTCATGGTATTCTTCGGCACGGTGACGACTCTGCGGCTGATGAAGCGCGAATCCGTCGAGTTCTAGGGTGTCTGGGGTGGATTATGAGAGGCGAAGGGGTTTCAAAAGCGAATGGTAAAACGGGTCGGCTCGTCTGGAGGGCTTTCGAGGGAAAAGGCAAAACCGTGCCGACTCAAAATCTCCTGCACCAACGTCAGACCGAGGCCGCGCCGATTTTCCTTGGTGCTAAAAAACGGCGTGAACAGACTCTCGGCCACTTCTGAGGCGATCCCCGCGCCCGTATCCTCTACCACGGCAAAGGGTCGGTCTTGCAGCTTGCCCAAGCGAATGGTGATCCTGCCGTCTTCGCCAATGGCCTCCACCGCATTTTTCAGGATATTGACAAACGCCTGCTCCATCTGGTTTTCGTCCATGGCGATGCGCTTTAGATCCGCCTGAATATCCCACTCCCACTCGATGTTGCGGCGCTCGCACTCGGCGCGCATCAGCAGGGCGATGTCGCGCAACAGGGCTTCCAAATCTACAGGCTGCATGTGCGGTGCCGGTAGTTTGACCACCTCGGCGAAGCTGCGCATGAAGGCGCTGAGATGGTCGATGCGATCGATGGCCACTTGCAGGGCGTTTTCAAAATCGCCGCGGTCGGCCTCCCGCAATTGGCCCTTGTAATTGAGACACGAGTGCAGCAGAGAATTGACCGCTCCTGTCGAGTTGTTCACCTCGTGCGCCAACAGGCGGATGACTTTCTCGTAGGCCGCCTTCTCCGACAGGCGCAATTCCTCGGTCAATTCCTCCATCAGGATAAAGCTGCGCGGAAATCCCTGGTCTAAAAACTGCGCCTTGTGACAGCGCACCCGCTGCCCTTGCACCGGTAACACCTGCGACTCGCCGACGGCCAAAGTGTGCAAGGCACAGGCAAATGCCGTTCCCAACTCGCCCAATGACTGGCCGACCACCGCGCTTTCGGCCAGCCCTAACAAGCGGCTAGCACTGGGATTGACTAGTGCTACTTTGCCATCGAAGTCGAGGGTGATAATGCCCGACGGCGAGGCCGTCAGGATCTTGTCCATGAAGTAGTGCTGTTCCTGCAGCCGCGTGCGCTCTTCGCGCAATTGGTCGATCATGCGGTTGTACACGCGCACGAGCTGATCCATCTCCGGCTGGCCCACTTCGACGAACTTGCTGGTAAAATCGCGCTCGCCGATGAGTTCGGCCCCTGTGCGGATCAGATCGAGCGGCACCCAAAAATGCTGGATCAAGCGCACACCAATGGCAAAAGACAGGACGAAGAATGCCTCAATCCCCAACAGCCAAAACTTTTCCTCGCGCAGCAAGTACCCAGCAAGCCCCGCAAATACGAGGTGGATCCCGATCAGATAGAGGATGAGTTTGGTGCGCAGGCTCAAGGGTCGATCCCGTATTTCTCAAAGCGGCGATACAGCGCCGCCCGGCTCAAGCCCAACGCCTGGGCCACCCGGCTGATGTTGCCTTGGTAGCGCTCCATGCACTGGACGATCATCGACCGTTCCAACTCGTCGAGGGTCATGGTGCCCGGCGCTGGCAGGTCGCCCGATCCGCTCTGGCCTTCTTCGGGCTGCATCGACAGGGCCGCGGCGAAGTCATCGGCCCCCAACACGCGGCCGGGACTCATCAACGCGGTCCGTTCGACCAGTTGCTTCAACTGGCGGATGTTGCCCGGCCACGGCAGGGTTTGCAGCCAGCTCAGGGCTGCGTCGTCGATTTCCAAGTCGCGGCGGTAGGCTTGGGCCGCGCCCAGCGCAAAGTGGCGCGCTAGCAGCGGGATGTCATCCGGCCGTTGGCGCAGGGGCGGCAGGTGCAAGACGATGAGGTTGAGGCGATAGAGCAAGTCCTCGCGGAAGGCCCCGGACTCGACCAATTCCAGCAAATTCTGATTCGTCGCCGAAATCACCCGCACATCCACGGAACGGGTCTTGCTCGACCCCAGCACTTCATAGGTCCGGTCCTGCAAAACGCGCAGCAGCTTGACTTGGCAACTCGGGGCTAAGTCGCCAATCTCGTCGAGGAAGATGGTGCCGCCATCGGCCAACGCAAAGCGGCCGGTGCGATCCTGCCGCGCGTCGGTGAAGGCTCCTTTCACGTGCCCGAACATCTCGCTGTCGAACAGGGTCGAGGAAATGCCGCCGAGGTTCACTTTGACAAAGGGCTGATCGCGTCGGCTGCTATTGCGGAAAAGGGCTTGGGCGATTTCGTCCTTGCCGGTGCCGCTCTCGCCGGTGATCAGCACTGAGGCTTCGGTGGGTGCGACGCGGCTTACTACTTCGAGCACCTTGAGCAGTTGGGGGTCTGTGCCGATGATGTTGGCGAAATCGCCTTGGCGATCCAGTTCCTCGCGCGTGATGGTGCGCTCAGTCGCGGGCGTTGCCGCGGCCAAGCCCAGCGCCGTTTTCACGGCCTGAAGGATCTGTTTGTTGGTCCAAGGTTTAGTGACAAAATCCACAGCACCGGCTTTGATGCCCTGCACAGCCAGCTCAATAGACCCCCAGGCCGTCATCAAAATAACCGGCACACTGGCCCACCGCTGCTTGATCTCCCGCAACAATTCCATGCCCTCCTCGCCGCTGGTCTGGCGCGAGAAGTTCATGTCCTGTAAGACCAACTCGCACTCGCTGCGCTCCAGCCATTCGAGAGCTTCCGCCGGAGACGCGGCCGTCGCGGTCTGGTAGCCGGCCTGCTTGAGCAGCAGGGACAGCGACGTGGTCACGGAAATATCGTCATCGACGACTAGGATCATTGCCTATTCTCATTCTCGATATAGTCAGCGGAATTCGGGTTGAGTTCCCAACTGTACCGTCTTCTCCATTTGGACACCGTTGCGTACGAGCCCGAAAGAAACCTCAGTGCCGGGTTTCATACGGGCCAGTAGGAAGTCTGCTTGGGACGGAGAAGCTATGGGTTTACCCGCTAGGGTGAGCAAAATATCGCCTTGTTCAAAGCCGGCCTCTTGCGCGGGACTGCCGGCCTCTACTTGGCGGATGACCGCGCCACTCTCGCCCTCGCCCTCAATCAACCATACGCCGAGCCAACTCATCTCATCCGGGGAGCGATAACGCATCCCATTCCCAAACAAATCCAGCAGGCGGAAAGTACCGGTCTGCTCATCGTGAGCCACCCTGAGGATCATAGTAACCTGATTATCTCGGTAGAAATCGCTGGCGGCCTGTTTGGCCCATTCCTCCCCGTCGAAATACTGGACGAACAACGCTGGCCATTCGCTCTCACTCATGTTTCTGAAGGCCAAACGGTGAGTGGCCTTTTCCTTCGGAGGATTGGAGTCCGAGGATGTCAGGTAGTTAATATAATAGTCCCCCGAGTACACTTTAATCCCAATCTCGTCGAACAAATCTGTGAACCACTGTAGCTCTTGGTGGGTTGAATCCGGGCCAAGTTCGAATTCGGGAGGATAGCGCCCTTCCACCATATTTCTGCCAATGAGTTCGAGTTGGTCGAGCAGGGCCTGTTTGGCCGCTTGGAGGCTGTCGTGCTCGGCCGAGCGCTCGGCCACGACGATGGTCCCTTCAATGACATTATTGGTCTCGTCCGTCTCGGGCAGATTGTCTTCCTTGTCCAAGATCCAGCGATATGTGTACGTCCCCGGTTCCGTCGGCTTGAAATTATAGGCACCTTCGGCTGTTGCGTAGAAACTACTCCTGCCCGGCGGCAAACCTGCCGTACCGTGATCAAAGCTGACGCGCTCGTCGTCAACGTACAAATCGACCCGATAGGTGCGGGGAGGAATGGCGTCGGTGCCTCGGTTGGCCTGATGTCGGACGAATACGACTCCATCGCCGACCACTACTTCCTCGGGTATATGGACGAGTTCGACGGCGACCAAATCGTAATTGCCCTCGGGGGCTTCTTGGAGGCCTGGCGAGGCATACGCCGACGTCGCAAACAGAAAAACGGCTAACACGAGATAACGCATGGCTGATTCCTTCCTCATTCGTGATACGGTACCTCGGCCGGAGACGCAGCGGTGGCGGTCTGGTACCCGGCCTGCTTGAGCAGCAGGGACAGCGACATGGTCACGGAAATATCGTCATCTACAACTAGGATCATTGCCCAGTCCTCATCTGCGGCGGCGGCGTTCGGGTTGGGTTCCCAACTGTACCGTCTTCTCCATTTGGATACCATTGCGCACTAGCCCGAACGCAACCTTGGTGCCGGGTTTCATACGCCTCAGTAGGAAGTCTAGTTGGGATGGGGAAATTATGGGTTTCCCTGCTAGGGTGAGCAAAATGTCGCCTAGTTCAAAGCCAGCTTCTTGCGCGGGACTACTGTCCTCTATTCGGTCAATGACCGCGCCACTCTCGCCCTCGGCCAACCATACGCCGAGCCAACCCCTCTCATCTGGGGAAAGATAACTCACCCTACTCGATTCCAGCAGGCGGAAAGTACCGGTTTGCTCATTGTGAGCCACCCTGAAGGTCACCGTAACCTGGTTGTCCCGGTAGAATTCGCTGATGGCCTGTTTGGCCCATTCCTCCCCGTCGAAATACTGGACGAACAACGCTGGCCATTCGCTCTCACTCATGTTTCTGAAGGCCAAGCGATGGGTGGCCCTTCCCCCCGGAGGAGCGAACGCCAAGGACGTCAGATAGTTACTATAATAGTCCCCCGATTGCACTTTAAGCCCGATCTCGTCGAACAACTCTGTGAACCACTGTAACTCTCGGTGGGTTGAATCCGGGCTAAGTTCGAGTTCGGGGGGATAGTGTCCTTCTACTATATTTTCGCCGATGAGTTCGAGTTGATCTAGCAGGGCCTGTTTGGCCGCTTGGCGTCTGTCGTGCTCAGCCGAGCGCTCGGTCACGACGATGGTCCCCTCAATGACATTATTGGTCTCGTCTGTCTCAGGTAGATTGTCTTCCTTGTCCAGTATCCAGCGATACGTGTACGTCCCCGGTTCCGTCGGCTTGAAGTGATAGTAGCCGTCGGCTTTTGAGTAGGTACTAGTCCCGCCCGGCCTAAAACGTCTTGTGCTGTAATTGTAGCTGACGCGCTCGTCGTCAACGTACAAATCGATCCGATAGGTGCGGCCGGGAATGGCGTCGGTGCCTCGGTTGGCCAGATGCTGAACGAACACAACTTCATCGCCGACCACCACGTTCTCGGGTATGTGGACGAGTTCGACGGCCACCAAATCGTAATTGCCCTCAGGGGCTTCTTGGAGACCCGGCGCGGCATACGCCAATGGCGCGAACAGAAAAACGGCTAACATGAGATAACGCATGATTCCTTCCTCATTCGCAGTAAGGCCTCGGCTAGCCCAAGCGTCCGGTGAAATTCGTCCGAAACATCGCTAGCAGCAACATGTTGTCCGTCAACGTCCTTACTTCACAGTAACAGTACCCCCAAAATCAAAGCGCACCAAACTCAACCCCACGCCCCAGCCGGGCCGATCCAAGCGCCGAGTGAAGTCGAGGCGCAGCAGGTGATACAGCATGAGCGAGACCCCCACCTCATGGTGGAAATCCCCTTCGTAGCGCGGATCGTACCCCATTTTGGCTCGCCGTTCCGGGTCAATCCACGTCCGCCCCGAAGCCCCGTGCACCACCAGCCCCGCACCCCGCATGGCCCAATCCCACAGTCCCAACAACTCAAAGGGCGTGGTCTTGAAATTATGTTCCCAGTATAGAGCCGCGTAGTGCTCTCCCTCATAGGGATGGCCGCGCACCGTGCGGAAAGCGCCAAACGGAGAAAAAAAACCCATGCTGGCTTCCAAGCATCCAAAGCGCTGCACTGGCACATCGCCGATTGAGTATCCCGCCACCAGCCGCACATCGAGCGCGTTGGGCGTGACGCGGCGCTTGAGAAAGGTCTTGAAATGGCCGTCCAAGGCCAGACGCAAACGAGTAAAGGAAAAGTCGCTGCCTAGCCCGGAACTACTGTGCTCCACTCCCACTGCGACCCGCCGATTCGCCGTCACACCAAAAGGCTGGTACGGCCCGCCCCACTCAATGCCCGCCTCTACCGAGCGCAGCCGACCTTCCTCAATCGCCGGATTGGGCCGCGGCCTCCAGTCCCGGTTCAACAGACTGAAAGCGGTCGTCTCCTGTAGCGAAGAATGCTCCTCGTGATTAAAGCCCACTTGCAAGCCGACCTGGCCCGGCAGAGAAAAATGAAGCCGTGCTCGCAACCTTTCATTCCAGTAATAATCGAAATAGTCGTCCAAGCCCAGCAGAAACTGGCCGCTGTTGAGCAACGGGAAATAGCTGTCCGAAGGAATGCGCGGCACCGGCCCTTTCCCGTATTCCAGAGCCACCTTGCCTGCTGTCCGCTGCCAGCCGACCCGCCCCCGGTAAGACCAGCGCTTCAGACCAACGTTGTATCCGGTAGTAACACCGGTCTCCAGTCCGCCGCCCAAGCCCCTGCTCCCCTCCAGCCCCAGATGCGCCCCACTCACCCGGTCGTACCGCAAAGCGGGCTTCAGACTGACCGATCCCCAGCGCGACGGCTCCACCCTCACTCCCGTCTTTTTCGTGGCCTGTTCCGTCCGCTCCTCCGTCTCTTCCGCCTGCTCCTTCACCAACAAACGGGCGAGAAACCCCGTCGGCTGGAAGGCATTTTCGAACTGCATAGTGCTGTCGATGGTCTCATAAGCGGCTTGTTCCCGCGCCGACAGGGGCACCTTGTCGGCCAGCCGGACAAAGGAACTGTCCTGGGCCACGGCCAGCGAATCGACCCGCAGCACTTCCTCGCTGGCGTAGAGCGAATCGGGCATATCGACATTGACTTGGCAATCGCTCAGCCGCGTTATCACATTGTATTTAATCGTGGGAAAGTGCAGCCCCACCGTGCTGATTTTTACTGCCATAGAAGCTCGGTAATCGACTGGCAGCCACACCCCTCCGGCAAAGCCGCGGAACTGTTGTTGGTAGGCAAAATCCATGTGCTCGATCAGGGGCAGGGGAATAGCCGAGGTCGTGGTCGCCCGGCTGGGTGCCAACTCTACTTCGAGCAAGGCGAAATCCTCGTCCAAGACTGCGACGCGGCCGACAAAAGCGGCCTGCAATTTATTTTTTGGCTCGACTGAAATGTCGAATACCACCTTATCGTCCAAATAGCGCCGGCCGATCAAGTCGAAGCGGTAGTGCTTGAGGGCATCGGGATGGGTTGGACCGATCAGGGTGTGGCCGATAAAGGGGATATCGTCGTCGTAGAAATTCGCAAATCCCGCAAAGGCCGAGATGTATGCTTCTTGGGCCTCCAAATTTTGGGTCACGCGCCTCGACTTGACCACTTCGCGCAGCCCTCGCTCCCGCTCCCAATAAATCTCCGAGGCCATTTCGCCGATCGAGACGATGCCTTCTTCGTTTTCCAAAACGCGCCGGACATAGGCTTGTGCCTGATAGCTGGCCAAGCTGGGCCGCCACTCCTGTTTGCGGCGAATGACTTGGCGCATGATGTGCTCGGCTGAGATTTCGGCAGTCACCACGATGGGGTCGAACAGAAAGGGCACTGGCGTCAAGGCGAAATCGATCCGCTCCGCAGGGGCCGTCACCTCGCGCTCTTGGGAGACGTAGCCGATATAACTCACTGTCAACGTCGCCGGTAATTGCTGCACCTTGAGCGAGTATTCGCCCTCGTCATTAGCTATGGTCCCGCGATAGGTGTCGGCTAGCTGTACGGTAGCCGCTGGCAGGGGCTGCCCGGTGGACGCATCGGTGACGGTGCCGCGCACCAGCCACGGCTGAGCATGGACTAGGGGGACGGTCCATAAGGTCACCAAGACAGCCATCGTCAAAAGCAAATTCGCACTAATTTTTTTGCAGTCCATAATATCCCAACTCATTCGTAGTGAGGTACCTCTAGCGAAACTGGTAGTTCCGGTGAATGGTTGTAGAATGCTCAAAGCTCGTTCAACAGCGAGCCGATGACCATATCGATCCTGTCAGCGGTATCAGGACTGTAGCCATGGATATCGTAGGCGACTTTACCGTCGCCGTCTATTATCACATGACGCGGATAACCTTGGCCGAAAACATGCACAGCCTCGTCATCCGCCAAAGCGATGTCAAAGGTAAACGGATGCTTCTCCAAAAACGGCGTCAACTCCGCCATTTCATTGTGGGCGATAGCGAGGAATTCGACGTCGCGGTCCGCGTACTTCTCGACCAGTTCGTTGAGTTCGGGAATCTCCTTGATGCAGGGTGGACAGAAGGTTTGCCACCAGTTAATGACCACGGGCTTGCCGCGCAGTGCCGTCAGATCAATGGTGGTGCTGTCGAGCCGAGTAACGGTGACATTCGGCATCTCGAATCCCACAGCGAGGGCGACTGTTTGATCGCTGCGCTCAATCACTAGTTGATCCCCCGTCGCCGACACGTGGGCTAGTTTGTATGCCTGACCGTCGATCAAGAAGGGTTCGTTGACCCAGAAGGCCTCGTCCTCCAGCACCTCAGTTTGGCCGTATAAACTGGTCAAGAATACGCCGTCCCCGTCGCGGTCAATCATGAGCTGATGTAAAGTAAGGTCCAGTGAGTCAGCAGGTAGGGTATAGGCCAAGAAACCCGGAGACCTCATTATTGCCAAGGCATAGCGCCTGTCTCCGATGGTTGCCTTGCCCAAGCGCAGTCCTAAGGGGCGGTGCAACACGTCATTTCGTTCGCGGCTGATAAAGAGTTCGATCTTGGACTCTGGCGCTTGACCAGCGGGGGGTACGGTCAACTCAACTCGCAGAGCATCATCAGCCGGAACGTAGTCGAAAGAACCTTTTATCAACTGGAGTTGCTGCGGCTGTGCAGTAGAATCGGCAACGACGAAGGCAATATCCTGTCCGTCGTTATCTTGTCCCACTATGACAATCGGCTCAGCCGACGAATCGTCGAACGACAGGCGGGCGTGTAAGGACTCGTGGATTTCTAGCTCAGCAACCGGTTGGATCTCGGGCAACCCTTCCACCAACTGCGAGCCGCCCAAAGCGCGCATTAGACCAGGCTGGAAGAGATGCTCTACGGAATCCTCGCGCACGGATTCCATTTTCACCGTGATACTCTCCGCGCCGGCCTCTCCATAACTGAACGCCGTGGCGACGAGCGCGATGATGGTGATTGCAGATTTGATCGATTTCATGTCATCCTCCTATGGATGTGTGAAGTGCGTTTAGGTTTGTTCGGGCTTCGGACAGCCACATTTCGACTCATTCGTGGTGCAGCGCCTCGACCGGCCGCACCTGACAAGCCAGCCGCCCTGGATACAGGCTGCACACGATCACGAGGCCGTAAATTACCAGCGCCGCAAAGGCCAGACTGAGTGCATAGATCCCGCTGGTGTAATTGAGCAGTTCCAGCAATGGGAATTGCAAGACGAGCAACAGGCCAGCAATTACGCCGATGCTGGCGACCACCACTATCTCGCCCGCCAACTGCGCGTAGATACTGGCTGCCGACCCGCCCAAGGCCCTTCTCAGACCGATCTCCTCGATTCTCAGCGTCGTCCGCTGCCACAGCACGCCGCTCAACGACAGCGCCACCATGCCCAACACCAACACCGAGACGACCCCGAGAGCGAACAAGGGGACTAGAGTCAACTTGAACGACGAGGCTCGGGAATCCGCTAAGGTCGTAATGTTGACTTCGTAGCCCGGTGCCATGGCCTTAAGCCGTCTGTCGATTTGCTCTTGGGCTGCCAACGGCGTACCGGGACGTACTTTGACTAAAAAATTGCCGCGATTTTCTTCTTCACCTTGGCGAGTAAACACGAAGAAACCAGGATCGGAAAACTCTCCGAGGCGGCGATAGTCAGAGACCACCCCGATGATCCGTTCGTTAGATCCCTGCCACTCTTCAATCTTTTGGCCGATGGGATCTTCACCGCCAAAGAGTGCCTCGCTCAGCGGCTGGGTTATCACGATCGGCTTCCAGTCCAGAGCCGCGTCCTCTTCGCCAAACCACCGCCCGCTGACCAAGTCAAGCCCGAGCGTCTGGTGGAACTGGTCCGAAACACTGCCAATGGAGACAAATCGTCCATCTACGGTAAATAGGGCCTGAAGACCGAGCCTATAGGGGAGGGCCATGTAATCCGCCGAGGAGACCGACTCAATCCAGTCGAATCCCTCTAAGGCCAGATAGACCTGTCTGCGGCTCACAGGCGGCTTCTCCCCACCGACCCGCCCGCTGACCCGATCCGGGTGGAAGTTCACGACCCATCTATTTTCGTAGGAAAATCCAAGGGGTCGCCAATAATTGCCGGCTTTGTCCATGGCGAGGGAGGCCGTGGTAAAAACGAGCAGGAAAGAAATGAAAATCTGGAGGGCAGTTAACGCGTTCGCCCTTTTGCGATTCCAGACTATCTTGCAGAGATGGCGTATCATTGCTTCCTCCTTCTGAGGGCCTCTACGATATGCAGGCGCGACATTTTCCACGCCGGATAGACGCCAGAAACCAGACCGAAGACTAAGGTCATCACCAAGCCGTAGAGGAAGATGCGATGGTTCAGATGGAATTCGGCGTATTGCACAATGTCGCTGGCACCGAGCATTTGTAGGACGAGAAACGTAAAGACCAGCCCCAAGGCACCGCCCAAGAGCGTGAGAATCACGTTCTCTACTAGGAACTGTCCCACCAAGGTGAGCGAAGATCCGCCAAATGCCTTGCGCACCCCGATCTCAGAGGCGCGCTCCAAGATGCGGGTAGTGTTGATATTGACTAAGCTGACCACCGGCAGGAGCATGAAGAGCAGGATGAGAACGCCAACCAGCGCTATGAACCCACGGCTCGTTAGCATGCTAAAGGAGAATATGCCATCCAAAGTATGTTCTAACAGCGTTGTCGGGCCGCCAGAGATGTGGTTGACTTGGTCGGGATTGGGGTATTCGACCCGGGTGAGTACATCGGCGAATTCCTCTTTGATAAGCGGTATTTCGGCCGCACTACGCGCCAAGATAAGTGCCTTATAGCCGCTAAACACCGAATCGTAACGCAGGTAATCATCTGTTTTTTGGGCGCTGATAGGCACCCAGATATCAGCAAAGGTCATCAGGCGGAATGCCGGCACATTGGATACGACCCCTACTACGCGGAACGCTTGATCCTTGAGTTCGATGTGCTTGCCCACGGCCTGATCCCCTCCGAAAAACACCCGGCGCGTCGCCTCGTTGATCACGGCCACCCGTTGGCCTTCCTCTACCTCTTGTACTGTATAGGGGCGGCCTTCGAGGAAGTCGAATTCGAGGATCTCCCAGAACACTCCATCTGTGTGCTTGAACCTAGATTCGATCTTCTCGCCTTTGCGGAACGTCGCTTTTGTGGACCAGCTAATCTCGGAAATGGACACCTTTTCCGCTTGGGTCAGTGAAGACACATACCGTTTCAAAAAGGCATAGCTAGGCGGGCTCACCTTATAGCTCTTCTCTCCCAATTTTTCCCCTTTTATCGACTGCAGAATGAGCGTCCGATCCGCCCGCGTCTCCGGCGGGAAGGAGCCAAAGACGTGGTCGAACAAGGCCGTCATTACCATCAGCACCATGAGCGTGAAGCTGATGGTAACGAGGCTGATGCAGGTAAAAACCTTGCGCCGTAGCAGAACCTTGAGTGCCATTTTGATGTAGTTCTTCAGCATCTCGTCCTCCTCTCACTGAACCTGTCGCCCGTCGAAGAGCCGCACCGTGCGCCCAGTGCGATCTGCTAGGCGCTGGTCGTGCGTCACCATGACGATGGTGGTGCCCTCTTCGTTGAGCTGGTGCATGATGCCCATGATTTCGTCGCCCATCTGGCTGTCCAAATTGCCCGTTGGCTCGTCGGCCAGCAGGATGTGCGGCTGCGCGACAATGGCCCGGGCTACAGCCACGCGCTGCTGCTGCCCACCCGACAGTTGCGACGGGAAGTGCTTCACCCGCGAACTCAGCCCCACCCGATCCAGCGCCTTCAGTGCCATCTGCCGCCGCTCCTTGCCCGACAGCCCGCGGCGATAGAGCAGGGGAATCTCCACGTTATCGACCACGTTCAAATCGGCGATTAGGTGGAAGCTCTGGAAGATGAAACCGACTTCCTCGTTGCGGATGCGCGCCAAGTAGCGATCGGCATAGGAATTGATGTGGCGTCCGTTCAGGCTCAGGTCGCCAGCGGTCGGCTCGTCGAGCAAGCCGATGACGTTGAGCAGCGTGCTCTTGCCCGAGCCGGACGGCCCCATCACCGAGATGAACTCTCCCTCGTCAACGGCGAAATTGATGTTGCTCAAAGCCAAGGTCTCGACTTGCTCGGTGCGGTACACCTTTTCGATGCTTTCGAGTTTAATCATGGCAGTCTCCTTTATTTGATTTGGACTTCGTCCAAGTGCAGGTAGTCTTTCACATCCGAGATGATCACCTCGTCGCCCTCGATTAACCCTTCTTCCACCTCGTAGTACTCGAAATTGGCAATGCCGATGCGCACCTCGGTCTTCACGGCAGTTTGGCCGCGCACCACAAAGACCTCGTGTAGGCCCTCCCGCCCGCTGATGAACGGCCCCCGCTTGACGCGCAGGGCGCGGTCCTTGCGCGCAGTGACGATATAGGCGTCCACCCGCTGGTTGGGCCGCAGCAGCGCATGCGCTGAATCCTCTAATTCGACTTCGAGCTGGATGACCCCACCCTCAACCGTGGGCAGGATGCGGGCGATGTGGCCCTTTACGTATTCTTCTTCATTAATGCGCGACCGCACCCACAGTCCGGTCTGGAGCCGACGAGCGTGGATATCGGAAACAGTGACATCCACGCGGAACGAGCTGAGGTCGGCGATGCGGGCGATTTCCTGGCCCTGGCTGATGGAAGCGCCGACTTCCGGCGCAATCGCGGTGAGCACGCCGTCTCTGTCGGCGCGGATGTGGGCGCGCTCCAAGCGGCGGCGGGCTTCCTCGACCTCGCGTTCGAGGATATTCATCTCCAATTGCAGGGCCTCCAACTGGGCCTGAGTGGATTCGACGAGGTTGCGGCGGTCTTCTTCAAGTTGCTGCAATTCAATCTCAGCGCGCTGCTCTTGCAGGTGCGCTTGGCTCAACTCTTCCTCGGAGACCGCGCCAATATCCTGTAACTCGCGGAGCTGCGCGGTGCGGGTCTTAAAGCGCTGAAATTCCAAGTTCTTCAACTTCCAGCGCGTATCCAAGTCGCTCAGCTTTTTGCGTTCGTCCAATTCGAGTTGGGTGCGGCGATTCTGCTTGAGGGCCAATTCTTCGGCCCGTTTCTCGACGTCGAGCCGCGCGGCGTTCAAGTCCAGTTCGACGATGGGCTGTCCCTGCTGCAACATGGCTCCCGGCTTTTGCAGGATGCGCACCAGCCGCGTATTGATGGGGCTAAAGATGATCTGCTCGAACTGGGGTACCACCGTGCCCGAAGCAGTAATCGTCTCTTCCACTGCTCCCCACTGCACCTGCGCGGTGCGGATGCGGTCGGGGTCCAGCGCCGGCCTGATCCAACTGGGCAACCAAACAGAGAGCCAGAGGAGCGCAGCCACTCCCACCACTGCATAGGCGATGCGCTTGCCGCGCTGGCGTCGCAGGAAGGTGGGGTCTATTGGGCGGTCCATAGCGTTCACGGTTCATTCCTCCTCTTGTCATTTGTATAACAAATTCCGTGCCAAAGCGACAAATGATTGTTTTTACTTAATTTATATTTTTCTGGATAGGGCGTTTTCGTCCGCTTTTGAACAATCACTGTTCATTTTCGGACAGTCGTTCGGAATCGGGAGGGGACAAAAAAGGGCACCCACGAGGGGTGCCCCTACGGACGCAATCGGCGCGGAACCTATTCGACCCAGTGGCGGAATAAGGGCTGGACTGGGGCGGGCAACTCGGCGAAAACGCTGGCGGGCAGCGACGGCACGGCGTTTTCCTTGCGGCCGGTTTCGTCGGACAGGCGGCGGCGCTCGTCCGAGCCGGGGCGCAAGACCTCGACATTGAGCCACCAAGGGGCGTAGCGCACGACTACCGAGGTGCGGGGTTGGTGCGAGCGGTTGGGCGCGGTCGCGTGCCACAGGCGGCTGTCGAGCACGAGCACGCTGCCGGCTGGACCGCAGGCGTTTACTTCCGTGGGATAAGGAGCCAGTGGATCGACGCCATTGTCGCCGGTGGGGTTGTTCGGGGATCGGTGGCTGCCGGGGACAAGGAGAGTGCCGCCGTTTTCCTCGGTAAAAGGGGCCAGCATCCACAAGGTGGTCAGGTGGACCGTCGCGTCGGGATACGGCGCGGGGATGTGGCCGGCGTTGTTCTGGTTGAAGGGCCAGTCGGCGTGCCAGCCGCCGCGCTCGTTGCCGGGGTAGTTGATCGTGCCGGTGGTGAAGGAAATGCGCGGATGATGGCCTAACATCGCGCCGACCAAGGCGAGGAGATTTTCATCCGCGAGAAACGGCGCAAAGGACTGGTCGAAGTTGATCATGCCCGGCAGGTGGCCAATGCCGGATGGGGCTGCGGGATTGCGGTGCGCTGCGACCGCGGCCTCGACGCTATGGCGCACGTGCTCGATCTGGTCGTCTGGGATGACGTCTTCGACCACGCACCAGCCGTCTAGTTTTAGGTGCAGAAGCAGTCGTTCTAGTTGCATGAGCTCGCTCCCTGTCATCGGCTACATAATAGAATAGACTTTTGTCGGGGTGGCAATGGCGGGCGGCTTGACAGGGAAGGGGTGGTCGTGGAGTTTGGAGCGCATGGCAATTTTTTTGGGGATTAGCGGATGAGTATGGAAGGGGCACCGCCCCTCTGGTTAGTGCTGCCGCTGCTGATGGAATTCGGCTTTGGGCAGGTGTTCAAATGGGCCTCGCAGCACCGGTGCTACGCTCCGACCGTGGTATCGACCAACTATTGGGTGCTAGCGTCCATTCTGCTGCTCTATCTGGGATTCACAGGGCAATTGCAAGTACCGGCCGCCGCGGTAAAGGTCGGCGCGATCACTGGCATCGTCTTCATCAGCTCCATGCTGTTGATGACGCGCTTGTTGCGGACCTTTCGCGTGGCCTCGGTGTTGACCGCTTTCCGCCTCGCCATCGTCGTGCCGGTGGGGCTGGGCGTGCTGCTGTGGAACGAGCCGTTGGGCGGCCTTCAACTGCTGGGCTTGGGCTTGGCGTTGGTGGCCGTTTTGTTGATGTCGCGGCACGCTGGGCACCAGACCAATGTTTCGCGCTGGATCGCCACCGGGCTGCTGATATTGGTTTTCAGTATCCAGGGGATGAGTACCTCCTGTCTGCGCTGGGTGCATTACGCCGGCTTGGACGACGCCTATTTACAAGTGCTCATGGTCATCGGCTTTACCGCCGGGACTATTGGGGCCGCTGTGTTGTTGTGGGAGGCGCGGCAGCGCATTCGGCGCTTTGATTTGGCGGTGGGAGCTGGCATTGGGGTGTACAATCTGCTGGCCTTAATGGCTGTGCTTATCTCGCTCAAGCACGTGCCGGGCACGGTATTTTTCCCACTGGTGGGCTGCGGCGTGGTCATTTTGGACAATGTGACGGCACCGCTGTTGTGGAAAGAGCCGATCAGTCGGGCGGCCGTTTTGGGCGTGGGCGTGGGCGTGTTAGCCGTAATCTTGGTAGTTCAATAAAACTAAACGACGAGGAGTGAGAATTATGAGCAAGCGCTACAAAGCCGGAGTCATCGGGCGCACGGGTGCCGGCGACTACGGCCACGGGCTGGAAACCGTTTACCGGGACTTGGAGCAAGTGGATTTAGTCGCGGTGGCCGACCCCGATCCCGAGGGCCGCGCCGCAGCCGGCGAGCGCACGGGTGCCCAGCGGCTCTACGCCGATTACCGCCAGATGCTCGCCGACGAGGACTTGGACATAGTCAGCGTCTGTCCGCGGATGCCCGACTGCCACGCCGACATGGTCATCGCCTGCGCCGAGGCCGGGGTGCGCGGCGTGTTTATCGAGAAGCCGCTGACGCCCACTCTGCGCGAAGCCGACGCCCTGTTGGCGGCCTGTCAGGAGCACGGCGTCAAGACCGCGGTGGCGCACCGGCGCGCCAATCCCTACGAGGAGTACGGCAAAAAGCTGATTGACGAGGGCGTTATCGGCCAGCTACAAGTGCTGCGCAGCCACGGCAAGTCCGACCGCCGGGCTGGGTCTCAGGATCTGATGGTCTTGGGCACGCACATGATGGACAGTATGCGCTACTTCGCCGGGGCCGAGGTGGTTTGGGCTCACGGGCACGTCACGCAGGATGGGCGCGAGGTGACGTTGGACGATGTGCGGGAAGGGGACGAGCGCATTGGCTTGATCGCCGGCAATGGGGTGGCGGCGTACTACGTTTTTGCGAATGGAGTGACCGCGCATTTTGAATCGCAACCGGGCTATCCAAAGGGGCACAACAGCCGTTGGTTCGGCTTTGAGGCGCACGGCAGTGAGGGCATCATCGCCCTGCGCAATTCGCCCAACGGCGAGATGTACATCTATCGCCAAGGCATGTGGATCCCTGGCGAGGAGAACGGCACTTGGGAACGGGTGCTGTTGGACGAGTGGGAACAGTATTCAGCGGGCGAGCGCACGCACCAGAGCAATTTGATCATTGTGCGGGAATTGATCCAAGCCATTGAGGAGGATCGCCCGGTGCGGGCCTGTTCCAGCGGCGAGGACGGGCGAGCGGCGCTGGAGATGATCATGGCGGGACACGAGTCGCAGAGGTTGGGGACGCGGGTGTCTTTGCCGCTGGCGAATCGGGAGAATCCGTATGAGACTTGGCGGCGAGAGGATGGGGGAGAGGCGACACGCTAGGCTCGTCAGATCTCAGAAGAACTGTACTATCTCAAGTTATTTCAATAAGTTACGTAGAATATTCCAACCTCGCGGTATTGGTTGCAAATGTTTCTACGGATACGTACCTTCGGTTCATATAAGGGCGGTTACCCGAACCAATTGTTCGGGTACAAGTAGTTATCGGAAATAAAAAAAATTAACGGGCTGGCAATAGACAGATAGGACTACCACAAATGGAAGCTGAAATCACCGATATGGAGAAGGATTACATAAAAAAACTTAAAGATTATAAAAGCGCACTGAATGAATGGGCAAGAGGAGATAGGAGCAGTGGAGAAATATCTGATCTTCGATCATATATAAATCAAAATACACCCTATGTAAGAAAACTAGTTAATAGGGCTGGCTGTGGGAAACTAATGACGATAGGACCACCCCCTGCAATTGGTGGCTTACTTTTACGCGACGTGGATCCGTTCAACTGCGTTTTTGAAGCACCGTATGGAATAGATATGCGAGATGTGATTTGTGATATGATAGACGGAACTATCGGAGTTATTCAATCTGGAGAATTACCTGACGAAACCGATACTTCATCAAGAACATTAAGAACTGTTCGGTCTAATTCAAAAGTCTTTGTAGTGCACGGTCATGATGAAGAAGCGAAAGTATCCGTTACTAGGTTCCTAGAAAAATTAGGATTGACTCCTATCATTCTTCATGAGCAGAGAAACGCTGGACAGACAATAATCGAAAAGTTCGAGAACAATTCAGATGTCGCTTTTGCAGTAGTCTTGATGACACCTGACGATATTGGATTCGCAAAAAATAAGGATGAAGAGGCGAAATCAAGAGCTAGGCAGAATGTGATTTTTGAACTTGGTTACTTCATGGCGAAACTGGGGCGTGAGAACGTATGTGCCCTTGTAAGGGGAGATATAGAGAGGCCTTCAGATTACGATGGAATTATATATATAGGCTTAGACCCCACTGACGGCTGGAAGTTACTACTAACCAAAGAAATGAAGGAAGCTGGCCTAGATGTAGATTTAAACCGAGCCATCGATTGAATGATACTACATCCGATAATAGTGAGTCAATATGGCGCGATATTCTTTGCTTGGGCCTTCGCCAATCCGCTGCGCGCGTTCGCATATATTCGGCATGTTCCCTGAAAAAAAGAGATACTGCATCTTTACTGATCCGAGAAAATGAAAAATCCTAAACTCCATCATTACGTCCCCCAATTCTATCTGAAGCTATTTTGCGATGACTCCAAGAGGTTATGGGTCTGGGACAAATCTTCGCGGAAAGTGTATAGAACAACACCCCGCAGCGTTGCATCTCAGACCTATTTTTATCGCATACCGGAATTCATTGGCACAGAGGTTGATCCTTTGTGCCTAGAGAAAGATCTTTCATCACTTGAGAACGACGCAGCTAATCTATTTGGCCAGTTGATTCCTGTATTGTGCGATATACAGCCAATGGATCGAGTTGAGATGATGGATGATGCAAGGAAGGCATTGTCAACATTCCTCTCGGTCCAGTTCCTCCGTACTGCGGATCAGAGGGAGATCCTCGCTTTATTCTCTCAGAAGATCGAATCATACAAAGAGGGAATATCAGACGAGGAGAAAGCGAATCTACATGCCCAGATGCTCTATAGCGAAGGCATAGTAGAGGAAATCGCTGAACGGATATTCCAATCGATTTGGATTTTTGCTCGAAATACGACGGAGATCCCACTTTGGACATCCGATAATCCGGTTTGCTGGAAAACACACGACAACCGCATGTGGTTGAAGGGGCCGGGCATATTCTCGGAGGGAAGCTATGTGGTTTATCCGATCACTCCGTCATTGATACTTTACTGCAAGGAACCGACGCATTGGGCCGAATTGAAGATCCTCGATTCGCGCCTTTCACCAGTGGTGCTTACTGATGATATGATTCAGCATGAGAATGCAGGACAGGTATTCATGGCTACCCGGCATCTAATTGCTCCGACCGATAATTTTACATGGGCTAATGAGTTCGTGGAAACCATTGGCACCGATATCTACGCACCAAAAAAATCTAACAAGGCGGTGTAAGCAACACCGCTTCGTGACGTACGTGGCTTTTTACATTTCTTGGGGAATTAAACTCATCCTCTACATGCGTTCTAAGTCGGGTTGCAATTCATCTAGGCAAAGCACCAAATAGGCATACCAAAACCCATGACGACAGCACTTGATTCAACGAACAGTCCAGAGCTTGTAGCAACGCTGGAAGAGGCGGCGCTGAACGGGCTACCCGCGCTGCAAACAGAGTTCTACGACGGCTGGATCGTGCGAATGGCTGAGGGATACAGTCGCCGTGCCAACTGTGTCGTCCCGCTGTATGAATCCACAACCCCGCTCCAGGAGAAGCTGGTTCACTGCGAAGCGGCGTATGCGCGGGCATCTCTACCTTGTCTTTTCAAGATTTTTCCTGCCTGTCAACCTGGGAATTTGGACGAGACCTTGGCGCAGCTTCAGTACGCTAGAGACGCCGATACACTGGTTCAAACCATGCGGCTTGAGGCCCGTCCCGCTAGTTCCTCTGCCATATCGCTATACGAATGTGCAACCGATGAGTGGCTCGAAACCTGGAGCCGTCTGTCCGGTCGCAATCAGCACTCTGACATATTGCGCACCTTGCTCAACGCGATCTCCACTCCTTCGGCCTATGTTATCGTCCGGACTGCTGGCCAATCCATAGGCTGCGCCCGCGCCGTTGTTTCGGGCTCAATCTTGGGGCTCTTTGATTTGATGGTGGATCCCAAGCATCGGGGTCAGGGCTTCGGCCGTGGGCTCCTTGAGGCACGCCTTAACTGGGGATTTGAGCAGGGGGCACGTCTGGCCTACCTACAGGTGATGGCGAACAACGAGCCGGCTCTGGCTCTGCAACGCAAGTATGGTTTCAGCGAGTCGTACCGGTATTGGTATCGAGTGCAACCCTCCTCTGATCTGGAGGACGGAAACTGTTGACTTGAGGTATGAATGCTGGAGACTCTGGAGAAAGGGACTAGACTCGTGGTCTATCGGACTGAAAGAAGATCTATGAAGAAGGCTGATCCAGACGATCTGCGTCCAGAATATCGCCGTGGAGATCTCGGTACTGGTGTCCGGAGTAAATATTTAGAATCCTATCGGTCAGGGACCAATTTGGTTTCACTCCCGCTCGCTCAGAGACCAAAGGAGATATTTGCCGTGGCGAAGATGATAATCTTTGATTATGGCCGCACCCTATATGATCGAGAAACCGACGATTTCTTCCCCGACGCAATCCCCGTCGTAAGGACGCTAGCTGAGAAGTATCGACTTAGTATCGTATCGGTCTCCCCGGCGGATGAGGAAGAGGCTCGTATAGAGGCATTACGAGAGCAAGGTATTCTCGACCATTTCGAGGAGATCATCTTCACCGCAAGCGGCGAAGCCAAATCCAAGGCATATGAGGACCTGTTAAGAAAAGTCGATCTTAAAGCCAACGAGGTGGTCGTTGTCGATGACTACATAATACGAGGGATTGCGTGGGGCAATGCAGCAGGAGCCACAACGGTTTGGTTTCAAAATGGGCAATTCGCCGATCTTGTGCCCAACGACGAAACGGGCGATCCCGATTTTACGATTCACTCGCTAAGTGAGCTACCCAAAATTCTGGATCAGTCTCGTTAGTGTTCAGGCAACACAGCGATCTGCGCTGCTAGGCGCGTCAGCAAGTCTCAAAAGAATCGTGCTATCTCAAGTTATTTCAGAGAGTTGCGTATAATACTCCAGCCTCGTGGTATTGGTTGCGACTGTTTACACGGATACGTACCTTCGGGTCAGATAAGGGCCATTATCCGAACCAATTGTTCAGATACAAGCAGTATATGCGCCGGTAGGGGCGGCAATCCATGACCGCCTGTTCTGGAGATGACTAAGTGGCAGGCGAAACGCTTAATACAGTGAAACAGTTAGTGCGCAAAGGCGAAGTAAGAGTGTCGGCCCATGGATACGATGAAATTGCGGCGGACGGTATTAGAGTGCGCGATGTTATCGAAGGTATAGAAGATGCCATTGTCGTTGAAGATTATCCAGATTACCCTAAAGGCCCCTGTGTTCTCGTATTGCAGCATGACCGTGCAGGGCAAGCGATTCACATTGTGTGGGGCATTCCAGCGGGATACACTTCACCCGCCGTCGTAGTGACGGCCTATCGACCCAACAGACAGGATTGGGACGAGGGTTTCATCAGGAGGCGAACATGACGAGCAGAGTGACTACGAAACTAGTGCACGCAGGGGAATATGCTGCGGAGGTGGAGGTGGAGTTGATCGATGGAGACGCCGGATGGCCGCCCTACCTTTCAGTTAGGGACGCTGAAAAGCTGGATGATGTTCGTGAGGCTCTAAGGGAGGGCGACCTGGAGCACGCGGCTCGGATGTCTCGGGTATTTCGCTTGACCCCGATTGAGGCGTGAAGCACCTCATATTTCTGAAGGACATGTTAGTGTTCAGGCAACACGGCGATTTGCGCTGCGGCCTATTCGGACCTTGGCCTTCGACAACCCACTACTGACAGAGGTGACCATGGACGTTAAGGCCTATCTGATCAAGCTGAAGGAAGACTCCGGCGACCGAGTGTCGGAGTGGGCAAGCACTATAAACCAACGAAGAGATGAAGCTCTCGCCACATTGCGCGCCGAAGGAGTGGAGATCGAGTCTTGGTTTCTTCTTTCGCTGAACGGTGAGAACTACCTGCTTTCTTACATGCGCTCAGAAGATATGGAACGCGCACAGCAGGTTGCGAAAGAGTCCTTTCACGATATAGATGCATATCACCAGCAATTTAAGAAAGACACTTGGGTTCGAGGATCAGTGACAGAATTGCAATTACTTGTGGATCTCTTCCAAGAATATGACCGAGGGTAAAGTAATAGTTCTCGTTTCTGCTGATGCTGAGTGGGCAGCTATTCGGAGCCTATATCCTAACGCAACCTACTCACGGTCGCCCTTTGGCGAGTGGTTCTGCCACGAGGTCACTGTGGATTTTGACTCTATTCCCTAAGTACACGACAGTAATGTAAGTTGTGGTACGGCCCTGCTTTAGGTTTTATTTGCAATCGCCCAAGATTGCATTTAAATCCTAAATACAGGAGCCGCACCGTGCTTATTCATATGCTAAAGAAAGCCCTCATGCAA
>JAJEGS010000038.1 GCA_022819745.1 Candidatus Latescibacterota bacterium | reverse complement strand
CGCAGATACACCACATCAGGGATCGGCTCAATCATCGACCGCGAAAGGGATTGGCATTTCAAACGCCGCATGAAATCTTAGCCCAAGAAACAAGAGGGCAACCTAAACATGGCGAAATTGCACTTACGAGTTGAATCCGCGTTCGGTTTAAACCACAGTAGCGCGAGAATGTAGAGGGGGGAAGTAGATTGTGCCCAAACCTGTCGCTGACAAACCGTTCAATGCGTACTTCCATCTTGAAGGAGGTCTTGGACGTCAGCCCAAAGCTCGTTTGCGGGTCGGGGAGATCGTTTCAAGTGTTATATTCCTTGTAACGGCACTAAATCACTAAAATGTCAGGAGATGTGATCATGGACAACCGAATTACCGTTGATCCTAAAGTGTGTCACGGCCAAGCATGTATTAAGGGGACGCGCATTCCCGTGCATCAAATCCTCCGAATGCTTGCCAACGGGGATACTATTGAAGCGCTCCTGCGAGAATATCCTTCTGTGCAATTGGAAGATGTTCTCGCTTGCTTCGACTATGCGGCGGCACTGGCTGAAGAACAGGTGACAATATCCCCCTTATGAGTGTCCAAGCCCTGCGCATGATGGGGCATGACGTCCGTGATATTCGCGGCACCCCAGATGAAGGGATGCAAGACGACGTGTTGTGGGAGATGGCGCAGCGGGAAGGGTACTTGTTGATTACGACTGACAAGGGATTCATGCACTATCGGACGATGGCACATCATGGAGTGATCATCATACGGCTACGACGACCGAACCGACACAGGATACATCAACGCATTATGCAAGCACTGCGGCAATTTGACGACGCCGAATGGCCCGGGTTACTAGTGGTCATGCGGGATATTGCACAGAGTACTTGGCGTGTGCCGGAGAGCCGATAAGCCGAACAAAGTTCTCCGGTTGGATATTATGTCGGCACTCCGCACAGCGCAGGCCGGGTTCCGCAATCATCTGCCACATGGATATGCTCCTTCTATCATTCTCACACCGCCGCGATTAAGGCAACAAAGTACGTCTGTCAATATCTGACTGACGGTCCTCGGCGCGTTGGGAAAGCAGGGCTTCCACTAGGGATGTTGGCCCCGCGACCATCCCTTGGGCTTCTTCGATGGGATCGCCGAGGGCGGGCACGAGGGCTTAGCCGCCGCCGTAATCGACAATACGCACTTGGTCGCCGGGCTGCAGGCGGTATTTCTTGCGCAGCGGTGCCGGAATGACGATCCGGCCTTTGGCCGATATGCGGGCCGATGCCATGATTCTCCGTTCTGTTAGGTTAATCCGTCGATAGCGGGATATGGATGTTGTACATTTCACAAAAAAGTATAACATAATGATAGATGGATTCAACGAGTGTAATTCTTGAGCGCGGCAGCAAGGCCCGCTACATTTATGCGGTCTTTTTGCGTATCCGGCTCTTGCTAACGGCCAAATTGGAGAACCATGAACCCATTGCGAAAATGCGCCGCTGAATTCATCGGCGCGTTTGCCATTGTTTTTGCTGGCTGCGGTGCCGTGGCCATCGACCAGATTTCCGGCGGGGCGGTTAGCCATGTGGGTGTTGCTGCCACTTTTGGGTTGGTCATCATGGTGATGATCTATGCTACCGGCCACATTTCCGGGGCGCATTTCAACCCGGCCGTGACCCTTGCGTTCGCCTTGACGCGACATTTCCCCAAAAGGGAGATTGTGCCCTATATCTTGGCCCAGTGCGCCGGAGCCGTGGTGGCTAGCTATATACATGTGGCGAGTTTGTCGTCAGTACTGGCTGCTACGCAACCTGGGCAGGTGCTGAACTTGGGGGTCACTCTGCCGGTGGACGGCCTGTTCACCACGGCCCTCGTGTGGGAATTCATGCTGACCTTTTTGCTGATGCTGGTTATTATGGGCATGGCGACCGATTTTCGCGCTGTGGGGCCAGCGGCTGGTTTGGCCATTGGCGGCACTGTGGGGCTAGAGGCCATGTTCGCTGGGCCGTTGTGCGGGGCCTCGATGAATCCAGCCCGCAGCTTAGGCCCGGCCCTAGCAGCCGGCGAATGGACGGCTTTTGCCGCATACATCGTCGGTCCGGTACTAGGGGCCGCAGCCGGCGCGCTGTTCTATGAATTCATTCGCTGCCAAGCGTCTTCCGACCAAGAAGTGAAGGGCTGTTGCTGAAGCCGATTGCGGTACTGGAACCACACAACATAAAAAGCCCTGCACCCCTCGACGGAGTGCAGGGCTTTTTGTCTTAGGGCCGCTAACGCTATAGGTCGAAACTCAAGCGCCCGTAGTAAAATCCACCGTTGGTGCCAAACTGCGTCACTCGTCGGCTGTACACAAAACCACGCGAGCCGATATTGGCGTCTTTTTCATGTTCGTCGGGGAAGGTATTCAACAGATTGTTGGCTCCTACCGACAGACGCAGACCCGGCAACATTTGGTACGACACATCTACATCTAGTAAGGTTTTAGCCGAGAAGGTCTCGTCATTGTCTGGATTATTGGGCTTGTACTCGACCGGCCCGTAGTTGGTGGCCCGGACTAGGGCGCTAAATGCGTCTTGGGAGTAGCGCGCCGACACACTGACCTTGGTGCGCGGCAGGGCGTCTTCGAGGCGATTGCGCGCCTCCCGATCGAACAGCAGGCCCTCGATGGCCTTGCGCTCTTCGGCGGTGGCTTGCCGGTTATTGGCCTTCTCAAAGGCCGCGATAAGCCCATCGGGAATCATGATCTCATCTACCGAGGTCTGGGTGAAATTGGCCGCTGCCGACAGACTGAGGGCACCTGTCCCCAAAGCGGCGCTATACGAGGCGACTAGGTCCACGCCACTGGTTGAGGTGTTCACGGAATTGGTAAAGAACTGGGCTGCTGTCGCCCGGAAGGGGGCCAAAATGGCAGCGTAGCCCTCATTGCTGTCGGAGAAGCGCCCGGTCAACACGATCCGGTCTTCGATGGCGATCTGGTAGTAGTCGGCCGTAAGGGAAAAATTGTCCATCAGTTGGGCAGTAATGCCCGCGCTGGAATTGACCGAGGTCTCTGGCTCTAGCGCCCCGATGCCGAAGGCTTTGGCAACGGGACTGCTGTTGTTGGCGGTGAGCACCTCGCGGGGCACTAACTCGCCGGTGACTTCATCGGCGACGAACTGGGTGCTGACGCTATTGAACCACACCTGATGCAGGGACGGGGCGCGGAAGCCGTTGCTGGCAGTCGCACGCAAGGCCAGCGCGTCGCTCAGGGCCAAGCGCAGGGCCAGTTTGCCGGTGCCCGTGCTGCCGAAGTCGCTGTACTGCTCAAAGCGCCCTCCCACATCGACCGTTAGCATGGCCGACGCTTGCGTTTCCAAGCCGGCGTAGGTGCTGATGCTGTTGCGGAAGCGGTTGAGCGCGCTGGCCGGGGAAAATCCCCTAAATACCTGTGCGCCGGAGGCTTTGCCTTCTTCAAAATTGGTTCCATCTACCGGACCGCGACCATAGGAGTAGGACTCGAACTGGCCAGCCTCAATCTGGTAGTTCTCGACGCGGAACTCGCCGCCGAGCACCAGCGAAGTGCGCTCAAACATGTCTGTGTCGAGGGGCCGCACCAAGTCCAAGTTCCCCGAGGTCTGGTTAAAACCGAGCCGCCCGGCATTGACGGAGGTAGGACTGTCGGCCCCCATAGAGGCGTTGTTGGTGTTTTCAATATTCCACTTGAAGCCGTTGCCGCCTTGGGTCACGCTGAAGTCCACATCCCACTTCCCCTTAGCCCCGCGCACGCCCGCGCTGAACGAGCGGTCTTCGATGTCTGGATTGATCTGGGGCAGGAAGCCGTTGGGATACAGTTCAAAGACCACCCGGTTCGGCTGGCTTCCCGGCAGGCGATAGAAGCCCGTGGCCTCGCCCCGGCGGTACGACAGCCCACCAAAGCTGTAGAATTCGGCATCGCCAGCTAGGGGATACGCGGCGTTGTAGAAGGCCCCACCCACCGTGGCTTTGCTCTGGCCGATGTTCATGTTGAAAGCATCGTCCGGTAAGTTGTTGTCTTTGATCCACTGGATGTTGGCGTCGTCCGCGTCTGCGGTGTACTGGCCGCCGCGGCGCGTGCGATCGCGCTTTAAAAATTCGCCAGTGACGTTGATGTACCCGCCGTCGCCCAGCCCGAAGCCATAGTTCACATCGGTCTTGACTTGATCGCCATCGCCTTCACCCGTAGTGCCGACCAAGTTGTTGAGTTGGATTCCTTCGGTGTTGTCTTTGAGGACGATGTTGATCACTCCGGCGATGGCGTCCGAGCCGTACTGGGCTGCGGCACCGTCGCGCAGAATCTCAATGCGTTCGACCGCGGCTTTGGGAATAGAATTGAGATCGACGCCCACGGTGCCGCGGCCGAAGGTGCCGTTGACGTGTACTAAGGCGCTGGAGTGGCGGCGCTTGCCGTTGATTAGCACTAGCACTTGGTCTGGCCCTAAGCCGCGCAGGCTGGCTGGGTTGATGTGATCGGTGCCGTCGGAAATCGTCTGATGCGAGGCGTTGAAGGAGGGGGCCAATTGGCGCAGCGTCTGGTTGATTTCGGTTTGGCCGGATTGGCGAATCTCGAGTTCGGAGATGACATCGACCGGGGCCGGCGTCTCAATGGCGGTGCGCACCGTCCGCGAGCCGACGACGACGAATTCTTCGCCCAAGGCAACGGGGCTAGCATTCAGGGAAAAATCAACAGTCGCCGTCTCCCCGACAGTGACTTCGACGCTTTGCTTGGCGGCTTGGTAGCCGATGAAGGTCGCTTGTAGCGTATAAGAGCCGGGCGGGACCGCTAGAAAAAAGGTACCGTCGTCGCCGGTCATCGTGCCCCGCACCGTGCCTACTAGGTTTAAATTGGCGTTGGGTAGCGGCGTGGCGTCTTCGCCATCGGTCACCGTGCCACGGATAATGCCTTGGTCTTGTCGCGCCGCTATGTCGAGTGCCTTGAGGACGTCGGTCACGGCGTCTTGGACGGTGCCCTGTTGGGCCCAGGCAGGTAGCGTCGCCAGCAGCACTGCGGCCAACGACGCGCGGAAAAAGGATTGCAAATTCATGGGTCCTCCCGTTAAAAATGAATGGATTTTGCGCTCCAACGGCGCAAAAAGGTCAAACTATAGACCATAGGGAAATACGTGGTTTTGGCAAGAGCAGTTGATGAAAAAATAAAGGCTATGACGTTTCGGTTTCAGTACTATCTTATACGCCGACGGTTGAATCACTGAGATCCACATTCTGACGATTCGAGGAGAAAAAGATAATGCGCGTGTTGATCATGTCCGACATGGAGGGAGTAAGTGGCATTGTGGTATGGGATCAAGTCAGCGGTGGGGCCGCGATGTTTGAAGAGGGCCGAGAGCTCTATACGGAAGAAATCAACGCGGCCGTGCGCGGGGCCAAAGCCGCTGGCGCGACGGAAATTGTCGTGGTCGATTGCCACGGTGCGGGTAAAGGATGGAGCTTTAATTCGCTCATCCCCGACAAACTACATCCCGATTGCGAATGGGTCGCCCATCACGGGTGGGGCCGCTACGACGAGATGTGGGAACAAGGATGCGACGCCTGCCTGCTGATCGGCATGCACGCCCGCGACGGCACCCCCGACGGGGTGCTGGGCCACACCATCTCTAGCGTCCAGTATAGAAATGTTTGGTTCAACGACGATCTCGTCGGCGAAACCGGCGTCAACGCCGCGCTCAACGGGCACTACGGGGTACCGATTGCCCTCGTCACCGGCGATGAGGCCGTCTGCCGCGAAGCCAGAGACCTGCTCGGCGAATCGCTGCCAACCGTGGCCGTCAAAAAGGGATTGAGTCGGTTTAGTGCTCGCCAGCTACCGCCCGTCCGCGCCCGTAAGTTGATCGAAGACGCAGCTAAAAACGCACTCGCCGATCTGACCCGGACTAAGCCGTATGTCCCTGCAAAGCCAACGACTATTCGAATCGAACTCGCCAGCGTCGATCAGCTCGCCGAGTTCAAGGGACGCCCCGGGGTTGAGATAACGGGGCCGCTTTCCGTTGAAAGCCGCGCAGAAGACTGGCTGACTGCGTGGAATCAGTTCTGGCCCTATGCTTAAGCGAAGACGCACTGTGCTATTGACGGCGCGATCTGTTCGGGATTGGAACGAGGTTTAAACGAGGAGCTGAGCGATGTCGAGTGAAGCGAGAAAGGTGTACGACGAGGCGATTGTCATAGATGGGCTGAACGTCAGCAACTGGGAGAGCGACGCGGTGTTCGAGCATTTGCGAGCCGGCAATATCACCGCCATTGAGATGTCCGAGCAGCCGGTTGCGATCACCCATGGCAATGCCCGCAGTTTTTGCGACCACCCGCGCAACAAGGAAGAAGAGGCACTCAAGCTCCTCGCCGAAAAGGGGGCGTCGTGGGCGCTACGTCCTTCCAAGGGGATCGATAGCCCGGCGGAGTTTCCCAACTTGGCGGAGGCGCTCGCCAATCGCGGCTATAAGGCCGAGGCGATCGCCAAGCTGTTGGGCGGAAACTGGATGAGTCTCTTCGAGCGGGTGTGGAACGTCTGAATCCAGTGAGCAGGGCTATAGCAGTGGCCGTCGCCGCACAGCCGACCTGTGGGACTCACCGCTGGTCTGCGGTCAGGGCGCGAACTCGTGTAGATCCGCGATCCAGTTGTATCCCTCTCGGTCCTCCCAGTTGTGGGCCCCGCCCATGACGAACGGCCGCTCGCCCACTACGCAGGCCGACAGCCAGGCCTTGCCCACCGGCATGGGTGCGTCTTCGAACCAGCGGTCGGCGTGGATGTCGTAGATTTCGGTGGCCGCTGAGTAGTGCGGATCCTTGCCGCCGAAGGTGTAGAGCAGATCGCCCAGGACGCAGGAGCCGGACGATTCGCGGCCGGTAGGCACCGGTGCCAGCACCTCCCAGCGGCCCACTGCTGGATCGAGTACATAGGTCTCGCTGCGGCAGGGCCGCTGGGGATCTTCGTCGCTGATGCCGCCGGTCAGGTAGATGCGGCCGTCGTGAGTCGCTACGGTGGGGCCTTGCGTGGGGCGGGGTAGGGCTGGCCCTGGGGTCCAGGTGTCGCTGGCGACATCGTACACTTCGACGCGGTCGAGAATGCCCGGGTCTTCGCGGAGCATGGTGTTTCCGCCGATGGCCCATATCTGGTCCTGACAGGCGGTGACGGCCAAACCAGCGCGAGGTCCGCCGGGCATGGGTGCCAGCGCCGACCAGGTCTGCTCGTCCAAGTCGAGCATTTCCAAGTTGTCGCGGGAAGTGAAGTGATAGTCGTGGCCGTAGGCTTGCTTCTCTTCAGGCGTGCGGATGGTTTTGCCGCCGGCCACGTAGATCCTGCGACCGATGCGGGCGGCACCCAGCCATCCCCGCTTGGTGGGAATGGGCGGTCCCTGGGTCCAGGTGTCGCTGGCGACATCGTAGATTTCGACCGCATCGACCGTGAGATCGTCAGCGCCGGAAATGGCGTAGATGGTGCCGCCGACCGCAATGGACTGTAGGTCATGGCGGGGGGTGGGCATAGGGGCGCGTTGAATCCAAGTTCCCATGGTCAACTCCTAATGTCGGTTCGGTTCAGTGTGGTGGCGCGGCCAATTCTGCCGGGAAACCGCTCTCTTGTCTGTCGTCCTCGGGCCTACCGAACCAGCGGCAGCGCGACTTTCGCATTGTTTTTCTGCTGCGATTGCAGGCAGGCGATCATCATCTCCACAACTGTCAAACCATCTCGGCCGGTACACGACAGTTCGCCTTCGCCGTCGAGCGCGCGCACGAGTTCGTGTACACCCGCGGCGATTCCATCGACTTCCCACGGGCGCGGTTCAACCAGCTCCCGCTCCCCGCCTCGCTCGATGTACGCATCGCCTTCCCGCTCGATGAAAATATTCCCCGTGGTTCCCGATATAGTGAAGTCGAGTCGGTTGGGGGCTTGCTTTTCTCCGAGATAGACCCCGCGCACGCCGTTGGCAAAGTGGATGTAGGCGTTGGCGCTCGGCTCGGTGGCGGGGTCGTGCCCGCCGTCGCCGCGATACTCGCTGTAGTCTTCGTACCCGTCCTCTAGCTCGGCGACGAGCCACGCTGGGTTGCTGCCAGCGTACCACATGATGGCGTCGAGCAGGTGGGTGCCGTTGCGGAACAGCATCGATCGCGTGCCGTAGTGCTCGCACAAGACCGCTCTCACGTCGCCAATCTCGCCCTCGGTCACTAGTTCGTGGCAGCGATGCCAAACGGGCATCCAGTGGCGAGTGTGGTCAACGGACAGCAAGGCGTTGTGGCTTTCTGCGGCAGCCACCATGCGGTCGGCGTCCTCCACGCTGGTGGCCAGCGGTTTTTCGCAGAAAATCCCCTTGGCACCGGCTTCGGCCGCGGCCACCACTAGGTCGGCGTGTCGGTTGTCGCCGGTGGCTACCGTGACGATGTCGAGCTGTGCCTTTTCCAGCATCTCTCGGTAATCGTCGTACATCTCTAGCCCGGGATTGGTCGCCTTGAACTGCGCGGCAAATTCGTCGCGTTGCTCCGGCACGAGGTCGCAACCGGCCACGACCTCGGCGTTTTTTAGGCTCTCGGCCCCTTGGGCGTGCCGATTGCCAATGCCTCTACAGCCGATGACTCCTACTCTGTACATGATGCCTCCTTTGATCTAGGTCATTAGTGAAGTGAATAGGTGATTTTGGCAAAATTTCCAGATAACTTCTAAGCGCGCACCGCGTAGAGTCTGTTTACTGTCGCTAGAGACACCAGCTTGGAATAGTGATACACCTGCTCGTCGCCTACGCGGGTCGGCGCTTCGAGGACGAAGTCGGCAAAGTGCGGGGCATTGAAGACCACAAAGGCCAGGGATAGAGAATCGACGTGGCGGGCGTGGCGCTGGCTCAGGTCGGGGAAGGCCACCGGGCCGGTGTCAACTTGGTAGATATCGTTGGCGCGATTGGTGTTCATGGTTTTTACCGGGCACTCCATGATCGCCTGTAACCCGGTTTCCTCGTTCCGCACTTGGGTCTGCGCGACGATTGGCACTGAGTCGTAGGTTGCTTCGCGCACTGCCGCATCGCTGGTCAGTTCCTCCACATCGCTCCCGACAATCAAATGGTACTGTTGCCCGTTCCAGCACTCCTCGGAGCGGCGGATATCTCGATAGCTGTCGCGTAGGTTGGCGTGACGCCGATAGATGACCGACCACTCCGGGCCAAAGATGGGTAGGAAGTCGTAGTTGTCTTCGTGCAGGAGATTGTCTTTGGCAAAGGTGTGCTCGCTCTTGCACGACCCCACCTGTACATAGTCTTCGCTCTGGCCGGTGGCTGCGTCGATGATGCGCGTCCGCGACTCGACCCAAAACCGCACTTCGTTTTTCGGGTCGTTGCCGATTAAAAACGAGCGTCCGTAGTCTAGTGGTGTCACAATAGTGCCTCCTCTGGAAGTTGGCTGACAATCCCCGGCGGCAAAAATATCCGCAGATGAACGCAGATGAACGCAGAGGCGGGATGAGTGGACGGCCTCTACGGGAAGGTTGGGACGCGGGAAAAATAGCCCTATATTGGAGCGACTTCAAGCAAGAGAAACGACTTCCATGACTTTAAAAATTACCGACGACGTATTCTTAGATCAGGCCGGTCGTCCGCGCCGAATCCGTGGCGTCACCGTCAACAGCGCCTCGCCCCTGCTCGTCTCGCTGGCGGCGCAGGTCGGTTTTGAAGCGGTGTGGATCGAAAGCGAACACGGTCCGGTCGGCTTTGAGCGGGCCGAGACTTTGTGCTTGGCCGCGGAAGCTGGCGGCATCTTCCCGCTCATTCGCCTGCCTGATGGCGAGCGCCACCACGTGCTGCGGGCACTCGAAATCGGGGCGCGGATCATTCTCGTCCCCATGGTAGATGATGCGGCCTACGCGCGCCGCATCGTCGAGGTGGGCAAGTACCCGCCGTTGGGCCGACGCGGCTTCAATGTGCGCACGCGCGGCATGGGTTTTGGCATGGAGAACCTGCCCGACGTCCTGGCCCGCGCCAATGCGCGCACCCACCTCTTTGTCCAGATCGAGACCGTGGAGGCCGTGGCAAATGTCGATGAGATACTCGCCGTGGAGGGCCTCTCTGGGATCTTTATGGGGCCGGGGGATCTAGCGGTCGATATGGGCTGCACCGGCCAGATGGGCGACCCAAAGCTGCGCGAGGCCGTGCTCTCGTGCTTGGCCAAGGCGCAGGCCGCCGGTAAGCTAAGCGGCATTTTCACCTTGCCGGGGCCACTGCTTACGGCCGCGATGGATGCGGGCTGCGACTTGGTAATCTGCGGCGGGGACGTGATGAATCTGGGCACGGCTTGGAGCGAATTGCTGTGCCAGATCCCGGCCGAGCGCGGGTGAGGTCTGGTCCCTTCGACAAGCTTAGGGATCAGACCCGACCGAGCGCAGGTGAGGACGCGGCGCGGTCAATCGGACCGCACCGGCACTCCCTCCAACAAGCCACTCTGGTGCATATCGACCCACTCGTCCATAAAGGTCTTGTTCCACTGCGCAGTCAGCGGGTGGTCCATCATGTCGCGGTACACCGTCCACATGGTGACGAGTTCGTCGGCCCCGTCGCGGAAGGCGGCGTGCGCGGTCTCCACCGAGCGGATGAGGGCGGCCATGATGAAGGGGCGCTGGTCCCAGCCGCTGAACACCTGGGCGCATTCGCGGATCAGCTTGGTCGGGTCGCCGCCCACTTCCTTGACCGGCTCGCAAAAAGGCAGGATGTGGTTAGCCCCGGCTTGGGCGACGGCTACAGCTTGCGTCAGCGAGAACACCGTGGTGCAGAAGGTCTCGACGCCTTGATCCTTGAGGATGCTAAATGCCTTGAGTCCGTTGACGTTGCAGGGGATCTTGAGGATGATCTGCTCCGACATGTTGGTGAAAACTTGTCCAACTTCTAACAGCTCTTCAACGGAATGGCCGTCGATTTCCATCACCACGGGCTTGTCGGTGAGCTTGAGATATTCCTCCATCAGGCTGATGACCGAGCCGTATTGTTTAGCGTATTGGTTGAGCACCACCGTATTGGTGACGATTCCGGCGATTCCGAGGGGCATCCACTCTTTTAGCTCGTCGGGTGAGCCAGCCAGCCAGATGGTTGGGCCGCGGCCTTGGGCGCGGGCGGTGGGAACGGGTCCACTTGTTGCCATAATTAGGTCTCCTGTGGTTTTACAATGGGCGTTGACAGGTGGGCGAATATAGAGAAATCGCGCGGCGAAAGCGAGTAAGTAAACGAGAGGAAAATCCGTGAAAACTAATCAGACCAAGGCCGCCCTGCTCGGGGGGGCAACCGTAGAGATAGTCGAAATCAATCGGATCTTCGACCCGGTCGTAGTGGAGCTTGCAGCCCAAGTGGGTTTTGGCTGCGTCTGGATCGACATGGAGCATTCTCATCTCGGGCTAGACGGGCTATCGCATCTGATTTTGGCGGCGCGGGCCGCAGGAGTCGATACGGTGGTCCGCATCCCCAAGGGGCCGTACAATCAGGTGATCAAGCCGCTGGAATTAGGGGCCGGGGGCTTGGTTTGGCCCCATTGCAAGAGCGCCGACGAAGCGCGGGATTTTGTGCAAATGGCCAAATTCCGGCCGCTGGGCTTGCGCGGCTTGGGTTGTGGCCGGGATTCGCAATACGGTACGCTGGACCCCACCGAGTACATGGGCAGGGCCGACGCCGAGACTATACTGGGCGTGATGATCGAAGACGCCGAAGGCGTGGAGGAAGTAGAAGCGATTGCCGCAATCGAAGGGATCGACCTGCTCTTTGTGGGGCCGAGCGACTTGGCGCACAGCTACGGCGTCGAGCGCGAGGGAGTCCCCCACATAGACCACGAGCGCGTGCTGGCGGCCTTTGACCGCGTGGGGGCAGCTTGCGCGGCCAACGGCAAGGCTATGGGTACGGCCGTCGGCCCGGGCGAGTCCATGCGCCGCGTGGTCGCCAAAGGCACGCGCTGGCTCAATTGCTGCCACGACATGTCAGCCCTCACCAGCGGCTTGCGCAGCGCGCGGCAAGCAACCCTTGGGGCGAAGCAACGCACAATCACCCAGCAGTTGATGGACTTGTATCACAGGGGAGAGCTGGACCTCGACAACGTGTCCGGCACGGCAAAGCGGCACGACTTTAGCCGGAGCATGGTCAATCACTTGGCAAGTTTTGTCCAGCACAAGGCAACGTGCGTCGAAGCCTTGCCCGAGGTAGCTCCTTTAGTCGGACGCATGGAGCAGGCTCTCGTGGATGGGCGACGGGGCTTGGCGTTGACCGATGCCTATTACGTCTGTCTAGCGGTGCAAAATCTGCCCAAAGAGCGTTGGCTAGAAGCGCTGCAAGCGACCTTCGACCGTTGGGAGCACGCCGCTACAGGTTCCTTTAAGGCGTTCTTTGACGAGGTTAAAGAACGCCTGCAGGCCGAGTAGTGGCGCGTCAGACCGCGACCCCGCCGCAGACGGAAATGCACTAGTCGGTCGCGTAATCCGAGAGATAGATCGCCAAAATCCTACTTGGCCTCCTGCTAAGTACAGGACAGAAGAAGTGGTCTGAGATGTTTCGCTGCGCTCAGCGTGACACGGGGAAGCAGATGGTGCGCAGCGAATTCGAAGCGTGTGATACCTAGATGCCCAGTGCCGCGTCGATTTCGGCTTGGTACTCATAAATGGCCCCGCTTTCTACCTCGCTTAGCTGTACCGTCCGACCTAACCGGCTCGATTCGAAAATCGCGTACACCGCGGCCACGTCTTTTAGGCCCTCCATTCCATTCACTTCGATTTCTCGCCCGTTGAGAATGGCCTCGGCTAGTTCAAAGTACTCTAACGCCAACAGTTTCCAGTCGATGTCTTGGTCGGCAACTCGCGCGGGGAAAAAGTGCTCGGCCAGTGGTTCTAGGACTAACGCTTCTGTGTCGGCCACGAGCGCGGCGTGGTCGAGCGTTGTGCCGTCGGCCCGTTGCAAGCACGCTCTGGCACCGCGCGTGCCAAACCCCTGCATCACGCCCTCAGACCCGAAGATGACCTCGCCGCCGCAAGAGCCGTATCCCCCTAGGCCCACCACCCAGTTGACTGCGAGGCCGCTCTCCATCCGAAACATCGCCATAGAGGTATCTTCGGCCGTGGCTTCGACTTGCTGTTCCATCTCGGCGAAGCGGGTTTGGTAAAACTCATAGGGCGAGTTGACGGCCTCGGGCTTGTGGCGCACGGGCGAGGCTAACTCGACAGCCCCGTAGGCTTCCTTGATGTCCCCGAGTTGGTAGCGAATCATGTCGGTGAAATGGACGCCCAGATCTAACAGCAGTCCGCCCCGATCTTTCATGTGCCGCCAAGGCGTGATGAACACTTCGCGATGCGGGGCCAGCGAGTGGAAGATGGCCATGTAAGGGCGGCCAATGGCCCCTTGCTCCAGCAGGTGGTGCACCAGCCGCGACGAGGGATCGCGGCGGTAATTTTCCGCCACCGACAGGATGCGCTGGTTGCGCGCGGCGGCTTCGATCATCTGCTGGCAGCCCTTGACGGTAATGGCCATGGGCTTTTCTACCATCACGTGTAGCCCCAGATCGAGGGCTTGGCAGACCACGGCGTGATGCACTGACGGGTCCACCACGACATCTACGGCTATTAGGTCGGGGACTTCGCGGTGCATGGTTTCGAGGTCGGTGAACACAGCCGGCCGCTGGCCCACGAGCTTTTCGGCTTCTGTGGCCGCTAGTTCGGCGTTGTCGCGCCGGATGTCGCATACGGCGACTAGGTCCACATTGTCAAACGGGGTTTTGGCGAGGGTTGCTAAGCCGTATAGGTGCCGCGTACCCATGCCTCCGCAGCCGACCAATGCCAGTCTGATTTTGTCCAAAAGTGCCTCTCTTTTCTATGAGGGATTGTCGCGGGTGGCGCGGACCTCGTCGATGGCCTTGCAGTGCCGCAGCCCCACGGATTTGGCTGGCGTTTGATAGCCCTTCCAGGCGTAGGGGTCGGTGCCGGCCACGGGCACGATGGTGCGCCGGTCGGCGCGAGCGGGCGACTCCCCCTCTTCAATGCTCCAAGGCAGCAGGCTATAGGCGTTGCAATAGTGGTTGACTAAGACGCGGCGATAGGTGTCGCCTCGGTTTTTGTACGAGCGATGGAGGAGATAGCCGTTGAAGAACACGAGGGCACCAGCTTCCACTTCAACCGGGATCTCGACGCTCTCGTCAAAGCCGTAGCTCTCGGGCGCGAAGTCGAACTCGTCTGGATTTTCGTGGGACCGCTGCGGGTAGAGGTACCCGAGCCGGTGCGAGCCCGGAATGACGTACAGGCAGCCGTTTTCCACGGTGGCGTCGTCCACGGCGATCCACGCGCCGATCAGCGAGCGATCCCGCGTGGGGATGTAGATCTCGTCTTGGTGCCAAGCCTGCCCTTGGAAATCGGGTGGCTTGACGAAGTACATGGACTGCATGCACTTGACGCTGCCGTCCCAAAAGGGCAGGTGCGCGGCCGTGATCTGGCTCAGGGCACCGCAGATTTTGGGGTGGCGGACGTACTTTTCGATGATCGGACTGACGTAGTGGGGCTGGTGGATGCAGAGGATGCTCTCCAGCACCGCTTGGTCGCTCATGGTGGGATCGACCGGCTCGATGTTGTCGCACTCGTAGCGGCCGCGCGCCACGTCCACGAGGTCTCGTTTGAGCTCTTCTAGCTCGGCTTCTGCCATCAGGCCCGGCACGACGAGATAGCCGTCGTCGATAAAGGACTGCACTTGGGTAGGGGTGAGCGGCTTGGGGACCTCAATTGTCGGGCTGGGTTCCATCTTGATTGCTTCCATAATTCGACTTGCTCCATTTAGTTCGTTGGCACTGGGCCGATATTTTGATACCCTTACTGCGCTTTGTCAAACAAATCTAAGTACACGCCAGTAGAGGTGGTCTGAGATGCTTCGCTTCGCTCAGCATGACAAGTGGGTGCTCTGCTTCACCGGGTCATGCTGAGCGAAGCGAAGCGGAGTCGAAGCATCTGCTACCTCGATGGCCATGCGTAACGGTACGGTCGTGTACTAGCAAACAAATATAGAGAAAGGAGCGCGTATCGTGAATCTGACGTATATCGTATTTACCAAGCATTTAGAGGGGCTCGATGTCCCGCAACTCATCGACGCCTTGCAGTCCATTGGCGTGCAGGGGGCCGACCTGTGCGTGCGCGACGGCTACCCGGTCAACCCGGACAATGTGGCCACGGCCCTGCCGGAGGCCGCGCGCCGCTTTGCCGGCGCTGGTCTTTGCATCCCCTTAGTCACAGCTCCGGGCGACTTCAACCGCCCGGACATCGACTACGCGGAAAGGTATTACGCGGCCTTGGGCGAGGCCGGTGTGGCTCACGTCAAGCTCGGCTACTGGCACTGGCAGCCGGATGTGTCTTACTGGACGCGGTTAGACGAGGTGCGCGGCTTTATGGAGGGGTTTCAAGCGCTGTCGGAAAAATACGGCGTCAAGACCGTCATTCACAATCATTCGGGCGCGTCTATGGGCCTCAATGCCTGCGCCGCGATGAACATCGTCCGCGACTGCGATCCGCAATACGTGGGTGTTTTCGCCGACCCTGGGCATTTGTCAATATGCGGCGAGCCGGTCGCCATGGCCCTCGACATCGTGCGCTCGCACTTGTGTCTGGTCGCGTTTAAGGATCTGGCCCGCCAGCGGCCCTTGAGTATCACTCAGCAGGGTAATCCCGCTACCGGCGTCGTGCGCATGGGGCAAGGTTTTGTCGATTGGCCTGCGGTGATTGCTACCTTGAAGCGGTTGGATTTTGCTGGCCCGGTCAGCTTCCACAGCGAGTACAGCGGCGAGCCGGTGGAAAGCGTCATCGATTTGGCGCGGATTGACGTGCGCTTTTTTACGGCTTTATGCCAGAAAGGGGAAGATCATGCTTAAAGCGGGATTTATCGGCGCGGGGGGCCGCGGCCAGAGCGCCCACTACCCATCGGTCCATCGCCTCGCCGACCGCGTGGAGATGGCTGCGGTTTGCGAATTGGACGAGGAGCGCCTCAATCAAGTGGTGGCAAAATACGGCTTTACGCGCACGTACCAAGACCACCGCGCTATGCTCGACGAGATCGACCCGGATATTGTCTATTGCGTGATGAACGAGAAGTGGCTCTTGCAACCGGCCCTCGACTGCATCGCCGCGGGCAAGCACCTGTTTATTGAAAAGCCGCCTGGAGCTAACAGCGACGAGACGCGGGCGATTTTGGCGGCGGCCGAGCGCCAGGGGGTCTGGGTGATGGTCGGTCTGCAACGCCGCTACACTGCCGTCACCCGCGAGGCCATGCGCCTAGTGGCAGCCAAAGGTCCGGTGTCGCTGGCGACGACGACCTTTAACAAACAGCTTCCGCAGAGCGCCGACGAATTCACCACGACCTTGTGGAATGACTTGGTCCACATCGTCGATCTGCTGCGCTACATGGCTGGCGGCGAGCCGGTGGAAGTTACGGCCTACCAAGACAAATTCGGCGGCGAGGGCTTCAACCACTACACGGCGCTGGTGCGTTTTGACAACCGCGCAACTGGTGTGATGCTCGGCAACCGCGCCTCTGGCGGGCGGGTGCTGCGCTCGGAGCTACACGGCGTGGGCATTGGCTGCTACATGAAAATTCCCAGTGAAATCGAAATCCACGAGGACAACCAAGTGCGCACTCTCGGCGGCTGGGAAATCGACGGCGTGCCCGAAGACGATGTGCCCCGCTACGAGGGGGTCTTGACCATGCACGAGCACTTCCTTGATTGCGTGGTTGAAAACCGGCAGCCAATCACCGACATCCGCGACGTGATTTACTCGATCGCGCTAGTGGATCAGATTGAGGCGGCTGAGATTATGGCGGCGAGAACGTAATATCTGTTCCCCACAGGGCTCGCCGGAAGTCGGCGGGTCCTTCCATGGGGTATGCGTTGAGAAAGTCCTGCAGGCAGCCAAACTCGTGCAGCAGGCAGAAACTCAGGATTCCCTCCTCGATTTCGGGCGAGCTTTCCAACCCATACGCCTCAAGCAACTGGTAGGAGAGTTCGGGCTCGCCTAGGGTGTAGTAGGCGAGTATGGCGATGAAGTCGTAGAATGGATGACCAATGCGGGCATCGCCAAAGTCAATGATCCCGGAGACGAACCAGGAACCGTCTTTGCGCTTAGTGAGCAGAAAGTGATCCTCCGTCAAGTCGGCGTGTAGGAAGACGTGGGGAAAAGGGGGTTCGGCAAATTTTTCGAGACGGGATCGGATCCAACTGTTCCACGGCTCTTGGGCGCTGTGGTGTGCCTCGGCCCCATCGAGTCGAGCCTGCAAAAAAGACGCCCAATTGGCGTCGAGACCCTCGGGGAGAGGGAGATCGTGCAGGCGACGCAGGAGCGCGCCGATTTCTCCGACGAGGTCGCGGCGCACGCGCAGGGGGAGCTCCCGCCAAACCGATTGCGCTGGGACTCCCATCACGCGACTCTGTAGCAGGTACGACCACCCGTCAATCTTCCCGTGAGCCAGCAGCGTCGGTGCGGGCAGATTGTCCACGCTCTCTAAGGCGATGCGCTCCATCTTGAAGAATTCCGCCCACAGCGGGCAGTAGAGCTTGAGGATTACCTCTCCTCTCCCATAGACGACGTGCGTTCCCAGCGTCAGGCGCTCCAGTTCGCCCGAGATTCCGTGACGCGCAGCGATTACACGGACGGCGGGCTGCCAAATGGCGTCGTCCTTATACAGGGCAGAGTACTGATTCTCGCATTGAATCTCCGGTAGTATTCTCATGGTTTTGCCGCTAACTGCATCATTTCTGTGGGCACCTCGTCACGCGGAGTGGACGAACCCTTTTTTGAGAGAGAACTAATAAAAAACTTTCTAATCCCGAAAATGGAGAGTACCTAGGGGAAATTCGCGCGCAGACCAGCACTTTTTGCCAACGCGAAAATCCACCATCCAAAGACAGCAGAATCGCATTCGGACTACATCAAGGAAGGGTGCCGGGACATTTCGCCGATTGTCCGGTCGGCGGCGGTACACTTGCTGCAAAGTTGTCCAGCTTTGTGGTCTGAATGCAGCGCATCTCTCAGCGGCCTATTCAATGATACGAGCTTGGATGTCCGCTATGTGTCCCTTCACCTTGCCAGAAAAATGGCTCATCCGCGTTTTGCCGAGGAAATCGTCTCTAGTCTCGAAGAGGACGCCCACATGAATCGAATAACCAACTTCGCCGCCCGAAGAGACGCATTGGGAGCAATAACAAGACATCGCCTGCCGGAAAGGCCCCCTTATTACGTGCACGGACGTGCGCCGTGATGCGCGAATGGATCTGGCACGTCGATGGGAGGCTTGGCTCCGCCAGGACTGGCCACGCAGGGCGTGAGGAAATCAACTAGCGATGCCAAAGTGTCGGAGCTAGAACGATGAGTGAGGACCACTCTACTGTTTAAAATTCCACGTACGGTTCAGACTCAATCGGCGTAAACGACTTCGGCGGATGTTGTTCCATAACATCCTCGCGTAACTCCACGCCCCAACCCGGCCCTTCCGGTGGCACACAGTGCCCATCGATCACTTCAATAGGTTGCGTCAGCACCTTGTTGTATCGATCAATGGACGACACAAAAATTTCCTGCATCAAACTGTTGTGAATGCACAGATCTAAATGCAAGCTGGCGATTGTTGAAATCGGCCCATTGGAATTGTGTGGTGCTACTGTCACGTAATACGTTTCAGCCATTGCGGCAATTTTCTTCAATTCAGTGATGCCGCCCGCGTGACAAATATCCGGCTGAATAATCCCGACCGCATTCAATTCCAACAACGGGCGAAAATCCCACCGAGTGTACAATTGCTCACCCGTTGCAATGGGCACATTTACTTCGTGGGCAAATTGCGCTAGCGCTTCTGGATTGTCCCACAAAATCGGCTCTTCCATCCACGCAATGTTATAGGGTTCCAATTCCTGCGCCACTCGTCGTGCGCTCCATATGTTCAAGCGCGCGCGAATGTCAATTCCGATTTCAATTTGCGATCCTGCCGTTTCGCGCGCTGCTTCCACCAAGGCGACGCCGTGTTGAATCCGATCAATCTTTGCCACCTGTGCGCCGCGAAAAGGATAAAACTTCAACGCCTCATAGCCTTGATCTACCACCCGCTTTACACCCTCGGCAATCCCTTCGGGTGTGTTGTCCTTTCTCGGCCAGCCATTGGCGTACATGCGAATTTTGTCGTGTGATTTTCCTCCTAACAGTTCATACACTGGGACGCCCAAGGCTTTGCCTTTAATGTCCCACAACGCCAGATCAATCGCACTAATCGCACTCGTTGTTACCGCTCCCCCCGACCACGTCACGCGTCGGTACAACGAGGTCCAAATTCGCTCAATTTCAAACGGATTTTTGCCCAGCAGAAACCGCTTGAACGCCGCAAACTCGCCGGTCAAGGCGTCGTCTTTGTATTGCAGGCTGGCCTCGCCCCATCCAGAAATGCCGGCGTCGGTCTCAATTTTCACGAACAGCCAATTGTTGGTCCCTTCCGACCCCATCCGCATCACCTGCAAGTCAGTAATTTTCATTTTTTTCTCCTGTATGTTAGATAGTAGTTTCAGACCACGCGCCACCACGGTGCGGCGAGTACGCGCTCGGTGATCCAGAATGTTTCTTCGCCATCGTAGAGAATGATTCCACGCTGCGCCATATCGGAGTACTCATCTAAGAACGTATGCAGATGTCGCACATCGCCGGGATGGACGCTCGCGGCGGCCTTCACCTCCACGGGCAGCAGACGGCGGCCCGTTTCGATGACGAAATCGACCTCGGCACCCTTGGTAGTCCGCCAAAAGAGAATCTCTGTTCTTTCGATACGAGTAGTAACCCAAGCGAGCAGGTCGCAGAGCACTATGTTCTCTAGGTGTGCGCCACGGGGATGTGCTTCGCCCGCTAAGTGCAAAGCCAACCCTGTATCGCCCCAGTAGAGTTTGGATGACTTGACTAGCCGTTTTGTCCTGTTGACAGAATAGGATGGCAGGCGCACCAGTTGGAACGACACCTCTAGCAAGTTGAGATACCGCTGCACTGTGGACGGGGCGAGATGTACGTCCCGAGCTAGGTCGGCTTGGTTTAATAGCCCTCCAACGCGCAGACAGGCTGCCGTCATCAATCTCCGCAGGTCGGTGATGCCCTCGATGGCGGATAGACGCGGGATATCCCGCTCCAAGTAGGTAGCTGCATAGCCTTCGAACCAGAGCCGCCGATCGTCATCATCGCTCAACTCATAGGCTGGAACGGGATAACCTCCGCGTCGAGCAAGGGCCTGCCACGGCTCTGCTTCGGCTGGCTCCGCGAGCAGCACATCCCGCCATGCAGTAGGAGGCGCATCTACGAGTTCCGTCCACAGACCGGGCCTAGCCAATCCGCGTTGCTCGCGACGGGTCATGGGCCAGAGCGTCAAGTAGCTAGCGCGGCCAGCCAGTGTTTCACCCACCTCCTTCATAAGCAGCAGATTCGCCGAGCCAGTCAGGAGGAAACGGCCAGCAATCCGATCTTCGTCAACGAGCCGCTTGATGGCGAGCAGCACATGCGGCACCCGCTGTACCTCATCGAGCGTGATCTGCACCGCCCGAGCAACAAGGGCATCCGGTTCGCGTTGGGCCTGCTCGAGGACGCCGTAATCGTCTAGAGTGAAGTAAGATCGATCTGTCCCGATGGGAGGCATGCGGGCGAGGGTGCTCTTGCCGGTCTGTCGTGCGCCAGTGAGAACGGTCACGGGCATGACCCTAAGTGCCCGCTCTACGCTCGCGGAAGCAAATCGAGGTAGCAGTCGATTCGTGTTCATATACCCATGATATGGGTGATAATCACCCACGTCAAGGGTGATTATCACCCAAAAGACGACCTATACGCCCGCGGCCCAACCATTGCCCCCGGCGCGTACTTTGCCTTCGCTTTTGAGCACTTCCGCGCCGTGAGCACCGCCGGCCACTGCTTGAACTACCTGCACTCGGTGGCCCATTTCTCTTAGAGTTTGCACAATCGCCGGGTCGATGCCGCGCTTTAGTTCGAGGGGTTCTTGGGCTTCGGCGTTGAGTCGGAGGGCTGTGGCGGCTCCCAAGGCGGTGGCGTTGAAGTCGATAATACGCTGGCCGAGTTGGGCACCAACGCTGATGATGCGGCGACCGCCGGGTAGGCCGATGGCCACGTCGCGCTGGGGCAGGCGCAAGATCATGGGGACTACGTTGTTGAGCGGACGCTTGTGCGCAGCTATAGAATTGGCCCGATCGGGGCGGGGATCCAAACGGCACATGCCGTGACCCAAAATAATGCCTGTGCCCGGTACGGTGAGACAGGAGCCAAAAGCTCCGCCTTGGGTGATGGTGATGCCGACGAGATTGCCCTCGGCGTCTGCGGCTGAAACGTGCAGGGTTTCGGCGACGGCTGGACCCGAGGCTTCGTACACTTGCTGATCGACTTGTTCGGGGAATTGTTGCAGGGCTTCGACGCGGCCGGCGGCGTAGTCTTTGCTCAGCAAGCGCTCAACTGGCACATCGACGAAATCGGGGTCGCCGACGTAGCGCAGGCGGTCGCGCCAAGCCTGTTTGACGACTTCGGCTAGCTGGTGCCAGTACAGGGCTCGGTCGTCGGGCACCACGGGCAGGCACTCCAGCATGTGCAGTATCTGGAGGGCGGAGAGGCAGCCGTTGGGCAAAATTGGTCCGTACACTGGCACATCGCGGTAGGTGATTTGGTATGGCTCGGTCAGGCGCGGCGCAAAAGCGGCCATATCCTCGCGGGTGAGAGCACCGCCGCTGGCTTGGACGTAATCGCCGATGGTGCGGCCCAATTCGCCGCTGTAAAAGTCGCGCCAACCAGCTTGGGCCAAACGCGCCAGGGTGTGCTCCATGTCGGGGCGATGCCAAATGTCGTCGGGGCTGGGCAACTCGCCTTGCGGAGCGAGGTGGCTAAATGTTGCGGGGAAGCGGCGCAGGATGGCTTCTTGGTTGCGGATGGTATTGGCTAGGGCTGGGCCGTAGGGGAAGCCGTCGGCGAGGAGCTCTTGGGCCGGGGCAACGATTGCGTCCCAAGGTAACTTTCCCCAGCGCTCGTGCAAAAAGCCCATGCCGGCCATTTGGCCGGGGACGGCTACGGACTGGGGGCCGTACACGTTGGCATCGTCGCGCACGCTACAGGCGTATTCCTTTTCGTTGGTGCACATGTTGTCGCGGCGGGCCGGCAGAATGTCGTACATGTACTCGTGAGCAGCGGCTGGAGCCACGGCATTGGCGTCGAGTGACCAGACGCGGCCGGTGGAGCCTTCTAAGACGACTGCCGCTGACATATAGCCGCCGATGCCATTGGATTGGGGGGCCAACATGCAGCAGGCGAAACTGGTGGCTGCTGCTGCATCCATGGCGTTGCCGCCTTGGGCCAATATTTGCGCGCCAATGCGCGCCGCGGCTGGCTGCTGGGCGGACACAGCGCCGCGGTCGGCTAGTACTTGGTGTCCTTCGATCATGTGGATTTCCTCCGCACCACTACGCTAGCCAAAGCGCACGCCCGTCGGAATAATTCCCACGTCCTCGCCGCGCCGCATGGCCTCAGCCGCGTCGAGGATGCTCGCCAAGTCGTGCTTGGGTTCAAACCCCAACTTTTGCTTGATGTTGGTCAAATCCAGCTCGAAGTAATTCCAATCCGGCCGCCGCGCATCGGCGTAGCCCAGACCGAAGCGCTCGGCGAGATAAGGTACGGTCTCGCTCCAATCGAACAGCGCGGCTCCGCCCAGATTGAACACCTCGCCCACGGCTTCGTCCCGCTCTAGCGCCAACACCAGCCCTTGGACGATGTCGCGCACGTCGGCATATACCTGCCGGAAGGGCCGCCCGTCTGGATTGCGCGATAGCAAGAACTGCTCCTCGCCCGTCCACTGCGCCTTGAGCTCCTCGGCTCCCTCTCGGTCCTTGAACTGCTCGTAAACCGGCCCGAACAAAAACAGATGCGGCAGACCGTTTTCGTCGAGGAATTCACCCGGCTCAATAATCGTGGCAAAGCGCGTGGTCACCGATGGCAGCCCGAACTGCAAGTGATAGCTCATCACCAGTTCCTCGCCGATCCACTTGGTCAGGAAGTAGGGCATTGTCTGGTAGCGGGCGACTTGGTCTTCGCGGATTGGCTCTTCAAAGCAGCGGCCGTTGTAGGGATTCTCCCAGTAAATAGCCTCGGTGGAAGCATAGACCAAGCGGTGCAGATTGGGCGTCAGCTCGCGGATGGACTCCAGCACGTTGATGGTGCCCATGCCGTTGATTTCGAGGTATTCGCGGTTGTCGAAGGGGCCGCCAAAGGCCGCGGCAATGTGGTACACCGCATCGACTCCTTCGACGGCGCGGCGCACATCGGCGAGATTGCGCAAATCGCCTTCGATGGTCTCGACGCGGTCAAAGTCGTCGAGCTTGTGGGCGCGGCTTTGGTCGCCGGGATAGACAAACGAGCGGATAGCGTGCCCTTTGTCGAGCAAAGCTCTGGCTAAGTTGGCTCCGACGCGGCCGGTGCCGCCGGTGATTAGGATTTTCACGTTGCACCTCTCAGGGGTTAGTGGTTAGTGGCCAGTGGCTAGTTCCACCGTCCCTCAGCTCGGTGGTGTGGGGGCTGATCACTGGCTACTGGCTACTCTTTAGCTTCCACCGGGTAGGGCACTGGCCAAGAGTTTTTCTGGCGTGGCCTCGGCTCGTGCGTACTCGGCGGCGATCCGTCCCTCGCGCATTACGTACACTCGGTCGCACAGCCCCAGAATTTCGGGCATTTCCGAAGAGAGAACCACGATTGCCAGTCCTTGGCGCGCCAGCCCGTCCAGCAGTTGATAAATCTCGGCTTTGGCACCGACGTCGATTCCCCGGGTCGGCTCATCGACGAGCAGCACCCGCAAGTTTTCCTTGAGCAGCCAGCGGGCCAGCAGTGCCTTTTGCTGATTGCCGCCGCTGAGCCGCGCGATGGTCTGCTCTTGGTCGGGGGGACGCAGGCGCAGGCGAGTGACGAGTGCGCCGACTTGCTGCCGCTCCATGCCTACCTGCACGTGGCCGGCGCGGCAGAATTGCTCTAAAGCTGCGACGCTCGCGTTTGCGCGCACGCTCTGCTGCGCGAAGAGGCCGTCGGCCCGACGATCTTCTGGTACTAGGCCCAACCCGAGGGTGCGTGCCTGCGGTGGTGCGTTCGCTGGAACGGGGATTCCGTCGATAGTAATGGTTCCAGCGCGGCGGCGGTCCGCGCCCATCACGGCTCGCGCTAGTTCCGTCCGTCCCGCGCCCATTAGACCGGAGAAGCCGACGATTTCCCCGGCGCACACCCTGAAGGAAATGTCCTGCACCCGATCAGTGGTCAACCCCTCCGCCTCCAGCGCACACGGCCCCGGTGTACGATCGGCCGCGGGAAAACCTTGCCCCAACTCCCGCCCGACCATCAGCGCGATAAGTTGCTCTTCGTCGAGGTCGGCGGCCTGTTCACAAGCGACGCGCTCTCCGTCGCGCAAGACCGTCACCCGGTCGGCCAGCGCCATGACCTCGGCGAGCTTGTGCGATACATAGACCACGCCGACGCCCCTTGCCTTGAGTCGGGCGATGAGAGCAAAGAGCTTGTCGATCTCGCGCGTACTCAGGGCCGAAGTTGGCTCGTCCATGATGATTATCTGGGCGTCGCACGCCAGTGCCCGTGCGATCTCGACCAATTGCTGCGCGGCCACGCCGAGATGGCCGACCTTGGTCTGCGGATCAACTGCTAGCCCGACCTCAGCCAATAGCGTTGCAGAAGAGTCGTAGAGCGCGTTCCACTGGACACGGCCACCGCGTCCGTGCGGCAGGCGGCCGAAGAACAAATTCTCGGCGACCGACAGCGAAGGGACTAGTTCTAACTCTTGGTAAACAACCGCCAGTCCGTGGTCTATGGCTTGGCGCGGATGTCGGATATCTACGGAGCGACCCGCGATCTGGTAGCGGCCTTGGTCGCGGTGGTACACGCCAGCCGCAATTTTGATCAAGGTGCTCTTGCCCGCGCCGTTTTCGCCGACCAGCGCGTGGACCTCTCCCGGCTGCACTGCAAAGTCGACGCCCTTGAGTGCATAGACGCCGGGGAAGCGCTTGTGGATATCCTCTAGGGATAGTAGCGGCGTCATGTCGGGGGAGCGAGCAGCCGTCGCAAGAGGCTTTGTTTGCGGCGGGTGTCCAGATACACGGCGAGGATGATTACCGCGCCGCGCGCAATATCGTGGTAAAAGGATGACACGTTCAACAGCACCAAGCCGTTGGAGAGCACCGTCAGGATCAGGATGCCGATAAAGGCACCGCCGAGCGTACCCACGCCGCCCGTCAGGCTAATGCCGCCCAAGATCACCGCGGCGATCACCTGCAACTCAAACCCTAAGCCGGCATTCGGCTGCCCGGAGTTGAGGCGCGAGGCCAAGATGAAAGCGCTCAGCGCCGCCAGCACGCCGCCGAGTACAAAGACCAAGACGCGCGTGCGATCAACGGCCAAGCCCGCGAGCCGCGCCGCTTGGATATTGCCGCCGATGGCGTAGATATAGCGGCCGAGGATGGTGTGGTGGAGGACGTAGTAAAACAGCCCCAAGAGGACAAAAGTTACCAGCACCGGGATCGGGATCGGCCCCAAGTGTCCGGTTCCCACTTCGACGAAGCTTTCTACTTTGCCTTGGATCGATACCGCTTGGGTGCTGACCATAGCTGCGCCGCGCAAAATCGCCATCATGCCCAAGGTCGCGATTAGGGAGTTGATGCCGGCCTTGGTGACTAACAGTCCATTGCACAGCCCGACGAGCGCCCCGGCGGCGAGTGCGGCGACGAGTGCCAGCGTTACGCTCTCAAACTGGTTGAGCACGGCCACGGCGATGATCCCGGCCACTGCTTGGGTCGAGCCGACGCTCAGGTCGATCTCGCCGAGCAGGATGATCATCACCATGCCGATTCCGGCGATGGCCACCAGCGAGGCGTCGCGCAGCACGTTTTTGATATTGACGGCCGTAAAGAATACTGGCGTCAGCAGGGAAATACCCACGCAGAGCAAGACCAGCGCGAGCAACAGTCCGGCCTGCTCGCTGTGGAGTATCCGCGCAAGAATACGGCTCATTGCGGCATCAAGGCCCGCACCGCATCCACCTTGAGCGCGAAGGGCGGCTCGGTGCTCGTGTCGTAGAAGCGGCTGAGATTGTCGCGGGTGACGACGATGGTCGGCGTCTCGTAGTGGGGGGGTAGTTGCTCACCACTCGCTAATTGCACCGCTGCATCTATGAGCGCGCTCCCGACGAAATTCGGGAACATCGCCAGCGCCGCTGCGTAGGGCGTGTCGCCGGTGAGGGCCGTCTGTCCCACGGTGCCTTCGAAGCCGAAGCCGATCGCGGTCAGCGCTGTTTCGTCTAATCCGGCCGCTTTGTAGGCCGCCATGCCGCCGGTCGTCGAATCGTCGTTGATGCCGTAGATCGCGTTGATCTGCGGGTTGGCCGTCAGCGCGTCCTGCGCCACCTTGAACGCCTTTTCCTTGAGGCCCTGTCCATCGACTTCTTGGATGATCTCATGGGTCAGACCCGAAGCGGCGAGCGCGTCTTTGAAGCCATCGACCCGCTGCCGGCAGTCCTCAAAGTTGGGGAAGCCGACGATGAGGATCTTGGGGTCGAGGCCCTTTTCCGCCGCGTAGCTGGCAAACCACTCGCCGGCCTTAACCCCACCGGCGTAATTGTCGATTCCCACGTAGCTGACGGCCTCGGACACGGGGTTGGATTCGGTAATCACGTGTACTCCCGCGGCTTTGGCCTGACGCACTATCGGCCCCATTGCCTTGGCGTCCACCGGCGATAGAATCAGCACTTCGACCCCTTGGGCGAGCAGGTTTTCGGCTTTGGAGATTTGCGCTGCCACGTCGAGGTTGGCATCGGCGACGATCAGCTCGACATCCAACTCGGCCGCTCGCGCTGTCGCCGATTTGCTGATGTTTTGATACCACTCGTGCGACATGAAGTTGATGACGTAGCCGATCTTGAGTTTATCGGGTGCGTCGTCCGGCTGTCCGCAGGCGACCAATAGGGCGCACAGCAGCCATGTTTTAGTCTTACTCATTCGTTCTCCTATCCCTTTACGGCACCAGCCGTCAATCCCTGGACAAAATACCGCTGCAATCCCACGAAGAGCGCGATTGGCGGCAGGCTAAAAATCAGCGATGCGGCGAATAGCTGGTCGTATTTGTTGACGTATTGCCCTAAAAACGCGGCGCGCAGCCCCACCGGAATGGTCAGGGCCTGCGATTTGGTAAACACAAAAGCGAACAAGAATTCATTCCACGAAAGCAAAAAGGCAAAGGTTCCCACTGCCACGATCGCCGGTGCGGCCAGCGGCAAGACGATTCGGGAGAGTAGCTGGAGGCGGTTGCAGCCATCGATGAGCGCGGCCTGCTCTAGATCGGTGGGGATGGCGCGGAAATAGCCGTTGAGCAGCCAGGTGCAAAACGGGATGGCAAAGCCCGTGTAGATCAGCACCATGCCCACGTGCGTGTCGAGCAAGCCGAACGAGCGAATCACCTGAAAGAGCGGGATGAGGATCGAAGAGCCGGGCAGCATTTGCGACATCACCACCACCATCAGCAACAAGGTGTTGCCGCGAAAGCGGAAGCGGGCAAAGGCATACGCCGCGCAGACGCTAAACGCGAGGGCGATGAGGGCGGTAGAAAGGGAAATGGCCATGCTGTTGGCAAAGTACTTCACAAACGGCCCGGTGTCCCACATCTCGACGTACGCGTGGAAGGTGAGGGAGCGGGGGAAGACCAGCGGCGGCGTCTGCGTCATCTCGGACAGGGGACGCACCGAAGTCGTGACTACCCATATCAGCGGCATCACCAGCGCGAGGACAAAAACCGTGCCCAAGCCGTAGGCGAGATAGGCGCGGATCTTTTCTTGCGTTTTAATTCGCATCGCTTAGCGACCCTTTGCGAGTAAGGGCATTTAGAGGGTGTTGGTCTTCGCTCGTAACATCTCTGATCGGTTCAAGAATCAGATTATTCACTCATGGCCGCCATAACTACGCAATAAGTCTGCCGCCTCAACAGCATTGTTCCGCATCGCAACGCGCAGAGGTGTAATGCCACTATTTTGCTTGACGTTGACATCGGCTCCGTGCTTGAGCAATAATTCTACCATCTCAACCTCATTGTCCCGCGCCGCGAAGTACAGCGGCGTCTCGCCGTGGTTGTTCTTCTCGTCGATCTTGATATCGAGTCTCTGCTTGAGCAAGACTTTCGCCACCCCAACAGCAGCACTGTTTCGCACCGCATTCTTTTGCGCCGCGAAGTGCAGCGGCGTCCAGCCATATATGCTCTTGGCGTTGACATCGGCATCGTACTTAAGCAAGACCTCGGTCGTCGCAACAGCATTTGCCCATGCCGCTAGGTGAAGTGGCGTAAAATGATCGTAGTCCTTCACATTGACATCAGTTCCCTGCTTGAGCAATGATTCTACTGTCTCAACATCATTGTTCTGCGCCGCGAAGTGTAGCGGCGTCCGGCCAATTTGGATGGATTGTCCTCCGCTCATCTTGTTTCTCCTATTGGGTCGTTGTGTCTAGTTGGATTGACGGCTTGGTTGGGTACCACTCTGACCGTTTTTCCGCTTGAAATATGCTCATAGCAGGTTCTGATTAATTCAAAAAATCAGCTCATTAACTATTCGCTATTCGTTTCCAGAATGGCTTAGCATATAACGGCGCAAAAAAACTGCCATCTCGTGAGGCGCTTTGTCTATGGGCGTTTGGCCATCTCTGCTCTTGGCGTTGACATCGGCTCCGTGCTTGAGCAAGACCTCGACCGTCGGATGAGCATTATTTCGCGCCGCGAAGTGTAGCGGCGTTTGGCCATCTCTGCTCTTGGCATTGACGTCGGCTCCGTGCTTGAGCAAGACCTCGACCGTCTCAACAGCATTCCTTAGTGCCGCGATGTGCAGCGGCGTGAGGCTCTCTCTGAGCTTGGCATTGACGTCGGCTCCGTGCTTGAGTAAGACCTCGACCATCGCAAAAGCATTCTCCCGCAATGCCAAGTGCAGCGGCGTCCAGTTGCCTCCGCTGTTGACAGCGTTGACATCGGCTCCGTGCTTGAGCAATACTTCCGCCGTCTCAACAGCATTCCCTAGTGCCGCGAAGTGCAGCGACGTTTGGCCATCTCTGGTCTTGGCATTGACGTCGGCTCCGTGCTTGAGTAAGACTTCGACCGTCTCAACAGCATTCCTTAGTGCCGCCCAGTGCAGCGGCGTCCGAAAATTTGTGTCCTTGGTGTTGACGTCGGCTCCCTGCTGGATCAGGGACGCAGTCAGCATGGGCAAGTTAAGTTTTACTGCCAAGTGCAGGTCATTTACCGCATCCGGAGATGGCCAGCGGCCCGACTGGACGAAAAACTCTTGTCGTTCCTTCTCGGTTTGCTCGACTATCAGTCTTGCTTTTTCTGCTTCGAGTGCTTGCTGCCGTTCCTTCTCAGCCTGTTCGGCTGCCAGTCTTGCTTTTTCTGCTTCAAGTGCCTGCCGCTGCTTTTCTGCTTCCGTGTCGCAGCCGAGGCTCCCAAGGGCCAAGGCCGCAACGAGTATTCTCCACATCATAGCCATCTCTTGTCTCCTTGAGGAATGGCGTTGAGAGGTTGTCCTCCGACATGCCCTCAGAGCATAGCACGGCCCACCGAGGCCGTCAATTGAGCCGCTCAGGGAGCACGCACGGACACCGACTCCGTGGTCACCCACAAAACTTGGCCATTTGGGCGATATTGGCCGAGTTTTTGACATGCTCAGTCGCTGGCCATGGCAGGGATTACACGACCGGTATAGAGCTAGTCGCACTATGGCTATATCGGCGGCTTGACTGGGAGTAGGTGATACGATACGTTGAGCATAATAGGCTTCTTGGACGAGGCGGCAAAGGCTATTTAAATAAATGGGGACGTATGAATGGATATCCGGGACATCATTCGAGCTATAGATTCTCAAAACTACCGTATCACCGATCATGGAGATGAAGAAGCAGAGAATGATCAACTGGATTTTGAAGAGATATTCTATTCCGTACGCAATGGCGAAATTATCGAAAGTTACCCATCAGGGCAGCAGCCATTTCCAAGCTGCTTGATATACGGGACAAATGTATCTGGAGAGCCAATCCACAGTGTTTGGGCTTACGATGAGGAGAATCAACGGGCATCCCTCGTTACCGTCTATCGCCCGGATCCAACCCGTTGGATCAACTGGCGTGAAAGGAGGAAGAAGTGATGCTTGACAAATGTCCAGTATGTGGAGACGGGATTGTCAAAAAGCAAGTCAATAAGGTTTTGCGTGGCGGCAATCTCACGGAGACGGTGAAAATTCAAGCAGAGGTTTGCCTCCGTTGTGGCGAACGCTTTTACGAGCCAGAGGTCATAAAACATTGCGAAAAGGTCAGAGCAAAATTAAAAAAAATGGCTAATTCCCAGACTGAATCACGGGAAAAGCTTCTGGACAAGTTGAACTATGAATACTGGCTTCTCGATTTTCTGGAGAAACGCTATGACAGTCCTGACAAGAAGGTAATCGAGATTACGAGCAGTAAGCCATCTCCTACTATGTGTTTGGACAGTGCAGTCTACGTTTCTCCCGGCCCAACTTTCCTGAACGACATAATGCCTCTCACTTTCCTCGTTTCCTTCAAAGCACTAGATATGATTTTCGAGTGGATACTCGAAGAGAATAACAAAGAGGTTCCTAAGAGTTTGTTGGGAAAATTAAAGAGGCTGGAGAAAGAGTCCGACCTCCAACTTCCACCTCTCTTTGAGAGTCAACCATACCTTTACAACTACTCGAAGGCTCTTTTTAGCCAACTGCGGCCGTATCGCAACAAGGTCGTACATGAAAATAGTTTTTCAGTCTGTGGTAGCATATTAACCCTATCGAACTCCGAAGACGGTACCAGTCTAACCTTGAACAGCAAACAAGTGGTCTGTCTCGTGCGTTTTGTGTGTGGGCTCATCCGTGCTCTATCGGGCGAAATGGTCGTCAGTGATTACAAGAACAAGATGCTTCAACATTATCTCGACATCCTCGCCCCGGTGCATGGGCAACCGACTTTCAACCAACAAGAGCCGTGTTTCGTCCAGGTCGAATTCAAGGTTCCCAAGTGCGGGGCAGGCTTCCCTGCCGATCTAAAACAGGTGCGGGATACGCTTAAGTCCAAGTTCCCTGAACAAGAAGTAATTTTCGACCTTAAAGTGCAGGCAATGGAGGACGAGAATCTCATCGCAGAATGGTACTTCGCGCCCGAAGAAGTACCAGATTTGGACTTGATGACCTTGTACGAAGAGTCGCACAAGAAGCACCGAGTGGCCTTAGTCTGACTCTAGATAAGGTGAGTGTTAGCCGACTTCCGAATTCTGGATCAGCAGGGCTTCACTCGGCGGTCATCTCATCCAATAAGCGCGTGAACTCGGCCAGTTCCGCCACTTGGATGGCGGCGCGCAGCAAGACTTGGAGTTGCTCGACCGCTTCAATACTCTCCAAGCGCCCCGACAACGCCTTGGCCGCATCCGCATCAAACCGAAGCGCCAAGGCTTCTTGAATGCTTTGCCGAAGCCCTTGCTCCAGCCCTTGCTCCAGCCCTTGCTCACGTCCCTGCTTCAGCCCTTCCTCATGCCCCTGCTCCAGTGCTCGCTTGCGCAAAGACTCAAGTAATGGAAACTCAGTCATGATCTCCTCCGATATAAGAGAAAAAACGGTTGATTCCTCGCATACCAATGAACTCAACATCCCCATGTGTGCCAACACACTATGCTTAACGGCACGAGATACAGCTAACTCCTCGGTCGTCTCCACACACCGACGCAACCACGCATCCACATCCATCCCTTGAGGACGCCCCATCAGCGGCGTAAAGGGCAGTACCCCCACATTGCCCGACGACAAATACGTCATCCCATCCAACGCAATCAAACGGATCACCTTATAGCGCAGCACCACTTCAAAGCCCGTATGCTCTTGAATATAATGCCCCAGATCGCGTCGTCCGGCCTCGGGACGCAGGTAGATCACGTAGGAAAATAGGGGCAAGCCATACTCGGCAATGCAGCGTCCCATATAGCCGGCCATGCGGCGCGGCATGGGCACGGCCGTGCTATCGGTAGTTTGAAACTCGCAATGCACTAACGCCTCCTCGCCTTGGATTTGCACGCGCAGCAGGCTGTCCATCACCTGGGTCTCGAAGGTGGGTTGCTCCGGGTTGAGCATATCCAGTAACTGCACCTGTGAGTGCCCCAGCAGGAAGGTCAGAAAGCCCTGCGGATGAGTGCTGAGCAGGGATTTGGAAACGCTGTCAAATTCGGCCATCGGTCCGTTCTCCTGAGAAGCGTTCTTAAAACTCGCGTCGGATGGCAGGTGTATTCGTGGCCACGGACCACGGCGAATTTTAAGACAGCTTCTAAGAGTGGACGCGATGTAGAGAAATATATCCGATTGGCACACCAAGACAAAGGGCATAGCACAGCCCACTGAGGCCATCGAGTGCCTTGGCGTCTGACGATTTTTAATCGCTGTCCCGCCGCTCCTCGCGGAAGAGTACGCGGATAAAGACGATGCTCATGGCCAACAAAAAGAGCAACAGAATCAGTGCTGCGGCTGCGCCCTTGCCGAGCCGCAGGTGCTCGAAGGCGATGCGATAGACTGTAATTGGCACCACTTGCGTGGCCTTGGCCGGGCCGCCCTCGGTCATTATGAAGATCAGTGCGAAGTCGTTGACCATCCAGATGGTGGCGAAGAGGAAGACCACGCCGATCACGTGTTTGAGTTGCGGCAGTGTCACGTGGAAGAAGCGCCCGAACACATTGGCCCCATCGACGTGCGCGGCCTCGTACAGCTCGGCGGACACGCCCTGCAAACCCGCCAGCAGCATGATGGTGATATAGGGCATGAAGCGCCAGACATTGGCCACTACCACTGCGCCCATAGCCGCGTCTGGCTGTGCCAACCAGGGGACATTGGCGTCGATGAAGCCGAGGCTTAGGAGCGTGTGATTGACGAGGCCGAAGCTGTCGTGGAAGAGCCAGCGCCACATGTAGCCGGTTACGACCGGAGCGATGGCCCAGGGGATGAGTAGAAAGCCGGTAAAGACCGGCCGATACTTCTTGATCTCGTTGAAGATCAACGCCATCCCCAAGCCCAAGACGAAGGCTACTGGCAGGGAGTAGAGCGTAAAGCGCACTGAACTCCAGATGCTGTTGACAAAGGTGCGGCTGCCGAAGAGCTTGGCGTAGTGAGTCAGGCCGATGAACTCGTCGCCAGCCCCGCGGAAGAGCTTCACCTTGTACAAGCTCATGATCAGGTTGCTGAAGACCGGATAGAGAATGACGACCGCCAAGACCAGCAGGGCCGGCAGCAAGAAATAGTACGGCGTCAGATTTTTGCGCAGTGCGCCTTTAGTAATCACTCAACACCTCGTTTACTTCTTCGGCGGCAAAGTCCAGCGCCTCCTTGGGGCTTAGCGAGCCGGTCAGCGCCATATTGACCGCGTCGGCAATGTGCCGCTGAATCTGCGTCACTGCCGGATGGCCCGGCCAACCTAGCCCATTGGCCCCGGCGATGGCGAGTTGATCTAGGTCAATGTAATCGGACTGTACGCCTTCGGCATAGGCTGCCTTTAGCGTGGGAATGCCGCCCATGGTCGGGTTGGGGTTGCGCCAGACCGGGTGGTCCAAATCCAGCGCTTTGACCACTTCCCAGGCTTCATTGGGGACCTTGGTATAGCCGGTTATGGCAATCATAATTACGTCGAGCAACGTCCGCGATGGATGCGGTTCCAGCGGCTCGGCAGGGCCGGGCACTTGCGCCAGCGCTAGATTGTTCAGATCGAAGTCGTAGTTGCCGTGGACGATATCCTGCCACCACGGCCCCTCAATCGACAGCGCGGCCTTGCCGGTTGACCAGTGCGCGGCATTCTCGTCGAAGCGATAGGCCGCGCTGCCGGCTGGCAAATAGCCCTTGTTTTTCATCTCCACTAGAAACTCCAGCGCCGCCTGCCCGGCCGGGCCGTTAAAGGCGGCGGCAGACCAATCCTCGTTAAAGACGCGCCCACCCGCTTTGTACAGTAGCGGCAAAAAGCGGTAGGCCGTGTCCAGATTGACGCCCCCAGGCATGGTAAAAGGCTCGATCCCCGTGCCTGCGAACTGCGGACCCAGCGCCAGCATCTCGTCCCAGGTCTTGGGCACTTCGAGTCCCATCCGACCCATAATGTCGGTGTTGACCGCCAGCACGAAGGGCAGCATGGTCACTGGCAGGCCGTAGTGTTTGCCGTCGTATTCGACCAGTTCCCAGACGTTGTCGAGGATGCGCTCCTTGACTTGGGGAAAGTCGGGGAAATTCTCCAGCGCGTACAGTCCCCCCAACTCGCCGAACTCCACCGAGTACTTGTGGTGCACCCGCACAATATCCGGCCCATCGCCGACGATGGTGGTGCTGATCAGGCTCTCGCGCTGCGTTGCCCAGTCGCGGAACTCCAGCTCGATCTGGATGTCGCTGCGCGCGGCGTTGAAGTCGGCTACGGCCTGCTGCACCCATGCGCGCAGGCCCGGCACGCCCCCGAATTCCCACAACACCACCTTGGTTGGCTCGCCGGGACGCGGGCGGTCGTCGCTTCCGCAGGCGATCAGGCCGACGAAGAGCGGGATGAGCATTCTTTTTACGTACATACGAATAGCATATACAGGTCAATAATCCTCCAAAATTTCATCCACTTCTTCCGCCGCTTGGTCGAGCGCCTCCCTGGGGGACAAGGTCCCGCTCAGCGCCATATTGACCGCGTCGGCCATCAGTCGCTGGATTTGCGTCACCGCTGGGTGACCCGGCCAAGCCAGACCGTTTTGTCCAGCCGCAGCTAGCACCTCGCCGTTGATGAAGTTCGACTCGATCCCCGGTGCGTAGGCGATCTTCTGCGTGGGGAAACCCAGCATCTCGGCGTTGGGGATGTGCCACTGCGGGTCGTCGAGCCACAGGGCCTTAATCACTGTCCAGGCCTCCTCCGGCGCTCGGGTATAGCCGGTGATCGCCACCATGACCAAGTCCAGCAAGGTGCGCGGTGGATGCGGCCCGAGGGGCTGGGCTGGTCCGGGCAACCGGATCAACTGCAACTTCTCCACTAGGAAGTCGTAGTTATTGGCCACAATGTGCTGCCACCACGGCCCCTCAATCGACAACAGCGCTTTTTCCGTACACCACGTTGCCGCGTTCTCGTCAAAGGCATAGGCAGCACACGCCGGCGGCATAAAGCCCTGCTCCTTCATCGCCACGAGGAACTCCAGCGCCGAGATGCCGGCCGAGCCGTTAAAAGCGGCTCGCGTCCAGTCCTCGTTGAACACTCTTCCTCCCGCCTTGTAGAGCAGCGGCAAAAAGCGGTAGGCCGTGTCTTGGTTCAGCCCCGCTGGCATGGTGAAGGCGAAAAGTCCCCGCTCCTTGAGCACCGGCCCCAGCGCCAGCATATCCTCCCAAGTTTGGGGCACTTCCAACTCGTGCTCGGCCAATAGCGCTTTGTTCACTGCCATGATAAAAGGCAAAATCTGGATGGGCAGCCCAAAGTGTTGGCCCCCGTACGCGACGTGCTCCCACAGATTGTCGAGAATCCGCGCTTTGACTTGGGGAAAATCCGCAAACCGCTCCAGCGCGTATAGCCCGCCCAACTCGCCAAACTCCACTGAGTACTTGTGGTGGACGCGAATGATGTCCGGCCCCTCGCCGGCAATCGTCGAGGTAATCAGGCTCTCGCGCTGCGTAGCCCAATCCCGATTCTCGTAATCGACGCGGATGTTGTCTTGTGCAGCATTGAATCGGTTTACGGCCTGCCGCAACCACCGGTCTTGCTCCTCCACTCCGCCGAACATCCACATCGCAATCTGCACCGGCTCGCCGGGCACTCTTTCTCGGTCGGTCGCGCAGCCGCTAGCAAGCAGCGCCGCCCACGCGCAAAAACTCCATATCGCCATCGTGTGTTTCACGGCGGTTTATAGTAGCCAAAGCGCCAATGGCCCACAACACGGGCCGCGCCCGCTGGACACGTCTGGTCGTATTCCTTACTAATGAGAGCCAACACTCACATCCCAAATAGGCTTATGCAAAACATCCTCATCACGGGTGCCACGGGTTTGATCGGCACGGCCGCTGTCGCCAGCCTGCGCAGACACTACAATCTGCGCGCCCTCAACCGCCGCCCACTCCCAAACATCGACTGCCACCAGGCCGATATTGCCGATCTCGATGCCATCCGGCCGGCCTTTGCGGGGATCGACGCGGTCGTCCATCTCGCCGCCCAGATTGAAAACGATATAGCGGCAATCTTCCGCGCCAACTTGCAGGGCACTGGGAATGTTTTTGCCGCAGCTCAAGAGGCCGGGGTGCGGCGCGTCCTCTTCGCTAGCAGTGGGTCGGTCATGGGTGGCTACGCCGCGCTCTCGCCATACAAGGAGCTTTTGGCCGGCGAGTACGACCAAGTGCCCGCCGAGTGGCCGATGCTGACGGCGCAATCGCCCCTGCGGCCAACGGGCCTGTATGCAGCCAGCAAGGTCTGGGGCGAAGAGTTGGGCCGCGAGTACGCCTCGGCCCACGGCATGTCCGTCCTCTGCCTGCGCTTTGGCCGCGTCAACCCGGAAAACCGCCCGACCCATTCCCGCGAGTTCTGCGTCTGGTGCAGCCAGCGCGACGCCGTGCAGATGATCGAAAAGTGCCTTGCCGCTCCCTTCGACTTGTCTTTCGACACCTTCTTCGTCAACTCGGACAACAAATGGGGCTACCGCGACTTAGAACACGCTCGCCAGACGGTGGGCTTTGTGCCCGCGGACCGAGCCGAAGACTATCGCTGAGGAGAAAATTTATGCTGCCTTTTGCTATGTGCGCGATTTTGCTCGTGGCTTCTGCCGCATACGCGGACATGAACATCAACGCTCCCTTATTGGAGACGGCTCCGACCATTGACGGCGACCTTGCCGAGTGGAAGGACCGCGCCCACAACGATGGCATCTGGGACATGCGCCGCATCAGCGAGGCTGGCTTCTACCGCCTCGATCGCGGCGTGCGCAACCGCCTCACCGACCACGGTGACGAGCCACACCTCGAAGACGACTTGCGCGCCCGCTACTACATTGCTTGGGACGCGCAAAACTTTTACTTCGGGGCCGAAGTCTGGGACAATGTCAACGATCTCGACGACCCCGATCCGGCGGACAAGCGCTGGTATTTCAAGGATGCGATTTGCTGGTTTATGGAAGGCCCGCGCGACCGGGCCAACGAGCGCTTCGGCCAAGGCGACAACGCCTTCTGCTTTGTGGCCGACCCGCAGCGCACGCCGCAAAACGCTTGGTGGCGGCACGGCGTATCCGGCCAGAGCTACATTGAAGAGCCGATCCCCGAGGCCGCTTGCGACTATGTGGTGCGCATGGATCCTTGGGGCCGGAGCGCGGCTGATTTTATTTTGGAGGCCCGCGTGGATATGCACGCGACGTTTGCTCACAGCGATCCCCGCTGGCAGCCGCCGCAAGTGGGCGACGAATACAGCATGGAAATCGTCCACACCGACCCGGACGGCGGCGCATACGGCGGGCACTTCATGATTTACGGCAATGGCGACGACGATAACACGTGGGGGCGGATGATCTTGGTTGGGCCCCGGATGCCGATTGGGCGGCTCGCCGAGTAGGAGAAAGAAAATGCACCGTAGCGCAGTACTTCTGTCCTTGGTAACTGCGACCCTCATCGCCCTCGTCGGCTGCAGGTCCAATCCGGTCTCCACGGGCGGGCGAGCGCCTGCATTCACCTTACCGGCGGCGGATGGGACTTCGGTTTCCCTATCTGACTTACTCGACAACCGCGCGGCGGCGGTACTGCTGTTCTACAGAGGATTCTTCTGAGGTTCCTGTCGGAGCCAACTAGGTGAGTTGGCAGATGTATATCCCGAGTTTCTAGAGCGCAATGTGTCGCTTGCGGCGATCAGCACGGATGACATCGCCGATGCACTGAAAATGGTGGAGCTCACCGGCGCTGAATTCGCCATCCTGTCAGATAAGGACGCCGAGGTCGCCAAGGACTACGGAGTTTACAACCTGCTGAGTGACGGCGTCGCGACGCCGTCCGCCGTCATCGTCTTGCCTGGGGGCGACATCGAATGGAAGTACGTAGGGGAAAGTATTTCCGACCGGCCGACGCCTGATGCAATTTTGGCTCAAGTCGATCGGTTGATACAGTGAGTCGCCCTCATTCAACGGCTTGCTGAGCAGGAGACTTTGATTATCCCGGCGTGGGCGCATCCGCACCTTTCGTCTGTAAGTCCTCGAATATGGCCCGCGCGAGGATGGGCAGGGCCAAACTCCGAAACGTTTCGTCCGACAGATAGCGCTCCGCGATCTGGTCGTTCTCGCTCATGCGCTCGATCATTAATTCGTCGAGGCGGCTCTTGATTCCCAACTCGAACCGGTCACGCGGATTAGCGCGCGCCGTCTCCACTACGGTTTCGTCGTTGCAGGCTTTTTCCTTGATCTGCTGAAAAAAGAGCCGATCCACTTCATTGAACTGCGTCCCGAAGCGTTCGTTCAGCACCTCGATGATCTCCGAGAGGGGAGCCTTGGGGTCCTGCGCCCGGCCAGTACCGACCTCGGTCGGGGGCCTGACGTGCTGAGGCTCGCCTTCTGACACATTTATCGGCCCCGAGGAAACACGCTCCAGCCGGTAGTACTGGAGAGCGACTTCGCTACCTAGCTTGATGACCTCGTCGTCGCGGTCGAGAGGCAAGTGTGGTAATAGAAAGTGCCCGTAGCTGTAGAGCATTTCTTGTTCAGGATCGCCGTAGGGAACGATCTGGCTCAAGTAAGCGTATAGCCCTACATACCCGGAGAGTTTGTCACGGAACTGCTCGCGGGCTTCGTCTTGCTCGATTGCGGCGAAGCGAGTTACGGCTGGCTGGAGGCACTTTTGCATGTCGGCGTGATCGCTAGGCCTTTGGTCTTCGGGGGCTTTGTAGAACACCCCGGTGAACTCCTCGACCTCACTCCAGTAATAAACCTGCGCTTGGTCGAGTTCGTGTTTTAGGGCCTCTAGCCTTGAAGGGTCGGACGCCTCTACTATTTCGGTCTTGTCGTAATACGGCTTGAAGGCATTCAAGATGTCTTCGGTATTGTTGACGAAATCGAGCACGAACGGAGCGTCCTTACCCGGAGCCGTGCGGTTGAGCCGCGAGAGTGTCTGCACGGCCTGGACTCCATCGAGCCGCTTGTCCACGTACATCGCGCACAGGCGTGGCTGATCAAAGCCCGTCTGGTACTTGTTCGCAACCAGCAGTACTTGGTAGTCGGGGGAGTCGAAGCGGTCGGGCAGCGCCGCTTCGCTGATGGGCTTGCCGGTGACGACATCCACGTTCATGCCCGGCTCTGTGTATTCAAGGCCGGTGTCGGGGTCGCGCACGGTGCCGCTGAAGGCGACGAGCGGACGGATGTCCGCATAGCCCTTTTCCTCTATGTATCGCTCGAAGGAGAGTTTGTAGCGCACGGCGTGTAGCCGCGATGCCGTGACTACCATGGCTTTGGCACGGCTACCGAGCCGGTGCTGCACCTTGTTGCGGAAGTGCTCGACGATTACTTCGGTCTTCTGCTCGATGTTGTGAGGGTGGAAGCTTGCGAATTTCGCTAGGGCGCGGGCCGCCTTCTTCTTCGGCAGATTCGGGTCGTCCTCTGCGTTTTTGAGCAGCCGGTAATAAACATTGTAGGTCGTGTAGTTCGCGAGTACATCGAGGATGAAGCCCTCCTCAATGGCTTGCCGCATGCTGTACAGGTGGAACGCCTCGGGTACGCCTCGAACACCAGGGCGGCCAAATAGCTCTAGCGTCTTGCCCTTGGGAGTAGCCGTAAAGGCGAAAAATGACAGGTTCGGCTGCCGTCCCCTCGAAGCCATCACTTGATTTAGGCGGTCTTCCCAGTCTTGTTCTCCTTCGGCATCCGTGCCTGCACCCAGAATCTCCTTGAGTTCCCGCGCGGTCTCGCCGGTCTGGCTGGAGTGCGCCTCATCTACAATCACCGCATACTGACGCTTGCCGATTTCCGCTTCCCAAGCCTTGGCCTGCGCTCGCTCCTCGGCGGTGGCGGTCTCCTGCGACTCGGCCCCAGCGGTGCGCAGCAACCCGCGCAACACGAACGGGAATTTCTGGAGCGTGGTGACGACGATCTTGGTGCCGTCGATTAGGGCGTTGGCGAGTTGGTGGCTGTCTTGGTCAATCGCCTTGACTACGCCTTGGGCGTGTTCAATCTGGTAGATCGCGTCTTGGAGTTGTTGGTCTAACACACGGCGATCAGTGATGACGACGATGCAGTCAAAGACTTTGTGGTCCTTATCGTCGTGCAAGCTGGCGAGGCGATGTGAAAGCCAAGAGATGCTGTTGGTCTTGCCGCTGCCCGCCGAATGCTGCACCAAATAATTCTGGCCTGCCCCATCTGCCCGCGCTGCGGCGACTAGCTGCCGTACGGAATCGAGTTGATGGTAGCGAGGGAAAATCATGGTCTCGTGGACGATGCGTCGAGCACTGCCTTGGTCGTCTTCGCTCTTTTCCTCTTTCTTCTCGACGAACATGAAATGGCCGAGGATGTCGAGGAAGCTGTCGCGTTCCAGCACTTCTTGCCAGAAATAGCCGGTGCGGTAGCCCGAGGCGTGCTGCGGGTTGCCAGCACCGCATTGCACTTGGCCTGGGTGGCTGCCTCGGTTGAAGGGGAGGAAGCGCGTGTCTTCACCGTTGAGGCGCGTGATCATGTGTACTTCGTCTGGATCGGCGGCGAAATGCACCAGCGCCCGCGTTTTGAAGCGGAACAGCGGTGCGCGTGGGTCGCGGTCCTCTTGGTATTGCCGTACGGCTTGCCGCCAGCTTTGGCCAGTGCTGGGATTTTTTAGCTCGCAAGTCGCCACGGGCAGTCCGTTTAGAGCGAACAACAGATCTACTGTGTCGCGCTTATTGGGATGGCAGGGAACTTGCCGCGTGACTGTCAGCTTGTTTTGCGCGTACAATGCCAGCACTTCGTCGTTGAGGGCGTGGGCGGGCTTGAAGTACGCTAGCCGGAAGGTCTTGCCGTAGAACTTGAAGCCGTGGCGCAGGATGTGCAGCGTGCCTTTGATGTCGAGTTCTTTGACTAGCGCGTCGATCAGTAGGTCTTCAAGTCCAGCACCGTGCAGGGCACGCATCTGTTCCCACAGCGTCGGCTGCGTCTCGGCGAGGAAAGCGCAGACTTGCGCCGGGAAAAGGGCACGCTCGACATCCCACTCGGCGGTGGTGCCGCAATGCCAGCCGCCTAGCCCGAGGAGCATCGCCTCGACTTGGGCTTCAAAGGCTTGTTCGTTGGTTTGGGCGTTCATGGAAGGCTTGGTTTACGCTTCAAGTTAAACGAGTTCGTTGTGTATTGAGCACAAAACCGGAGTGGTCTCTATCATGGACGATGAATTCCGCTTCTGCCAAGTTTTCAATAGCGTCGCTTACTTGGCGGGCATGGTCGGCGAATTCATCTGCGTCTTGAATAGTGCCGCGTTCGTGCCAAAGTGCTAAGATGACCTCTGGTTCCGATACGACCTTGCGGAATGCGAACTTTTCGCGCCGCCACATAACGTTAAGGCACCTCCGCGACAGAGGATCCAAACTGCTAAGGTCGCCAAATAGTGATTCTAGTTCCGTGCGGTAATCCGTTTGCATCAGCACGCGATCAGCGACGAAAATGGGTTGCGTCGGTGTGCTGCTATCGTGTTGGTAGATCAGGCCAGCGCGTTCTAGCACTACGAGTTGTTCAAAGTGATTGTTGTCTGGCGTCAGCAGAATGGTGTAGTGATGTTTTTCATTCGCCCATTCCGCTTTCATCAGGTAGGAGAGTACGTGCGCTTGTTGGACTGAGAGCGGTCCGCCGAGTTTGTCGGCAATATAGGCGTCAAACGAAACAAGCCGTGTCTCCATACGCCTGCCGACTAAAGGACCGGCGTTGAGAAAGAGGGTTACTTCTTCGCTGTGAATGCGATAAGTCGGCAGGTCGATCTGATTTTCCAAGCACAGGTTTACCAACGTGGCCATGCCAATACCCCGGCCCTCCCACTTCCGGTACACCCGCAGCACATCCGCTAGTTTGGGGTTGCGCGCTCGGGCTTCGGGGATGATGCGGCGCAGTGGAATGGGGTCTCTTGGATGCTCAATGAGTAAATGGGGACGGAATGACCCTGGATTGCGAATGGAAATGTGTTGCCCCGGCTTGATGGAAATGATGACTTGCTTGTTGATGGAATAATCGCGGTGGGCGAGGGCGTTGTTTACTGTTTCGCGCAGCACTTCCTCGGGATATTGCGGCACGGCCGTGCCGCCCTCGGCAATGGAAATGCCGATCTGGATGTTGCGCAGGATGTAGGCGAGGCTTTTCTCCATCAGCGGCAGGATGTTGTCGATTAGGTCCTGCTTGTCTTGGGCGACTTCTTGCGGCGCATCTACGTAGCCGTGGACGTGGCAGCGGAAGCCGAGTTGGTCGCCTACGTGCTGCCCGCATACTAACATGCCGAGGGTGGTGACGGTTTCGTCCTTGATAAACAGTTTGCGGGCGAGAAATCCGCGGGCCGCTGCTAGGTCGGCCTTGATGGTTTCCACTTTGCCAAGGCTGTTGAGCTGTTGGATGTAGTCATTGAGCGCGTCGAGGTTGAGGTCGGCGAGGGTCGTGCCCGGCACGGGCTGTACTTCGCGGGCGTCCCGCACTTGTTCCTTGTACTCTTCTTGGCGAGCGATGTCGGCTTCGGTGAGCTTGTGGTCGCCGGTTAGGACGCGCTTCCACGCCTGTCCATTGTAAAAGACAAACTTGCGGTCGGCGGGTAGTTCATCTACGTAGAGCACGGCTACGCGACCATTTTGAAAGTCGCGGATTTGCGGCGGCGGAAAGAATTCGCTCAGGTCGAGCGGCGTTCCGTTTTTGTCCGTAAAGCAGCGCGGGAACTCCTTTAGCTGTGCTTCGGCGTCCTCCCGGTAGCCAGTGAAGACCCACCGACGCTGCGGGCCTTGGCCTTCTTCCTTGCAGCCGAAAAGGAGGAGGCCGCCGCGGGTGTTGAGAAAGGCGTTGGCGGATTTGTGGCTTTCGCGCCAAGAAGAGGTAGCCGAAGGAGTGGGTTTGATTTCCAAGCCGTCGTCTTCCACGTTCTCGAAGCGTCCTGCCGCGATGAGGTCGGCTAGCTTTTTTAAGGCTTTGTCTATTCTATCGGGCATGATTGGTAGCTCACGTACTAACAGAATTCCCGTTCCACGAGTCAATGCGCTCGACGATTTGTTTCATCTGTTCCTTTTGGGCTTCAAAGGCTTGTTTGTTGGTTGGGGTGTTCATGGAAAGATGGGAGGATGGTAGAGGAGCTTTGGCTCTGAAATTGTTGGCGGGAAAAGACGACGGTCGCTCCCGCGAAGGCGGGAGGCCAGTGGCTAAATTGCTTGCGTCTCCATCCATTCACGACGCGTATGCAATGCTTTTTCCAATTGAGAGGCAAGCTCGTGTTCTCCAACAGATTTTAATTGATCTGGTAATTCAGGGCGGGATGCAGGGTAGATATCTGACCTGATTAAATAGGCACGAGCAATTTGCGTCAACATCGTAATGTATTGTTCCTGAGCCGCGTCCTCGTCACCGATCACTTTGAGATCCTCGAAGAGCTGCTTCGCTCTTTTTGCGCGTTTATCTGCTGTTTTTGCAGAAGGCAAAGGCAGAGAATTTTTCCATTTATCACATAGGGTTGTCCAATATGTATCTTTTTCATAGAGAACTTTTCCAAAGAGAATCGTCCAACATAGAAGTTCATGTCCCTCTAAAAGAAGAGATTCTATATCCTCTTGACGATACGACCGAATATCGACATCAAGGGGTGGGAGTACAAAATTCGGCTTTTCGCTCTCATAAATGACCAGTAAGTCAACATCAACACTGTATATGACTCGCGGACGAGTAATGGAACCGAAAATCACAATCGCCCAGATGTCGGATTGCTGACGAGATATTTGGACAAAGTTTTCGACCCATTCTTTTGCACGAGTACTGGGCCATTTATCGATCGTTTCGAGGACGCGAGATGAATCCACGCTTTCGGGCCTATTGTTCATCTTGTTCATCTTGTTGTTCATCTTGTTCATCAGAGGATTGCTCATTTGGTTCATCTCCTAATAACGCAGAAACTGCTTCCACGTAATCCTCAATTTCAATGGCCACATCCTGTGCATTCAATACTGGAAAATCTACATCTCCATAGGCCGCAGCTTTACGGGCGCTATTGAGAACCGAAAGAAAATTGGCAATATCAGGTAGGCTATGAGAGCGAGAAAGTTCGCTTGCCATTTCAGCCTTAGCTACATGGGTTCTTTTGAGTTCCATACCTATATGTGATGCCGCCGCAACAACAGAGGCTTCAAGACAGTAAAACCCATAGATTGTAAGGTCTGCCCAATCAGTAGGGTCATCCCATGCTGCAAGGACGCGTTCCAAATGCTGTTTTGCGCGTGATAGGGATTTTTCAGCTTCGGTGTTCGACATGGTTTTCTAATCAAATCGTTTAGGCTGTGTACGACGTGGATCAAGGCGTGTCATTCTTCCTTCCAACGAAAGCCAGAAACCAGAGAAGCTCTAGGACAAGATGACAAGAATCGAACCTCTTGTCAATTAAGAGAAGCCTCCGTCCGGCAGGGAATCGGTTTCCCAAGAACATCATCCGTCGAAGGGGCGATTCAGGTTTCTGGCCGTCCTCGTGAATTTCATGCCGGGGACGGTGCCACCGCATATACGGCATCTTCTGCCAACCACGCCGCGTAACGCAGACATTCGCTAATATCTTCGGCTTCGAGGTATGGGTAGACCTCTAAAATCTTCTCGGTTGACATCCCACTAGCGACCAGATTGAGCACGAGGGAGACCGTTACGCGCATACCTCGGATACAGGCCCGACCGCCCATTACATCCGGGTCAAAGGTAATGCGTTCAAATCCTAGCATGACGATTCTTCTTCATGTTGTCGGCTTCTACCTGCGTCAAGGAGAGCGTGGTTTTGTAGCGGGAGGAACTTCCTTCTTTTTTGATCTGTGAACAAGGCCAAATAATCCGTCAATGGACAGGTCCTCGTCGAGCAGTGGCCAATAGATACCGCAGCCCGAAGGAGAGATTTCAAAGAGATTTTTTTCTTTTTCAGATGCATTTTGCAGGGTAGGAGCTATTTCTCTCACTTGAAAGGTCTTTTCTCGACCATCGATAGTCAGAATCATGCAATCCCCATCAAAGTGCAGTCCGGTTACTTGATGATGTTCTTTCATTAGTGGAGAATGGGTTCGTTGCCTTCGTTGGCATGAAAAAATAAGAATTCTAACTCAGATCGTGCTCAATCGCCGCTCCAGTTGAGCGAATTGTTGAACAACTTTCTCACTCCATTCGAATTCGTCTACGCTCTGGATCCAAATCGTGTCCGACAGATACACCAATGGTCAATGTATGGGGTGGAAGGAATGGTTCCGGTGCCCGTTCATTATCATCGTTGAATAGTTCCAGTACTCGCTCGACTGCCTTTTCATCTCCAGTGACAATGCCATGTACCCAATCTAGATCAGAATGATTGGGAGGGGCTACTGTTGGGGGAAGGCGAAGAGGGCGACGTAAACCATGTTGCTGATCTATGTCGGGACACTCATCTGCGAGTTGAAGAGCCAAGAACCAAGCAAGAGGCGTGACTGAAGGCCAGTCAAGAGGAGTGATAGGCTTCAACAGTTCTGAGTGTGCGGCACCAAACGTACCAGGCAAGTAGCGTGGATCTGCAATTAGAAGTCCGGCCCCAAGTGAGTTCTCTACTTTTCGGAGCTCATTATACAGTTGAAGCCCAAAAGTATAGTCATAGATGTGTGTTGTAAGAGATTTGTTATGCAAGTACCTAAGCTTTTGTCGGGTAACATGGTCGAGTGATTCAACACGAGGACAGTACAGTAGATACTTGATAAAGGGCACGTCTGTAGTGTCAACTAGCTTCTCGATCCGTGCATGTTGTTCTTTATTCATGCCACCAAATCGCGACGTTTCGTCGTATTGCACGGGATTTTTTGAAGTCGGATACAGTCGCTTCGCTTGGAGTAGCCATGAAGCAGTCCATGAGTCTTCTGGAATCATTAAGTTGTCGAAGCCCACGACGAATCCAAGATCTGATTGCGTAACCCATCGCTCGATATGAGGAGGATACTCATGGGTCTCAAGAGTAGCGTTCATTTCGAGGCCATCAAAGGCATTGAGTTCTTCATTGAGCTGTCTGAGTGTATAGGACAGATTCTGGCCTTCCTGCGTCTCCTCATCGAGTAGGTCACAAAGTAGTGACGTGAGTGCTGGTTCGGACCACGGCCGTTTGCGGCTAAGACGCGCTGCGACGGCGCGATCAACAGCATCGAAGTATTTGATGATTAGATCAAATGCAATTGGAGATAGCATAACGTGTCCTATCGGTGTGGATTCGGAGTTCCTCTCTAATATCTGAGTCGAACTACTGAGCACAGGTTGTTCATAAAGCTACTTCCTCTATGGCGTCGATCCTGCCGGTTACGGCTCTTCCGAGGGGCTATTTTCGTTCCACGAGTCAATGCGCTTGACGATTTCTTCCATCTGTTCCTTCCAATCGAATCGCTTCTCCATTACTTCTCTTACTTCGCTTGTCATATACTGGGTACTCGAAATAGCTAATCCCACCTTTTCTGTACCCTTCCTCTGCATATGCTTTTTGGTATATGATGACCAACTTTCATATTTTCCAGGATCTGGCAGACAAGACAAGCCTGTTACTTTTTCAAGGACAGAGCCAAGAAGGTAGTTCTCAATCTCCTTAGCTTCGGTGATCCAAATGTGTGCGCCGTCTATCTTTTCGACTTCCGCGCGAATTCTCTCCACGTTCGATTTTAGACCAGAGTCGCCGGCAGTTCGATCTCCGTCGCACACGACGATGAAGTTGTGATTGATCTGGAATAGATTAGCGAGTTTGGTGGCCTCGTCTTCAGGTGGCTTGAACTGTACTTGTGATAGGATCGAACCTCCGTAGAATACGCACTGATAATCGCGGCCTTCTCGAAGACGGCCATCGGTATAAAGCTCAATCCAGCGATTGAGATAAATGCGGTCCGAAGGTCCTTCCACCCAAATGAGTCCGTTCACTTGGAGCAAATCTGATGGCTGTACCCCCAATTCGGAAATTATCTTGAGATAACCAGAATGCGTGGGAATGGTTGTCGTGCGGGCGGACTCGCCATCGTGGGACACGTGGATAATCTGAGCATGGTCAGATGTGCCGAAAAAATCGAGGGCAATACTCGAATGGGTCGTCAGAAATATCGTCGCTTTTTCGCTGACTGCGTATTCCTCAAGATACTGGAATAACCGCCGTAAGAGTGCCGGGTGAAGGTTGTTTTCAAGTTCCTCAAAAGCGAATGTGAACGGAGATTTATATTTGTATTGAGAATAACGCTCATCCGGAATTTTGGGAACAACTAGTAGATTGAGCAGAACCAGAATAACGGTCTTCAGACCACTTCCCGACCTACTGAGAGGAATCCAACCCTTTTTTTCCTCATAGAGATAGACTTCCCAATAGCTCCCTGTTTCATCTGCCCTATCATCAGTTTCATCTGTCCTATCATCAAGCTCTTGCACTCCGATATCTAAAAACTGGCTGTCACTATCAAATATCAATTTCAGTTTGTCTAGAAGGTCCTTTTCGATAACTTCTCGTGGGAGTTTATTAAATGTGATGAACCTACATATTATATTGGTAGCCCCTTGCCCGTCACGGCCAAGTTCTATCTTTATGTCTTTTGGTTCGATTTTGATGTCTCTATCTGCAAAGAGCCTACTGAAAGACGTCCCATTAAGCTGGTGCATTGCGTCGCTTAGAACCCTATGAACTCCTGAATGCCTCATACGGACTGATCGTTCCTGAGGTGAGTAATTGTCAGTTAAACCATACGTTATGTCGAAATCATCTGGATACTTGACGTTCGATATATTCATTCGAGGTGGCTGACTGCCTCCTGTCAGCCTTTCTCCTCCTGGCTTGCCTTCTGTAGTAAATTCCCACGTTACCTCTTTGCCGACAAAATACTGTCCGTGATTTCTCCAGTCATTGCTATAGCCCTCACTACTCACCTCTTCCGAAAAAATTTTCTTCAGCGATTCCTCATCGAACACACTACTACACTGGTACTGCCACTCACGATCAAACGGCTCGCCGCCACACAGTGATTCAACCAAGTCTAACAGATGAGATTTTCCAGAGTTATTGCGTCCAATTATGACGTTGACCGGCTTGATTGTATCGAAGCCAGCCCACTCCTTTTTGAAACAGCTATGTCCCTTGAAATATATGGATTCAATGTTCATAAAGCGGCTTCCTCTCTCGCATCAATTTTTCCGGTCACGGTAGCAGTGATGAGAGCAGAACGGTACTCTTGCAGTCGTTCGATAGCGATCTCGATTTTTGTCACCAGCGTGTCGATTTTCTCTGTCTCGCGGTCAAGGAAGTCGGCAATGGCGTGTTGCTCGATGGGAGAAGGGATCGCCAATGGAATCGCTTGCATCTTATCCTGAGTTAGCTTGTCTCGGGTTGAGCCATCTATAAACATGTCAAATTCTGTTTGATTCAATGCAGCAGCCAAAAATCGACAATCATTTCTTTCTTGGGGACGAAGAACATGAGCATGATTATTTACCCAGATTTTTCCAGTTACATGAAACGCCACCTCTTTATTTTTCGCAAAAAATGGGGCTCCATCCTCACCCAGCAACACAAGAGATTCATCAAATAACCAGTCGTCAATGTGGTCGACAATTCCGTTGGCTCCCCAGTACGGATACGGTCCTTGCCGATCGCTTCGCTCTTCTCGATTCAATGGAATGCGTCTCCCATCTAAACAAGATGTCAAACGGGAAAGTCGAGAAATTCGCCAATGCTCCGGCACATCCCCAAGCCACTCGACACCAGAGGGTTTGAACTTGGGATGCGGCTCAATGCCAGCGGCGCGGGCGGCCTCGGGTGGGAGACCTCGGGTGACGGTATGTGTAATCAGCGCGGTGCGTTCCTCTTTTAGCCGCTCGATCAGTGTTCGCTTCTTCACCACCAGCGTGTCGATTTTCTCTGTCTCGCGGTCGAGGAAGTCGGCGATAGCGCGTTGTTCTTGTTGAGGCGGAAGCAGAAGCCAAGCCTCCCCGATTGCCGACTTTGGCAGTCCGTAGCGCGTGACTCCCGTTGCGGCGACCTGAAACTGCCTATTCACAGCATCGGCTTGGAGAGTACGCAGTAGGAAACTACCAACCAGTGCCAGTCTTTGGGGGCGAATAATCGCCAAGTGGTAGCCACAAACAAGGTCTGATTTGGACTCGACAACCAAGGCGGGAACTCCAATATCGGACCAATCTTCGGAATCTTTGGTAATCGCGACGTCGTCAACTTTAAGTCCAAATCGGTTGATCTCTTGAGCTGTAGCGGTGGTTTCCATCAAGCCCATGTCTGGTCTGATATAGTCGTGGTCTGATTCCCTTACATTTTTACTTTTTGCTAGGTTTTTTGTTTTTCCTAACGGTTCTGATTCCTGTGGGTGCCAACTGTGCATTGAAGGGGGGCAAGCGTTGGCGTTGGTGGGCGATCCACCGTTTGAGCCATCTCAGGC
>JAJEGS010000052.1 GCA_022819745.1 Candidatus Latescibacterota bacterium | reverse complement strand
ACCACGCCGCTGCACTACCTTCAACCACCGGGGGCCTCCCGTCTCTTGGACTATGTGTCAGTCACAAGAATCGGCGAGGCCCCCACCCTCAGTGGTGGACCCCCAAATCACCCTGGTCCCAGCTTCGACGCGAAGAGCCGTCAAATACAGGTGGCTTCAAATTGTCTAGATTTCTGGCCATGTCAAAACTGATAGTGGCTAAACCCCATGATCCATTGCGCCATTTCTCCCATGTCTGACTTATAAGGGCCGAACCTGGAAGAACAAATCCAAAGTTACCGTTATCTGCTAAGAACAGGTCTACAGTCCTTGCTGAAAACACAGCGGCCAAATCACCTTGCGCTGAAGACCGGACAGTCGGCTTTAGCCGATAGGACTTTCTGAGATCCGCGATTGACGACTTCCTCGCACCATCCTCTGTATCGTTCATTACTAGCCAAGGCGGGTTGCCGATTATAACTCTTGCTTTGTGTTCTGCTAGCCGGGCCGGTTCAACTTGATTGGAAATATACCATTTCCAGACATGGTCACCCATTTCCTTAATGGCTTCTGCTAGTGCAGCGACATCGGGAGCTACCTTGTCAGAAACTGGCCGTTCCGCCCTAGCGATCGCCTCGTCCACTAGGGTGCTTATTCTCTGGTGTGCAAACGGGGAGGTGAGAAGCTCTCCACTGATGTGCAATGTCCGCCCGTTTGGGGCTTCGAGGTCCAGTCCGCCTGAAATGGTCAGTTGGGCTTTGTGTGCCGTGTGGAGGCTATCTGAAACAAAGCACCTCAACGTAACTTCTGGTTCGTCCTGGTTGGTAGCAGGCGGTAACGCTGTCGAAAGAGTCGCTTTCGACATTTCGACTGCAATGGGGTGTATGTCGAATCCTTGTACTATCGCAGCGACTATCTGCCTGCACTGGGGGATCAAGTGTGGATACTGAGTATTGATGCGCGCGACTATTGCTCTTGCAGAATGATATAGAAACGTGCCTGACCCGCATGAAGGATCCAAAACGATGTGGCTTCCAGTTTCTGATGGTTCTGTATTGGAGTCGATGCGTTTTCTGGCTAGGTCAATTATCTCGTCCATGGTATCGGAATCCAATACTTGTTGCACAAGCGATTCGGCTAGCCAATCAGGAGTATAATATTCGCCGAATTCTTTCCGATCTTCCTGAGATATTAGATCATGGTATAGACCCTTCAATAGATCGCGTCCCGCTGCCTGCCAATTGTATTCGATAATAGTGTCAATGAGATTGCTGATGACTGCTCGGCCAGCACGACACTCCAAAGGCCATCCGCAGAACCCTTCTTCCAGAGTTAGTAAAACAGATTGTTTACTGAACGTTCCGTTCTTCGTGGCAGCTACAATGATGCGGGACGCAATGACCAATATGGTGTGTTGCGCGAAATTAGATGCCATTCTGAGCGGTGAATCAGAGATCAGTCCAGATCCCTGCAATATGTCTCTCCACATCGCGAACTTTGTGTCATAGAATGGTTGGCCCTCCACCTCTTGTTGAATTTCTTGCAAACGGTCAAGCGGACCTCGGAACAAAGGCAATAGAGGGTCTGGTGGTGCAGGTATTCCTTTTCGCATTTCTGGCGCAAGATATTCTGAAGCAAACCTGACAAACTGAGTTATGGTATTTGGTCGGCCATTGCCTCTCAGATCAATTTGTTGTAATGCGTCAGCAGCATAATCGTATTCCCAGCCCCACCATGAAGCACCGTCAGTAAGAAACCCTCTCCAACCAGTTAGTTCAGAATCATTGTGGTCATCCCATAGTCGTGGTGCAGCTAGCGCAGAAAGGTATCGCTTTACCTGATCTTGCTGAGTTTCTTCAGGTTTGCTTCCCGGCAACAGTGGACCACATTCGCCCCGTGCTTTGGTTTCAATAATTACCTTGTATTCGTGACACACCATGTCGGCATGGCCATTGCCGGTAAAATATTCGAGATTGTAATCTCCTTTCTTGATGGTGGAAAGCAACTCGCGAAGGCGACTTCTGATGTCGTCTTCTCCTTTCATAGCAAGCAGCTTGTCGTAGAGTGCTGCCGTTTGTTCAGTCACTTTCGTCCTCCTGTTGGTCTGGTAGTTCTATCACATTCAGGGCTTCTGCAAGGACAAAAAGAAGGGATGGCATTGCCTACCTCATTTTGAATTGTATTGTTGCAGAAGAAACGACGACGCGATGCCCAATGCCAGGCCACGCCGGCTGCAGAAATATCTTCCCAGACTCCCAAGATTTGCCAAGGCGCGCTCGTTCCTCATACCCACCAATGTAGATCCCCGTCTATATGGACCAGTACTACAAATTCCATTGAGCACATGGCCGTATGGCGCCGATTGGTCGGCGAGCGTGGCTTGTTGGCGTTTTTGTAGAGCCAGCCGAGATGGTCGGGAGACTTCAGGTGGTTGTGGAGACAGCCGAGATCCTCTAGTTCAACTCCCATGTACTGTTCCGAAGCGTAGTCAAGGCCGCGGGGTGCGACGTGCGTGAACGATCGCGTCACCAGGGCGTGGCAGGTTGCCGATCTTCTGTCTCCCTCACACATAGCCTGCTCCAATTGCCCCATGAGTCGGGAATGAGGCCTCGGTTCAGGGCGACCGATGGCAGCAAGCTGGGCCTGGGGTATTCGTACTCATTGTGATCGCTGCCCAATGGCTCGGAGCTAGGGTCGTCAGGCTATTGAGAGGAGCCAATTGACCTCATGTCTTCCGGCTAGCCCAATGCCCCACCCACCTGGTGAGTCGCTCCTTCGAATAGCCTGACGGCGTACCCGGGCCGTGCAGGTTGTCTTGGACTACAAGTAGGCGTCGAGCGCGTCTCGGATGACTTGGCTCTCGGTCTTGTCGTCGGATGCTGCCCGCTTCTTGATCCGCTTCTTGTAGCTGGGGGGAGCACGGAATGTGTACACCTCGGCCCGCGCCTCTCCGATTCTCGGTGAGCGACGGCGCGTCCGCTTGATCTTGGTGAGTTCGTCGGGCGTGAACTCGCGGTTCTCGAAGTCCGCAGCAACAGACTTGATCTCATCGCCGGTCAACGCCTTGTCGGCCTTAGCCTGGTTGCTCATGGTCGCTCCCCGGTGAGGTAGGTGCGGAAAATCGGGCGCAGTGGCATCGCGTGAATGACCAGATCTTGTTCTGCTCTCTGGAGGTACAGGAGTTCGAGAAGGTTGCCAGCGCGATCGGGCCCGATGCAGAGGCTCTTAGTCGGTTCATGCTCAATGTCGAAGTCATAGAAGCCTAGGGCGTGTTGCCATGCGTGCCAGATGTCCTCGTCGGCCAGACCGTGCCGGTAGGCCGACTCGTATATCTGCACTGCTTAAGCGTAACACGTTTAAGGGCTGTGCTTACCTCTGGAGAGAAAGGCATTCTTTGAACTCTTGCGACGAAGAGTGTTCTGAGCGGGAGTTATGGACTGGATTGCGATCTAGCCGCCGTTGCCATTTGGCGCCTAATGCGCAGCATTGGACAATGGTCTGGCCACGCGGCGTACGGCACAGCGGTGGCGGATCGGCCACCGCACGGGCAAGGCAGCGCCGTACAATTGGGATGGGGCGAATTGCTGGCCCTGCCAGCATGCATTTGGCCGGAGGCACAATGCCGAATTCGAATCGACAAGAGAAGCTGGACGAAGAGGGGTACTGGCTCAGCAAGCGACTACCGTCCAGAACATACCTTTCCTCAACATTTGAGCATCAGCGACCGAACTCCTCTTACAACGGGGAACCAGCGCGATTCGTCTCCAAGGTGTTCGACGTGGCGCATCAAACGGAGTTAGAGGAAGCTGAGGCCCTCCAGTGGGTGATCCGCGAGAGTCCGGCGGGGCGGGTCCAAGTCAAGCTCCTTGTGGTTCGTGAGGCCGGTCATGTAAAGCACTTGATGGTTCACAGGATGAAATCGCGGGCCAAGGATCCTCCTTCGTCTGAACTTCTCTTAGACCTTGACGGTGAGAACGCGCGGCGACTGGTTGAATTGATCCGCCATCTGGACATGGTCCCGCTCGACCAGGACGGCGAGTCAGTGCGCATCGACGACAGCGTTCTGAGCGATCTTCTTCAGGATCCGACTGGTCTAGACCGCGCATATCGACGGAACCCTGAGAGCTTCAGGCAGTTGATTTCCGACGACCAAGCGGGTCAAGACGTCGTGGCGGTGGCAGCCCGTCGCTCAGCGCTGGCCCGATTCGAGCAGATGTTGAGCGATGAGTCATTCTTTGATGGCGAAGTGGCCAAGGAATCTGGCCCCGAGGCCGTCTGGCAACAGTTCTTCGAGTCGAATCCGTGGATCTTCGGATGCTCACTCACAGGCCAATTCCTAACTATGTGGAGCGACAACGCACTTGAACAGGTGGTGTCAGGAAATCAAATCGGTTCCACCATCAAGAGGGTCGATGCTCTCATGAGAACGGCCGGGCGAGTTCGGACCATGGTCTTCGCGGAAATCAAGACCCATCGCACCTCGCTCCTTCAAGAAACAGCGCGGCCATACCGCGCAGGATGCTGGGCACCCAGTCAGGAGCTAAGCGGAGGGGTTGCGCAAATCCAGGGGTCCGTTCAACGCGCTATTGAGCAGCTTGAACGCCGGATCCACTCGACTGATGTCGATGGCTACGACATCCCTGGTGACATCACCTATCTGTTTCAACCACGCTCTTTCCTGGTCGTCGGAAGCCTTGACCAACTTACTAGCGATACAGGGGCCGACAACCTGGACAAGATCCGCTCTTTCGAGGTCTATCGTCGGAACCTCGTGAGCCCAGAGGTACTGACATTCGACGAAGTGTACGAACGCGCTCGATGGCTAGTTGACGGATCTACCCCGAACCCATAACAAGACCTCCGAGTTCCGTGGAGACAGTTATGGGCCTGTGCCACGCAGCCGGACCTAATCCAGGTTGGGAGGTTGAGCTCGACTCAAGCGCTTGGTGAAGATCCCGATTGGCCGTGGATACGCGTAGGGGGCATGCCGTCAATGACGGTGCGGTGGCGGTCGATATCGAAGAGGCACACGAGGATTGGAGTCGGCAGCGACGGGGGACCATCCCCCCATCTGTTTTGTGTGGTCACGAGGCAAGATCGGCTAAGCGGACAAACGGTTCTGATAAGTGAGGACCCAGAGATGTCAGCTGTCCGGATCCCCCGCCATACGCCTACATGAGCGGGTTGCATACTTTGCCAATCGCGTACGGAGCCTCCCGGCCAGAGGACCAGTAACAGCGGCGCTCACCGCCGTCCGTCGCCACATGTCAGGGCTTTGACCAAGGGGACGCAGTGACTTCCGGGCGGTATGACGGGGATGCACCGCAGGCGGTGTCCTAGGCCTCCACCGCATGACGATTTCATTTAAGGTATTTTTATACCAGTATTATTATTGTATTAGCAGGCGCGAGCTTACGGATTCGGACTGGTTGCGGGCAGAGCAGCTCGGGATTCTCTTGACGAGCAGCAAGAGAAAAAATCGTCTGTCTGTCCAGCAGCTCTCGGACAGAGCGGCGATCGGCTATGAGACAGTCCGCTCTCTGCTCGCAGGCAAGAGTGCAGGTCCGAGTTTCTTCTTGGTGGCCGACCTTGCCGAGGCCCTTGGAGAGCCGTTGGGCGAGCTCGCCGAGAAGGCGAGGGCGGCGGCTGAGGAAAAGGAGAAGACTGGAAAGTCTGGGAGTGCGGGGGCAGGCCGGTGACCATCGCCGACTCCATCCGCATGAACTGCGCCGAGGCCTTTGGTTTCAGCGGCCAGCCGGTCGAGGTCAGATTGCGAGAAGGCCCTGTGCAGCTGGTCGTACGCATCGACGAAGGCGAGCACGCCCGGCGCTGCGATGCAGGGCTTGGAGCGATAACCAGCCAGAGGGTCTTGACTGCGCTGTGGGAACTTCCGGCGGGCGCGGCGATTCCGGAGTCGTCGCTCCCAGCCTGGGTCGCGGACCGACTTCAGAGGGCACCCGCCGCTGCCGTAGAAAGGCGAGGCGATTCGCTGATCAGGGCCGTCCGCCCCCCGCTATGGATCGGCGGCGCGCTAGCAATCGCCAAGCGGGCCGACAGGGCACTGGCACACGTAGGCCAAGTTTCAGCACTCACCCCCATGGCCGTGGCCGTCCTGGGGGCAGTCGATCCTGCCGACCCGGTAGTGCTCGAGGCCCAGCTTTATGGCGTCGGGGTGGCAAGCGTGCTGGGCGGGGACGTCACAACACTTGCCGCCGCCGCCGCCGTCACACCGATGCCGGGCCCCTACCTATGGTGGGTTACGGAGCTGGCCTATCAGCAGCTGGCCGAAGGGCAGCTGCCATTCTCGCCCACGCGTTGATCTGGGGCCTGGCAGGGAAGCGCCGTCTGGCCGCAGCAGACAGACGCTGCGCTTCTGCTATCGCATCCTGGCACATCGATGCGAACAGGTTGGGTCGGATGCCTCGCGCGGCTGAAAGGATCTTCTTGCGCACATAACCGATTGCCATCATGTTGTGCTCTAGGGCGGCACCCCGCCAGCGCTCGTCGTTGAAGCGACGCAGCTCTTGGCCCTCACAGCACGGCATCTCACAGCGCGGGCTCGCCTCTAGCGGGAGCTGGTCGAGCCACGATCCCAGTTTGAAGTCCAACAACTCCAGCACAAATACGTTAGGGGAGCTGTCCCTCGCGAAGCCGCCTCCCCGTCCGGGGGGGACTACATGACGCACGGACGCTGACGTTCCGACGGAGCTCAGCACCGCCCCGTGCGCCGCGGCACCGAACGTGCCGATATCGCTCCGGGAGATCGCCATGTCCGGCACTACCTTGAGCACCTGCACGAGACCGCTCACCGCGCCGGCAAGGGCAAGAGGGTCTTTGGGGTGGACGAATGCCAGCGCGATCGGCACTTCGGCATGCTTAAGCCTCGCTATGAGCGTGGCCAACCCGTCGATGAGCCAGTAAGGGGACAGCGCAAGCGATGCCCGCCCGCCGGCCTGCTCGGCCCAGTCCCGCTCGGCGCTAACGGCGCGGGCCAGGCCGTCGAAATCGCCTGCGTCGACGAGTGTGCCCGGGCTGATGAACTCGACGACCTCCAATTCCTGCTGCGCTACGAGCCAGTAGTCGCCGAACAGAGTCTCCGGACGATTCTCATCCGGCCGCTCGTACACAGCGGGGTCCAGCCAGAGGCGGCCCCTATAGCCGTGTTGGCGCATCCTCCCCCCCGCTTTTCGGCCTGCCTCGCCGCGGAGCACCGCCCCTCCAGTAGCGTGCGCGAGGCGGAGCCGCTCATCGTCGCTGAGATTGTTCGCCATGTACCAGACGATCTCAGGGATTTCGGCACCGAATGTTCCGTTGGCTTCTGTCCAATCACCGAGTTCAACTGCAGGTGCGAAGCCCACATCGGGGCCGAGCGGATGGGGCGGTATCGGTTGGAAGGGAGCGGGGTAAGCGGGCTGATCGGCCACGTTGAACTCCTATTTGTGGACCCGATGTTGGTTCGGGGCTGCTTTGCATTTTGCAGCTACTCAATTGTCGCGTGCCCCGAAAGCGGTTTAGCGGACCCTGGCTAGAAGTCCGGAAAGCGCCATGCCCCCGGGCAAATAGGAACCCGAGGGCATGGACTTTCGACACGATAGATCGCGCCGCCAACAGCGGCACCTTAGCCCGCCACAGCACGAGAATCGCGCTATGGCCCCATTATCCAGAGGCTCGATCAGCCCCGTGGCCACATTGCCGAAGACCTAGGAGCCTCGAGTTTCGGAGTGTCTCCACAGGGTGGGAAACTGGGCTTGGCGAGGCGGAGATTCGGGTGCGTGCAGGTGTCAGTCCAACTGGATCTTGACTTGGATCTCGGTCACCGTACCGTCGCCGCTTCTGGTCTCGGGAGTCGCAATCAGCTCGAAGCCAGCATCAGCCAATACGGCTAGGTGCCGGTGCTCAAATGCTCGGATCCGGCCTACAATCTCACCGCCGCTGTCAATGACCACGAGAGGCCGTGGCCTCTCATCGCCGGTGGCAAGCACGATCGGTAGCTCTGCTGCCTCCCAAGGGGCACCGCTGGTCTCGAACCCGATAGTGCGGGTTTCGCCGGCAAGCAAAGAGGCGCCTATCGCTGCGGATGGGTCATGCGAGAAGTAGAGCAGGTCGGCGACTTCTGCTGGTCCAGCATCGAATTCTGCTCGCCATCGAATAGGCCCCATATGCGCCAGCCAACCCCGCAGGGCATCCATTGAGATGCCATCATCAATTGCCCGCGCTCCGATAGCAGTCGCTATGCGCCGTGAGCGGACGCCGCGCGTGAGCAGCGCTAGGGCTTCTCCGCCGGGAACGCCGTAGTGGAGGTGGGCGGGAAGCGAAGGGTTCACCTCTTCGCTGCGTCCGGCGTTGATCCATTCGAGGACGGTTCCGAGAGTGAACGGGAGGTGGTGTTCGCAGATGCGGGTGAGGAAGTTGCTCAGCTGCTCGAACCGGTACGCGTCATCGTCTCCGCCTTGGACTTCCTCTAGGTGGATGGCGGCCAAATCGGTGAGCGGCGTTCCGCTCACCCAATCCAGGATAAGGGCTAGAAGGTCGACGCTGACTTCTTCGATAGGGCCGTGGCGGCGGCGCTTGAATCTGAAGTCCCTCGGGTCGACGAGACTCAGCAGCTGCTCCAGCCTGCCGTCGCCAAGGATCGCTGCGCTGAGCTCAACAGGGTTGTCGAGGTCGGCGGGCACTAGCCGGTCGATGGCTGCTGAAGCGCTTTCGGCGACAGATTCGAGCACGACGTTGGCAGAAAGGCGTATGCCGCTTCTGGCCCAGCGGCGGCGCTGCCCCTCCGCTGCCTGGTCGTAGGCACCGGCTGCCCTTGCGGCGATTGCCTCCCACCGGGACTGGACGCCTGGAGAGAGCTGTTGCCAGGCGAGGGTTTCCCGTATCCCGGAGATCACCCGGTCGCGGCGGTCATCGGGGCTCAACACGTCAGCGGCATCTGCGAGATACCAGCAATACGCGAGGAACCCGTCGACCGTGTCCGGCACATTCTCCAGAACGAGGGCGGCTGTCTCATGGATTAGTGCCTCGTATTCCCCCAGCTGTTCGAGTGCCGACTCGAGCGTTAGGGTGCTGCGGACTTCGAGTTGCTGGTCGAGTTCTTTGAGGGCTTGGCGCGGAATTGGCGCCCCGTGTTCGTAGTTGACTACCACCCACCCTTCAGTCTCCCGTCCGGCGCGCCCCGCTCGACCAGCGGCGTTCATCAGTCCGGCTGAGTCGATAAAGGTGTGGAATTGGGTGCCGTCGAAATAGCCTCGCTCGGAGATGACGACAGTGCGAACTGGCAGGTTGATTCCCTCGGTCAGGGTGCTAGTGGCGCAGATGATGTCGATCGCGCCGTGCCGCATCGCGTCCTCTATCTCTGCTTGCACGTCGGAGGGCAGCGCCGCATGGTGGTATGCCACCCCTGTGCGGAGAACCGTCACCAGGCTATGGGTCGGACCCAATCGCTGCTCGGCCAGTTGAACGATCAATAGGGCTGCATCGTCTTCCTCGCGTGTCTTGGCGATCTCCTGAGCCATCCGCTCGGCAGCCTTCCTGGTGGCGTGAACGGTAAGGACCGGGCCGGACCTGGCGGCCAGGCCAACAATTGGCAGCAGCCGTTCAGGCACCGTAGGACGCTTCGGCTTGCCTTTTGGCGTGGCGATAACTTGGCCGACCTTTGCCTGGCGGGTGGCGATCGCCGCTCCCTCGTCGACATGCAGGCTGACGATTCCGTAGAAATCGGTTACTGTGCGCTCGACGCGCTGCCTTCCAGTGGGTGGTTGCACAACCGCAGAAGCCATGTCCTCTTGGTATGTGTAGGCGGCGTGAAGCCGGCGGGGGCCGCGCCAGGTGCTTGTCTCGACGGTTCCAGCGCCTTCGGTTCCCAGCCATGTGTGGATGCTGGCGGTTCCGCCGAGGGCCGCCGAGAGCAGCACGATCCGATGTCCGGTGTGAGCGGTGAGCGAGTTGAGCCGTGAGATGAGCGTCTCGAATGACCAGCCTCTGGTTTCGTCGTCGACCAGATGCGCTTCGTCGAGCACGAACAGCCCGAAATCGTCGAGCAGCTCCTGCTCGTCCGCGCGAAGGCGGGATGCGAGCTTCTCTGGGGTCATGACGATCACTTGGGCCTGCGTGTTCCGGTGGAATCCGAGCGGACCGTCCGCGGCGGTGAATCTCCGCAGCGCCCACAGTCTGCGGTCCAGCCCCTCGCGGATCTCTCGGCAAAGGCTGTGGCTGGGCGCAACGAAGCACACGCCGGTGTCAGCCACTGCGAGGTGGTGGGCGACAAGCAGCTGCGCGAGTAGCGTCTTACCCGCACTCGTGGGAAACGACAGCACCGCGCGTTTCACACCCGCTCGGAGGGGACTTCGACCCGTGTCTGCCAGCAGGTCGATTTGCGGCGGCCAGAGCGTCATGACCGGGGGGTCGCCGAGGGTCATCGCCTGCCCGACGCCGGGCGGCGTCTCCTCGGGCAGGATCGCCCACACCGACGATCGTCCAAAGTCGTCGCAGAGGTCGACTAAGTGGGCGGCCACCCACCTAGAGTCGAGATCGCGAAAAGACGCCGGGTTGTTCGCCGCCCGGGTCAGGATCTGTCGGGCTTCGTCGAGGGCGCCGGAGTCGCCGTACGCGAGGTAGCGCTGGAGCTGGTTGACGCCCTCAATCACTCCGGCGGCGCTGGCTAGTCCGGTGTCCAACAGGTCCGTGCCCGGCGAGGCAACTTGGCTGGCTTGGGCCTGGGCCGCAAGGGAGCGTTGAAGCGTCACGGTGGCGCGTCGGTCGAGTGCGAGCAAAGCGCAGCCTAGCTCCAGCGATGCTCGTCCCGGCTCGACGGCCAACACTGCCGATGGTGGCGGCAACCGTCGGCCCAAGGCGGCCGCATTGGGGGCTCTGTCGCCGCGGATGGCGCTGACCTGGGCCGCGAAGGAATAGACGAGCTGCAAGTCCCTATCAACGTCGCCGGCTTGAAGAGCGAGGTCGAAGATGTGCGCTGCGACGGAGTTTGCCTGAACCTGGCGTTCGGGCTCGTAGATGGCCAGCTGGGGGCGTGCTGTCCCGACGTGGTGGAGATTCCAAGCGGTCTCGAGGAGTTGATCGCTGATCTCTTGGTCGGATCGGAAGAACGCCGCCACCTCTGCGTCGGCCAGCATCCGGCGCAACTGCTGTGGACTAGGCAGATTTGCTGTGTCATCGAGCGCGCCGGTGAGCAGCCCCAGGTTCAGCGCACGGTCCATCTAATCGATTCCCTTGAAAACCTCTTCGCGCACCTCCGACGCGAAGCCTGCAAGATCGGGGATCTCAATGATGAGGCCTTCGCGGTGCTGCGGTGTGGGCAAATGTCCGAACGCCTTTCGGAGCCCTTGAAAAGGGCGTTCCGGCATTGCACCCTCGGCTTCGGTCCCCACCGATACCCCGACGCCGGCAGCCGGATCCTCGGTCGTCCAGAGTTTGACGACCATTCCCGCCAGCAGCCGGATTCGCTGGTCGTCGTTGAGCTGCAAGGGCTTTGACATCCGCGCCAGGTACTCCGAACCGTTCGACTTGAGCTGGCCGGATGCCTCGGTGATCACCGCACCGACAGGTTTTGCAGCCGACGAATGCTGCTTCGACTCCCACAGGCGGAATCCGAGGATCGGCGCATCGCTGTCGTAGATGGACAAGCCGTCGCCGCCATGGTCGATGACAGAGAAGTGCTCGTGCTCCACGTGCAAGGGCCTTCCCCAACCTCCATCAAGGTCACAGGCCAGACAAGCCCAGAGGTGCTCCACAACAGCGCCTTGCAGCCGCGTCGCATTGCCAGCATCGGCAAAATCTGCAAGCAGATACGACTCGATTACCTCCCTCGTCGGCGCGTCGTGGGCTGACCCGCCCTCTCGTCTAGCTTCCCAACTGTCAAGGGCTTCAGGGCAAGGATCAAGCAGCCGACGCACTATGTCCACAGCGACCAACTGAGCCACTTGGTTTCGGTCTCCGGCATTGATCTGTGCGTGGAACCACCAAGCGTCGTCATGGGCTACAAGACTTAGAGTGAAACAATCTGAAACAGCCACGGCTTCAACCCTCAACTCGCGTGCTGCCTCCGACTCACACAGGTGACGGTAGCGGCACACCGCCGAGCGATCCTTATTCGGCTGCCCACCGCGGAATCTCTGAGCCGGGGGTCACATCGCGCCAAGGCGCGGATACTCGTCAACCATGGCGAAACGGATCAGAACGTCTATCTAGTGGCGCTTGTGTATCTGAGTCTTGGCATCCCCGAAGTATCCATGCGAGGGGTGGCGGAGCGGGTAAGGCAAGGGTCCACTTGGTGCCTGAGGGTGTGGTTCGCAGGCGTTCTAAAGCTGGTCTGCGAAAGCCGATCTGGTGGAAAAAATAGCCCCGCCATGCCCTGCGGAGCAGGCCAGGCGGGGAATACTGAGGACACTCTAGCCCAGTGTGGCGCTAGCCATATCGGCAATTTCTTCGCCCATCTTCAAACTAGGGTCGGGGGTGGTGCGACATGGGTTGACGATGCCGTTGTTTGGGGCGTTGGCGGACCTGGTGGCGTTTGGGGATATCGCTGAGGCTGCCGATGAGGCTGGGCTTGACGGGGTGTTCGTCTGGGACCATGTGCTCAGC